>JBCBTI010000001.1:0-283319 GCA_039818745.1 Cyanobacteria bacterium J06638_7
ATGTCCACGATCTCACCCCAGCGGCCGAACTGCTGCATGGCGAAGAGGAGGTGGTCTACGCCGACGCCGGCTACCAGGGGATTGGGAAGCGGCCTGAGATGAAAGACCAGAGCGCCTGCTTCCGAGTCGCGATGCGGCCAGGGAAACGCCGAGCACTACCGGATACGCCAGAGGGACGCCTGGATGATCTGGTGGAAGCAGCCAAGGCCCACATTCGCGCCAAGGTGGAGCATCCGTTCCGGGTGATCAAACAGCAGTTCGGCTTTCAGAAGACACTCCTGAAGGGCATGGAGAAGAACCGCTGCAAGGTGACTGTGCTGGCTGCGCTGACGAACCTGTTCCTCGTACGTCGTCAGCTGCTTGCAGCCCCATAAGTAGGGAATGGTATCAGCGAATGAAGCAATCCTGCAGCCATGGAGGGCGGTAAATGGCTGAAATCTGCCAACGGAGAGTTCTCCAATTGCAATCAAAGACTCAGCTAGGGATTTCAGGCCTCAGATGCCGCTCAGGACCCCGTAGCCCAGAGCTTCCCTAGGGCAAAAAGCCAACCCGGCGCTCAGCACGTTTGATGCGCTGGGCCGTATGAACAAACTGCTCGCCAGCGACTACAGGGGCCACATCCCGCCGGGGCGGTTGTTTGATCGTGTCCACGGCGCGGAGCCGATCAGGGGCGATGACGGCAGGGTGTGGACACACCGCGAGTTCATTGATCTGCACATGAACTACATCGAGCTGCCGACGGCGTACCGGACATTGGAGTATCCCGAGATGGACGCGAGGGAAGCAGAGGAACTGAACGCGAAGGTGCTGGACACGTTCCGCAGCTACCTGAAACGGTGCGGCGTCCGCCCGTCGGCTGGCATGGAATGGGTCTTGGAGTCAATGGGCGACTTGTCCTACCAAGAGGCCGCGTTGGTTGAGGACGCCTTACTGGGTGCCCAGCCGCTGACGCCGGATCAACAGGATCTGCTGCGGCGACTGCACGACGCGGTATCAAAGGCTGAGTGCTCCCGCCCCGTTCCGGCGAGCGAGGGCCGCCGCCACCACGCTGCCTGACCCGAACTGTTGCGTTTGCGGTTACGGATTTGGATGAACTCCGGTTCGCACACTGACCTTGAATTAGCCAGCAGAGCCATGCGCCCCGCCGCCAGAGTGGCTGTCCTGCTCCCCGCCCGGAGGACTGGCCTTCCCCATTGAGTTCAAACCCAAGCTCCGCTGCCGCCGCCTTCACTCAGGCGCCGGGCTCCCGGCCAAGGCCACAGATGGCAGGGCTGGGTTTGGTGCCTGCACCATGAGGATTTCACGGCTCTTGCCGGCACTCCTGGCGTCAACGGCCATGTGGCTATATGTCGCCGCCAGGCTGCTGTTCTGCCCGTGACCGAACGCCAGGCCCAGCAGGAAATCCGGCTGAGGCTTGGCGCACGTTCCGATGTGCGGCTGTTTCGATCCAATACCGGCCAGGCGTGGACGGGCGACGCGATCCGCGTGAGCAGCCCCGGCACTGTCCGCGTCCAGCCCGGTGACGTGGTACAGCGGCGTGCGCGACTGTTTTCGGCGGGCTTGTGCAAGGGTGCCAGCGACCTGATCGGCTGGCGGGTGCGGACCATCGCTGAGGGCGACATCGGCCAGCGGGTCGCGCAGTTCGCGGCGATTGAGGTGAAGGGTCCGAGGGGTCGCACCAGCCCGGAGCAGGAGCAGTTGCTGTCGGTGGTACGGATGCACGGCGGCATCAGCGGTGTGGCGCGGTCGGTGGAGGATGCAGCCGTGATCCTGGGCATCTAACCGCAGTATTCCCTTTCGGCCTTCGCCACCTCGACCCGTGTGCGCAACACTGCGTCAGGGCTGACGCTGATTGAGTCGATTCCCTGCTCCACGAGGAATCTCAGCAGGTTGGTGTCGTCACTCGGGGCCTGGCCGCAGATCCCCACCTTGCGGCCGCAGCGCCGGGCGCTGGCGATGGCCATGGCGATCATGGCCTTGACGCTGGCATGGCGCTCGTCGAAGAGATCGGCCACCAGGGCTGAATCGCGATCCAGCCCCAGGGTGAGCTGGGTGAGGTCGTTGGAGCCGATCGAGAAGCCATCGAAGCGCTCGGCGAAGGCTTCGGCGGCGATCACGTTGCTGGGCAGCTCGCACATCACGTAGACCTCCAGGCCCCCGACCCCTCGCTCCAGCCCGTGGCGGGCCATCTCCGCCAGCACCTTGTCGGCCTCCTCCGGCGTGCGGCAGAAGGGCACCATCGGGATCACGTTCGTGAGACCCATGCGGTCCCGCACCCGTTGCAGGGCCCGGCACTCCAGCCCGAAGGCCGCGCGGAAGGCCGGGGCGTAGTAGCGGGAGGCGCCCCGCCAGCCGATCATCGGATTGTCCTCGCAGGGCTCGAACACACGGCCCCCGAGCAACCTGGCGTATTCGTTGCTCTTGAAGTCGGAGAAGCGCAGGATCACCGGCCGCGGGAAGAAGGCGGCGGCGATGCGGGCCATCCCCTGGGCCAGCAGATCCACGTAGTACTCCGGCGCCGAGCTGGAGCCGCGGGTGAGCGCGGCGATGGCGTGCCGTTCGCCGGCATCGCTCACCCGCTCCGGCTCCAGCAGGGCCATGGGGTGCACGCGGATGTGGTTGGCGATGATGAACTCCAGCCGGGCCAGACCCACCCCGTCGCAGGGGATGGCGGCCAGCTTGAAGGCCTCCTCCGGGTTGCCCACGTTCATCAGGATGTGGGTGCGGGTGGCGGGCAGGTCGGTGAGTTCCTGCTCCTCGATCCGGAAGGGCAGTTCGCCGCGGTACACCCGCCCCTCGTCTCCCTCGCAGCAGCTGGCGGTGATCCGCTCACCATCGTTGATGCGCGTGGTGGCATCGCCGCAGCCGACGATGGCGGTGATGCCCATCTCGCGGGCGATGATCGCCGCGTGGCAGGTGCGACCCCCCTGGTTGGTGATCACCCCGCTTGCCCGCTTGAGGATCGGTTCCCAGTCCGGATCGGTGCGCTCGCTCACCAGCAGGTCGCCGGGGAGGAAGCGGCGGATCTCGCCGGGGTCGCGCAGAACCCGGGCGCGGCCGCTGCTCACCGAGGCGCCGATGGCCCGGCCGCGGCAGACCGGCTCCTGCCCGTGGGGCTGCAGATGCCAGCTGCGCAGCACCGTGGCCGAGCGCCGCGACTGCACGGTTTCCGGACGGGCCTGGAGGATGTAGAGCAGCCCGCTGTGGCCGTCCTTGGCCCACTCGATGTCCATCGGCGTGGGACAGCCATGGCGCCTGCTGTAGTGGCGCTCGATCAGGCAGGCCCAGCGGGCCAGCTGCAGGGCCTCGGCATCGCTGATGGCGAAGCGCCGCCGCTCTGCCTCCGGCACCGCCACGGTGCGGGTGGCGCTGCGGCCCGGCTCGTGGTTGGGGTTGCCGTCGGCCTCGGCATAGACCATGCGGATCGCCTTGCTGCCCAGCCGGCGCTGGATGATCGGCTCGAACCCCGCTTCCAGAGTGGGCTTGAAGATCAGGTATTCATCCGGGTTCACGGCCCCCTGCACCACGGTCTCGCCCAGGCCCCAGGCGGCGGTGAGCAGCACCGCGTCGCGGAAACCGGTTTCGGTGTCGATGCTGAACATCACGCCGGAGGCGGCCAGGTCGGCGCGCACCATGCGCTGCACCCCGATCGAGAGGGCCACCTCGACGTGATCAAAACCGTTGATCTGGCGGTAGGAAATGGCCCGGTCGGTGAACAGCGAGGCGAAGCAGCGCCGACAGGCCGCCAGCAGGGCCGCCTCGCCCTGCACGTTCAGGAAGGTCTCCTGCTGGCCGGCGAAGGAGGCATCCGGCAGGTCTTCGGCGGTGGCGCTGGAGCGCACCGCCACTGCCAGCTCGCCGCCCGCAGCCACCCCGCTGGCGTCGCCCAGCTGGCGGTAGGCGGCCAGGATCTGCTGTTGCAGATCGGCCGGCAGCGGGGCGCTGAGCAGCAGGGAGCGGGCGGCGGCCCCGGCGCCCTGCAGGGCGGCGATGTCGCTGCCGTCCAGACCCGCGAGCCGAAGGCGCAACTGCTCCCCCACACCGCTGCCGGCGATGAACCGCCGGTAGGCGGCGGCGGTGGTGGCAAAGCCATCGGGCACCCGCACGCCCTGGCCGGCCAGTTCACGGATCATTTCGCCCAGGGAGGCGTTCTTGCCGCCCACCTCGGCGATGGCCTCGATACCCATGGCGCTGAACGGCAGCACCAGGGCTTCGCTGCCTGGTGCCTGGGGCGCATCGGAGCCGGAGGGGGCGTCTGCGGGGAGCTGCATGGGTCCGTTGCGGCCACCCCGACTCTGCTGCCGGGGTTCCGGGGTGGCCGCAAGTGTGAACGGCACGAAGCACTGGGTGAGGGCCCAAGGCGGGTGGCACAGTGGAGTCAATCCTCCCCCTGCCTCCGTTCGTGCTGCGCCCTCCCCACGTCTGGATCGCTTCAGCTGCCTTCTCCCTGGCGGCGGCCCTGCCCCTTCCCGCCTCCGCCCAGGCTCAGGGCGCTCCCAGCGGCCCCATCTCCCAGGCGGGCATGACCGACATGGCGCTGGCGGCGGCGGTGAACGTGTGCGAGCTGGCGGTGGAGGAGAAGCTGGCCGTGCAGAAGAGCGTTCTGGCCATGGCCAAGGCGATGACCTATGTGGTCACCAACCGCTACGGCTCCGAGGTGGCCGGTGCCGGACGGCTCCAGCCCGAGCAGATCGCCAACGGCAGCATCCTGCAGGTGGTGGGCCGGGTCAAACAGGGCTGCTACGACAAGCTCACCAGCGCTGACAAGAAGTTCGTCGATGACGTGCTCGAGGAGTACCGCAAGGCGGCCGAGACCCGCAGCCGCTGAGCCCTGCGTTCAGCCGTCCTGCTCCTCTGCCCCCGGGTCCCGCCCCTGATCCTCAGCCTCCGGCCGTGGATCGGGCACCAGTTGGGCGAGCAGACCTCCGCCCATGAGCACGCCACCGAGGGCCAGGGCCAGCGGGCGGCTGGCGGCAGCCGGTCCCTCGCCACTCCAGACGGCGGCCGCCAGGAAGGCTCCTCCCAGGAGCAGGCAGGGCACCAGCACGATGCCCTTGGCGGTGCGATTCAGGCTCATCGGCAGCAGGGGGTCAGCTGAGCTTGGCGCTTCCGGAGCCGGTCTCCGCGCAGGCCAGGGGGTCGGCCTCCGCCAGCGGTGTCGCCAGACCCTCCGCCATCAGGGCCGTCCCCAGATCCAGAGACGGCCGGCCCCGTTTGGCCCCGGTGCGCACGCGGGCCAGCAGCTGCCCATCGCGCTGACCGGCCGGCCGCAGGTTCACCTTGGTTCCACGCGGCAACTGGCCCCGCAGCCAGTCCACGACGGCGTCCTCCTGGGCCGGGTCCACCTCCACACAGGCGAGCACAACGCTGTAGCTGCGGTTGCTGTCACCCACTTGCAGCAGGGTGGCCCGGCGCACCTGCAGCACTTCGGCCGCCGCGGCGCCGGGGGGAGCCAGCAGCAGCACCAGGGGCAACAGCAGGCTCAGCAGCACGGCTGCCAGCCTGGGCTGTCGGCCGCAGCCCCGGCCTTGGGGGGCGCTCAGAGCTTGGCGCCGCAACTGGGGCAGAAGAGATGGGCGCTGGCGGTGGTGGCCCCGCACTGGCCGCACTGCCTGCTGGTGTCGATCGCCAGCTCGGGATGGCTGGGCAGGCCCACCATCTGGGCATTGCTGGCGCCGGGGGGGACCATCGGATAGCAGTTCTCGTTGCGGCGCACCTTGACATCGATGAAGGCCGGGCCCGGATGGTCGAGGGCGTCACGAAGCTGCTGCCGCAGGCTGGACCGATCGCTGATCAGCACGCCGCGCACGCCGAAGGCTTCAGCCAGCTGCTCGAAGTCGGGCATGCCGCCCATCATCTCGGAGGCCGAGTAGCGCTCGCCGTAGAAGCTCTCCTGCCACTGGCGCACCATGCCCTGCCAGCCGTTGTTGATCACCACCACCTTCACCGGCAGGTTGTACTGGGCCAGGGTGCCCAGCTCCTGGATGTTCATCAGAATGCTGGCGTCGCCGGCCACGCAGATCACCTG
Organism: Cyanobacteria bacterium J06638_7; assembly: GCA_039818745.1. GTDB lineage: Bacteria > Cyanobacteriota > Cyanobacteriia > PCC-6307 > Cyanobiaceae > NIES-981. The sequence continues at coordinate 6,029 of JBCBTI010000001.1, forward strand.
CTGGTCGGGGAAGGCGGTCTGCACACCCATGGCGGCGGGCATGCCGAAGCCCATGGTGCCGAGTCCGGCGGAACTGATCCAGCGCCGCGGGCCGTTGTGCAGGAACTGGGCCGCCCACATCTGGTGCTGGCCCACATCGGTGGTGTAGTAGGCATCCGGGGCCAGGTCCCGCAGGGCCACCATCACCTCCTGGGGGGCGATTTCGCCCTCCGCTGCCGGCACCACCAGGGGGTAGTGGTGCTTCCAGGAGGCGATGCGCTCCAGCCAGGCCTCAGTGCGCCCCTCGGCGGTATCCCCCTCACTGGCAGCCAGCAGGGCCTTGAGGGCCTGGTTCACATCCCCCACCACCGGCACTTCGGGCACGCGGGTCTTGCCCACCTCGGCGGCGTCGATGTCGATGTGAATCACCCGGGCGCGGGGTGCGAAGCCATCGAGCCGGCCGGTGACGCGGTCGTCGAAGCGGGCGCCGGCGGCGATCAGCAGATCGCATTCCGTGACGGCGAAGTTGGCGTAGGCGGTGCCGTGCATGCCCAGCATGCCCAGAGCCAGGGGATGTTTCTCATCGAAGGATCCCTTGCCCATCAAGGTGGTGGTGACCGGCAGCCGAAAGCGTTCGGCCAGGGCCAGCAGGGCTGGGTGGGAGCCGCTGCTGATGGCGCCGCCACCCACATAGAGCAGGGGCCGGCGGGCCTCGCGGATCAGCTCAAGGGCCTCACGAATCGCCTTGGGGGCGGGAGGGGGTGCCAGCCTGTAGCCCTTGGGCACGGCCGAGCCTGGCTCCACGGGCTGGTAGTCGAATTCCTCGAGCCCCACGTCCTTGGGCACGTCGATCAGCACGGGGCCGGGACGGCCGCTGGCGGCGATCAGGAAGGCCTCCGCCACGATCCGGCCGATGTGACGGGGGTCACGCACCACCCAGGAGTGCTTCACGATCGGCAGGGTGATGCCGAAGATGTCGGTTTCCTGGAAGGCATCGGTGCCGATCGCGGCGCGCGGCACCTGGCCGCTGATCACCACCATCGGCACCGAATCCATGTGGGCGGTGGCGATGCCGGTGACCAGGTTCGTGGCCCCGGGTCCTGAGGTGCCGAAGCACACGCCCACCTTGCCGGTGGCGCGTGCGTAGGCGTCAGCGGCGTGGGTGCCGCCCTGCTCGTGACGCACCAGGATGTGCTTCAGCCAGCCGCGCTCCTCGGCCTTGTGGAGTTCGTCGTAGATGGGCAGGATGGCGCCGCCCGGGTAGCCGAAAATGTGCTTCACCCCGTGGCGCCGCAGCGCATCCATCAGGGCATAGCCGCCACTCACGCGCAGCGGCTGGCTGCTGGCGAGCTCGCTGCCGGGCAGAGACTCAGCTGCAGCTTGAGCTTCAGCTTGAGCTGCAGCGGCAGTGGACTGGGCGGCAGAGGTGAGGGGCGAAAGCGTCACGGCTGCGGCGGCCATGCACCTGGCCAAGGGATCAATCCCGCCAACCCTAGGCGTTGCCGGGGCGTCTGGGTTCGGCGGCCGGGCTTCAGACGGCCCCCTGCCGGGCCCGGGCCATGGCGCGCAGCACCAGGGCCGGGTCCATCCACTGGTTGCGGAAGCGCATGCCCCAGTGCAGGTGCGGGCCGGTGCTGCGGCCACTCACGCCCACATGGCCGATCAACTCGCCGGTACGCAGCCGCTGGCCGGCGCGGATCACCACCGCTCCGCTGCGGTAGACCCCACCGGATACCGATCCCGAGAGATGGCAGTAGATGTGCTCATACTCGCCTGAGCGGATCACCAGCCCTAGGCCGCAGGTGCTGTCGTTGATCACGCTCTCCACCACCCCGCCCCACCAGTTTCGGATCGGTGAACCCATCGGCGCGGCGATATCCAGCCCGTAGTGCTGCTCCACCGCCCCCCAGGGGCCGGTGCGGGTGCCGAAATGGCTCGTGTAACCGGCGAAGGTGACCACCGGGAATACCCCTCGGCTCCAGGTGCTGCCGGCCTGGGCGCTGGGCAGGTTCAGCATCCCCGCCTGCAGGGCGAGGGCGGCGGCAGCGCCGAGGGCGGGTGCCAGCAGCAGGGATGGTCGGGTGGAGGCGGTCATGGCTGGGGAGGGCCTCAGAGCAGCCCCAGGGCATGCAGGGGACCATGGCCGCTGATCAGCTCCAGCAGGAAGGCCGAGAAGCCCACCATCGCCAGGCGTCCGTTCCACACCTCCGAGCTGTTGTTCCAGCCCCAGGCCCAGCGGTCCTGCGGATAGAGCTTCACCGTGGTGGGCAGGGCCGCCGCCTGATCCAGGTTGACCTCCGGACCCTCCAGGGCCTCCTGCACCAGATGGGCCAGGCCGTCAATGAAGGAGGGGCTGGTGTCGAGGGCCGGCACCCGGCGGAAATTGGTGATGCCTGCCTCGGTGGCCAGCTCGCGGTATTCGATGTCGATCTCCTCGAGGGTCTCGATGTGCTCGCTCACGAAGCTGATCGGCACCACCACCAGATCCTTCACCCCCTGCTCTCCCAGTTCCTGGAGGGCCTCGTCGGTGTAGGGCCGCAGCCATTCCACCGGGCCCACCCGGCTCTGGTAGGCGAGGGTGTGGGGGTTGCTGTGATCCAGCTCCCGTTCCAGGTGCTCGATGATCAGCCGGCTGCAGGTCTCGATCTCCCGCTGGTAGGGATCGCCCGCTTCCTCCACGTAGCTCTTGGGCACCCCGTGGGCGCTGAAGAACACATGGGCGCTGGCCGGATCGGGGCAGGCGCGGATCTCTCGGGCGATCAGCTCGGCCATGGCGCCGATGTAGCCGGGGTCGTCGTGGTAGCTGCGGATGCAGCGGATCGGCAGGGCCGCAAAGGCCGGATCCGCCTGGCGCAGCCGTTGCAGCTCGCGGAAGCTGGAGCCGCTGGTGCTGATCGAGAAGTGAGGGTAGAGGGGCAACACCACCACCTCGTCGACGCCGTCGGCCTTGATGTCGGCCACCGCCGACTCGGTGAACGGGTGCCAGTAGCGCATCGCCACGTAGCTGGTGGCCTCGATGCCCCGCTGGCGCAGGCTGCTCTGCAGCTCCCGGGCCTGCTGCTCGGTGATGCGGCGCAGGGGCGAGCCACCGCCGATGGAGCGGTAGGCCTCCTGGGACTTGCCCGCCCGCAGGCTGCTGATCAGCCAGGCCAGGGGCTTCTGCAGCGCCGGGTTGGGCAGCCGGATGATCTCCGGGTCGGAGAACAGGTTGTAGAGAAACGGGCCGACGTCCTGGATCCGCTCCGGACCCCCGAGGTTCAGCAGCAGCACGCCCACCTTGGCCATGCCTTCGTTCCGTCCGGCGCACCGACCGAGAGCGTAACGCTGGCTGCCTGGCTCTAGCACTGATGCAGCTCCATCGATACCTTCGGGATCCCTGTGCTTGACGGGTGATTGCGGTCTACTCCAGCAGCGCTGAGACGCAGGACGCGGCTGCGGTCGCTCTGGCAGACCCTGCCGTGGCGGCCGTCGATGCCGAGCTGGCTGCCCACAACGGCCGCCTGGCGGCGATCGGCATCGCCCTGAAGATCGAGCGCCGTGGGGCCAGGCTGGGCCTGCGCGGGCCCCTGCCCTGCCGGCGCGGGGGAGTGGGCCGGCAGGTCCAGCGCCTCAGCCTGGGCCTGCCGGCCAGCGCCAGCGGGCTCGAGCAGGCTCAGCGGTGGCAGCGCCAGGTGCTGCGCGAACTGGAGCAGGGCAGTTTCCGCTGGGAGTGCTGGAGCCTGCCGCCGGAGCGCGGGCGCCCGGCGAGCGCTGAAGCGCGGCCTGCGGCGCTGCCCCACGGCCCCGGCCGCGATCTGGCCAGCCTGGTGGACGACTTCGGGCGGGCCTTCGCCGCGGACCCGAAGCGGCGCCGGAACGCCGCCGGCAGCCGCAGCACCTGGACCGCCGCCTACCGCCCCTACCTCAGGCGCCTGCTCGATCTGGCCGCCTCCGGCCCGGCCGGCGCTGGCGATCTGGGCACCGGCGGCCGTGGCGCCGGCGAGGGTGGCGCCCTGAGCCGGCAGCTGCAGCAGGTGCTCGAGAGCTATGAGCCCGGCAGCAGCAGCCGCCAGCAGTGCGGCGTCGCCCTGGCGGCCCTGGCCCGGCACGGCGGCCTGGAGCTGCCTGCGGACTGGCACACCCGTGCCGGCGGCTACGGGCTCCATGCCGCCCGCTTCCGCCAGCTGCCCAGCGATCAGCTGATCCTGCAGTTGCTGGAGTTGATTCCCAACCCTGCCTGGCGGTTGGCCTACGGGCTGATGGCCACCTACGGCCTGCGCAACCACGAGGTGTTCTGCTGCGATCTCGCGGCCCTGGGGCGGGGGGGCGACCGGGTGATCCGGGTGTTGCCCACCAGCAAGACCGGCGAGCACCAGGTGTGGCCTTTCCAGCCCGGCTGGGTGGAGCACTTCGGTCTCGAACGGCTGGCGGCAGAGAAGGCTGCGCTGCCGGCGGTGGCCACCGATCTGCGGCGCACCACCCTGCAGCAGATGGGCCGGCGGGTGGCCGAGCAGTTCCGCCGCTACCGGCTCCCCATCACCCCCTACGACCTGCGCCACGCCTGGGCCGTGCGCACCATCCACATCGGCCTGCCGGACACGGTGGCGGCGCGGATGATGGGCCACTCCGTGGCGATCCACACGCGCACCTACCACCACTGGATCACCCGGCGCGACCAGCAGCAGGCGGTGGACGCCGCCCTGGCCCGCCGGCCCGCCGAAAGCCGGGGGGCGGCCTGAAGCCGCCAGAGTGGTGCCCCTGCAGCCCCTCAGCGCCATGCCCCCCCGCCAGCTGGATGCCCCGCGGCACACCGGCGTTCAACCCCTGCCCGATGCCGTGCTGGCGAGCGACCTCGACCGCCAGGCGGCCGAACTCGGCCCCGGTGGAGACCTGGCGCCGGAGGCGGATCAGGAGGCCTACCGCCGCCGCATGGCCCGCCGCCAGCAGGTGCAGCAGCGGCGCCTGGGCGAGCGAACCCTGGAGAAGGGGCTGGTGCTGGTGTTCACCGGCGAGGGCAAGGGCAAGACCACCGCAGCGCTGGGTCTGGTGCTGCGCAGCCTCGGCCATGGCGAGCGGGTGGCGGTGGTGCAGTTCATCAAGGGCGGCTGGCAGCCCGGTGAGGCCAGGGCTCTGGAGCTGTTCGGCGAGGCCCTGGCCTGGCATGCCCTGGGGGAGGGGTTCACCTGGGAAACCCAGGATCGGGAGCGCGACCGCAGCCTGGTGCAGGCGGCCTGGGAGCGTTCCTGTGCCTACCTCGCCGATCCCGGCCGTCATCTGGTGGTGCTCGACGAGGTGAACGTGGCCCTCAAGCTTGGCTATCTGGCCGTGGAGCAGGTGCTGGAGGGGCTGGCCCTGCGGCCCCCGCTCACCCATGTGGCGCTCACCGGCCGCGGCGCCCCGCCGGCCCTGCTCGCGCGGGCCGACCTGGTGACGGAGATGAAGCTGGTGCGCCACCCCTTCAGGGAGCAGGGGGTGAAAGCCCAGCGCGGCATCGAGTTCTAAAGGCCGCCGCCAGCGCCATTGCTACGGTGCCGCTGGTCATCGGGGGTCGATGGGATACAGGCGCGTGCTCCTCAAGCTCAGCGGCGAAGCGCTGATGGGAGAGCAGGGCTATGGCATCGATCCGGCCATCGTGCAGTCGATCTCCTCGGATGTGGCGTCCTGTGTGGCCGACGGCACCGAGCTGGCGATCGTGGTGGGCGGTGGCAACATCTTCCGTGGCCTCAAGGGCAGTGCTGCCGGCATGGACCGGGCCACCGCCGACTACGTGGGCATGCTGGCCACGGTGATGAATGCCATCACCCTGCAGGACGGCCTTGAGCGGGCCGGGGTGCCGACCCGCGTGCAGAGCGCGATCTCCATGCAGGAGGTGGCCGAGCCCTACATCCGTCGCCGGGCCATTCGCCATATGGAGAAGGGCCGGGTGGTGATCTTCGCCGCCGGCACCGGCAACCCCTTCTTCACCACCGACACCACCGCGGCCCTGCGCGCTGCCGAGATCAACGCCGATGTGGTGTTCAAGGCCACCAAGGTGGATGGGGTCTATGACCGCGACCCGGCCCGCCATGCCGGGGCCAGGCGCTACGAGACCCTCTCGTTCCTGGAGGTGTTGAGCAGCGAACTGGAGGTGATGGACGGCGCCGCCATTGCCCTCTGCAAGGACAATTCCATCCCCATCGTGGTGTTTGATCTGTTCGGTCCCGGCAACATCGGTCGGGCCGTGCGCGGTGAACCGATCGGCACCCGCATTCACCCCTGAGGCACAGCCATGGATCTGGAAGCCGCGATGCGCAAGTCGGTGGATGCCGCCCTGCGCAACTTCAACACCATCCGCACCGGGCGGGCCAACACCTCCCTGCTCGACAAGATCAGCGTCGAGTACTACGGCGCCGAGACCCAGCTGAAATCCCTGGCCAGCCTCACCACCCCCGACTCCCAGACGATCCAGATCCAGCCCTTCGACGCCAGCTCCGTGGGGCTGATCGAGAAGGCGATCGCCATGAGCGATCTCGGCCTCACCTGCAACAACGACGGCAGGCTGATCCGCATCAACATCCCGCCGCTCACCGAAGACCGGCGCAAGGAGCTGTGCAAGATCGCCGCCAAATATGCGGAGGAGGGCAAGGTGGCCCTGCGCAACAACCGGCGCGACGGCATCGACCGGATCAAGAAGCAGGAAAAGGACGGCGACCTCTCCGAGGATCAGAGCCGCGACCAGCAGGACAAGGTGCAGAAGCTCACTGACCGGTTCATCGCGGAACTGGAGAAGCACCTGGCTGAGAAGGAAGCCGAAATCCTCAAGGTGTGAGTCCTGGGCGCGGCGACTCCTGGGATGTGATCGTGGTGGGGGCTGGAGCGGCCGGGGCTGCGGCGGCCGTCCATCTCGCCAGCGCCGGTCGTGCCGTGCTGCTGCTCGATCAGGCTCCCTTTCCACGCCCCAAGCCCTGCGGCGGTGGCATGGCGGCTTCGGTGCAGGCCTTGTTCCCCTTCGATCTCAGTCCGGTGGTGGAGGCCGTGATCGAGCAGGTGAGATTCACCTGGAAGCTCGCCGATCCGGTGCTCGCCCAGCTTCCCGGTGCGGCTCCCTTCTGGATCGTGCGCCGTGCCCAGCTCGACGCCTTTCTGGTGCAGCGTGCCCTGGAGGCCGGAGCCTGTTTCCGCCAGGGATGCGCCGTGCAGGCGGTGCAGCGCCGCGGGGGGCGCTGGCAGGTGCGCCAGGCCGGCGCCGCTGGGGATAGCGGCGGTCCGGAGGCGGCGGCCCTGGTGATCGCCGATGGATCTGGCTCCCGGCTGGTGGCGGGTGTGGGCCTCGGCCCCAGCCGGCCCCGCTTCGCCACCACGGTTTCCGTGGAGCTGGACGGGGAGGTGCGCGACCCGGCCACCGCCCATTTCGCCTTCGGTCTGGTGCCCCAGGGCTTCTGCTGGGCCTTCCCCCGCCGAGGCGGCACCAGCATCGGCCTGGGCAGCTTCATCGGCCGACCGGCCGCTGCCGCCGTGGCCCGCTCCGAGGCCGATGCCGTGCTCAGCCGCCTGCTGCCGTCCCTGGGCTACGCCCCGGATGCCGGTGAGCGCACGGTCAACCGCCTGCGCGTTTGGGACGGTCACCACCCCCTCCACGGTGAGGGTGTGCTGGTGGCGGGCGACGCCGCTTCCCTGTGCGATCCCTTCCTGGCCGAGGGTCTGCGGCCGGCGCTGCTGAGCGGCTGCCGCGCCGCCGCGGCCATCCACCTCTGGCTCGCCGGCGATGCCGCCGCCCTGCCCCGCTACAGCGAGGGCCTGCAGCGGGACTGGGGCGAGTCGATGGCCTGGGGGCGGCGCATCGCCAGCGTGTTCTACCGGGTGCCGCGGGTGGGCTACCAGCTGGGCATCAAGCGCCCCACCGCACCCCGGCGCATCGCCCAGATCCTCTCCGGTGAGCTGGGCTACGGCGACATCGCCCAGCGGGCGATCCGCCGGCTGCTGTTTCAGCGGGGCTGAGGCTGCAGTTCAGCCGATGCGGGTGCAGTCCTTGAGCTGGCGCAGGCGTTGATCGATGGAGCCCAGCAGCTGAACGGCGAACATCGGCGACTCCTGCACGGCGAAGAGAAATTTCTCCCGGTTCATCACCAGCAGCCGGCAGGCGCTGATCGCCTTGGCATCGCCGAAGCGCCGGTGTTCAGTGGTCACCAGGGCTCCGGCCCCGAACACATCCCCGGCCTGGATCTGCTCGTGGCCGGAGTCGCCGTGCCAGCTCAGCTGCACCTGCCCCTCCAGCACCCCGAACATGCAGTCGCCCGCTTCTCCGGAGCGGAAGATGCTCTCCCCTGCCCTCACCGTGATCACCTCGCCCTCACTGGCCAGGGCGCGCATGGTGTCGAGTGCGTTCATGGCGCGGCGATGGTCTGGCTCAACCAGCCAGTGTGCACCAGGCAGATCAAGGGGGGATTAAGAGAGCCCTGGCTCAGGCCGCGCTCACCGCCAGGGCGGCGCCGAGGCCGCCGCGCACGTCGTCGGGAGCCAGGCGCCCGTCCTTGTCGGTGTCGAGAGCGTCGAACACGGCATCGCTGCCCAGCCACTCCTCCCGGGTGATGCAGCCGTCACCGTCGAGATCGTTGAGCAGAAAGATTTCATGCACGGCATGACCGAAGGCGGCTCCACCCTCAAGCACCGCCAGGCGATGAGCCAGCTGGGCCTCGAGGGTTTCGATCGCCTTGCAGAAGCCGCGGATGCCCTCGTCGAGCTTCTCGGTGGCCATGGTGTCGGAGACCATCATGGCGCGGAAGCGCTCCTCATCGAGGTGGATCTGCGCCTCGCTGGGGGCCGGGTCAAAGGGGTTGAGCTTGCGTTCCAGCACCCCCTCGGTGCTGCGCAGGGTGTTGAGCAGCGCCGGCGAGATGGTGAGCAGGTCGCAGCCGGCCAGCTCGATGATCTCGTCGGTGTTGCGGAAGCTGGCCCCCATCACCTCGGTCTTGTAGCCGTGGGTCTTGAAGTAGTTGAAGATCTGGGTCACCGACACCACACCGGGATCTTCCGGGCCCGGATAGCTCTCGCGCCCTGTGCTCTTCTTGAACCAGTCGAGGATGCGCCCCACGAAGGGGGAAATCAGGGTGACGCCGGCCTCGGCGGCGGCCACGGCCTGGGCGAAGGAGAACAGCAGGGTGAGGTTGCAGTGGATGCCCTCCTTCTCGAGCTGCTCGGCGGCGCGCATGCCCTCCCAGGTGGAGGCCACCTTGATCAGCACCCGGTCGTTGCCGATCCCGGCCTGGTTGTAGAGGGCGATCAGGCGCCGGCCCTTGGCGATGGTGGCCTCGGTGTCGTAGCTCAGGCGGGCATCGACTTCGGTGGACACTCGGCCCGGCACGATCTTGAGGATCTCCTTGCCGAAGGTGACGCAGATCTCATCGAGGGCTTCGCGCACCACCGCGTCGGCCCCGGCCTCGGGCCCCATCACCTGGCGCGACTCCCGCAGGGACCGGTCGATGAGCTCCTGGTAGGCAGGAATCTGGGCTGCCGCCAGGATCAGAGAGGGGTTGGTGGTGGCGTCGCGCGGGGTGAACTGCTTGATCGCGTCGATGTCACCGGTGTCGGCCACCACCACGGTCATGGCGGCAAGCTGGTCGAGCAAATTAGCCATCGCTGGCGGGGATACCGGTTGTTCCAACGCTAGCCAGCCCAGGCATCACCACCTGCCCTGGAGCCCGGAGCTTGCGCGAATGGCCACACGGGGGGCCGTTTCTGCCCGGTCTCAGGCGGGCGGCTTGGCCGGCCCGGCGGGCTGGGCCACCGGCGCCGTGGGAGGGATCTGCTCCAGCACCAGCAGGGCGTCGATGATCTGGCGCGCCACTGGCGCGGCCACGGTGGAGCCGTAGGTGTTGCCACCCTGGGGCTCGTCCACCACCACCAGCACCACATAGCGGGGATCGTCGATCGGCAGATGGCCCACGAAGCTGGTGATCAGGGCGCCGGGAATGTAGACGCCGCGATCGGCCTTCTGGGCCGTGCCGGTCTTGCCGCCGATGCGATGGCCCGGCACCTTGATGCCCAGGCTGTCGCTGCGGGCCACCGTGCCCTCCATCCACTGCATCACGGTGCGCGTGACCTCGGGGTCGAGCATCTGGATGCCGCCGTGGCCCGGGGTGGGGGCCAGGGCATCGCCGGAACGCAGCCCGCGGGTGATGTGGGGGCTCACCAGACGCCCGCCGTTGGCGAGCATGGCGTGCAGCTGGAGCAGCTTCAGCGGCGTGAGTGAGAATCCCTGTCCGAAAGCCGCCACCGCGGGCTCGATGGCGTGGCCGGTGAACAGGCCCCGAGGTTTGAGCTCGCCGGCCACCGCGCCGGGCAGATCGGTGTCGGGCCGGGTGTCGATGCCGATCTTGTGCAGCCACTCCCAGAAGCGCTCCCGCTTCACCTGGGCCATGGCGTTGACCATGCCCACGTTGCTCGAGACCTCCAGCACGGTGGGAAAGTCGATCACCCCGTTGCCCTGCCGGTTGTGGTTGAAGATCGGCCAGCCGCCGATGCTCAGCTGCCCCGGGTCGTTGACCGTGCCCTTCGGGTCAATGGCCTTCTCCTGCAGGGCGATGGCGAGATTGATCGGCTTGAAGGTGGACCCAGGCTCGTAGAGGTCCTGCACCGACCATTCACGGAACAGCCCGGGGTTGAATTTCCAGAACTGGTTGGGGTCGTAGGTGGGGTAGGACGCCAGGGCAAGCATCTCGCCGTTGCGCACATCCATCACCAGGGCGGCGGCGCGCTTGGCCTTCCATTGGGCCACCTGGTTGGCCAGAGCCTGCTGGGCCACCTGCTGCAGCCGGGCGTCGAGGGTCAGCTGCAGGCGGAGGTCGTCGCCATAGAGAGAGCCGGCGGTGAGTCCCTCCGGCAGGGGAGTGCCATCGGCTCCCCGGCGCATGCTGAGAGTGCTTTCCTGGCGGCGCAGGTCACCGTCACGGCTCTGCTCCAGGCCGGCCTGGGGCACCCGCTCCAGATTGAGAAAGCCCACCACGTTGGCGAACAGGGGCCCCTGGGGATAGATGCGCTGGGGGTAGCCCTCCAGATCCAGGCCGCTGATGCCCAGCTGGCGGATGCGTTCGGCGGTTTCCGGGTCGATGCCGGTACCCAGCTTCACACCGCTGGGGCGCCCCGCCATGCGTTCATGCAACACCGTGGCCGGCTGGGCCAGCACGCTGGCCAGACGGCCCGCCACCTCCTGCCGGCTGCGCAGCTTCTGGGGATCGTCGCCGGGGAAATTGAAGTAGCGGGGATGGGCCCAGAGGGTGAAGCGCTCCTCGTCGAGGGCCACCAGACGGCCGTTGCGATCCACGATGGTGCGGCGCTTGCCCAGGGGGGTCTGCGACTGGGTCTGAATCGCCCGGGCCTTGGCCTCCAGGTTGGCGGTGTCGATCACCTGCAGCCAGGCCAGGCGCACCGCCAGCCCCACGAGGCTGACGCTGAGCAGTCCGTAGACCGCCAGCAGCCGGCGCACGCTCAGGGGCTGGATCGACACCACCCGCTGCTGCCGGGATGGGGCCGCGCGCTTCAGGGGCAGGGGCCGGCGGGAGCGTTGCAGCGAGCTGGGGGCCATGGCTGAGGCCTGCGCGGGGAGATGGCGGATGGGGTCGCGGTGAGGCCCGGGGGGGCTGGCTGGAGTGCTGGTGGTTTAGTAGCCGGCGGCCACGGCGTTCCAGCTCACCGACCGCGCCGGCAGACCTGAGGACTGGCGGGCCTTGGCCGGCGGCGGCGGCACGTAGATCAGCCGGTCACTGCTGGTGGGCACCAGCTGGCCCGGTTTGCCCGCTGGCCCGAGATGGTGGCGTTCCAGTTTGGCCGCCGATTCCTGCATGCGGTGTTCGAGCACCTGGGCCGCCTCCAGGGTGCGGAAGCTCTGACCCCACTGGTTCTGCCAGTGCAGCGTGAGGCCGCCGAGGGCCAGCATGCAGATCCCGAGGCCGGCGAGGGTGCCGTCCGCCGCCCGGTGCAGGCTCAACAGCCAGGGAGCGCGGCGGGCGGCGGCACGACCGGAGAGGGAGCCCTGGATCAGCTGCAGCGGTCGCTGGCCAGTGGGGGTCTCGGCAGCCTGCCCTGGAAGTTTGGAGGCGACCACGGGGAGAGCCGAACGCTCTGCAAGTGAACCACCGGCTCCGCCCCTCAGCAAGGCCCGGAGGGAGCTATCAGCCCGCCAGCAGCAACAGGTTGGTGAAGGTGAAGCCATTCCAGAGGCCGTGCATCAGCACGCAGGGCCCGAGCCGCCCGCTGCGCAGGCGCAGCCAGCCCAGCCCCAGCCCCAGCACCACCAGGGGCAGCAGCTCTCCGAAGCTGAGATGGGCCAGGCCGAACACCAGGGCGGTGGCCAGCACCCCGACCGTTCCCCCCCAGCGCTTCCCCAGCACCGGGAGCAGCACGCCGCGGAAGAGGCTCTCCTCGAACAGGGGCGCCAGCACCATCGCCGTGAGCGCAAAGCAGGCCAGGGCCACCGGATCGCCGGCGCTGAGCACCAGCTCCAGCAGGGGGTTGCTGCCGCCCGGATCACCCACCAGCCGATCGATCAGCCAGCCGCTGAAGGCCACCAGGGGCAGCACCATCAGCCCATGGGCCAGAGCCCCGAGCAGGGCTGAACCGGCAGGCCGCCAGCGCCATTGCAGCCAGCCTTCCGGTGGCCGCCGCGCGGCCAGTGGCCGCAACTGGGCGGCGAGAATCAGCCCGGGGGGAAGCATCAGACCCAGGTAGAGAAGCAGCACCTGCAGGCCCTGCTGCCGCACCGGCATGGCGGCCAGGGGGCTCAGCAGCGGCCGCAGGGCCGGCCCCAGCAGCAGCGGCACGCTCAGCTCTCCCAGCACCACGAATCCGCCGGCGATCAGCAGGGTCACATCCGCCAGATCCAGGGGCGGACCCTGCAGCTCCGGAGCCGCCGGCCGCCGTGCGCGCAGCAGCAGCCAGGCCTCGCGCAGCAGCAGCCCCAGCCCCAGCAGCAGCAGCAGCCCCGGCAGCCAGCTCACCGCCAGCAGCCGGGCCAGGGCCTGAAGCTGCTGGGCCGGATCGCCGCAGTCCGGCCGCGCCGGCGTCAGCGCCTGACAGAGGAGCTGCTCGCTGAGGGGGCTCAGCTGCCCGCTCCAGGGCGCCGTGAGTTGGGCCCGCCGCTCCGGCCCGGCCGCATTGATTCCCGCTTCGCCGCTCTCCAGCAGCTCCAGCAGCGGCCGCCGCTCCGCAGGGACCTGGGCGCGCAGTTGCGTCAGTACAGCCCCGGCCTGCTCAGGGCGCTCTGCTCGCTGACTCAGCAGGGCCAGCTGCAGCAACTGCTCCGGACTGCCTGGGCCGGGGTCGGCCGCCAGGGTCTGCTCCAGCTGGGCAGAGAGTTCCTCCAGAGCCTCGGGACTGTTCAGCAGAGGCCGCAGGCCGTCCGGCAGAGCCGGTGCGGCCAGCACCTGCAACTGGCGCTGGCGCAGCTCCAGGGCATTGCCCACCGAGGGACGCTCCAGGCTCTGGAGCAGGCCGTTGAGCCAGAGCAGGCTGCAGAGCAGCAGGCTGAGGGCGGCGAGCGCCAGCTTCCAGCGCGGAGCGGCGGCGGCGGGAACGGACAAACGCTGAGCAGCAAGGGAGGCGATCCGCTGGATTCTCTCCCCCGCCCGTCCGGCCTGCGCGCCGCCGGAGCCCTGCATGCTGCTCCCATACGATGCCCCCGAGCAGCTCTGGGTCCGTGTCCCTCCGGATTGTGTTGGTCCGCCACGGGCTCAGCAGCTTCAATGTCGAGCAGCGGATCCAGGGCCGCGATGACCTCTCCGCGCTCACCGAGGAGGGAGTGGAGCAGGCCAGGGCAGCCGGCGCTGCGCTGGCCTCTGTGCCCTTCGATGCGGCCTACAGCTCGCCGATGCAGCGGGCCCGCGATACCGCCCGCCACCTGCTCGACGTTCACCCCGGCGAGCTCAGCCCCGGCCTCGAGGACGATCTGCTCGAGATCGACCTTGCCCCCTGGAGTGGTCTGCTGCGCCGCGAGCTGCGCGATCGCTATCCCGGGGAGGAGGCCACCTGGCGCACGGCTCCCCACACCCTGGAGCTGGAGCGCCGCGACGGCAGCCGCTACCGGCCCCTGCCGGAGCTGATGGAGCAGGCGGCGCGCTTCCGGGCCCTGCTGCTGCAGCGGCACCGGGCGGCTCTTGCGGGGGAGGACCAGAGCGTGCTGGTGGTGGCCCACAACGCCATCCTGCGCTGCCTGGTGCTCACTCTGCTGGGTCTCGATGCCACCGGTTTCCGGCGCCTGCGGCTGGACAACGGCTCCCTGTCGGTGCTCAATCTGAGCAGTGGCGTCGGAGGCGCGCCCAGCGTGCAGCTGGAGTCCCTCAACGGCACCGCCCATCTGGGCGAGCCCCTGCCGGCCCGCGGCACCGGCCCCCGCCTGCTGCTGGTGCGCCACGGGGAGACCGACTGGAACCGCCAGGGCCGCTTCCAGGGTCAGATCGATATCCCCCTCAATGCCAACGGCCTGGCTCAGGCGGAGGCCGCCGGTACCTTTCTGGCCTCGGTGAGCATTCACCGCGCCTACACCAGTGCCTTGGCCCGGCCACGGCAGACCGCCGAGCAGATCCTCGCCTGCCACCCGGGGGTGCCGCTCACCGCCACCCGCGGGCTGGTGGAGATCGGCCATGGGCTGTGGGAGGGGCGGCTGGAGCGGGAGATCAACGAAGGCTGGCCCCAGCTGCTGGCCGCTTGGAAGCGAGCGCCGCAGACCGTGCAGATGCCCGAGGGCGAGACGATCCACGATGTGTGGCATCGCTCCCTGGACACCTGGCGCACGATCGCCGCCAGCCTCGAGGGGGGGGAAACGGCGCTGGTGGTGGCCCATGACGCCGTCAACAAGGCGATCCTCTGCGGGTTGCTGGGGCTCACCCCGGCTGATATCTGGATGATCAAGCAGGGAAACGGCGGCGTGTCGGTGATCGATTACCCCCCTGCCGCGGACGGCACCGCCGTGCTGGCGGCCCTGAATCTCACCTCTCACCTCGGCGGGGTGCTGGACAGCACAGCCGCCGGGGCCCTCTAGGCCGGTGCTGGCTCCCCCGCTCTGGCTGCGTTCGGTTCAGCTGCTCACGGCACCCGCTGCGCAGCTGGACCGCGGCGATGCGCTGATCGACGCCGAGGGCCGGCTGCTGGGCTGGGGGGAGCCCGCCCAGCGCCTGGCTGCAGAGCTCGCTCTGAAGCCCATTGACGCCGAGGGCTGGCTGCTGGCGCCCACCCTGGTGGATCCCCACAGCGTGCTGGAGCAGCCCTTCGAGGGAGCGGCCGAAACCCTTGCCAGCCTGGCCCGGGCAGCGGCCGCCGGGGGCTACGGCACCGTGGCGCTGCTGCCCTGGGCCAGGCCCTGGCGGGACCGGCCGGAGCGGCTGCAGGGTCTCGCCTGGCCCGATCCCCTCACCCTGGTGCTGTGGGGCAGCTTCAGCGCCGATGGTGCCGATGCCGAGCTGGCACCCCACCGCGACCAGCTGGCGGCCGGGGCCATCGGGGTGGCCGCCGGCGAGCAGGCGCCGCCGCTGCCGTTGCTGGAGCGCGGTCTGCTGCTCGGTGAGCTGGCCGATCGCCCCGTGCTGGTGGCCCCCCGCAGTGCCGGGCTCTGTGCCGGGGGTTTCGTGCGCGAGGCGGTGGAGACCCTGCGGGCCGGCTGGCCCCCGGACCCCGTGCTCAGCGAGACCCTGCCCCTGCAGGCCCTGCTGGCCCTGGCGGCAGCCCGCGGTGCCAGCCGCCTGGTGCTGATGAACCTCTCCACCGGCGCCGGCGCGGAGCAGCTGCGGGGGCTGGCCTCCCCACCGCCCTGCACGGTGAGCTGGTGGCATCTGCTGGCTGACAGCGGCAGCCTCTCTCCGGCGCAGGAGGGCTGGCGGCTGCTGCCCTCTCTCGGAGCCCCGCGCGACCGCCAGGCGCTGCGGGCGGCGGCGATCGACGGGCGGATCACCGCCGTGGCCGTGCACCATCTGCCCCTGGACGCCGAAGAGCAGCTGCTGCCCCTCGATCAGCGCCGGCCGGGCCTGGCCGGCCATGGCGCCTGCCACGGCCTGGTGCTGCCGCTGCTGTGGCAGGAGCTGGTGGAAGGCGGCGGCTGCCCGGTGGAGCAGCTCTGGCAGTTGCTCAGCTGGGGAGGATCGAGCCTGCTCGGCCTCCCCCCGCAGCGTCTGGAGGTGGGCAGTCGCCGCTGGCTGCTGTTCGACCCCCGGCACGAGTGGCGCTGGGACAGGCAGCAGTCGCTGTCGCTGGCGGCGAATCAGCCACGGCTGGGTGAGCGGATCCGCGGCGCGGTGCTGGCCACTGGGCTCAGGGAGTGCCGGGAGTGGCGGCTGAGGACTGCGGGCTGACCGGCACCAGGCTGCCCATCTGATCGAAGGGGTAGAAGCGCCAGAAGGCCCGTCCGATGATCTCCTGGCGGGGGATGAAGGGGCCTCCGGGCCAGAAGCGTCCGTCCCAGCTGTTGGCCCGGTTGTCCCCCAGGGCCAGCACATGCTCGGGCGGCACCACGGCATTGATCGTGCGGCAGGGGCCCATGCCCTGAGCATCCACCGGGCAGAGGTTTTGCACGTAGGGCTCGTCGAGCCGGCGGCCGTTTATGCTCACCTGCCCCAGGGGATCCACCACCACCCGCTCACCGGGCAGGGCCACCACGCGCTTGATGTAGGCATCGCAGGACGGGCTGGCCAGGCCCGGCAGATTGCCCACCACCGGCAGGTTCACCAGCAGACAGCGCAGGGGATTGTCGTCGGCGCTGCTGGCCAGCACTGGATCGAAGCGGTGGGGGGAGCGGAACACCACGATCTCGCCGCGCTGCGGCGGCCGGCGTCGGTAGGTGAGTTTCTCCACCAGCAGCCGGTCCTGGATCTGCAGGGCCGGCAGCATCGATCCGGAGGGGATGTAGCGCGCCTCCACCAGCACATGGCGGATGCCCAGGGCGACGGCCAGGGTGATCACCACGCTGCGCCAGAAGCCCCAGGCGCTGTCGCCCCGCTGGGCGGGGTGTCCGTCCGGAGTGGTCGGGCGGTGGGCCGCCTCGCTGTCCTTCAGGTTGGGTTCGCGCAACGGCAAGGCTGTTCTCCAGGGGGCCGGCGCAGGCAGCGGCAGCCAGGGCAGATTAGGCAGGCCTCCACCACGCCACGGCCTATGGTCCGCCCCCGCTGGCAGCGTCCCCGTCGTCCGTCGCGGAGCGTGCTGGAGCGCAGCTGGGGACGCTTCGTGGCTGTGTGGGCCAGCCTCAATCTGGTGTGGGTGGCCTTCGACCTCAGCTATGTCGCCCTGCGGCCCTTCTGGCTGCAGCGCAATCTGCATCCGATTCCCGGTGTGCCCCTGGCTATTCCCCTGCAGGCGCTGCCCGACATCACGCCATGGATGGACCCGGTGAAGGGCATCGAGCCCCACCGGGAGACCCAGGCCTACCTGGAGCAGTTCGATCGCCTCGATCGCGCCCTCGCCGGGGCTGCCGCCCCCTTCAGCCCGGAGCAGCAGGCCCTGCTGCAGCAGCAGGTGCAGCTCACTCAACAGATGATCGACACCGATCCCTTCCAGGGGTCGGGCCAGAGCGGCACCCTGGAGCGGATCAAGAACCGGCTGCGCGACCGGGCCGATCAGGATTCCGCCAGGCAATCCGCCGCCCAGCTGCTCAGCCCGGCCTGGCTGGAACAGCGCCCCTGGCAGCAGGAGCGCCAGTTCTGGCGCGAGCAGGTGCTGCCGCTGGTGCAGACCAACTACTGGCGCTCGATCGACGAGAACGCCCAGCCCACCAACCAGTCGTGGCGCATCGACCTGCTGCTGTTCCAGTGGGTGTTCCTGTTGGACATCCTGCTGCGGGTGGTACGGCTGCGGCGGCGCATCCCCGGCCTCCGCTGGCGGGACGCGCTGCTGCGACGCTGGATCGATCTGCCCCTGGTGCTGCCCTTCTGGCGCTGGCTGCGGATCGTGCCGGTGGTGGAGAGGCTGCAGACCTCCGGGCTGGCCAACTTCGAGCCGCTGCGGGCGGTGGTGAGCCGTGGCGTGGTGGCCCTGCTGGCGGTGGAGCTGTTCGAGGTGCTGGCCCTGCAGCTGATCGATGGCGTGCAGGGCCTGGTGCGCTCACCGCGCTGGCCCCAGCGGATCCGCTCCCTGCGCAGTCACCAGTCGGTGATCCGCAGCGAAGACGAGCGCCAGGTGCTGGAACTGCTGCGCATCTGGGGCCCGCTGCTGCTGGCGGAGGTGGCCCCGCGGCTGGCCCCCGAACTGCAGGGCCTGCTGGGCTACAGCCTGCGCCAGAGTGTGGATCGGGCCGTGGTGCCGCCGCCGCTGCGGCAGCTCAAACCCCTGCTGCGGCTTGAATCCGGTCTCAGCACCCAGCTGGCGGGGGGCATGGTGGACAGCCTGCTCGACCTCTCGCGCAGCACCGGCAACCGGCTGGGACGCACCGATGACGCCCAGCTGGAGATGCTGCAGCGCTGCATCGACCGCTTCTGGGATGAACTGGCCCTGAGTCTGGAGACCGGACCGGCGCTGCAGCGCTCCCAGGATCTGATCTGCGCCCTGATCGAGGGGGTGAAGACCACCTACCTCAGCCAGATCAGCCGGGCGCGCATCACCTCCCTGATCGAGGAACTCGACCAGCTGATGGCCTCTGCGCCATCGCCGGCGATCGACACGGCCGCGCCGGAGGCGGCTCCCCCCGACCGGGCCTGAACCGGCCCCCTTGAGCGCTCAGGGGGTGGTCAGACCCGCAGCCGTTGCTGCCACTCCTGCGGCTGGAAACCGGTGAGCACGGCGCCATCGCCGGTGATCAGAAAGGGCCGCCGGATCAGCTTGCCGTCGCCGGCGAGGGCTGCCAGGGCCTGTTCGTCGTCCATGGCCCCAACGCTGGCGGCACCGAGGGCGCGGTAGCTCTGACCGCTGGTGTTGAACAGCCGTTTGCGGCCCAGCTGCTGCAACGCCAGCAGAAGTTCCTCGCGGCTCGGGGGCTGCCGGGTGATGTCGATGGGCTCGACCGCCAGACCATGGCCCGCCAGCCAGGCCAGGGCCTTGCGGCAGGTGCTGCAGCGGGAGTAGCTGTAGAGCCTCACAGCCGCCGGGCCGCGCTTCAGCTGCGGCCCACCAGGGCCTTGAGGGCCCCCACCAGGGAATTGGATCCCTTGCCCACCCCGTCGCCGGGCCGGGTGCGCACGGTCACGTCGCCGTTGACGCTGGTGCGGCAGCTGAGGCGGAAGTTCGCCGGACGGTCGGCCAGGTAGACCTCCTCCACATCGCTGCGGGGAGAGAGGTTCTGCATGCCTTCCAGCACCTCCATCACACAGGTGCCGCACTGGCCCAGGCCGCCACAGTTGTTGACGTTGTTCAATCCCTTGTAGGGGTTGATGCCGGCATCAAGGGCCGCCTTGCGCAGGTTGGCGCCCTCAATGCAACCGACCTGCTGGCCTTCCTGTTCGAAACGGATGCTGGGCACGGCCGGCTGGGGGGTGAACGCGCCGTCAAACCTAGGCCCTCAAGGGGCTCGATGCCTAGCATCGCCTCCAGTTGTTGCGCGTCCGTGGGAGACAACCAGCCCCTCTTCCACCAGGCCGCGGCCGGCCCTGCGCCCTGCGCTGATTCCCGGGGCTACGACCTGGCGGTGCAGCAGCTGATCCCCGGCTACGCCAGCCTTGCCCGCCTGGCCGTGGCGCTGCTGGCGGCCTCGCCGCGGGCCGGCGAGGCGGGGGCTTCGGTGCTGGTGGCCGGCTGCGGCACCGGAGCGGAGCTGGTGGAGGCCCAGGCCCAGCGTCCCGACTGGCGGATCACGGCCATCGACCCCTCCCTGGCGATGCTGGAGGCAGCGCGGCAACGGCTCGACAGTGCCGCGATCAGCTGGCAGCAGGCGCGGGTGGAGGATCTCCAGAGCCAGGCCTGCTTTGCTGGAGCCCTGTCGGTGCTGGTGCTCCAGTCCCTGCCCGATGACGGCACCAAACTGGCCTTTCTCAGCGCCCTGGCCCGCAGCCTCGAGCCCGGGGGCCAGCTGTTGCTGGTGGATCTGATGGCCCCCGAACGCTCCCCGCTGCAGGCCCAGGTGCAGGCTGCCTGGCTGGGCTTTCAGCGGGCCAGCGGCCTGAGCGAGCAGGCCAGCCGCGAGGCAGCCCTCACCCAGGGCCTGCATCCGATCGGCCTCTCCCGGCTCACGGCGCTGGTGAATGCCGCCGGCTTCGGCGATCCCGCCCGGATCTTTCAGGCCCTGGATTACGAGGGATTCCTGCTGCAGCGCTCCGCCTAGCCCGGCAGCTGCTGCTGGGGAGTGGCCCCGGCCAGTGCGGCGGCGTCGATGCAGCGCTGCAGCACCTCCGGCACCGCCTCCACATCCAGCCAGCCGAGGATTTCGGTGACCCGCCCTTCGATGCTCTTGTAGGTGCGGAAGAACTCGGCCACCTCCTCCAGCTGATCGTTGGCGATCTGACGGATTGAGCGCACCCTGGTGTTGGGGATATCGGCCTCCGGCATGCACAGGAGCTTGCCGTCGTGGGCGCCGCTGTCCACCATGTCCAGGATTCCGATCGGCCTGGCCCGGATCAGACAGCCCGCAAAGGTGGGCTCCTCCATGATCACCAAGGCATCGAGGGGGGAGCCGTCCTCGGCCAGGGTGTTGGGCACGAAGCCGTAGTCGAACGGGTAGCGCACCGACGCATGCAGGATGCGGTCCAGTGCCATGACGCCGGCGACGGCGTTGTACTCGTATTTATTGCGTGATCCAGCCGGGATCTCCACCACCAGGTTCACGAGCCCGGGCGCTGGGGAAGCCGGCAGCAGGCTCAGATCCATGGACTCTGGTTGGATCCGCTGGGGACTGGAGAGCGGGCGGGCGGGCCACCAGCACGGTGGCCAGCGGCAGAAGGACGGCCGTCAGACCGATCAGTCCGCCGAGCACATCAAACAGTGTGTGCAGGCCAGGACTGTAGGGGTCGTCGGGATTGGCATCATTGGCCTCGCGCAGGAGCTCGGCGCTGGATTGCTCCGGTGGCGCCGAAGGGGCTGGAGCTGAAGGCGGTTCAACAGTGAGGGTCATGGGGTGGGCGCCGGACTGCCGACCGGGGAAGGCGGCAGTCGTGATGGCGCCAGGATGCGGGCGATGCCCGCCTGGAACTGTGCAGCTGATTCTGACACCAGCGCGGTGGACGGGCAGAGAACTCTCTCCCGGCCGTCATGCAGGTGCACCGACGCTCAGGCAGCGGGGCGATCGTGGTGCTCGAAACGGCTGGTGCCCGGGGCGGGGCGGAGGGCGTCGGCCTGAGCCTGGTCGAGGCGGTCGAGGCGCTGACGGATGCCCTGCAGTTCCTCAAGGATGGCGCTCAGCAACTGCTGGGTGGCGGTGGAGGGTGAATGGAGCACCTCCACCGTGACGTCGCGGATGCGCAGCACGTCCCGGGCGAAGCGGGCCACCTCATCGGGGTGGAAGAGCAGGGGATCCTTCTGGTCGCTGCGGTACTCGGGGTTGAGCCGCCGTGGGCTGAAGGGTGGGTTGAGGTTGCGGTGATCGGTGTTGGTGTAGCGGTACACCGATGCCCGCGAACGGTTGAGGGCCTTCTGCACTTCATCGATGCCGATCAGGCCGGCGCCGGCTTCGCCGTCGGTGCCGTGACCGTCGCCGCCCAGGGTTGCAAAAGCCTGGGCCGCAGCAGCGCCACCGGCACCAACAGCCGAGGAACCGGGTGCACCGGGAGCACCAGGGGCACCCTGGGCAGAGGTATCAAGACCAGAGGGATCCAGGGGGCGGGGACGGGGCGAGGGACCCAGGGGGCCGGATCTGCCTGGGCTGAGGACCATGAGACGCAGCTGAGACTGCTGGGAATGAAGTCGAAGGTAGCAGAGGCCGGCAGCCGGCGCTGTGCGGTTGACGACCAGTCCCGGTGCCAGTGGTAGCTTCCGCCGGCCCCCGCCGCCTGTCGCTATGCGCGTCTCCCGCCTGCTGCTGGTGACGCTGCGGGACGTTCCAGCTGAAGCCGAGATTGCTTCCCACAGGCTGTTGCTGCGCGCCGGTTACATCCGCCGGGTGGCACCTGGCATCTTCGCCTATCTGCCGCTGATGTGGCGGGTGCTGCGCAAGGTGTCGCGGGTGGTGCGCGAGGAGATGGATGCCAGCGGCGCCCTCGAGACCCTGCTGCCCCAGCTGCAGCCAGCCGACCTCTGGCGCCGCAGCGGGCGCTGGGCCGGCTACACCGCCGGGGAGGGAATCATGTTCCACCTCCAGGACCGCCAGGGGCGGGAGCTGGGACTGGGCCCCACCCATGAAGAGGTGGTCACGGCCCTGGCCGGTGATCTGCTGCGCTCCTACCGCCAGCTGCCGGTGAATCTGTATCAGATCCAGACGAAATTTCGCGATGAGATCAGGCCTCGCTTCGGCCTGATGCGGGGGCGGGAGTTCATCATGAAGGATGCCTATTCCTTTCATGCCGATGAGGACTCCCTGGCCCAGACCTACAGGGCCATGGACGGCGCCTACCGGCGCATCTTTGCCCGCTGCGGCCTGCGCACCGTGGCGGTGGAGGCCGACAGCGGCGCCATCGGCGGCTCCGCCAGCCAGGAGTTCATGGTCACCGCCGAGGCCGGGGAAGACCTGATCCTCACCAGCCCGGACGGCCGCTATGCGGCCAATCAGGAGCGCGCCCAGTCACTGGCGCCTGAGGCCAGGGCGCTGCCGGGCGGGCCCCGCCAGGGCGGAGCCGGAGAGGCCCTGGCCACCCCCGCCCAGGCCAGCATCGAGGACCTGTGCCGCGGCCAGGGGTTCGAACCCGGCCAGGTTCTCAAGGTGCTGCTGCTGCTGGCCCGCTTCGAGCAGGGCAGCGACCAGCCCCTGCTGGTGTGCCTGCGGGGGGACCAGCAGCTCAATGAGGTGAAGCTGAGCAATGCCGTGGCCTCCCGGTTGGGGGGCAGCCACGGGGTGCTGCTGGAGGTCAGCCCGATCAGCGCCGAAGCGATGGACCGGCAGGGACTGGCGCCGCTGCCCTTCGGCTTTCTCGGCCCTCACCTGGGCGATGGGGCACTGGCCGGCAGCCGCAGCTGGGCCCGCTCCTTCCTGCTGTTGATCGACCACACCGCCGCCGCGCTGGAGGCCTTTGTGTGTGGCGCCAACCAGCTGGACCTCCATCTGGTCGGTGCCAGCTGGGCGGGGCTGGGGCTGGAGACGGAGCTGCCGGCGGCAAGCCTCGACCTGCGGGCCGCCCAGCCGGGAGATCGCTGCAGCCATGACCCCCGCCAGCTCCTGGAGGCCAGCCGGGGCATCGAGGTGGGTCACATCTTCCAGCTCGGCCGCAAGTACTCCCAGGCCCTGGAGGCCCGCTTCACCAGCGAGGCCGGCAGCAGCGAGCCCTTCTGGATGGGGTGTTACGGCATCGGCGTCTCTCGGCTGGCCCAGGCGGCGGTGGAGCAGAACCACGACGCCAACGGCATCCGCTGGCCGCTGGCGATCGCTCCGTTCGAGGTGCTGGTGGTGCCGGCCAATGGGGCTGATCCCCTCCAGGCGGCCCTGGCGGAACGCCTCTACGGCGAGCTGCAGCGGGCCGGTGTGGAGGCGCTGCTGGACGATCGGGCCGAGCGCGCCGGGGTGAAGTTCAAGGACGGCGACCTGCTGGGCATTCCCTGGCGGCTGGTGGTGGGACGTGGTGCCGGCGAGGGCCGCATCGAACTGGTGGAGCGCTCGGGCGGCGAGTCCCGAGAGCTGCAGGCCACCGCCCTGCTGGACCAGTTGCTGCCCGTGATCCAGCAGCAGCGGCTGGGTCTGCCGCAGGCCTGAATAGGGCAGTCGTGCTTCCTGGCGAGGGTTGCTGGCGAGGGTTGCGGGGACCGCGCTGCCGGCAGCGAGATCCGGGGCCATCCTTAGGATTCGATCCCCTGCTGTCGCTGCCATGGATCCCGCTTTCTCCCTGATGCTGCAGCGCTGGCGTGAGCGCTGGGGGCGAGCCCTGGCGGCCCTGGCGCTGGTGGGCTGCCTGCTGCTCGGCGCCTGCTCCGCCAGCAGTTCCGGCCTTAGCGGCAGCTACGTGGATGACACCGTGGCCGTGGCCGACAGCCTGATCGCCACCATCGCGCTGGCCGCTGACGACCCCGAGCGCAGCGAGGCCGAGACCCGGGCCCGGGCACTGATCAACGACTACATGGCCCGCTACCGCCCCCGGGCCTCCGTCAACGGCCTGGCCTCCTTCACCACCATGCAGACCGCCGTCAACTCCCTCGCCGGCCACTACTCCAACTACCCCAACCGCCCGGTGCCCGACGCCCTGCGCGAGCGGGTGACGAAGGAGTTGCGCAAGGCCGAGGTGGGGGTTCAGCGCGGCGCCTGATTCCCTCGGGCACCCTCGCCGGGGAGCCACCCTTTACGAACGCCCCTGCAGGGTGAGAGGCTCTCGGCTTGTGTTCACAAGCGGCTGCGGGCCGCCGTGTCCTTGGCCAACGTCGTCGTCATCGGTGCGCAGTGGGGTGACGAGGGCAAGGGCAAGATCACCGATCTGCTGAGCCGTTCGGCCGATGTGGTGGTGCGCTACCAGGGTGGGGTGAACGCCGGTCACACGATCGTGGTGGATGACCGGGTGCTGAAACTTCACCTGATCCCCTCTGGAATTCTCTACCGCGAAACCACCTGTCTGATCGGTTCAGGCACGGTGGTGGACCCGCGTGTGATGCTCGGCGAACTGGACATGCTCCAGGAGCTCGGCATCGAGGTGTGCGGCCTGAAGCTCGCCTCCACGGCCCACGTGACCATGCCCTACCACCGCCTGCTGGATCAGGCCATGGAGCAGCGGCGCGGCGCCAGGCGCATCGGCACCACGGGCCGGGGCATCGGCCCCACCTATGCCGACAAGTCGGAACGCAACGGCATCCGCATCATCGACCTGCTCGATGAGCAGCGGTTACGCGAGCGCCTTGCCGGTCCACTGGCGGAGAAGAACGAGATCCTGCAGAAGCTCTACGGCCTCGAGCCGATCGATTTCGAGGCCGTGGTGACCGAGTACGTGTCCTACGGCCAGCGCCTGGCCCCCCACGTGGTGGACTGCACCCGCACCATTCATGAGGCCGCAAAGGCCCGTCAGAACATTCTCTTCGAGGGGGCCCAGGGCACCCTGCTCGACCTCGACCACGGCACCTACCCCTACGTCACCTCCTCCAATCCGGTGAGTGGGGGTGCCTGCATCGGCGCCGGCGTGGGCCCCACCCTGATCGACCGGGTGATCGGCGTGGCCAAGGCCTACACCACCCGGGTGGGGGAGGGTCCCTTCCCCACCGAGCTGGAGGGCAGCATCAACGACCATCTCTGCGACCGCGGCGGCGAGTACGGCACCACCACCGGGCGCCGCCGGCGCTGCGGCTGGTTCGATGGCGTCATCGGCCGCTACGCGGTGGAGGTGAACGGGCTCGACTGCCTGGCCATCACCAAGCTGGACGTGCTCGATGAGCTCGACGCCATCCAGGTGTGCGTGGCCTATGAACTCGAGGGCCGGCGCATCGAGCACTTCCCCAGCAGCGCCGAGGACTTCGCCCGCTGCCGGCCGATCTACAAGACGCTTCCCGGCTGGCAGACTTCCACCGCTCACTGCCGGGCGCTGGAGGACTTGCCTGCCACGGCCATGAGCTACCTGCGCTTTCTGGCCGAGCTGATGGAGGTGCCGATCGCGATCGTGTCCCTCGGTGCCGGCCGCGATCAGACGATCGTGGTCGAAGACCCGATCCACGGCCCCAAGCGCGCCCTGCTCAACACCTGAATGCACCTCGCCAGCAAGTCGGAAGGCTCCCAGTCAGGCCTCGATGTCGTCGCCATCGGCAACGCCATCGTCGATGTGCTCGTGCATACCGACGACCGCTTCCTCGACGACCATGGCCTGCGCAAGGGCACGATGGCCCTGGTGGATGAGCAGCAGGCCCGGCGGCTCTATGAGCGCCTTGGTCCCGGGCTGGAGACCTCAGGTGGCTCGGCGGCCAACACCGTGGCCGGTATCGCCCAGCTGGGGGGGCAGGCCGGCTTCATCGGCCGGGTTCGCGATGACCAGCTGGGGGCGATCTTCAGCCATGACATCCGCTCGGTGGGGGCAAGCTACGCCACACCGCCCGCCACGGCGGGGGCGTCCACGGCCCGTTGCCTGATCCTGGTGAGCGCTGACGCCCAGCGCACGATGTGCACCTATCTGGGGGCATCGGTGGGGCTGGATCCCGCCGATCTGGATCTGGAGATGGTGGCCCGGGCCCGGGTGCTCTACCTGGAGGGCTACCTCTGGGACAGCGAGGCGGCCAAGCGCGCCTTCATCGCCGCCGCCGAGGTGGCGCGGGCCCACGGCGCCGAGGTGGCGCTGAGCCTGTCCGACGCCTTCTGCGTGGAGCGGCATCGAGACAGCTTCCTGGACCTGGTGGACGGCCACGTGGATCTGCTGTTCGCCAACGAGATGGAGATCACCGCCCTCTACCGCTCCAACAGCTTTGCCGAGGCCGTGGAGCAGGTGCGCGGCCGCTGCCGGGTGGCGGCGCTCACCCGCAGCCAGGCGGGCTCGCTGGTGCTCGCCGGAGGAGAGAGCCACCTGATCGAGGCGTTCAGCCTCGGTGAGGCGGTGGACAGCACCGGTGCCGGCGATCTCTACGCCGCCGGCTTTCTGCTTGCCTACACCCGGGGGCTGGATCTGCGCACCTGCGGTCGGCTGGGATCCCTCTGTGCCGGCCAGGTGGTGACCCAGCTCGGCCCCCGCTGCCAGGTTGACCTGGCAGCTCTGGCCAACCGTCATCTGGGCCTGGAGATGCTCTCCAGCAGCCAGTCGCCATAGCCGGGGCTGCAGCGGGCGGGCCAGTGAATCCACTCCGGGGTGGCATAGCTGTGCAGCTTCCTCACCACCTGCTCCAGGGCCGCCAGGCGGCTGGCATGGGATTTGATCAGCAACTGCACCTCCTCGCCGCGCTGCAGCCCCCCCTGCCAGTGGTAGAGGGAAAGCTGCGGCTGCAGGGCCACGCAGGCCGCCAGGCGCCGCTCCAGCAGCACCCGGGCCAGGGCTTCGGCCCGCTCCTGGTCGGCCTCGGTGGTGAGCACCAGCAGCAGATCGGTGGCAGCGGCCATGGCGGCTGAAAGCGTCAACGGCTCCAGGCTGCCAGCGTGTCCAGCAGGGCGGCGCGATCCAGGCTCAAGGCCTGTGCCTCCGGCCGGGGTCTGCTCACCAGCAGCAGCCGGCAGTCATGGGCTGCCGCCAGGCCACGCCAGAGCGGCTCGGTGGGTGGTCCGGAAGCCCGCGCCACGATGGTTTCGATGCGCCAGCGCCGCAGCAGGGCCGCCTCCACCTCCCCGGCCGGCAGCCCGCCACAGGGCCGGGGATGGAGGGGAGCCAGCCGCTCGGGCGCCAAGCCTGCCGCCAGGGCCAGCCGCAGGGCCGCCGGATTGGGCAGCACCCGGGCGTGATGGATGGCCGCGGCAGAGCTGCGCAGGGCCAGGCCGAGGTGGCGGGAGCCGATGGCCAGCAGCAGCCGGGTGCCGGCCAGGGGCATGCTCGCCAGCTGCGCCAGGTCCGTCAGCGGTGTCACCCGGGAGTGCTGCTTGCCGCTGTCGCCAGCCGCCGGCGTGCTGCTGCTGTCCCGCTCCAGGCGCAGCAGCGGCACGCCGGCGGCGGCGCTGCCGCGCACCAGCTCCCCTTGAATGGCGCAGGCGAAGGGGTGGGTGACATCCAGCACCGCCCGGAACGGCACCCCCAGGTGGTGGGCCTCGAGCAGCTCCCGGCGCAGCCGGCCGGCTCCCCCCAGCCGTCCCACCCGCAGCTCCAGGGCCGGGTGGGCGCGATAGGCCCGGGCGGCGGCGGCGGTGACCACACTGACGCGCAGCTGCCAGCCCAGCAGCAGCAGTTCCGCGGCCAGCGGCGGCCCCTCGCCCGTGCCGGTGAACAGCCACAGCCGTGGCCCGCGCTGCTGCGCCGGGGTGTTGTGCATCAGGATGGGCGGCGTTGCGTGGGTCAGCGGCCGTGAATCACTGTCTTCTGGAGGTCGACGTGTTGGAGGCACCCCAGCTGCGCTACACCCAGGACAACCAGACCCCGGTGGCCGAGATGGTCGTGCAGGTGGAGGGCCTGAGACCTGATGATCCCCCAGGCCAGCTCAAGGTGGTGGGCTGGGGCAACCTGGCCCAGGATCTGCAGAACCGTGTGCAGCCCGGCCAGCGCCTGGTGATCGAGGGCCGTCTGCGCATCAGCACCCTCATCCGGCAGGACGGGATGAAGGAGAAGCGCGTCGAATTCACGCTGGCGCGGTTGCACCCGCTCGCGGCGTCCGCCTCCCCGGGCCAGCCCCGCCCTGCCGGCACGGTGTCTGCGGCACCCGGACGGGCCGCGGCCCCGGCACCGGCGCCGCGGTCGGCGGAGCCACCCACTCCCACATGGAACACGGCGCCGCTGGTGCCGGATCTGGCCGAGGGCGACGACGAAATCCCCTTCTGAGGCGGTGCACCCGGCGGGTTCTCAGTCCTGGGCCCGGGGATGCTCGGCCACCCGGTCCAGCAGCTCCCCAAGCTCCCGCTCCAGTGCCGCCAGGTCGAGCCGCCAGCTGGGCCAGGCGCCCGCATCGATGTGGCGCAGCAGCCAGAGGCGGTCGGCCTGCAGCTGCCGCAGCAGTTCGGACACGCTGGGCGACGCCTCCGCGCTCACGTCGGCCATGGGGATACAGGAGGATGGGTCCATGCAAGCACTTCTCTCTCCCGGCAGCCTGGTGACGATCGCCGGAGCATCCCTTTCGGTGGTGGGCTGGATTGGCTATGCCACCGGCAATCCCAACCTCAGCCTGCCGACGATCTTCTACGGCATCCCGATCCTGCTGGGGGGGCTGGCCTTGAAATCCTCGGAACTGCCGCCGGCTGAGCGGCTCACCCCCGCCGCCAGCTTCCGGGAGCTGAGGGAGCGACCCGAGAGTGAAGCGCTGCGCAGGCTGCTGGCCGATGTGCTGCGCTGGCGCTATGGCCAGAAAGCCCATCTGGAGAGCTCCCTGGAGGTGCTCAAGCTCTGGGATGAGGACAACCCACCCCAGCTGCGCAGTGTCGAGGAACTGGAACGCGACGGGGGCTACGGCCTGCGCCTGCGCTTCGCCTGCGGGGCGGTGCCCTTCCCCCGCTGGCAGGAGCGCTGCGCGCGCCTCGGCCGCTTCTTCGGCTCCGGCCTGCGGGCCGAACTCGAAGCGCTGGAGCCCGGCGGCCTGCAGCTGACGCTGCTGAGCGGCGCCAGCTCCGCCGGCGCCCCCGACTCCGCTGCCGCGGCTGAGGCCGCAGCGGTCCCCGCTCCGCCTGCCCTGCCACCGTCTTGAGTTCCGATCCCGCCACCAGCCATACCGACGCCCTGCGGGTCTCGGTGCTCAGCGAGGCCCTGCCCTACATCCAGCGCTTTGCCGGTCGCCGCCTGGTGGTCAAGTACGGCGGTGCGGCCATGGCCCGCGCCGATCTGCGCGATGCGGTGTATCGCGATCTGGTGCTGCTGGCCTCGGTGGGGGTGCGGCCAGTGGTGGTTCACGGTGGCGGCCCGGAGATCAACGACTGGCTGGGCCGGCTCAACATCCAGCCCCAGTTCCGCGCTGGTCTGCGCGTCACCACGCCGGAAACCATGGATGTGGTGGAGATGGTGCTGGTGGGGCGCGTCAACAAGCACATCGTCAATGGTCTCAACCGGGTGGGCGGCCGGGCCGTGGGTCTGTGCGGCAGCGATGGCTCTCTGGTGGTGGCCCGTCCCTACGACGACGGCAACCACGGCCTGGTGGGTGAGGTTCAGGCGGTCGATCCGTCGCTGCTCTACCCCCTGCTGGAGGCCGGCTACATCCCCGTGATCTCAAGCGTGGCCGCCGATCTGGAGGGCCAGGCCCACAACATCAACGCCGACACGGTGGCCGGGGAGCTGGCCGCCGCCCTGCAGGCCGAGAAACTGATCCTGCTCACCGATACCCCTGGCATCTTGAGGGATCGCCACGACCCCGCTTCCCTGATCCGCCAGGTGAGCCTGGCCGGCGCCCGCGAGCTGATCGCCACCGGCGTGGTGGAGGGGGGGATGACCCCGAAGACCGAATGCTGCATCCGCGCCCTCGCCCAGGGGGTGGGGGCAGCCCACATTGTTGATGGCCGCGTGCCCCATGCCTTGCTGCTGGAGGTGTTCACCGATGCCGGAATCGGCACGATGGTGCTGGGCAGCGATCGCCAGCTGCGCACCTGATCCGGGCCCTTGAGCGCCATGAGTTCCGATCCCCGCGCCGGCGACGCCCTGGCCACGGCCCGCCGGGCGCTGGACCGTGGCGACTACGGCCAGGCACTGGGGCTGCTCGAGCCGCTGGTGAGCGCCACTCCAGCCGCCACCCCGCAGGCGGGCCGCCTGCAGCTGCTGCTGGCCACGGCCTGGATGGGCCGGGGTGATACCCCAGCGGCCCTGGCCTGCTGTCGGCTGGCCGCGGGCTGCAGCGATCCCGGCCTGCGTCAGCAGGCCCGGGACCTGCTGGAGGTGCTCGAGGCTCCCGCCCTCAGCCGGCCACGGCACTGGTCCTTGACCCTGCCGGCGCTGGAGGCGGTGGAGCCGCTCAGCGGCGCCCTGCGGCAGCGCTCCCGGCGTTCGCGGTCCGCCCGCCCGCCGGAGCCGCCCCCCCCGCCGGTGGGCCCCACCCGCACCCCCCTGGCCCTGGCGGTGCTGGCGGCGCTGTTGTTGGTGCTCACCCTGTTGCTGGGAGGATGTGTGCAGGTGCGGGCTGAGCTGCACTTCGGGGCTCCCGGCCGGCTGCAGCTGGTGCAGCAGCTCAGCTCCGCCGAGGGGCGGCTGCCCTGGCCCTGGCAGCGCCAGTTCGCCGATGGCTTGCGGGAGCTGGGGCTGAGGCCCAGCTCCTCGCCCGAGGGTGACAGGGTGCTGCGGCTGCAGGGGCCGATGCAACCTGCTGCTGCCGCCCTGGACACCCTGGCCGCCAGCGTTCAGGAGGCGGGTCGGCTGGCGGGGGTGCCGCTGCCCCCGCCACAGCTGCTCTGGCAGGAACGCAACTGGCTGGTGGGGGTGCGCCAGCAGCTGCGGCTGGACATCGACCTGCGGACTCTGGCCGCCGTGCCAGGGGCGGATGTGAGCCTGGATCTGGAGCCGTTGCGGCTGGGGGCGGTGCGGCGCGCTCTGCCGGAGCCGGCGCGGCCGCTGCCGCCTGGGCGGCGCTGGCGCGCAGCTCAGCTGCGCTGGCCCCTGCGCCTGGGTGAGCGCAATCAGCTGGAGTTGCGCTGCTGGCGCTGGAACCCCCTGGGGCTGGGAGCTCTGGCCATCGCCGCGGCTCTCGCCCTGGTGCTGCTGCTGGCCGGTCTGCGCCAGCGGCTGGGCTTCGGCTGGCCCGAACTGCCCGCCTGAGCAGGCGCCCGTGCGGCATTCAGAGCGTCTGGGGATCGGGGTCAATGGCCAGCCCCACGGCGGCGGGCAGCATGCGCCGCAGCTCGGCCTCCGGCGGCAGGGGCAGGGGGCTGGCGGCGGGGCCGTGCAGCAGCAGCTGCCAGCGGCTGCGACCCGCCACCCGGGCAACCGCGGCCGGCCCCGGGCCGATCACGCTCCAGCCCTGCAGCCCTGCGGCCGGCAGGATCCGCGCCGCCACCGCTGCAGCGGCCGTGGCCGTGGCGGCGGCACTGGGGCCGCTGAAGCGCAGCAGGCAGGCGCGGCTGAAGGGCACCAGAGATCCCTGGCGGCGCAGCTCCCCTTCTTCGGCCAGGAAGCGGTCGTAGCGACCATCCACCAGATGGCGGATCACCGGATGCTCGGGGCTGTAGGTCTGCACCAGCACC
The DNA here is from genome assembly GCA_039818745.1 of Cyanobacteria bacterium J06638_7. Classification (GTDB taxonomy): domain Bacteria; phylum Cyanobacteriota; class Cyanobacteriia; order PCC-6307; family Cyanobiaceae; genus NIES-981. The sequence goes on from JBCBTI010000001.1 coordinate 37,686, forward strand.
TCCCCGGGCCACTCCCCGCGCCCCGCCCGGCCCGCGAGCTGCAGCAGCAGTTGCAGGCTCTGCTCCCCAGCCCGCAGATCCGGACGGTGCAGAAGGCCGTCGGCGGCGAGCACCGCCGCCAGCGTCACCCTTGGCAGGTCGATGCCCTTGGCAAGCATCTGTGTGCCCACCAGCACATCGGCCTGGCCGGCGGCGAAGATCTCCAGCAGGCGGCGGTGGCCGTCGCGGCCGCGGGTGGTGTCGCGGTCGAAGCGCAGCACCCGCAACCCCTCCAGTTCCCTCTCCAGCTGCTCCAGCACGCGCTGGGTGCCGGCGCCGAAGGGCTTGAAGGCTGTCGAGCCGCACTGGCCGCAGCGCTCCTTGAGCTCGGCTCGGTGGTCGCACCAGTGGCAGCGCAGCCACTCCCGCCCCTGCCTGGAACGGTGCACCGTCATGGGCACATCGCAATGGGGGCAGAGCACCACCTCGCCGCAACTGCGGCAGCTCACGAAGGCGTGATAGCCCCGGCGCGGCACCAGCACCACGGCCTGCGCCGCCTGGGCGCGCAGCGCCGCCAGCCGTTCCATCAGGGGCCTGCTGAGCAGGCGGCGGTGGCCTGCCGCCAGCTCCTGGCGCATGTCCACCACCCGCACCGGTGGCAGGGGGCGGCCGCCGATGCGCTGCGGCAGGGACAGCAGCCGGGTGTCGGCCGCCGGGCCCTGGCAGGCCAGCCAGGTTTCCAGCGACGGTGTGGCGCTGCCCAGCACCAGCCGGGCGCCGCTGCTTTGGGCCCGCAGCCGGGCCACGTCCCGGGCGTGGTAGCAGGGCATCGGGCTCTCCTGCTTGTAGGAGCTGTCGTGCTCCTCGTCGAGCACGATCAGTCCTGGCTGCGGTAGGGGCAGAAACACTGCCGATCGCGTGCCCACGGCCAGCAGGGGCGTGCCGTCCAGGCAGCGGCGCCAGGTGGCCACCCGGGCCCCGTCACTGAGGCCGCTGTGGAACTCCACCACCAGGGCGCCGAAGCGCTGCCGGCAGCGATCCAGCAACTGGGGAATGAGGCCGATCTCCGGCGCCAGGATCAGCACACTGCGGCCCCGCTGCAGGCAACGGGCCGCCGCCTGCAGGTAGACCTCCGTCTTGCCTGCGCCGGTGACCCCCCAGAGCAGCAGGGCCTGGCCGGGAGGGGCACCCTCGATGGCCTCCAGGGCTTCGCCCTGGGCCGCGGTGAGCGGCCGCCCGGCGGCCGCATCCGGCCCGCTCGCGGGCAGCACCGCGCTGGCGGGAACTGCGCCGCGCTCACGGCACACCAGGCCCCGGAGTTCCAGGGCCTGGAGCACCGAGCGGCTGAACCCCCCCGGGCCGCAGAGCTGCCGCAGGGGCAGGGCGGTTCCGCTCCGGCGCAGATGCTGCAGCAGTTCGTGCTGGCGGCGGCTGAGCCGGTGCTCGTTGCAGGTGGGCGGTTGCGGGCTGGCGCGCACATGCCACATCAGCGCCGGGGAGCCGGAGCCCGGCCTCCGGCGCTGTCCCAGCCAGCCCGGCGGCAGGGCACTCTTGAGGGTCTTGAAGCGGCTGGTGTGGCAGCGATCCGCCACGGCAGCGATCAGCTCCTGCCAGGCATCTTCCACCGCTGCCGGCTGCAACTGCCTCAACACGGGCCGGAGTTGCCGCTGCGCCAGCTCCGGCGGCGGCGCTGCCAGCAGCTCCACCACCAGCCCGGCGTGGCGGCGGCCCTGCAGGGGCACCTCGACCAGATCGCCGATGCCCAGGGGCAGCCGGCCTGGGTTGGCGTAGCTGAAGATTCGCCCCTCGCGGCCCGCTTCAAGCCAGATCTGCAGCCAGTCGGGGATGGGCTTACTTGCGGAGCTCACCGCCACTTCATAGTATTGGGGTGTTGGGCAGTTTCATGGCTGCCGTCGGAACCCGACAGAGTTCCGTCCAGAGGGAAGACTCGATGAGCCCACCAGGGTCGCTGCCATCCACGGCACCGTGCCCCTGTGATCGGCTCCGGTCTGCGACCACCCCTGTCGACCCTGTCGCGGCTTCGGCCAACCTGGTTTCCTGCACCCCATCCTCGGCTTGTACATCCGGCCTGTCCACCGTGTCCATGCCGCCTGTCCGGGCAGCATGCCGCGTTGAGCACACCGGTCGCTGAGCCCCACCAGCCTGCCTTGGGCCGGTGACGTTCGCGTCAGCCGTGGCCGAAAGGCCAGCTCGCCTTTCTGGCGCTACCCCCTGACTGTCCACCCGTTCTGTTGTCCCCATCCGCGATGAGCCCAGCCGCTTCCCAATCCAAGCCTGCTGTCGAGATCCTGAAGGTGGCCAAAGCGGCCGGGGAGGAGCGCAACGAGGCCATCGTGAGCGAGGCCAAGCCATCCGCCGCCGCCACTGCCCAGAAGGGCAGCCGAGCCGGCACCGGTGCCAAGGCCAGCAAGGCAGCCCCAGCCAAGTCCGCGGCCGGCAGGACCAGCGGCGGCGCCCGGGCCAAGACGACCGCCAAGGCAGCCCCCGCCAAGGCTGCCGCCCCCGCCAAGGGCGCCAGGGGGGGCACCAAGGCGGCTGGTGCTGCAGACCTCGACCAGGCCGCCGACCAGCTCCTGGCGGCCAGCGCCGGGGCCAAGGACAGCGGCGAAGCCAAGGCCGCCAAGGCCCTCGCTGGCATCAAGGTGGGCCCCAAGGGCGTCTACACCGAGGACTCGATCCGCGTCTACCTGCAGGAGATCGGCCGCATCCGTCTGCTGCGGCCCGATGAGGAGATCGAGCTGGCCCGCAAGATCGCCGATCTGCTGCACCTCGAGGAGCTGGCCGCCCAGTTCGAGGCCGACCACGGCCACCACCCGGACAACAAGGAGTGGGCCGTGCTGGTGGAGATGCCGCCGATCAAGTTCCGGCGCCGGCTGATGCTGGGCCGCCGCGCCAAGGAAAAGATGGTGCAGTCGAACCTGCGCCTGGTGGTGTCGATCGCCAAGAAATACATGAACCGGGGCCTGAGCTTTCAGGACCTCATCCAGGAGGGCAGCCTCGGCCTGATCCGGGCCGCCGAGAAGTTCGACCACGAAAAGGGCTACAAGTTCTCCACCTACGCCACCTGGTGGATCCGCCAGGCCATCACCCGCGCCATCGCCGATCAGAGCCGCACCATCCGCCTGCCGGTGCACCTCTACGAAACCATCTCGCGCATCAAGAAAACCACCAAGACCCTCTCCCAGGAGTTCGGCCGCAAACCCACCGAGGAGGAGATTGCCGAGTCGATGGAGATGACGATCGAGAAGCTGCGCTTCATTGCCAAGAGCGCCCAGCTGCCGATCTCCCTGGAGACCCCCATCGGCAAGGAGGAGGACTCCCGCCTGGGCGACTTCATCGAGGCCGACATCGAGAACCCAGAGCAGGATGTGGCCAAGAACCTGCTGAGGGAAGATCTCGAAGGGGTGCTGGCCACCCTCAGCCCCCGCGAGCGCGATGTGCTGCGGCTGCGCTACGGCCTCGATGACGGCCGCATGAAGACCCTCGAGGAGATCGGCCAGATCTTCGATGTCACCCGCGAGCGCATCCGCCAGATCGAGGCCAAGGCCCTGCGCAAGCTGCGCCACCCCAACCGCAACGGCGTGCTCAAGGAGTACATCAAGTGAACCTGGACGGCCTGCGCGGTCTGCACAGTGCCCCCGCCCTGGATGCGGCCGGCCGTGATGCCCTGCTCGCCGAGCTGGAGCCCCGCCTGGCGGCCTGTGACTGGTTCACCGTGGGGGTGATGGCGCCCTCGGCTCCGGCGGCGCTGGGCACGCTGCGCCAGCTGGAGGCGGCCCTGGGCTGGTCGCCGCTTGAGCTGGATGGGTCCTGCGAGAACCCCGTCGCCATCGAGGGTCCGGTGTTCCTCAAGGGCAACCAGCACAACGGTCGCTTCCTGCTGAGGCGCGAGACGGGCCTGGGGGAGGGGCTGCTGATCACCGGTCACAGCCCCGCCGATCCCGCTGCCGAGGACACCTGGGGCCCTCTGCCGCTCGATCTGTTCGCCCTTCGGAGCCCTGCCGGCCAGACCCTGGCCAGCCCCTCTCCGCTCAGTCCTGCCCCCGGGTTTGTGACAGCCCCGGGCAGGGGAGAGCGAGCGGCTCCTTAGGCTGGCCGGCTGTGAATCGCCTGCCATGGCCCCCACCCTGCGCATCGCCTCCCGCCGCAGCCAGCTGGCCATGGTGCAGACCCACTGGGTGCGCGATGAGCTGGCCAGGGCCCACCACGACCTCACGATCACGATCGAGGCCATGGCCACCCAGGGGGACAAGATCCTCGATGTGGCCCTGGCCAAGATCGGCGACAAAGGCCTGTTCACCAAGGAACTGGAGGCCCAGATGCTGGTGGATCAGGCGGACATCGCCGTCCACAGCCTCAAGGACCTGCCCACCAACCTGCCCGATGGCCTGATGCTCGGCTGCATCACCGAGCGCGAGGATCCCGCCGACGCCCTGGTGGTGCAGGAGAAGCACCGCTACAAAACCCTGGCCACCCTTCCCGCAGGAGCGGTGGTGGGCACCAGTTCCCTGCGGCGGCTTGCGCAGCTGCGCCACCACTTCCCGCACCTCACCTTCAAGGACGTGCGCGGCAACGTGATCACCCGGCTCGAGAAGCTCGATGCCGGCGGGTATGACTGCCTGATCCTGGCCGCCGCCGGCCTGGGGCGCCTGGGCTTGGGGGATCGCATCCATGAGCTGATCGACCCTTCCATCTCCCTGCACGCCGTGGGTCAGGGGGCCCTGGGCATCGAGTGCCGCGCCGGCGACACCACCGTGCTGGAGCAGATCAGGGTGCTGGAGCACACCCCCACGGCCCGGCGCTGCCTGGCCGAGCGGGCCTTCCTGCGCGAGCTGGAGGGGGGCTGCCAGGTGCCCATCGGTGTGAACACCCGTTTCGCCGCCCCGGAGCACGGCGCTGAGCTGATTCTCACCGGGATGGTCGCCAGTCTCGATGGCGTGCGTCTGCTGCGCGACGAGGTGCGTGGCCCCCAGGAGGATCCCGAAGCTCTCGGCATCGACCTCGCCCAGCGGCTGCGCGGCCAGGGGGCGGGCGAGATCCTGGAGGAGATCTTTGCCAGCGTCCGGCCCCAGGCCTGAGGTAGCGGCAGCCCTTCCCGGTCTGCTGCCATTCCAGTGGGGCTTGCTGGGCTGGGCAGCGCTGGTGGGGCTGCTCACCGGTCTGGCGGTGGTGGCCTTCCACGCGCTGGTGGGGTGGATCAACGGTGCCCTGTTCGGTTCGCTGGTGGAAGGGCTGCTGAACATCGGGCGCGTCCAGCCCGCACCACCGCCGCTCCCGACGCCGGCGCTGCCGCAGCCCTGGGACGGCACCCCACTGGCGGCCCTGCTCCGGATCGGTCTGGGGGGGCTGGGCTATCTGCCCGCCGCGCCGCCCGCCGTCCCCGCGCCGTCGCCGCTCGCCGTTCTGCCCGCCTGGCTGCAGCTCTGGCCGGTGGTGCTGGTGCCCTGCCTGGGCGGGCTTGGGGTGGGCCTGCTGCGGCGGTGGAATCCCGATCCCGGGCCGGGGCTGCCGAGCCTGATGGCGATGGCCGATGGAACCGTGCCCGCCGCCCCGCAGCTGCCGTTCCGGCGTCTGCTGGCGGCTTCGCTGAGTCTGGGCAGCGGCGCTTCGCTCGGGCCGGAGGGCCCCAGCGTGGAGAGCGGCGGCAGCGTGGGCCTGTGGCTGGCGCTGCGGGCCCGGCTGGCTCCCGAGAGCCAGAAGGCCCTGGTGGCCGCGGGGGTGGCCGCGGGACTGGCGGCGGGGTTCAAGGCCCCGATCGCCGGTGTGTTCTTTGCCTTCGAGGGCAGCTTCAGCACGATCCAGGGACGACCCAGCTTGCGGGCGGTGCTGGTGGCAGCGGTGAGCGCCACCCTGGTGGTGCAGCTGCTGCTCGGCGATGCGCCGATCCTGCGGCTGCCGGCCTACGAGGTGCGCTCTCCCCTCGAACTGCCCCTCTACCTGGGGCTCGGTCTGCTGGCCAGTGGAATGTCGCTGCTCCTGCTCAAGACCATCGACCTGGGCCGCAACGCCGGCCTGCAGGCTTGGCTGGCGGCCCTGCCACCCGTCCTGGTCACCGGCCTCGGGGGTGCGGCCGTGGGGCTGGTGGCCCTGGTCTTTCCGCAGGTGCTGGGGGTGGGCTACGACACGATCGAGGCCCTGCTGGGACGCGACGGAGGCGTATCGCTGCTGGCCTTGCTGCTGCTGCTGGGGGCCAAGCTGCTGGCCACCGGGATCAGTGCGGCCAGCGGCTTCGTGGGTGGTGGCTTCGCACCGGCCCTGGTGCTGGGGGCGGTGCTTGGAAACTGCTACGGCCAGCTGCTGGGGGATGGCGGCCTGGGGCTGATGGTGGCGGAACCGCCGGCCTACGCCATGGTGGGCATGGCAGCGATGCTGGCCGGCACTGCCCGCTCACCGCTCACGGCCCTGCTGCTCCTGTTCGAGCTCACCCGCGACATCCGCATCGTGCTGCCGCTGATGGCCGCCGCCGGCCTCAGTGCCGCCCTGGTGGAGCGCTGGCATGGCGTAGGCGATCAGGGCCTGCTGGGTCCGGATGACGCCGAGGAGAGCCGCCGCCGCCAGCTGGCCGCGGTCCCCCTGCAGGAGGCCCTGGAACCTGAGCCGCCGCTGGTGCTGCCCGCCGACTGTCCCGCCCTGGAGGCCCTGGATCGGCTGGTGTCCAGCCGGGGACACTGCCTGCTGGTGCAGGAGGACGCCCGCGTTGTGGCCCTGGTGACCCTGCCCGACCTGCAGCGCCTGCTCAGCGCCCGCAGCGCGCCAGGATCAGGCGCCAGCGACGCGCTGCTCCGACTGCTGGATTGCCGCCGCAGCACCCTGGTGTGGCTGCCGCTCAGCTCCCACCTGGCCCACCTTGAGGATCAGCTGCGCCCCAGGGGGCTGCGCCAGTTGCCGGTGTTCGCCCTGGCGGAGCCCGCCGGTCTGCCCATCCCACAGGGACACCCCGGACCCGGACTGCCCGTGAGCGCCCTGCAAGGACTGGCCAGTCGCGATGGCCTGGCCCGGGCCCTGGCCAGGCGCCTCAGCAGGAGTGGGGATTGAGGGCCGAGAAGTGGGAGGGGTGGAGCAGTTCCTGTGCCACCGGGTCTGCGCGCTGGAGCCGATCCACCAGCTGCTGGAGATCCAGGGGCGAGAGCTCACCATCGCTCGACCATTTCAGCACCGTGCTGGGTGTGGCGGCTCCCTCGTGGTGCTGGGGGTGGTCGCTGACCATGCCGATGCTGCCCTTGACGATGAAGCAGCAAGTTAAGGGTTCAACACCTCCGACCCGGCCGACGGGGCGCGGGAGTAAAGGAAGTCTTCAGGTTGTCGCCGGGGCTGGCCGTTCAAGGCTTCACGATCACCGGCGTGCCCACATCCACCTGCTCGAACAGCTGGCGGATGTGGGGCGTGAGCATGCGCACACAGCCGTTGGAAACCGCGGCCCGGGAGGTGACGGTCCAGGACCAGGCATCGGGGGTGCCGTGGATGCCGTACTGATTGACGCCGCTTTGCTTGAACCCGATCCAGCGGTCGCCCAGAGGGGCCTGGGGGCCCACCTTGCTGCTCACCCTGCCGCTGGAGGTGCTTTGGTAGATCGGATTCTGCACCTTGTTCTCCACCGTGAAGCGGCCGGTGGGGGTTGGGGTGCGCGGATCGCCGATGGCCACGGGCCAGCTGCCCAGCACCGTGCCGCCTTCCACCAGGGAAATCTGGCGCCGGCCCAGCTCCAGCACGATCTCGCGGCTGAGCACGGGCGGCGGTGGCGCGGGGGCGACGGCCGTTGCCGCCTCTGGTGTCTCGGGCAGCGCCGCGGGCTCGCTGGAGGCCCAAACGCCCGGGCTGCCAGCCAGCGCCGAGGCCCCCAGCAGCGCAGCCAGCCAGCGGCGGGCAGCTCCGGGGCGAGGGGCAGGGTGATCGGTGTGCAGCATGACCATGGCGGGGAGGCTGGAGGTTGAGCGGGTGGGGGCCGGCCGGATCTGATTCAGGCGCTGGGGCCGTTCACCAGTTGCGGGGCGATCTCGTTGTTGTAGCGGGATTCACAGGCCTTGATCACCCGCACGGCCTCGTCGGTGTCGCAGAAGCCATTGACGCGGCAGGTGCCGGGCTTCTTGAGGTCCTTGTAATGCTCCCAGTAGTAAGTGGTTTCCTTGACCCAGTGCTCACCCATCTGGGTATAGCTGTGGATGTGGTCCATCCGCTTGTCGTCTGCCAGCACGGCGATCACCTTGTCGTCCACCTCACCGCCGTCGTCGAACTTCATCAGACCGATGATGCGGGCTTCAACCAGGGAGCCGGGAATCAGCGGTTCGGTGATGCCCAAGATCTCGATGTCGAGGGGATCGCCGTCCTCGTCCCAGGTGCACGGGATGCAACCGTAGGCGAAGGGGTAGGCAAGCGAGGAATAGCCGACACGATCCAGCTTGAGGTGTCCCGTTTCGGTGATCAGCTCGTATTTGTTGATGGTCATGGAGTTCAGCTCCACGATCGCGTTCAGCCTGAGCTCGGCTTCATCGGCGAAGGCCGGCAGCACGTGCAGCAGGTTGAGCATTGTGCGGCTGGGGGCGTGGTCGATGTTCGCCATGAAGCAACTGAAAGGGCGCGGCGCATCCTACGGAGTGCCTGCCTGGCCGATGGCGTGCCGCCGCTCAGCCCCCATCCAGCAACCGCTCAACCTTGCCGCCGAGATAGGTGAGGAACGGCTCGGCGCTCAGGGGCCTGCCGCTCACCTGCTCCACCAGCTCGGCCGCATTGACGCTTCGGCCCAGGCCCCACACCTGCCCGGCCAGCCAGGCCCGCAGCAGGGTTTCCTGGCCGGCGGCCACGTGGCTTTCGATCGGGCCGATCGCGGCTTCCATCGCCTCGGCCAGCTGGGCACTGATCAGGTGCCCCAGGGCATAGGAGGGGAAGTAGCCGAACAGTCCTTCAGCCCAGTGGATGTCCTGCAGGCAGCCCTCGGCGTCGCTGCTGGGCGTCAGCCCGAGCAGGTCCTGCATCCCCCGGTTCCAGGCCTGGGGAAGCTCGTTCACCGGCATGCCCTGCTCCAGCAGGGCCAGCTCCAGTTCGTACCGCAGCAGGATGTGCAGGCCGTAGCTGAGCTCGTCGGCCTCCACCCGGATCAGGCCGGGCTTCAAGGGGTTGAGCTGGCGCCAGAACACCGCCGGGCTGCCCCACGGATCGCCCCCCCCGAGCGCGTCCCGGAAGCAGGGGTACCAGCGGTCGGCGAAGGCGCGACCGCGGGCCACCCGGCATTCCCAGAACAGCGACTGGGACTCGTGCACACCCATTGAGGTGGCGTCCCCCAGGGGCCAGGAGTTGTCGTGGTCGTCGCCCCGTGGCAGCCCCTGCTCGTAGAGGGAATGCCCCCACTCATGGGCGGTGGCCAGAAAAGCCGAGAACGGCTGACCGGGCACCACCCGGGTGGTGATGCGGAAATCGGCCGGCCCCATGGTGCAGGAAAAGGGATGGGCCGAGCGCGCCCGCTGGCAGCGGCTGGGGTCGTAGCCCCAGCTCTCCAGCAGCTGGCTGCAGAGTCGCTCCTGGGCGGCCTCGCCGAGGGCGCTGGCCCTTGGCGCTGCAGCCGGAGATTGCCCGCCCACCGCTGCCGTGGGGGCCGCAGCCACCCGCTCCAGCAGGGGCGGCAGCTCGGCGCGCAGGGGGGCGAAGAGGCTGTCGAGCTGGGCCTTGCTGATATCCGGCTCGAACGGCTGGGCGAGGACTTCCCAGACGCTGCGACCCGGGGGTTCGGCTGTTGCCAGCTGGCTGGCCTGCTCCCGGCGCAGCTGCAGCAGCTCTCTGAGGGCGGGCTCGAAGGTGGCGAAGACATTGCTGCTGCGGGCCTGCTGCCAGAGGGCATTGCCGCGGGACTGGGCCCGGACCAGCGCCTGCACCAGGGCAGGATCGAGGCAGCGCTGCCGCTCCAGCTCCAGCCGCAGCAGCTGCAGATTGCGGCGCAGGGCGGCCGGTGCCTCGGCGCTCAGGTCGGCCTCAGCGGCGCTCACCAGCTCGGCATAGGCCGCGCAGCTGCGGCGTTCGTGCAGCTGGCGGGCGAGCAGGGCCAGCTGTTCACCGCGCCATGGCGCCCCAGCGGCCGGCATCACCGTGTTCTGATCGAAGTAGAGCGCGCTGCTGGTCGAGCTCAGGAGGCGGGTGTGATGCAGATGCTGATGCAGTCGATCCAGAGCCGTTCCCTGCAGAGCCATCGGCGCAGATCGAGGGCCTCCCAGCATGACCACTGCGGGGGTTGCAGTGCTCCACCGCCATGGTCGAGCCCGGATGGGTGGCGGAGTGGCTATTCAGGGATGGTCCCGGCCCGGCCTCTCAACAGCCGCACAAGGCGTGCGCCTGGTGGCGACGGTGGCGGCGGCGGCCCAGTGGCTCAATCCACTGCTCACGCACGGCATCGTGACGGGATTTCAGAGCCGGCAGGCGGCAGCCGAGATGGATCATGCCCTGATCGAGCAGGCGTCCGAGCCGCAGGGCTGTGGCCTCCTCAAGACGGGAGAAGCTGGGCTGCTGAGCTGTGACCCAGGTGAGCTCATCAGGGGTGATCACCCCACTGGAAAGGGATTCGAGAAACAGTTCGCCGACCGTCATGGGCCTGACCCGCTGGTGGTGTTACGGAATGTTAACCGAGGCCCCGGGGCTTGGAGGCGAGCCCTTCGCCTGGACGGCGGACGCGATTTACACTTCGTTACACTAGGCTGTGGGGCCACTCCCACGCCATCATGCTATTCACCGCGGTTTATCTGATCTCCTTCGCCTTCCTGCTCGTGGGGGCCTTGACCCTCATTAGTCAGGGCTTCCGGGGCACCAGCAGTGCAGCTGCCGGTCAGACGGCCTTGAACCCTGCACACGGCCAACGACGCCACCCGGAAGCACCAAAGCCGGGTGAGCCCGTGCTCTACGTGGACTTGAGCCGTGAACGGCTGGAACAGCTGTACCAGAAGAGTTCCTGAGCGAGCCCGGGGCTGGATTGCCAGAAAGATTGCCTACCGAAAAGGCAAGGCTTCCTCGGCAACAGATTCCCTTGGCCCTGGTGCTGAGCCATTCTCAGCAAGTCCGGGTGCAGGAGAATGCTTTGAGCGCTCTGGCGACTGACCAACCGAAGTTAGTCTGCTAAGATGCTAAGACAAGCCGTGCTGAAGGAAAGCACTTGACTGTACATCGATGGAGATTCCTGGGCTGAAAATCAAATCTCAGAATGGCAATGAAATCTGGGTTGACGAAAAGACCAGATTCGAGAACTCCCGCATCACAGTTACAGGTAAGAATTGTAGTGTCAATATCGGCAGAGCACGCTTCTATAGAGGACTGCTAATCCACTTGGATGGAGACGACAAACATGTCAAAGTTGGCGATACCAATGAACACATCATCAACCTACGCATCCTCTCACAGCGGGGCCGTGGCCAAGCTGCAGAAATAGGCTCTGGCCTACGATGCAATGGGATTGAAATTCAAATGACCGATGGTGATTCAGGAGTTGTTATCGGCAATGACTGTCTTATCTCATGGGGGGTGAAGGTGCGCACATCCGATGGGCATGCGATCATTGATATCGAGTCGGGCAAAGCCGTCAATTTCTCCCAAGACGTCCGCATCGGCAACCGCGTCTGGATCTGCGAAGATGTTAAGATTCTCAAAGGTGTTGAGCTCCCGGCTGACACAATCATTGCCAGTGGATCGACTATCACAAAGTCATTTCCCAGCAGCGACTCCTGTTCCGTCATTGGTGGCTGCCCTGGTCGTGTGCTGAAACGCGGCGTTCGTTGGGATATGCGTTCTCCATCCGAGATCTAAGGCTCAGTCTCTAATCGGGACCTCGCCAAGTGGCCGAAGAGTAGCCACAGATGTCATCCCAGAAATCAATACACTGGTTGCCACTCTCTTCGGAAAGCAGGGGAAAGCCTTGGTGTCCAATCAGTTCTCGAATGTTGCTGTAGAGAATGGCATTTTTAGCGTTGCTTCCCTCTGGGCGCAACGACCGGCTTGCCAAAATCATGACGGCCTGAGAATGTTTGGAGGTTGGCTTGCTCACTCTGGTCATGGCATTGATGAAACGCAAAATCAGAAAGGCAACCCTAGAAGCGGAGCAGTTTTCACGGATGATGACTGGGATCTGTTTGGCCTTTTTTTTCAAGTTCAATCGCGTTCTCACTGGAATCAGCTGCACCCGTTGAAGGTTGTGCTGGATTTTGTGCCATGAGCAGTGATCAGACTCTGTGGTCAAGCCCCTGAGCACTGCCGACCAGCCAATGATCCTGATGAAATTGGTGGTGGCGTTCCAGCAAGAGTAGGTATTCAGGTGTTCGTCGGGCAGGCTGTGCATCCATTGCATCCCCTCGCTCACCGTTCGTTCAAGCTCGTTGAATGATTGCGCATAGAGATAATGATGAATGCCAACCATTGTGCGAGAAGCTGTAAGAGCAATCTTGTCCCTACGATTGTTCTTCGGCGCAATTCTTTGATATTCGGAGAGCACTTCAGACAGTCGCCTAAAGTCAGCTGTGGCTTGCTGGTCAACGGGACGACAGGTGTTTAGAAACGTATAACAAGCATTGATTAAAATATAAATCTCAATGGGAGTAGGTAGATTAACGGCATCAAGGATCCTACGCATGCCAACAAGTGCTAGATCCGGATCCTGAGGTCTTGTGGGTCTCGTGATCAGAGGATTGAGCTCAACAATGAAGCGACGCGTCTTCGCATAGGCGCGGATAGCCCTGGTGACATAGTCGTCAAGTTCAGCCAGAGTTTTGATATCTCTGGGGTTCGTTAATTCCATGCTGGTATTCTGTTGTGGAGGGCCTCAGGCCTAGATGAATCGTGCTGAAACCAAGGGATACATGAGCTTGATGCTCTCTGACCGCAGGTTATCTGATCACCATGTCTGAGCGGATGAGGATTTACAGAATACATGCAAACCCGCCCAGCCACTTCAGCCGCTTCTCAACAGCATTGTGGATCCCACTGTTGCATGGTGGCTTGTGAGCGATCATTGCTGAGGCAAGGCTTGGAGCTGTGACGGCTCTCCGTACCCTCCAGGAGTCTTTGCTTTGGGCGCAACCCTGCCATTATCATTGGCAGGCAGTCGAATGGCTTGGCCACCAGTTCCTTGAATTCGAACATCTGAGTCGTGGTACGATCACGGCATAAGATTACATGGGATTAGTGGTTCGAAAGCATCCGGATAGCCCCAGCATGATGACACGTGCTGATCGCCCGGCTTTGTTGTTGACATCGATTCGCAACAAGCTTGAAGCCTTTTTTGGTGGCAGTCGCCCCACCAGCTCTATTCCTCGGCCGACGATTATCAAGGTCACGGGTCTCAAGGATCTGGCACTTCGTCCGGCCCCCGTGACCGTGATCTTTCTTCATTACCATCCCCAAGAATTCTTTTCCCCCGGCTATGTCCGGCTGATTGAATCAGCCGCATCTTGTGGTTATCGCGTCATTGTAGCTTCCAGCGCACGCCCCAGTCGGGCTCAGAAATACATTGGTGGCATCCATCTGGTTTATGTGCAGCGACATAATCTAGGCTATGATTTTGCGTCCCTTATTGATGTCAGAAACCTGCTCTCGAGTCATGGCCTGCTCGTTGAATCGCGGTATGTCGTCATCAATAGCAGCCTGCTCAACATTGCCAGTGAGGGCTTTGGCCGTGATCCAATTCTGCAGCAGCTTGCGCACCCCGACCGAGAAATAGATTTGTTGGGGGTGACATCATCCTATGAACGCATGACCTATCATATACAAACTTATTACTACAGCTATTCAGCGCGTCTATTCTGCTCAAAGGACCTCCACAGCTTTTTCCGTGATTATGCAGTTGGACTTTCACGTACAAAGCTGACGCCACGGAACTATGCGATTAGATTTGGGGAACTTGAGCTTACTGCCTATGTGATGAAGCGAGGCTTTTCTGCTACTTCTATCTTTGAGCACCTGCATCTCTCGAGTTCCGATGAGTATTCCACGATGATCTCGCTCGTGGAGAGAATCAGAGAAGCCATTCAGCTGCCGATTCAAGAACCGGCTTGCGTTGCCGACCTCCCCACTCTGATCCCGGGAGCATTCATGCGGGAGTGGCGTTCAGTTCCTGGCTTGCAGACCAACATTTCGCAGTCCTGCTGGGCTCTGCTGCTTGCCAATCAGTTTCTGTTTATCAAGCGTGAGTTGCTGGAGAACCATCAGCCTGTTCAACACTGCCATGCCACTTCAGCTGTATCCATGCTGCTCCCTGTTCTTAGGGCTATGCAGATTGAGTTGCCCCAATGGTCAGATCTGCATGTACTGCCCCGCTTGATCTTTGCCTCCAAACCCTAACCACTTCCTCTCGCCTTTCTACCTCTCCATGCCGCGTCCTTAGGCCAGCATTGCCCCTGGCGCAGGAAACGGTCGTTGATCTGGATGCTCTGGTATGTACAGATGATCGGTGCACTGCTGATGCCATAGCTCCCAGGCTTGGCGGTAGTCTCTTCGGCTTGGGCAATCACCAAGGAAGCTATCTGTGAAGGTGCTGCGACTGGCTGTGAGACTCGTATCCTGGCTTGCGGCAAGAACGATTGGTTTTCGCAATACGGCTACCGCATCACGGCCATACACTGCGCGCATTCGAAACAGATATTCCGTGTCCCCCGAATATCTTACCCGATCATAATATCCAATTCGATGTACTGCCTCATGACGGTACATCATGGTCGCCAGCCCGCCATGAAGAAAATCGCCACCGCGCTTGTTGTGATAGAGAAGCTCGCCGTTTGGCTTGATCCGTAGCCAGTGGCCTATCACAGCCATGCTCTCGGCATGCCGTGCCATCCAATCCACTTGCAATCCCAATCGGGAGGGATGACAGAAGTCGTCAGCATCGTGTGTGGTGATTAAACGTCCTCGAGCCCTCTTGATGGCGATATTTCGACAGACATAGGGGCCGCTGTTGACTGCCTGAGTGATTAGCCTGATCCTGCTGTCCGTTTTGGCCAGATTGGAAATCAGTTGCTTGGTGTGATCCGTGCTGGCATCATCAACCACAATAAGCTCGAAATCGGGATAGTCCTGTTTGAGAATCGACCTGATTGCATATCCGATTGTTGCCGCACTGTTGTGGGCTGACATGACGATCGAGACCAGCGGGCCATCCTGTTGTATCGGCTTTGTCCGGCGTCCATTCCCGGCTTCAGCGTCCTGCGGATGATCGTGCGTGAAATGTGCGCGCTGCAAAATATGCTGATGACTCCATGGGTTCAGTGGTCGGCTGCCAATCCGCAGCCGATAATCGGCTAAGCCGTACATCGCAAGGTAGTCATTCATCCCCGCTTCCCAGCTTTGCCGATCTCCCCATCGTGCATGCCAGTTGATCTGCAGGGCAATCCTCAGCCGTGGATTGGGGATTGCCGCGATCAGATCCGACAGCTTGTTTTTGCACTTGCTGCCTACAACTGATATCAGCATGCTCAGCAGGCGCACGTCAAGAGACTGTCTGGTGTGCTTTGAACTTGTAAACATCCCAGCCACTCCAGACAAGCCTGAGTTGACTTTCAGAACCTGCTCGCGACTGCGTTCAAGTTGGTCTCTATAGGAACAACAATCTGGTCTGTTGCTCAGTAACCAGTCCGCGATCAGATACGCTCGCACATAATCCCCAGCTGCCAGCCGATTCCGGCTCTCCTCAAGCAGGTCGATCGAACTGATCTGTTGGAGCGTTATTGGCTGATAGCGGCGCCGTGCCCTGCGATGCGGCTTGTGCGGTTCCGCTGCTGATGCTCCCTTTGCTTGCATGGTTAGCGGATTGCTGTGTTCGTACGTGTGTAGAGATAACCACTCTGCAACTGCTTCAGCAGCTGAGTTCAGATCCCATCGGATTCTGAGTATTGATTTCAACCCTAATGGGACCTGGCGGAATCATGAGGCCGTCAAGGGCTTTGCCTGCATTCTGCGGTTAGAGGATACCATTCCTGAGCTTTTCATCGATCCTTGCAAACGGGCTCGAGGTGACTGTTTCCGGAGGCTTGGTTTGCCTGGCCTTGTCTTGCCTTGTCTGGGGTTTGATTATGGCCGTCCAGCGTTCGAGTGGGTGCTTGCGTGGATGTGATCATCTGCGTGATTCCCACCGGTTTCCTGTGCTGCTGATGCTTGGTGTGATTACAGCCAGCTTCACGATCGCCGTTCGGCTTGCGCCGGTAGGGTCCCTCCATCTCCCCGGCAACTTTCCACCACGTAGAAGCTTCGGCCCCGGAACCGAGCCGAGGCCCTGCCCCAGCACCCCCCCTGAACTCAGGCAGCCAGTCCTGTGTCCTGCAACAGCTGGCGCTGTTTGCGGGCTGAGACGAACCGATGGGCCGCCATGGCCCCGCTTACCGCCACCGGTGGCACACCGATGCCTGGGAAGGTACCTGCCCCACAGAGCACCAGTCCCTCGATCGGTGTACCGCCTCCTGGGAAGGCGCCTGCACCGGCCGGCCAGGCCGGTCCATAACTGCCCTGGTGGATGCGCAGGTAGTGGCGATGGGTGAGTGGTGTTCCTTGCAGCTCCATCACCAGCCGCTCCTGCCAGTCAGGAATCAGGGGCTGGAGCACGCGCTGGAAGAGGCTGCAGCGCTCGGCCTTGAGGGCGTTGTAGGCCGCACTGCCACGTTCCAGGTGACTCCACAGCTCCCAGGGTTCATTGGCCGGGGTGTAGCCGTGGAGCAGCTGGTGGCCTGCCGGAGCGAGGGAGGGATCCAGCAGGGAAGGCATCGACAGCACGGCCATGTTGCGCTCGGCGTCGATGCCCCGCCGCCAGTCCCCCACCCATACATGGTGGATGGGCAGGTGCTGCAGATCGTCACCCCGCAGTGCCAGGTGCCAGTGCAGGAAACTGCGGCAGGCCGGCGTCTGCTGCTGCCGCCGCCGCCAGCGGGCGGTCATCGCCTTCTCCGGCAGCAGATCCGGCAGGTTCCAGGGGCTCACATTGGCGATCACGCCGCGCCGCGCCACGATTGATTCGCCATTGCTCAGCCGCACCCCGCAGGCCCGGTTGTGCTTCACCAGCACCTCGGCCACCGGGCTGCCGGTGCGCAGCTGGCCGCCGTCGCGCTGCAGAGCACGCACCAGGGCGGCCACTACCGCGGGACTGCCGCCGATTGGGTAGTCGAGGCAGGCACCGGGCTCGAACCACTCCCCGAACAGGGTCGCCATGGCGGCCGC
Organism: Cyanobacteria bacterium J06638_7; assembly: GCA_039818745.1. Taxonomy (GTDB): domain Bacteria; phylum Cyanobacteriota; class Cyanobacteriia; order PCC-6307; family Cyanobiaceae; genus NIES-981. The sequence continues at coordinate 54,846 of JBCBTI010000001.1, forward strand.
ACTGGTCTGGTCCATGGGCAGACCGGAGATCAGGAAGCAGAGCAGATCCACCCAGTGCAGCAGGAAGGGATCGCTCAGATGTCGCCGTGCCATCGGTCCGAAGGCTCCGCCCAGGGCCGCAAGCCGGCCCGCCTGCCCCAGCAGTCCCAAGCCCTGCATGCCCAAACTGGCGGCCAGCCCCAGGCCCGGACGCAGCGCCAGCAGCGGCAGGGCCCGCGCCGCCTCACAACTGGGCTGAAGCCAGCTCATGAAGGCGGCCCACTCAGCGGCGGCGGTGGCGCCGCGCAGGTCGCGCACCAGCGCCACAAACGGATCCAGACCCACCCCCACCCGCAACTGGCCCTCCGGCAGCAGCAGGCCCCAGTCGTGGTAGGTGGCCACTGGCACGCTCTCGCCCACGGCCCGCAGCACCTGGGCCATGGGATTGCCACTCGGCCAGCGCCCCAGCCCGGACCACAGCGAAGGGCCGGATTCGAAGTGAAACCCGCGCCGCTCGAAGCCATGGGCGGCACCGCCGGGCTGGTCGTGGGCCTCAAGCACCAGCACCTCCAGCCCGTGGCGGGCCGCCATGGCGGCGGCACAGAGGCCCCCCAGGCCGCTGCCCACCACCACCAGGTCCGGCTCCGAGCCGCGGCGCGGCGCTGGGGTCATGAGCCCAGCCGGCAGCGGTCTCTGCAGAGCGCATCCAGGTCGGGGCGTCCGGTGAGACGCAGCCGCCAGCGGGCCCAGAGCCCATAGACGATGTCCACGAGCTGGCCGACCCCGGGCCAGCGGCTGGGGCTGTAGAGCCAGCCCAGGCCCACCAGGGCATAGGCGTGCCGGAATACCGCCACGTCGCGGAGCACCTCGCCTCCGGCGGTGATGGCATGGATACGGCCCATGGCGGCGCGGTAGTCGACACCGGCGTGGGCAGCAGGGTCGTAGTCGGGATCGTCGATGTCCACGAAGGCCAGGCGCGGCGCCCCGGGATGGCGGCGTTGGTCGTGGCTGCGCAGCAGCCTCACTTCCCGCAGGCAGAGCGGGCAGGCGCCGTCGTAGAGAATGCGCAGCAGCGGCACCAGTGTCATCGCGGCAGCGGCAGGAGAGGGGTTCACTTCCTGCGGCAATAGCGTCCGCCCACGTTCATCCAGCCCTGCGGACAGGGCAATCCGTAGGTGGGCTCCACCGTGTAGGTCATCAGCCCCAGGGTGCTGCAGGTGCCGTTGAGCAGGTCCACGTAGCCGAGCGGGCAGATGTTGCCGAGCTTGGGAACCTCCCGCTGGGCCAAGGCCGGGGAGGCACCCAGGCTGAGCAGGGCCGCTGAAGCCAGGGGAACAGCGAAGCGGTTGGCGATGGACGTCATGGCCGGATCGACGTGCTCCGACCGATGCTAGGGATTCAGGGCCTCGAGCCCACTGCCGTTGTCGGGATGCTGCGCCAGAACCTGAGTCTCTTGGAGGTGAGCACCCGGGCGCAGGGTTTCAGCGACATCACCGCTGCCCTCAACCGTGAGATCGGTCTCAGCGGTCTGGATCTGGGCCTCGTCACCCTGGTCTGCCAGCACACAAGCTGCTCGCTCACCATCAATGAAAATGCCGACCCGCGGGTCTTGGAGGACCTGGCGGCCTACCTGCGGGCTCTGGTGCCGGAGGAGGGTTTCCGGGCGCTGAGCGGCGAGGGAGAGCGGCGCCGCTATGCCCACGCCGATGAGGGGCCCGACGACATGCCCGCCCACATCCGCACCGCCCTCACGGCCACAACCCTGCAGCTCAGCTTCCAGGCGGGCCGGCTGGTGCTCGGCACCTGGCAGGCGGTGTATCTGTGGGAGCACCGGGCGCGTGGTCAGCGCCGCCGGCTCAGCCTGCATCTGATCGGCTCGGAAGCCGCCTAGGGTTCGATCCCGCACCACCAGTCGATGGGCATCCGTTCGCCGCTCAGCGCGCTCCTCCGCTCAACGCCGACCGCTGGCCTGCTCGCCGCTGCGCTCACCGCCCTGCCGCTGCCGGTGGCAGCTGAGACCCCTGCCACTGCAGTCAGTGGCGTGGCAGAGGTGATCTCGCCTGTGTCCCCAGTCGATGCCTGCAACCGGGCCCAGGCGTTGCGGCCGCAGGGGGCAATCGTGACTGCCATGCACCACGAGCGCGAGGGAGAGCCGGGGGCCAGGCTGTTCCGTTGTCGCGTGAGCTGGAGCAGCGCCGAGGACGCCCGCCCCACCGGCCGCCCGATCCTGTTCGCTCCCTCGGCCACCCGGCCGCGGAGCTGCCCGGATAGGCCACCATGGACGTCCCTTGCCCCCTGCTCGCCGATGGCAGCTACACCGCTCACCCCTGAGCAGATCAACGCCCTCTCCTCTGCCCTGCCCGCCTGGAGCATCAAGGGCGGCAAGCTCCACCGCGAGCTGCGCTTCGCCGACTTCAGCGAGGCCTTCGGGTTCATGGCCCAGGTGGCGCTGGCAGCCGAGAGCCTCGGTCACCATCCCGAATGGAGCAACGTCTGGAACCGGGTGACGATCGATCTCACCACCCACGACACCGGTGGCCTCTCCAGCCTCGACGTGCAGCTGGCGCAGCGCATCGATCAGCTGGCAGGCTGAACCCTCAGCCCAGCCCCACCAGGCTCGCGCTGATCTTCCAGAGCTCGGCCGCCAGGCCGTCGTTGCGGGCCTCGGCGCTGGGCGCCACGGTCTCGAAGCGGCGTCGGCCCGGACCCAGCACCCGGTTGCTCCAATAGCGGAAGCCAGCAGCGCCGTGCTCCGGATCGCTGGCCAGGCCGGCCAGCAGCGCTCCGGCCCCCGCCGGCGGTTCTGTCAGGCGCAGCAGATCCCTGGCCACCAGGGCGAACAGCCGTTGGCCGGCCTCGTTGTGGCGCCGGCTGCTGCGGAAAAAGCCGCCGCTCTCACGCGGGATCACCAGTCCGGGGCTCCAGGCGATCACCGGCCAGGCCAGGCCTCGCTCCAGCAGCCTGCGCCCCAGCTCACGGGCGCACAACAGGTTGCAGAGCTTGCTGTCCTTGTAGGCCTTGTCGCCGTTGAAGTCCGACACCCCATCCACCATGGTGAAGCCAGCCCCCTGGCGCAGACCGGCCAGCCCACCCAGCCCGGCCCTCGCTCCCACCCGGCCACCGGCCGTGGTGGGGTCGTGCACCTCTGAGGCCGTGATCACCAGCCGCGGCGCCTGGGCGGCCTCAAGCAGGGGCAGCAGCCGCTGGGCCAGCAACTGATGAGCCAGGTGGTTCACCGCCACCGTGAGCTCATACCCCTGGGCCGAGCGCTGGGGTTCAGAGGCGCCGGCATCCTGCAGGCCGGCGTTCAGCACCAGGGTGTCGATCGGGTCACCGCCGCTCACCAGGTCATCGGCGCAGCGCGCGACGCTCTCCAGATCGGCCAGATCGCAGACGGGCGTGGCGGTCATCGCGCCGGTTTCGGTGGCGATCAGCTCGGCGGTGGCGGCGGCCCGCAGCGGATCGCGGCAGGGCAGCACCAGCCGGTGGCCGGCGCGGGCGAGCTGCAGCGCTGCCTGCCGGCCGATGCCGGAGCTGGCGCCGGTGATGAGGATCCGGCGGCTTGGGGCCATCAGCGCGGCGCTCCCCAGAGCACGGCGGCGGGCCCGAGCAGCATCAACGCCGCCGCCGTCAGGCGACGCAGGGCCTCGCCCGCGCCCAGGGCGAACACCCCGGTGCCGCTGCCCATCAGGGTGCCCAGCCGCTTGATGGCGATCACATGCACCCCATCGCTCCGGCGAATGGCCTCGTTCTGCAGCACCGTACCGGCCGCGGCGGCCAGTGTCGTGACTGCCAGGGCCAGGGCCAGAGGGCCAGAGCGGTCCAGGGGGCGGCGCTCAGCATCGCCGGGGCGGATGCGGCAGCAGATCAAGGGCGCTTGCGCGGCCTGGCACCATGATTCCCACCGGGCAAGCGTTGCACCCATGGGCGTTACCAGGTCGTCCCCCAGCATCGGCGGGGTCCCGCTCACCCCCAAGCCCCTCGCGGCCCTGGGCCCACCCCGGTTCGAGACGCTGGAGCAGGAACGCCGCCACCGTCAGGAGCATCTGGTGGCGGCCCTGCGGGTGTTTGGCCAGCTCGGCTTCGGCGAGGGGGTGGCGGGCCACATCACGGTGCGCGATCCCGAGTTTGATGATCACTTCTGGGTCAATCCCTTCGCGCGCTCCTTCCGGCGTCTGAGGAGGAGCGACCTGCTGCTGGTGAACCACGCCGGTGAGGTGGTGCTTGGTGAGTGGCCCGCGAACCGCGCCGCCTTCGTGCTGCATGCGGCGCTGCACGCCAGCCGGCCGGAGGTCATGGCCGCCGCCCACGCCCACTCGCCCCACGGCAAGGCCTTCTCAAGTCTGGGGAGGTTGTTGGATCCGATCACCCAGGACAGCTGCATGTTCTACCGCGACCATGTGCTGGTTCAGGAAGACGGCGGCAGGGTGGTGCTGGAGGAAGAGGCCGGCAGGCGCTTCGCGGCGGCATTCCCTACCGGCAAGGCAGCGATCCACCAGAACCACGGCCTGTTCACTGTGGGCCACACGGTGGATGAGGCGGCGTTCTGGTTCATCGCCATGGAGCGCTGCTGCCAGTGTCAGCTGCTGGCGGAGGCCGCCGGCACCCCCCAGCTGATTCGCCCCGAATGGGCGGAGTACACCCGGGAGCGCACGGGAACCCCGCTGGCGGGCTGGCTCAACTTCCAGACCCTGTTCGAGAACGTGATCGTCAGCGATCCCGACCTGTTCGACTGAGGGGCCGGCTCTTGGTGGCAACGGTCACGCCAGCGCCGGTGAGGGGACGCTTTGCTGAACTCACCCACGGGAGTGCGCCATGTGGACCACCGCCTCCATGCTGTCGCTGATGGCCAGCCTCGGGCTGGTGCTTCTGGTCAGCGCCCTGGAGTGGCTGGGCTGATCCCGATTCAGCGGCCGCCCGGCTCCAACTCCAGCAACCAGCGTTGCCAGGCCTCGATGCCGGTGGTGGCGTCGAGCCACTGCCGCCGCAGCCGGCACCACGCGGCCCAGGCGTCGTCTCCAAGGCGGCTCCAGCGGCTCGAGAGCTCGGGCAGGTTGCGCCGGAGTGACCCTTTCAGCTGCCCCTTGAGCAGTCCCTGCCAGATCACCAGGTCCTGCAACACCCCCAGACTGGTCTGGGTCTGCTTGAGCAGGTGCAGGCGTTCCTGCAGCTCGGGCTGGAGGATCTCCAGCAGCTCCAGCTGGTAGCGCAGCCGCTTGAAGGCCTTGCGCAGCTCATGCTGCCGGCATTCCTGGCGGCTGTGGGCCCGGGGGCGATTCCCGTGGCCCCAGCCCGGATGCAGACGCAGCACCGCCAGCTGGCGGATCAGGCTGGCCCGCAGCAGCGGCAGGGCCTGATGGGGGCTGCTGCCCGGGCCGGTGCCTGCCTGCTGAGCTGGGCATTCGCTGGCTTCGGGCCGTGGAACGGGGCTGAGCAGGTGCCGGGGCGGGTGCCGCAGGCGCTTCGCCAGCTTGCGGCGGCAGCGGGCGCGCTGCTTCTGCAGCCGGCGGATCAGGCGCTGCAGCCCCTTGGCCTCGGTCCCGCCAATCGCGGGGCTCTGCTGCTCAAGTGCCTCCAGCAGCACATCCAGGTCGCGCACGGTGCCCGCCTGACGGGCCAGGCGGCGCAGGCTCGCGGGCTCAGGACCATGCCAGTGCTCGGGAAAGGCCTCGGCGATCGAGCGCAGGCGCCGCAAGCCGGTGCGCAGCTGATGGACCTGCTCGCGGTCGCTGGCCCGCTCCCCGTCCGTGGTGGGGGTGCCGGTGGCGCGCGCCGCCCTGATGCGCTGGAGCAGGCCCTGCTGCAGCTGGATGATGCGCCCCTGGAGCAGGGCCTCCAGGGCGCGGTCGCCGCTGAGAACCACATCGGCGGCGGGAGCGTCGGCGGTCGCCGCGGCCGGATGGAGGGTCGTCGTGCTCGCCCTCCGGGTGTCCATGGTCTGCCTCTGGCCCTGCGGTCAACCTACCGCCGCCGCCTGAGCCCCGTCCCAATGCTCGCCTGAGGTTTCACATCGGCAGCCGCGAGGCGGTGGGCTGGCAGGGTCCCTCCTGGACTGGGGGATGCCGCAGGTTCGCTGCCCGATCGGCCCAGCCTGTGGGCCGGTCCTCAGACAACTCCTAACGTTGCACCTTTGGCAGCCCCGGCATGAGCTTCCGCTATCTCGATCGGGTGGCCAGCGCCGAGTCGATCCAGCAGTTTCTCGATCTGGCCGACCTGGCGGTCGGGGCAGGCCAGTCGGCAGACAACGTGTTCATGCTCTCGCACCGGCTGCGGGCCTCGCGGCCGATGCAGCTCTGCCTGAGCCGGCTGCAGAGCGATCCGGCCAGCTGGGCCTGGGTGGAGCAGCGCCGCCCCATCGCCCCTTACAACCTCGAAGCCCTCAGAGCGATGCCGAAGGGCAGCCTGGGCCACACCTATGGCACGGTGATGGCCAGCCTCGGCTACGACATCAACTTCTTCCCAAAGCCGGCTTTCTTCAACAATCTGGAGAGTGACGCCGATTACATCAACTACCGGGTGTACGCCACCCACGACATCCACCACATCGTCACGGGCTTCAGCCTCGATAACTACGGGGAGCTCGGCGTGATCAGTGCCAGCGTGGCCCAGTTCTCCCATCCGGGGCTGGCCTTCACCGATCTGATCGCCCTGCTCACCTCCTGGTTCCGCACCGATACGCCGATTGGAGAGCTGGACGATCCCCGGGAGCAGGCCCGCACAACGGCCTATGCCTTCCAGATGATCAGCCGCGGTCTGGAGCTGGGCCTGGAGGCCCAGCCCCTGTTTCCCGTGAACTGGCCGGAGCGCCTGGAGCAGAACCTCGAGGAGCTGCGCTTGGAGCTGGGCATCGAGCCGGCCCGGGAGGGCCTGTTCAGCTGGCACAGCGACCCGGCCCTGGCGGCGGCCCTGGCCGCCTGAGCTCAGACCAGCAGCGGCAGCTGGGCCGGCTCGCTCTGCCGGAAGCGCAGGCGGCCCTCCGGACCATCGCTGCCATCGACGGCCACGTCCACCACGATGCCGTGGTCCGGTGTGAACCGGCCGGCCAGGATGCCCTTGGCGATCGGGGTTTCCAGCTCCCGCTGGATCGCCCGCTTCAGGGGCCTGGCGCCGTACACGGGGTCGTAGCCCACCCCGGCCAGCCAGTCGAGGGCATCGGCGTTGAGGGCCAGGGCCAGCTTCTTGGCCTCCAGGCGGCGGGCCAGTCTTTGCACCTGCAGTTCCACGATCTCGCGCAGCTCCTCCTGCCGCAGGCTGTGGAAGATGATCGTTTCATCGAGGCGGTTGAGGAATTCGGGGCGGAAGTGGGCCCGCAACGCCTCATTCACCCGCTTCTCCATCTCGCCGTGGCGGGCGGGATCACCGGCCAGGTCCAGGATCGAGGCGCTGCCGATGTTGCTGGTGAGGATCAGCACCGTGTTGGTGAAGTCCACCGTGCGGCCCTGGCCATCGGTGACGCGGCCGTCGTCGAGCACCTGCAGCAGCACATTGAACACATCGGGGTGGGCCTTCTCCACCTCGTCGAACAGGATCACGGCGTAGGGGCGCCTGCGCACGGCTTCGGTGAGCTGGCCGCCCTCCTCGTAGCCCACATAGCCGGGAGGGGCGCCGATCAGGCGGCTCACGGCGTGCTTTTCCATGTACTCGCTCATGTCGATGCGCACCATGGCGTCGTCGCTGTCGAACAGCTGGGCGGCCAGGGCCTTGGAGAGCTCCGTCTTGCCCACGCCGGTGGGGCCGAGGAAGAGGAAGCTGGCGATCGGGCGGTTGGGGTCACTGAGGCCAGCCCTGGAACGCTGGATGGCATCGGCCACGGCCGTGACGGCCTGGCTCTGGCCCACCACGCGCTCGTGCAGGTGCTCCTCGAGCTGGAGCAGTTTCTCCATCTCGCTCTGCACCAGCCGCGCCACCGGGATGCCGGTCCACTTGGCGATGACTTCGGCGATGTCGTCCTCGGTGACCTCCTCGCGCAGCAGCGCTTTCTCGCTGCCGTCTCCCCTGCCGCTGGCCAGCTCGGCCTCCCGGGCGGCCAGCTGCTTGTGCAGCCCGGCCAGGGTGCCGTACTCCAGCTCGGCGGCCTTGTTGAGGTCGTAGTTGCGCTTGGCCTGCTCCACCTGCAGCTGCACCTGCTCGATCTCCTCCTTGAGGGCGCTGAGCTCATCGATGGAGCTCTTCTCTGCCTGCCACTGGGCATTGAGGGTGCTCTGCTGCTCGCGCAGTTCGGCCAGCTCCTTGTCCAGCCGCTCCAGGCGATCCTTGCTGGCGGCGTCGGATTCGCGGCCCAGGGAGAGCTTTTCCATCTCCAGCTGCAGGATGCGGCGATCGAGTTCGTCGATCTCCTCGGGCTTGGAGGTGATCTCCATCTTCAGCCGCGCCGCTGATTCATCCATCAGGTCGATGGCCTTGTCGGGCAGGAAGCGGTCGGCGATGTAGCGGCTGCTCAGCACCGCGGCGGCCACCAGGGCGTTGTCGGCGATGCGCACGCCGTGGTGCACCTCGTAGCGCTCCTTGAGGCCCCGCAGGATCGAAATCGTGTCTTCCACGGTGGGCTGATCCACGAACACCTGCTGGAAACGGCGCTCCAGGGCCGGATCCTTCTCGATGTGCTGGCGGTGCTCATCGAGGGTGGTGGCGCCGATGCAGCGCAGCTCGCCGCGGGCCAGCATCGGCTTGAGCAGGTTGCTGGCATCCATCGAGCCGCCGGTGGCGCCGGCCCCCACCACGGTGTGGATCTCGTCGATGAACAGCACGATCTGCCCCTCGGAGGAGGTGACCTCCTTGAGCACGGCCTTGAGCCGCTCCTCGAACTCGCCGCGGTACTTGGCGCCGGCGATCAGGGCGCCCATGTCGAGGGCGATCAGCTGGCGGTTCTGCAGGGCCTGGGGCACATCGCCGTTGACGATGCGCTGGGCCAGCCCCTCCACGATCGCGGTCTTGCCCACGCCGGGTTCGCCGATCAGCACCGGGTTGTTCTTGGTGCGGCGGCTGAGAATCTGGATCGTGCGGCGGATCTCCTCGTCACGGCCGATCACCGGATCGAGCTTGCCTTCGCGGGCGGCGGCGGTGAGGTCGCGGCCGTACTTCTGCAGGGATTCGTAGGTGCCCTCGGGGTTCTGGTCGGTCACGCTCTGGCTGCCCCGCACGGCGTGCACGGCCTCCTTGAGTTTGTCGGCGCTGGTGCCGGCCTGCGTCAGCAGCTGCTTGCCGCAGCGGTCGTCGATCGCCAGGGCCAGCAGCAGGTGCTCGATGGCGATGTAGCTGTCAGCGAAGCTGGACTTGAGCTCGGCCGCCTGATCGAGCACGCCGTTGAGCCCCTTGCCGAGGTACACGTTGTCGGGCGGGGCGCTGAGGCTTCCCTGGCCGGCGATGAAGGTCTCGATCGCCTGGTTCAGGGCGGCCACATTGACCCCGGCCTTCTCCAGAATCCGGCCCGCCAGTCCCTGCTGAGCCAGCAGGGCGGCGAACAGGTGCTCGCTCTCCATCTGCTGCTGGCGCCTCTGCTGGGCCAGTTGCTGGGCGGCGACGATGGCGGCCCAGGCCTTTTCGGTGAACTGTTCGGCGGTGGGATGCATGCGGAAACCTCCCGGCGATCGGCCGCTGTGATGGATTCCTCTCAACTTATGGATGCCCCCCGGCGCTGGCACCCCGGCAGGCCGAACGGCTGAGTACGGCGCTCCACCCCCAGGGTGGGAGCACCCTCCCGGGGGCGGCGGGGAACCGACCCGGCTGCCCTGCTGGCCGGCGATGATGAGTGCCTTCAGCCAGCCCGAGCGGAGCCCCTCCATGGATCACGCGTCCCAGCCGCCCCCAGCCAACGAGCTCAAGGCCCCGGGCTCGGAGCTGGCCCAGACCCTGGCTGTGGCCTCGCAGGCGTTCGATGGCACCGGCGCCGACCCGGAGCGCAACTGCTGGATGGCCGTGCACCGCCATGTGCACGGCGTGCTGCCGAGCGAATACGACATCCGCGAGGTGCCTGAAGAGCTCTACCTGGAGGTGCTGGAGGCCCGCAGGGCTCTGGGCTGATGGCCGCTCGCCAGCGAAACCGCCAGTAGAACGCCAGCAAAAAACCCCGGCTGGGCCGGGGTGGTGGTTTGCTGCCAGGGCTCGGGCGTCAGGCCCAGCCCTTGGAGGCCATGTCTTCGACGTAGGCGGCCACATCGTTGATGTCGGCATCACTGAGCTTGCCCAGGAAGGCGGGCATGGCGTTCCTGCCGTTGGACACCTGGTAGGCGATGGCAGCCTCATGGTCGGCGCTGTAGTTGGCCAGGTAGGCCTCCAGGGCCTCCTGCTTGAGGGTGCGCTCAGCGTTCACCACGTTGCCGCCACCCATGTGGCAGGCGGCGCAATTGGCCGAGAAGATCTGCCCGCCATGGGCCACGTCGGCGGCGTAGCTGGGAGCTGCACCCAGCACCAATGCCAGGCAGAGAGCGATCAGGGAAAGAAATCGGCGCATGGAAGGGCGCTGGGGATCAAAGTCGTCCCGGCAAACGTAAACGCTGGCTGCAGCCCGGTGCTCGGTGATGCTCAGGTTCGAAACAATTGCCACAGGCGTGTTCCCAGGGGACGGCGGCGGGGCAGACCCGCGTCCGCGAACACCGCCTCCAGGGTGGGGGCATGGCTCACGATCCCGAACCGTTCCGGCGGGCTGATCGGCTCATGCACGAAGTGGCGCTGTCGGATCGAAAAGCGGTCCCAGGGGGTGACCTCCAGCCGCAGCAGGCGGATCAGCGTCTCCACCAGCCAGGGACGGATCGCCAGGCCCCAGGGCGGCAGCCGGCAGCCGCGCCAGCGCCCCAGCCGCGCCACCGTGGCGTTGACGCTCACCGCCGGCTGGCCGAGCACGAGGCGCCGAACCCGGCCCTGGCCAGGTTCGGGGTTGCTCTCCTGGGGCTGGTTGACGAGGTGCAGGCACACCCTGGCGATGTCAGCGGCATGGATGAAATGGAAGCTGGCATCCACCCGCAGCCACCGCGCCAGCCACAGCCAGCGGCTCCCCTGCTCCAGGCCGGCGGTGAGATAGCTGGTGGGGAAGGATCCGGCGCCATCCACCCGCCCGCCGAACACCAGGGTGGGGAAGATGGCCACGATGCGGTCCGCCAGCGGATGGCGCTCCAGCTGCTGCAGGCAGAGGGCCTTGGTGCGGATGTACTCGGTGCCCTGGCTGAGGGCTTCGGGCAGCAGCTGCAGGTTGCGGTCGAGCACCGAGGCGGTGGAGAAATAGATCACCTGCTGCAGCCACTCGGGGCTGGTGAAGCTCAGCAGTTGCTTCACCGCCAGCACATTCACCGCCATGGCCCGCTCCGGATCGCCCCAGGCCGTGGCGGTGTGGATCACATGGGTGGCGCTGGCGACGGCGCCGGCATGACGGTCCAGCTGGCGCAGATCTCCCACCAGCACTGTGATGCGCGGGTGCTCGCGGGGCACGGCCGTGAGCCGGGCCGGATCGCGCACCAGCAGCATCAGCTCAGCGCTGCTCTCCAGCAGCAGCAGCTGGGCGATGTGCTGGCCCACGCAGCCGCTGGCGCCTGTGATCAGGATGCGCTCAACCGGGTGCTCCACCAGCCCGCCAGCGCGGCCGGGTGCGCTCAAGCAGCGGCTCCGAGCAGTTCGTTCACGGCCTTGCCGGTTTCAAAGAACACGCGGGCGTTGTCTTCCGGGGTGCCCGGCAGGATGCCGTGGCCGAGGTTGAGGATGTGGCGGCGGCCGCGGGCCTTGAGCACCGTGTCGAGGATGCGCGCGCGGATCGCCTCCGGCGTGCCGAACAGCAGGCCCGGGTCCACATTGCCCTGCACGCCGAGGTGCCCGGGCAGGCGGGCGCAGCCCTCGGCCATGTCCACGGTCCAGTCGAGTGAGATGAAGTCCACCCCGGTGCCGGCCATGCGCTCGAGCACGCCGGCGCTGCCGGAGATGTAGAGGATCAGGGGGGTGTCGGGGTGGGTGGCCTTCACCTGATCGATCACCCGCTTCTGGTAAGGGGCGGCGAACACGTCGTAGTCGATCGGGCTCAGCTGGCCGGCCCAGGAATCGAACAGCTGCACCACCTGGGCCCCCGAATCGATCTGATAGCGCACGTAGGTGGCGATCGCATCGGCCAGGTGGCCCAGCAGCTGATGCAGCAGCGCCGGCTCCTGGAAGGCCATCGCCTTGATCACGGAGTAGGTCTTCGAGCTCTTGCCCTCCACCGCGTAGGCGGCCAGGGTCCAGGGGGCCCCCACGAAGCCGAGCACGGCGGCGGCGGTGCCCACATCGGCCCGCAGCCGGCCCAGCACCTCACCCACGAACGGCAGCGCCTCGGCTGGTTCAAGGGGCCGCAGGGCATCCACCTGGGCCTGGCTGCGGATGGCGGGCTCGATGACGGGGCCCCTGCTCTCGATGATGTCGAAGTCGATGCCGATCCCGGGCAGGGGCGTGAGGATGTCGGAGAACAGGATCACACCGTCGGGCTGGAAGGCCCGGTAGGGCTGCATCGAGATCTCATGGGAGAGATCGGGATTCTCCGAGCGCTCACGGAAGCCGGGATGGCGGTCGCGCAGGTCGCGGTAGACCTTCATGTAGCGCCCCGCCTGGCGCATCATCCACACCGGTGGCCGCTCCACCTGCTCACCTCGGGCGGCGCGCAGCAGCAGGGGGGCGGTTTCGGCCATTGAGCAGCTGTGGCGGGCGTTCTGGAACCTAGCGGACAGCCATTCCCTCAGGCCTGCTCCGCCAGCACGGCGGGGCGGCTGCGGGCCCCGTCGCGTCGGAACACCAGCACCGCGAGCGGCGGCAGGCACAGATCCAGGGAGTGCTCGTAGCCGTGGATGCCCCAGGCCTGGCTGAACGTGCCGCCGAGGTTGCCGAGGTTGCTGCCGCCGTAGCGCGCAGCATCGCTGTTGAAGGCCTCCTCGTAGAAGCCGTCCATGGGCACCCCCACCCGGTAGCTCGAATGGTTGTGGGGCGTGAAGTTGGCCACCACCACAAGCCAGCGGCCGGTGATGCTCTCGCGGCGCATGAAGCTGATCACCGAGTGGCGGTTGTCGCTGCAGTCGATCCACTGGAAGCCGTACTCGCTGAAGTCATCACCCCAGAGCGCCCGCTCCGAGCGGTAGAAGGCGTTGAGATCGTCCACCAGGTGCTGGATGCCCTGGTGGGCTTCGAACTGCAGCAGGTCCCACTGCAGATCCCCCCACACATTCCACTCCGAGCGCTGACCGAATTCCATGCCCATGAAGATGGTCTTCTTGCCAGGATGTGTCCACATGTAAGCGAGCAGGGCACGCAGATTGGCAAATTTCTGCCAGTCGTCACCGGGCATCTTGTGGAGCAGGTTGCTCTTGCCATGCACCACCTCATCATGGCTCAGGGCAAGCATGAAGTTCTCTGTGTAGGCATACCAGATTGAGAATGTGAGGTTGTTCTGGTGAAACTGGCGGAACCACGGATCCAGCTCGAAGTAATCGAGCATGTCGTGCATCCAGCCCATGTTCCACTTGAGGTTGAAGCCGAGACCGCCAGTGTGGGTGGGCTGGGTGACCATCGGCCAGGTGGTGGATTCCTCGGCGATCGAGAGGGCACCAGGAAAGTGCTGAAACAGCACGTGGTTGGCCTGCTGCAGGAAGTGCACGGCCTCGGTGTTCTCGCGGCCGCCATGCTCATTGGCCAGCCATTCACCATCGGGTCGCAGGTAGTCGCGGTACAGCATCGAGGCCACGGCATCCACGCGAATACCGTCGATGTGGAATTCCTCAAACCAGTAAATCAGGTTCGCAACCAGAAAGTTGCGCACCTCGTTGCGGCTGTAGTTGAAGATCAGCGTGCCCCATTCCTTGTGCTCACCGATGCGCGGATCGGCGTGTTCATAGAGGTGAGCGCCGTCGAAGAACGCCAGCCCGTGGGCGTCCTTGGGGAAGTGGCCCGGCACCCAGTCCAGGATCACTCCGATGCCCTCGCTGTGGCAGCGGTCCACGAAGGCACGAAATTCCTGCGGGCTGCCGTAGCGACTGGTGGGCGCATACCAGCCGGTCACCTGATAGCCCCAGGAGCCGTCGAAGGGATGCTCGGACACCGGCATCAGCTCGATGTGGGTGAAGCCGCGGGCCTTGACGTAGGGGATCAGCCGCTCAGCCAGCTCCGGGTAGGTGAGTAGCCGCGCGCCGGGCTTGAGGTCGGCGGCGGGCACCGGCGGGCGCGCCGTGCCGTCGGGTTCGCGATAGGGCTGATCGGCGGCGGCATGCATCCAGCTGCCGAGGTGCATCTCGTAGACCGCGATCGGCTGCTCGAGGGGATTGCGGCTGTCGCGCTCCGCCATCCAGGCCTGATCGCTCCAGGGGTGGCCCCCCAGCGACTCCACGATCGAGGCGTTGGCGGGCCGCACCTCATGGCGGAAGCCGTAGGGATCGGCTTTCTGGTAGCAGTGGCCCGCCTGGGTGCGGATCTCGTACTTGTAGATCGCCCCGGCCGTCAGAGCCGGGATGAACAGTTCCCACAGCCCGCCCAGGCGGCTCTGCATCGGATGGTGGCGCCCGTCCCAGCTGTTGAAGGGGCCGAGCACTGCCACGCTGCGGGCGTTGGGCGCCCAGAGGCAGAACATCACTCCGCTGACGCCGTCGCGCTCGCACAGGTGGGCCCCCAGCCGCCGCCAGACGTGGTGATGGTTGCCCTCGGCGAACAGGTGACGGTCCAGTTCCCCCATCCACTCCTGGCGGAAGCACCAGGGGTCGTGGGTCTCATGCTGGATGCCGCCCCGATCCACCCATACCCGGTAGCTGCTGCCGGGGTTCTCGGGCAGGGTCGCCTCGAAGATCCAGGGGTGATGGGGCGTGCTGGTGGCGTGACGCCCGGAGCCGAGCAGCACCTCCACCCGCTCGGCCTCCGGCATCCACACCCGCACCACCCAGCCGCCCCCCTCAAGGGGCTGGGGGCCCAGCAGGGAAAAGGGGTGATCGTGGCGGCATTCCGCCAGGCGCTGTGCGTCCTCCACCATCCAGTCGAGAGTGGGGACGGGCATGGCAGATCGGCTTGGCAGACGGAGCTTAGGGCGGCTCCCGGAACGCTCCCGCGCCTGGCTCTGGCCTCAGGGCTGGGGGCCTGCCTGGCTGTCGCGGGCGAAACGGCGGGGCCGCACCGGATCGATCGGGAAGTTCACCCCCACGATTTCGTTGTTGGTGTTGAGGATCACGAACAGCGAGTCGGTGACCTCGGCGAACTCCGTGTTCACCAGCACCAACTGGGCCCCGTCGCTGCTGTCGGCCTCCACCACCCGGCGCACCGCCACGAAGTCACCGGTCTGGCGTTGCAGCTGGCGCCAGCGGTCCCGCAGCACGGCGGCGCTGAAGTCCGCCTGCATGGGCAGGCTCAGAAAGCTCTGGGCCGTGGCGAACTGTCCGGCGCTGAGGGCCCGAACGAACTCGCCAGCCACCTGGGACGGCCTGGCATCGGTGAGGTCGAAGTGGTAAGCATCGAGGCGGCCTTTCGGGTCGAGCACCATGAACAGGTCGCGGGTGCCGTCCGATGTCTCCAGACTCGCCTCCACCGTGGTGGTGCTCAGGCCGCCACGCACGCTCAGCAGCTGCCAGCTCAGCAGCCGCGGCTCGCTGCTGATCCGCTCCGCCACCAGGGCGGGAGTGGTGATCGCCTTGAGCGGGTCGGAGAACTGGCTGTAACGCAGTTCGGGGTCGCGGGTCTGCACCGCCGCCAGGATCCGGTTGGCCGCCGCGCGGGCCTCGGCCACGCTCAGCCGCTCAGCGCTGGCCGCGCCGCTCTGGGATGGCTGGGCCGCCGCCGGCTGGGCCAGGGCGGCACCTGGTGCGCTGCCCAGCAGCGCACCCACCGTCAGACCAAGAACCAGTGCGGCGCAGCGGGGGATCAGGACGGGCTGCATCAGGGAGCGGGATGCGGGTCGCCACAGTTTGCCCCAGGATCCAGGCCCGCCAACGGCTCCAGGGTGAGTTCGGCAGCGCCGGTCTGGAGTTCCAGGCTGATCACCCGATGCTCCGGCCCGCAGCCGCCCCAGGCGTCAGCGCCGGTGCCGGGATTGACCGCCACCTGGGGCCAGGCCGCGGCGGCAAGCGACAACCGCAGCCGCTCCCCCGCCCTCAGGTGCAGCAGCAGGGGTTGCAACTGCACCTGGCGCTCGAGGGCCTCCAGACAGATTGCCCCCCGATAGCGCCTGATCCCGGTGCTGAGCTGCTGCACGACGCCATCGGGGCCGACACGCGCCAGGGCGGCGCAGAGATCGAATCCAGGCTGATCCGCCCTCACCTGCAGCCGCAGCAACGGCCGGGCCAGCAGCCTCAGGGGACTCTCCAGGGGGGCACTGGTGAAACAGACCACATCCCGGCGCCGGTCCAGATCGCCCCGCTCGCAGAGTCCCGGATCGAGGCCCAGGTGCCCGCCGCGGCCCGGCACCGCTCGCCAGGGGTCGTGCACCAGCCAGCGCGGGGCGTCCGGCTCAGCTGACTGGCCGCTCTGCTGGCCGCTCGCGTCCGCCTGCTCATGCCCTGGCGGGGCCGTCACCAGATCCTGGCCCCTGAGCCACCAGCGCCGCCCAGCCTGCGGCCTGGAGACCTCGCCACCGGGCTGAGCCGGCGGCAGCCGCCACCACGTGCCCTCGCGCGGATCCTGCACCACCACCGGGGCCCAGGCGTCGTCGGCTCCGGGGCGCCCCTGCAGATGGCGGCGGAAGAAGGCCAGCAGCAGGGCATCAGCGCCGTCGCCCCAGTCGAGATGGGTCCAGGCGCCGATGCGCAACAGGGGCGCGCCGCCAGCTCCCTGCGCCCGCTGCCAGAGCTCCAGCACCCCTTCCAGGTGCGGGTCATGCCAGCCCCCGAGCAGCAGCATCGGCCGGCTCCACAGGGCCGGTGGCGGCTGATGCCGGACCCAGCCCTGCGCATCAGCGGCATCCAGGCGCAGCCATTGCAGGGCCATGCCCTGGGGATCCAGGCGCTCCAGCAGTGCCGGACCCTCCTCCAGGAAACGGTGGGTCTCGAGGCTGCGGCGGATCTGTCGCCAGCCCTGGTGATCCCGCCGCCGCCGGCATTGCAGCGCCGCCAGCTGCAAACCCCAGGCCAGACCCAGAGCCCACCAGTGAGCCCCACCACTGCTGGCCCAGTGACGCCGCTCGTCAAGCCCCGCCATCGCCGGCGCCAGGCAGTCCGGCAGCTGCGCGGGGTCATCGGCATCGCTGAGCAGCTGGGTGAGGCCCTGATAGGAAAAGCCGTACATGCCCACGCGGCCATTGCCGGCGGGCAGCTGCCGGGCCCAGCGCAGGCTGTCGGCGCCGTCACGGGCCTCCTGGGCGAAGCCACTGAAGCTGCCCTCGGAGTCGCCCTGACCGCGCACGTCCTGCACCACCACCAGAAACCCCTGGCGGGCGAACCAGCCCGGATGGGCGATGGTGGGCGTGGAGGCGATGGCACGCCCATAGGGCTGGCGCATCAGGAGCACCGGCCAGTGGCCTGCACCAGCCGGCTGCCAGATGCGGCTCACCAGCCGCACGCCGTCGCGGCAGGTCAGCCAGCTGTCCTGCCAGATCACGGACGGGCCGCTCAGGTGACGTCGGGGCAGTGAATGCCTACCACGTAGGTGGTGAGCACCTCGGCATCCATCAGGCTGAGCCCCTCCTGGGCGGCGATCGTGCGGGTGGCGCGCTTGCTGGTGTAGGACACGCCCTGCTTGTTCATCTCCTTGAGCTGGCGGCAGATCGCCTTGGCCTTGGCGGGATCCCGCCGCACCGATTGCAGCAGCCCTGACTGGGCCTGCAGCGCTGGCAGGGGCACCATCAGCGACAGGCCTGCCGCCAGCAGCAGCAGCGACGCCAGCCTTGCGGGATGACGGCCGGCGGCCCGCAGGGGCGGCTGGGGGTGGTGGAAATCGGCCACGACCTCTCCGCAACTGCTGGTATTCCAGAGCGGGGCCAGCCCGCCGTTGCCGCGATGGGGTCAGTTTGCGGCCCGGCGAGCCCGCTGGATCCAGGCCTGAAGGGTGGCCAGGTCTGGTGGGCTGACGGCCTGGCCGGTGAGCCGCCGTTGCAGCCGCCCGGTCTGCACCCACAGCTGCTGGGGGTCGGCAGAGGCCAGCCCCCGGGCATCGGCGATCCCGGCATGCAGCAGCAGGGCTGCCTGGGCGGGTTGAAGCCCGGCCTCCACCACCAGGCGGGCCTGCCCGCGCAGACGCCGCAGGGTGGGTTCGCTGACACCACCCTCGCTGGCAAGCCGGCGCAGCAGGGCATCGTTCAGCTCAGCCAGGGCTTGCCAGCTGCGCACTCCCTCGCTCTCCAGCAGGCGGCCCTCGGCGGCGGCGTGGGCGGGCAGCTGCAGGGCCGGCAGGTTCACGCTGCCGCCGGCGCGGCCACCACGGTCACGCTGCCATCGGCGAAGTTGCGGCTGGCCTCGGCCACCACCCGGGGGCGGCTGAGGCCAGGTGCGAGCCGCTCCACTCCGCGCAGCCGCACCCGCACGATGCCGCCTGGAATGGTGCGGCCACTGCCGCTGAGATTGCGGGCCACCTGCTCCACTGTGGCCCGGGCGGTTCGCTCATCCATGCCGGCCGGCGCGGCGGCCACCACCAGATCACTGCCGTTGTCGAACACCATCGGCACACTCACGGCCCCCTGCACGGTCACCCGGGGCCGGTAGCTCACGGCGAAGGCCAGGCAGGACAGCGCCAGCAGCACCGTGAAGCTGGTGATCCCCACCAGACGGAAGCGCGTGCCCCAGCCGAGCAGGAAGGCGGCGATGGTGATCACCGCCAGCACAGCGCCGGCGCCGCCCAGCCACTGGCCGGCCACGAACAGGATCGGATCGGTGCTCATGGGGAGGGACTCATGGGAGTGCTCTTGGTGGGTGCTCTTGGGGGGTGCCCGCGGGCAGGAGCATTGGGCTGCCGGCCTCGATGGGCCCAGGGCGGGGAAAGCCTGATGCAGCCTGCCAGGGTGCGCGATCGATGAGCCCGCAGGCGCCCCGGGGAGCCCTTGGCAACGCCGTTATATTTCGGCCTTGGCGATCTTGGCGTCTCCAGGTTCATGGCGGAGTTGCCACCTCAGGGCTCTCCGCCGTCCCCCCCGGAACCCGACAGTCAGCCCTCATCCCGCCCCCGCTCTGCGCTGCAGCGGGCAGCCGCGCCGTTGCTCCTGGTGGCCCTCGCCGGCGGCTCGGCCACGGCCCTGGTCTTCTCCCTCAACCGCCTGGCGGCGGAGGCCTACCGGCGCCTGCAGCCCGGCGTGGAGCGCCAGCTCAGTTCCAGCCTGGGCCAGCCTGTGGAGCTCGGTGTGTTTCGCGGCCTCGGCTGGCAGGGGCTGAGGCTGGGTGCCAGCCGGGTGCGCTCCCTGCCGTCCCATCCCTCCGGGGTGGAGCTGGCCGGGATCGGCCTGCGCCTGGATCCGATCGCCAGCCTGCGCCGCCGCCTGCCGGTGCTGGAGGTGAATCTGGAGGGGGTGGAGGCGAATCTGCGCCCCAACGCTCAGGGCAGTTACTGGCGTCTGCCCGCCGCCGACCCCAGCGCTGAACCGCCCGGGCTGGTGGCCCGTGTGCGTCTGCCCCAGCCGGCCCTGGTGCGGATCGAGCGGGCCGGGGTGCACAGCCAGCTCACGCTGCGCGGCAGTGTGGTGATCGAGCCCCAGCGCAACCAGGCCTCCGGCCTGCTCCAGCTGCGCCCGGGGGATTCGGCCCTCAGCAACGCCGGCAGCCTGCAGCTGCGGGGTGGTGGCAACTGGCGTGCCAACCGCTGGCAGGGCCGGCTCAGCAGTCGCGGTGTGGCCCTGAAGTGGCCCGCCGCCCTGGTGGCGGCGGGCGGGGTGGTGGACGGCCGGGTGGACGGCCAGCTCCAGCTGGCCTGGGAAGCCGGCAAGCCTCGCTGTCAAGGTGAGCTGCGCATGGGCCCGGTGAGCTGGCGTGCGCAGGCCAGCCAGCCCGCCCTGCTGCTGGACCGCCCCCGGCTCCGCTGTCAGGGCACCACCGTGACCCTGGCGCAGAGTGGCTGGAGCTGGGGCGAGCGCAGCGGTCAATTCGGCCTGCAGGCCCGCTGGCAGCCCGACAAGCTGCTGCTTGAACAGCTCGAACTGAGCTCCGGGCGCTCCTGGCTGTGGGCCCGCGGGGCGCTCACGCCCGATCCCGTGCTGAGCGGTGACTGGCAGCTGGCGCCGGCCGATCTGCCCCTGCCCCCAGGGGTGGGGCCCGAGCTGGTGGGCTCCCAGCTGCGCGGCAGCCTGCGACTGGCGGGCTCCTGGAGCCGGCCGCAGCTGAGCACCCGGGTGAGTCAGGCCAGCAACCCCCTGCTGGGACCCTGGCAGGCCAGCCTGCGCTGGCGCGATCAGCGGCTGCTGCTCGATCAGCTCGCCAGCGCCCATCTTTCCGGCCGCGGCAGCCTGCCGCTCAGCCTGGTTGCGGGCCAGGGGCTGCGCAGCGGTGCGCTGGATCTGAGCCTGCGCCTCGACCGCTATCCGCTGCCCCGGCTCAGCCCGCTCCTCGGTGCCGATCTGCGGGGGGTGGTCGATGCCGAGGGCACGATCCGTGGGCCCCTCAGCGGCCTCACCCCCGAGTTCTTTCTGCGCCTGGATCAGCCCGGTGCCGGCCCGCTGCTGGTGGCGGAAACCTGGTCGGGCAACTGGTTCGGCGATCCCGCCGGTGGCGGCCGGCTGCGCCTCGCCAGCCGCGGCCAGGAGCCGCAGGGGCGGCTGGAGGCCAGGCTGGACCGGCGCTGGGTGCCGGTGGCCGTGAGCCTGAGCCGCGGCTCAGGCCAGCTGGCCCTGCAGGGCAGTCCGCGTGCCTACGACTGGACCGCCCGGAACTTCCCCCTGGAGGGAGTGCAGCTGGCCCTGGGGCCCGGTGCCCAGCTGCGGCCCCTGCGGGGAGGGCTCAGCGGTGACGGCGTGCTCGAGCTCCAGCCCCTGGCCTTCCGGGGCCGGGTGGAGCTCGATCAGCCCGCGGTGCTCGGAGTGGCGGCCAAGCGCGTGGCCCTGGAGGGCAGCTACCGCGACCGCCGCTACCGGGCCGAAGGTCAGATCCTGGCCCAGGGGGGCGGTGAGCTGGATCTGGACTGGAGCGGCCGCTGGCAGGGGGAGTACGTGGCGCACCTGCAGGGGCGGGATCTCGATGACGGCCTGGTGCGGCGGCTGCTGGAGGCCTGGCCGCGCTGGCGCGGCGAGCCGGGCCCCGACCCCGGCAGCGCCGCCGACCTCGGCACCCTGTTGATCGATACCCTCGGCGGCAGCATCGACGACCAGCTGGCGGCGCTCAACCAGGCCCATGCCCGCCTGCGTCAGGCGCTGGTGGACCAGCGCGAACGCCTCACCCCGGCGGAGCGCCTCGAGAAGGTGGCGGCGCGCTTCGATCTGGAGGCCGAGCTGAGCGGGCCCAGGCTGGCCGACACCCGCATCGATGCCTCCGTGCAGGGCCATCTCTGGTTCCCGGGCCAGGACCGCGACCAGGCCCTCACGCTGGAGCCGCTGCAGCTGGAGTTCACCGGGCCGGTGCGGATGGGCTCCGGCAGCTTCGCGTTCTCCGGCGTGCCCCTGGCCCTGCTGGCCCTGTTCACGCCCGTGCCCGAGGAGCTGCGCGGCACCCTCTCCTCCAAGGGGCGCTACCGCCTCGCCTCGGGGCAGGATCCGGAGCTGGCCCTGGAGCTGACCCTCGAGGACGCGACCCTGGGCGAGACCGAGCTGGCGCTGGAGCGCGGCAGTGTGCAGCTGGCGGGCAACAGCCTCCAGGTGGATGTGGCCCTGCGCGCCGCCGGGGCCGGCAGCGGCATCGACCTGGCGGGCCGGCTGCCCCTCGATCCGGCCGAGGAGGGGATCGAGCTGCGCCTCACCAGCCGTGACGACGGGCTGATCTTCCTCAGCCGGCTGGCCCAGCCGGCTCTGGTGTGGGAGGAGGGGTCCGCCGACCTGCAGCTGCTGGTGCGGGGCAGTCTGAACAGCCCGATTGCCAATGGCTTCCTGCGTCTCCAGGATGGCCGGCTGGCGCTGCTGGGGCAGGAGGTGGAGGAGCTGCAGGCCACGCTGCTGTTCGACTTCGAGCAGCTGCTGCTGGAGGAGTTCACAGCCCGGGTGGGCGCCGAGGGCCGTGTCAGCGGCAGTGGCAGCCTGGGGCTGTTCAGCCCCCACCGGGATGCCGAGGGCGAGCCCGCCCAGCTGGCCATCGCGGTGGCGGACATGCCCTTTCGCCAGCCGCGGCTGCAGGCCACCATCGACGGCGACCTGCAGGTGGGCGGCAGCCTGACCAACCTGGAGGTGGGCGGCAGCCTGGCCCTTGCCAAGGGCTTGGTGAACGTGCAGCCGGGGCGCCTGGCCGGCGAGGAGGGTGGCGTTCAGACCGTGGCCTCGGTGCCGGAGCTGGCCGAGCAGCGGTGGGACTTCCAGCAGCCCCTGGTGCTGCTCGGCCCGGAGCTGCAGGAACGGGAGGGCGAGGACTTCCGCGCCCTGGTGCCGAACGTGCGCTTTCTCGACTTCCGGGGCCTGCGGGTGAGCCTGGGCCCCGACTTCAGCGTGGTGATCCCCCAGCTGGCTGATTTCAAGACCTCCGGCAACCTGCGCATCGACGGCCCTCTCAGCCCTGACCTCGAGGCGCGGGGGGTGGTGAAGCTGGAGCGGGGTCGGCTGAATCTGTTCACCACCAATTTCTATCTCGACCGCAACTCTCCCAACGTGGCTGTGTTCGCACCCTCGCTGGGGCTGGTGCCATTTCTCGACATCACCCTGCGCACCCGCGTCTCGGACACGATCGCTCCGGGAGTTGTGAGCGGCAGCGCCGGCTCCTCGATCAACGCCACCGCGATCAGCCAGGAGGAGCGGCGCAGCGGCGTCAGTTCTCTCGATCAGCTCAATCTGGTGCAGGTCTTCCTGTCCGTGAGCGGCCCGGCCAACCGCGTGGCCGACGGCATCAGCCTGCGCAGCACGCCTCCGCTGCCGGAGGATCGGCTGCTGGCGCTCATCGGCGGCAATTCCCTGGCGGGCCTCGGTGGATCGGCTGCCGGCACGGCCCTGGCCACGGTGGTGGGCCAGACGCTGCTCTCGCCGCTGCTCGGCACCCTGGGGGAAGCCTTCGGTGAGCGCCTCAGCTTCGCCCTCTACCCGGCCTTCGTAAGCCAGCGGGTGGACAACGACTCCAACCGGCGCTCGGGCCGGGTACCGCCCCAGCTCGTGCTGGCCACCGAGGTGGGGGTGGACGTGAGCCCCCAGTTCAACTTCTCGGTGATCGCCGCGCCCAACCGCTCCGATGTGCCTCCCCAGGTCAACCTCACCTTCCGCGCTTCCGAACTGCTCAATCTGCAGGGCTCCCTCGACGCCCAGGGGGCGTGGCAGACCCAGCTGCAGGTGTTCTTCCGCTTCTGAGATGACGGCAGCCCAGGCGGCGGATCAGGTGATCGGTGTGGATCTGGGGGGCACGGCGATCAAGCTGGCGCGCTTCGACCGCCGGGGCACGGTGCTGCAGGCTCTGGAGGTGGCCACCCCCCGGCCGGCCATGCCCGGGGCCGTGACAGTGACCATCGCCGAGGCGGTGCAGCGGCTCGATCCGGATCGCCTGGCCCCCCTGGTGGGGGTGGGCCACCCGGGCCCCTGTGATCGGCACGGCCGGGTGGCCCGCATCGCCATCAACCTGCCCGGCTGGCGCGATGTGCCCCTGGCCGACTGGCTGGAGCCGTTGCTGGAGCGGCGCGTCACCTGCGCCAACGACGCCAACTGCGCCGCCATCGGCGAGCTCTGGCAGGGCGCGGCCCGCGGGGCCGGGGATGTGGTGCTGCTGACCCTCGGCACCGGGGTGGGAGGTGCGGTGCTGCTGGGAGGGCGCCTGTTCAGCGGCCATCGCGGCGCGGCGGCCGAGCCCGGGCTGATCGGCATTCAGCCCGATGGTCCCCCCTGCAACAGCGGCAACCGGGGCTCCCTGGAGAGCTACTGCGGCAGGGCCGGACTGGCCCGCCTCAGTGCCCTCGATCCGCGCGAGCTGTGCCGCCGAGCCGATGCCGGTGATGCCACAGCCCGGGCGGTGTGGCGGGCCTATGGCGAGCGGCTGGGAGCGGCCCTGAGCTCCCTGCTCTACCTGTTCACCCCCGAACTGGTGCTGATCGGTGGGGGCCTCAGCGCCGCCAGCGAGCACTTCCTGCCCGCCGTCTGGGAGCAGGTGCGCGAGCGGGTGCTGGCGGTGAGCCGGGAGGAGCTGCGCATCGAGCGTTGCGCCCTTGGCAATGGTGCCGGCCGCCTGGGCGCGGCGCGGCTGGCCCTCGATCGCCTGGCGCCGGATGCAGCCGGCCGGTTGGGATGATGGCCCCCATGAGCAGCACGTCAGCGCCCCCCACCGCCGTTGTTCCCGACCCCGGCCCCGAGCTGCTGCAGCGTGCTGCCGCCGTGCGCCGCAGTGCCACGGCCCTCGCGCAGCTGCAGGATGGCCACCGCCGCGCGGCGGTGGAGGCCATGGCCGACGCCCTGCAGGCGCAGCGGCAGGTGATCCTGGCCGCGAATCGCGCTGACCTGGAGGCTGCCGTCAGTGCTGGGGTGGCGCCGGCCCTGCTGGCACGCCTGAAGCTCGATGCCGCCAAGCTCGATGCCGCCATCGGCGGGGTGCGCCAGGTGGCCGCCCTGCCGGATCCCGTGGGCCGGCGTCAGCTGCACACCGAACTGGATCAGGGGCTGGTGCTGGAGCGGGTGACGGTGCCCGTGGGGGTGCTCGGGGTGATCTTCGAGGCCCGTCCCGATGCGCTCATGCAGATCGCCTCGCTGGCGATCCGTTCCGGCAACGGCGCCCTGCTCAAGGGCGGGCGGGAGGCCGCCGCCAGTTGCGGCGCGATCTCCCGCGCCCTCGCTCAGGGGCTGGCCGCCAGCGCCGTGGACCCCAGCGCCCTGGAGCTGCTCACCAGCCGCCAGGAGAGCCTGGGCCTGCTGCGCCTCGATGGGCTGGTGGATCTGATCATCCCCCGCGGGTCCAACGAGCTGGTGCGCTTCATCCAGGACCACACCCGCATCCCCGTGCTCGGTCATGCCGACGGCATCTGCCACCTCTATGTGGACCGGCAGGTGGATCCGGATCAGGCCCTGAGGGTGGCGATCGATGCCAAGACCCACTATCCGGCGGCCTGCAACGCCATCGAGACCCTGCTCGTGCATCAGGCCATGGCACCGCTGTTCGTGCCGGCGGCCGTGGCGGCCTTCGCCGCCGCCGGCGTGGAGCTGCGCGGCGATCCGGCCGCCTGCGCCCTCGGGGTGCCACGACCCGCCAGCGAACAGGACTGGCGCACCGAGTATTCCGATCTGATCCTGGCGGTGAAGGTGGTGCCCGACCTGACGGCCGCCCTTGAGCACATCGCCACCTACGGCTCGCGCCACACCGATGCCATCTGCACCACCGACCCACTGGCGGCGGACCGCTTTCTGGCGGCCGTGAACAGTGCCGGGGTCTACCTCAACTGCTCCACCCGTTTCGCCGACGGTTTCCGCTACGGCTTCGGCGCCGAGGTGGGCATCAGCACCCAGACCCTGCCTCCCCGCGGACCGGTGGGACTGGAGGGGCTGGTGACCTACCGCTACCGGCTGCGGGGCGAGGGTCACGTCGCCGGCGATTACACCAGTGGCAGCCGCCGGTTCAGCCACCGCTCCCTGCCGCTGTGAGTACCTCTTCAGGCAGCCTGCTGGTGCGGGGTCTGCGGCTGTGGGCGCATGTGGGCGTGCTGGACTTCGAGCGCGACCAGGGCCAGTGGTTCGAACTGGATCTGGAGCTCGGCGTGGATCCCAGGGCCGCAGGTCGCAGCGACCGGCTGGCGGACACGCTGGATTACGGCGTGCTGATCGCGGCCCTGCAGCGGCAGGCCAGCCGCATCCGCTGCCACACCCTGGAGCACTACGGCCAGTGCATCCTGGAGCTGATCAGCGAATGCCACGGACCGCTGCCCGTGACCCTTGAGCTGCGCAAGTGTGCCGCCCCTGTGCCGGGGTTCAATGGCAGCGTCGCCATCCGCCGCGCCAGTGGAAGTCGGGCTGGGCTGGAGGATGGGCCAGGGCCCAGTAGCTGAGGCCGCCGTCCCGGTGCTTGAGCACGGCCGTGAGCGCCAGGTCCAGCTGCGCCGCCGCCGCCAGATCCGGCGGCAGGGGCAGGGTGGCTCGCAGCCCGAAGCTGTTGGCTGAGCCCTCCACCTCCATGGGCAGGGCGCTGAGGCAGCCATCAGCCCGCAGGTTGCGGCGGTAGCCGTCCAGCCGGTAGAGGTTCCAGTGACCCGCCGGGGCCAGGTTCAGCTCCCAGTAGGGCTCCTGCCCTCCCACGGCCAGAAAGGCTTCCAGGCAGGTGTGCTGCCAGAGCCCGTCCCGGCGCTGGGGCGAGGGGGCAAGGGGGGGAATGGCCAGCAGCCCCACGGGACCGCTGAGCGCGTAGCTCAGCTGCAGTTCGGCGCCGCTGCGCTCGGCCCGGGCCAGGAGCTGCAGGGCTGAAGGCCGGGCCCCAGCCCCTGCCTGCACCCTGAAGGGCTGCAGCTCGGCTGCCAGAGGCAACGGCTCCCCTGCCGCCGCTGCGCTCACCGCAACTCCTCAACCAGCTTCGCGATCGCCTGCTGCTGCGCTTCGATGCTCTCGGTGAGCCTGAACTGCACCAGGGCCCGCTCCAGGTTGTGGTTGGGGTGGCGGCACCTGAAGTAGCGGTTCCCGGCCAGATGATCGGTGAAGAAGCGCAGGCCAAGCTCAAAGGCGATCAGGCGCACCGCCACGGCGATGTGGTCGAGGTCGGCCGCACTCAGGCAGGGCCTCGCCAGCTCCAGGTAGCCGCCCAGCATCGGCCGACAGAGGGTGAGATCGAAGCGCACCGCCGCCAGATCGTTGGCGTCCTCCCCGGCAGGATTGCAGCCGGAGCGGAGGCAGTCGCCGATGTCGTACTGCACCAGCCCTGGTTTGACCGTATCCAGATCCACCAGGGCCACAGCCTCTCCGCTGCGCCGATCCAGCAGCACGTTGTTCACCTTCGGATCGCCGTGGATCGGCCGCAGCCGCAGCAGGCCCCGGTCGCGGGCCCGCTCCAGCACCGGTGCCAGCTGCAGCCGCTGCGCCACGAAGGCGTGGCACCAGCGGCTGCCCTGACAGCCGGCCCCGGGCGGCTGCCTGGCCAGCACGCTGCGGTAGGCCTGCAGGTAGCGGGGAGTGACGTGGAATCCCTCCAGGGTGTCGGCCAGCTGGTCGCAGGGCAGGTCATGAATCAGCAGGTGAAAGCGCCCCAGGGCTCGGCCCACCTCGCGGGCATGGTCCGCATCCCGCACCGTGTCGTGGCTGATGGCGTCGTCCACATGGGTGAGCAGACGCCAGGCCTGGCCGTCGCGCTGCAGCCAGCGGCCGCCGCCGTCGCGGGTGGGCACCAGCCGCGGCAGTTCCCAGGGGCGTCCACTGTGCTCCAGGTTGAGGGGCCGGCCGTCCAGGTGTTCGCCGAGCCGGGCGATGTTGCCCATGACCAGATCCGGCCTGGGGAACACCTCACGGTTGAGGCGCTGCAACACGTAGTGCCGGCCGTCGGCGGCCTGCAGCCGGAAGGTGTCGTTGACGTTGCCATTGCCCAGCGCTGACAGGTGCCGCACCGGAACGGGGATGGCGAAGGCCTCGGCGATGGCTGAGAGCTCGGCGACGGCTGAAGCCTCGGCGAGGGGGGAGGCCTCGGCGGGGGCGCCCGGGGGGGTGCCATCGGGGCAGGGGTGGACGCGGCCGCTCATGGCGCCATCCTGGCCTGGCCGGCTCAGGGCGACCTGGCCGGCAATTCTCTATCCACCAATGCCCCTCCTTGTCAGCCTCCTCAGCTCCGCCTGCCGCCGCCGCGCCATGGCCCAGCCCTCCACCGCTGGTGCTGGTGCATGGTCTGTGGGACACGCCCGGCCTGTTCCGCAGGCTGCAGGCGCGCCTGGAGGGCCGCCGCGAACCCTTGCTCCTGCCCCACCTTGAGCACGGTCTGGGGAATCGGCCCGTGCTGGAGCTGGCTGCGCAGCTGGCAGAGGCGGTGAGCGAGGCCTTCGGGCCTCACCAGCCCGTGGATGTGCTCGGCTTCTCCCTGGGCGGAGTGATCGCCCGCGCCTGGATTCAGCTGCTGGCCGGCGGCGGTCGCACCCGGCGCTTCATCAGCGTCGGCAGTCCGCAGCACGGCAGCCTGCTGGCGCTGCCCTGGCCGCGGCGCTGGCTGGCCACGGTGGCCGATCTGCGTCCGGGCAGTGCCCTGCTGCGGCGGCTCAACAGCGACTCCGCCGGGCTGCAGCAGGTGGAGTGCACCAGCTTCTGGTGCCTGAGTGACCAGATGGTGGTGCCGAGCTGGACCGGCGTGCTGCCCTGCGGGCCCAGACGACGGCTGCCGGTTTGGCATCACCAGCAGCTGATCACCACAGCGGCGGGTCTGGAGCCGATCGTGGCCGAGCTGCTGCGGCCATGAGCGGCGGGCCGGCGCGGGGTGACAGGGCCTTCAGGCCGGGTCCGCAGCCAGGCCGGAGTGGCGGATCAGGGCTTCGGGGCTCGGCGGCCGGCCCCTGAAGGCCTCGAACACCTCCGCCGGCGAGCGGCTGCCGCCGAGGCTGAGCACCGTGTCGCGGAAGCGGCGGCCCGTGGCCACCACCTGGTCCTCGTCATCCAGCCCGGCCTCCTCGAAGGCGCTGAAGGCGTCGGCGCTGAGCACCTCGGCCCACTTGTAGGAGTAGTACCCAGCCGAGTAGCCGCCGGCGAAGATGTGACTGAAGGAGCACAGAAATCTGTCCTCCGCGATCGGCTCGAGCACGGTGGTGGTGGCGGCGACCTCCCGGCGCAGCTGCTCCGGGCTGCGGCCGCCGTCCGGCGTCCAGCAGCTGTGCAGACGCAGATCGGTGAGGGCGAAGTGCAGCTGGCGCAGGGTGGCGCTGCCGCCCATGAAGGTGCGGGCCGCCAGCAGCTTGTGGTACTCCGCCTCGGGCAAAGGGTCCCCGCTCTGCCAGTGGCGGGCCATGCCCATCAGGGTGGCGCGGTCGTAGCACCAGTTCTCCATGAACTGGCTGGGCAGCTCCACCGCATCCCACTCCACGTTGTTGATGCCGGCGGCCTGGGGGCGCTCCACCGTGGTGAGCATGTGCTGGAGGCCGTGCCCGAACTCGTGGAAGAGGGTCTCCACTTCGTCGAAGGTCATCAGGCTGGGGGTGGCGCCCACCGGCGGGCTCTGGTTGCAGATCAGGTAGGCCACCGGCAGCACCGGATCGCCGCTGCGGCTGCGGGAGCGGCGCAGGCACTCATCCATCCAGGCGCCGCCCCGCTTGCTGCCTGGCCGGCTGTAGGGATCCAGGTAGAACGCCGCCAGGGGCTCCCCACTGGCGCCGTCGAGCACCCGGAAGTAGCGGGCATCGGGATGCCAGCTGGGCGCCTCGCCGCGCTCGGTGGCCAGGATGCGGATGTCGAACAGCCGCTGACAGAGGCCGAACAGGCCCTGCAGCACCTGCTCGAGGGGAAACCAGGGGCGCAGGGCCTCAGCGTCGAGGTCGAAGCTCTCGCGGCGCAGCACCTCGGCCCAGAAGCTCACGTCCCAGGGCTTCATGTCGCCGGCCTCAGGAGCGTTGTGGCGGGCGGCACAATCACGCAGCTCCTGCAGCTCACGGCTGGCCACCGGGAAGGCCGCCGCCCGGAGGTTCTCCAGCAGCTCCTCCACCTCGGCCACCGACCCCGCCATCTTGCTGGCCAGGCTCACCTCCGCCCAGTTGGCGTAGCCCAAACGCCGGGCCTGGTCCAGGCGCAGGCTGAGAATCCGCTCGATCAGGGGCCGGTTGTCACCCGCGCCGCTGGCGGCACGGGCGACCTGGGCGCGGTAGACCGCTTCGCGCAGGTCACGGCGGCGGCTGTACTTCAGGAAGGGCCCCACCCGCGGCATGTCCAGGCCCATGCGCCAGCCCGGCTCGCCGGCGTCCCGTGCGGCCTGGGCCAGCAGGTCCCGCAGGCTCTGGGGCAGGCCGTCGAGGTCCTCCTCGGCGCTGAGGCAGAGGCTCCAGTTGTTGGTGGCATCCAGCACGTGATTGCTGAAGCTGCTGGCCAGCTGGGCCAGTTCGCTGGTGGCGTCGTTGAAGGCCTCCTGTCGGGCACCCTCCAGTCCCACCCCGCGCAAGCGCATGTGCAGCAGCTCGGCCTCCACGATGCGCCGTTGGGTGGGGTCGAGCTCCTGGGCCTCCAGGTGCTCCAGGGCGCGGTAGATGGGCTTGCTCTGGCCGACGCGGCTGCCGAAGGCCACCACCAGGCCCTGCTGGTTCTCGTAGGCCTGACGCAGCTCAGGGGTGTTGCACACCCCGTGCAGGTGGCTCACCACTCCCCAGCTCCAGCGCAGCCGCTCCTCAAGGTGATGGAGGGGATCCATCACTTCGCCCCAGGCGATCGCCTGGAAGCCGCCGTTGGCGGCGGCGTCCAGACGATCCCGGAGCTGACGTTCGAGGCCGTTCAGCTCCTGCTCAAGCTCGGCCAGCAGCACGGGGATGGCGCTCTCCACCTGCTCCGGGGTGATGGCCTCGAAGGCGGGCAGCCCTTCGCCGGCCAGCAGCGGCGAGGGCTCCATGGCCTGGGCGCCGCCCACAGGGCTGGATTGGCTGGCGCCGGGAGTGTGGGCCATGGTGCTGGAATCACTGGTGCCATTTCAGACCATCCGCGGCATCCGGCGCGATTCAGCCCATGGCGGTGAACCGCCCGGCGGCCATGGCCACGTCGTTGGCCAGCTGGATCGAGAGGGCGTTCGTGCTGGCTTCATAGAAATCGATCGCCACCCGCGGCCAGAAGCCGATCACCAGGGTGGGCACGAGCAGGGTGAGGCCGATCACCAGCTCGCGGGGGTTCATGTCACCCACCACCGCCAGGGCCGGGATGCGGGGGCCGAAGAACACCCGACGGCAGAGGCTGAGCAGATAGACGGGGGTGAGCACCAGGCCGATGGCGGCCAGCACGATCGTGATCACCCGGAAGCCGGTGGTGAAGCCATCGTTGGCCGTGACCCCCAGAAACACCGTGATCTCGCTCACGAAGCCGCTCATGCCGGGCAGGGCCAGGGAGGCCAGGCAGCTGGCCAGGAAGAAGGCGAAGGTGATCGGCAGGGCCTTGGCCAGGCCGCCCATGTTGGGAATCGAGAGGGTTCCGGTGCGTTCGTAGAACACCCCCGTCACGAAGAACATGGCCGCGGCGATCAGGCCATGGCTGATCATCTGCAGCATCGCCCCGCTCATGCCCAGGGCATCGATGGCGCCGATGCCGAGCAGCACGAAGCCCATGTGGCTCACTGAGCTGCAGGCGATCCGCCGCTTGACGTTGTCCTGGGCGAAGGCGTTGAGGGCGCC
The DNA here is from genome assembly GCA_039818745.1 of Cyanobacteria bacterium J06638_7. GTDB lineage: Bacteria > Cyanobacteriota > Cyanobacteriia > PCC-6307 > Cyanobiaceae > NIES-981. The sequence continues at coordinate 86,064 of JBCBTI010000001.1, forward strand.
GTAGATGATGTTGACGATGCCGAGAACGATCAGGGCCGGCGCCAGGATCAGGTGCACCTCCGGCAGCATCTGCACGTTGAAGCGCAGCAGGGCGTAGCCGCCCATCTTCAGCAGTACACCCGCCAGCAGCATCGACACCGGCGCGTTGGCCTCGCCGTGGGCGTCCGGCAGCCAGGTGTGCAGGGGGAACATCGGCAGTTTCACCCCGAAGCCCACCAGGAACCCCAGGTAACACAGCAGGCCAACGGTGCCGCCGGGGTTGCGGGTCGCCAGCTCGCCGAGGTTGAAGCTGAAGGGGCCGCTGAAGGCCAGGGCCAGGCCGCTCACCAGGATCAGCAGGGAGGCGGTGGCGGTGTAGAGGATGAACTTGGTGGCCGCGTACTGGCGCTGCTTGCCGCCCCAGATGGCGATCAGCAGGTACACCGGCACCAGCTCCAGCTCCCAGGCCAGGAAGAACAGCAGGAAGTCCTGGGAGAGGAACACCAGGCCCTGGGCTGAAGCCTGCACCAGAATCAGGGCGAAGTAGAGCCGTGTCTTGCTCTTCACCGACCAGCTGGCGGCCACCGACAGCAGGGTCACCAGGCCGGAGAGCACCACCAGCGGGGCTGAGAGGCCATCGGCTCCCAGGGACCACTCCAGCCCCAGCACCGGCACCCACTCCACCCGCTCCACCAGCTGCAGGCTGCTGAGGGAACCGTCGAACTGGCGGCTGAAGCAGAGCAGCATCAGCAGCAGGTCCACTCCCAGAGCCCCCAGGGCGAGGCTGCGGGGCAGGCGCGGGTCGCTGCCGTCGCCGGGCAGCAGGGGCATGAGCAGGGCCACTGTCGCCGGCAGCAGCACGATCAGGCTGAGCCAGGGGAAGGCCGCTGCTGTGTCCGCTGACTGCGGCTGGAGCGCCGTGGCGGCGGCTGTGGACGCGGCCAGAAGAGCCAGATTGGCGTCCATGCCATGCGCCTCAAAATCGCCCCGACCTTATCAGCTGCCCCCCGGTTGCTGAGTAGATCTACTCAGGTGAGTTCGGGCAGCGGCGACCACTGGCTGCCGCTCTGCTGCACCCCCAGCACCTCGCCACGGGCCTCCACCCCTGCCCGGTGCCAGGCCACCAGCATCTCCCGACGCACCCCATCGGCCGCCTCGGGGCGGCAGAGAGCCAGCAGGCTGGGCCCGGCGCCGCTGATCACGCACCCCCAGGCTCCGGCCTCCAGGGCGGCCTCGCGCACCTTCAGCCCGCCGGCGATCAGCCCCCAGCGGTAGGGCTCGTGCAGGCGGTCGTGCATGCCGTCGGTGATCAGGTCGCCGTTGCCGGTGCGCAGCCCCTGCAGCAGCAGGGTGAGGGCTCCGAGATTGACCACAGCGTCGGCCACCGGGATGGACTTGGGCATGGCCCGCCGCGCTTCGCTGGTGGGGAGCCGGATGGCCGGGATCGCCACCACCGCCACCACCTGGGGCGACCATTCACAGCGCACCACCCGCCAGCGGTGGGAGGCGGCCCGGGCCGTCATGCACAGTCCCCCCACCAGGGAGGGCACGACGTTGTCGGGGTGGCCCTCGAGGTCGATCGCCAGTTCCAGCAGCTTCTCCTTGCTGAGGGCCTCACCCACAAGGGCATTGGCCCCCATCAGGCCGGCGACGATGGCAGTGGCGCTGCTGCCCAGGCCCCGGGCGGGGGGAACGGCCAGCCGCACCCGCGCCTCCAGGCCCACCGGTTCCTCGCCGGCCTCCCTCCACACCCGCTGGGCCGAGCGGTACACGAGGTTGTCCGGTCCGCCGCGCAGGTGGGCCCCGTCGCGGCCCTCGATGATCAGGTCGAAGCGCTGGCTGCCCCCCTCGATGCAGCGCAGCTCGAACACGTTGTCGAGCTCCAGCGCGGCGCCGAGGCAGTCGAATCCGGGTCCCACATTGGCGGTGGTGGCCGGAACGTGAATGACGACCCCTTGGCCGACCCGGGGGCGCACCATGGCACAGGCTCTGCTGGGGCCAGTGTCTCAGCCCGCCTGGCCCAGCAGCATCCGTGCCCGGCAGGCGGCGCTGAATTCGCCGATGGCCGGGTCCACCACCGCCGTGATCGGCAGCGGCTCGAGCACTTCCCCCAGGCGGCCCTTGGCGAGGAAGGAGCGCCGGAAGATGGGACTGCGCAACTCCATCAGCAGCTTGCCGGCGGTGCCCCCCGCCAGCCAGATGCCGCCGCGGCAGAGGCCGGTGAGGGCCAGGTCACCGGTGACACTGCCGTAGGCCCCGAGCCAGAGGTCGAGGGCCTCGCGGGCCAGGGGATCGCCCAGGGCCGCTGCATTGGTGACGGCGGCTGGCAGGTCGCCGTTGCACTGCTGCAGGGGGTGCTCCTCACCGGGATGGAGCGCGCTGAGCAGCCAGCGGGCCACGTGGCCCAGGCCGGTGCCGCTCACCACCCGCTCCACCGACACCCTGGGAATCGCCAGGTCTGCCGCCAGCCATTGCTTGAGTTGCCATTCGGCCTCGTTGCGGGGGGCGAACTCGGCGTGGGCGGCCTCACTGGCCACGGCCGTCAGCCCGGCTGGTCCAGGTACGCCGAAGGCCACCCCCAGGCCGGTGCCGGCGCCGAGGATCAGCACCGGCTCGCCCTCGCAGGGCGTGCCCTGGCGGATCGAGGCCTGCTGGCCCGAGCCGAGCTGGTGCAGGCCGTACACCAGCACGGCGAAGTCGTTCACCAGCTCCAGCGGCGCAATCCCTGTGGCCTCCCGCAGCTGCCGTTCCTCCAGCAGCCAGGGGAGGTTGGTGAGGCGGGCCGTGCCCTGCTGCACCGGTCCGGCCACAGCGAAACAGGCGGTGGCGGGCAGCTCATCGGAGCTGGCGACCTCACGGGCCTCCTCCAGGAACGCCAGCACCATCGGTGCCAGGTCGGGCCAGTCCTCGGAGCTGTAGCGGCGGGTGAACAGGGGCTCGAGCTGGTCGCCGCCGCTGCGGTAAAGGGCCAGCAGAGTCTTGGTTCCGCCGATGTCGCCCGCCAGCACACTGCTCATGACTGGCCCGCTGGTCCGCTGGCCAGATCCAGTGCCGCGGCCCGCTGGCGGTTGGCCTGGACCCCGGCCGCCAGCAAGTCGGCCACCGGCACGCTGCCCAGATCGCCGTCGCGGCGGCTGCGCAGGCTCACGCTTGCACCGTCGGCCTCCCGGGCGCCGATCACCCCCAGCACGGGGATCTTCATCTGCTCACCGCTGCGGATCAGCTTGCCGAGGCGATCGCCGCTGCCGTCCAGGCGGGCTCGGATGCCCGCCGCCGTGAGCTGGCTGCAGAGGTCTCGGGCGAAGGGACGCACCTCGTCGGTGACCGGCAGCAAGCGCACCTGCTCCGGCGCCAGCCAGAAGGGGAAATCGCCCGCGTAGTTCTCGGTCATGATCCCGAAGAACCGCTCCAGCGAGCCGAAGATGGCCCGGTGGATCATGATCGGGCGCTGGCGCGAGCCTTCAGCGGCCACGTATTCCAGCTGGAAGCGTTCCGGCAGGTTGAAGTCGAGCTGGATCGTGGAGCACTGCCACAGGCGGCCGATGGCATCCTCGATCTTGAGGTCGATCTTGGGTCCGTAGAAGGCGCCGCCGCCGTCGTCCAGCGTGTAGGCCCAGCCCTTGCGGTTCAGGGCCTCCACCAGAGCGGCGGTGGCCAGCTCCCACACGCTGTCGGGGCCGATCGACTTCTCGGGCCGGGTCGAGAGGTTGATCGCGTAACTGCGGAAGTCGAAGGCCGAAAGGATCTCCTCGGTGAGATCGAGAATGCGCAGGATCTCGTCGCTGATCTGCTCGGGCAGGCAGAACACGTGGGCGTCGTCCTGGGTGAAACCGCGCACCCGCATCAGCCCGTGCATCACCCCCGGTCGCTCGTAGCGGTACACGGTGCCCAGCTCCGCCCAGCGGATCGGCAGCTCCCGGTAGGAGCGCAGCCGGCTGGCGTAGGTGAGCACATGGAAGGGACAGTTCATCGGCTTGAGCTGGAACTGGCGCTCGTCCACCTGCATGGGGCCGAACATGCTCTCGCTGTAGAAGTCGAGGTGGCCGGAGGTTTTCCACAGCTCCAGGTCGGCCACATGCGGGGTGTAAAGGAGCTCGTAGCCGGCGGCGAAGTGGGCCTGGCGCCAGAAGTCCTCGATCAGCAGGCGCATGCGGGCGCCGCGGGGATGCCAGAACACCAGTCCGGCTCCCGCCTCGTCTTCGATCGAGAACAGATCCAGGTCGGTGCCCAGGCGCCGGTGGTCGCGCCGCCGCGCCTCCTCCTGGCGGCGCTTGTATTCCTGCAGCTGTTCGGCCGTTTCCCAGGCCGTGCCGTAGATGCGCTGGAGCTGGGCGTTGTTCTCATCGCCCCGCCAGTAGGCCCCGGCCACGCTCTCCAGTTCGAAGGCCTGGGGATTGAGTTCACCGGTGTGGTTCACGTGCGGGCCGGCGCAGAGATCCCACCAGGCATCGCCCAGGGTGTAGAGGGTGATGGGTTCCTTGATGCCCGCCAGGATCTCGAGTTTGTAGGGCTCGTTCTGGGCCCGGATCCGGGCCTCGGCCTCAGCGCGGCTCACCTCGATGCGCTCCAGGGGCAGCCGCCTGTTGATGATCCGGATCATCTCCTTGCGGATCGCCTTGAGATCGCTCTCGCTGAAGGGATCGGGACTGTCGAAGTCGTAGTAGAAGCCGCTTTCTGTCCAGGGGCCGATGGTCACCTGGGCGGCGGGGAAGAGGTTCTGCACCGCCATGGCCATCACGTGGCTCATCGAGTGGCGGATGCGCAGCAGCTGCTCGTTCTCGCTGGTTCGGGGCAGGGGGATGGCGCTGCTGGCGGCCGTAGCGGAGCTGGTCGTGGTCGCGGGTGCGGGCACGGGCAAGCGGCGCTGGGGCGAAGGCCGATCCTACGCAGCACTTCTAGGCTCGGGGCATGAGCGCTGAACGGTCCCCGCTGGAGCCTGCAGTGGCCATGCTGGAGCCCCTGCCGGACGCGCTGCTCGATGACTTCCGCTCCTGGTGCGAGCTCGGTGCGCTGCTGCTGGATCTCTTGACCGATGCCGTGATGCCGCCTCCCGAGCGCCAGACCCTGAGGGCCGAACGGCAGCAGACCAGCCATGCCCAGGTGCCCTGGCACCGGTTGGTGATGGAGTCGTGGTGCCGGTCGGCCCGTCTGCGCCCCAGCGGTGTGGCTCTGCCGCGGCCGGACTGGCGCCAGTCCCGGCCCTTGCCGGAGTGCTGAGGCGATGGTGAACTCTCCGCTCAGCCGCGGCGAGCGCCGCACGCTCGGCCTCTCCTACGTGCTCTGGGCTCTGGGCCTGGTGGGCGTGTGCGGCCTGCAGCGCTTCTACAACCGCAAGCCCTACAGCGGCACCCTCTACCTGCTCACCTTCGGACTCTGTGGCCTGGGCCAGCTGGTGGACCTGTGGCTGATGCCCGAGCTGGTGGAGCAGGCCAATGGGCTGCCGCTGGCAGGCGCTGAGCCCCTGTCGCTGGAACGTCAGTTGCTGGAGCTGGCGCGCCGCAGCGGCGAGGGGGGCTTCACCCTCAACGACGCCCTGCTGGCGCTGGAGCTCGGCAGTGGTGTCGGCAGTGAGGCGGTGCGGGCGGAGATCCAGCACCTGCTGGAGGGCCACCTGCTGGACGTGGGCAACGACAGCAGTGGCCGGGTGGTGTACCGGGAGCCCTGAGCGGGGCAGGCTTCAGCTGGAACTCTGATGCCGTGCCAGAGCGGAGCTGTAGAAGGCCACCAGCTCCTGGCGGCTCTTGGACGGCTGTCCGTAGTAGCTGCCGCCGTGGTGGGCCGGCAGGGAGGCCCATTCCGGAGCCAGGCGGGCCATCACCTCCGCGGTCAGCCCCGTCCGGTCGAACAGGTTCAGGGCGCCTCGGCGCTCGATCAGATGCAGGGCGGCCTGGTCCTGGTTGTGGGGCTCGAAGCTGCTCAGCCCCAGCTGCTGGGACACCGCCTCCCAGGTGGAGGGCAGGAACTGGTAAGCGCCGGCGGCGGCACTGCTGTACAGGCGCTGCACGGTGATGTCCGGGTGGCGCTCCAGCCCGTCGAACAGGTCACCGCCGTAAAGCACCCGGTAGCCCTCGGCACTGCCGTTCTTCCAGGTGCCCTCGGCGTAGCGCAGGGTGTCGAGCAGAGCACGGCGCTGCGGGGTGAGGGCATAGGGAGCCGGGTCCGCCGGGCGCACGGCGACCTGTGCTGCGGGCCGCGGCAGGTCCGGCAGGGGGGTGGGGCTGGAGACGGCGGTGGCGGGTCTGGGAATGGGCAGCACGGTGGCCAGGGCCAGGGCGGCAACCGCGGAGGAGAACAGGCGAGGGCGGGACAGGGGTGCGCAACATGGGACCGCCTGACCCTGCTGGTCTGAGCCGGGCTGCCGCCAGAGGGGCGGCGGCGTGGTTGACAGGCGCCCCGCACTATGTTGCAAAAACTACACAACACCCTGGGTCTCAGGTGCGACGGCCGTTTCAACCGACCGCGGGCCAGGGGCAGCCTGCCACCCCGCTGCCGGCTGCGGTGGCGTCACCACGGCCATGGCGGGACCAGCAGCTGCCCGAGGGGAGCTCGGTCGCCGATCAGTGCCGCTGATCAGGGACCGGGCCTGAAATCACAATTGCTTCTCTTCAACTGGCTTGACGGGAAGGAAACCAAGGGCATCCCGCACCCGCTGCAGGGTGCTGCCGGCCACCGCCTGGGCCCGCTCCCGCCCCTCCTCCAGCACACCCTGCAGGGTGGCCGGATCGGCGCGCAGGCTGCGGTAGCGCTCCTGAACCGGTCTGAGGGCCTCCACGGCGGCCTCGGCGAGCAGGGGCTTGAAGCGACCCCAGCCCATCGCGGCGCATTCGGCCGCCACCGCGGTCCGATCCCGGCCCGAGAGCAGCGCGTAGAGGCCCAGCAGGTTGTCGGCCTCGGGACGATCGGGGTTGCCGAACTCCAGCCCCAGGGTGGGATCGGTGCGGGCGCGCTTGATCTTGCGGCTGACCAGCTCTGGAGGATCAAGCAGGGCGATACGCGAGCCCTCGTTGGGGTCGCTCTTGCTCATCTTGCAGGTGCCGTCGGTGAGGCTCATCACCCGCGCTCCCTCGGCGAGGATCAGCGGCTCGGGCACCTTCAGCACGGGCAGAGGTTCGCCATCGCTGCCGCGGACGGCGAAGCGGGCATTGATGCGCTGCTGGGCGATGTCCCGCGCCAGCTCCAGATGCTGTTTCTGGTCCTCCCCCACCGGCACCCGGTCGGCGTCATAGAGAAGGATGTCGGCGGCCATCAGCACCGGGTAATCCAGCAGCCCCGCGGACACCTGATCGCCCTGCTTGAGAGCTTTCTCCTTGAACTGGATCATGCGCTCCAGCCAGTTGAGCGGTGTGACGCAATTCAGCAGCCAGCAGAGCTCGCTGTGGGCCGGCACCTGGCTCTGAACGAACACCGTGGAGAGTGCCGGATCAATGCCGCAGGCCAGGTAGAGAGCGGCGGTGCTGAGGGTGTCTTCGGCCAGCCGCAGGGGATCGTGGGGCACGGTGACCGCATGCAGATCAACCACACAGAAGAAGGTGTCGTGGTCCTGCTGCAGCTCCACCCAGTTGCGGATCGCCCCCAGCCAGTTGCCCAGATGCAGGGCGCCGGTGGGCTGAACGCCGGAGAGAACCCTGGGTCTGGTCATGGCGATTCAGGCGCCGCCGCTGGTCTCGGCGGGGTCTGCCGGAGTGTCGCTGGCGCCAGCCTCTGCGACGGCGGCCTCCGCCACGGGCTCTGCTGTCGACACCGGTTCCGCTGCCGGCGGAGGATCCGCGGCAGGCACGGGCGCGGGCTCCGGAGCCGGCCGCGCCGGCCGGGCGAAGGGATCCACGCGCGGCGGCCGCTCCTGGCGGCCGCTGGCTCTGCCCCCCTGGCGACCTGCTCCCCCATCGCGAGATCCCCGCTCGCCGCGCCGGCCACCGTCGCCCTCGCGGGGGGCCGGCTGGCTCTGCTGCTGAGTCACCAGGGCATCAAGCCTGCCCTCCTCCAGCAGCTGGGCGACGGTGCGCACGGCGAACCCCAGCACGGCCACGGTGGAACGCAGCTTGAAGGCCTCCTGGATGCTGCGGGCGGCGCGCATTTCGTTGTCGCTGAGGCGGATGCGGAAGCCGCCCCCCTCGCGGTTGCCGCTAGGGCGCCCGGCCTGGGGCGCTGGCGTGCTCGAGTCGTCAACCATGGCGGCAACCGCTGGATCAGGCGCAAGTGTGCCGCATCGTCCTGTGCTGGCCGGGCAGCCAGTGCAGGTGATGCCTTTGCTGCTCCTCAGGCCGCCTGAGCACCAGCAGCGGCAGGCGGCGACCACCGGGAACGCCCAGGGCCTCGCGATAATCCCGCAGCAGCTGGAGGTAATCGGCGAAGGTCCAGCCGCAGCCCTGGCGGTCCTGCTGCTGCCAGTGACGGTGCAGGGCCCGCTGGCAGGCCTGGGCGCCGAACTCCTGCCAGCAGACGACCTGGGCACACCAGGGATCGCTGCCTTGATCAATGAGCTGGCGCCAACGGGTCAGCTCGGGAGCCTCGGCGCTGGTGTCGGCCGGCACGGCAGCGCCCAGGGTGGCCACGGTCACGGCCCGCAGCCGCAGCCAGCAGCGCTCCAGCAGCACCACGGGCAGGTCGGCCTGCCAGCCCGGCGCATCCTCCAGCTCGGCCTGCCAGCGGGCCAGCTGCCGCCGTTGCGCCCCCGTGAGGGCTGAGAGCAGCTGGGAGGTGGGTCCGCTGAGAGCGGGCTCGGCCATGGCTGGCGCCGATTGGCGGGGGGCTCACAACGAGCAGGGTAACGAGGGCAGGTCGATGGAGTTGGCGCCAGCGGGGCGGCACTTGGGGCCAGCGGTTGTGCCGTCGCTCTGGGCCAGGGCGGTTCCCCTGAGCTAAAGAAGCTCAGTTCCGGCCACTGCGTTGACCTCCCCGCCGTCACCGCCTCCCTCCACTCCTGCCGCCGCGGCACCGCCGGCACATCTGCTGCCTGCAGGACGCCAGGGGGCAGGCGCTGCGGGCCGGCAGCTGCCCACCCTGGCGGGGCTGCTGTGGCCGCGGCTCTGGCCCCTGGCCGCTGCCACGGTGGCCGGCGGTCTGGCGCTCGATGGTCTGGGGCGGGCCGCCCACGGCCCGCTGCTTCCTGCGGCGGCCGCCGCCGTGCTGGGAGGGCTCTGGTGGCTGCGGCCCGCCAGGGGCCGCAGGCGCGGGCCCGCCCCTGCCGATGTCAACGGCTGGCTGGCGCGACTGGATGCCCTCGACACTCAGTTTCAGCAGTTGGAGGTGAGCCTGGCCGGCAGCCCGTCGGACCCTTCGCCGCAGCGCCAGCGAAGGCAGCAGCAGCTCGCCAGCCTGCGCCTGCAGTTGCAGCGCAGCGCTCTGGAGATCGCCGTGGTGGGGCGTCCTCCCGCCGATCCGCTCTGGCGCGAAAGCCTGGCGGCGTCGCTGCGCGGCTCCGAGACGCTCAGACTGCACTGGGCGCGGCCGCTGCCGGCGGCCAGTGAGCGCTGGCTCTGGCCCGAGCCCTTCACCAGCTGCGATCTGGTGCTCTACTGCCTGGCCTCGCCGCTGATGGCGGCCGACCTGCGCTGGCTCGAGGCCCTTCCCCCGGGCCAGCCCCTCTGGTTGCTGCTCGATCCTGGCGCCGGGGCGGCTGCCGAAGAGGCCTGCGCCGCCCTGCTCAGTCAGCTGAGCCTGACACCGCCGCCGCCACTGCTGTGTTGCAGCCAGATCAGCCAGCTGGCCGGGGCCCTGAGGCCCCTGGCTCGTCAGTGCGCCAGCGAGGCACCCCGCCTGCGCCGGCAACGCCAGATTCGCTGCCTCGAAACCCTGCACGCCTGCTGGCAGGGGGAGCTGGAGGGGCTGCGTCGGGTTCAGTTCCAGGCCCTGCAGCAGCGCACCCAATGGCTGGTGGCGGCAGGGGTGGTGGCAGCTCCGCTGCCGAGCCTCGACCTGCTGGTGCTGGCCGTGGCCAATGGCCTGATGGTGAAGGAGATGGCCCAGCTCTGGGACTGCCCCTGGAACGGGGACCAACTGCGGGCCATGGCCGTGGAGCTGGCCCGCGCCTGCCTCAGCCTCGGGGTGGTGGAGTGGAGCACCCAGGCGCTCGCCGGAGCGGTGAGGTGGCATGGCGCCACCTGGCTGCTGGGCAGCGCCGTGCAGGCCCTGAGCGCGGCCTACCTCACCCGGGTGGTAGGCCGCGCCATGGCTGACAGCCTGGCGCGGGCAGTGGGTGTGCAGGAGCCTGATCTCGAGCGCCTGCGGCGGGAGGCGCCGCTGCTGGTGGCCAGGGCGGCGGAGCAGGAGCGCATCGACTGGCCGATGTTCCTGCGCCAGGGCCAGCAATGGCTGGCGGAGCAGGCCGGCACCGCCCAAGCCAGGGGCAACACTTCTCAACAACCCACCTAACGAACTGCAAAGCGCTGGAACGTTTGTTTGCGTCTTCTTCTTCGGTGCGACATTTTCCGTAGCGTTTTACAGGCAACGGCTGTGTGGGAACGCCCACCCAGGCCGCAGCCACCTGTTCTCATCCGTCCAACCACTCCGTCCAACCACTCCGTCCAAACACTCCGGACACCGGGCCATCACATCCGTGCAGCCCATCCTTCAGCTCCTCTCGCTGACTGTTCACTCCTGAGGATTTCTCCATGACCACTGCTCTGCGCAGCGGCCGTTCCGGAAGCTGGGAAAGCTTCTGCCAGTGGGTCACTTCCACCAACAACCGCATCTACGTCGGTTGGTTCGGTGTGCTGATGATCCCCACCCTGCTGGCGGCCACCATCTGCTTCATCGTGGCCTTCATCGCCGCTCCCCCCGTCGACATCGACGGCATCCGTGAGCCTGTTGCCGGCTCCTTCCTCTACGGCAACAACATCATCTCAGGCGCGGTTGTGCCTTCGAGCAACGCCATCGGCCTGCACTTCTACCCCATCTGGGAAGCCGCTTCCCTCGATGAGTGGCTCTACAACGGCGGCCCCTATCAGCTTGTGGTGTTCCACTTCCTGATCGGCATCTCCGCCTACATGGGCCGCCAGTGGGAACTCTCCTATCGCCTGGGCATGCGCCCCTGGATCTGTGTGGCCTACAGCGCTCCGCTGTCAGCGGCGTTCGCGGTGTTCCTGATCTATCCCTTCGGTCAGGGCTCCTTCTCCGACGGCATGCCCCTCGGCATCAGCGGCACCTTCAACTTCATGCTGGTGTTCCAGGCTGAGCACAACATCCTGATGCACCCCTTCCACATGCTTGGTGTGGCCGGCGTGTTCGGTGGCTCCCTGTTCTCCGCCATGCACGGTTCGCTGGTGACCAGCAGCCTTGTGCGGGAGACGACTGAAACCGAAAGCCAGAACTATGGCTACAAGTTCGGCCAGGAGGAAGAGACCTACAACATCGTGGCTGCCCACGGTTACTTCGGTCGCCTGATCTTCCAGTACGCCTCCTTCAACAACAGCCGCAGCCTGCACTTCTTCCTGGCCATCTGGCCGGTGGTGGGCATCTGGTTCACCAGCCTGGGCATCAGCACCATGGCCTTCAACCTCAACGGGTTCAACTTCAACCAGTCGATCCTCGATGCCCAGGGCAAGGTGGTGCCCACCTGGGCCGACGTGATCAACCGCGCCAACCTGGGAATGGAAGTGATGCACGAGCGCAACGCTCACAACTTCCCCCTCGACCTGGCTGCCGTGGAAGCCACCCCGGTGGCCCTCATGGCCCCGGCCATCGGTTGAGGCCGAACGTCCAGCCCCGGCAACGAGCCGGGCCGGTCTCCGCCATCCCACTCACAAGCCCCCTCCGCGGAGGGGGCTTTTTGCTGGGCTGCCGTGCTGGGGTCCGGGGCATCAGAGTGGAGTGCCGAAGCCAGCCGGCCTGGCCGCTTCGCCGGTTGCGACCTGCCGCGCCTGTGTCCGCCCCCGTGCCGCCTGCCCCGTCCCGCCTGCCCCGTGCCGTCTGCCTCCGTGCCGCCTGCAGCTTCTGCCGCCGTCTCCGCCCCGGGCCCTGAGCCGGCCGGCCAGCGCTGGCCCTGGTGGCCCCTGCTTCCCCTCTATCCCTACGGCCGTCGCCGCACCCTGGTGCGGGAGCTGATTCCCAACCAGCTCTGGAGTTTCGAGCAGCTGCAGGGGCTGTTCTATGTGGCGGTGCCGATCCGCATGACTGTGGTGCGACTGCGTCGGGGGTTGATGCTCTACGCCCCCCTGCCGCCCACCGGCGAACTGGTGGCAGCGCTGCGCCGGCTGGAGGCCGCCTACGGGCCGGTGTGCACGATCGTGCTGCCCACCGCCTCAGGCCTGGAACACAAACTGCCGGCCCCGTCCCTGGCCAGGGCCTGCCCGCAGGCCGACCTGTGGGTCACCCCGGGCCAGTGGAGCTTTCCCCTGCGCCTCCCCCAGCGCTGGCTGGGGTTTCCGCCCGGCCGCACCCGGGTGCTGTTCGAACAGGGCCTCCCCCATGCTGGGGAGTTGCTCTGGCGCGCCCTTGGGCCCCTCAACCTGGGCCTGGGCACGTTCATGGAGGTGGCCTGTCTGCACCGTGCCAGCGGCTCTCTGCTGGTGACCGATGCCCTCGTGGCCATCGGCTCCCAGCCGCCCGAGTTGTTCGCAGCCGATCCCACTCCCCTGCTGTTCCATGCCCGTGACCGGGGCGACCAGCCGCTCACGGACACCCCGGAGCTGCGCCGGCGGGGCTGGCAGCGGCTGGTGCTGTTCGCCTCCTACCTGCGGCCCGCCCCCCTCTCGGTGGCCGGCTGGGGGGAGATGCTGGCTCAGGCCTTCGCCCCGGGCCTGCGCCGCCCTCGTTGCCATTTCGGCCTCTACCCCTTCCGCTGGCACCGGGGCTGGGAACAGGCCTTCCAGCAGCTGGTGCCCCAGGGCGGGCCTCACGTGCAGGTGGCGCCGGTGCTGGAGCGGCTGGTGTTCCCGCGCTGCCGGGCCGCTCTGGTGCACTGGATCCGCGGCCTGGCGGAGCTGGATGGAACCCGCTGGCTGGTGCCGGCCCACTACGAGGCCCCCGTTCCCTTCAGTGCGGAGCAGCTGGGCCAACTCGCGGCAGAGCTCGAGTCGCGACCCTGGGCCCCGGATGCGGGCAGCTGGTCCACCCTGGCGGGGATTGATCGCACCCTGCTGAACCTGGGCCTTGTGCCCTCAGAACCTCAGCCGTGAGCCGCTGGCTTCAGAGCCGAAGGGGTCCCGGGTCCACGTCCAGCTCGTCCCCGTCGTCGTTGCCGATCAGGCTCGCCTCCAGTTCCATGCGCTGCTCCATCTGGCGCAGGAAGTACCCGGTCATCATCGCCGAGGCCAGCAGTCCAGCCAGGTTGTCGCGGCTGGTCTGCACCTTCACCTCGAAGTGCTCGCCGGGCAGCATGCCCAGCAGGCCCTGCACGTTGTGGCGGATGATGTCCTGGATCTCACCGCTGGCGGAGCGGGCCACCCGCTGCAGCACATCGGGTGATTGTTCCTGCAGGTACTGGATCAGGGCATTGCCACTGATCGCTTCGTTGTCACTCGTCAGGAACTCAGGGTTGAACATCCTGCCTGTGCTTTTCATCACGAGAGCACAGTAGTGCAGGCTTCAGGCCTGCTCCGCCGGTGTGCGGATGGGACCGAAACGGCTCAGGGGCCAGTAGCGCCACACGGCGGTGCCGATCAGCTGGGACTCATTCAGCGGCCCCCAGAGGTGGGAGTCCAGGCTGGCGTTGCGGTTGTCACCGAGCACGAGCAGGTGGCCGGCCGGCACGGTGAGCTCCTCAAGGCTGTAGCGCATCGGCCCGGCGCCGGGGTCGCTGCGCACCAGTTCGCCATTGCGCCAGAGGCTGCCATCCCGCACCTCGATGCGGTCCCCGGGCGAGCCCACCACCCGCTTGATCAGGGCACTGGCGGGGTCGTAGCCGGCATCCTGCAGCAGCGGCGGCGGGTGGAACACCACCACCGTGCCCAACGGCAGGGGGCGATGCAGACGCACGCGCAGTTTCTCCACCAGCACCCGGTCGTGGAGCTGCAGGGCCGGCAGCATCGAGCCCGAGGGAATCCAGCGCGGCTCGATCAGAGCCCAGCGCAGCAGCAGGGCCACGGCCACCCAGGCCAGCAGGGGCAGCAACTGGCGGCGCAGCGCCGCCCAGCGCCCGGGGCCTGCGGGCTTGGCCGGGGTCGTCGGATCAGTCGCCGGTGCGTCCAAGCGAAGCGCCAAGGAAGATGGTCGCACCATCCTGCAGCGCTGAGCCGCCCCTGCCGCCCTGCCGCTGATCCCCCCTTGCCGTGCCTGGCGCCCTGCCCCGCCCGATGGCTCCTGAACCCCACGACCATCTAGGCCGCCGGCCCCAGGCCGCCGAGAACCTGACGGCAGCCCTGGTGCTGCTCAGAGCCCTGGTGGAGGGTGGTGTGAGCCACCTGGTGCTGGCACCGGGAAGCCGTTCAGGCCCGCTGGCGGCGGCGGCGGGGCTGCTCCAGCGCGACGGCGTCCTGGAGCTCTACACGGCCATCGACGAGCGCTCGGCGGCCTTCTTCGCCCTGGCTCTGGGGCGGGCCAGCGGCAGGCCGGTGGCGGTGATCACCACCTCCGGTACAGCGGTGGCCAACCTGCTGCCCGCTGTGGTGGAGGCCGACTTCGCTGCCATCCCCCTGCTGCTGCTCAGCGCTGACCGGCCGGCCAGGCTCAAGGGCTGTGGCGCCAACCAGACGGTGAACCAGGAGCAGTTCCTGCTCGCCAGCGTGCGCTGGCTGGGCCAGGGCCACCCCGCCGGTCTGGCGGCGATGGGCGCCGGCTCACTGCGGGAGCTGGCCCGACGGGCACTGGCCAGAGCCGCCGCCGGGCCGGACTCGGCAGCCGGAGCCGTGCATCTCAATCTGCCCTTCGAGGAGCCTCTGCATGCCGGCGGGGCCGCTCTGGAGTCCCTGGCCCGGCGCCCGCAGCAGCGTCTGGCTGCGTCCCTGCCGCCCGTGGCCGCGGGGTTGGGATGGGTGCCGGCGCCCATCGGTCTGGGCGGCCTCGATCCCCACCGGCCCGGCCTGGTGGTGGCCGGGCCCTGGCGGGGACACCCCAGCGCCTGGCCCGGGTTCCTGGCCGCCCTGCGCCAGTGGCAGCAGCGCAGCGGCTGGCCGCTGCTGGCGGATGGCCTCAGTGGCCTGCGCGGCTGCCCCGCTCTGCAGCTGGTGGCGGGCTATGACCTGATCGTCAGCCCGTACGCCGGGCTGCAGGCTCAGCAGGTGCTGCGACTGGGCCCGTTGCCCGCCAGCCGCCCCCTGCAGCAGTTGCTGCAGGCCTGCGGCGGCAGCCAACTGCTGATCAGTGAAGGCGACCCCCGCCGGCTGGACCCGCTGGGCTGCTGCTCCCTGCAGTGGTCGGGCGGGCTGCAGGCCTGGGTGGAGCAGTTGCCTGAGCCCCGCACACCGCCGCCGCCTGCCAACCGTCGCCATGCCGCGGCCTGGCAGGCAGCCGACCACCGCCTGCAGGTCTGGCTGGATCACCAGCTGGACCCCGCCGCCGAGCGGACCTGGAGCGAGCCGGCCCTGGCCCGCCTGCTGGCGCGGCTGCTGCCCGCCGGCCTGCCGCTGGTGATCGCCAACAGCTCGCCGGTGCGGGACTGGGAGAGCTTCACCCCGCCGGCCGGTCCCTGGCGCCCCATCTACGCCTTTCGCGGCGCCTCAGGCATCGATGGCACGTTGTCACTGGCCTGCGGGGTGGCCGAGGCCAGCGGTCATGCCGCACTGCTCAGCGGCGATCTGGCCCTGCTGCACGACAGCAACGGCTGGCTCTGGCGACGTCAGCTGCGCGGCCGGCTCACGGTGCTGGCGATCGACAACGGCGGCGGCGGGATCTTCGAGCAGCTGCCCATCAGGCCCGAGCCGGAGGGGCTGCTGGACTTCGAGCGGCTGTTCGCCATGCCCCAGGCCGTGGATCTGCTGGCGCTGGCGGCCGCCCACGGCGTGCCCGGCCGCGCTCCGGCCTCGCCGGCCGCTCTGGCGGACGATCTGGCCTGGGCCCTGAAGCAGCCGATGGCGCTGCTGCTGCTGCGCAGCGATCGGCGCCAGGACGCGGAGCGCCGCCGATCCCTGCGCAGAATGGCCCCAGCCCCTG
Organism: Cyanobacteria bacterium J06638_7; assembly: GCA_039818745.1. Taxonomy (GTDB): domain Bacteria; phylum Cyanobacteriota; class Cyanobacteriia; order PCC-6307; family Cyanobiaceae; genus NIES-981. The sequence continues at coordinate 102,069 of JBCBTI010000001.1, forward strand.
CCTCTGCGCCATGACCGCGGTCCCCTCGGCCTGGCAACCGGTGAGCTGGCAGCAGGCCGGTGCCTATGAGGACATCCGCTTTGAGCGCAGCGACGAAGGCATCGCCCGCATCACCATCAACCGTCCGCGCAAGCGCAACGCCTTCCGCCCGCTCACGGTGCAGGAGCTCTGCGATGCCTTCTCGAGGGTGCGGGACGATCCCCGGCTCGGCGTGGTGCTGTTCACCGGTGCCGGCCCGGCGGCGGACGGGGGCTGGGCGTTCTGTGCCGGCGGCGACCAGAGCGTGCGCGGCGACGGCGGCTACGTGGATGACCAGGGCCTGCCCCGGCTCAACGTGCTCGACCTGCAACGGCTGATCCGAAGCCTGCCGAAGGTGGTGATCGCCCTGGTGGCCGGCTATGCCATCGGCGGCGGCCAGGTGCTGCATCTGCTCTGCGACCTCTCGATCGCCGCTGAGAATGCCCGCTTCGGCCAGACCGGGCCGCGGGTGGGCAGCTTCGACGGCGGCTTTGGCGCGGGCTATCTGGCGCGGGTGGTGGGCCAGCGCAAGGCCCGGGAGATCTGGTTTCTCTGCCGCCAGTACGGTGCCGAGGAGGCCCTGGCGATGGGCCTGGTGAACGCGGTGGTGCCGCTGCAGCAGCTGCAGCATGAGGGAGTGAGCTGGGCACGGGAGGTGCTGCAGCACAGCCCCACGGCGATCCGCTGCCTCAAGGCCGCCTTCAACGCCGAAACCGATGGCCTCGCCGGGATTCAGGAACTCGCGGGTCAGGCCACCCATCTGTTCTACCGCACCCAGGAGGGGCAGGAGGGCCGCAACGCCTTCCTGGAGAAGCGGCCTCCCGATTTCTCCGATTCCCCCTGGCTACCTTGAGGGCACCTGCGGCCGGATCCACGCGCAGCACCATGTGGCCACTGCTCCCGGGCCTGCTCAGCGCCCTGCTGCCGGGGCTGCTCTGGGCCGCTGCCGCCGCTCCGGCCGCTGCCCAGGCCAGGGTGCCTTCCCCGGCAGCCACTGCCGGGGAAGGCGTCGCCAGCGCCCACGGCCCATCCGGCCGGCGTGAGCTGGTGCTGCACCGGGGCGCCCGCAAGCTGGTGGTGCTCGAGGCCGGCCGGCCGCTGCGCCAGTTTCCGGTGGCCGTGGGTCGCCCGGGCTGGGAGACGCCGGTGGGCCAGTTCGAGGTGATCGAGCTGGTGGCCCACCCGGTCTGGGAGCATCCCGCCACCGGAGCCCATGTGCCGCCCGGGCCCCACAACCCCCTCGGCAGCCGCTGGATCGGCTTTCACCGCGACTGTCTCGGCCGCAGCGGCTTCAACGGTGAGGAGGTGCTCACGGTGGAAGGCTGCGTGAGCGCGGGCTTCCACGGCACCCCCCAGCGCGAGAGCGTGGGCCGGGCCGTCTCCCACGGCTGCGTGCGCCTGCTGGATGAGCATGTGCGCGAGCTGTTCGATCTGGTCAGCCTCGGCACCCCGGTCACGGTGCTGCCCTGAGGTGGGCGTCTCCTGACCACCCCTACAGTTGTGCCCTGCAGCGGCTGTCTGGGAATGCGGATCCTGTTTGCCGCCGCCGAGTGCGCTCCCATGATCAAGGTGGGCGGCATGGGCGATGTGGTGGGCTCGCTGCCGCCGGCCCTTGCCCGCTTCGGGCATGACGTGCGCACGATCATCCCCGGCTACGGCAGGCTCTGGTCGCAACTGGTGATCCCCGCAGAACCGGTGTGGCGCGGCCACACCATGGGCACCGACTTCGCGGTGTTCCAGGCCACCCACCCCGACAGCGGCCTCCCCCTCTATCTGGTGGGTCATCCGGTCTTCGACGCCGAGCGCATCTACGGCGGTGAGGACGAGGACTGGCGCTTCACCTTCTTTGCCAGCGCCACCGCCGAGTTCTGCTGGCACCACTGGAAGCCCCAGGTGCTGCACTGCCACGACTGGCACACCGGCATGCTTCCGGTGTGGATGCACCAGGACCCTGAGGTGAGCACGGTGTTCACCATCCACAACCTGCGCTATCAGGGCCCCTGGCGCTGGAAGCTGGACCGCATGACCTGGTGTCCCTGGTACATGCAGGGGGACCACACCATGGCGGCGGCCCTGCTCTATGCCGACCGCATCAACGCGGTCTCGCCCACCTACGCACAGGAGATCCGCACCGCCGAATACGGCGAGCGGCTCGAGGACCTGCTCAACTTCGTGAGCGGCAAGCTGCGCGGCATCCTCAACGGCATCGATACGCAGGCCTGGGATCCGGCCAGCGACGCCACGCTGCCGGCCCGTTTCAGCGCCGCCGATCTGCAGCCGCGCGGGATCAACAAGCGGGCCCTGCAGGACCGCTTCGGGCTCACGCCCAGCCCCCGCAGCTATCTGATGGCGGCCGTGAGCCGGCTGGTGGATCAGAAGGGTGTGGATCTGCTGTTGCAGGTGGCCGACCGGGTGCTCGCCTACACCGACAGCCAGATCGTGGTGCTGGGCACCGGGGATCGGGCCTATGAGTCGGGTCTGTGGCAGATGGCCGCCCGCCATCCCGGCCGCTTCGCGGTGTTCCTCACCTACGACGATGCCCTCTCGCGGCTCATCTACGGCGGCAGCGACGCCTTCCTGATGCCCAGCCGTTTCGAGCCCTGCGGCATCAGCCAGATGCTGGCCATGCGCTATGGCTCGATCCCGGTGGTGCGCCGGGTGGGGGGACTGGTGGACACCGTGCCCCCCAACGACCCCGGGGCCGAAGGCGGCGCGGGCAGCGGCACCGGCTACGGCTTCGATCGCTACGAGCCGATCGACTTCTACACCGCGATCGTGCGCTCCTGGGAGGCCTACCGCAATCCGCTGGCCTGGGCCCAGCTGCAGCGCCGTGCCATGGGCACCGATTTCAGCTGGGATCGCTCCGCCCTCGCCTACGCAGCGATGTACCGGGAGGTGTGCGGCATCAAGGAGCCGACGCCCGAGCCTGCCGCGGTGGAGCAGTTCTCCAAGGGCCAGGACGCCGATCCCAGTCGTCGCGGGCTGGCGGCCCTGCTCAAGCGCCGCTAGGCCGGCGTGGAGCGCCAGGATCAGTCGGCGCCGGTTCCGGGCCAGGACCTGCCCGCCCCCTACCAGGATCCCTGGACGCTGCTGGGTCGCGACCTGCGCGCCCTGGCGGCCACGGGGCGGCTGGCGCTCTGGGAGCTGACACGGCGCAACCGGCAGGGGGAGCTGGCGGTTCCGGTCTTCTGGCCTCACCGGCTGCGCCCCTGGTTCTGGCCCCTGGCGCTCAGCCTGGGGCTGGCCGCGGTGTTGGCCCTGGTGCTCGTGCTGGCGCCGCTGCGCCCCCACCGGCGTCCGCCCCCTGTCTCCGCACCGCCCCCGGCAAGGCCAGCAGCGGCGTCTGAAGCGGGCGAGCCGGCCCAGCCGAGCGCCACACCCGCGAGCCCGATCCCGGCGGCGGCGGCGACGCCCGGTCCAGGCGCGCAGGCGCAGGCCGATGCTGCCGCCGAGCTCCCCGGCCCGGAGCTGTCCCCCCCCGAAGCCCTGCCCGATCCCCTGCTGCACCTGCTGGCGCCGGCCGATCCGCAGCGCTTGATCCAGAGCCTGCGGGCCCTGCCTGAGCGCAGCTGCCTGATGCTGCAACTGGCGCCGTCGTTCGCGGCACTGCGTCCTGAAGCGCAGCAGCGGCAGGCCGAGGACTGGCTGGCCAAGGCCCGGGAGCTGGGCTACGAGCGGCTGGAGCTGGGCGATGGTTCGGGCCGGCTGCTGGGCCGAACCGCCCGGGTGGGCTCAGGCATGATCCTGCTCAGCCCAGCGGCCCCAGCAGCAGATGCCCCTTGATCTCCAGCAGGTTCAGCGGCTCTGGGGTGAACCGCTCACCCCCTGGTCGGCCGGGGAATCCGCCTCCCCGCTGCAGGTCAGCACCGACAGCCGCAGCCTGCCCCCTGCGGCGCTGTTCGTGGCCCTGGTGGGCGAACACTTCGACGGGCACCGTTTTCTGGATCAGGCCCTGGCGGCGGGCAGCCGCGCCCTGGTGGCGCAGCGGCACCGGCTGGATGCCGCTGCCCTGGCCTCGCTGCAGCAGGCGGCGCTGGCTGCAGGGGCGGCCCTCTGGCTGGTGGACGACACGCTGGCGGCCTACCGGGACCTGGGGCGCCTGTGGCGCGATGGCCTCAGGGCCCCGGTGGTGGCCGTGACCGGCTCGGCCGGCAAAACCAGCACCCGTGAGCTGATCCGCGCCGTGCTCGCTCCCCTGGGCCCTGTGCTGGCCTCGAGCGGCAACGAGAACAATGATGTGGGCGTGCCGCTCACCCTGCTGCGGGCCACCGCCGAGCACAGCGCCCTGGTGGTGGAGATGGGCATGCGCGGTCTGGGGGAGATCGAACGGCTCAGCCTCTGCGCCCGCCCCGACGTGGCGGTGATCACCAACATCGGCACGGCCCACATCGGCCGCCTCGGCAGCCGCGAGGGGATCGCCACGGCCAAGTGCGAGATCGTCACCGGTCTCAGGCCCGATGGCGTGGTGGTGATCCCGGCCGGAGATCCCCTGCTCGATGCCGGTCTGGCCCGGGTCTGGAACGGGCGGGTGCGGCGGGTGGCCCTGGCGGGGGATCCGGGAGCGTCCGAGGCCGACTGCTGCGGCGTTGTCGATCCGGCTGCAGCCACCCTGGCGGTGGCCGGCGTGCGCCTGCCGCTGCCCCTGGCGGGGCGCCACCAGGCCCGCAATCTGATGCTGGCCCTGGCGGTGGCCGAGGAGGTGGGGCTGCCACCCGCCCGCTGGCGGCCTCTGGCGGTGGCCCTGCCCGGCGGCCGCAGCCGGCGGCTCGAGAGGGCCGGGCTGACGATCCTCGATGAGACCTACAACGCCTCGCCGGAGGCGGTGCTGGCGGCTCTGGAGCTGCTCGCCGCAGAGCCCGCCGGCCACCGCTACGCCGTGCTGGGCACCATGCTGGAGCTCGGTGAGCAGAGCGTGGAGCTGCATCGCCAGGTGGCTGAGCGGGCGGCGGAGCTGGGCCTCGACGGCCTCGTGCTGGTGGTGGGACCGGCCGAGGGCAGCGCCATGGCCAGCGCCGCGGCGGCCCTCGAGCGAGTTGCCCTGGTGGAGACTCCCGAACAGGCGGCCGAGCCCCTGCGGCGCTGGCTCGAGCGCGGCGATGTGGTGCTGCTCAAGGGCAGCCGTGGTCTTGCCCTGGAGCGCTTGCTGCCGCTGCTGGACGCCTTCATCCTGTAGGGGTTCTGCCCGTAGGCCGCCGTGCTCCTGAATCTTAAGCAACGTCTGCAATCGCTGCGGATGGTGGCCGGGCTGGCCCAGTTCCTGCAGAACCCGGACAGCCTCGACAGCGTGTTCGCGGTGGCCCGGGGCCTGCAGAACAGCCCGCTCTCGGCCCAGATGTTTCGCCACCTGCTGGCGGATCCGGCCCTGGCTGAGCTGGTGAGGCAGGGCTGGCGGCCGCCAGCGATCGATCTCGATGCCCTCGACCAGCTGCCGCCCGGCAGCCTGGGCCGGGTCTACGCCCAGCAGCTGCGCAGCCAGGGCCTCAGCCCCGAAAGCCTGATCGATCCCAGTCCGATCACCTCGCCCGAGCAGTTCGTGGTGCACCGCTTGCGCGAAACTCACGACATCGTGCATGTGCTCACGGGCTTCGGCACCGATGGCGCCGGTGAGCTCGGTCTGCAGGCCTTCAACCTGGCCCAGAACCGATCCCCCCTGGCGGCGATGCTGATCTTCGGAGGAATCCTCAAGGCCCTGCAGGAGGATGAACCGCTCGAACCGCTGCTGAGATCGCTGGCGCGCGGCTTCGAACTGGGCCTGCGCTCGCCCTGCCTGATCGCCCAGAAACTGGAGGAGGGCTGGCAGCGGCCGCTGAGCGACTGGCAGGATCAGCTGGGGCTGCCTCTGGAGCAGCCGGCGCTCGGCTAGCGCGGACCACTCCAGTTCTCCTTCACCAGCTGACGGGCGCGCCCGAGCGCCAGGGCGCCGCTGGGAACATCGCGGGTGAGGGTGGAGCCAGCTCCCACCGTGACGTCGCTGCCGAGGCTGATCGGGGCCACCAGCACGGAGTTGGCGCCGGTTTTGCTTCCCGCGCCGATGGCGGTGCGGTGCTTGCGCACGCCGTCGTAGTTGGCGGTGACCGTGCCGGCGCCCACGTTCACCCGCGCGCCCAGATCGGCGTCGCCGATGTAGCTGAGGTGGTTCACCTTCACCTCGCTGGCCAGCTCACTGTTCTTGATCTCCACGAAGTTGCCCACATGGCAGCCGGCCCCCAGCCTGGTGCCGGGCCGAAGCTGGGTGAAGGGCCCGATCGAGCAGGCCTCGCCGACCTGGGCCTGGCGCAGCACCGCATGCAGCACCTGGCAGCCGTCGCCCAGCTCACTGTCCTCGATCAGGCAGCCCGGACCGATCTGGCAGCCCGCCCCGATGCGGTTGCGGCCCCGGAAGTGGCACTGGGGTTCGATCACCACATCGCGGCCGAAGCGGCAGTCATCACTGAGGGTGCAGCTGGCCGGATCGGTAAAGGTGACACCTTCGGCCATCCAGTGCCGCCGCAGCCGTTGCTGCAGCGCCGCCTCGCACTGGCTGAGCTGCAGGCGGTCGTTGATGCCGCCGATCTCCTCGCTGTCGGCCACCTCCAGGTGCAGGGCCGGCTGCAGCAGGGCCACGCTGTCGGTGAGGTAGAGCTCGCCCTGATCGTTATCACTGCGCAGCTGCGGCAGCACAGCCGCCAGCTGGCGCCAGTTGAAGCAGTAGATGCCGGCGTTGATCAGGGTGTTGAGCCGCTCGCTCGCGCTGCAGTCGCGATGCTCCACGATCGCGCTCACGCGGCCGTCGCCATCGGCGAACACCCGCCCGTAGCCGGCGGGATCGGCGAGTCGGGCCGTGAGCAGGGTCACCCCTGCCCCGCTGCTGCGGTGGCGCTGCAGCAGCTGCTCCAGGGTGGCGGCCCGCAGCAGCGGCACGTCGCCGTTGAGCACCAGCAGATCGCCTTCGAAATCCACCAGGGGCGCCAGCAGCTGCTGCACGGCATGGCCGGTGCCGAGCTGGGGCTGCTGCAGCACGAATTCCAGATCCCGGTGCCCCGCCAGCGACTGCTCAACCCGCTCGGCCTGATGGCCCACGATCAGCAGCCGTCGCTGGGGTTGCAGCGCCTCGCAGCTGGACAGCACCCGCTCCACCAGAGTGGCTCCCGCCAGGGGCTGGAGCACCTTGGGCAGAGCGCTCTTCATGCGGGTGCCCTTTCCGGCGGCCAGCACAGCAACGGCGAGCATCAGCGGCAGGGGACGGCTGGGCGGGAATCTAGGTGGGCTCGGCGCTGGCTTCCGCAACGGCCGTGCCCCGCGGCTGCAGCTGCCAGCGGCGCCGCCAGGCACTGGTGGAGCCGGCAGCGCTGGCGGCCTGAGCCCGCTGCCGGGCGGCCAGGATCTCGACGCTGCTCCCCTGGCCGTCAGGGTCGCGGTAGGGCTCCGCGGCCCTGGTGCCGAGGTGCTCGATCTCCATCGCCGTGAGCGGCTGCAGCGCTCCGACGAAGCTATCGGCTCCGAGGATCGGCGAGGGACTGGCAGCGGTGCCGAAACTCCACAGCGGACCGGGCTGGGGGCGGATCGAGGCCAGATGCAGACCCACCAGCTGCAGAGCGGCGCGCACGGCCGCAGCGCAGCTGTAGGTGAGCAGCAGGCCATCGGGCCTCAGCAGCCGGGCCAGGGCAGCGAGAAACTCCAGGCTCCACAGCTGGGGGCAGCGGCGGGGCGAGAAGGCATCGAGCAGCACCAGATCGCAGCCGCCCGCCCGAGCGTGGCCCTCCAGCAGGTCGTTCACACGCCGGCGGGCATCGCCCCAGAGGAGCCGGGCGGTGCTGACGGGCTGCTGGCTGCCCCGCCAGCGGCCCTGCTCCAGCAGGGCGGCCAGCATGGCCATGGTGTGAGGCTGCCACTGCTGGCGGAAGGCCGCCGCCGCCATGGCCTGGCGCAGCGGCTGCCGGTCCAGTTCCAGCCCCCAGATCTGCAGCCTCAGATGGCGGCCTGACGCCGCTTCCAGCAGGGCGGCGCTGTTGGTGCCGAGCCCGAAGCCCACATCCACCACCTGGAGCTGGTCGCCAGCGCTGAAGCGCTCCAGCCGGGCCGGGAGCACGACTTTGCAGCGGGCTTCCTCCAGGGCGCCGGCCGGTGAGTGAAAGCCCTCGCCGTAGGTTTCGCTCCAGAGGCTGAAGCTCCCGTCGGCGCCGAAGCGCGGCCGTAGGCCCTCAGCGGCGCAGGCGGGTGAGGTCATCCCAGAAGTGCGGATAGGACACTGCAGCCGCTTCGGGCCGGTGCAGAGTGGTGCTGCCGCGGGCCACCGCCGCCGCCACCGCCAGGCTCATGGCCACCCGGTGATCGGTCTCGCTGTCCACCTCGGCGCCGTGCAGATCGGTGCTGCCGCTGATGGCCATGCCGTCCGCGAAGACCTCGATGCGGGCCCCCATCGCTCCCAGCTGGCGGGTCATCACTGCCAGCCGGTCGGTTTCCTTCACCCGCAGCTCGGCCGCGTCGCTGATGCGGCTGACACCGCTGGCGCAGCAGGCGGCCACGGCCAGCACCGGGATCTCGTCCACCAGGCGCGGAATCAGCTCGCCGCCGATCGCGAAGGCCTGCAGCGGTCCATGGCTCACGTGCAGATCGCCCACGGGCTCACCCGCCACATCACGGCGGTTCAGCACCTCCAGCCGGGCGCCCATCTGTGCCAGCACCTCCAGGATGCCGGTGCGGCTGGGATTGAGGCCCACGTTCTCCACTGTCAGTTCGGCGCTGGGGGTGATGGCTGCGGCCACCAGCCAGAAGGCGGCCGAGCTGATGTCCCCCGGCACGATCACGCTCTGGCCGCGCAGGCGGGCTCCCGGGTTGAGGGTGACCCGGGTGTGACCGGGGCCGCTCACCTCCAGCTGGGCGCCGAAGGCCTGCAGCATGCGTTCGCTGTGGTCGCGGCTGCGGGCCGGCTCAACCACGGTGGTGGGTCCTTCGGCGCTGAGGCCGGCCAGCAGCAGAGCGCTCTTCACCTGGGCGGAGGCCACCGGCGTGTGGATCGTGGTGCCGCGCAGCGGCTGGCCCAGCACCGCCAGCGGGGCGAAGTTGCCAGAGCCGCGGCCATGGATCAGGGCGCCCATCTGGGTCAGCGGCGCGCCCACTCGCCGCATCGGCCGCGCCCGCAGGGATCTGTCGCCGCTGAGCACGAAATGGCGTTCCGCCCGGCCCGCCAGTAGGCCCAGCATCAGGCGCATGGTGGTGCCGGAATTGCCGCAGTCGAGCACTTCCTCCGGCTCCCGAAATCCATCGAGCCCCACACCCTCCACCTGAACCACCGCGCCGGCGCCGATCTCCGACACCCTTACCCCCAGCGCCCGCAGGCAGGCTGCGGTGCTGAGGGGGTCCTCGGCGGGCAGCAGCCCCTCGATGCGGGTGGTGCCCTCGGCGATCGCCCCGAACAGCAGCGCCCGGTGGGAGATGGATTTATCCCCCGGCACCCTCACCGTTCCCTGCAGGCTGCCGCCGCCGCTCAGGTGCAGGGGGCTTGAGGCGGCGCTGAACTCAGCCACGGGCAGGGGGCGCTGGTGCGGCGATCCTATGGATCCTGCGCTTGCGGCTCACTCAGCCCAGCAGCAGGCCGCCCTCGCTGCCGGCGCTGGCCTCGGCGCTGCGCAGATCGAACAGCAGTTCCGCCAGGGTGAGATCCTCCAGAGCCTGCTGGCGGGCCCGTTCCAGGCGCCGCTGCAGGGCCCCTGTGACCGTATCGGCGGCCGAGGCCTGGGGGTCGGCGGCTGCACCTGGGCGGGAGGACTGTCTACCGCCCAGGGCGGAGTGGCCGCTGGCTTCCCCCAGGGCCGCCAGCACCGCCGCCACAGTGATGCGGCCCGGCTCCAGGGCCAGCCGGTAGCCCCCCATCCGCCCCCGCCGAGCGTCCAGCAGGCCGGCGCGCCGCAACTGCAGCAGCAGTTGCTCAAGCATCGGCTGCGGCAACCGCTGGGCTGCCGCCAGGGCATGGGTGGAGCGCCACTGGGCTGGATCCCCCGCCAGTTCCAGCAGAGCCTTGAGAGCGTGGCAGCCCTGCCGACTGAGCATCTCAGCGGCCGCTCGCCCCAGCCGCCGCGGCTGCGCCGGCCAGGCGGGTGAGCACGTGCTCGAGGGTGTAACCGAACAGGGCCGGATCCGGTGGCTGGCGGCCGATGTCGGCCAGGCCCAGCTCCTGCCAGCGGGAGTCGATGCGGGCTTCCAGCTCGGCGGGCCGCTGCAGAGGTTCACCCCAGGGATGGCGTTTCTCCGGCCCGATCTTGGTGGTGGCATCGATGGCCAGGCGGCCACCGAGGCCGAGCCGTTCGCTGGCGAAATCGAGCGAATCAAAAGGAGTGTCCTCGAGCACGAACAGATCCCGCTGGGGATCCACCAGGGCGCTGATGGCCCAGATCACCTGGCGCGGATCCCGGATGTTGATCGCCTTGTCCACCACCACCACGAACTTCGTGTAGGTGAACTGGGGCAGGGCCGTCCAGAAGGCCATCGCCGCCCGCTTCGCCTGGCCGGGGAAGGCCTTGTCGATGGCGATCACGGCCAGCTTGTAGCTGAGCCCCTCCATCGGCAGGAAGAAGTCGACGATCTCGGGGATCTGCTGCCGCAGGATCGGCGTGTAGATGCGGTTCAGGGCGATCGCCAGCATGGCGTCCTCCTTGGGGGGACGGCCGCTGAAGGTGGTGAAGTAGATCGGGTTGCGGCGCTGGGTCACGCACTGGAAGCGCACCAGCGGCGAGGGCTCCACGCCGCCGTAGAAGCCCATGTGGTCACCGAAGGGGCCGTCGGCCAGCTCCTCGCCGGGGGTGATGGTGCCTTCGAGCACCACTTCGCTGTGGCTGGGCACCTCGAGGTTCACCGTCTTGCACCTGGCCAGCCGCACGCCCTCGCCGGCGTAGATGCCCGCGAACAGCCATTCGCTCAGCTGCACCGGGATCGGTGTGGCCGCCGCCATCACCAGCAGGGGGTGCACGCCGATGGCGATGGCGATCTCCAGCTTCCTGCCCAGGGCCGCCGCCTTGCGCAGGTGGCGGGCGCCGCCGCGCACGCTCAGCCAGTGCACCGTCATCGTGTTGATCGACTGCTGCTGCAGCCGGTACACGCCCACGTTGGGGGTGCCGGTTTCGGGGTCCTTGGTGATCACCAGCCCCAGGGTGATGATCCGGCCGCCATCGCCCGGCCAGGGGCGCAGCAGCGGGATGGCATCGAGGTTCACGTCCGCGCCCTTGAACACCTGCTGCCGGCAGGGCGGAGTCAGATCCCGATCCGGCCTGGCCCTGAGCACGTCGAGCAGCACCGAACCGAAGCGCACCGCCTCCCGCGCCCCCTTGGGTGGCCGGGGCTGCTGCAGCAGGGCCAGGCGTTCCCCCAGGGCTTCCAGTTCTTCGGGCCGCTCCATGCCCATGCTCCAGAGCACCCGCGCCTGGGTGCCGAGCAGGTTGATGGCCACCGGCATCGTGGAGCCGATCACGTTCTCGAACAGCAGCGCCGGCCCGCCGGCCGCCAGCACCCGGTCGGCGATCGCCGCCAGTTCCAGGTCGGGATCCACCGGCGCGCTGATGCGCCGCAGCTGGCCGCGCTGCTCGAGCAGCTTCAGAAAGCGGCGCAGATCACGCCCCTGCTTGATCGCCACTGGATGTCGCCTGCTCCTGGTGCGGGCCACTGTGGCGCAGGGCGTCCGGCACTGCTGACACACTGATCCGGCCCGCGCCGGCCCCGCGCTTCCGTGCAGATCTCCTACTTCCACAGCTCCGAAACCGTCCCGCCACTGCGCGCCGTTGCCGAGGGAGGACCGGATGCCGCCGTGGTGATCGACGTGCTCCGGGCCACCACCACGATCGCCTGGGCCCTGCACAACGGCGCCGAAGCGATCCAGGCCTTCGCCGATCTCCAGGCCCTCGAGGCCGCAGCGCGAAGCTGGCCGGCCGAGACCCGCCTGCGCGCCGGAGAGCGCGGCGGCCAGCGTCTGCAGGGCTACGACCTGGGCAATTCCCCCCTGGCCGTGACTCCCGAGCGGGTGGGGGGCAAGCGCATCTTCCTCAGCACCACCAACGGCACCCGTTCCCTGGCGGCAGTGCAGCAGGTGCCGCTGCTGCTCACCGCCTGTCTGCCGAACCGCACGGCGGTGGCCCGGCTGCTGCTGCAGCGCGGCTGCCGGCGCGTGTGGCTCCTGGGCAGCGGCTGGGAGGGGGCCTATTCGCTGGAGGACAGCCTGGCCGCCGGAGCGGTGGCCTCGGCGGCCACGGAACAGGCCGTGGCCGCCCAGGTGGAGGTGCAGTTCAGCAACGACGAAATGCTGGCCGCCATGGCGCTGTGGCAGCAGTGGCGCCACGACCCGGAAAGCTGCCTGCGGGTGTCCAGCCATGGCCAGCGGCTGATGGGGCTGGGCGACCATGACGGTGACTTCGCCTGCTGCAGCGCGGTGGACACCCTGCAGGTGGTGCCGCTCCAGAGCGAGCCCGGCGTGCTGCGGGCCGACTGAGGGCAGCTCCGATACACTTCGCCCCTCCTGATCCGTCGACCTGGTGAGCAGCTATCTGGCGGCAGCTGTGCAACTCACCAGCACACCAGACCCTGACGCCAACTTCGCGGCCGCTGAGGAGCAGATCGAGCTCGCCGCCAGGCGCGGCGCGGAGCTGGTGGGCCTGCCCGAGAACTTCGCCTTCATGGGCGAGGACGCCCTGCGCCTGCAGCTGGCAGCGGAGCTGGCGCAGCGCTGCAGCCGGTTCCTGGTGACGATGGCCCGCCGCTACCAGGTGACGCTGCTGGGCGGAGGGTTCCCGGTGCCGGCCGGGGATGGCCACACCCTCAACCGCGCTGAACTGGTGGGCACCGAGGGGCAGATGCTCGCCCGCTACGACAAGATCCACCTCTTCGACGTGGACCTGCCCGACGGCGACACCTACCGAGAATCCGCCACCGTGCAGCCTGGCCGCGAGCTGCCGCCGGTGGTGACGGTGCCCGGTCTGGGCCGCATCGGCCTGTCGATCTGCTACGACGTGCGCTTTCCCGAGCTCTATCGCCACCTGGCTGACGGTGGTGCCGACGTGCTGATGGTGCCGGCCGCGTTCACGGCCTTCACCGGCAAGGACCACTGGCAGGTGCTGCTGCAGGCGCGGGCGATCGAGAACACGGCCTATGTGCTGGCTCCGGCCCAGACCGGACTCCACTACGCCCGGCGCCAGACCCACGGCCATGCCCTGGTGATCGACCCCTGGGGCACGGTGCTGGCCGATGCCGGAGTCGCGCCCGGCCTGGCGGTGGCGCCCATCGACCCCCGCCATGGCCAGCGCGTGCGGGCCCAGATGCCCAGCCTCCAGCACCGCAGGCCTGCCCTGTTCTGCGTCCGCTGATGCGCTCGCCGTGGCGCTGGCTGGGATGGCAGGGGCTGTTGGTGCTGGCCCTGCTGCTGGCGGATCTGCCTGCTCTGGCCTCCAGCCTGGCGGCCTGGCGGCTCTCACGCCAGGGGATTCTCGAGCTGCGCACCACTCCGGATGTGCCGCTGCAGGCCTTCTACGAGGCGGGTGAGGGTGGCCGTGGCCCGCGGGTGTGGGTCGACTTCCCCGGCCCGCCGCAGCGCAGCCGCTCGATCCGCGGCAGTGGCGCCGTCCGGGAGGTGCGCATCGGCCGCCCCACCCCCAGCACCACCCGGCTGGTTCTGGAGTTCGCGCCAGGCATCGAGCTCAATCCCCGCAACCTGCGCCTGGTGGGCACGGCCCGGGACCGCTGGCGCATGGATTTCCGTGGACTCGATCGTCCGGTGCTGCGTGCCCTGGGCGAGGGCAACATGGAGGCCTCCAGCGGCTGGGCCGCCACTCCCGGCGGCTCCTTCCCCACCGCCAGTGCACCGCTCTCGGCCGATGGCCTGCCGGTGGTGCCCCGCGGCCGCTACCGGGTGGTGATCGATCCCGGCCATGGCGGCCCCGATCCCGGTGCCATCGGCATCGGCGGCCTGCGCGAGACCAACGTGGTTCTGGACGTGTCGCTGCAGGTGGCGCGACTGCTGCAGGCCCGCGGTGTGCTTGTGACCCTCACCCGCACCAGCGAGATCGACCTTGACCTGCCGCCGCGGGTGTCGATCGCCAACCGCTCCGGCGCCAGCGCTTTCGTGAGCATCCACGCCAATGCCCTGAGCATGGCCCGCCCGGATGTGAACGGCGTGGAGACCTTCTTCTTCTCCGGTGGCTCCTCCCAGGCGCTCGCGTCATCCCTGCAGCGGCGCATGATGGCCGCCTCCCCAGGCACGCCCAACCGGGGGGTGAAGCAGGGTCGTTTCTTCGTCATCCGTCGCACCACGATGCCCGCGGCGCTGGTGGAGATGGGTTTCCTCACCGGTGCGATCGATGCGCCCCGGCTGGCCAATCCCGAGTTCCGCCGGCGCATGGCCCTGGCCATCGCCGCCGGGATCCTCGATTACCTCGGGGGCCGCTGATGAGCCTGCTGGTGGGGCTGTTCGACAGCGGTCTGGGCGGTCTCACGGTGCTGCGCCGGGTGCATGCCTGCTACCCCCACTCCCCCTGCCTTTACCTCGGTGACACCGCCCGCGTCCCCTACGGCACCCGCAGTGTCAACGACATCCGTGCGATTGCCGCCGAGGTGGTGGAGTGGCTGCGCCGCCAGGGCGCCGGGGTGCTGGTGATGGCCTGCAACACCTCCAATGCCCTCGCCCTGGATGTGGCCGTGGCCCAGGCGGGAGTGCCGGTGGTGGGCCTGATCGACAGCGTGGCGGCCGTGATCGGCAGCGACCGGGTGGGGGTGCTGGCCACCCCGGCCACCGCCGCCAGCGGTGCCTACCGGCGGGCGATCCACGCCAGTCGCCCCCGGGCGCGGGTGACCGAAGTGGGCTGCCCGGCCTTTGTGCCTCTGATCGAGGCCGGCCGCCTCAATGCCCCCGAACTGCGGGATGCGGCCAGGCTCTACCTGGAGCCCCTGCTGCTGGCGGAAGTGGACACGGTGGTGATGGGCTGCACCCATTACCCCCTGCTGAGGGCCCTGCTGCAGGAGCTGCTGCCCGCGGGCACCCGGCTGATCGACCCTGCCGAGGCGGCGGTGGATCGGCTGGGTCCCCTGCTGGGCAGCCTCGGCGATCTGCCGGAGTCTGAGCAGGCGCTGTCCCTGCCGGCGCCACCGCCCCGGCACACCCGTCTCTGCGTCACGGGCTGCCCGGAGAGCTTTGCCACCTCGGCGAACACCTGGCTCGGCCGCTGCCCTGAGGTGGAGCGCGTGAGCCTGCGGTCGGCCACGTACGCCGCCTAGGATCCATCCACCAGGGAGGTGTTGTGGCAACGGTTGCTGAGCTGCTCCAGCCCGTGGAGGCCGACCTCGACGCTCTGCTGGCCGACCTGCGCAGCCTCATCGGAGCCGGTCATCCGATCCTTCAGGCCGCCGCCGAGCATCTGTTCGCCGCCGGCGGCAAGCGCCTGCGTCCGGGCATCGTGCTGCTGCTCTCCCGGGCAGTGGCGCCGGACGGCGAGTTGAGTGCCCGCCACCGGCGCCTGGCCGAGATCACCGAGATGATCCACACGGCCTCCCTGGTGCACGACGACGTGGTGGATGAGGCCGCCACCCGCCGCGGTGTGGACACCGTGCATAGCCGCTTCAACCACCGCGTGGCCGTGCTGGCCGGCGATTTCCTGTTCGCCCAGGCCAGCTGGCACCTCGCCAACCTCGATGATCTGGCGGTGGTGAAGCTGCTCAGCCGGGTGATCATGGATCTGGCCGACGGCGAGGTGAAGCAGGGGCTGTTCCGCTACGACACCGGCCAGAGCTTCGAGACCTACCTCGAGAAGAGCTACTGCAAAACCGCCTCCCTGATCGCCAACAGTGCCCGTGCCGCTGGCGTGCTCTCCCAGCTTCCCCCGGACCATCTCGATGGCCTGCATCGTTTCGGCCGCCAGCTCGGCCTGGCCTTTCAGGTGGTGGACGACATCCTGGATTTCACCGCCAGTGACCTGCAGCTGGGCAAGCCCGCCGCCAGCGACCTGGCCTCCGGCTATCTCACCGCCCCTGCCCTCTACGCCCTGGAGGAACGTCCGGCCCTGGCGGGGCTGATCGAGCGGGAGTTCAGCCAGCAGGGCGATCTGGAGCAGGCCCTGGCCATGGTGCGCGGCTGTGAGGCCATCCCCCGTTCGCGGGCTCTGGCCGAACAGTTCGCGCGCGAGGCTGCCGAAGCGATTTCCTGGCTGCCCGCCTCCGAGCCGCGCAGCGCCCTGCGGGCCCTGCCCGACTTTGTGCTCAGCAGGCTCTACTGAGCACCCCGGGCCGGCCGCTCTCAGCCGAACTGAACCTGCCGCAGCGAACGCAGACAATGGCTGCCGGCCGGGAAGTGTGCAGGATCCTCGCCCTCGGGCACCAGCACCACCACCCGGCAGCCGGCGGCAGCGGCGGCAGCAGCCCCGGCCTGGGAATCCTCGAAAGCCCAGCAGCGTTGGGCCGGAACCCCCAGCCGCTCGGCGGCCAGCAGGAAGGGATCGGGGGCTGGTTTGCCGGCCCGCAGTGCCGGCTCGTCGCCATGGATGCGCACCCCGATGGCCTCGAGCCAGGGGTGGGGAGCGCTCTTGAGCGCCACCGACGGCGCCGCGCTGCTGGTCACCAGGGCCATGGGAATGGCAAGGCTGCTGCAGCGCTGCAGCAGCTCCGGAGCTCCGTCGATGGCGGGAGCCTGCACCAGCAGCCGCTCGGCGATCGGCTGGCGCACCCTCAGCAGCTCCTGCACGGCCGGGGCCTGGCCTTGCTGGAGCTGGATCCACTGCCGCACCTGCTCGGCGCAGTCCAGCCGGCGGCGGCCGCGCAGCAGCAGCAGCTCGCTGTCGCTGAGCTCCAGGCCGAAGTGGCGGGCGGCCTGGCGCCAGGCCCGGGCATGCAGGGGTTCGGTGTCGAGCAACAGCCCGTCGAGGTCGAACAGGCAGGCGGCGGGTCGGCTCATGGTTCCATTGTCCCCGCTGCCCTGCGCCGGCGGTTCAGGGCTCGATCGGCTCGACGCTGAAGCGCCCGGGCCTGCCGCAGGCTCGCGGATGCAACCAGCTCCAGCGGCTCCAGATCGTCAGGAAGAGCTGGCAGTCCCGCGGTCCCCTGGCCAGCCCAACCCCGGGCCATTTTCCCCACACCACCGGCGCCGGCCGGGGGCCATGGCGGGCCTGCCAGGCCGCCACCTGGCTGCGGTGCAGGATCGGACGGCCATCAAAGCGGAACAGCAGCAGCCTGGTGGCGCTGGTGGGGTCATCGAGCTGGAACCACACCCGTTTGCTGCGCTGCAGATACCAGAACCGCCAGCTCCAGAGGGCCACCGGTCGGTTGCCGCGGCTGCTGTACACAACCCCGAAGACCCTGCCGGTGTTGCTGCTGCAGCGGTTCACAATGGACTCCTCCGCCCCCGCCACGATGCCTGAGGCCACGATCGAGTCTGTGCTGCATGAAGGCCGGCTCTTCCAGCCACCGGCCGCTCTGGCTGGGGCCGCCCGCATCGGCTCGATGCAGGCCTACCGCGAACTCTGCCAGCGGGCCGAGGCCGATCCCGAGGCCTTCTGGGGCGATCTCGCCCGCACGGAATTGCACTGGTTCGAACCCTTCCACAGCGTGCTCGACTGGAGCGAAGCTCCCTTTGCGCGCTGGTTCGAAGGCGGCCGCACCAACCTCAGCTACAACTGCCTTGATCGCCACCTCGATGGCCCCCGGGCCGACAAGCCCGCCCTGATCTGGGAAGGGGAGCCGGGCGACACCCGCAGCTTCAGCTACCGCCAGCTTCACGCCGCCGTCTGCCAGGCGGCCAATGCCCTCCAGGCCCTGGGCATCGGCAAAGGTGACCTGGTGGCTCTGTACATGCCGATGGTGCCCGAGGCGGCCATCGCCATGCTGGCCTGTGCCCGCATCGGCGCGCCCCACTCGGTGGTGTTCGGCGGCTTCTCGGCCGACTCCCTGCGCGACCGGCTGATCGACGGCCAGGCCAGGGCTGTGATCACCGCCGACGGCGGCTTCCGCAAGGACAAGCCGGTGCCCCTCAAGCCGGCGGTGGACGAGGCCCTCGCCGCCGGTGGTGGAGCCCCCAGCGTGGAGCACGTGCTGGTGGTGCGCCGGATCGGTGGTGACTGCCCGCTGCAGCAGGGCCGCGACCACTGGTGGCACGAACTGGTGGACGGCCAGAGTGCCGACTGCGCGGCCGCCCCCCTGGCCAGTGAAGACCGCCTGTTCGTGCTGTACACCTCCGGCTCCACCGGCAAGCCCAAGGGGGTGGTGCACACCACAGCTGGCTACAACCTCTGGGCCCACCTCACCTTTCAGTGGATCTTCGACATCCGTGATGACGACGTGCACTGGTGCACCGCCGATGTGGGCTGGATCACCGGCCACAGCTACATCGTCTACGGGCCGCTGTCGAACGGCGCCACCACCCTGATGTACGAGGGGGCGCCGCGGGCCTCAAAACCCGGGGCGTTCTGGGAGGTGATCGAGAAGCACAAGGTGAGCCTGTTCTACACCGCACCCACGGCGATCCGGGCCTTCATGAAGAGCGGCCGCGAGGTGCCCGATCAGTACGATATGAGCACCCTCAGGATCCTTGGGACCGTGGGCGAACCGATCAATCCCGAGGCCTGGATGTGGTACCGGGAGGTGATCGGCGGCAATCGCTGCCCCGTGGTGGACACCTGGTGGCAGACCGAAACCGGTGGGGTGATGATCAGCCCCCTGCCTGGGGCCACCCCCACGAAGCCGGGCTCCTGCACCCTGCCCCTGCCTGGCATCGCCGCCGACATCGTCGACCATGACGGCCACTCTCAGCCTGCCGATGCCGGCGGTTACCTGGCGGTGCGGCGACCGTGGCCGGGGATGATGCGCACCGTGCATGGCGATCCGGATCGCTTCCGCCGCAGCTACTGGGAGGAGGTGCGGCCCGCCGACGGCTCCCACCTCTACTTCGCCGGCGACGGCGCCCGCCGTGACGCCGACGGCTACTTCTGGGTGATGGGCCGGGTCGATGATGTGATCAGCGTCTCCGGTCACCGCCTCGGCACGATGGAGATCGAGAGCGCCCTGGTGAGCCACCCGGCGGTGGCCGAGGCCGCCGTTGTCGGTCGTCCCGATGCCATCAAGGGGGAGGCGGTGGTGGCCTTCGTGACCCTCGAGGCCGGGCGTGAGGGCAGCGAGGCGCTGGTGACGGAGCTGCGCGGCCACGTGGGCAAGGAGATCGGCCCGATCGCCAAGCCCGATGGCATCCACTTCAGCGACGCTTTGCCCAAGACCCGCAGCGGCAAGATCATGCGCCGCATCCTGCGTTCCCTGGCGGCGGGCCAGGAGGTGAGCGGCGACACCTCCACCCTCGAAGACCGCTCGGTGCTCGATCAGCTGCGCGTCTGAGCGCGGCTGGGCGCCTCAGCGCGGACTGGCGGCCCAGTCGAGGATCACGGCGCCGAGCCGCTCGATCGCCCGCTGGCGCGACGGATCGTCGGCCCATCCCCCCAGCAATTGGCGCCGCAGCCCGCCGCTGGCGGGCGTGAGGTGGTCTCCCGGCAGCTCCTGGAGGCTGCTGGCGTCGTCTGGCCGGGCCTGAAGCACCCCCAGCAGGCAGCGGCTCTGGTCGATGTTGTCGCGGCTGAAGCGCACCAGCAGGTTGCGCGGCTGGCGGTAGTTGAGCTCTGCCTGGCGCAGGGTCTCCTCCGGTGAGGGGCTGAACTCGCTGCGGAAGCGGAATTGCTGTCCCAGTTCCGCCAGCAGGGGAATGGAGCGCTCGGCCGAGAAGTTGTTGAAGCTCAGGGCGGCCAGTCCCCGGGAGCGGCGCCCCCCATCGGGGGCCAGCAGGTGCAGTTTGCAGCCCAGGCTGTGTCCCAGCCGCAGGGGCTCGCCCGGCGGCTGGGCATCAAGTTCCGCCAGGGCCTGGCGCTGGGCACGGAACCGCCTCCAGGCGCTGTTGGCCTGGGCCTGGTGATCGAAGCCCGGCACGTAGCTCCAGGCATGCACACGCCAACCGTGCTGGGCGACGGCCTCAAGCAGGCGCCGGTAGCTCAGCTGGGGGTTGCTAGCCAGGTAACTGCCGCCGATGAACTCCACCAGCCCCAGGGGCCGCACACCGGGCTCCAGCATCCACAGCTGGTCCTGCTGCCGCCAGCGCGCCATCGCCGCAGGCCTCAGAGCTGCAGCCGCCGCAGGGCCTCGATCGCCTCGCGGCGGTGGGCCGGACCGTCGAGCAGGTTGTTGAACACGTGCCGGATCACCCCCTCGCCGTCGATCACGTAGGTGACCCGCCCCGGCAGCAGACCGAGCACCGCCGGCACCCCGAAGGCCTGGCGCAGGGCGTTGCCGCGGTCCACCAGCAGGGGGTAGGGGAGGTCATGGCGGCGCGCGAAGCGTGCATGGCTGGCGGCGTCGTCCCCGCTCACGCCCCACACCTCGGCGCCGAGGGCCTGCAGGTCGGCGTAGCTGTCACGAAAGGCGCAGGCCTCCATCGTGCATCCGGGCGTGTCGTCCTTGGGGTAGAAGAACAGCACCAGGGCTCTGCCGCCCAGCTGGTCGCTGCGGCGCTCGCTGTCGTTCTGATCGGCGAGGGCGATCAGGGGGGCCTTGTCGCCGGCGGCGAGCGCTCGGGCCATGGCTGCGGGACGTCAACCGAAACCCTACTTGCGCAGCCTGGGACGATGGGAGGCAGCGCCCGAGCCGGTTGTGAGCGGTCCGTTCTCCCAGCAGCCCAGCCCCTGGCAGCAGACCGATCTGCTGGCGATGATCCCGGCCCCGCCGGCTGCTGCCCAGCGGGCAGCGCCGGCCAGCGGTGTTGGGTCAGCCCCCGGCCCCAGCCCTGCCGTCGCTGACGGCGCCAGCGGGAGCGCTCCGGCCACGCTGCTGATCCTCGACACCGAGACCACCGGCCTCGATCCGGCCCGGGGCCGCTGCATCGAGGTGGGCGCCATCCTCTTTGCCGTCGCCGAGCGGGCCTTGCTCGGCCAGGTGTCGTTCCTGCTGCCGGTGGAGGCCAACCCCGCCGAACACATCAACGCCATCCCCGCCGCCGTCAGCCGCCTGCCCCAGCCCTGGCAGGCGGGCCTGCAGTGCTTCAGGGCCATGCTCGAGGCGGCGGAGGCGGTGCTGGCCCACAACGCCGCCTTCGATCGCCAGTGGTTCGGCGTCGACCCGCTGCCGCCGGTGCGCCAGCCCTGGATCTGTTCCATGGACGACATCCGCTGGCCGGCCGAGCTGCACCTGCGCGCCACGCCCTCGGTTCGCGATCTGGCCCTGGCCCACGGGGTGCCCGTGTGGGCGGCCCACCGCGCCCTCACCGACTGCATCTATCTGGCCCAGGTGCTGGAGCGCTGCCGCGATCTGGAGGGGCTGCTGCGCGGGGCCCTCGAACCCCGCCATCTCTACCGCGCCCGGCTCGCCTATGCCGAGCGCCACAAGGCCAGGGAGGCTGGCTTCCGCTGGAATGACGCCGTGGCCGGCGCCTGGAGCCGCCGCCTGAGCGAAGCCGAGGCCAGCGCTCTGCCGTTTCCGGTGCTGCGGCTGGAGAGCGATGGCCAGGATGCTTCAGGCGCGGGGCATCAGCCTGGCTCGGTGGCGGCCTGAACACCTCCTGGCAGCGCCGATCCAGCGTCGTCAAAGCCGGCCTGTGTGGATCGCATCCGCCTGGAGCGCGGCGACCAGGGGGGAGATGGCGCCGCTGCCAGCGGGTGAATCATGGCCTCTTTCCCCTCTCCCCGGCCCCACTGCTGTCCATGAACAAGCCCCGGGGTTGCCCAGGGCCCTGGTGTGACCGGCCAGTGTTGGACTACTTGCTCCAGCGGGTGGTGCAGCGGTAGTGAGTGGTGGGGCCGAAGCTGGTGCAGGAGGTGGTCTGGTTGCCGGCGTTGTCAGGAACACCCTGCATGGAGCGACCGGCAGCGAGGCTGTGGCTGATGCCTTCGCTGGTTCTGGAGCCGGCAAGGACGGGACTGGTCAGGGCGCCTGCCAGCAGGGGGAGCAGGAGGAAGGCGGAGAGCTGGATGCGCATGGTGCCATGGCGATGTGCATCCGTTGATACAAATAGGCGGCCTGGCTGGATTGCTGCGGGCCTGCCAACGGCTGTGCCCTCGCCCAGTCGCCATTGGGCCTGCGCGCCGCCAAGGCCTCGGGCCCCGGTGCTGGGCGCCGGACATGGGCATAAGCGCCAGGGCGACGGCGCCACCGAGGACTGCCGTCCCTTGCTTCCCTTCCCTTGAAACGGCCCGGATGGGCCGCGCCTGAGGGAGGGACCGGAATCGGAGCGGCGGGATTTGAACCCACGACCCCCACTACCCCAAAGTGGTGCGCTACCAAGCTGCGCTACGCCCCGGTCGATTCCGGCAATCGCAAGCTATCACAGAGCTTTGCGGCGCCGGAGGCGGCGCAGCAGCCGGGCTGTGAGCCGCTCCCGCCCGTCCCTGGCGTAGCCCGGCAGGCGCAGGTCGTGGGCCAGCAGGCGCAGTTCTGCCAGTCCCATACCCGCCAGGCGCAGTTCCGGCAGCCGTTGCCAGGCGCCGCGACCATCGGGAAGGCGCAGGCCGTTGGCCTCCCCTACCCAGCGCCCCAGCGCTCCCTCAGCCATCCACTCGGGCACGAGCACCACCAGCACCGCCAGCAGCCCGTAGAGCTCCACCAGTCCACGGGGCAGGGGATGACGCGGCTTCGGGCTGCGGTCGCGGCCGGAACCGCTCAAACCCTCAGGCTCCGGAGTCCATGTGCCGGCCCGGAGGCCTGCGCTGAGGGGGCATCGCGCCATTTCAGCGGCGGTTCAGGACTGGGCTGCAGCTTCACCGTCCACAGCACCAGGGCAAAACAGAGGCCGATGGTGGTGAGCAGAGCAAGCAGCACCACCCGGTCTGGCAGGGTGTTCATGGCGATGGTCAGACCCGTTCGGTGCGGGTGCACTGAATGCGGCTGGGCAGCTGCTCGATGGTGAGCAGATCCCCCTGAACGATCAGGGTCATGCGCGGGTTCGCGTAGCGGATTCCAGGCAGGGTGGAGTCGTCGCGGAAGGCGGTGGTCCGGAAGCGGCCTGTGATCAGCGAGGCCTGGGCGTTGTTCCGCTCCAGCTGCACGCGCCCCAGGCGTGGACATAGGAAGCTGTCGCTGGTGTCGTACTGCTCCCACCAGGGGGATCCCTGAGCCAGCACCGTGGCAGCCAGCAGCAGCAGATGGGGAACCGGGGCGGCCATGGCGGGCTGGACGGCTGGGGGGTCAGTCGGGGTTGGCGATCGGGCTGTTGTCTCCGCGCAGGATGCAATGGCTCACCGACCAGTCGTAGCAGTCCCAGACACGGGCATCCAGACGGTAATGGGCACCGGCGAAATCGCCCAGCCGCTGGCCGCTGGGCTGGGCGGAGCAGTAGGGACGGCTGCCTGGTTTGGCCAGATACTGCTGGTGGTAGGGCTCGGCGAACCAGAACCGCCGGCCGCTGCCGATCTCGGTGGTGATCGCTCCGTAGCCGGCGCCACTGAGCAGCGTCTGGTAGGCCGTGCGGCTGGCTTCCGCCTGGTGCAGCAGGGCGGGATCGTCCACATACAGGGCTGAGCGGTACTGGGAACCCCGGTCGTTGCCCTGGCCATCGCCCTGGGTGGGGTCGTGGCACTCCCAGAACAGTTTGAGCAGATCGCTGAAGTCGATCAGGGCCTGATCCCACACCACCCGCACCAGCTCGGCATGGCCGCTGCGTCCGGAACACACCTGCTGGTAGCTGGGCTGCTCCAGCTGGCCGCCCCCGTACCCCACCGCTGTGGTGAGCACACCGGGCAGTCGCCAGAAACCCTTCTCCGCGCCCCAGAAACAGCCGCAGCCGAACAGCGCCTCGGCCTGCCCCTGGGTGGGCTTGAGGGTGATCGCTGTGCCCAGCACCGCGTGCTTGGGGCCCTCGCCGCCGTCGTCGCCCGCCAGCGCGGCGCTCTGGGCGCCGCGGTCGCCGAAGACACCGCTGAAAACCCCGCTGAACACAGCATCGCCGCAACTGGGCGGAGCCTAGTCAGCCCGCCGGTGACTGCGGGCGCGGCTCCAGGGCGATGTGGTTGAGCAGGGTGGTGGTGAAGGCGAACAGCAGGAACGGCAGCGACAGCACCAGGATCAGCCCCACCCCCAGCAGGGCGTACACCGGCCGGCTGGCACCCATCAGGGCCAGGCCGGCGGCAAGGCTCACGAAGATCACTGCCATCCAGATCAGGATCTGGGCGTAGATGTCTCCGAAGCTGAGGGTGCAGCGCAGGTTGTAGGCCTGGGCGGGGAAGGGGTCTGAACCGGCAGACATGGCTCGGTGGCGGTTTCACCACCTAAGCCGCGGGCGCCTGCTCTGGACCGTCTCCGCAACAAGAGTTGCGCATTGCGGCCTCGGGCCTGCGGCTTCAACCGTGGCTGCGCACCGCTGCGCCCACCTGCTCCCGCGCCCAGAGCCGCCGGTAGGTGCCGGGCACCTCCAGGAGCTCGGTGTGGGTGCCCTGCTGCACGAGGCGGCCCTCCTCGAGCACCAGCACCCGGTCGCAGGCGGCGGCGGCGGAGAGCTGGTGGCTGATCATCAGCACCGTGCGGCCCTCCTCCCCCTGGCCGCGGATCGAGCGCAGGATCTCGGCTGCGGTGGTGTTGTCGACGCTGGCCAGGGCATCGTCGAGCACCAGCACTGGGGCATCGACTAGCATCGCCCGGCCGAGGGCCGTGCGTTGCCGCTGGCCGCCGCTGAGGGTGATGCCCCGCTCGCCCACCAGGGTCTGGTAGCCATCGGGGAAGCCGCGGATGTCGCCGTCCAGCCGGGCCTTGGCGGCCACGGCCCGCACCTGCTCGAGGGACGCCTCGGGTTCTCCGTAGCGCAGGTTGTCGGCCAGGCTGGCGGTGAACAGGTAGCCCTCCTGGGGCACAAGCGCCACCTGGCGGCGCAGATCCTCGAGCTGCAGTCGGGTGATGTCCACCCCATCGAGCCACAGCTCGCCGGGGTTGATCTCCACCATCCGCCCCAGGGACCGGGCCAGGGTGGTCTTGCCGCAACCCACCGGTCCCACCACGGCCACCAGCTCCCCCGGCTCCACGTGGAAGCTCACGTCCACCAAGGCCGGGCGCGGCGCCCCCGGGTAGCGCACCGTGAGGCCGCGGGCCTCGATCGCTCCCCGCGGCCGGGGCGCGGAAGGCTGCGGATCGGCGGGGGATTCGATCAGCGGCCGGCGCCGCAGCAGCTGCTCCACCCGGTCCAGGCTCACCTGCCCGGTCTGGAAGGTGTTGAGCGTGAATCCCAACAGGGCGGTGGGAAACACCAGCCGCTCCACGAAGAGGATCAGGGCCACCAGATCGCCGATGCTGAGACGACCGGATTCCAGCTGGCCGCTGCCCAGCGCCAGCAGCAGCAGCAGGCTGATCGAGGAGATCCCCTCCAGCAGGGGGAACAGGGTGCTGCGGGTGCGGGCCAGGCCCAGGGCCGAGTCGCGGTAGACGCGGTTGCGACCCGCGAAGGCCGCCTGCTCGATGCTCTCCTGGCCATAGATCTTGATCGCGCTGATGCCGGAGAGGTCTTCCTGGATCAGGTCGCTGAGCCCCGCCAGAGCCTCCTGCTGGCGGCGCTGCTGGCGCATCATCCGCCCCCCGAACAGCCGCACCGTGAGCAGCATGAGTGGGTAGAGCCCCACGGCGGCCATGCTCAGCAGGGGGTCGATGCTGAGCATCGCCGGCAGGGTGAGGGCATAGGCCAGGGCTGTGTTGGTGAGGCTGAGCACGGCGAAACCCAGGAGCCTGCGCACGTTCTCCACATCGCTGGTGGCACGGCTGATCACCTCGCCGCTGCCGGTGGTCTGCACCCAGCCCGGCTCCTGACGCAGGAGGTGGTCGAAGATGCGCTGCTTGAGGTCGGCCTCCACCTGGCGGCCCACGCCGAACACCAGCAGCCGCGAGACCAGCCGCATGGCCCCCATCAGCGTGGCCAGCACCGCCAGCATCAGGGCGAGCAGGAGCACATCGCTCAACGCGAAGCCGTCCTGGAGGTCGTCGATCAGCCGCCGCACCAGCAGGGGGATGCCGACGCCCAGCAGGTTCACCACCACCAGGGCCCCCACCCCCTGGAGCACGGTGCGGCGATGGGGACGCAGATAGCGCAGGATCAGACCGGCATGCAGGGCCGCCAAACCGCCAGTTCGAAGATGGGCCCAACCTAGGGATCACCGACAACGCGCCATGGCTCCTTCCGCAAGCCCGGGTTCCGCTCCAGAAGGCTCCCGCGGGGGCATACCCCCGCATGACAGCGCCGCTGCCGCGGAGGAGCAGAGTCACCCTCTCCATGCCCTCGATCGGGTGGTGGTGGACCGGCTGCTGGCGGCCGAAACACCCAGCGAAGGGGACCTGGTGGATGCTGCCCGGCTGCTGGCGCGATACCGGGGCTTTCCCGGCGCTGCCGACCTCCAGAACGACCTCGCCAAGGTGCTGAGATTCTGGGGGCTGAGCCTGGAGGCCCTGCAGCACCGAACCCGGGCAATCTGGGCCGCCGGATACCGGCCCCAGCCTGCCGGCGGTGAGGCCGTGGGCTCGGGATTCGACACCACTGATCAGGGCAGCTGAGGCCGGCCCGCAGCCCTAGCGGGTGTTGTGTCGATCACTCAGCGAAGTCGGCCTCGACAGCGCCATCGCGGCGTTCGCGGTGGATAGTGGAGAAGTCCCCATCACCCGGCCCGGTGTGCTTTGCACCCGGGCTTTTTCATGCCCGCCCAGGCCCCGAGGCGAGTCCGGCGCCCCCGGGGAGCCTTGAATGGGCTGCGTTTCCCGCCCTGTGCCCCAGCCATGGCTTCTGCATCCGCCGCTCCCGCCCTGCTCGAGCAGCTCCTGCGCGGCGAGTGCCTGAGCTGCCACGAGGCCGGCGCACTGATGCAGGCCTGGCTGGATGAGCAGATTCCCCCTGTGCTCACCGGCGCCCTGCTGGCGGCCCTGCGCGCCAAGGGCGTGAGCGCCGATGAACTGGCGGCCATGGCCGCGGTGCTGCGCCGCGCCTGCCCCCTGCCCTGCGAACGTCCGGGCCTCTTCCTGGTGGATACCTGCGGCACCGGTGGTGATGGCGCCGACAGCTTCAACATCTCCACCGCCGTGGCTTTTCTGGCGGCGGCCTGCGGCGTGCACGTGGCCAAGCACGGCAATCGCAGCGCCAGCGGCCGGGTGGGCTCGGCGGATGTGCTCGAGGCCCTGGAGATCCATCTGCAGGCCCCGCGGCAGCAGGTGGTGGACGCCCTTGCGCCGGTGGGCGTCACCTTCCTCTTCGCCCCTGGCTGGCATCCGGCCCTGGGGAGCCTGGCGCCCCTGCGCCGGGCCCTGGGGGTGCGCACTGTGTTCAACCTGCTGGGTCCGCTGGTGAACCCGCTCCAGCCCGATGCCCAGGTGCTGGGGGTGGCGCGGGCCGACCTGCTCGATCCGATGGCCGGTGCCCTGGCCAGTCTCGGACTGCGGCGGGCGGTGGTGGTGCACGGCGCCGGTGGCCTCGATGAGGCCTCGCTGCAGGGCCCCAGCCAGCTGCGCCTGGTGCAGAACGGCGAGGTCACCAGCCAGGAGCTCGACCCTGCAGACCTGGGGTTGAGCGCCGCTCCCAACAGCGCCCTGGCCGGCGGTGATCTGGCCACCAACCGCGCCATCCTCGAGGCCGTGCTGCAGGGCCGGGGCAGCTCCGCCCAGAGCCAGGTGGTGGCCCTGAACACGGCTCTGGTGCTCTGGGCAGCCGGGCTCACCGACAGCATCGCCGCCGGCCACGAGCAGGCCGCAGCGGTGCTGGCGGCGGGCAGGGGCTGGCAGAAACTGTTGCAGTTGCGCCTGGCCCTGCCCATGCCTGCTGGGGGATGATCGCTGCAGTGCCGCCCGCGCCGCCGTGACCACGACCGCCCTGCTGATGCTGGCCGACGGCACCCTGCTGCGGGGAGAGGCCTTCGGCGCGCTGGGCACCGCCCTCGGCGAAGTGGTCTTCAACACCGGCATGACCGGCTACCAGGAGGTGATGACCGATCCCAGCTACTCCGGGCAGCTGGTGACCTTCACCTACCCCGAGCTCGGCAACACCGGCGTCAACGGGCTCGATCAGGAGGCCCCCCGGCCCCACGTGCGCGGTGTGATCTCCCGGGAGCTGACGCCGGCGACCAGCAGCTGGCGCGCCGAGGGCGATCTCGACCACTGGCTGGCCCGTCACGGCGTGGTTGGCATCCGCGGCGTCGATACCCGCGCCCTGGTGCGGCATCTGCGCGAGGGCGGCGCCGTCAATGGGGCCCTCAGCAGTGACGGCAGCACCCCCGAGGCCCTGCTGCAGGCGGTGCGGGCTGCTCCCTTGATGGAGGGCCTCAACCTGGCCGCCACGGTGACCACCGCCGAGCCGTACTGCTGGAGTGAACCCTGCCCTGCCGGCTTTGACGCCCGCCTGCAGCAGCGTCCCGCCGTGCCCTACCGGGTGGTGGCGATCGACTTCGGCATCAAGCGGGCGATCCTCGAGCGCCTGGTGGCCCACGGCTGCCACGTCACCGTGCTGCCGGCGGACGCCAACCTCGAGGCGGTGCTCAGCCATCGCCCCGAGGGCGTGTTCCTCTCCAATGGCCCGGGTGATCCCGCCGCCGTGAGCAGTGGCATCGCCCTGGTGAAGGACCTGCTCACCCAGGCCGAACTGCCCCTGTTCGGCATCTGCATGGGCCACCAGATCCTGGGCCTGGCCCTCGGTGGCCGCAGCTTCAAGCTCGCCTATGGCCACCGCGGTCTCAACCACCCCTGCGGCAGCACCGGCCAGGTGGAGATCACCAGTCAGAACCATGGCTTTGCGATCGAGGCCGATTCGCTGCCCGCCGAGCGGGTGCGCATCACCCACCACAACCTCAACGACCACACCGTGGCTGCCCTGGAGCTCCTGCAGCAGCCAGTGTTCGGTGTGCAGTATCACCCCGAGGCCAGCCCGGGACCCCATGACGCCGACCACCACTTCGGCCGCTTCGCGGCGCTGATGGCGGCACGCCGCTGAGCGCCGCCGCGAGGCGGCACCCGCGCAGCCGGCCTGTGGTGATTTGGCAGCTTGTGCGTCAGCGCGGGTCGCCATCCCTACACTCCCCCCCATCCTTCCGCATCGAGGGCAAGCACCATCACCGACCTGCAGCGACTCACGGTGTCCCTGCGCGGGGGATTCGAGCAGCAGGCTCACTGCCAGCTGTTCCGCTTCACCGGCCAGCTCGACGCCTATTCCGACAAGCAGTTCGGCGAGTTCATCGCCGCCCACCGCAGTGCCGGTCAGCCCTTGCTGGTGGATCTCTCCCACATCGACTTCATCGACTCCTCCGGTCTCGGAGCCCTGGTGCAGCTCGCCAAGCAGTGCGCCAGTGATCGCCAGCAGTTCGTGGTGGCCGGCAATCCCCGGGTGGTGCAGACGGTGAAACTCGTGCGACTGGAGGAGTTCCTGCACCTGCAGCCCGATCTCAAGAGTGCTCTCGCCCGCCTCGGCGCCTGACCTGGGGCCCCTGCAGCTGGCCTGGCTCGGGGATGCCGTGTGGGAGCTGCATCAGCGCCTAAGCCACTGCGCCGCCCCGGCGCGTCCCCGGGATCTGCATCGTCGGGTGGTGGCTGCGGTGAGGGCCGAGGCCCAGGCGCGGGCTCTGAGCAGGCTGGAGGGACTGCTGGATGAGGCCGAACGCGATCTCGTGCGCCGTGGCCGCAACCGCGCCGGGCGTGGGCCTCGCAGCACCGATGCGGCCACCTACGGCCAGGCCACGGGATTCGAAACCCTGCTGGGCTGGCTGTTCCTGCACGATCAGCAGCGGTTGGGTGAACTGCTAGATCACTTGCAGGAGATCGATCCATAACAGCTGCGCGCCATGAGCCCTCGATTCGAACGCCGTGCCGACAAGCCGGCACGGGCCTATGGCCGCGACCGGCGCGTCGAGCGGGGCAGCCAGGCTGCCCGTGGCCGTCAGGCCAGGCCCAGGCCGGACTGGGGTGAACGCAGCGGCGAGCGCGATGCGGGTCGCCGGCCGCTGCGCGGCTCCCAGCGCACTCCGGAGCCCGGCGCCGAGCGGGGCCGCGAGCGCAGCGGCGAGCGGGTCTGGGCCTCGGCCCGCCGCTCCAGCCCGGCCCGCCCGGAATCGCGCCGCGTCGACCGTCCGCGCCGGGACGGGGGCCGCTTCGAGGGCTCCCGCTTCGAGGGCTCGCGCCCCGAGCGCGGCCGCCCTGAACGCAGCCGTCAGCCCCTGCTGCGCCGGGACCTGGCGCCCGCTCCACCGGCGGCAACTGCCGAAGCCGAGCGGCTCGGTCAGCCCGATCCCGGCGAGGACATGGTCTGGGGGCGGCACGCCGCTCTGGCGGTGCTGGAGAGCGGCCGTCCGGTCCACCGCATCTGGTGCACAACGGAGTTGCGCTTCAGTCCCAAGTTTCTGCAGCAGCTGCGCGAGGCCAAGGCTTCGGGAGTGCTGGTGGAGGAGGTCACCTGGGCACGGCTGGGTCAGCTCACCGCCGGCGCCGTGCATCAGGGCATCGTGCTGCAGACGGCGGCGGCCGATACCCTCGACCTCGACAGCCTCATCGAGGGCTGTGGCGGTATCGGTGAACCGCCGCTGCTGATGGCGCTCGACGGCATCACCGACCCCCACAACCTGGGGGCCATCGCCCGCAGCGCCGAGGCCCTCGGCGCCCATGGCCTGGTGCTGCCCCAACGGCGCAGCGCCGGTCTCACCGGCTCGGTGGCCAAGGTGGCCGCGGGTGCCCTGGAGCATCTGCCCGTGGCCCGGGTGGTGAACCTCAACCGCGCTCTTGAGCGCCTCAAGCAGGAGGGCTACCGGGTGATCGGCCTGGCCTCCGAGGGCAGCGTCAGCCTGGAGCAGGCTGATCTGGAAGGCCCCCTGGTGATCGTCACCGGATCGGAGGCCGATGGCCTGTCCATGCTCACCCGCCGGCACTGCGACCGGCTGGTGACCATCCCCCTGCGCGGAGCCACCCCCAGCCTCAACGCCTCGGTGGCCACGGCCCTGCTCCTCTACGAGGTGGCGCGCCGCAGCTGGATGCAGGGCCTGCGCGGCGGCGATCCGGCCCCTCGGCTGGTGAGACCCCGGATTCCCTCCACACCGCTGCCCGAGGCAGTCCAGCAGGAGGTCACAGCGCCCGGTTCGCCGCCAGCGCCCCAGTGCCACCCCAACCCCCGGCCTGACGCCAGTTGCGACTCCGGTAACGACGCCGCCACCGCAAGCCTGGCGGAGGCCCTGCTCATGCCCCAGGCGGCTGTGCCCGCCGCGAACTTCGACCCCGACCCAGATCCCGGGCCGACCGGCGACGCCAGCCCCGACCAGGGGGTCGAGGCGGTCGCAGGCCCCGCCGTGGAGCTTCATCCCGACGACATGGGCGCCACCGCGCCACCGGCTTCCGATGCGGCCCCCGATGCGGCCCCTGAACCTGCAGGCCTCGCTCCGGTGGCGGAGCTGGAACTCGGAGTTGTCCCCGCGCCCAGCCCCTCCTTCGCCGGCGATGTGGATCTGGGCTCCCTGAGCCTCTAAGCCCTGGGCACAGCCGGCTCCGGGCCGGCGGGCACAATGGGTGTGTGCTCTGAACACCCGCATGAATCCCTTGCTCTGGCCCGTGCGCAGCAGCGCCAATGCCCTGGGTCTGGCCTGGTGGGCACGGGTGCAGACCAGAGACCCCGACATCACCTACTGGTTCGGGCCCTACCTGCGCCGCAGCAGCCTGGAGCGGGAGCTCCCCGCCTTCCTCGACGACCTGCGCGGCGAGGAACCCACCGCGATCACGCACACGCTGCTGCGCGCCCGCCGCGGCGAACCTCTCACCGAGACCCACTGAGGCTCTCCCGGGCGGCGGGCCCGGTTGGTGTTGGCTGGTAGCGTCCCATCCAACTGGGAAGCGGTAGGCATGGGCATCGCCGAATGGCGCGGGCTGCTGGAGCGCGGCGACGTTTCGGCCCGGGAGCTCACCGACCGTTGCCTGGCGCGCATCGAGGCTGTGGACAGCACCGTGCACGCCTTTCTGGAGGTGACCGCGCAGCGGGCCCGGGCCGATGCCGAGCGCATCGATGCCGCCAGGGCCGCCGGCGAGCCCCTGCCGCCGCTGGCGGGCGTGCCCCTGGCGATCAAGGACAACCTCTGCACCCGGGGCGTGCGCACCACCTGCTCCAGCCGCATGCTGGAGACCTTCGTGCCCCCCTACGAGAGCACCGTCACCGAGCGCCTCTGGCAGGCCGGCGCCGTGCTGCTGGGCAAGACCAACCTCGACGAGTTCGCCATGGGCAGCTCCACCGAGACCTCGGCCTTCGGCCCCAGCCGCAACCCCTGGGACCCTGACGCGGTGCCCGGCGGCAGCTCCGGTGGCAGTGCCGCCGCCGTGGCCGCGGGTGAATGCCTTGGTGCCCTCGGCTCCGACACCGGCGGCTCCATTCGCCAACCCGCCAGCTTCTGCGGCGTGGTGGGTCTCAAGCCCACCTACGGGCGCGTCAGCCGCTGGGGGCTGGTGGCCTTCGCCAGCTCCCTCGATCAGGTGGGCCCCTTCAGCCAGTCGGTGGCCGATGCGGCCGAGATCCTGCAGGTGATCGCCGGAGCCGATCCCCGCGACGCCACCTGTCTGACGGCAGCGGTGCCCGACTACCGCGCCGCCCTGCGGCAGCCGGTGGCCGGCCTGCGGGTGGGCATCGTGCGCGAGTGCTTCGAGGCCGAGGGTCTGGCGCCGGAGGTGAAGGCGGCGGTGATGGCGGCCGCCCAGCAGCTGCAGAAGCTGGGCTGCGAACTGGTGGATGTGAGCTGTCCCCGCTTCAACGACGGCATCGCCACGTACTACGTGATCGCGCCGTCTGAGGCCTCCGCCAATCTGGCGCGTTACGACGGGGTGAAGTACGGCTACCGCGCCGCTCTGGAAGACGGGGGCGGCGGCGCTGGTCTCAACCTGGCCGAGATGACCGCCCGCAGCCGCGCCGAAGGCTTCGGCGACGAGGTGCAGCGGCGCATCCTGATCGGCACCTACGCCCTCTCAGCGGGCTACGTGGACGCGTACTACAGGAAGGCCCAGCAGGTGCGCACCCTGATCCGGCGTGACTTCGAGCAGGCCTTCGCGGCGGTGGACGTGCTGCTCACCCCCACGTCCCCCACCACAGCATTTCGCTTCGGCGCCCATCGCGACGACCCCCTGGCGATGTACCTGGCCGATCTGCTCACGATTCCGGCCAACATGGCCGGGCTGCCGGCCATCAGCGTGCCCTGCGGCTTCGACAGCCAGGGCCTGCCGATCGGCCTGCAACTGATCGCCGGCGTGCTCGAGGAGTCCAGGGTGTTGCAGGTGGCCCACCACTACGAGACGGCGGCGCGGGTGTGGGAGCAGCGCCCGGCGGCCGAGCTGGTGCCCGCCACACCCCTGGCATCCTGAGCGCTTCTGGCGCCCTGAGTGCCGCCTTGGTCGACAGCGGACACCAGATCTGGTGTGTCTGGCCCTAGCCTGGGGGCCACCGCTGTCGGCGCCGTGGCTTTCGTTCCCCTTCACAACCACAGTGACTACAGCCTGCTGGATGGGGCCAGCCAGCTGCCGGCGATGGTGCAGCGGGCCGTGGCCCTGGGCATGCCCGCCCTGGCTCTCACCGACCACGGCGTCATGTATGGCGCCATCGAACTGCTCAAGCTCTGCGAGCAGGCGGGCATCAAGCCGATCATCGGCAACGAGATGTACGTCATCAATGGTTCGCTCGATGACCCCAATCCCCCCAAGAAGGAACGCCGGTACCACCTGGTGGTGCTGGCCAGGAACGCGGTGGGGTACCGCAACCTGGTGAAGCTCACCAGCATCAGCCACCTGCGCGGCATGCGCGGGCGAGGGATCTTCGCGCGCGCCTGCATCGACAAGGCCACCCTGCGCCAGCACAGCGAGGGCCTGATCGTGGCCACCGCCTGTCTGGGGGGTGAGATCCCCCAGGCGATCCTGCACGGTCGCCCGGATGCGGCCCGCACTGTGGCGCGCTGGTATCAGCAGGTGTTCGGCGAGGATTTCTACCTCGAGATCCAGGACCATGGCGGCATCGAGGACCGCATCGTCAACACCGAGATCGCCAGGATCGGCGCTGAACTCGGGATTGAGCTGGTGGCCACCAACGATGCCCACTACCTCAGCGTGCGCGATGTGGAGGCTCACGACGCCCTGCTCTGCGTGCTCACCGGCAAGCTCATCAGTGACGAGAAGCGCCTGCGCTACACCGGCACCGAGTACATCAAGAGCGAAGCCCAGATGCTGGAGCTCTTCGCTGATCACCTGCCGGCTGAGCTGATCGAGCGCGCCGTGCTCAACAGCGCACGGATTGCCGACAAGGTGGAGCCTTACGACATCCTGGGCCGCTACCAGATGCCCCGCTTCCCCATCCCCGAGGGGCATACGCCGGTGAGCCATCTGCGCCAGGTGAGTGAGCAGGGGCTGCGCGGGCGTCTTGGGCTGGCAGACGGCGAAGCCTTCGCCGGCGGCTACGGCAAGCGGCTGGCCTACGAGCTCGAGGTGATCGAGCAGATGGGTTTTCCCACCTACTTCCTGGTGGTCTGGGACTACATCCGCTTCGCTCGCGAGAACGGCATCCCGGTTGGGCCCGGGCGTGGTTCGGCCGCCGGCTCGCTGGTGGCCTATGCCCTGGGCATCACCAATCTCGATCCGGTGATGCACGGGTTGCTGTTTGAGCGTTTCCTCAACCCCGAGCGCAAGTCGATGCCTGACATCGACACCGATTTCTGCATCGAGCGCCGTGGTGAGGTGATCGAGTACGTCACCCAGCGCTATGGGGCCGACAAGGTGGCCCAGATCATCACCTTCAACCGCATGACCTCCAAGGCCGTGCTCAAGGACGTGGCCCGTGTGCTCGACATTCCTTACGGTGAAGCGGATCGGCTGGCGAAGCTGATTCCGGTGGTGCGCGGCAAACCCGCCAAGCTCAAGGAGATGATCGGCAGCGATTCGCCGGCGCCGGAGTTCCGCCAGAAATACGAGAACGATGCTCACGTGCGCCACTGGGTGGATCTGGCCATGCGCATCGAGGGCACCAACAAGACCTTCGGCGTGCATGCGGCCGGTGTGGTGATCGCCGCCGAGCCCCTCGATGAGCTGGTGCCCCTGCAGCGCAACAATGATGGCCAGGTGATCACCCAGTACTTCATGGAAGACGTGGAGTCGATGGGGCTGCTGAAGATGGATTTTCTGGGGCTCAAGAATCTCACCATGATCGACAAGACCATTGATCTGGTGAAGCAGAGCAGCGGTGTGGCTGTGGATCCCGACAAGCTGCCCCTCGATGATCCCGGCACCTATGGCCTGCTCGCCCGCGGCGATCTGGAGGGCATCTTCCAGCTCGAATCGAGCGGCATGCGCCAGATCGTGCGCGATCTCAAGCCCTCCTGTCTGGAGGACATCTCCTCGGTGCTGGCCCTCTACCGTCCGGGGCCCCTCGATGCCGGCCTGATCCCCAAATTCATCAACCGCAAGCACGGCCGGGAGGCCATCGAGTTCGCCCACGCCAAGCTCGAGCCGATCCTGCGGGAGACCTACGGGATCATGGTGTACCAGGAGCAGATCATGAAGATCGCCCAGGACCTGGCCGGCTATTCCCTCGGCGAGGCGGATCTGCTGCGCCGGGCGATGGGCAAGAAGAAGAAGAGCGAGATGGAGAAACATCAGAGCCTGTTCGTGAAGGGGGCCACCGACCGCGGCGTGGCCCCCCAGGTGGCCGAAGCCCTGTTCGAGCAGATGGTGCTGTTCGCCGAGTACTGCTTCAACAAGAGCCACTCCACCGCCTATGGAGCGGTGACCTATCAGACGGCCTACCTCAAGGCCCACTACCCGGTGGCCTACATGGCGGCCCTGCTCACGGTGAATGCCGGTGATTCCGCCAAGGTGCAGCGCTACATCGCCAACTGCAACGCCATGGGCATCGAAGTGATGCCCCCGGATGTGAATGCCTCCGGTATCGATTTCACCCCCACCGGTGAGCGCATCCTCTTCGGCCTTTCGGCGGTGCGCAACCTCGGCGACGGTGCCATCCGTCAGCTGATCGAGAGCCGTGGCGCAGGCGGGCCGTTCCGTTCGCTGGCCGATCTCTGCGACCGCATCCCCGGCCAGCAGCTCAACCGCAGGGCCCTGGAGGCGCTGATCCACTCCGGTGCCCTCGATTCCCTCGAGGCCCAGGCCAACCGGGCCCAGTTGATGGCCGACCTCGACCTGGTGCTGGAGTGGGCCACTTCCCGCGCCCGGGACCGGGCCAGCGGGCAGGGCAATCTGTTCGACCTGCTCAGCGGCACCGCCACTGGCGATGAGACCGCCGGGGAAGCTGGCAGCGCTGCCGGCGCGGATCTCAGCAGCGCCCCCCGGGCGGCAGCGGTGAACGACTATCCCCCCACCGAAAAGCTGCGGCTGGAGAAGGAACTGGTGGGCTTCTACCTCTCCGACCATCCGCTCAAGCAGCTGGCGGGCCGGGTGAAGCTGCTCTCACCGGTTGCCCTGGGCTGCCTTGAAGAGCTGGCCGACAAGGCCAGGGTGAGCGCCGTTGTGATGCTGAGCGAGCTGCGTGAGGTCACCACCCGCAAGGGCGACCGCATGGCCGTGCTGCAGCTCGAAGACCTCACCGGCAGCTGTGAGGCGGTGGTGTTCCCGCGCACCTTTGCCCGTCTGGCGGACCATCTGATGGTGGATGCCCGCCTGCTGGTGTGGGCCTCGGCGGACCGGCGCGATGACCGGGTGCAGCTGATCGTTGACGACTGCCGCCAGGTGGATGATCTGCAGCTGCTGATGGTGGAGGTGCCGGCCGAGCAGGCAGCCGACATCGCCATGCAGCACCGCTTGCGCGAGTGCCTGCAGCGGCACCGGCCAGCCCAGGATGAGGCCGGGGTGCGCGTGCCGGTGGTGGCCCTCGTGCGGCAGGGGGATCAGGCCCGCTTCGTGCGCCTTGGCTCCCAGTTCTGTGTGGCCGACCCGGCCGCTGCCCTCGGCACCCTCAGCTCCGCTGACTTCAGCGCCCGGATCAGCTCACCCCTGCTGGCGGCCTGAGCTCCCGCCTGGCCCTCAAGCCACGGCCGGAGGCGGTGATGAGACGGGCGTAGAGGGCGGAGGGGCGCGCTTCGGCGCCCTGCCTCAGCCGTCGGGCCCCTGCCTCAGCCGTCGGGCCCCTGCCTCAGCCGTCGGGGCGCTGACGCATGGCAGCGACCGATTGCTTGATCCGCCCCACATTCCGGCCCAGCTGCTCGGCGCCCAGCAGGCTGCCGGGCTGGTCTTCCCAGCTGGCGGAGAGCACGCCGTAGCTCAGCCCCGCCAGCCCCAGCAGGAAGCAGGCGCCTGAGGCGGCCAGGGTGAGGCCGGGGGAGATGTCAACGATCTGACGGCTCACCAGCAGGTAGCTGGCCACGAACACCCCCATCCCCATCAGGGTGGGAATGCCGGTGGCGATGGCCACCCGGCGGGCCATGCGGTTGGCCACAGCGTCGGGAATCGCCCGCGCAGGTGCCTTGCTGGTGGGCCCTGAGGGGGCCTTCTTGCGCCTCCCTCGGGAGGCGCTGTCATCTCCCAACCCCTTGCCGGCCATGGACTCGCTCTGCGCTGGCGTGCTTGTGGACGGCCTCAGCCGCGAATGCCGAGCTTGGCGATCAGCTCGGTGTAGCGCTGCTGGCTGATGCCCTTGAGGTAGCCGAGCAGCCGCTTGCGGCGCCCGATCATCTTGAGCAGCCCCTGGCGGGAGGAGAAGTCGTGCTTGTTCTGCTGCAGATGGCCGGTGAGCTGACTGATGCGCTCGCTCAGCATCGCCACCTGGACCTCCACCGAACCGGTGTCGGTGCCATGGGTCTGATGGCTGTTGATGAGGTCCTGTTTCTGGGTGGTGGTGAGCGGCATGGAGTTGGGAATGGCGGAGCCCGAACCTGCAGCCCTAACCGGACGGCAAGGCCCGGGTGCGGGGCCCCTGGAGCTCCCGTCCCATCACCGCCTGCCGGCTGTGGCTGCGCAATCCGGCACTTTACCGCTTGCCCGCCCGGTCCTCAGGCGGCCGGGCGGGCAAGCCAGCTGAGGCAGCCGCGGATCCAGTCCTCGGTGGCCGCATCCAGAGCCAGTCCCTGGGCGGCCACAGCCCGCAGGGCGCGATGAATCTCCAGGCCCTCGTAGCCCAGCGCCGCCAGGGTGAGCCGCACCTCATCGCCGCTGCCGGCGCCGAGGGGCGGCAGGGCGGCCAGATCGGGGTCGGCGCCGACACTGGTCCCCTGGCCCAACACGCGCTCCTGCAGCTTTTGGCGCAATTCCACCGCCAGCCGCTCGGCGGTGCGCTTGCCCACCCCCGGCGCCTGGCAGAGACTGCGCAGATCGGCCTGCACGATCGCCTGCACCAGAGCTTCGGTCTCCAGCGCCCCCAGCAGTCCCAGGGCCATCTGGGGCCCGACCCCGCTCACGGCCACCAGCTCCCGGAACAGATCACGCTCCCGGCGCTCGGCAAAGCCAAAGAGCGTCCAGCCGTCTTCGCGGATGCTCTGGTGGATGTGCAGGCCCAGGCAGGCCCCCTGGGGCGGCAGGCGCTGCCACTGCCGCTGGCTCACCTGCACCTCGTAGCCGACGCCACCGCAGACCAGCAGCAGGCCGCAGCGCTTGTCGTGCTGCCACGGATCGGTGATGTCCCCTTGCAGCCAGCCGATCATGGGGGAAGTGAAACCGCCCCCATGCTGCCCGCCCTGCGGACCCTTGCCCAGCGGCTGCTGCCACCGCTGCTCTGCCTGCTGCTGCTGTTGCCGCTCACGGGCTGCTCCGGTGGGGGCCAGCCGCCCCGGGGGGTGCTGCTCAGCGCCCTGACCCTGCAGATCCAGCTCACCCAGGGGTCGATCGCCCGCTCCCTGGGCCTGGAGCCCGGCGGCGTTCCGGAGGTGAGCCGGGTGCGGGTGAGTGAGCAGCAGGCGGTGGCGATCGGCGAGGCCCGCGGCCTGCGGCTCAGCGGCAGCTTCGACTGGCGCCTGCCGGGGGACCGGGTG
Organism: Cyanobacteria bacterium J06638_7; assembly: GCA_039818745.1. Taxonomy (GTDB): domain Bacteria; phylum Cyanobacteriota; class Cyanobacteriia; order PCC-6307; family Cyanobiaceae; genus NIES-981. The sequence goes on from JBCBTI010000001.1 coordinate 140,969, forward strand.
CGGGTGGACAGCCCCTTCGAGCTCTATCTGCAGCGCGGTGAGCGTGGCGAGAGCTGGCGGCTGGCTCGCCCCAGCGGCGCCATCGGCGGCGACACCCAGCTCTGGCTCACCGATCCCCTGCCGTCCTGAGCGGCAGATCCTGTGCCTGCAGCCCCGGGGCGCGTGACGGCAGTTGCTGAAGCACGGCGTGCAGGAGGATCAAGGCGATGCTGATCACCAGCACCAGCTGCAGGTTGCTGCTGGCGAGCGTGGAGCTGGGGATGAAGTCGCCGATGCGCAGGTGGGTGAGGCTCACGATCATCCAGGTCCAGCAGCCCAGCAGAAAGGAGGCCAGCACCACCAGCTGCTGGGTGCCGCCCCAGGGGAACAGGGCCGCCCCTCCCATCACCATGGCCGTGCTCAGGCGCCGCTGTCTGGCCGGCACCCGCCGCAGCGCCAGCCCCGGCACCCCGGTCATCAGCTGGGCCGCTGCCCACCCCGCCGGGAAGCGCCAGGCAGCCTGGGAGGCGCTGCCGCTCCAGAGCCCCCCGCCGGCATCGAGACCACGATCAGCACCAGGGCCAGGGCAATCACGCCCAGCACGTGCTGGTGCTGGCGCAGCCGCGACCGGTGCAAACAGCCCAGCAGCTAGCCGATCAGATTGCCGCCGGAGAGATCGCCGATCATGGCCGTGTCGATCCAGCCGGCAGTGGCCATCTGCTTGGCCAGGATCGAGAAGTCGAACCGCACCAGGCCGATGCCGACGGCGATGGCACAGCTGCCCGCCAGCACGTCCGCCCAGATGCCCCGCTCTGCTGTGGTGGCCATCCTCAACCACCCCTGATGCTCAGCAGGGTGGCAGCCAGCACCAGGGCGGCGGCCAGCAGCAGGGGGGGAGCGAGCGCTTCCTGGAACCAGAGCACCCCCCACAGCGCCGCCAGGGGCACCTGCACGTAGCTCATCGCCGTGGCGCGGCCGGCGGCCATGCCCATCAGCCCGTAGGTGAGGCCCAGCTGCCCCAGCTGGGTGAACAGGCCCACCCCCAGCAGCCAGGCGAACTCCACGGCGGTGGGCTGCACCGGCTCCAGCAGCACCAGGGGCAGGCTGATCGGCAGGGCCATCAGCGGGAAGTAGAACACCACCACCAGAGGATGCTCGCTGCGGCGCAAAGCCCGCACGCTCACGTAGGCCAGGGCCGAGAGCAGGGCGCCGGCCAGGGCCAGCAGCAGGGGCAGCAGGGGCAGCCGCTGGGAGAGAGCCGCCAGCCCATCCCTTGCCGGGATGGCCAGCACCGCCACCCCGAGCAGGCCCAGCAGCACCGCCACCCCCACCCGCCAGCCGGGCCGTTCGCCCAGCAGGGGCCAGGCCAGCAGGGCCGTGAAGGTGGGATGGAGATACTGCAGCAGCGTGGCCACCGCCAGGGGCAGGCCGGTGAGCGCCAGGTAGACGCAATAGAGCCCGGCAGTGCCCAACAGGCCCCGCCCCATCAGCAGCCCGCGGCGGTTTCCCCAGGCATCAAGCCCGGCCCGGCCCAGCAGCCACCAGCTGATCAGCACGCTCACCACGGCGCGGGCGAGCACCACCTCCGACACCGGCAGGCGCCCCCCCAGGGCCTTGACACACACCCCCATCAGGCTGAAGGCCAGGGCGCTGCCCAGCATCCACAGGGGTGCCCAGTTGTGGTGGTGTCCGGCAGAATGGGGACGATCCAACCCCCACCGGTAGCGCCACTCCTTGAGCCAGCCCGCGCTCCAGCCCCGCCTGCACCCGCGCACGATCGAGGCCGTCAAGGAACGTGCGGACATCGTCGACGTGGTGGGAGAGCACGTGGTGCTCAAGAAGAAGGGGCGCGAGTTCGTGGGGATCTGCCCCTTCCACGACGACAGATCGCCGTCGATGACGGTGTCGCCGGCCAAGCAGTTCTACTACTGCTTTTCCTGCGGCGCCGGCGGCAATGCCATCAAGTTTCTGATGGAGCTGCAGCGCCACAGCTTCAGCGATGTGGTGCTGGAGCTGGCGCGCAAATACCAGCTGCCGGTGGAAACGATCGACGGCCCGCAGCAGGAGCGGCTGCGCCAGCAGCTCTCCCGGCGCGAGCAGCTGCACCGGGTGCTGGCCCTGGCGGCAGGCTGGTTCCGCAGCCAGCTGCGCGCCCCGGGCGGGGCGGCCGCCCTCACCTACCTGCGCGAGCAGCGGCGCCTCAGCGAGAGCACCCTGGAGGCCTTTGAGCTCGGCTATGCCCCCGATCGCTGGGACGGGCTGCTCCAGCACCTCGGCCAGGTCCACAGCCTCCCGCCGGCCCTGCTGGAAGCCGCCGGTCTGGTGGTGCCGCGCAAGGGGGCCTCTCCAGACCACAGCCGCGGCTTCTACGACCGCTTCCGCGGCCGGGTGATGGTGCCGATCAAGGACCGCCAGGGCCGGGTGGTGGGCTTCGGCGGCCGCAGCCTCGATGGCGCCGAACCCAAGTACCTCAACTCCCCGGAAACGGAGCTGTTCGAGAAGGGCCAGCACCTGTTCGGCCTCGACCGGGCCGCCGCTGCCATCCGCCGCGATGACCGGGCCGTGGTGGTGGAGGGCTACTTCGATGTCATCGCCCTGCACGCCGCCGGCATCGGCAACGCGGTGGCGGCCCTGGGCACGGCCTTGAGCGGCCGCCAGATCACCCAGCTCTGCCGCTGCTGTGACAGCCGCCGGCTGATCCTCAACTTCGACAGTGACGGCGCCGGGGTGCGTGCCGCCCAGCGGGCCATCGGCGAGGTGGAGCAGCTGGCCCTGCAGGGCCAGCTGGAGCTGCGGGTGCTGCACCTTCCCGCCGGCAAGGACCCCGACGACTTCCTGCAGGCCCATGGGCCGGGCGACTACCGCGCCCTGCTGGATCAGGCCCCGCTCTGGCTTGACTGGCAGATCGAGCAGGTGCTGGAGGGCAGGGATCTGGCCCGGGCCGACCAGTTCCAGCAGGCGGTGACGGCCCTGGTGGCCCTGCTCGGCAAGCTGCCCCAGAGTGCCGTGCGCAGCCACTACCTGCAGCAGGTGGCCGAGCGGCTCAGTGGCGGCCAGGCCCGTCTCGCCCTGCAGCTCGAGGACGACCTGCGTCAGCAGGTGAAGGGCGAGCGCTGGCACGGCCGCTCGCGCCGCTGGGAGCAGCCCGGCGAGGCGGGGCTGCGCGAGCGCGCCGAGGCCGAGGTGCTGCGGCTCTACCTGCACTGCCCCCCTCACCGGGGTGCCATCCGCGCCGCCCTGCGCCGGCGGGAGCTGGATGACTTCGCCCTCCTGCACCACCGCCAGCTCTGGGCCGCCATCTGCACCCTGGAGGAGGACAACCTGGGCAGCGGCCGCCTGGAGGCCATCAACCGCGGCAGCGATCCTGGCCATGAGCTGGCCGATCTCGATCTCCCCCGCCTGCTGGGCGAGCAGCTGGTGGTGGAGCAGAACGTGCTGCTGGGCCGGCTCACACCGCTGCTGGAGCCCAGTGAGCTGCAGCGCCTGGCCCTGGCTCAGCCCCTGCTGCAGCTGCGCGGCGCCGCCGCCAGCCTGGAGCGGCAGCGCAGCCTGCGCCGTTGCCGCCACCTGCTCGATGCCTGGAGCAGCCAGCGCCTCGAGACCCTGGAGCGCTGCATCGCCCGGCTGCTGGAGCCGGCGGCGGCCTGCCCTCCTGATGAACGTCCCCGGGCCGACATCGAGCTCCCCAGAGCCGACATGGAGCAGCGCATCGAGGCCCTGTTCACCCACCTCAACGGCGACGCCCTGCGCTTCCAGGAGCTCTACTACAGCGAACGCCGCTACCTCGAGCAGCTCGATGGCCAGCGCCGGGCCGCGCTGGCGGAGGTGGTGCAGGCGCAGCCTGCCCCCCTGGGCGCCTCAGCAGTGGCCATCTAGGGTTCGCTCGCGGGCGGGCGGAATGGCGGATGGCCTTTTTCGAGGTGCTCTGGCACGGCGAGGCCATCGGCGACGGTGGCGATCTGGAGGAGGCCCTGCAGTCCTACGGGTTGCTGCGTCCCCTGCCGCCGGACTGGGCCCAGGCCTGCGCTCAGGCCGGTGCCGAGCCCTGCATCCGCCGCTACGCCTCCTTCGAGGCCTTTCTCGACAATGCCGATGAACTGGAGACGATCCCGGTGTCGGCGGTGATGATCGAAGCGGCCCTGGCCTCAGCCGGAGCGCACCACGGGCAGATCGGCCAGGCGGGTGGTGGCGGCCCGTGACAGCTGGCCGCGCCGCATCGCCCAGGCCTGGTTCAGGCCGCAGGCCGCCCACTGCATCGTGCCACTGCCGTAGCGGCGGTTGAGGGCATCGACCACCGCCATCAGGGCCCCACGGCGGCGCTGCTGCTCCGCGCTCTGGGGCACCAGCAGGTGGTGCTGCAGCAGGCTTTCCGGCTGCAGGTGCTGCAGCACCACACCGGCCTTCTGCAACGGTTTGTGGGGATTGAACAGGCGCTCGGCCAGGGGCAGGGCCGCCGCCAGCAGCACGGCGCTGTCGTGGCTGGCCAGCGGCAGGCTCACCGTGGCGGCGTTGGCATAGAAGCGGGTGCCGTTGAACGGGCTGCTGCGCACGAACACGGTGAGGGCACCGGCTCGCTGGTGCTGGCGCCGCAGCTTCTCGGCGCCCCGGCAGGTGTAGGTGGCCACCGCCTCGCGCAGCTCAGGCAGGTTGTCGATCGGCTGGGAGAAGCTGCGGCTCACGCAGGTTTCGCGTTTGGCCGCCGGCAGCCGCTCCAGCGGCAGGCAGGCGACCCCGCGCAGTTCCTGCTGCAGCCGCACCCCCACCACCCCGCAGCGGCGGCGCAGCTCGCCGGTGGGCAGATCGCGCAGGGCCCGGGCGCTGGCGATGCCGCGCAGGCGGCACCAGCGGGCCCGCCGCCGGCCGATGCCCCACACGTCCTCGATCGCCACCGCCTCCAGCCAGGGGTCGGGGTCGGCCACTGCCCCCAGGTCGAACACCCCATCACCCGCGTCCCGCCCCGCTCCGGCCTTCGCCAGCCGGTTGGCCAGCTTGGCCTGCACCTTGGTGGCGGCGATGCCCACCGCCACCGGCAGCCCCAGCCGGCGCTGCACGTCGCGGCGCAGGCGCTGGCCCCAGCCCCCCAGGTCGCCGCCGGCGGGACGATGCAGCACCCCGAAGGCCTCATCGATCGAGTAGATCTCCAGCTCCTCCACCCACTCCTCCAGCACGCTCATCAGACGCTGGCTCATGTCGGCGTAAAGGGCGTAGTTGGAGCTGCGCACCAGCACGCCGCGCCGCTCCAGCTGCTGTTGCACCTGAAACCAGGGCTGGCCCATGCGGATGCCCAGGGCCCGGGCTTCGGCGCTGCGCGAGACGATGCAGCCATCGTTGTTGGAGAGCACCACCAGCGGCCGGCCGATCACGGCCGGATCCATCACCGCCTCGCAGGAGGCGTAGAAGTTGTTGCCGTCCACCAGCACGGTGGCCAGCCGGGGGCGTTGCCGGATCAGGGGTGCGCTCAGTGGCTGGCCGGCCATGGGTGCGCTCAGAGGCTGTGGATGGCGTGAGTGGCCACGCCCCAGATGCGGCTGTCATCGCCGTCGCCCAGCTCCAGCGGCGGGTAGTCGGGATGGGCGGCCTCCAGACGCCAGCGGCCGCGGTGGCGGCGCAGGTGCTTGAGGGTGAAGGCCCCCTCGACCACGGCCACCACCACCAGGCCCGCCCGCGCTTCGATCGCCCGGTCCACCACCAGCAGATCGCCGTCGAGGATGCCGGCCTCCCGCATCGAGTCACCGCTCACCCGCAGGAAGAAGGTGCTGCTGGGGTGGCGGATCAGGGCTTCATTGAGGTCGATGCGGCTTTCCACGTAGTCGTCGGCCGGGCTGGGGAAGCCCGCCGCCACGGTGGCGCCGGCCAGAGGCAGGCGGCGGCGGGGCCGGCCCGCCGCCGCTGACAGACCGGCCTCCAGGCGGAGTTGCGGGCTGGCGCCGGCCGTTGGTGCGGGAGCGGCGTGCGGGCCAGTCATCCATGAAGCAGTACAGGCGTATCACTATGGCACCGGCTGCGGGCGGACGAGGTTCGTGCTCGGGCCGCGCCGCCTGCGGCACCAGCCGCAACCCATACGATGAGGTGCGGCAGGGCGTGGCGGAGCATGGTGGCGCAAACGAGGTGGACGGCCGCCTCGGGGCTGGTGCTGATGCTGTTCCTGGTGGCCCACCTGGCTGGCATTGCTCTGGCACCGCTGGCCCCCCCCGCCTTCGAGGCCTATGCGGCGGCCCTGCATGCCGCGCCCTGGCTGCCGCTGGCGGAGCTGGCGCTGCTGGCGGTGGGGCTGACCCACGCCGGATTGAGCCTGGCGAAAGTGATGGCCAACCGCCGCGCTGGCAACACGTCGAGGCTGCTCAGCCGCCGGGATGACCCCCTGGGTGCCCTGGCGGCCCGCAGCCAGGTGCTGGCCGGCATCACGTTGCTGGCCTTTCTGGTGGTGCATCTGCTGCAGCTGCGCTGGCCACGGCCCGACGCCGGCTCGGAGCTGGCGGCCCTGCGGGCGGTGCTGGTGCAACCGCCGAATCTGCTGCTCTACGGGGCCGCCGCCCTGGCGCTGGCCCTGCACCTGCTGCACGGCAGCGAGGCGGCCCATCGCAGCCTGGGCCTGCTGGATCCGGGGAACGGCAGGCGCATCCGCCGTGCCGGCCGCATCCTGGCCCTGCTGCTCGGCGCCGGCTTCGCAGGCGTGGCCGTGCTGGTGGCGTGGCGATGAGCGGCCTCCCGGATCCTCGTCTGCCGGTCGGCCCGATCGCCGATGCCTGGCGCCGGAGCCGCGAGAGTCTGCCCCTGATCAGTCCGATGCGCAGGCGCCAGTTGCGCCTGCTGGTGGTGGGTACCGGGCTGGCGGGAGCCTCGGCGGCGGCCACCCTGGCGGAGCAGGGCTACCAGGTCACGGTGCTCAGCTATCACGACAGCCCGCGCCGGGCCCATTCCGTGGCCGCCCAGGGGGGCATCAATGCCGCCCGTGCTCTGGCCGTGGATGGAGACAGCGTCGCCCGTCTGTTCGCCGACACCCTGCGCGGCGGCGACTTCCGCGCCCGCGAGGCGGGCTGCATGCGGCTGGCCGAACTGAGCAGCGCCATCATCGACCAGGCCGTGGCCCAGGGCGTGCCCTTCGCGCGCGAATACGGCGGCACCCTGGCCACCCGCAGCTTCGGCGGAGCGCTGGTGAGCCGCACCTTCTACGCCCGCGGCCAGACCGGCCAGCAGCTGCTCTACGGCGCCACCCAGGCCCTGCTGCGCCAGGTGGCCGCCGGCCGGGTGACCCTGCTCTGCCGCCGGGATGTGCTGGAGCTGGTCACCGTGGATGGGGTGGCCTGCGGGGTGGTGTGCCGCCATCTGCTCAGCGGTGAGCTGGAGGTGCACACCGCCCAGGCGGTGCTGCTCGCCACAGGCGGCTACAGCAACGTCTACTTCCTCTCCACCAATGCGCTCAAATCCAACGCCACGGCGATCTGGCGCGCCCACCGCCAGGGCGCCCTGTTCGCCAATCCCTGCTTCACCCAGATCCACCCCACCTGCATTCCCAGCGGCGACCCCCACCAGAGCAAGCTGACGCTGATGAGCGAGAGCCTGCGGAACGACGGGCGCATCTGGCTGCCGGCGCACGCCGGTGACGACCGCCCGCCGGCCGAGATTCCCGAGTGCGAGCGCGACTACTTCCTCGAGCGTCTCTACCCCAGCTACGGCAACATGGCACCGCGGGATCTGGCATCCCGCCGTGCCCGGGAGTTCTGCAACGCCGGCCACGGGGTGGGGCCGGGGGGCCGCTCGGTGTATCTGGATCTGCGTGACGCCATCGCGCGCGACGGCGTGGAGGTGATCGGCGCCCGCTACGGCAACCTGCTGACGATGTACGAACGCATCACCGGTGAGGACCCCACCAGCACGCCGATGCGCATCTACCCGGCGCCCCACTACACCATGGGAGGCCTGTGGGTGGACTATCACCTGATGAGCTCGGTGCCCGGCCTGTTCGTGCTCGGAGAGGCGAATTATTCCGAGCACGGCGCCAACCGCCTCGGAGCCAGCGCCCTGATGCAGGGTCTGGCCGATGGCTATTTCATCGCTCCCGCCACGGTGACGGCCTGGCTGGCGGGCCACCCCACGCCCGTGATCGGCGGCGATCATCCAGCCTGCCGGGAGGCCCTGGCTCTGGCGCGACAGCGCATCACGGCCCTGCTGGCGGTGAACGGATCGCGGCCGGTGGATGCCTTCCACCGAGAACTGGGATCCCTGATGATCGAGCACTGCGGCATCAGCCGCGATGCCGCCGGCCTGCGTGCCGGCCAGGCGGCGGTGGCGGCTCTGGCGGAGCGCTTCGGCGCGGACGTGCGGGTGCCGGGCACGGTGGCGGGTCCCAATCCGGAGCTGGAGAAGGGTCTGAGGGTGGCTGATTTCTTCGGGCTGGCCCAGCTGATGCTGCGCGATGCCCTGGAGCGGGAGGAATCCTGCGGGGCCCACTTCCGCGAGGAGCATCAGAGCGCCGATGGGGAGGCTCTGCGGGATGATGCCCGCTTCGCCCACATCGCCGCCTGGCGCTACAGGGGCGAGGGGGTCGAACCCGAGCGCCAGGCCGAGGCTCTGCAGTTCACGGCCCTGCAACCCGTCGCCCGCAGCTACCGATGAGCGCTTCCCTTTCGCTGACGCTGAGGATCTGGCGACAGGATTCGGCGGCGGATCCAGGTGCCTTCCGCAGCTATCGATTGGAGCGTCTCTCGCCCGATCTGTCGCTGCTGGAGGCCCTCGATCAGCTCAACGAGCAACTCATCGGCTCCGGTGAGCGGCCTGTGACCTTCGAGCACGACTGCCGCGAGGGCATCTGCGGCAGCTGCGGATTTCTCGTCAACGGCCAGGCCCATGGGCCCCGCCGGGGTACCAGCGTCTGCCAGCTCTACCTGCGGCAGTTCCGCGACGGCGCCACCCTCACCCTCGAGCCGTGGCGGGCGCGGGCGTTTCCGCCGATCCAGGATCTGGCGGTGGATCGCTGCGCCCTCGACCGCCTGATCGCCGCCGGTGGCTACTGCTCGGTGAACACCGGCCAGGCGCCGGATGCCAACGCCATGCTGGTGGGGCAGGAGCAGGCCCGCGCGGCCTTCGCCACGGCCACCTGCATCGGCTGCGGCGCCTGCGTGGCCAGCTGCCGCAACGCCTCCGCCAGCCTGTTCGTGGCAGCCAAGCTGGCGCACCTGGGGCAGTTGCCCCAGGGTCAGCCGGAGCGCAGGCGGCGCGCCCGTGCGATGCAGGAACAGATGCGCGCCGAGGGCTTCGGCAGCTGCAGCAGCAATCTCGAGTGCGAGGCGGTGTGCCCCCAGGAGATCTCGGCCGACTGGATCAGCTGGATGCAGCGCGAGGGTCGCTGAGTTCTAGGTGAGAAGGCTTGCCTGGATGCCGTTGAACCAGGCGTTGGCCATGGCGTTGTAGCCCGTCGTCGTCGGATGAATCCCGTCGCGGAGATTGCCGCCCACCACACTGGACTGGTCAACGACGGTCAGCTCCAGATTGCCGAAGGCCGGGCTGCCGTCGAGCGTGCGCTTGATCAGGGCGTTGTACTCGCCGATCTCGGAGCGGGTGACGGAGCTGGCCGGACGGTCGGAGCGGCCGGGGTTGGGCAGCTGGGTGGGGATCGTGGCGACCAGCACCTCCAGGGTGAGGCCGCTCCTGCCGGCGGCAGTATTGACGCGCCCGAGGAAGCTTCTCAGCCGCCGGTAGTTGGCCTCTCCCATCGCCGCCTGCTGTTCACCGCTGGCATCGTTGTTGAGGTCTCCTGAGGTGACGGCGCCGGAGGATCGATTCACCACCTGATTGATGAAGTCATTGGTGCCGATCGTGAGCAGCAGCACATTCCTGGTGGCGCTGGAGCGGGAGAAGTAGGTGGTGGAGATGGCCTGGTCGAGGTCGTCGGCAAGGTTCCTGTTGAAGGGGTTGCGGGCGTCGGATCCGGAGCGCAGGGCCACGAAGGCTTCTCCGGTGATGGGATCCCTGCTTTCCGAGATCAGGGCACCCGATTCCCCCCAGTGCCTGAGGCCCGATCCGAACTTGCCCACGAAGTCCACCGCGTAGGGGGCCGAGCGCAGCCGGGAGGCGAGGGGGCCGCGGTAGCCACCCTGAGCCTCCGAGCCGAAACCCAGGGTGATGGAATCCCCCATCGGCATGATCCTCAGCCGCTGAAAGGGAAGAGCCGGGGCCTGGGGCGGGGTGGAGGGCGGCGCTGGCGGGGTGGAGGGTGTCGCTGGCGGAGAGGGTGTCGCTGGCGGAGAGGGTGTCGATGCCGGCGAGCTGCGGGAGGTGTCCCGGATCCGGAAGCGCCCGCCGGCCAGCAGATCGGTGCGCCCCCGGTCGGAGAACAGGCGAACCCGGGCGGTTTCCGTGCCTTCGCTGCGCCGGTCGGCCCGGAGCCGGCTGCTGAGCCGGGCCCGCCCGCGGCGATCGACGCGCAGCGAACCCCGCAGGCTGCGATCGCGGAAGTCATCCCGGCTGATGCCTCTCCCTTCCACACTCCAGAACAGCCGCTCGCCACGCAGGGCCTTCGGGGCCCGCAGGCGGGTGCGCACCCGCTTCCCCTCGGCGACCCGGCCCTTGTTCACGGCCAGGGAATAGCCCTGTTTGCGCGGCGTCGGCTCAGGGGATCTGGTGTCGACATCGGCCAGCTTGAAGCGCCTCGACGCCAGGGAGCCCCCTCGGTTGCGCTCGGGGAGCAGTCGAAAGCGCACTGTCTCCCGGCCCTCCCGCCTGCCGTCGGCGCGGATCGGATGCCGGAGCGTGGCCCGGCCGCGCTCATCGAGGCGCAGCTCGCCGCCCAGGCGGCCGTCACTGAAGTCCTTGCGCTGGATGCCCTTGCCACCGATGCGCCACTGAAGCGGCTCGCCGGCGCGGCGGCGGGGGGCCTTGATCCGGGTCAGGAGCAGGCGTCCCTCCTTTACGACGGACCGGGAGAATCGGATTCTGAAGTTCAAGGAAGCGCAGCGCCAGTCCGCCCTAACAACCTAAACCGTGGCTCCGGGAGTGTCTGCGGGGGCGCTCCAGCGGCCGCCGGCCCCGCCGGGGGTGGCGCGGAAGTGGCGCAGGAAAGGGCCCAACCCCATCGGGCCGCAACGCCGCTGCCAGCCGATGCCGCCGCCATGGCGGCGCCAGCAGCTGACGCAGGCGCCAGATCGCCGCAGCTGGATCAGGTAGCGATACCCAGCCCTCTGGCCCGCTGGGCCCGCAGCCGCCGGCGGTAACGGCGGCAGGGGAGCGAACACACGGAGGATCTCCTCGAAGCGCCTTGGCGGAGCGTCGCTGCCGCGCAGCGGAGCCGCCAGCAGAGCGGCGATGCGGCCAGGCTCGCCCTCGGCGGCCAGCCACCAGTGCCGTTGCCGCCGCGCGCCACGGTCGAGCAGTGAGATCAGGGCGGAGCAGGCTGGGGGCATCGGCGGGCCCGGACGACACCCCCACCAGTGCCACCGGCGTCACGCTGGCGTGCGGTTCCTGCGCTGGGTCACTCCAGGGTGGCCATGTGGCGGATCAGATCGATGCACTTGCAGCTGTAGCCCCATTCGTTGTCGTACCAGGCCACCACCTTCACGAAGGTGTCGCTGAGGGCGATGCCGGCGCCGGCATCGAACACCGAGGTGCAGCTCTCGCCCACGAAATCACTCGACACCACCGCATCTTCGGTGTAGCCGAGGATGCCGGCCATGGATCCTTCGCTGGCGGCCTTCATCGCCGCCTTGATGGCCTCGTAGCTGGTGGGGGTGGCCAGGTTCACCGTGAGGTCCACCACCGACACATCGGCGGTGGGCACGCGGAAGGCCATGCCGGTGAGCCTGCCGTTGAGCTCGGGGATCACCCTGCCCACGGCCCGGGCCGCACCGGTGCTGCTGGGAATGATGTTCTGGCCTGCCCCGCGGCCGCCCCGCCAGTCCTTGGCCGAAGGGCCATCCACGGTCTTCTGGGTGGCAGTGACGGCGTGCACGGTGGTCATCAGGCCATCGACGATGCCGAAGCTGTCGTGCAGCACCTTGGCCACGGGTGCCAGGCAGTTGGTGGTGCAGCTGGCGTTGGACACGATCGCCTCGCCGGCATAGCTGCTGTGGTTCACCCCCATCACGAACATCGGCGTGGCGTCCTTCGACGGCGCGCTCATCACCACCCGCCGCGCTCCGGCGCTGAGATGGGCGCCGGCGCTCTCGGCGCTGAGAAAGAAGCCCGTGCACTCGAGCACATAGGTGGCACCGACCGATGCCCAGTCGAGGTTGGCCGGGTCGCGCTCGCTGGTGATGCGGATCGGGCTGCCGTTCACCACCAGCTGGCCGTTCTCCACCGCCACATCGCCGCCGAAGCGGCCGTGGGTGGAGTCGTAGCGGAGCATGTAGGCCAGATACTGCACATCGATCAGGTCGTTGATCGCCACCACCTGCACGCCTTCGGTGGCGCAGGCGCGGCGAAAGGCCAGTCGGCCGATGCGGCCGAACCCGTTGATGCCGATGCGGATGGTCATGGAGCCGCTCTGAGATCACGCTGAACCGAGGCTACGGATGGACTCCGCCCGCGTCAGATCAGCCTGCGCGTCGACGCCCGGCTCAGGGCTCGTCGTCTTCGAGCAGCAGTTGCCGGAAGGCCGTGTAGAGATCGCCGTGTTCCCTTGCCAGGCCGGGATCCGGCCGCCCCCCCTGCCGGCGCCGAGCCTTGGCCGCGGTGGCCTGGGGCCCGCTGGCGCCGGGGCGTGGGTCAGCGGAGCCGGTGCTGGGGGGGACAGGTGCGCGGCGTCCTTCGAGCTCGCGCAGCCGCTCCAGCAGGTGGGGGGGCGCACTGCCGTCCGCGCTGGCGCGCATCAGCTCGTGGAACAAAGCGCTGGGATCGGTTTCGGTTTCCAGGCGGTGACGCTGGCTGCCCGTGCCGCTCTGAGCGCCCGGGGGCTGATCGGCTGGCGCCGCCGGCGAGCTGGGGGCCGCTGGTGGCGGCAGCCGCTGGGGCAGGCTGCGGCCGAGCTGGCGGAGCCGTTCGAGGCTGCGGGCGTCGAAACTCATCGGGGAGCAGGGGGTCAGGAGCAGCCGAGGGTGGCGCGGGTGTCACGGCCGGTGACGGAGTTGGTGCCGCGGGCCGCCGCGCAGAGCAGCTTGCGGGCGTCGCCGCGCAGGGGCACGTTGGTGAAGTCGGCCCCGTCGATGGTCACGTTCTCGAAGCGGGTGTTGAAGGCGAAGGCGTCCTCCAGCACGGCGTTGCTGAGATCGGTGCCGTTGAACACCGCCGAATCCAGCGTCGTCTCGCGCAGGTTGCTGTTGCTGAGGTCGGCGTCCTGCAGCTTGGCGCCGAACAGGCTGGCGCCCTGCAGGTCGGCTCCGGCGAGGTTCGCGTCGCGCAGGTTGGTGAGGTTGAAGGTGGCGCCGCGCAGATCCTGGCCGGAGTAGTCGGCGCCGATCAGCACCTGCTTGGCCGCATCCATCGCCGCCAGGGCCGGCTGTGCGCCCCAGCCGGGGATCCCGGTGAGCAGCACCGCCAGCAACCAGCTGAGCAGGGAACCCGGCAGCCGCAGGGCGGGGCGGCTCCGCCCCGCGGCGGAACGGGCGGAACTCGGGGGGCGGATCATCGCGCGGGCCTGCCGGTGCTGGCGGTCATCCTGGCGGAGGCCCGGGCCGCGGGGGGCGGCTGGCGGTGGCAACGCTGGGGCCCATGCCGGCCGCCGCCATGACGATCCCCCCTCCCATGCCTTCCGGCCGCCGGCGCACGCCCGAGCAGCGCAGCGGCGACTGGGCGGAGCAGCGGGCGCTGCGGCTGCTGCGCGCTGCCGGCTGGCGGCTGCTGGCGCGGCAGTGGCGCTGCCGCTGGGGGGAGCTCGATCTGGTGCTGCACAAGCCCCAGCGGCTGCTGCTGGTGGAGGTGAAGGCGCGGCGCTGCCGCCCCGGCGGCGCCTGGGGCCGGGCCGGGCTGGGGCCGCGCAAGCTGCGCCGGCTGGAGCGGGCCTGGGCCTGCTGGATCGAGGCCCACCCGCTGCTGGCCACCTGCCCGGTGGAGCTGGTGTACGCGCTGGTGCCGCTGCCGCCGGGCCGTCAGCCGGTGCGCTGGATCCGTCCGCGGCTCTGAAGGCGGCCGGCGGCGGGCCTCACACGCACTTGCGTTTGTCGCGCAGCGGGCAGGTGGCCCGCTTGCCCGTCGGGTAGTCCTTGGGCAGGTTCAGCCGCCGGAAGCCCTCCAGCTGATCGAGGATGTCCAGCATCTCGGTCTGCTTCGGGTCGATCGATTTCCCGCTCAGGAACAGGCCCTTGAAGTTGGTGGTGCCGCCGGCCTTCTGGTACTGGACCAGCTCATAGATGATGTGCACGAATGGCCGGAAGGAGTACATCTTCTCCGCGGTGAAGTCGATGAGCGGCATCTTCTGCTTGAGGTAGTCACCCTTCTGCTTGCAGGTCTTGAGCTGGATGCCATCCACGTTGAAGGCAAAGAGCGATAGCATATAGGAGATTCCATCAACAAGCCCCTTCTCGTGGTTGCTGAAGTCAGTGCTTGATGAGCACATGTGCTCAAACGTGTAGAAGGGCGGCCCGGCCCGGCGCCAGTTCTGCCCGTAGCCGCTGTCCTCCTGCGCCTGTGCCCCTGGCAGGGCCACCACCAGCCCTGCTGAGGCCACCACCGCCGCCACCGCCGCCAGGGCCAGCCGCGCAGCCCGCCGCGCTGCCCTCCGCATCGATACCCCGCCGCTGCCGGCACCGTAGCGGCGGTGGCGGCTGCGCCCGCGGCCCTCGCCCGCCCATGCTGGCCGGGGCCCGAGCCCGCCCCCACCCGCGCCCGTGCGTCCATGAGCTTCGCCGCCCACCGCGCCCGCAAACGCTTCGGCCAGCACTGGCTCACCGATGCCCGGGTGCTGGAGCGGATCGTGGCGGCAGCCGAGCTCGAGCCCGCCGACACGGTGCTGGAGATCGGCCCGGGCCGCGGCGCGCTCACCGAGCGCCTGCTGCAGAGTCCGGCCTCCGCGGTGGCCGCGGTGGAGCTCGACCGCGACCTGGTGGCCGGCCTGCGGCAGCGCTTCGGCGCCGATCCGCGCTTCAGCCTGCTCCAGGGCGATGCCCTGGCGCTGCCCCTGCCGCCTGCCCGGAAGGTGGTGGCCAACATCCCCTACAACATCACCGGGCCGTTGCTGGAACGCCTGCTGGGCCGGCTCGATCGGCCCCTGCCCGTGCCCTACCGGCGGCTCGTGCTGCTGGTGCAGCAGGAGGTGGGCGAGCGGATCCGCTGCCGCCCGGGCAGTCCCTCCTTCTCCGCCCTGAGCGTGCGCCTGCAGCTGCTCGCCCGCTGCCGGCTCGTGTGTCCGGTGCCGCCGCGCTGCTTCCAGCCGCCGCCGAAGGTGCACTCGGAGGTGCTCGTGATCGACCCCCTGCCTCCTGAGCAGCGGCTGGAGGCCGGCCTGGCCCGCGGGGTGGAGCGGCTGCTGCGCCGCTGTTTCGCCGCCCGCCGCAAGATGCTGCGCAACACCCTCGCCGGCCTGGCCAGCCCCGGGCAGCTGGGGGAGGTGGCCGCAGGAGCCGGGATTGGGCTGCAACAGCGGCCCCAGGAGATCGCCCCGGCGGGCTGGGTGGCCCTGGCGCAGGGCTTGAATCAGGCTCCCGCCGCCGCCGCCCATGGCTGAGCTCACCGCGTTGGCTCCGGCCAAGATCAACCTCCACCTGGAGGTGCTGGGCCTGCGCCCCGACGGCTTCCACGAGCTCGCCATGGTGATGCAGAGCATCGAGCTCTGCGACCGGCTGCTGCTGTCGGCCAGCGACGAGGGCAGCGTGGTGCTGCGCTGCGACGACCCCCAGCTGCCCTGCGACGGCCGCAACCTGGTGGTGAAGGCGGCGGAGCTGCTGAAGACCCGGGCGGGCCGGCCCGATCTCGGGGTGCGCCTCGAGCTGCACAAGCAGATCCCGCTGGGGGCGGGCCTGGCGGGAGGCTCCAGCGACGCCGCCGCCGCCCTGGTGGCCCTCAACGCGCTCTGGGACCTGGGCCTGGACCGGCCGGAGCTGCAGCGGCTGGCGGCCCGGCTCGGCTCCGATGTGCCCTTCTGTCTGCCGGGCGGCACCCAGCTGTGCTTCGGTCGCGGCGAGCGGCTCGAGGCGGTGCCGCTGGCCGGCGCCCCGCCCCTGGCGGTGCTGCTGATCAAACCCGCCCAGGTGAGCGTGAGCACTCCCTGGGCTTACGGCCTCTGCCGCGAGCGGCGCGGCGGCAGCTACCTCAGCGCCGAGGAGGCCCTGGAGCGCCGCCGCGAGGCCCTGCGCCGCGGCGCCCTGGTGCGGGCGCTGCAGCGCGGCGGCGCTCTGCCGCCCCTGCGCAACGACCTGCAGGCGGTGGTGGAGCCCGAGCTGGCGCCGGTGCGCCGCGGTCTGGCCCTGCTGCGCGGGCTGCCGGATGCCCTGGCGGTGGCCATGAGCGGTTCGGGGCCCAGCCTCTTCGCCCTGTTCGCCGACCTGCTCCAGGCCCGGGCCGCCCGGGAGCGGCTGGCCGGCGAACTTCAGGCGGCTGGATTCGAGAGCTGGGTCTGCGGCTTCCGCAGCTCAGGCGTCATGCTGGAGCCGTGAGTGATCCCACCTCCACGTCAGAGTCCGGCCAGGAATCCCCTCGCCGCAAGGGGCCCCTGAGTTTCCTCTCCGGCGCTCTCACCGCCGGTCTGCTCAGCTGGCTGTGCCTGGGCCTGAGCCGTCGCATGGCGCTCTACTACGCCCTTCACCCGCCCCACTACGCCTCGGCCATCGCCCAGTCGATCGCCACCGCCCTCAAGACCCTGCTGGTGGGCATGGCCTTCCTGGCCACCTTTAGCTTCGGGTTCATCGCCCTCGGGCTCAGCCTGGCCTTCCTGCGCAGCCTGGTGGCGCAAGCCACGGCCGCGCCGGACAGCGGCGGCTCCAACCTCTAACGTCACCATGCTGCCCCTGGGCCATGACCCTTCACGACCTCGGCCTGCTGATCACCCTGCTGCTACCTGGGATGCTGCTGTCCGTGCTGATCCTGAGCACCTTCGCCGCCGGCGGCTGAGACCCGGCCCGGGCGGCTGAGGCACGAGGGTGCCTGAGATAGGTTGGCCCCCTGCCGAAGTCAGCCCCCGCGTGGCCGAAACGCTGCTGTTCAACGCCCTCCGTGAAGCCATCGACGAGGAGATGGCCCGCGATGACTACGTCTGCGTGATGGGCGAGGACGTGGGCCACTACGGCGGCTCCTACAAGGTCACCAAGGACCTCTGCGAGAAGTACGGCGAGCTGCGGGTGCTCGATACCCCCATCGCCGAGAACTCCTTCACCGGCATGGCCGTGGGCGCGGCGATGACCGGTCTGCGCCCGATTGTGGAGGGTATGAACATGGGCTTTCTGTTGCTTGCGTTCAACCAGATCTCCAACAACATGGGCATGCTGCGCTATACCAGCGGCGGCAATTACACCATCCCCGCCGTGGTGCGCGGCCCTGGCGGCGTGGGCCGCCAGCTGGGGGCGGAGCACAGCCAGCGCCTCGAGGCCTACTTCCATGCCGTGCCCGGCATCAAGATCGTGGCCGTCAGCACCCCCACCAACGCCAAGGGGTTGATGAAGGCGGCCATCCGCGACAACAACCCGGTGCTGTTCTTCGAGCATGTTCTGCTCTACAACCTCAGTGAAACCCTGCCGGAGGGCGACTACATCTGTGCCCTCGACCAGGCTGAGCTGGTGCGCGAAGGGTGCGACGTGACAATCCTCACCTACTCCCGCATGCGTCACCACTGCCTCAAGGCCGTGGACCAGCTGGAAGCGGAAGGTGTGGATGTGGAGCTGATCGATCTGATCAGCCTCAAACCCTTCGACATGGCCACGGTGCGCAGGTCGATCGCCAAGACCCACAGGGTGCTGATCGTGGAGGAGTGCATGAAGACCGGTGGCATCGGTGCCGAGCTCATGGCCCTGATCACCGAGCAGTGCTTCGACGACCTCGACGCCCGCCCGATTCGCCTTTCCTCCCAGGACATCCCCACCCCCTACAACGGCAATCTGGAGAACCTCACCATCATTCAGCCCCACCAGATCGTGGCTGCCGCCAGGGATCTGAAGGCGGGTGCGGTCTGAGATGGCCCGCCAACAAGGCTGGCTCGCCCTGATCCTGGCGCTGGCGATTGCCGCCGCCGCCCTGCTGATCCAGTTCCCCCTCCAACTCGGCCTCGACCTGCGCGGTGGCAGCCAGCTGTCGCTGCAGGTGCTCCCCGCGGGCACCATCACGCGGGTAGAGCGCGAGCAGCTGGAGGCGGTGAAGGAGGTGCTTGATCGCCGCATCAACGGCCTCGGTGTGGCTGAATCGACCTTGCAAACCGTGGGAGACGATCAGCTGGTGCTGCAGCTCCCCGGTGAGCAGGATCCCAGCCGCGCCGCCCGGGTGCTGGGCACCACGGCGCTGCTGGAGTTCCGCGCCCAGAGGCCCGGCACCGAGGAGGAGATGCGCTCACTGCTGGCGCTCAAGCGCCAGGCCCAGGCCGTGCTGGCCAGCCGCCGGGCCCGCGGCGAAACGCCTGCCGCCAGCGAGCCGGCGGGCGAGCCCCTGGCTGCCGCCGAGCTCGCCGAGGCCCTCGGCGCCATGGGGGTGGAGCTGCCCCCCGGCAGCTCGGAAACCCGCCAGCTGGAGCTCCTGCTCGATGCGGTCAACACCCGCATCGTCGCCCTCTATGAGCCGGCGGCGTTCACCGGCCGGGAACTGGTGGGGGCCGGACGCCAGCAGCAACAGAACAGCAGCGGCTGGGATGTGACGCTGAACTTCACCCGCGAGGGCGGCGATCAGTTCGCCCGGCTCACCCAGGCGCTGGCCGGCAGCGGCCGCCTGCTGGGGATCGTGCTGGATGGCCGTTCCATCAGTGAGGCCAGCGTGGGCCAGGAGTTCCAGGCGGCCGGCATCACAGGAGGCGCCGCCAGCATCACCGGCAACTTCAGCGCCGAGGAGGCCCGCGAGCTGGAGGTGCAACTGCGCGGGGGCTCTCTCCCCCTGCCGGTGGAGGTGATCGAGGTGCGCAGCATCGGTCCCAGCCTGGGCGCCGAAAACGTGCGCACCAGCCTGCTGGCGGCCCTGGTGGGGCTGGCCCTGGTGGCGCTGTTCATGGTGCTGGCCTACCGGCTCGCCGGGGTGGTGGCCGTGCTGGCCCTGAGCCTCTATGCCCTCTTCAACCTGGCGGTCTACGCCCTGATCCCGGTAACGCTCACCCTGCCGGGGATCGCCGGTTTCATCCTCTCGCTGGGTATGGCGGTGGACGCCAATGTGCTGATCTTCGAGCGCATCAAGGATGAACTGCGGGACGGCAACACCCTGATCCGCTCCATTGATGCCGGCTTCTCCCAGGCCATCTCCTCGATCGTCGACGGCCAGGTCACAACCCTGATCAGCTGTCTGGCCCTGTTCGCGCTTGGTACTGGTTTCGTCAAAGGGTTCGCCGTCACCCTGGGCATCGGCGTGCTGCTCAGCCTGTTCAGTGCCCTGGTGTGCACGCGCGTGCTGCTGAGGTTGCTGATGAGCTATCCCAGCCTGCGGCGTCCCGCCAACTTCATCTCCCGGGCCCAGCTGCCCGCCGCCGCGTCCTGAGCCATGGCCCCCTTCGCCTCCTTCCTGCGTCTGCGGGTCAACCAGCGCCGCCGCCAGCTCTGGAGCCTCTCGGCCGCAGCCATCGCGCTCAGCCTGCTGGGCCTGGCACTCTCCTGGTTGTCGCCATCGATCGGCTCGCCGCTGCGGGCGGGCCTGGATTTCACCGGCGGCACCCAGATCCAGATCGAACGGCGCTGCCCGGAGCGCTGTGACCCGCTCTCGGCGGCGGCCCTGCAGCGGCGTCTGGCTGAACTCGAGCTGCCTGTGGAGGCCGGTGAGCTGCCGCCGCGGCTGGGCAGCGCCAGCGTGCAGCTGCTCGATGCCGGCCGTCAGGTGGTGTTGCGCCTGCCCACCCTGGCGGCGGACCAGTCCCAGGCGGTGGTCGCAGGCCTGGCGCCACTGCTCGGTGACACCGCACCCGGTGGCCTCGGCATCGACACCATCGGGCCCAGCCTCGGGGCCCAGCTGCTGCGGGCCAGCCTGGTGTCGCTGCTGGTGAGCTTCATCGGCATCTCGGCCTACATCAGCCTTCGCTACGACCGTCTGTTCGCCGTTCTGGCCCTGCTTTGTCTGGGCCACGACGTGCTCATCACCTGTGGGGTGTTCGCCTGGCTGGGGCTGCTGGCCGGGGTGGAGGTGAACAGCCTGTTCGCCGTGGCCCTGCTCACCCTGGCGGGCTACTCGGTCAATGACACCGTGGTGGTGTTCGACCGCATCCGTGAGAAGCGCAGTGAACTCCAGGGCGCCTCCCTGGCGGAGCAGGCGGATGCCGCGGTGGCGGCCACCCTCACCCGCTCCCTGTTCACCAGCTTCACCACCCTGCTGCCCCTGCTGGGGCTGATCCTGTTCGGGGGCAGCACCCTGTTCTGGTTCGCCGTGGCCCTGAGCATCGGCGTGGTGGTGGGCGCCTGGTCGAGCATCGCCGTGGCTCCCACGCTGCTGCCAGTGCTGGCACGTCGGTGAGCGGGCCGTCAGGAGGCTCTGAGCGCACCCCTCGCCGGCCGCGCTGGCCGCTGGTGCCCCTGCTGCTGGGGTTGCTGGCGCTGCTCGATCTGCGCCTGGAACTGCGGCTGCTGGCGGATCACCTCACGCTCACGGGCCTGGTTTTTCTGGTGCGCAGCCATCCGCTGGCGGTGGCGGTGCTGCTGCTGCAACCCAGTTTCTGGCAGCACTACCGCTGAGCGGCGCTCACTCGGCCAGGCGCAGCCGTTTCCAGCCGTCGAGGATGTCGTGGATCACGATCTCCCGCACCAGCACCTGCAGACACACCGCTAGCGGCAGGGCCATCAGCAGGCCGATCGGGCCGAAGATGATCGTGGAGAGCACCTGGGCCGAGAGCGTCAATCCCGGCAACAGCTTGAGTTGGTGGTGCATCACCGACGGGGTGATCAGATAGCTCTCCACGTTCTGGATGAGCACATAGAGCAGCAGCACCGCCAGGGACTTCCAGGGCGAATCGAGCAGGGCCACCGACATCGGGAAGATCGTGCTCAGGGTGGGGCCCACGTTGGGGATCACGTTGAGCAGGCCCGCCAGCAGGGCGTTGGCGGCCACCAGGTTCACCCCCAGCAACGACAGCCCGATCGCCGCCAGCACGCCCACGCAGAGGGAACTGATCAGCACCCCCGCCATCCAGCCGCTGAGGGCCTCGCCGCACTGCACCAGCACACCGCGGAAGCGGCGGCGGTAGAAGGAGGGCACCAGCAACACCAGCACCTCCCGGTAGGCGCTGGGCTGCACCGCCACCATCACCGCCACGGCAACCACGAACAGCAGCTGCAGCAGGCCGGCACCGAGGCCGCCGGCGAGGCCGACGATCTGCAACGCCCCCTGGCCGAGGTTGGGGATGGGCAGCTGGCCGTTCGCGAACAAGCCGTCACGCAACTGCTCAAGGCCCCCATCGCGGATGCCGTAGAGCATGCGGCTGGCGCTGGTCATCACGTCCCGCAGCAGGTTCTGCAGGGTGGTGGCCGCCGCCGGCAGCTTGCCGATCAACTCGGCGAACTGGCCCACGAAGGGCGGGATCACCGCCGTGCCCACCACCACCCCGATCAGCAGCAGCAGCGCCAGGCTGAGCAGCAGGGCGAAGGGGCGGCTGCAGCCCAGGCGCCGCTGCACCCAGGCCACCAGGGTGCACACGGCCATGGCCACCACCACGGCGGTGAACAGCAGGATCAGGCTCTGGCGCAGGTGCCAGAGCAGGATCAGGGCCGCCACCAGGGCCAGCAGGCCCAGCCATTGCCCGAAGGTCATCGGCCCAGGCTGGGGGCCCTGAGGCCTACTCACCCTCTTGCTGATCTCCACTGCCACTGCCGGAGAAGCCGAGTTCGTGGCTGTCGGCGTAGCGCTGGGCAAAGCGCATGAAGCGCTCGAAGTCCGACACACTCTTCCAGGTGTAGGTGGCCTCGAGGGCGCTGGGGCGGCCGTTGACGAAGCGGGCCTTCACCTCCCGGGTCACCAGCTCGCCCTCATCGTCCACCATGAACATGCCGGTGATGTCACCGAGCGCTTCCGGGGCCAGGGCACGGGGCTCGTCGAACACGAACATGGCCTGGCCGGTGAGACCATCCCGGGAACGGGTCAGCCGGATGTCAGGTACGACCGGTTCGTCCACGCCCCGGAAGAACTGAATCGCTGCGGCCATACCCCTTCAGCAAAACGGGATCTTAGGGGCAGCCCCCTGGCCCGCCCGCTCCTGCCATGCTCGTGGCTGACATAGTGGGCCCACGCTGGTCCGATCAGGTTCGGTCTCCATGCTCTCTGGCCCCCAGGTCACCGCACCCGCCTCGCCATCAGGACTGCTGCAGCAGTTCGTGACTGCCCCCGAGAGGCAGCGGCGCAGGCTGTTGCCCCAGCTTGAAGGCCAGGCGAGCGTGATCAGGCCCCTGATCCTGGACCACATCGCCGCCCTCGATGCCACCGGCGATGACTGGGCGGCGGGCTTCCTGATCCAGATGCTGGTGCAGGGAGATGCGCACCAGCGCGAGGCCTTCTTCAGCCGCTACCCCAGCGGCTGGCTGGCCATCACCAGCGCCCGGGGGCTCGACCATGCCCCGCTGCAGCGCGCCCTGGCTCTGCAGGACTTCGAGCAGGCCGACCGCATCACCAGCACGGCGCTGCGCCAGCTGGCCGGTGCCGCGGCGGTGCAGCGCGGTTACGTGTACTACAGCGAAGTGGCGGCCATGGCTGCGGTGGACCTCGAGGCCCTCGACCGCCTCTGGGTCTGCTACTCGCGCGGCCGCTTCGGCTTTTCGGTGCAGGCGCGGCTGCTGGCGGCAGCCGGCGGTCGCTGGGAGCGGCTCTGGCCCCGACTGGGCTGGAAGGACGGCTCGCGCTGGACCCGCTATCCCGGCGGGTTTCAGTGGTCGATCACCGCTCCGGAAGGGCACATGCCCCTGGTGAATCAGCTGCGCGGCGTGCGGCTGATGGATGCCCTCCTGCAGCATCCGGCCCTGCTCCAGCGCCATCAGCGCTGAGAAGCGCAGCCACCGGCCGCTGCCGGGCGCTGGGCTGGCTGCCGCCAGCGCCTTAGGGTCGGATCGGTACCTGCAGAGCCGCCTGCATGACCCTGCGCTGGTCAGACTTCATCACCCCCTCCACGCTGCACCTGGCACCCCTGGTGGAACTGCTGCTCGAGGCGGTGCCCTGCCGGCAGCAACAGGCGGAACTGCATCTGGGCCTGCAGGAGGCCCTGGTCAATGCCGTGCGCCATGGCAATGGCGGCGATCCCGGCAAGGTGCTGCGCATCCGCCGCATCGAAACACCCTGCTGGATGGTGTGGCAGGTGCAGGACGAGGGGCAAGGCCTGGCAGCGCACGCGCGCCAGGGCCAACTACCCCCCTGCCCTGAGGCCGTCGGCGGCCGGGGGCTGTTCCTGATTCAGCACTGCTTCGATGACGTGCGCTGGAGCCGCCGCGGCAACCGGCTTCAGCTGGCGGTGCGGCGGCGGCGCGGTGGCAGGCTGCTGGCTGGCCTGGTGTTCAGCGGCCGTGGCTCGGGCAGCCGGGATCGCTGATTTCCGCCCGCAACCACTGCAGGGCGTGCTCCACCAGGGCGATGGCCTGCTCCCGGCCGGGCGAGGCGGCGCTGCGCTGGGGCTGGTCGGCCTGCAGCAACTGCACCAGGGCGGCGGCCAGCTGCTCGGCACCGCGCCGGGACCGCTGGGTTTTGAGCGCATGCCAGTCGCGATCCGCGATCACCAACTGGCGGTGCAGGGCCTCGGCCAGGGGGGCCGCCTGTTCGGGCCAGCCCTGGGCTGCGGCCGCAGCTCGCGCTCTCACCGGTTGTGCCACTGGACAGCCTCTCGCTCTGGGCCCATCCTGGCGTGAGCATCGCGGGAGCGCCGGTTCCCGAGCAGCGCGCCGTGCCCCGCCCATCGGCATCACCACGCCAGCGGCAACGCCAGCGGCAACGCCAGCGCCCCGTGCGGCTGTTGCACCAGCTCGATCGTCTGCTCACCCAGGTCTCCCTGGCCCGGCGCAGCAGCGGCGTGAGCCAGCGCCGGCAGCGGCAGCGGCTGGCCCTCGCCCAGCGTCTGCTGGATCCGCTGCCAGCGGAGTTCACCCGGCCTGGCCGCAACTCCAGCCTGTTCTGGCAGGGTCTGCGTTGGGGCAGCGGCGGACTGCTGCTGGCCTGGCTGCTGCGTCCCTAGGCGGCGACGGGGGCAGGGGCGGGCCGGCGGGCTGTCCACACCCGCGTCATGAAGTGGGTTTCCGAGCGCACCTGGGTGAACCCCGTCGTCTCCAGCCGGGCCTTGATGTCATCGCCGATGTAATCGCGGTAGTAGGGCTCGTGGAACACCCGGCGGAAGTTCTCCATCACGGCGGAGTACTGGGGCGAATCGGCCAGCTGGATGGAATCGGCCAGCACCAGCACTCCGCCCGGCTCCAGCAGGCGGTGACATTCCTGGAGCACGCTCTGGCGAGCCTCACCCGGCAGCTCGTGCAGCAGGAACACGCAGCTGATGGCCTGCATGCTGCTGTCGGCGAAGGGCATGGCCTCGGCATTGCCCCGCACCAGCTGGGGCAATTCCCCGGGCAGCTGGCCCAGCCAGCGATTGGCCTGGCGCAGGTAGGCGGTGGAGAGATCCAGTCCCAGCAGCTGGGCCTCTGGCAGGGCGGCCCGCAGCTGGCGCAGGGTGCGGCCCGTGCCGGTGGCCACGTCCAGCACCCGGATCTGAGCGGGGGCCAGGTGGGCGAAGGCCTCCAGACCCTGCAGCAGGGGGGCGATCACGCGGCGGCGCATCGGCTCGGCCGTGCCGTTGAAGAGCAGCTCCACCTGCAGGTCGTAGAGGGCGGCCGAGTGCTCGCTGAGGTAGCCATCGGTCTGGTGGTGAAAGTTCTGCAGGTAGTAGTCCGGGTAGGCCGCGGCATCCACTCCCCGCGGCAGGTCGCGCACCTTGCGCTGCCGCCGCCGCTGCCAGATCAGCGGCATGTCGAGCAACACCAGCGGATAGCGCCCGGCCCAGTCGAGCCAGGGGGCATCAAAGAGCAGGGAGGGGGGGTAGAGACCCTCCTCGGCCTCCTGCCAGTCGCGGGCGTGCAGCTGATCCATGGCCTCGCTCATGCTGGCGAGCAGATCGGCCGGCAGCGGCACGGTGCGGGGTGCGCCGTCGGGAGCGAGGGCCCCCAGCAGGCGTGTGCTCACCTCCTTGTGGGTGATGCCGAACAGCGCCTTGCCCTGCTGCAGGGTGCGGTAGGCCAGCTTGGTGAGCTGATCGGGCATGGCTGGGAGGTGACGTGGCACCATTCCAGCCGATCAGAGCTGCTTGCCGCGAGCGCCGGCCGCAGCTGGGGTGGGCATCAGGCGTCGTAGTACATCGTGAACTCGTGGGGATGGGGGCGCTGGCGCAGCTGCTGCACCTCCTCGTACTTGAGAGCGATCCAGTTGTCGATGAAGTCCTCGCTGAACACGCCCCCCTCCATCAGGTAGTGCTTGTCGGCATCGAGCGCCTCCAGCGAGCCATTCAGAGACGCCGGCACCGTGGAGATCCTGGCCAGGTCTGCGGCTGAGAGATCGAACAGGTCGACGTCGGTGCCGTCGCCGGGGTCGATCTGGTTCTTGATGCCGTCGATGCCGGCCATCAGCATCGCCGCAAAGCCGAGATAGGGATTGGAGAGGGCATCGCCTGAACGGAACTCCAGGCGCTTGGCCTTCGGGCTCGGTCCGGTGAGCGGAATGCGCACGGCGGCGGAGCGGTTGCCCTGGGAATACACCAGGTTCACCGGGGCTTCAAAACCCGGCACCAAGCGCTTGTAGCTGTTGGTGGTGGGGTTGGTGAAGGCCAGGAAGCTGGGGGCGTGCCTGAGCAGGCCGCCGATGTACCAGCGCGCCGTCTGGGAGAGGTTGGCGTAGGTGCCTTCGCCGAAGAACAGCGGCTGCGAGCCCTTCCAGAGGCTCTGGTGCACGTGCATGCCACTGCCGTTGTCGGCGAACACCGGCTTGGGCATGAAGGTGGCGGTCTTGCCGTATTTACGCGCCACGTTGCGTACTACATATTTGTAGATCATCACGTTGTCTGCCGCTGTGATGAGCTCGGCGAACTTCATGCCCAGCTCATGTTGCGCGGTGGCCACTTCGTGGTGATGCTTCTCGATCGGCACCCCCAGGGCTGCCATGGTGAGAATCATCTCCGTGCGCATGTCCTGAAGGGTGTCGTTGGGAGCGACAGGGAAATAGCCCTCCTTCAGCTGAATCTTGTAGGCGAGGTTGCCGCCCTCCTCCAGTCGCGAGCTGTTCCAGGGAGCCTCGATCGAATCGACGTTGTAGAAGCTGGCGCCGCTGCCGGAGCTGAAGCGCACATCATCGAACACGAAGAATTCCGGCTCCGGTCCGAAATAGGCCGTATCGGCGATGCCGGTGGATTCCAGGTAGACGAGGGCATTGCGGGCCAGGGAGCGGGGGCAGCGGCCGTAGGGCTGGCCACTGCGGGGCTCCTGAATCGAGCAGATCAGGCTGAGGGTCTTGTGGCTGTAGAAGGGGTCGATCCAGGCCGTCTCGGGATCCGGCACCATCGCCATGTCCGATTCGTTGATGGCCTTCCAGCCCCGGATCGAGGACCCGTCGAAGGCCACGCCGCTGCTGAAGGCGTCCTCGTCGATGAGATCCCTGCTCACCGTCAGGTGCTGCCACTTGCCATGCAGGTCCACGAACTTGAGGTCGATCAGTTCGATCCCCTCGTCCTGGATCTGGCGGAGCACGTCCTGGGCGGTTTTGGCCATGGCGAAGAACAACGCGACAAACCGCACCGGCGGCGGTCTGGGCGGACCGTACGGAGCGGCAGAGCCTGACTTTGTAGCCGATGCCACCGAATCATCGGCCTGCAGCGGTGGCGGCCTTGCGTAACCGTTTCTGTCAGATCCGCCAGAAGCCCCTTCAGCTCAGGGATCTTGACGGTTCCGAGTGCTACGTTCCGGCGAGGGACCATGCGATCGACACCAGCCATGCGGGATGCCATCACCGGCCTCATCGGGCGCTACGACCGGCTGGGCCGCTACCTCGACCGCGATGCCATCGACCGCATCAACATCTACCTCTCCGAGTCGGCCCTGCGTCTGGCGGCGGTGGAGCTGATCAACCGGGAGGCCGCCGCGATCGTGCGCGAAGCCTCCCAGCGGCTGTGGCTCGAGGATCCCGAGCTGATCCTCCCGGGGGGCAATGCCTACACCACCCGGCGGCTCTCGGCCTGCCTGCGGGACATGGACTACTTCCTGCGCTACGCGAGCTATGCCCTGATCGCGGCCGATCCCGCCATTCTCGATGAACGGGTGCTCAATGGTCTCGATGACACCTACAAGAGCCTGGGCGTACCCACCGGTCCCACCGTGCGCAGCATTGCCCTGATGGCCGATGTGCTCTGCGAACTGCTGGCCGAGGCGGGACTGAGCACCGAGGCCGAGCTGGCGGCGGTGGTGCGCGCCCCCTTCGATCACCTCTGCCGCGGCCTGGCTTCCAGCAACGTGCGCGCCCGCTAGACCCGCCCACCAGACCGCCTAGGGCATGGGGAGATCCCCTGCGTAGGCTCAATTCATCCGCCCCACCATCCAGGCCCCTTGTCCGCGCCGCCTCCCGTCAACGCCGCCCACCGGCTTCAGCTCGATCCGATCGCCACACCGGACCGTCTCCTGCTCGGCCCTGGACCTTCCAATGCCCATCCCCAGGTGCTGCAGGCCCTGGCCCGCACCCCGATCGGGCACCTCGACCCGCTGTACGTGGAGTTGATGGGGGAAGTGCAGGAGTTGCTGCGCTACGCCTGGCAGACCGACAACCGCCTCACCCTGCCGATGAGCGGCACCGGCAGTGCCGCCATGGAGGCCACCCTGGCCAACACCATCGAGCCCGGTGACAAGGTGCTGGTGGCGGTGAAGGGCTACTTCGGCCTGCGCCTGGCGGACATGGCCGGGCGCTACCAGGCCGAGGTGGTGACGATCGAGCGGCCCTGGGGCGAGGCCTTCACGCTGGCTGAGATCGAGGCGGCCCTGGAGCGGCACCGGCCGGCGATCCTGGCCATCGTCCACGCCGAAACCTCCACCGGCATCCGCCAGCCCATGGAGGGGATCGGCGAGCTCTGCCGCAGGCACGGCACGCTGCTGCTGCTGGACACCGTCACCTCCCTGGGGGCGGTGCCGCTCCATCTGGATCACTGGCAGGTGGACCTTGCCTACAGCTGCAGCCAGAAGGGTCTGAGCTGCCCTCCCGGTCTCGGGCCCTTCACCATGGGACCGCGCGCCGAAGCCAAGATGGCTGCCCGCAGCGGCAAGGTGCCCAACTGGTACCTCGATGTCACCCTGCTCAACCGCTACTGGGGCAGTGATCGGGTGTACCACCACACCGCCCCGGTGAACATGAATTTCGGCATGCGTGAGGCCCTGCGCCTGCTGGCCGAAGAGGGCCTTGAGCAGGCCTGGGCTCGGCATCAGCGCAATGCCGAGCGGCTCTGGGATGGGCTGGAGTCGCTCGGGCTGGAGCTGCATGCCCCCCGCGAACTGCGTCTTCCGACGCTCACCACCGTGCGCATCCCTGCCGGCGTTGATGGCAAGGCCTTCAGCCTGCACCTGCTCAATCGCCACGGCATCGAGGTGGGTGGCGGCCTGGGGGCCCTGGCGGGCCAGGTGTGGCGCATCGGGCTGATGGGCTACAACAGCCAGGCCGCCAATGTCGATCGGCTGCTGGAGCTGTTCGAACGCGAGCTGCCCGCTTTCCGCTCTGGGGCCCCGCGCTCCGCTGCCGTGGCCGTGTGAGTCCGGGGGACACGGTTCAGAGGCGGCTGCGCCTGGCCTTGAACCAGGTGGCCAGCATGGCCCCAGCCGCCTCAGCCCCGATCCCGGTGATCACCTGCATGTGGTGATGGGCCCCTGGCTCTGTGGCCAGGTTCAGGCAGCTGCCCAGTGCGCCCCGCTTGGGATCGGCAGCGGCGAACACCACCGTGCCGACCCTGGCCTGAACCGCAGCGCCTGCGCACATCGGGCATGGCTCCAGGGTCACCAGCAGGGTGCAGGCGTTCAGGCGCCAGTCGCCCAGACTGCGAGCCGCCTGGCCCATGGCCTCCAGTTCCGCATGGCCGAGGGGGTCGCTCTGCAGATGGCGGCGGTTGCTGCCCCAGCCCACGCAGCGGCCCTGGCCATCGAGCACGGCCGCCGCCACGGGGATCTCGCCACGCTCACCCACGCGCTGCGCCAGTCGCAGCAGGCGCGCCATCCAGAACGCGTGGCGCCGTGCCTGCGCGGCCGGCATGGCACTGAGGCTCGTGGGGCTCACCATGGCGGCAGGGGCAGGTGAGAATGGATGGGTCCGATCATCCGCCGTTGGCAAGCGCGCCACCAGTCCAGCGGGAGATCCCACCGCTGCCCTTCGCCGCCCCCGACGGTCACGATGCGGCTCTGCTGGATCTGCTTGAGCGGGCCAGCGCCCAGCTCTGTGCCTGGTTGGGCACGGCCACGCTGCGGCCGCCCCTGCCGGGCCTGAGCATGATGCCGGCGGTGGAACCGCTGCATCAACCTGTCGGGCCCTCGCAGCTGCTCAGTGATCTCCAGCTGGTGATGGACGGGGCCTACAACCCCGGCCATCCCGGCGCCCTGGCCCACCTCGACCCGCCACCGCTGGCGGCTTCGATCGTGGGTGACCTGATCGGCGCCGGCCTCAACAACAACCTGCTGGCGGAGGAGCTCTCCCCCAGCCTCACTCGCCTGGAACGCAGCCTGATGGCCTGGCTGGCGGAGAACCTCGGGTTGCCGGCGGGCAGTGGCGGAATCCCGGCCAGCGGCGGCAGCCTGTCCAACCTGATGGCTCTGGTCACCGCGCGGCACAGCCGCGATCTGGCCTGCCGCGGCGATGCCGTGGTGCTGGCCAGCGCCGACGCCCATGTGTCCCTGAACAAGGCCGTGACGGTGATGGGGTTGCCGCCCACGGCCCTGCAGCGGCTGCCGGTGGATGCCGAGGGTGGCCTGGACCCTGTGGATCTGGAGCGGCAGCTGCAGGAGCTCGAGCGGCGCGCCATCCCCGTGATTGCCGTTGTGGCCACCGCAGGCACCACCGTGCGCGGTGCCGTGGATCCGCTGCCGGCGATCGCCGCCCTCTGCAGCCGGCACCGCCTCTGGCTGCACGTGGATGGGGCGATCGGTGCCGTGTTCGCCCTCAGCCCAGCCCACCGGCACCGGGTGGCCGGCCTGGAGCGGGCCGACTCGATCACGATGAATCCCCAGAAGCTGCTCGGCATCACCAAGTGCTCCTCCCTGCTGCTGCTCAGCCGGCCGGGCCTCCTGGAGGAGGCCTTCGGCACAGGCCTGCCCTACATGGAGCCCAGCTGGGGCGGCGGCCATGGGGGTGAAAGCGGCATTCAGGGAACCCGACCGGCCGAGGTGCTCAAGCTCTGGCTGGGGTTGCGTCAGCTCGGGCTGGCAGGGATCGAGGCGCTTCTCGATGCTGCCGTCACCAGACGTCGCCAGCTGCAGGCGCTGCTGGGGGCGATCGGCGGCCTGCTGCTGGTGGAGGGCCGCCTGCACATGCTGGCCTTCACGCCCCACGCCGGTGACGCCGCCAGCGCCGACCGGTGGAGCCGGTGCACGCGCCAGCGCCTGCTGGCAGCTGAGCTGATGCTCTCCCGCCCCCTCTACCGCAACCGCCACCACCTCAAGGCGGTGCTGGGCAACCCCCACACCGGTACGGCCGAGCTGGAGCGGCTGGCTGCCGTGGTGGCGGCCAGTCTGGAGTCGTCGCCATGAGTGGCACTCCCCCCCCCGCCAGTTCCGAGCGCCGGCGCGGCCGCTGGGTGGCGATCAGCACCGGCGCCATCTCCGTGCTGGTGGGTGTGCTCTATCTGCTCATGATCCTGGTGCTGGACAGCCGCGGACCGCTGCAGCCGCCGCCGCCGGAGGCTCTCGGCCTGGTGCTGCCACCGGGCCTTGAAGCCGCCGTCAGCGCGGCTCCGGCCGCTGGCGCCCGGACCGCGGCGGCAGCTGGGGATCGCGGCGCCGCAGCGGTTCGACCACCCGGCTGAGGGCCTCCTGCAGAAAGCGCTGCAGCACGCCATCACGACGGTTGAGCTCGTAGTGACGCTGCACCACCTCTTGCATGCCGCCATCGCCCCAGTCCTGATCGCGTTCGAAATAGGTGATGAAGCTGGCGCCGGCCACGCGCGTGAGCCAGGCGGCACTCACCGCCTGCACTGCCCGGCTCACCACCAGCGCCGGCAGATTCAGGCTCAGGGCCGCCGCGAGCAGGCTCACGCCCCCCTTCACCAGGCCGAGGCCCGCCAGGGTGCGGCCCAGCGAGAGGGCCAGATCCTGGGCCGCCTCACGACTGAGGCTGACACCGAAGCTGCGTCCCAGCTCCACCACCATCTGGGCGTTCACCGCCGCGGCCCCGAGCAGATCCAGTCCCGGCAGCGGCGTGACGCCGACCACGCCGGCGCCGATCCACATGTAGCGCTGCACGATCTGCTCGGCGTCCTGGCGTCGCTGGCTGGCCAGCAGGCTGCGGCTGGCTTCGCTCAGGTGACGGCACTGCAGCAGCAGGTTGTCGGCGATCAGCTCCTCTCCGTCGGCATGCAGCACGGCGGCAAGGCGGCGCAACAACCCCTCCACCTCGGGGGCGGGCTGGAGCGGGCGCCCGCCGGGCATCGGCACGCTCTGGGGGGCGGCGCTGGCTGGAACCACATCCTGGCTCGCCACCAGGCCCTGCACCCGACGGCGCAGCAGGGCCAGCAGGCGCTCCTCCTCCTGCTCGCCGCGCAGGTCGCACTTGTTCAGCACCAGCAGCAGGCGCTTGCCGATCCCGGCCAGGCTGCGCAACACCTCCGCCTCGCTGGCGCGCAGATCGCCATCCACCACCAGCAGCAGCAGATCGGCGCGGCTGGCCTGGCGGCGGGCCAGCTGTTCGCGCTCCTGGCCACTGGTTCCCGCCTCGAGGATGCCCGGAGTGTCGACCAGCCACACCGCCCGGGCCAGCCCCTGCAGCCGCAGTCTGTAGCGCCGGGTCTCCGTGGTGGACCCCATGGCCGCCCCCACCTCCCCCACCAGCTCCCGCAGCAGGGCACGGATCAGGGAGGTCTTGCCGGCCGAACCGGAGCCGAAGACCACGATCGTCAGGTCGCCCCGTTCCAGCTCGGCGGCCATCCGCTGCCGCTCCTGATCGAGGGCCTCGCGGGCGATGCCGTCGCGCACCCGCTCCAGGGTCTGATCGATCGCCTCGAGGTTGCGGGCCGCCGCCTCACGGCGGTTGCTGGGGGCTTCGGCGGCGGCCGCAGCAGCGGGCTTCACCCGCCCACGCCCGAGACGGCCCGGCAGCAGGGTCTGCAGCCAGGGCCAGGCCAGCTGACCCAGCAGGGCGGCCACCGCCGCCACCAACAGCAGGGCCACCGGACCCACCAGGCCATAGGGCAGCACGGCGCTGAGCTGCCAGATCAGCTGGTTGAACGCCTGCAGCACCAGCCCCACCAGCAGCAGAGCCAGCACCAGCACGGCCAGGGCGATCCAGAGGCGGGTGCGGGGCTTCATGGCGACAGTGACCTCCCCTAGGTGCCCGGCAGCCGGGCGATCTCTCCCCACAGCCCCGCCGCCAGAGCGCTGGAGCCGCTGGTGGGCTGATTGTCATCGTTGCCCAGCCAGATGCCGATCACCCAGTTGCGTCTGGGGTCATAGCCCACGAACAGGAGGTCGCGGTTCTGGTTGGTGGTGCCGGTCTTGCCTCCCTCCTGGCCTCCGAGGGAGGCAGCGCCACCGGTGCCGGAGCGCACCACGGCGCGCAGTAGCTGCTGCATCCGGCGGGCCGTCTCCTCATTCACGGCCCGGCGGCCGGGGGAAGGCGTGCTGTCGCCGGCGCGGCCGCCGGCGGCCGCCTCCCGGCGGCAGCGCTCCGGGTCCTGGCCACGGCAGGTTTCGCCGTCAACCACCTGGCGGATGGTGGTGGGAGGGATCCAGATGCCGTCGTTGGCGATGGCCGCGTAGGCGGCGGTGAGCTCCAGCAGAGTCACCTCGCTCTGGCCCAGGGCCAGGCCGGGCACCGGGTCGAGGGCACTGGTGATGCCGAGGTCGCGGGCCTGCTGCACCACCGCCTCCAGCCCCACCCGCTGGGCGAGACGCAGGGCAGAGGTGTTGCTGCTGCGGGCAAAGGCCCCCACCAGGGTGAGCGTGCCGGAGCACTCGCTGGCGAAACTCTGACCCCGCCAGCGCAGGGGGCCGCAGTCCACCGGATCGCCGGGGCCGGCGCCGCGCTCGAGGGCGGCCAGATAGGGGAACAGCTTGAAGGTGCTGCCGGGCTGGCGCAGCGCCATCGTGGCCCGGTTGAACTGGCTCTGCTGGTAGTCGCGGCCGCCGACCAGCGCCAGCACGCCGCCGCTGCCGGCATCCAGCACCACCACAGCCCCTTCGCTCACCCCCAGGGCGGCGCTGCCATCGAGCCGGCGGCGCAGCAGCCCTTCAACCTGTTCCTGCAGCCGTGGATCGAGGAAGGTGTCGATGAGGAAATTGCCCTCGGCGGCAACACCGGCGCCCACCTGGGCCTCCAGATCGCGGCGCACCTGATCGGTGTAGAAGGGCGCTCCACGGCCCTGCTCGCTGCTGCGGCAGGCTTCGGCGTCCAGCTGCACGGGACTGCGCCGCGCGCGCCGACCCTCATCGGCACTGATGCGGCCGGTGTCAACCATCTTCGTGAGCACCTGATTGCGGGAGCTGAGGGCCGCCTGGGGGTCGAAGCAGGGGTCGTAGCCGTTGGGGGAGGGCAGCAGGCCCACCAGCAGGGCCGCTTCCTCCAGGCTCAGCTCCCGGGCCGGTTTGCCCAGGAAATGGCGGCTGGCGTCCTCGAATCCCCAGCCCACCCCCAGATACACCCGGTTGAGATAGCTCAGCAGCAGATCGCGCTTGCTGAAGCGCGCCTCCAGCTGCAGCGACACCAGCAGCTCCCGCCATTTGCGCCCCAGGGTCTCGCCCTGGCCCACCTGGTCGGGGTAGAGGCTGCGGGCCAGTTGCTGGGTGAGGGTGCTGCCGCCCTGCAGCACCCGTCCCCCCAGCAGATTGGTGACCAGGGCCCGGGCGGTGCCAACCGGATCGACGCCGGGGTGCCACCAGAAGCGGCTGTCCTCGCTGGCCAGCAGGGCGTCGAGCAGCACGGGCGGATAGTCGCCCAGCTGCTCCAGTTCCCGGTGCTGCCTGCCTTCGGCGCTGGCGA
Source organism: Cyanobacteria bacterium J06638_7 (assembly GCA_039818745.1). Lineage (GTDB taxonomy): Bacteria > Cyanobacteriota > Cyanobacteriia > PCC-6307 > Cyanobiaceae > NIES-981. The sequence continues at coordinate 175,133 of JBCBTI010000001.1, forward strand.
TCGGCCGCCCGGCGCGGTCGTAGAGGCTGAGCGGCCCGCGCACAGGCGCCAGGCTGCCGCGGATGGGCACCTGCAGCATCGCCAGCCCCAGGGTGGCGATGCCGATGGTCGCCAGGGCCACCAGGCCCAGAGTCATCCCCCGCACCACCTTCACCAGGCGGGGCCTGGCCCGCTGTTGAAATTCCAGCTCCGGCAGCCCGGCCTGCTGACTGGGCCCGAAGCGCACGCTGTCGCCGTCGCTGAGCAGCAGTTCCTGCACCCGGCGTCCGCGCCACCAGAGGCCGTTGGTGGACCCGCTGTCGCGCAGCAGCCAGTGGCCGTCCACCTGTTCGAGCAGGGCGTGCTGGCGGCTCACGGCCGGATGGCTGATCGCCACCTGGCAGTCGCCGTCGCGGCCGATGCGGTAGGCGCCGCTGTGCAGGGCCAGACGGCTGCTGCCCTGACCGGGCAGGTGCACCAGCAGCAGGCCCTCGGCCATGGCCGCGCCTCTCACGGGCTGCGGCCGGGGCCTGGCACCGGCGTGAGCAGATCGATCAGAAAACAGAGCACGGCCAGGTTGATGGCCACATCGGCCAGGTTGAACACCGGGAAGCTGAAGGGCACGAAGGCCAGAAAGTCCACCACCTCCCCCAGACGCCAGCGGTCGATGCCATTGCCGATGGCGCCACCCAGCAGCAGCCCCAGCGCCAGACAGCGCGCGGCCGGGATGGCAGCGCGACCCTGGCGCCAGATCCACACGGCCACCCCCAGGCCCACCGCCACACTCACCACCCCGAGGGCCCGCGGAGCCCCGCTGAACAGGCTGAAGGCCGCTCCGGTGTTGGTGGTGTAGGTGAGCTCCAGCAGGCCCGGCAGCAAAGGGCGTGCGGCTGCGCTCGCCAGATGCTCCGTGGCCCAGTCCTTGGTGATCTGGTCGGCCGCCACCACCAGGGCGGCCAGCAGAAAGCAGAGGCCGCGCCCCGGCCGTGCTGATGGGCTCATGGCTGCACCAGCAGAACGCGCCGCAGGATCAGGGCCACCACGGCAACGGCGGCACAGAGCAGCAGCTGGGAGGGCAGGGGTACCAGGGAGTAGGTCACCAGAAGCTGCGGCAGCTCACCCCGCCAGCGGCCTGCCAGGGCACCCAGCAGCAGGTTGAGCACCCCGCAGAGCTGGATGACCAGCAGGCCGAAGGCTGCCGTGCCGGAGAGTTTCAGCACGTCGTTCATGCCCGGTTGCCGCGCCAGCTTGCCGGCCAGCCAGCCGGCGGGCACGAAGCCGGCCAGGTAACCGAAGCCCGGGTCGAGCACGTAGCTGGAGCCCCCCCCCGCGTGGAACACGGGCAGATCCAGCAGGCCGAGGGTGAGATAGGCCACCGCCGCCAGCAGGGCGCTGCGATGGCCACACACCAGGGCGGTGAGCAGCAGGGCCGGCACCTGCAGGGTGATCGGCAGGGGAGCGACGGACCAGTCGCCATCGCGGCCGGGAAGCACGGCAGCGGCCTGGATCATCCCGCCGATCAGCACCAGCAGCAGTCCGGCGACGGCGCCACTCCAGTTGGCCAGGGCCCTCACCACCACCGATCGCCTCTGGCGCCAGTCTGACCGCTGATCCGCCCACGCCACGCCGGGGTTGTGCCAGGGTTCACCTGCAGCCGCGCCGCGCTTCAGCGCCCTCGATGCCCATGGCCGAGGCCCCCCGCCACCACGACTCCGCTCCAGATCCTGGCCCTGCCCCGGCCCTGACGGTGGGCCAGTCGGTGTGCCTCAGCGAGAGACCCGCCTATCTGAAGACCGCCGATCCGATGCCGATGCTGCGCCCTGCCGATCTGATCGGCCCCCAGGAACCGGGCCAGGTGGTGGAGCTGCGGGCGCTGGGGCTGGTGGCGGTGCGCTTCCGTCGCGGCACCTTCCTGCTGGCCGCCACGGCACTGGCACCGGCCTGAGCCCGCCGACCCTCAGCTGGCGACCACGGCAGCGGCGGTCCAGGCTCTCTGGGCTGCCTCGAGGGCCGGCCGAGGCCCGCAGAGGCTCAGCACCGGCCGCTCCAGCCAGCGCCGAGCCGCCTCCTGCAGGTCGCCGGCGCTGAGCCGCTCGGCCCGCTCCAGACAGTCCTGCACGTGCCCCGGAGCCAGCCCATGGCCCAGCACCAGCGCCTGGCGGTCGGCCAGCTGGCCGCAGGTCTGACGGCCCATGGCGTCCTGGCCAAGGAACTTGGCCCGGGCGAGGTCCAGATCGCCATCGTCAAGCGCCACAGCGGCCAGCCGCTGCCACTCCTCAAGCAGGGCGCCGCAGGCCTCGCCGGCCCGGGCGGCCGAGGTTGACAGGTGCAGCACAAAGGGGGTGGCAGCACAGCGGGCCGGCATGTGCACGCCCACGTCGTAGGCCAGGCCCCGCTGCTCCCGCATCACCTGGAACAGCCGGCTGGACATGCCCAGCCCCAGGTGGGACTGCAGCAGGCGCAGGGGCAGGGAATCGTCATGGCCCAGCGGCACGGTCGCAGCTCCCAGCATCAGAACCAGCTGTTCGGTGTCCTGCTCCTGCAGTGCCAGGCCGCCTGCCGGGGCGGGCGGGCCGCTCCAGGCCTGCTGAGCCGGCGCCGCTGTGGGCCAGGGTTGCTGCCGCAGCAGCGCCTCCAGTTGCTCGCTCAGCCCCCCACTCAGATTTCCGCACAGCACCAGCAGGGCACCGGCTGCCGCCAGCGACGTCACCAGCGGCCGCAGATCGCTGGCCTGCAGTGGGGCCAGGTCCTCCTCCACCCCCAGCGGGTCATGGCCGTAGGGGCCGTCGCCGTAGAGGAGCTGGCGCAGGCCGTCATGGGCCAGCTGGAAGGGATCCTCCCGCTGGCGCAGCAGCTGCTGCAGGTTGAGCTGGCGCTCCAGTTCCACCTGTGCCTCCTGCAGGCAGGGCTCGGCCGCCATCGCCAGCACCAGGGGCAGCAACTCGGCGGCATCGTCGCTGGCGCACTTGAGGCTGATCACCAGGGCGTCCTCACCGGCCTCGGCGCGCAGGGCCGCCCCGCGGCCCTCCACGAGATCGGCCAGGGCCTCGGCGTCGAGGCCACCGGCGCCGCGGGTCATGCTGCCGGCCAGGAGTTGCATCGCTCCGCGCTGACCGCTGGGGTCACGGCTGCTGCCGCCCCGGATCCACAGCCGGGCCGCCAGCAGGCCGGCCGCCGGCCGCCTGCGGATCAGCAAGGGCAGGCCGCCGGGCAGGAGCCGGCTGCTCCAGCCGGCGCACGGGTCAGGGAGCGAGATCATGCCGGCACCGCTTCGAGCACGCAGGCGCGCTGCGGCGCCAGCAGCGGCAGCACCTCCCGCAGCAGCGCTTCGGGCTGCCAGCGTTGCAGCTCCAGCAACGGCGTCTCGAGCGGGGCGGGATGGTCCCAGAGGTGGTTGGCGCCGAGCACGGCAGCTGCTCCGGCAGCCGATTCCAGCCCGAAGCGGTAGCCGTTGGCCACCAGACGCTGGCCGCGCTGCCATTCCAGCGGCGCGATGCCGTTCCGGGCCAGGTCCCCCAGCACGGCCTCGATCTCACGCCGGATCGCCGGCAGGTCCTGCTCGGCCGCGATCGCCTCCAGCAGGGCGAAGCTGCCGCCCTCGAGCACGTGCAGATCCAGATCCAGACTCTCGACCAGCTGCAGCTGCTCGCGCAGCCGGTGCACCAGCCGGCTGCGCCGGCCCTCCGCCAGCAGGCTCGTGAGCAGATCGGCCCCCATCACCCCATGCAGATCAGCTGCCGGCGGCAGGGCCCAGAGCATCAGCAGCCGGGCCGACTCGAGCCGGGGCAGCTTGAGGCGGTGCTCCCCGGGCCGCACCCTCAGGGCAGGCAGCACCGGCTCGGCCCGGGGATCTTCCCTCATCGCCGCCAGGGCGCCGTTGGCCAGGCGGGCCTGCAGGGCGGTTGTGCTGGCAGCCGCGGCGTCCAGGCAGCCACTGAGCACCAGCAGGCAGCGCTCGGGGGTGTAGGTGCGGCTGCGGAAGGCCGCCATCGTGCCGGGGCTCTGGGCCAGCAGCTGGTGGCGCTGGCCGAGAATCGGCGCCCCGTAGGGATGACCCGGGCAGGCACTGCCGAGCAACCGCTGCACCGCCACTTCCTCAGGCTGGTCCTCGCTCTGGGCCAGTTCCTCGAGCACCACCCGGCGCTCCAGCTCGAAGGCCTCGGCCTCCAGGCGCGGAGAGAGCACCAGATCGAGCAGCAGATCCAGGGCCTCGGCCGCGTGTCCGGGAGGAATCAGCAGGTGGTAGTGCACATCATCGAAACCGGTGGCGGCATTGCTGCTGCCGCCCAGGGCCTCGATGCGCCGGTCAAACTCACCCGGCTCCAGGTTGGCGCTGCCCTTGAACACCATGTGCTCGAGGAAATGGGCCAGGCCCCCCTCCCCGGGGCCCTCGAACACGCTGCCGGCGCGGCACCAGAAGTCGAGACACACCAGGGGGGAATCGGGCAGGTCCAGGCTCACGATCCGGGCACCGTTGGCGAGGGTGGTGAGCCGCGGGGGTGGCAGGCCCGGCAGGGCCAGGGGCCCCTCTGCCGGAGCCGGAACGAACGCTGGGGCGGATCCTGGGGCCAGGGGCAACGGGAGACACGTGGGAGGATCCGCATTCTGCTGACCGGTCGCACCACCGTGACTTCCTCCGCGTCTTCGGAAACCCCGCCCTCGGCCCTGGCACTGCACCCGCTGGTGGAGCATCTCGCCGCCACGATCCGCGACTGCTGGGCCGGCCTGCCGGAGCTCACCCCCCTGGCGGTGGATCCGGAACTGGAGGCGATCAGCGGCAGCCTCGACGGTGAGGCCCTGTTCATCCGCAACGAGCTGCGCCGCTGCCGGGGCCTGCGCAAGCTGCATCTGGAAACCGCCCGTCTGGGAGTCGGTCTGCAGATCCTCCACTGCGTGTGGTTTCCCGATCCCCGCTTTGACCTGCCGGTGTTCGGCGCAGACATCGTCGCCACTCCGGCGGGGGTGTCGGCGGCGATCATGGATCTCTCGCCCGTGCGCCAGGAGCTGCCTGCGGCTATCCGTGCCGCCCTCGCGGCGCGCCAGCCGCGCAGCTACCGGCAGCCGCGCGAGTTGCCAGTCTGGGGCTCGATCTTCTCGCCCTTCGTGCGCTTCGTGCGGCCAGCTGACGAGCTGGAGGAACAGTGGTTCGTGCAGGAGGTGGGCGAAGCCCTGGGGTTGCTGGCGGCGGCCTGCCGCTCGACTCCGGCTCAGGCCTTCGATGACCCGGCTACGGTGGAGAGGTGGGAGGGTCAAAGCAGCTATTGCAAGCAACAGAAACAAAACGACAAGACCCGTCGCGTGCTGGAGAAGGCGTTCAATCCGGCCTGGGCGGAGCGCTACATCGAGGAGTTGCTCTTCGACGATCCACCGAAACCCTGAAGCGCTGGCGCCGTCCTGCTCTCGGTGTCGCCGGTGCGGTGGTGGCCGTCGCCCTGCTCGGCTTCGGCGCCTCCCGGCTGCTGCAGCGTCAGGCCGGTCCCGCGGCCGGCGGAGCGGGCACGGCGCCGCCCGCCGCCGCCCCCCGCCCCCCCGAAGCGGTGGCGGCCCTGGGGCGCCTGGACCCCAGCGGTGAGATCCACCAGCTGGCGGCGCCGATCAGCGGCATCGGCGGCAGTCCGCGCATCACCCGCCTGCTGGTGCTTGAGGGCTCGCGGGTGGAGGCCGGCCAGCTGCTGGCCGAATTCGACACCGGCCCCGCGCTGCGCGCCCAGGGCGCCGTGCTCGACAGCCGCATCGCCAATCTGCGTTCGCGCCTGGCGGTGCAGAGCAGGGACATCGAGCGCTACCGCGAACTCGGCCGCCAGGGGGCCATCGCCGGCACCGATCTCGACGTGCGCGAAAACGATCTGCTGGCCCTCAGCGGACAGCTGCAGGAAGCGCTGGCGGAGCGTGAACGTATCGACGCCGACCTGGTGCTGACCGAGCTGAGGGCGCCGATTGCCGGCACCGTGCTGCGCCTCCATGCCCGCGTCGGCGAACGCCCCGGCGATCAGGGTGTGCTGGAGCTGGGAGCCAGCGAGCGCATGGAAGCGCTGATCGAGGTCTACGAGAGCGACATCGACCGGGTGCGCCTGGGTCAGCCGGTGACCATCAGCAGCGAGGCCGGCGGTTTCAGCGGCAGCCTGCGGGGCCGGGTGCTGCGCATCAGCCCCCAGGTGCGCCAGCGTGAGGTGCTCTCCAGCGATCCCACCGAGGATGCCGACGCCCGCATCGTCGAGGTGAGGGTGGCGCTGGATCCCGAGGATGCCCGCCGGGTGCGTGACCTCACCGGCCTGCGGGTGATCGCCCGGCTCGAGGGCTGATGGCCAGGCCCCTGTGGCAGGGCCGGCGCATCCCCCTGGCCTGGCTGATGCTCACCCGCCAGCCGGTGCGGCTGGCGGTGGCGCTGGCCGGCATCGCCTTCGCCGGCATCCTGATGTTCATGCAGCTCGGCTTCCGGGACGGGCTGTTCGATGCCAGTGTCACGCTCCACCGCGAGTTCGACACCGACCTGGTGCTGATGAGCCCGCGCACGGTGAGCTCGGTGAGCATGGCCTCCTTCCCGCGCCGCCGCCTGGTGCAGACCCTGGCGGACCCGGCCGTGCAGGGGATCACACCGGTGAACTGGAGCCTGCTGCTCTGGCGCAACCCCGAAACCCGTTCCAACCGATCGATCCTCGCCATCGCCTTCGAACCCAGCGATCCGCTGCTGCTGGACCCGGCCGTGGCCCGCCAGGCGGAAGCCCTCAGCCAGCGGGGCCGGGTGTTGTTCGATGAGCGCTCCCGGCCCGAGTTCGGCCCTGTGGCTGAACGCTTCCGAGCCGGTGAGCTGGTGGAGACCGAGGTGGCCGGGGTGCGGGTGCGGGTGGCCGGTCTACTGGACATCGGTCCCTCCTTCGGGGCCGACGGCAACATGATCACCAGCCGTGAAACCTTTCTGGAGCTGGCGCCGGCAAGTCCGCCCGGCAGCATCGAACTGGGACTGATCCGCCTTTCCCCCGGTGCCGATGCCGAGGCCACAGCCGAGCGCCTGCGCCGTCAGCTCCCTCCCGACGTCAGCGTGTTCACCAAGGCCGGCTTCGAGGAGTTCGAGAAGGCCTACTGGCGCAACAGCACGGCAATCGGCTTCATCTTCACCCTTGGCGCGGCCATGGGGTTCATCGTCGGCTGCGTGATCGTCTATCAGATCCTCAGTTCCGATGTCAGCGATCACCTGCCGGAATATGCCACCTTGATGGCCATGGGCTACCCCCTGCCGGCGCTGCTGCGGGTGGTGGGCCGCGAGGGCCTGCTGCTGGCCCTGATGGGCTACCTGCCGGCCTACGCCGCCGGACTGGGGCTCTACGCCCTGGTGCGCATGGGCACCAGGCTGCCGGTGTACATGAACAGCGACCGCGCTCTGCTGGTGCTCTCCATGATCCTGGTGATGTGCCTGGCCTCAGCCGCCCTGGCCATGCGCCGGCTGGGGGATGCCGATCCGGCGGAGATCTTCTGATGGGCGTACGCGTTGAGGGGCTGTGCCACAGCTTCGGCAAGGGAGCCATGGCCCGTCAGGTGCTGCAGAACGTGGACCTGCATATCGAGCCTGGCGAGGTGGTGCTGCTCACCGGACCTTCCGGCTGCGGCAAGACCACCCTGCTCACCCTGGTGGGAGCCCTGCGGCAGGTGCAGAAGGGCTCGGTGCAAGTGCTCGGGCAGCAACTGGCCGGCGCCGGGCGAGCCCGGCGCCAGCGGCTGCGCCGCCGCATCGGCATGATCTTCCAGGGCCACAACCTCTTGCGCTGCCTGAGCGCCGAGCAGAACGTGCAGATGGGTTCCGATCTGCTGCCGGGGCTGAGCTACCGCTCGCGTCGGGATCGTGCCCGCAGCTGGCTGCGCGCGGTGGGGCTGGGGGACCACCTGGCCAAGCTTCCCCACGACCTCTCGGGCGGCCAGAAGCAACGGGTGGCCATTGCCCGTGCCCTGGCGGCCGAGCCGCAGTTGCTGCTGGCCGATGAGCCCACCGCCGCCCTCGATTCCCGCAGCGGGCGGGATGTGGTGGAGCTGCTGCGCAGCCTGGCCCGGGAGCAGGGCTGCGCCGTGCTGATGGTCACCCACGACCCCCGCATTCTCGATGTGGGGGACCGTCTGCTACGCATGGAGGATGGCCGCCTGCTGGCCGCTGTGGCCGAGCCCGTTGGGTAGGGTGAGAGTTGGCCAACCCAACAGGATCAGCCCCTATGGCGAAACGCCGCAACCTCAAGAAGGAGAAACAGGAGCGCAACCGCGCCTACGCCAGGAAGTTCAAGAAGCGCAAGCTGCGCAATGACGGCCGCGGCGAAGGGGTGGGCAACGGGGTGACCGGTACGGCCAACAACGGTGGTGCCGCCGACTGAAGCTCTGCACAGCAGGCTCTGGGCAGCCCGTTCGGCCGAGTGCTGCCAGCTTGATCACTTGAGGCGCTGGGGATCCTGCCGGGTTCCCTTTCTCCTGTCATGGGCCCCGTTGGGAGCGCTGTTCCCGGGCCGCTGCTGCCGTTCCAGTGGCTCTGTTGGCTCCAGTGGCTCTGTTCGCTCTGCTTGCTCCCCCTTCGCTGAGCCCGGCGCATGTTCCTGAGCGTCGTCATCCCCACCTACAACCGTCTGCCGATCCTGCGCAAGTGCCTGGCAGCCCTCGAGGCCCAGCGGCTGGAGCAGCCGGTCAGCGGCTTCGAGGTGGTGCTGGTGGACGATGGCTCCAGCGATGACACCGTGGCCTGGATCGAAGCCCAGCGCCAGGCCCTGCCCCATCTGCGCCTGGTCCGGCAGGAGCACGGCGGGCCGGCCCTGGGCCGCAACCGCGGCGTGAACACCGCCCGCGGCGAGGTGGTGGTGTTCATCGACAGCGATCTGGTGGTGCGCCCCGACTTTCTGGTGCAGCACGCCCGTGCCCTGGCCGCCGACTGGAGCCGTCAGGGCAACCGGCTCAGCTTCACCTACGGGGCCGTGGTCAACACCGCCAACTTCGATAACCCCAGCTCCGAGCGCCACAAGCTGCGCGATCTCTCCTGGGCCTACTTCGCCACCGGCAACGTGGCCATCGAGCGGCAGCTGCTGCAGCGGGCGGGCCTCTTCGATACCGCCTTCCGCCTCTACGGCTGGGAGGATCTGGAACTGGGGGAGCGGCTGCGCCGGCTGGGGGTGCGGCTGGTGCGCTGTCCGGCCGCCGTGGGCTACCACTGGCATCCAGCCCTCGATCCGGCCCGCATTCCCCAGTTGATCCAGCAGGAGCGCGAGCGCGCCCGCATGGCGTTGGTGTTCTTCCGCAAGCATCCCACCTGGCGGGTGCGGTTCATCGTGCAGTTCACCTGGTTGCACTGGCTGCTCTGGGAGCTGGCGACCGTGGGTGGACTGATCAACGCGGCCACCCTCGAGCCCCTGCTGCGCTGGCTGATCCGCCACGGCAAGCCGGGGCTGGCCATGGAGCTGCTGCGGCTGCCCCTGAACCGGATCGGGGTGCGGGCCCTGTTCCGCGAGAGCCGCCGGCCTGGAGCGGGCCAGCTGATCCAGCCCGGGGAGCCCTTTTGATAAGGTTTCTGGGTACCTTCAAAACCGCACACCTGCGTGTTTCGGGTGATCGCCCGGCTGCTCAGACCCCTGAGCGTACCGTTCGATCCCTGGCAGGTGGTGGCCAACCCGAAACCTCTCAACCATGGCTGTTGTCACTCTCGCCGAGATGATGGAGGCGGGTGCCCACTTCGGGCACCAGACCCGTCGCTGGAATCCCAAGATGTCGCGCTACATCTATTGCGCGCGCAATGGAGTTCACATCATTGATCTCGTGCAGACTGCCGTCTGCATGAATAATGCTTACAAGTGGGTGCGCAGTGCATCTCGCAGTGGCAAGCGCTTTCTCTTTGTTGGCACGAAGAAGCAGGCCTCCGAAGTCATCGCCCAGGAGGCCACCCGCTGCGGTGCCGCCTACGTCAACCAGCGCTGGCTGGGCGGGATGCTCACCAACTGGACGACGATGCGCGCCCGCATCGAGCGCCTCAAGGACCTGGAGCGCATGGAGAGCTCCGGTGCCATCGCCATGCGCCCGAAGAAGGAAGCGGCCGTGCTGCGCCGAGAACTCGAACGTCTGCAGAAGTATCTGGGCGGCCTCAAGAGCATGCGCCGGCTGCCCGATGTGGTGGTGCTGGTGGATCAACGGCGTGAATCCAACGCCGTGCTGGAGGCCCGCAAGCTCGACATCCCGCTGGTGTCGATGCTCGATACCAATTGCGATCCGGATCTCTGCGAGGTGCCGATTCCCTGCAACGACGATGCCGTGCGCTCGGTGCAACTGGTGCTCAGCCGCCTGGCCGATGCCATCAACGAAGGCCGCCACGGCTCGGCTGAAGAGTACGAGGCGGCCTGAGGGCGCCTCCCTGTTGCCAACCCCCGCTCCCATTCTCCAGTTCTCCCCACCCCATGCCTGAGATTTCGGCCAAGCTCGTCAAGACCCTGCGTGACCAGACCGGCGCCGGGATGATGGATTGCAAGAAGGCACTCTCGGAGACCAACGGCGACACCGACAAGGCGGTCGAGTGGCTGCGCCAGAAGGGCATCGCCAGTGCCGAGAAGAAGTCCGGACGCACAGCCGCTGAAGGCGCCGTGGGGTCTTACATCCACACCGGCGCGCGGGTGGGTGTGCTCGTGGAGGTGAACTGCGAAACCGATTTCGTCGCCCGCGGCGAAATCTTCCAGGACCTGATCCGCAATGTGGCCATGCAGGTCGCCGCCTGCCCCTCCGTCGATTACGTGCGCGTGGACGATATCCCCGCCGCGGTGGCTGAGCGCGAGAAGCAGATCGAGATGGGCCGGGACGACCTCTCGGGCAAATCGCCTGAGATGAAGGAGCGCATCGTCAGCGGTCGCATCGGCAAGCGTCTCAAGGAGATGGCGCTGATGGATCAGCCTTACATCAAGGACACCGCCATGACGGTATCGGAGATGGTCAAGCAGGTGGCCGGCAAGGTTGGTGAGAACGTCCAGGTGCGTCGCTTTGTGCGCTTCAATCTCGGTGAGGGGATCGCCGTGGAATCGAGCGACTTTGCCGCCGAAGTCGCGGCCATGGGCGGCTCCGTCTGAGCATCGGATCATCACCGCTGACTTCCCCACCCCCACCGGTCATGCCCCCCTGGACAGTGTTCAGGAGGTGCGCAGCCAGCTGAAGCGTGGCTGCGACCAGCTCCAGGAGTTCAACCCGGTTCTCTATCGCGATCTGGCGCTCTACCTGCAGGTGCTGCGTGAGGTGCTGCCGCTGGCGGTGGAGCAGGCCTGTTTCCACCTGGCCACACACTTTCACCCCCAGCGCTACTGCGAGCTTCCGGCCCAGCAACGCCGCAACCTGCGCGAGCGCACCGCTGCCCTGGTGCAGCAGGCGGCCAGCCTGCTGACGGTGGAGCAGCTGGGTCAGCTGGCGGGCAGACTGGCGGCCCTGAAGCAGGAGCGGCAGCGGGATCTGCTCGATGAGCTGCGCCCGCAGAGCCCTGAAGCCCGGTCCCCGAACCCTGAGCCTGCGGGATCAGTGGAGTTGGCCATGGAGCTGCCCGTAGAGCTCAGCTGGTCCGGGATTCCGTCCCTCGGGGCCGCAGATGCGGATCCCGACGGCGACGACGAGCCGCCTGCCAACCTCCCGGAGGACCCGCAGGAGCTGCCGGGGAGCCCCACCGCCTGCCGCTCCGATCAAACCCGGCAGCCTCCTCCTCCCTGGGACTCCCCCCTGCTGCCCGGGCAGCCGCAGGCCCTGGTCACCTGGCTTGAGGGAAGTGAGCAGGCCCTGGTGCGTCGCCTGCGCAACCTCTCCCAGGCGGTCAATGTGGAGCTGCTGCGCTCGGGCCTGGGGCGCACCCTGCTGCCGGTGACGCTGCTGGAGGCGGCCCTGCGCGGGCAGGTGGAACCCCTGTCGGCTCCCCCCAACCTGCTGCGGGTGCAGCTGCCGCTGACCCATCCGAGCGGCTCTCAGCTGGAGAGCCTGGCGGTGCTGGTGCGCCCCGCCGACCTGGAGCTCGAGCACCCCCGGCTGCGCAGCTGTCGCGCCCGCCTGCAGCGGCATCGCCAGGAGATACGCAGAATGGCCGATCAGCATCGCCGCCTGCAGCGGCGGCTTCAGGCGCTTGAGGCGGAACGGTTGTGGCACCAGGACAGCCCCAGGTTCCCTCAGCCCTAGATCCGGCGGCCGCGGACGCCTGGTTCCGCTCACTCCAGCAGGCCCTGCAGCTCGAAGCCGAGCGCGGGTTTGGCGATCTGATGGGGCGGCGGGAACGCTTCAGCGCCTTTCTGGCCCGCAGTCTGGGCGAGGCCCCTGCCGGCCTGGCGGCTGAGGCGGCTGATCTGGCGCTGGCCGCGGAGTTCGCCCGCTACGCCGAGCTCAGCGCCAGCCAGCGCCAGGCGCTGGTGCGCCGCAGCCGCCAGCAGCTGCACAGCTGGCGGCTGCGGCGCAGACCCCCAGCCGAGCAGGGTCCGCCCCGGCTGCGGCTGTCGCCGGAGCCGGCAACCGGCGCCCCGCCGGGGCGCCCGCCCGCAGCTGAGCCGGCAGCGGGCCTGAAGCCCGAAACACCCCTGGCGGAGATCGGCGGCGTGGGCTCCCGTACCGCCAGCCGCCTGGCCCAGCTTGGCCTGTTTGTGGTGCGCGACCTGGTGCACTACTACCCGCGCGACTATCTCGACTACGCCAACCTGGTGCGCATCGGCGGCCTGGAGGCGGGGAGCACGGCCACGATCGTGGCCACGGTGCGCCGCTGCCGCAGTTTCGTCAGTCCCCGCAACGCCCAGCTGGCGATCCTGGAGCTGCAACTGGCCGATCCCACCGGCCGCCTGCGCGTCAGTCGCTTCTTCGCCGGCCGGCGCTTCACCTCAGCGGGCTGGCTGAAACTGCAGGAACGCCAGTTCCCGACTGGCGCCACCGTGGCTGTGAGCGGGCTGGTGAAGGAGGGCCCCTATGGCCCTCAGTTCCAGGACCCCCTGATGGAAGTGCTGGCCAGCCCCCAGGCTCCCGTGCGTTCCCCCCGCATCGGTCGCCTGATCCCCGTCTACGGCCTCACTGAGGGTCTCGGGGCTGACCGGTTGCGTCAGGCGGTCAGCGCCGTGCTGCCGTTGGTGCAGCGCTGGCCGGAACCGCTGCCGGCGTCGCTGCTGCAGCGGCAGGGCCTGATCGAGCGGGCCCAGGCCCTGCAGCAGATCCATGCCCCGGAGAACCGCGAACAGCTGCAGGCCAGCCGCCGCCGCCTGGTGTTTGATGAGTTTCTGTTGATGCAGCTGGGGCTGCTGCAGCGGCGGCGGCAGCTCACCAGCCGCCCGGCGCCGGTGCTGAAAGCCACGGCGGCTTCCGCCGGCACGGGTGGTGTGGGTGCGGGCCTGCCGGAACGCTTCCTGGATCTGCTGCCCTTCGCCCTCACCGCCGCCCAGCGGCGGGTGCTGGGGGAGATCCACGCCGATCTGGCCCGCGAGCAGCCCATGGCCCGGCTGCTGCAGGGTGATGTGGGCAGCGGCAAGACGGTGGTGGCCATCGCTGCCCTGCTCACCGCCATTGATGCCGGCTGCCAGGGGGCGCTGATGGCCCCCACCGAAGTGCTGGCCGAGCAGCACCACGCCCGGCTGGATGACTGGATGCCCCGCCTGCATGTGAGCTGCGCCCTGCTCACGGGGGCCACCCCGGCCGCGCGGCGGCGTCAGTTGCTGGAGGATCTGGTCAACGGCCAGCTGCAGCTGCTGGTGGGCACCCACGCCCTGCTGGAGGATCCGGTGCAGTTCGCCCGCCTGGGGCTGGTGGTGGTGGATGAGCAGCACCGCTTCGGGGTGCGCCAGCGGGACCGCCTGCTCAACAAGGGTCTGCAGCCTCATCTGCTGACCATGACCGCCACGCCTATCCCCCGCACCCTGGCCCTCTCGCTGCATGGGGACCTGGAGGTGAGCCAGATCGACGAATTGCCGCCGGGGCGCACGCCGATCCACACACGCCTGCTGGGGGGAGGCGAGCGGCGCGAGGCCTACGACCTGATCCGGGCCGAAGTGGCGCGCGGCCAGAGGGCCTATGTCGTTCTGCCCCTGGTGGAGGAATCGGAGAAGAGTGATCTGCGCTCGGCGGTGGAGGTGCACCGCCAGCTGGCCGCCGAGGTGTTCCCCGAGCTTCAGGTGGGTCTGCTGCACGGCCGCCTGGCCAGCGCCGAGAAGCAGGCGGCGATCGCCGCCTTCGCCGATGGTCTGACCCATGTGCTGGTGAGCACCACAGTGGTTGAGGTGGGGGTGGATGTGCCCGAGGCGAGCGTGATGGTGATTGAGCACGCGGAGCGCTTCGGGCTGGCCCAGCTGCACCAGCTGCGCGGCCGGGTGGGCCGGGGCGCAGCCGCCTCCCACTGCCTGCTGATCCACGACCGCCGCAACGCGGCGGCCCGCCAGCGCCTGGAGCTGCTCGTGCGCTCCGCCGATGGCTTCGAGATCGCCGAGATGGACCTGCGCCTGCGCGGGCCTGGCCAGGTGCTCGGCACCCGCCAGAGCGGACTTCCCGACCTGGCCCTCGCCAGCCTTGCCGACGACGGCGAGGTGCTGGAGCAGGCGCGTGTGGTGGCCCGCGGGATCCTGGACCAGGATCCGGACTTGTGCCGCCATCCCCACCTGGCCCGCCTGCTGGCGCTCCAGCGCCGCAGCATCAGCCAGCCAGCCCCCCTCAACTGAACCATGAACCGGGCTGAGCCATGAGCGCACGTCCCTGGGCCGCTGTCCCGATCGAGGAGTGCGGCGAGCCGCTGGAGCCCCTGCCGGCGGCGCTGCTGCGTCTCGAGCCCCACCCCTACGCCGTGCTTGGGGCGCCCTACGGCAGGGCGGGCTCCCCGTTCCGCCTGCGCCGCGAAACGACCAGACGGCTGCTGCTGGCCCAGGATCTGCTGCACCGCCAGCGGCCCGGCTGGCGGCTGGCCATCTTCGACGCCTGGCGACCGCTGGCAGTGCAGGCCTTCATGGTGGAGCACAGCATCGCCAGCACCTGCCGGCAGCGGGGCATCGACCCCGCCACGGCCAGTCCAGAGCGCGATGCGGTGGTGAGCGAAGTGGACCGCTTCTGGGCGCCGCCCCATGCCGATCCCGCCGCTCCGCCACCCCACAGCACGGGGGGGGCCGTGGATCTCACCCTGGCCGGCCGCGCGGGTGAACTGCTGGAGATGGGCTCGGCGATCGACGAGATCGGCGTGGTCTCTGAACCCGATCACTTCCTGCACGCCAGTCGCACATGCCCGGATCCCGGCCTGCGCTGCCACTACCAGAGCTGGCACCGGCACCGCAGCCTGCTGCGGCAGGTGATGGAGAGCGCAGGCTTCGCTCAGCACCCCAACGAGTGGTGGCACTTCAGCTGGGGGGATCAGCTCTGGGCCTGGCAACGGCACGAACCTGCTGCCCACTACGGGCGGCTGGGCTGAGCAGGGCGCCCGCCGGAGAGGCCTCAGCCCGCCGTCACAGCCAGCAGCCGCTGCACGTCCTCACGACCGCTGCGCACCACGAAGTCGCCGAAGCCGCCGCGCAGCCCGCTCTGCCGCCAGGCCAGCAGGAGGGGCTCGAGGGTGGCCTCCATGGCCTCGAGGGGCATCTTCTCGAGATAGGGCTCGGCCAGCCGGCTGAGCTGGCCGCTGCCCCCCAGCCACAGCTGGTACTGATTCAAGCCGCTGCCCACCAACCCCAGCTCGGCCATGTAGGGGCGTGAGCAGCCATTGGGACAGCCGGTCATGCGCACCAGGATCGGCTTGTCGATCGCCAGCCGCTCGAGCAGCGCTTCAAGCCGCTCCAGCACCGCAGGGAAGATGCGCTCCGATTCGGTCACCGCCAGACCGCAGAGGGGCAGGGCCGGACAGGCGATCCCGTGACGGGCGAGAGGGGATGTCTCCTCCGGCTTCTGCCAGCCCAGGGCCGCCAGATCCGCCTTGAGGCCCATGCGCTGGGCCGTGCCCACATTGCAGAGCAGCAGGTCCTGGTTGGGAGTGATGCGCATCTCCAGCTTGTAGGTGTCCACCAGCCGGCGCAGGCCCGCCTTGCGCTCGCCGCTGAGGCGGCCGCAGAGCAGTGGCAGGCCTACGAACCACAGTCCCGCGCTCTGGCGATGCCAGCCCAGGTAATCCTCCAGCTTGCGCCGCGGTTCCTGGCGCAGGGAGCGGATCGGCTGCTGGAAGTAGGTGGAGCGCAGCTGGTCGCGGAACCAGTCCACGCCGCGGTCGTGGATCAGGTATTTCATGCGTGCGTGCCGGCGCTGCTGGCGGTCGCCGTGATCCCGCTGCAGGGCCACGATCGCCTGCACGAGGTCGAGCACATGGTCGAAGGCCACATAGCCGAGGGGATCGGCCGTGCGCGCGAAGGTCTCCTCCTTGTTGTGGGTGCGGCCCATGCCACCGCCCACATAGACGTTGCAGCCCTGGGGCCGTCCCTGGGGATCGCAGAACAGCACCAGGCCGATGTCCTGGGTAAGCAGATCCACCGAGTTGTCACCCGGCACGGTGACCGCCACCTTGAACTTGCGCGGCAGGTAGGTGCTGCCGTAAAGGGGCTCGGCGGCGTCACCACTGAACACCGCAGCCTCGCTCTGACGCTGCTTCACCCGCCGCACCGGGGCATTGGGACTGATGCGGTAGCTGAGATCCCCATCCACCCAGAGGTCGAGATAGGAGCCCTCGGCGGCCTGGGGGGCGAGCAGATCGGCGATGTCATCGGCCAGCCGCCGGGCCGCCGGATAGGCCCCCTTGGCATAGGGAGCGGCCGGGGCCATCACGTTGCGGTTGATGTCACCGCAGGCCGCCAGGGTGGAACCCAGGTGGCGCACGATCGTGCCGATCACCTCCTTGAGATTCTCCTTGCGCACGCCATGCATCTGGAAGGCCTGGCGGGTGGTGGCCCGCAGCGTGCCATTGCCGAGCTGGTCGGAGAGAGAATCGAGCGCAAGATAGAGATCGGCCGGTATGCGTCCGCCCGGGCTGCGCAGGCGCAGCATCATCTGCCAGTCCTTCTCGTGGCCCTTCAGGCGATGGTCCCGGTCATCCTGCTGATAGGAGCCGTGAAACTTGAGAATCTGCAGCGCCGGTTCGCTGAAACTGGGCAGCTCGTTGGCCAGTTCGCTCTGCAGAGGCTCGCGCAGATGGCCGCTGGAGGCTTTCAGTTGTTCGAAGCGCGTGGGTTCGCCCCGGCGCCGATCAGACTGGGTGGATCCGGCAGGCACCTTGGCAGACACGGTCACACGGTGGATCCTCAACCAGCTGACCGTAGCGAACGGGAGGCTGCTGAGGCCGGAGTCCCGACCGGCCAGAATCCCCCGGCCCGATCCATAGAGTTGGCGGCTGTCGTGGCCCCGTTCCGTGTCGTCGTTGCTGCTGGAGATCGGAACCGAGGAGCTGCCTGCCGATTTCGCCCGCCTGGCTCTGCCCCAGTTGCGCGCACTGGTGGAATCTGACCTGGCTGAGGCCCGGCTGGATACGGCGGCGCTGGAGGTCACCAGCACCCCGCGCCGGCTGGTGCTGCTCGCCCACGGTCTGCCCCAGGTCCAGCAGGACCGCCGGCAGGAGCGCAAGGGCCCACCGGCGGGGCAGGCGTTCACTGACGGCCGACCCACCCCTGCCGCGATCGGCTTCGCCCGCCGCTGCGGGGTGTCGCCCGAGGCGCTGGAGGTGCGCGACACCACGAAGGGGCCGTTTGTGTTTGCCGAGCTGCTGGAGCGTGGTCAGCCCACTTCCACCGTTCTGGCGGGGCTGATTCCCGCCTGGATCCAGGCTCTTCAGGGCCCCCGCTTCATGCGCTGGGGCACGGGCGAACGCCGCTTCTCCAGACCGATCCGCTGGCTGGTGGCCCTGCTCGATGCCGAGGTGCTGCCGGTGCTGCTCGAGGGCTGTGACCCGCCCGTGCTGGCCGGCTCCCGCAGCCGCGGCCACCGCCTCAGCGGCGTACCCGTGAGCGTGGGCTCAGCCTCCAGCTACCGCCAGGACCTGGCCGCCGCCGGGGTGGTGGTGGACCGGCAGGAGCGGGCGCAGCGCATTCAGAAGGCCGTGGAGGCCGCCGCCGAACGGCACCGGGCCCGGCCCGATCTGCCCGCCGAGCTGTTTGCTGAACTGGTGGATCTGGTGGAAGCGCCCCTGGCGATCGAAGGGGAGATCGACGAGCGCTATCTCGAGCTGCCGCCGGAGGTGCTCTGCACTGTGATGCGGGCCCATCAGCGCTATGTGCCGCTCTACAACGACCAGATCCAGCCTGAGCCCCTGGCCCTGCGGGCCCGCGGTGTGCTGCAACCGCGCTTCCTGTGCATCACCAATGCCCGCAGCGAGGCCACCGACACGGTGCGGCGCGGCAACGAGCGGGTGCTGAAGGCCCGGCTGGCCGATGCCGAATTCTTCGTCACTGCCGATCGCGCCCGGGCCAGCATCGACCGGCGCGCCCAGCTCGCCCAGGTCACCTTCGCCGAGGGACTGGGTTCCATGCGGGACCGGGTGGAGCGGCTGGAATGGTGCACCGACGCCCTGCTCGAGCCGCTGGGGTTGGCGGCGGCCACCGCCGCCCACGCCCGGCGCGCCGCCCATCTCTGCAAGCACGACCTGGTGAGCCAGATGGTGGGCGAGTTTCCCGAACTGCAGGGGGTGATGGGGGGCAAGTATCTGCTGGCGGAGGGGGAACCGGCCGAGGTGGCGCTGGCCGTTCTCGAGCACTACCGGCCGCGGGGCGCCGGCGACACGCTGCCGGGCTCGGACGCCGGTGCGGTGGTTGCGCTGGCCGAACGTCTGGAACTGCTGCTGAGCATCTATGCCAAGGGAGAGCGACCCAGCGGCTCCTCCGACCCCTATGCCCTGCGCCGGGCCGGCAATGGCCTCCTGCAGATCCTCTGGGAGCGGCGCTGGAGCCTCGACCTGCTGGCGCTGCTGCAGCGGGGCTCCAGCCACTGGGCCGAGCGCTTGGGCCACTTCGCCATCGATCCCGCCAGTCTGTGCGCCGATCTGGCCGAGCTGCTGCGTCAGCGGCTGGTCAGCCTGCTGGACGAGGAGGGGGTGGCAGGGGATCTGGTTCAGGCCGTGGCCGGTGCGGCGGTGCCCATCGAGCGGGTGCTGCGCAACCCGGCCGACGCCCGCCTGCGGGCCGAACTGCTGGCGGACTTGCGCCGCTCTGGCCGCCTGGAAGCCGTGCGGGCGGTGGTCACCCGCGCGGCCCGCCTGGCTGAGCAGGCCGAAATGCCTGGCGATCAGCTTCTGGCCACCGGCTGGGTGGATGAGGGGCTGTTTGAGAAGCCCACGGAGGCCGCCATGCTGGCGGTGCTGGGCACGCTGGAACCCCTGGCCAGAGGCGGGGCAGCTTCGCGCTATGAGGCGCTGGCCCAAGCCTTGGCCGCCAGCGCGCCGGTGCTGGCGGATTTCTTTGACGGCGAGCAGAGCGTGATGGTGATGGCGGCAGATCCGGCGGTGCGCCGCAATCGACTCAACCTACTGGCGCTGCTGCGCAATCAGGCCACGGTACTGGCCGAGTTCAGCTGCATCAGCGGCTGAACCCGGAGGTCAGGCCACGCGGGCGGGCTCCCGCTCGTCGGCCGCCTTGAACTCGGCCCTCACCGGCCCGCTGCCTTGACCGGAGGCGCGAGCAAGTTCGGCAGCCTGGCGTTTCTCCTTGGAGGCGTTGATGCCGCCCTTGATACTGCTCACCGCCAGCAGGGCATTGACTTCAGCCTCATCGCGAACGGTGCTGGGCACCGGTTTGTAACCCTGGGGGGCCAGGGCATTGCCGCGCAGCACGGCACCGAGGGTGAGCACCGTGAGCTTGATCTGCTGCCACGGATTCATCGCCACCACCCGCTTGTAGAGGTAGCTGTCAAAGGTGAGACGCTGCACATCCTTGTCATCGCACATCTCCACGAAGGCCTCCCGCGCGGCATCGTTGGAGTAGAAGATGTTCTGCAGAATCTCCAGCACCTTGTAGGTGGCGCCGTACTGGCGGTCCCATTTCTTGAGATACTTCTTGAGATCCGCCTCACTGGGAATGCGCTCACCGCCCTGGCTGGCCACCACGATCTGTTCGGCACACATGCGCCCACTCTTGGCGGCGAAGTAGATGCCTTCCCCGGAACTCTTGGTGACATAACCGGCGGCGTCTCCCACCAGGGCCATCCGGCCCACCACCCGCCTCGGGCGGGGATGCTCAGGGATCGGGTGGGCTTCCACCTTGATCACCTCACCTTTCACCAGGCGCTTCTTGGCACGCTCGCGAATGCCCACCTGCAGACTCTTGATGAGGGCCTGGTTCTCCTGCATCGTGCCGGTGCCCACCGCCACATGGTCGTATTTGGGGAATACCCAGGCGTAGAAATCCGGGGACACATCGGTGCCCACATACATCTCGGCAAGGTCCTCGTAATAGCTCATCTCCTCAGGAGGTAGCTTGATGCGTTCCTGGAAGGCGATGGCCACGTTGTAGTCGCCGGCATCCATGGCCTTGGCGACCCGACTGTTGGCGCCGTCGGCACCCACAATCAGATCAACTTCCAGGGTTCTGGTCTGGCCAGTGGCTTCGCCGTCGCTGTAATCGGAGTAGCTGAGGGTGTAGGGCCCCTGGCGGGCGACGCCCGTATCGATCTTCGTGACCAGGCCATTGACTAGGTGGGCGCCGTGCTCGGCGGCGCGGTTGCGCAGGAAGGCATCCAGCACCTCACGGCGACACATGCCGATGTATTCGTTCTGGTCATCGAGATGAATGTCCACCTCGCGGTTGGAGGGGGAGATCATCCGCATGTTGCGAACCTTGCGGTCAATGATCGAATCGGGCAAATCGAATTCGCTGACCATGCACAGTGGAATAGCCCCACCGCAGGGTTTGGCGTTATCGAGTTTGCGCTCGAAAATCCAGGTTTCGATGCCGGCCTTGGCCAGAATCTCGGCGGTGCAGGAACCGCTGGGACCACCGCCCACAACTGCCACTCGCAACATCGAATACGCACCCTTCAGGGCGTTGAGACGTGGCCGGAAGCTAACACCGTTGTCCCCGGGCCAGGGTCCCAAACCAGGGGTCCCACCTAGGATCTTCACGGTGTGTTGTCTGTTGGCGATGCACCGGCACCCCCGCAGCCGCCACCAGCCATCGCCCCGCATCAGCCCGCCTCCCCGTCCGGAGGAGCCAATCGACTCGGGTCCGTTGGCGGTGAACGCCAGGGACAGACGGCGGCTGAGGACATCCCCGTGGCCCAGCGCTGCCAGCCGTTCCGGCGGGCCCGCCTGCCGCTGCTCAGCCGTGTGGGCCTGATCGGCCTGGGGCTGTCGCTGTGCGCGGCGGTTCTGGCCGTGGCCTTTCCCGAGCCCCTGCGGCGCTGGCTGACGCCACCGCCGGTGGAGGGCCTGGCCGCCCGCACCAGCGCCGATGGCCGGCTGCTGGGGCACTTCCCCTATGCCGAAGCGGCGCCTGAGGACCTGGTGGAGGTGGCCCCGGGTCATGCCCTGCACCGCGACGCGGCCGAAGAGCTGCTGGCGATGCAGCGCGCCGCCGCAGCTGACGGGGTTCAACTGGTGCTGCTCAGTGCCTACCGGCCCCATGCGCTGCAGAAGCAGCTGTTCTTCGAGATCAAGGCGGAGCGCAACCAGAGCGCCCGGGAGCGCGCCGAGGTGAGCGCCCCGCCGGGATTCTCCGAGCACAGCACGGGCTACGCGGTGGACCTGGGCGATGCCTTCGCCCCCCAGAGCCATCTGGCCGTGGCCTTCGAGCACAGCGACGCCTTCAGCTGGCTGCAGGCCAATGCCGCCCGCTATCACTTCGTGCTGTCGTTTCCGCCAGGCAACCCCCAGGGGGTGAGCTACGAGCCCTGGCACTGGCGCTTCGAGGGCACCGCCAAGGCCTTGAAGTTGTTTGAGCCGGCCCAGCGTCTCGGCCGCGACTGAGCCGCGCCCAGCTGGACCTTGGCCGCTGCAGGCCAAAGGGCCTGCGGAGGCTGCCAGAGCGGGCTGCTGATCGTGGCGGCAGCCGAGCGTGCTGGGGCGCGATCTGGCGGGCTCCGATCTGCTTCGAGCCCGATCGGCTAGGGTGAAACGCTGATAACAACTCAGATCGCAGGAATTCTTAAACGTATGAGCGGCGCACATCCCGGCACGCCGATTCGCAATATTGCGATCATTGCCCACGTTGACCACGGCAAAACCACCCTCGTCGACGCGCTGCTGGCCCAGTCGGGCATCTTCCGCGACAACGAAGCGGTGCCCACCTGCGTGATGGACTCCAACGATCTCGAGCGCGAGCGGGGCATCACGATCCTCAGCAAGAACACGGCGGTTGATTTCGAAGGCATTCGCATCAACATCGTCGACACCCCTGGCCACGCTGACTTCGGCGGCGAGGTGGAGCGCGTGCTGGGCATGGTGGATGGCTGCCTGCTGATCGTGGACGCCAACGAGGGGCCCATGCCCCAGACCCGTTTCGTGCTCAAGAAGGCCCTGGAGAAGGGGCTGCGTCCGATCGTTTTCGTCAACAAGATCGACCGGGCCCGGGTGGATCCGGAGATCGCCGTGGACAAGGTGCTCGACCTTTTCCTCGAGCTCGGTGCCGACGACGACCAGTGCGATTTCCCCTACCTGTTCGGCAGCGGCATGGGCGGCTACGCCAAGCCCGACATGAAAACAGAGAGCGACACCATGCGTCCGCTCTTCGACGCCATCCTGCGCCATGTGCCGCCGCCGGTGGGTGACCCCTCCAAGCCGCTGCAGCTCCAGGTCACCACCCTCGACTACAGCGATTTCCTCGGCCGGATCATGATCGGCCGCATCCACAACGGCACCATCAAGACCGGCCAGCCCGCCGCCCTGCTGCGCGATGACGGCAGCGTCAAGCGCGGCCGCATCAGCAAGCTGCTGGGTTTCCAGGGCCTGCAGCGCGTTGAGATCGCCGAGGCCAGCGCCGGCGACCTGGTGGCCGTGTCCGGCTTCGATGAGGTGAACATCGGCGAGACGATCGCCTGCCCGGACAATCCCGAGGCCCTGCCCCTGATCCGGGTGGATGAACCCACCCTGCAGATGACGTTCGTGATCAACGACTCCCCCTTCGCCGGCAAGGAAGGCAAGTTCGTCACCAGCCGCCAGATCCGCGACCGGCTGCAGAAGGAGCTGCTCACGAACGTGGCCCTGCGGGTGGAGGACACCGACTCCCCCGACCGCTGGTCGGTGAGCGGCCGGGGTGAGCTGCACCTGGGCATCCTGATCGAAACGATGCGCCGCGAGGGCTACGAGTTCCAGGTGAGCCAGCCCCAGGTGATCTTCCGCACCATCGACGGCACCCCCAGCGAGCCCTACGAAACCCTCGTGCTCGACGTGCCGGAAGCGTCCGTGGGTGCCTGCATCGAGAAGCTCGGCATCCGCAAGGCGGAAATGCAGAACATGGAGACCACCAGCGACGGCCGCACCCTGCTGGAATTCGTGGTGCCGGCCCGAGGCCTGATCGGCTTCCGGGGCGAGTTCATCCGTGCCACCCGCGGCGAGGGCATCATGAGCCACTCCTTCCTCGATTACCGCCCCATGCAGGGCGATGTGGACACCCGCCGCAGCGGTGTGCTGATCGCCTTCGAGGAGGGTACGGCGACCTTCTACGCCCTCAAGGGCGCAGAAGATCGCGGCCAGTTCTTCATCACTCCGGGCACCAAGGTGTACAAGGGCATGATCGTGGGTGAGAACAGCCGGCCCCAGGACCTCGAGCTCAACGTCTGCAAGGCCAAGCAGGTCACCAACATCCGCTCCGCTGGCGCTGAGGTGCTTGACACCCTGCAGGCGCCCGTGCAGATGACTCTGGAGCGCGCCCTCGAGTACATCGGCCCCGATGAAATGCTGGAGGTGACGCCGGAATCGATCAGGCTGCGCAAGCTGCCCGTGAAGAAAGCGGCTCGCCGTTGAGCGCAGACTCCGAAGAGCGGCAGCTGCTCGCCGATCCGCGGTTGCAGCAGGCCATCCGCCTGTTCAACGCCGGTGACTGGTATGCCTGCCATGACGGCTTTGAGGCGCTCTGGCACGAAACGGCCGGGCCGATGCGGCCTGTGCTCCAGGGAATTCTGCAGATCGCCGTGGGCCAGCTGCACCTGGCCAGCGGCAACCGCAGGGGGGCCACCGTGCTCACCGGTGAAGGTCTGGGGCGCCTGCGGACGGCACCGCCGCAGGCTCTGGGGCTCGACCTGCTGCCCCTCAGGGCCACTGCCCGGCGCTGGCTGGAGGCCCTGCAACAGGACGGGGAACTGCCCGCTCTGGAGCGCCCTGTGCTCGTGGCTGCTCAGGGTGAGGCGCACGGCACAGATCAGTAGATTGGCGCGGCCCGCAGCCCGGCGCTGAGTCTTTCCCGCGCCTTCGTCCGTGCACGCTGCCTCCCTGCTCATCCGTGGGCCTCTGACTGGCCTGGGGCTGTTCGGCCTGATCGTGGCCTGCAGCCTGCGGCCCACCCTCGCCGGCGCACCGCCCGCTGATGCCGGCAACGGCGCCAGCGAGGGCATTGTGTCGATCGAGTCCGACCGGCAACGGGCCGACAACCTCACCGGCGTGGTCACGGCCACGGGCAATGTGCGCATCGTCTACCCCGACCGTCAGGTGGTGGCCACGGCCCGCCAGGCCCAGTTCTTCAGCCGCGAAGGGCGGATTGTGCTCAGTGGTGATGTGGATGTGATTCAGCTGGACGGTCCCTCCATCCAGGCCGAGCAGATCACCTATCTGGTGGATCAGGAGCGGGTGATCGCCGAGCCCGCGGAAGGCCAGCAGGTGCTCAGCCGCTTCCCCGTGGCACCCCTGCGGCGGGAGTCGCCGGCGGCGGCTCCGAGCCCATGACGCTGGCCCTGGATGAGGTTCTCCTGGCCATCGGCGGTCGGGTGCTCGTCAATCATGTGTCAATCACCCTGGAGCCGGGCGAGGTGGTGGGCCTGCTGGGTCCGAACGGCGCCGGCAAGACCACCACGTTCTCCCTGGTCACCGGCCTGCTGCGTCCCCAGAGCGGCCGGGTGTTGCTCGATGGCGGCGACATCTCCCCCCTGCCGATGCCCAGCCGCGCCCGCCTCGGCATCGGCTATCTGCCCCAGGAGGCCAGCGTCTTCCGCCAGCTCAGCGTGCGCGACAACCTGCGCCTCAGTCTCGAGCAGAGCGGCACCCCCAGGCCCATCCGCCGGCAGCGGCTGGAGACCCTGATCAGCGAGTTCCACCTCGAGCCCTTCGCCGGCCGCCGCGGACACCAGCTCTCCGGCGGCGAGCGTCGCCGCTGCGAGGTGGCCCGGGCCCTGGCGGTAGGGGAGGCGGGCCCTCGCTTTCTGCTGCTCGACGAGCCTTTCGCCGGTGTCGACCCGATCGCCGTGGCCGATCTTCAGGAGCTGATCGCGGGGCTGCGCCGGCGCGGCATGGGCCTGCTGATCACCGACCACAACGTGCGCGAGACCCTGGCGATCACCGACCGTGCCTACATCCTCTCGGAGGGGAGGATCCTGGCTTCGGGCACGTCCCAGGACGTGGGCCATGATCCCCTCGTGCGCAGTCACTATCTGGGCGAGGGATTCCGGCTTTGAACTCGCTCCGCCGCGGACTGCAGGCGTTGCTTGGCCCCTGGCGGCGCCTGCCGCTGATCGACCGCTGGCTGCTGGGGGAGCTGATCGGCCCGCTGCTGTTCGGGATCGGCGCCTTCACGGCCGTTTCCCTGTCGGTGGGCGCGGTGTTCGAACTCGTGCGCCGCATCGCCGAATCGGGGCTGCCGGTGAGCATTGCCCTGCAGGTGCTGGCCCTGGAGCTGCCCTCGTTCCTGGTGCTCTCGTTCCCCATGGCCACCCTGATGGCCTGTCTGCTCACCTACAGCAAGCTGTCAGCCAACAGTGAGCTCACCGCCCTGCGCAGCGTCGGTGTCACCAGCTGGCGCATGGTGCTGCCGGCTCTGGCCCTGGCGCTGCTGATGACGCTGCTCACTTTCGGCTTCAACGAGGGGGTGGTGCCCCACACGCTGGTGCAGGCCAATGCAACCCTGGACAAGGCCCTCGGACGGGCGGTGGTGGGGGAGGACCGGGAGCGGGTGAGCTATTCGCGCTTCGGCCGGGTCACCCAGAGCGATGGCAGCCGCGAGCGCACCCTCACCCACTTCTTCTATGCCCAGCGCCTCAACCAGGGGGTGATGGAGCAGGTGACCGTGCTCGACCTCTCGCAGCCCGGTCAGCGGCTGATGCTCACCGCCGAGGAGGGGCGCTGGAATGAGTCCAAGGCGATGTGGGAGTTCCTCGACGGCAAGCTCTACGTGGTCAGCGAGCAGGGCGGCGAGCAGATCACCTCGGCCAGCTTCGACCGCTATCTCTATCCCTTGGGCAACCAGCCCCTGCAGGTGGCCCAGCTGCCCACCGACGCCGAGATGCTCACCATCGGCCAAGCCCGCACCGCCGAACGGCTGCTGCGGGAATCGGGCGATCCCCAGGCCGCCCGCAAGCTGCGGGTGCGCATTCAGGAAAAATTCTCCTTCCCCGCGGTCTGCCTGGTGTTCGGGCTGCTGGGCAGCAGCCTTGGGGTGCGGCCCAACTCCCGGCGCAGCCGCAGCCAGGGATTCGGCCTCAGCGTGCTGTTGATCTTCGGCTATTACGTGGTGGCCTTCAGTTTCAGTGCCATGGGGGTGAACGGCGCCCTGGCGCCGCCGCTCTCGGCCTGGCTGCCGGTGGCCATCTTCCTGTTGATCGGGGCCGGCCTGCTGCGTCAGGCCAGCCGCTAGGCGGCAGACTGTTGGCCAGGTGTGCTTTCAACCTTGCCTGATCTGCTCCACGACCCGGTGACGGCCCTTGGCCTTGCCGCCTTCCTCCTGCTGCTCGGCGTGCTGCCACTGGCCTTCTGGTCACTGAGCGGCGAGCGCAGCAGCACCGCTGTGCGCGTGCTGGTGGCTTCAGCCAACCTCTGCCTCACGGCCCAGCTGGTGCTGCGCTGGCTCGATTCGGGCCATTTCCCGATCAGCAACCTCTACGAGTCGCTCTGCTTTCTGGCCTGGGGCTGCACCCTGGTGCAACTGCTGGTGGAGCGCAGCTGGCCGTCGCCGCTCGTGCCCGCGGCCGCCACGCCGGTGGCCCTGGGCTGCGTGGCCTTCGCCAGCTTCGCCCTGCCCGACCGGCTGCAGGAGGCCTCGCCGCTGGTGCCGGCCCTGCGCTCCAGCTGGCTGGTGATGCACGTGAGCGTGATCATGCTGAGCTATGCAGCCCTGCTGGTGGGCTCCCTGCTGTCGCTGGCGGTTCTGCTCACCAGCCGGGGGCAGAACCTGGAGCTGCGCAGCAGTTCGATCGGCAGTGGCGGCTTCCGTCAGGCCAGGCTGGCCAGCGACGGGCCCGGGGCCATGGCTGCTCCCCTGCAGCTGGAAAGCGTTTCGATGCCGGTGGCCGAGCAGCTCGACTCCCTGAGCTACCGCACGATCACCGTGGGCTTTCTGCTCCTGTCGGTGGGGTTGGTGAGTGGAGCGGTGTGGGCGAACGAAGCCTGGGGCAGCTGGTGGAGCTGGGACCCGAAGGAGACCTGGGCTCTGATCTGCTGGCTGGTCTATGCCGTTTACCTGCACACGCGCCTGATCCGTGGCTGGCAGGGCCGGCGGCCGGCCCTGGTGGCCAGCGCCGGCCTGGTGGTGATCGCGGTCTGTTACATCGGCGTCAACCTGCTCGGCATCGGCCTGCACAGCTACGGCTGGTTCTTCGAGGGCTGAGTCCGTCTCGGGTGGCGCTCAGGCCGGCACCGCTTGGGGGCGGCGACTGTGGCGGATCCCCTCGATGGCTTCGGCGTAGTCGCTGGCACCGAACACTCCGGAGCCGCTGACGATGGCGTTGGCGCCGGCCTCGATCACCTTCCAGGCATTGGCGGGCTTGATCCCCCCATCCACCTCGATCCAGGGGTCGAGGCCCTTCTCGGCGCACATCCGGCGCAGGGCGCGGATCTTGTCCACCTGGTTGTCGATGAAGCTCTGGCCGCCGAAGCCGGGGTTCACACTCATGACCAGCACCAGATCACAGAGTTCGAGGCAGTACTCGAGGGTGTGGATCGGGGTGCTGGGGTTGAGAACGGCGCCGGCCATCTTGCCCAGGTCGCGGATCTGGGCCAGGTTGCGGTGCAGGTGCGGGCAGGCCTCCACCTGCACGGAGATGATGTCGGCCCCGGCCCTGGCGAAGTCGGCCACATAGTTCTCCGGCTCCACGATCATCAGGTGGACGTCGAGGGGCTTGCTGGTGACCGGCCGCAGCGCCTCCACGATCAGGGGACCGATGGTGATGTTGGGCACGAAGCGGCCGTCCATCACATCCACGTGGATCCAGTCGGCTCCGGCCTGATCCACCGCGCGCACGTCATCGCCCAGCCGGGAGAAATCGGCGGACAGGATCGACGGGGAGACCACCAGTGACTTCGCGCTCATGGGGGGTGCCGGCAAGGAAACAACGATTGTAGGAACGGGGCCGGCAGCTTCCTGCTCGGCAGCCGCTGATACAGTGACGCCGCTTCAGGCCCGGGGCCGCGCAGGGGCAGGGGTCCGGGTTCAGGCTTGACGGGGTCACCCGATCAGCGATCCCAGCACCGCTTCCGAGGCCCGGTTCCCGCGCCAGACCCTTCCTCCCAGCCGGTACACCGTGGATCGCACCCTCATTCAGGAAATTCTCGAGGTCGTCGAACAGGCGGCCATCGCCTCGGCGCGGCTCACCGGCATGGGCCTCAAGAATGAAGCCGATGCCGCGGCGGTGGAGGCCATGCGCACGCGCATGGGCCAGATCCAGATGCAGGGCCGCATCGTCATCGGCGAGGGCGAGCGCGATGAGGCGCCGATGCTGTACATCGGCGAGGAGGTGGGCAGCGGCAGCGGCCCGGGAGTGGATTTCGCCGTCGATCCCTGTGAGGGCACCAACCTCTGCGCCAACAGTCAGCGCGGCTCGATGGCGGTGCTGGCGGCTTCTGACCGGGGCGGCCTGTTCAACGCCCCCGATTTCTACATGAACAAGCTGGCGGCTCCGCCGGCCGCCATGGGCAAGGTGGACATCCGCAAGAGTGCCACCGAAAACATTGAGATTCTCAGCCAGTGCCTGGACATTCCCAAGACTGATCTGGTGATCGTGGTGATGGACAGGGCCCGCCACAAGGACCTGATCGCCGAGATCCGCGCCACGGGTGCCCGCGTGCAGCCGATCTCCGACGGAGACGTGCAGGCCGCCATTGCCTGCGGCTTCGCCGGCACGGGCACCCACTGCCTGATGGGCATCGGCGCCGCTCCCGAAGGGGTGATCTCCGCGGCTGCCCTGCGCGCGTTGGGCGGCCACTTCCAGGGCCAGCTGGTCTACGACCCGGCCGTGGCCCAGACGAAGGAGTGGGAGGGTCTCACCCGCGAGGGCAACCTGGCTCGCCTCAGCGAGATGGGCATCAGCGATCCCGACCGGGTCTATGAAGCGAACGAGCTGGCCTGCGGCGAGAATGTGGTGTTCGCGGCCAGCGGCATCACCGATGGTCTTCTCTTCGACGGCGTGAAGTTCGAACCGGACTGCACCCGCACCAGTTCGCTGGTGATCAGCACCCTCGACAACACCGCCCGGTTCACCACCACGGTGCACATCAAGGAGGGAGCCCGCAGCATCGCCCTGCGCTGAGGTTCTCCTCCCGGCTCTCCGGCCCCACCACCCTCCCTCCATGCACATCGCGGTCGTCGGACTGAGCCATCGCACCGCCCCGGTGGAGATCCGGGAGCGTCTCAGCATCCCCGAGCAGACAATGGAGGACTCCCTCCAGAAACTGCGCAGTGATGACCAGGTGCTCGAGGCTTCCATCCTCAGCACCTGCAACCGCCTGGAGATCTACACCCTGCTGCGCCATCCGGAGCAGGGCATCTCGGCCGTGGGCCAGTTTCTCAGCCAGGTGTCCGGCCTGGCGATCGAAGACCTCTCCCCCCACCTGTTCACCTTCCACCACGACGAGGCGGTGGCTCATCTGCTGCGGGTGGCCGCCGGGCTCGATTCGCTGGTGCTGGGGGAGGGGCAGATCCTCTCCCAGGTGAAGCGCATGGTGCGGCTCGGGCAGGAGCACCGCTCCCTGGGCCCGATTCTCAACCGCCTGCTCAACCAGGCCGTGAGCACCGGCAAGCGGGTGCGCACCGAAACCCGGCTCGGTACCGGCGCCGTTTCCATCAGTTCGGCGGCGGTGGAACTGGCCCAGCTGAAGGTGGGCCAGGCCCGCGGTCAGGACGAGATGGTGCCCCTGGATCAGGAGCAGGTGGCGGTGGTGGGCGCCGGTCGCATGGCCCGCCTGCTGCTCCAGCATCTGCAGTCCAAGGGTTGCCGCGGGGTGGTGCTGCTCAACCGCACCGAGCAGCGTGCCGCTCTGCTGGCCGCCGACTTCCCCGAACTGCCCGTGCAGTGCCGTCCGCTCGAGGATCTCGACCACTGTCTGAGCACCTGTTCCCTGGTGTTCACCAGCACCGCCGCCGAGGAGCCGATCATCAGCGCCGCGCGCCTGGCTGGGCTCAACCGCCGCAGTTCCCTGATGCTCGTGGACATCGGGGTGCCCCGCAACATCTCCGCCGACACCGCCGCCCTCAGCGGTGTGCAGTCCTTTGATGTGGACGATCTCCAGGAAGTGGTGACGCGCAACCAGGAGGCCCGGCGTGAGATGGCCACGGAAGCGGAGGCCATGCTCGAGGAGGAGGCCCGGCTGTTCCTGGAGTGGTGGGACGGCCTGGAGGCCGTGCCGGTGGTGAACCGGCTGCGCCGCCAGCTGGAGGACATCCGTGAACAGGAACTCCAGAAAGCCCTCAGCCGCATGGGGCCCGACCTCTCGGCGCGGGAGCGCAAGGTGGTGGAAGCACTCAGCAAGGGAATCATCAACAAGATCCTGCACACCCCCGTCACCAACATCCGCGCCCCCCAGCCCCGCCCGCAGCGCCATGCGGCGATGCGGGTGCTGGAGGAGCTGTTCGAACTCCACGAGCCGCTACAGCCCGACTGACATCACGCCCGCCGGGCTCCGCGCCCGATTCACATCATCCTTCATGCTGCTCCTGTTCCTCCCCCCTGGCCTGATGCCCAGTCCCTCCTCTACGGTCAAGCCAGCCCAACGATGGGAACTGCGGGCATGAAACGCGTACTGGCAATCATCCTGGGCGGCGGCGCCGGCACCCGGCTCTATCCACTCACCAAGATGCGGGCCAAACCGGCCGTGCCCCTGGCTGGGAAATACCGCTTGATCGATATTCCCATCAGCAATTGCATCAACTCCGAGATCAACAAGATCTATGTGCTGACG
The DNA here is from genome assembly GCA_039818745.1 of Cyanobacteria bacterium J06638_7. Classification (GTDB taxonomy): domain Bacteria; phylum Cyanobacteriota; class Cyanobacteriia; order PCC-6307; family Cyanobiaceae; genus NIES-981. Next base: position 206,304 of record JBCBTI010000001.1, read on the forward strand.
CAATTCAACAGCGCTTCTCTCAATCGTCACCTGACGATGACCTACAACCTTTCAGCCGGCTTCGGCCAGGGGTTCGTGGAGGTGCTGGCGGCCCAGCAGACCCCCGACAGCCCCAGCTGGTTCGAGGGCACGGCCGACGCGGTGCGCAAGTATCAGTGGCTCTTCCAGGAATGGGATGTGGACCACGTGCTGATCCTCTCGGGCGATCAGCTCTACCGGATGGACTACAGCCGCTTCGTGCAGCACCACATCGACAGCGGCGCCCAGCTCTCGGTGGGGGCACTGCCCGTGGATCCCGAGCAGGCCCAGTCGTTCGGGCTGATGCGTGCCGATGCCCACGGCCGCATCCTGGAGTTCCGGGAGAAGCCCAAGGGCGAAGCGCTTGAGGCCATGCGGGTCGATACCCAGAGCCTGGGCCTGTCGGCCGACGAAGCCGCACGCCGGCCCCATCTGGCATCCATGGGGATCTATGTGTTCAGCCGGGACACCCTGTTCGATCTGCTCAATTCCAATGCCGGCGCCACCGATTTCGGCAAGGAGATCATTCCGCTCTCCCTGGAACGCGGTGACAACCTGCAAACCTATCTCTTCGATGATTACTGGGAGGACATCGGCACCATCGGTGCGTTCTATGAAGCCAATCTGGCCCTCACCCAGCAGCCCAATCCACCGTTCTCGTTCTACGACGAAAAGTTTCCCATCTACACACGGCCACGCTATCTACCGCCCAGCAAGCTGCAGGATGCCCAGGTGACCGAATCGATCATCGGTGAGGGATCCCTGCTCAAGGCCTGCAGCATCCACCGCTGCGTGCTCGGAGTGCGTTCGCGGGTGGAGGACCAGGTGGTGCTCCAGGACACCCTGGTGATGGGGGCCGACTATTTCGAATCCTCCGAAGAGCGCTCCGTGCTGCGCGAGCGCGGCGGTATTGCGGTTGGAATCGGGCGCGGCAGCACGATCAAGGGAGCGATCGTGGACAAGAATGTGCGCATCGGCCGCAATGTGACGATCACAAACAAGGACCGGATTGAGGAGGCCGACCGCCCGGAACTGAACTTCTACATCCGCAACGGCATCGTGGTGGTGGTGAAGAACGGCACCATCGCCGATGGCGCGGTGATCTGAGCACCTCTGCCAACAGCCCCCGTGCTGATGCTCAATCCGATCGATCTGGGGGCGGGCCCGCTGAGTTCATCTGGAACCCATGACACAGCATCCCCATGTTGTGACGGAACTGGACGGGCAGCTGCGGGCCTGATCACACTGAGCCAAGTCCTCAGGCATTTTCATGGGAACAGCGCATTTCGGCCTGATCGGGCTGGGTGTGATGGGCGAGAACCTGGTGCTCAATGCCGAGCGCAATGGGTTTTCGAGCGTCGTCTACAACCGCACCTACGCCAAGACGGAAGCTTTCCTTGCGGGCCGGGGTGCGGGCAGGGACATCAGCGGCGCCCAGACCCTCGAGGAGTTCGTGGAGGCCCTGGAGCGTCCGCGGCGGATCCTGATGATGGTCAAGGCAGGCCAGCCGGTGGACGACATGATCGCCACCATCTCGCCGCTGCTGGCCGAGGGTGATCTGCTCATCGACGGTGGCAATTCCCTTTACACGGACACTGAGCGCCGGGTTCAGGAACTGGAGAGCCTCAGCTTCGGCTTCATCGGCATGGGCGTCTCCGGCGGCGCCAAGGGGGCGCTGGAGGGGCCGAGCATGATGCCCGGCGGCACCCGCGCCGCCTACGACGCCATCGAGCCCCTGGTGCGCAAGATGGCCGCCCAGGTGGACGACGGCCCCTGTGTGACCTACATCGGCCCCGGTGGTGCCGGCCACTTCGTCAAGACGGTGCACAACGGCATCGAGTACGGCATCGAGCAGATCCTGGCCGAGGCCTATGACCTGATGAAGCGCGTCGCCGGCATGAACGGCGACCAGATGGCCGATGTGCTGGCCCAGTGGAACCAGAGCGAGGAACTCGCTTCCTATCTGGTGGAGATCACCGAGGTCTGCCTGCGCACCAAGGATCCCGGGAGCGGCGGCGATCTGGTGGAACTGATCGTGGATGCCGCCGGCCAGAAGGGCACCGGCCTCTGGACGGTGGTGAGCGCTCTGGAGATGGGGGTGCCGGTGCCCACGATCTATGCCGCCCTCAATGCCCGGGTGATGAGCTCGCTGCGGGATGAACGCCTGGCCGCGCAGAGCGTGATCAGCGGCCCCGCGGCCCACAGCTTCGATCTGGGCAGCATCGCCGACGCCATGGCCCCCCTGCGCGATGCCTGTACCGCCGCCTGCGTGGTGAGCTACGGCCAGGGGATGGACCTGCTCCAGGAGGCCTCCAGCCTGCACGACTACCACCTCGACTATGCCGCCATCGGCCAGATCTGGAAGGGGGGCTGCATCATCAGAGCCCGTTTGCTGCAGCGCATCCAGGACGCCTACGGAGCCAACCAGCACCTGCCCAACCTGATGGTGGACCCCTGGTTCGCCGCCCTGATCAACCGCTGCCTGCCCGGCCTGCGCCAGGTGGTCGCCGGGGCCGCCCGCGCCGGCATCCCGGTTCCCTGCCTCTCCAGCACCCTCGACTACATCGACAGCTACCGCAGCGGCCGTCTCCCCCAGAACCTCGTGCAGGCCATGCGCGACTGCTTTGGCTCCCACACCTATGCGCGGCTGGATCGCCCCGGCACGTTCCACACTGAGTGGCTGAGCTGAGCGACGCCATGACGAGTCTCCAGTCCCGCTCCCCGGGGGCGGCGCGCTATCGCCTCGAGGTGGTGGAGTCCCCCGAAGCGCTGGCCCGGCGCTGCTCCGAGACGATCGCCTCCGCGATCGACCTGGGCCTGGCCGAGCGGGACCGCTGCCAGGTGGCCCTGGCCGGGGGGCGCACCCCCGCCGCCAGCTACCGCCACCTGGGGCAGGAGCACTTGCCCTGGCAGCGGGTGGATGTGCTGCTGGGCGATGAGCGCTGGGTGGATGCCGAGGACGAGGCCAGCAATGCCCACCTGCTGCGAGGCACCCTGATGGCGGCGGGCCCCGGGCGGGATGCGCGGCTGCATGCGGTGCCCACCCACCTGGCCAGTCCCGAGGAGGGTGCCCGGGCCTATGGCACCACCCTGGCGCAGCTCTGCGCCGGCGATCCTCCCGTACTCGATCTGGTGCTGCTGGGTCTGGGGGAGGACGGCCACACGGCCTCGCTGTTTCCCGGCACCGCCGCCACCACGGTCGTTGACCGCAGCGTCACGGTGAGCGAAGGCAAGGGACTTGCCCGCATCACGCTCACGGCGCCGGTGCTCTCGGCCGCCCGCCGGGTGGTGTTCCTGGTGAGCGGTGCCGACAAGCGCCAGGCCCTGCGGCGCCTGCTCGATCCTGGCGAAGACCCCATGCGTACGCCGGCGCGGCTGGTGCAACCGGCCACCGAGGTGCTGGTCTTCGCCGACAATGCAGCGGCGTCGCCCTGAACCCTGGTGCTGGAGATCACCGCCGGAGACGGCTTCAGTGGCTGGCATACCCTCAACGACACGATCATGGGCGGCCGCAGCCAGGGCCAGTGCCGGGTGGGCCCCGGCGGGCTGGTGTTCGAAGGGGAGGTGATCGAGGCGGGCGGTGGTTTCATCAGCTGCCGCTCACCGGTGCTCTCCCCCCCGCTCGACCTCTCCGCTCACCAGGGCCTGGAGCTTGAGCTGAGTGGCGAAGGGCGACGCTTCAAGCTCGCCGTGGGCTGCAGTGACGGCATGGCCGGTCTCAGCGAACTGATCCCCGGCGGCCTGCGCTGGGTCTCGGAGTTCTCCACCGAGGCCGAGGGAGTCACCACCCTGCGGCTGCCCTTCGCCCAGCTGCGGCCGTCGGTTCGGGCCCGGCCTCTGGGCCTGCCTCTGCGCTTCCAGGCCGGGCGGGTGAACCGGCTGCAGGTGCTGCACTCGCGCTTCGGTGACGATGGCAGCGCCAATGCCGGTTTCCGCCCAGGCCCCATCCGCTTCTGCCTGCACAGCATCCGTGCCTTTCCCTGAGCTGCCCCCTGCGGCGGAGCTGGGCCGGTTGGTGGCGGCAGCTGCCGATCACTGCCGCCAGCCGCTGCGTCATGCCGTGCTGCCCCTCGATGGCAGCTCCGGAAACGGGGCTGCCCAGGACAGCTGCCTGCGTCTGGAGGTGCGCGATGCCAGCGGCAGTCGCCAGCCCCATCACGACCTGGAGCTGGAGCTCTACCGCAGTGGAGAGGAGCTCCACCTCACCCTGGCCTGGGCCAGTGACGCCAACCGGCCCCTGCTCTGGCAGGGCAGCCATCCGCTGTGGATGGACGCCAGCAGCGGCCAGCGCTGTCAGCGCCCCGGCGATGGCGAGCCCCTCGAGAGCCTCGCCCGCCGCTTGCGCGCCCTGCTGGGCTGAGCGTCAGGGCAGGTCGGTGGTGGCGCCTCGGCTGCTGCTGCCCACCAGGCGCGCGTACTTGCCCAGCACGCCGCTGCGGTAGCGGGGCTCGGGCCGCACCCAGGCGGTGCGGCGGCGGGCGATCTCGCCATCGCTCACGTTCAGCTGGATCAGCAGCCTGTTGGCATCCACGGTGATGCTGTCGCCCTCCTGCACCAGGCCGATGGTGCCGCCCACGGCGGCCTCGGGGGCCACGTGGCCGATCACCAGCCCGAAGGAGCCGCCCGAGAAGCGACCATCGGTGATCAGGGCCACCGAATCGAGCAGCCCCTGCCCCACGATCGCGGCGGTGGGGCTGAGCATCTCACGCATGCCGGGACCACCCACCGGGCCCTCCTGGCGCACCACCAGCACGTCGCCGGGGTTGATCTGGCGTTCCAGAATTGCCGCCAGACAGCTCTCCTCGCTCTCGAACACCCGCGCCGGCCCGGTGATCACCGGGTTCTTGACCCCGCTGATCTTGGCCACCGCCCCCTCCTCGGCCAGGTTGCCCTTGAGGATTGCCAGGTGGCCCCTGGCGTAGAGCGGGTTGTTGAGCGGGCGGATCGTGTCCTGGCCCGCAGGCGGCTCGGCGGGCACGCCAGCGAGCAGTTCGCGCAGGCTGCGGCCTTCGATCGTGCGGCAGTCGCCGTGCAGCAGGCCGGCATCGAGCAGCAGCTTCATCACCTGGGGGATGCCACCGGCGCGGTGAAGATCCACCGTCACGAAGCGACCGCTGGGCTTGAGGTCACAGATCACCGGCACCCGCTGACGGATTGTTTCGAAGTCGTCGATGCACAGCTCCACCCCTGCGGTGCGGGCCACGGCCAGCAGGTGCAGCACCGAGTTGGTGGATCCGCCCACGGCCATGATCACGCTGATGGCGTTCTCGAAGGCTTCGCGGGTGAGCAGATCCCGCGGACGGATGCCCGCCGCGATCGCCTCCACCAGCACTTCAGCGCTGCGGGCGGCGCTGCTGGCCTTCTCCAGATCTTCGGCCGCCATCGTGGAGCTGTAGGGCAGGCTGAGGCCCATCACCTCGAAGGCGGCGCTCATCGTGTTGGCAGTGAACATGCCGCCGCAGCTGCCGGCACCCGGGCAGGCATTTTTCTCGATGGCGGTGAGCTGTTCCTCGTCGATTGCGCCGCCGCTGAATTGCCCCACCGCCTCAAAAGCGCTCACCACGGTGAGATCGCAGGCCCCGAGCCTGCCAGGTTTGATCGTGCCCCCGTACACGAAGATGGCCGGAATGTTCATGCGGGCCATGGCCAGCATGGCCCCGGGCATGTTCTTGTCACAACCGCCGATCGCCAGCAGGCCGTCCATGCTCTGGGCATTGCAGGCGGTTTCGATCGAGTCGGCGATCACCTCCCGGCTCACCAGGGAATACTTCATGCCTTCAGTACCCATGGAGATGCCATCACTCACCGTGATGGTGCCGAACATCTGCGGCATGGCTCCGGCCCGATGGGCGGCCTCCTCAGCGCGGCGGGCGAGATCGTTGAGCCCCAGGTTGCAGGGGGTGATGGTGCTGTAGGCGTTGGCGATGCCGATGATCGGCTTGTCGAAGTCGTCGTCTCCGAAGCCCACCGCCCGCAGCATGGCCCGGTTGGGGGAGCGCTGAATCCCCTGGGTGACGGCGGCAGAGCGAAGCATGGCTGGCAAACGGCGAGGCCGTTCAGCAACCTACCCAGCGGAGGTCTCAGCGCTGGGGCTGCAGCTGCTCCAGCTGGCGGCGCACCGCTTCGATGGCCTGGTTGAGTTCGTGCACCTTGTCGTGGAGATCCCTGTCCTCATCGCTGCCCTCTCGGGGGGCGTGCAGCGGCGAGCGGCCCCGCAGGGGCTCATCGAGGGGATCGGCCCCGCCCTGCAGACGGGACAGGGCCAGGGTGCGCCGCTGGCGGGCGGCCAGGCGCCGGCGCTCAGCCTCGGACAGCAGCCACCAGGCCAGGCCTGCGGCACCCAGCACAGCTCCGGCCACGGCACTGGCCAGCACGGCGGACCCGTGAGCGTTGCGATCCGCGGGGTGGCGCTCAGCCATGGGTCTCCGGGTGACGGGCAGCGGGGTCGTGGACTCCAGCCTAGGCAGCGGACGCCGGTACTTCCAGCGGCGGTGAGCCGAACAGGCGCTCGGCCACGCTGCCGATTCCCGGACTGATGGTGCCTTCGGCGCTCAGCTCGGGATCGACGCAGGCGGTGTAGAGCGTGAGGTCGCCAAACGACTCCCCCAGCCGCCGCAGCCCCTCACTGGCGGCCAGGGCGGTGATCACCCGCAGCCTGGGGCCGCTGACGCCGAGCTCACGCAGGGATGCCAGCAGGGCGTCCAGCTGGCCGGGGGCGGCCAGTTCGGCGGCGAACACCAGCACCCCGCAGTGGGAATCAATGCTGGCCAGGGGCAGGCTCTCGCCCCCGTGCAGATGCACCACCCGGGCGGCGGGCAGCACCGTCTTGGCGCCGTCCCACAGACCCAGACCCTCAGGGCAGAGAGGAAGGGCCAGGATCGGCACCGACACATCCACCACCTGGCCCTCGCAGCAGGCCCGGTCGGTCTCCACCCGTATGGCTCGGTGCGGCAACCAGTCGCGCATGGCCTCGTAGGTGAGCCAGCGGCCCAGTTCGGCGGTGGCGGTGCCGTAGAGCGGGCCTGGGGTGAGCCGGTCGCGCAGCACCGAAAGCCAGTGCCCGATCAGGGGATGGGGGGGCACCACCACCCGCAGGGTCATCGCCATGGTTGCCATAACTTGAGCCTTCACCGTACGTGCACACCGATGACCAGCCGCCTCTCGCCCAGCGCCCGATTGCCCTGCCTGGATCCGTTGGCGCTGCTGGGCCTGCTGCTGGCCGTGACGCTGTGGTTGGCAGGACTGTTGCTGGTTCCCGCCGCCGCCCGGGCGATCACCGCGCCGGAGTTGCGCGGCCAGCGCACGCTGCAGGACCTTCAGCCCGACATGCATGGCCGCCAGTTGCTGCAGGCGGAATTTCTCAAGGCCTCCCTGGAGCGCTATGACTTCAGCGAGGCCGATCTGCGGGGCGCCGTGTTCAACAGCAGCAACCTGCAGGGAGCCGATCTGAGCGGCGCCAACCTGGAGGACGTGGTGGCCTACGCCACCCGTTTCGATGACAGCGACTTGCGCGGCACGGTGCTGCGCAACGCCATGCTGCTGCAGAGCCGCTTCAGCGGTGCCCGCATCGATGGAGCTGACTTCACCGACGCGGTGCTGGATATGCCCGAACAACGGCAACTGTGCCAACGGGCCGCCGGCACCAATCCACTGACAGGCGCGAGCACCCGGGAGAGCCTGGAGTGCCGATGACACCCTCCAGTTCCTTCCCTGTGGGGACCACTCCAGGCCACGGTGTCCCAGCCAGGGAGGCCCCCCCAGCCCGCCTGCCGGTGACCGTGGTGACCGGATTTCTGGGGGCGGGCAAGACCACCCTGCTGCGCCACCTGCTGCTCGGCAGCGGCCAGCGGCTGGCGGTGCTGGTGAACGAGTTCGGCGAAGTGGGAATCGATGGCGACCTGCTGCGCAGCTCCGGCTTCTGTGCCGAGGAGGAGCTGGACGGGCGCCTGGTGGAGCTCACCAACGGCTGTCTCTGCTGCACGGTGCAGGATGACTTCCTGCCCACCATCACCACCTTGCTGGAGCGGGCCGACCAACTGGACGGGATCCTGGTGGAAACCAGTGGTCTGGCGCTGCCCGAACCTCTGGTGGCGGCCTTCCAGTGGCCGGCGATCCGCTCCCGCACCCGGGTGAACGGAGTGGTGACGGTGGTGGACGGGGAGGCCCTGGCGGCCGGAGCCGTGGTGGCTGATCCCGCCGTGCTCGAGGCCCAGCGCCTGGCCGACCCCAGCCTGGACCACGCCACCGCCATCGACGAGCTGTTCGCCGAGCAGCTCGCCAGCGCCGATCTGGTGCTGGTCAGCCGGGCCGACCGCGTCAACGCCGAGCAGCTGGCGGCGGTGCGCCAGCGCCTCGATGGGCTGGTGCGCGCCGGAACGCCGGTGCTGCCGATGCAGCGGGGCGCCGTGGCGCCGGAGCTGGTGCTGGGCCTTGAGCAACCTTCGGCCCCATCCCCGCTGCACCACGACCACGACCACCTACACGAGCATCACCACCACGTGGCGATCGAGTCGCAGGCCCTGCGCCTGGCGGGCGCCTTCGAGCGCGGCCCCGTGGAGCAGGCCCTGCGGCAGCTGATCCGGCGCCATGGGTTGGTGCGGCTCAAGGGACGGCTGCGCCTGCCGGGCAAGGCCCGGGTGCTGGAGCTGCAGGCCGTGGGTCCGCGCCTGGAGAGCTGGTACAGCGCCCCTCTGGAGCAGCGGCAGGATCCCGCCCCCGGCCTCGATCTGGTGCTGCTGGGCTTCGGGCTACCCGCCGCTGCCGCTCAGGCGGCTCTTGAGCAGCTGCTGGCGGACCCAGCCAAGGGCTGAAGCGCGGAGTGGCCCTTGCTCCGCCCCCGGTGCTCAATCGAGGGGAATCGCACCCATGGCGCAGATGCCGTCCCAGCACAGGGCGGTGTCGGCCATCCAGTGGGGCTCCACCGTGGTCCAGTCCCGCCGGCCCCGCCGCATCCGCACCCGGCCGCGTCCGTCGTGCTCAAACCACACCCGCTCGCGCCCCACGAGCAAGCTCCAGCGTTCCCCCACCCTCTCGATGCGCATCTGACAGTCGCGCCAGGGTCCTCCATCCAGCCGGCACTGCAGCTCCAGCGGAGGTACCTGCGGCTCGGCCCAGCTGGCTGCAGGGCTGAGTCCGCCGCTCAGGGAACCCGCCAGCAGCGGCACCAGCAGAGCCAGCACAGTCAGGCCCCGGCACGAAGACCTCGGGCCGCTCTCTGCGCCCCTTGCTCTCCCCCCGCAGGCAGTGGCGGGACCCAGGAGGGGGCTGCAGGCTGCCGGCACCGCTAGGCCGCGTCTGCCTTCAACCTGCGCGGGCGTGGGGACGGCGGACGGCTGGACTGCCAATATTTAACAAATCCCGGCTGCTCCGTGCCCACCTACCACGCTCGCGTTCAGGTTTCGCTCAGGCCGTCCGTGCTCGACCCCGCCGGGGAGGCGACGCGGGCAGCGGCCCAGAGGCTGGGGGTGGAGGGGGTGCGCCGGCTGCGGATCGGCAAGGCGATCGAGCTGGAACTGGAGGCGCCCGATCGCGCCACGGCCCGCAGTCAGCTGGAGCTGCTCAGCGATCGCCTGCTGGCCAACCCGGTGATCGAGGACTGGAGCCTGGAGATCCACGAACCGGCCGGGGGGGAGCGGCCATGACCGTGGGGGTGGTGGTGTTCCCCGGGTCCAACTGCGACCGCGACGTGCGCTGGGCCCTGGAGGGCTGCCTGGGGCTGCCGGTGACCTATCTCTGGCACGAGCAGGACAGCCTCGACGGCCTGGATGCCGTGGTGATTCCCGGCGGCTTCAGCTATGGCGATTACCTTCGCTGCGGGGCGATCGCGCGCTTCTCACCGGTGCTGCAGGCCCTGCGGCACTACGCCGAAGCCGGTGGAGCGGTGCTCGGCATCTGCAACGGTTTTCAGGTGCTCACCGAGATGGGTCTGCTGCCGGGAGCGCTGACGCGCAACGCCGGGCTGCACTTCATCTGCGAGCCGGCCGAGCTGCGGGTCAGTCCAGGACGCTGCCGCTGGCTGCAGGGCTACGGCGAGGGGGAGTCGATCCGCCTGCCGATCGCCCACGGCGAAGGCCGTTACCAGTGTGATCCTGCCGATCTGCATCAGCTGGAGAGCAATGGCCAGGTGGTGCTGCGCTACGCCGGCAATCCCAACGGTTCGGTGGGGAATGTGGCGGGGCTCAGCAATGCCGCCGGCAATGTGCTCGGGCTGATGCCCCATCCGGAGCGGGCCTGCGACGGCATCACCGGAGGGCTCGATGGCCGAGCCCTGCTGGCGAGCCTGGGCCGCTGAGGCCCGCCCCAGCGGCCCATTTGAGGCGGCGGCCTCAGCTAACGGCAGCGAAGAAGTCCTTGGACTTCACGGGGTCGGGGTTCATGGTCTTGTCGCCGGGCTGCCAGTTGGCGGGGCAGACCTCATCGGGGTGGCTCTGCACGTACTGGAAGGCCTGCAGCACCCGCAGGGTTTCGTCGACGCTGCGGCCCACGGGCAGGTTGTTGATCGTGCTGTGCATGATCACGCCCTCCGGATCGATGATGAACAGGCCGCGCAAAGCCACGCCGGCTTCCTCATCCAGCACCTCGTAGGCGCGGGCAATCTCTTTCTTGAGATCGGCCACGAGGGGGTAGCTGATGTCGCCGATGCCGCCGTCCTTGCGGTCGGTCTGAATCCAGGCCAGGTGGCTGAACTCGCTGTCCACGGAGACGCCCAGCACCTCGGTGTTCTTGCTGGTGAAGTCGGGGTAGCGGTCGGAGAAGGCGGTGATCTCCGTGGGGCACACGAAGGTGAAGTCGAGGGGGTAGAAGAACAGCACCACATACTTGCCGCGGTACTGGCTCAGGGACACGGTCTGGAATTCCTGGTCCAGCACCGCCGTGGCTGTGAAGTCGGGGGCCTGCAGACCGACGAGTCGGGACATGCTCGGAGGATGGGTGAAGGGGCTGACAGATCTGGAGCTTCCCGTGCGCCGGGTGTTCTAGGGGGCGGCTCAGGAACCGGTGCTGCTCAGCGGGCGGACCGGAAGGCAGCCATGGCCGGACTCGCTGGGAGCGAGCGGAGCCACAATCTTGAACAAAGGCGAACTCGTATCGACTTCCAGTTGTCATTCACAATTTATCACAACCGCAGCCTGGCCGGGCCATAGGCTGGCCTCTCTCCGTATCTCGCCATGGCCTGGGATCCTGTCGTCCTGCGCAGCCACAACACCACCAGCCACTACCGCCTGCTGGCTCAGCTGCGCGCCGAGCTGCGCGACAACCCTCTGGTGCGGCCCAAAGTGGGCGAGCGCATCGGCGAAGTCAACCGCAGCAAGTCCATGGTGCGCGCCGTGGAGAACAAGATCGCCAGCATGGCCCGCAGCCGCCGCTCCACCGGCAGCGATCAGCGCCGCTGAGGGGACGCCGCCGGGCGGCGCTGTGCTTGTTTGCTGGCACAAGCCACCGCTGCTCCGCCGGGGAAACTTCGATGGCGCTGGTGATGGCCGCCCCCGCCCCATGGTTCTGGTTCAGCGCGACGCTCCCTACCCCCACTGGGAATTCAGCCATGCCGCCAGCGGTGACCTGCTGCGGGTGGTTCCCGAACGCGGAGGACTGATCAGCGGCTGGCGCAGTGGTGGCCGCGAGCGCATCTATCTCGATCTGCAGCGCTTTCAGGATCCGCAGCGCTCGGTGCGGGGCGGCATCCCGGTGCTGTTTCCGATATGCGGCTCCCTGCCCGATGGGGTGCTGCCCCTGCCGCAGGGCCGTTTTGCGCTGCCGCAGCACGGCTTTGCCCGGGATCTGCCCTGGAGCCTGCGCCCCCTCGACGACGGCGAGGGTGTGGCGATGCAGCTGGAGCACAGTGCCGCCACCCTGGCCCTGTATCCCTTCCGCTTCCGCCTGGAGGTGCAGTGGCGTCTGCAGCCGGGAAGCCTGCAGATCAGCGCCGAGGTGCACAACCTCGACGAGCACGCCATGCCCTTCAGCTTCGGCCTGCATCCCTATCTGGCTATTGCCGACCTCGCCACGGCCCGCTTCGAGGGCCTGCCTGCCCGCGGCCTCGATCAGCTCAGCGGCCAGCCCTGCGACAACGGCCAGCAGCTCGACCTGCTGGCGGAGGGCATCGACCTGCTGGCCGGCCCGGCGACAGCGGTGCGCCTGCTCGACCCCAGCGCCGCCGCAGCCCTGGAGCTGGAGACCAGCGCTCCGCTGGATCTGGTGGTGATCTGGAGCGATCCGCCCCGCCCGATGGTGTGCATGGAACCCTGGAGCGCCCCGCGCGGAGCCCTGGTGAGCGGTGAACGCCGCCTGGAGCTGGCTCCAGGGACATCCAGGCGTCTCCGCAGCCGTTATCGCGTGCTGGCCTGAGCGCACACCACAGCGGCCCCCAGGCCGGGCCGGATTGCAACTGCACCTTGCTATTGAGAATCGCTTGCAAAAGGGTGGGTTGAGCCTCTAGGTTGCGATCAGTTCTCAACAAGCACTGCTGAGCTCGCGATGGGCTTCCGTTTTCTGCCAGATGACGTCGTGGCCGCCGTCCGCGTTCCCGCCGGTCAATCGGTGCTGATCGACTCCAACCTGCACTCCGCCAGCAGTGCGATCGAGGTGCTCGAGGGTGTGGCCCGGGTCTACTGCCCCTGCGAGGACACCGAGGGCATGACCATCGCCTTCCTCCAGCCCGGCGACCAGCTGCGCACCGACCGCCTCTGCAGTGAAGGCGTCTGCGTGGAGGCGCTCACGCCTCTGTGCTTCCGCAACCACGGCGAGATCAGCGACCGCCAGGGCTTCGATGCCGTCAATGAGTGGACGCTGCAACTGCTGCGCATCCGCCACCTGGGCTCGGCCGAACAGCGCCTGCACGCCCTGCTGGCCCTGCTGGTGAACCGACTCGGCCGGCGTTGCGGCAACTGGTGCGACCTGCCCTTCCGCCTCACCCACGAGCGCATCGGCGAGCTGATCGGCACGACCCGGGTGACCACCACTCGCCTGATCTCCAGGTTCCGCAACGCCCAGATGATCGATGTGCCCAGCGGGGCCTCGGGGATGCGCCTGGCCCCGGCGCTGATTGAATCCGCTCCGTTGGCAGCCTGATGCGGCCTTCCCTCTCCAGCCGCTTCAGCAGCGCTGACAGCCTGATCGGCAGTCTCTGCCGCGAAGCCGATTGCAGCCGCCAGCGCTGCCGGCAGCTCCAGCACTGCCTGCGCTGCTGCCGCGATTCGCGGCTGTTCGTGCGCCTGCAGGCCGAGCTCGGCCCTGCACCAGCGGCGCTGCCAGCTGCTTGCCAGTGCCCGCAGCTGGCAGCGCCGGGGGGTGGGCGACCCGCTGGCCCTGGCCTTTCTGATCGAGCTCTGCTCCCGTCCGCCGGCCTGAGCCTGCGGGCCCGCTCAGCTCACGCCAGGCTGATCGGCTGCTGATCACCGGCGCTCAGCTCGCCGTCGATCAGCAGCAGGGCAGCCGGTTGCTGCCGGGCAAAACGCACCCTGCCCAGCAGGTGCGCCGCCTGATGCTCGGCCTGGAGCTGCTGCTCCACCAGCGGTTCGAGGAACACCGTGGTGCGCACATCGGCGCAGCGCTCCGCCTGGGCATGGATCTGCTGCAGGGAACTGGTGACATCCGCCTCCATCTGGAACACGGCGGTGCAGATCTCCTCGACAGCGCTCCAGTTCTGACGCGGGGCGGCGATCTGCTCCAGCACCACGCTCTGGCCCCGGGCGATCAGGTAGTCGGCGACGCCAGCGGCATGGGTCTGCTCATCGAGCGACTCCTGCTTCATGTAGCCGGCGAATCCGCGCAGTTCCCGCTCGGCGAACCAGATCGACAGGGCGAAGTAGGTGGCACTGGCCTGGCGCTCGAGGCTGAGGTGCTGCTGCAGGGCCTCGATCAGAGCGGGATCCATGGGCTGGGCCATGGCACGGCCCGCCGGTCCCACGGCAGGGGCGGCGCTGCCCAGGGCCCCAGTGCTGCCGGTGCTGGTGAGGGATGTCATGGTGGGCGGAGCGGTGGGAGCGCCTCCGGGCAGAGGCAGGTAACAAAAGATACCCAGGTTGGTGGGCGACAGGGGCTGCCCAGCCCGATCCGGCCAGGTGGAGCGCCTCCAGGTTCCGCAACGCGTGCTCACACAACAGCACAGCCCGCCTCTACCCCCTGGTGGGCAGCTGCGCTGCCAGCCTGCTGAAGACATCACGGCTGGACGGCATGCAGGACAGCGGTGATCACGTCGGCGATCGGCGCCCAGACGCACCGCATCGCCGAGGGGCTGGTGCTGCTGGGCAGGCTGCGGCGCGGATGCGGTCGGCTTGCTGACGCTATGGCCATACAGGCTTAAGCGGAGTGAGTATGGGTTAAGCTCCTGGAGCGCCGCAAACGCGGTGGTCCTTCACCTCGCCCCACAGCCCAGCCATGGCCGTTCTCGACCGCGTTCCCACCGTTGTCTTCAAGACCCGCGTGCGCGATGACTCCGTTCCCGGTCCCAATCCCTACCGCTGGCAGGACCTCAGCAGCGACGAGATCTTCAAGGGCAGGACCGTGGTGCTGTTCGCCCTTCCGGGCGCCTTCACACCCACCTGCTCCTCCAACCACCTGCCCCGCTACGAGGAACTCCACGACGAGTTCCGTGCCCACGGGGTGGATCAGATCGTCTGCCTGTCGGTGAACGACGCCTTCGTGATGTTCCAGTGGGGCAAGCAGGTGGGAGCCAGGAACGTGGTCCTGCTGCCCGACGGCAACGGCGAGTTCAGCCGCAAGATGGGCATGCTGGTGGACAAGTCCAACCTCGGCTTCGGGCTGCGCTCCTGGCGCTACTCGATGCTGGTGAAGGACGGGCGCATCGAGAAGCTCTTTCTGGAGCCGGAGTTCGCCGACAACTGTCCGATCGACCCGTTCGAAACCTCCGATGCCGACACGATGCTGGCCTACATCAAGGGCACGGCTCCCGCTGGGGTCAGCGCGGCGCGCCGGGACTTCGAGGGTTGAGGGCCACGGCGTCCTGGTAGCGCCGGCTCACCTCCGTCCAGTTCACCAGCGGCCACCAGGCCTGGATGTAGTCGCTGCGGCGGTTCTGATAATCCAGGTAGTAAGCGTGCTCCCACACGTCCAGCCCCAGCAGGGGAATGCCGCGCTCGATCCCGGCCAGGTTCATCAGCGGGTTGTCCTGATTGGCGGTGCCACTCACTGCCAGCTCGCCGTTGGGGCGGAGGATCAGCCAGGCCCAGCCTGAACCGAAGCGGGCGGCGGCCACCTGGCTGAAGCGCTCCTGCAGGGCCGCGAACGACCCGAAGCTGGCCTGGATGGCGGCCTCGAGCTCCGCACCCGGGGCACCGCCATCCCCGGGTGCTGCCATGGCCGTCCAGAACTGGCTGTGGTTCCAGTGGCCGCCGGCGTTGTTGCGCAGGGCCTCGGGCAACTGGCCCGCGCGCCTCTGCAGCTGCTCGAGCGAGAGTGCCGCCAGGGCGGGTCGCTCCGCCAGGGCGGCGTTGAGCTTGGCCACATAACCGGCGTGGTGCCGGTCGTGGTGGATCGTCATCGTGCGGGCGTTGAGCGCCGGCTCCAGCGCATCGGCCGGGTAGGGCAAGGGCGGCAGGCTGAACTCCGCCCGTGCCGCCGGTGCCCCTGTCAGCAGCAGCGCCAGGCAGCAGCCGAGCAGGAGCATCCGGCGGACCAGCGAAGGCAACGGCGGCATGGCGGCGGGAAGACAGTGGCGCGGTTCTAACGCAGCCTCGGCGAGCGGTTCGGCCAGCGGGCGCTCAACCGTGCTCCACCAGGTCACGCAGGGCAGCGCTGGGGGCAGGGCCGAGCACCACGCGGGCCGGCTCCTCGCCGGCCAGGGGTATGTGCAGCACCAGCGGCCCATCGCTGCGGAGTCGGCTGGTGACCCCATCGAGCCCGAACTGGGCGCTGCTCGGTGGCAGGGTCTCGACCTGGGGGGGCACCAGTTCCTGGCTGCGGTTGGGCAGGGCCCAGCTGCCGCCAAAGGCATCGCTCAGTTCCAGCGGGGCCGTGTGGCTGGGGGCCTGAGCGGGATGTGGGTGCGGGGCCAGGGCCGTGACCCGCAGCCTGGCTCCCCTGGGGTAGGCCGGATCGGGCTGCTGGAAGAGGCTCACGGCCCAGTGCTGGCCGCGGCCATCGCTGAGGCTGAGGCTGCCGGCGCTGTCGGCGGCCCAGAGCGACGGCGGCCACAGCAGAGGGCCCAGGATCAGCACCCCCGCCAGCAGGACGGCCACCGCGGCGGTTCTCGTTGCGGCCATCTGTGGTTCGGAGTCGCGGTATGTGGCTATAAGCATACTGTGGAGTCCGTAGTGGCGCCGGGCTCACGAGCTGGCCGCACCTGTCTGCGCTGAACGGCGCCGCCCCGCTGGCGCCGGTGTGGATTGTGCTCAGCTGGATAATGTCTGCCGGAACGCCGGCGGTCCTGCCCTGGAACCGATCTGCCTGTGACCGCCGCCACCCTGGCCCTGCTGTTCGGCGGCGGTGCCCTGATCGGTTTTCTGCTGGCGGTGCTCGGAGCGGGCGGTTCGATCGTGCTGCTGCCTCTGCTGGTGAGCGGGGCCGGCCTGCCCACCCGGGAGGCGGTGCCGCTCTCGCTGATCGTGGTGGGGGTGCTGGCTCTGGCCACCATGCCGCCCTACCTGCGCAGGGGCTTGATCGCCCCCCGCCCCGCCCTGGTGCTGGGGTTGCCGGCGCTGGCGGGAAGCTGGATCGGCGGTTCCCTGGTGAAGGCGGGCCTGATCAGCGAAACCGTGCAACTGGCGCTGTTCGCGTCGGCAGCCGTGCTGGCCGCCTGGTTGCTCAGCCGCCGTTCCGCCAGCCCCGCCGCGACGGTGCCCCTTGCCGATGACGCCGGCGGGGCAACCGTGCGACTGGCCGTCCAGGGCGTGCTGGTGGGTCTGCTCACCGGCATCGCCGGTGTGGGGGGCGGCTTCGCCATCGTGCCGGCGCTGGTGTTGCTGGCGGGTCTGTCCATGACCGTGGCCAGCGGCACCAGCCTGCTGCTGATCGCCTTCAATGCCCTGGTGGCCCTGGTGGCCGTGGGGCACTGGCCAGCGCCGGTGCTGTCGATGCTGATCCCCCTGCTGCTGGGCGGTGTGGCGGGCGGCTGGGCCGGCCGGCGGATCGCTCCCCATCTGCCGGAACGGCGGCTGCGGCAAGGCTTTGCCGTTCTGCTGCTGAGCTCCGCGATCCTCACCGGGTTCGAGGCCTGGAGGCGTCAGGGCCCGCTCACTGAAGCCGGTGGCTCCGCCAGCGTGAACAGCGCCGCTGACACCAGGAGGATGCAGGCTTAGGGCTCAGTGGTGAAGAGCCTGGGCAGTGCCGTCGAGCGGATCCGGAGACTCCTGAGTTCAGAACCAGCAGGCCGTTCAAGCAAGCTGCATCGGTGGAGATTCACGTGGTCTGATGCCACCGAGCATGCAGAACAAACCAGCACAATGGCTCGGGGGAGACTTGAACTCCCGACCTTGGGGTTATGAATCCCACGCTCTAACCAGCTGAGCTACCGAGCCGCGTTGGCTGGAGTGTATCAGGCGCGCGGTGGCAGGAAGCTGAGGGGATTGACGGCACTGCCGCCGGGAGGGTGGATCTCGAAGTGCAGGTGCGGACCGGTGCTGCGCCCGGTGCTGCCCATCAGGGAGATCACCGTGCCCTGGCGCACTTCCTGGCCACTGCTCACCATCAGCCGGCTGTTGTGGGCATAGAGGGAACGGCTGCCATCGGGATGCTGGAGGGTCACCAGATAGCCGTAGCCCCCGTCATGCCAACCGGAGAAGACAACCCGTCCGCTGCGGGCGGCCTTGATCGGAGTGCCCACGTTGTTGGCCAGGTCGATGCCTCGGTGCATGCGTCCCCAGCGCCAGCCGTAGCCGGAGGTGAACACGCCGCTGGTGGGCCAGATCCAGGTGTGGGCCCCGCGATCGTCGAAGGGCTGCTGGGGTTGGCCCAGGTTGGGATGGTCCGGCCAGCTGAGCCCCCCGCTGGTGCTCGGCCTCAGGCCCAGCACAGCGCGCTGGCGTACCGGGGCCGACTGAACGAGCTGGACCTCGGTGCCGGCCACCAGCCGGGCAGTATCGAGGCCAGGGTTGAAGCGCAACAGCTCCTGCATGGTGACGCCATAGCGCTGGGCAATCTGCAGCAGGGTGTCACCAAGTCGCACCACGCCCTTGGTCTGCACCGGCGGGGGAGCACTGGGCGGCGGCGGCGTGCGACGCATCTGAGCGCTGTCGAGGGCGGCGATGCGCTCGGCCTGGCGGCTCTGCTGGCCTGGCAGCACCACCCACTCGCCGCGCTGGAAGCGATGGCTGGGGCCGATATCGTTGAGGCTGGCCAGGGACTGGCTCTGCAGCCCCATCTGACGGGAGAGTTCAGTCAGGCTCACGGACTGGCGCACACGCACCCAGAGGCGATCACTGGGCAGGGCCGCCAGCAGCTCGCCGGAACCCAGGGCCGCGCTGGCCAGCAGTGGCGCGGGGCTGAGATCGGCAGTCAGTTCCGCCTGGGAAGCCGCCTCGGTCCGGGCGGGAGACTGCGCCGGGGAAGCGGTCTCTGTCCTGAGGGCCGCAGGGCTGAGGGCCGCGCTTTGGGCGCTAACCGAGGTGGTCTGAGCGGTGACGGGGAGACTGGAGAGCAATTGCTCTTCCAGCGGTGCCTGTTTCGGGCTGCGCTGGGATACGGCAACACCGATGGCAGGAATGGCCACAACTCCGGGCAAGAGGAGTAGAAGACCTGTCTTAAGTGCGTGAATTGGCTTCATTCGATCTGTCCCCAAACGACAAAGCCCAGCGGAGAAGCCTGCATCCCTGAGCCGCGCAGACAGTAGCGGACGGAATCGGTGGCAGCAAGTTCAGCCAGCACCGCCAGGGTCCAGGCGGCTGTGCCCCCGGGCTGCTCAGGATTGCCCCAGTTCTCCAAGCTGGCGCAGGGATTCGTAGAGCACCACCGCCACGGCCGAAGCCAGATTGAGGCTGCGCACCCCACCTCCGGGATGGTGGCGTGATCGGGCCATTGGGATCGTCAGGCAGCAGTCCGCCTCGGCCAGCAGAGATACCGGCAGGCCCTCGGTCTCGCGCCCGAACAACAGCCAGTCGTCTGCAGCGAAGGCGAAATCCGCATAGCTGTGAGCGCTGTGGGCGCTGAGCGCCACCAGGCGGCCGCCACGCCGTTGCTGCTCCAGGCGCCAGTCATCCCAGTCCCCATGCCGGTGCAGGGGAACCCAGGGCCAGTAGTCGAGGCCGGCGCGCCGCAGATGCCGGTCGCTGATCTCGAAGCCCAGGGGCTCCACCAGGTGCAGTTCCTGAGCGGTGGCGGCGCAGGTACGCGCCACGTTGCCGGTGTTGGGCGGGATCTGGGGCTGATAGAGCAGCACGCGAGGCATGAGCTGAGGGGGCAGCGGTCAGTTGCCGGGCACGGGCTCGCTGAGGGCGAGCAGGTCGATGGCCCGGCCCGCCACCACCAGCCAGAGATGCTGGCAGTGGCCGCCGAGCAGTTCCTCGAGGGCGCCGAGGCGATCGCGGAAGCGACAGCCGATGGCCGTGGGCGGCACCACGCCCCAACCCGTCTGTTCACTCACCAGCAGCACCGGGCCCGGGCGTCTGGCCAGACAGGCAAGCAGCTCATCCACCCGCCCGCGCCAGCCCTGGGCATCAAGCTCCAGGCCCCAGCTCACCCAGGTGCCCAGCGAATCCACCAGGGCCAGTTCATCGGCCGGCAGGGCCACGAGGGCAGCGGCCAGCTCTGCTCCCACCTCCTGACAGCCCCACTGGGGCGGCCGGCGCCGGCGGTGCCTGGCGAGGCGCTCCTGCCAGGCGGGATCGTCCGGCAACTGGGGGCCTGTGACCAGCACGTGCACCGGCAGCCCACTGCTCCGGGCCAGGTGTTCTGCCCAGCGGCTCTTGCCGCTGCGCGCCGGACCGCTGATCAACTGCAAGAGGGGGGCCTCAACCACCGCCATTCATGTTGCGCAGAGTGGCCACAGAGGAGGGCGAAACGCGGTTCAGGTAGCGGAAGATCCAGTATTTGAATACGGTCGCCAGAACCACTGGGAAAGTGGCGATAAAGAGCATCACAAAGTTCTCACGGGCTGGCAGTCCCAGGTGATGGGCAATTCCATTGAGCAGCACAGTCCAGCCCTCAGGACTATGAAATCCAACAAATATATCTGTGAACAGAATAATTCCAAAGGCCTTGGCACTATCGCTCAGACCATAAACAAGTTCATCGATAAAACCACGCAGAACCTGGATTTCACGGCGGCCGAGCAGGCACATCAGCGCAAAGCCCAGCAGCCCGGCCAGATCAGCCAGAACGTTTTTCACCGCCTCGGAGCTGCTGCGGTCAGCCTGCTGCTTGAGCACCTGGGCCTGCTCCGCCAGCAAGACCTGCATCTGCTGGGGCTCGGGCACAGCCTTGCCCTTGAGCAAGGCATCAAACTCAACCTCCTCTTTGAACACCCTGAGTTTCTCCACAGCCTCCTCCTCCAGTGCCGGTCTGGGGTAGCTGAGGAAGGGAGTTTCCGGAGCCAGGCGGTCCACCAGTGGCGAGACCACCAGGGAGCGGCTGAGCTGCTGCACCAGCAGCGGCACCAGCACCAGCAGCAGCAGGATGCGCAAGGACACCAGCGTGGCGTCCCGCCGGCGCCGGAAACCCTCCAGCAGGTTCACCTCGGCGGCGGGATCGAGCTGGCGGCGCACCCGGTCGAGCACCCCGATCAGACTGCGGGGCAGCACATCGGGCGTGCGCGTGAGGGACGCACCGGGACGCTGGCGGGCGGGGTCGTAGCGCTCGAGCACCGCCTCGACGGTGATCAGCTGCCGGCGGCCCTCCGCTGAGAGGGTCTGGCGGTGGTCTTCCAGGGCGGCGGCGGCGGCACGGCACACCTCCAGGGCCGTCTGGAAGCGCCGGCGCATCTGCGCCTGCACCGAGCGCGGCAGGTGCAGGTCCTGATCCAGCCGCACCGGACGGGCATTGAAGTAGTCCAGCTCGATCGCCTCGATCGTGCGGGCCGCCTCCACGGCCCGCTGCAGATAACGGCCCACCTGCCGGTTCTCAGCTCTGCTGAAGGTCCCCAGCCAATCGTTCAGTCCCATGGGCGCAGCCCCAAGCGTGGGTTGCCGACCGGGCGGAGCAGCGACAGAAGAAGCAGCATCAGCGCGAAAACACCCACCAGGTGAGCATCGGCACCAGGGTGCCCACCACCAGCAGCAGCACCACCCAGGTGAAGGCGTTGCTGGCGGCGGTCTGCTCGCGCGTGGGCACCGTGCTGGGCGCCGTCACCACACTGGCTGTGACGGGCTCGCCAGGATCCTCACCGCCTTCAAGAACGGTGAGCAGGCGTTGGCTGCCATCGAGGCTGGCCTGGCGGTAGCGGGCGCCTTCGCGGATCGGCAGGGCCATGGTGGTGGCCCCGGTGCTGCGCAGCAGGGCGGGACTGAGCTTGCCGTCGAGATCGGGCGAGCTCACCACCGTTGCTGTATTGGTCTGGCTGTCGATCAGGAACAGGAGCTGGGCCTCAGCGGCGTTGGGCAGCCGCCAGCGCTCCACCAGCTGCGCTCCGAGCTGCGGCAGGGTTTGACCGTAGTCGAGCTGGTTGAGAGTGAGCAGGCGGGCATCGACGCGCTCGGCCTGGAAGCTCTCCAGCTGGCGGGTGAGCTCGGAGCTGGCCGCACGGCTGAGCACGCCGGCCGTGTCGATCACCCGCTCAGGGGGCGCCACATCAGGAAGGTCCTGGGCCGAGAGCGCCAGGGCCGGACCCAGGGGGCAGACGAGCAGCAGCAGGGCGGCCAGGGCGCCCAGGATCGAGAAGCGGACCAACGGCCTGCGGTGCGGCTGGCCCTAGTTTGCCGCCTGCAGCCCGCTCTGTCCCGCCACCGTCATGGCTCTGCCAACACCAGCCAGGGTGAGTCTGGGAGCGGGCTTGCTCAGCCTGCTGCTGGTGGTGGCCAACCAGATCAGCGCACCGGCGCAGGATCCTGCCCTCACCCGCGCCGGTGTGCTGGCGGCCATGCTGGCCGTGGGCCTGATGGTGGTGGCCGGGCTCTGGACCCGGGCCGTGCCGGAAGCGGCCGGCCGGGCGGATCTGCTGGGCCGTGAAGGCCTGGAGCTGGCGGCGGAGCTGCCTGAACCGCTGCGCCAGGAGCTGGGCTGGGGCAGCCAGATGCTGCTCACCGCCACCCCGGCCGCCGTGGTGCTGGTGTGGTGGCAGGGCCGGGTGCTGATCCGCCGCGGCCTGTTGGCGCAGGGTCCCTTCAGCCCGGGGCCGATCTGCCGGCGCGCGCTGGAGCGCCAGCAGACGGTTTCGCTGGTGAATCTGGCGCTCTACCCGGGCCGTGATGAGTTCGACTGTCTGCTGCCCGGTCTGCCGGCGGTGCTCGTGCAGCCCCTGGCCGATCAGGGGCTGGTGCTGCTCGGCGGCTGGTCCGCCCGCTGCTTCAGCCGCAGCGACCTGGCCTGGGTGGAGGGCTGGGCCCGACGGCTCAGAGCTGAAATGCCGGCGCTCGCGTCCGCCCCCCCCGACGGGCAGGATCCCGATCCCCACTGAACGGCACCGCGCCGCTGCCGCCGGCATCCGTGGGCAGACGCAGTTCGCTGCGCACTTGCCCGCCGGGGCTGCTGAACTCGGCAAAGCCATCGGTGCCGATCCGGCCCACCAGCCGTTCGGCCGTGGTCGCCAGGCCGTCGTCCTGCCGTTGCAGTCGCACCGCGCCGCTGGCCTCCACCTCTCCGCTGCCCCAGTCCCAGCGGCAGCGGCCGGCCTGCAGCTGGTCACCCGGCTGCTCCAGGCGGCAGCCGTTCTCCACCACCAGGATTTCGTTGAGGGCATCGAGGCGAAAGCCACCACCCTGGAAGCTCGTGCTGCCGTAGCGGCCCTGGAAGGGTTCCCTGCTGATGGCCTGGCGGCTCGGCAGATCCAGGCGGGTGGCGCGGGCGTTGATCACCGCCTGCCGCTGGGGATCCTCCAGGCGCACGGGAGGCTGCAGATCGATCGTCTGGGCTCGGGTGTCGCCGCTGAGGGCAGGGGCTGTGAGCCGCTGCAGGCCACCACCGCTGAGGCGGCGCTGGCCGCGGATCGGTCCCCGCGCCTGCAGCAGGGCCGTGCTCAGGGTCCAGTCCACCTCCCCCAAGGCCAGCTGGAGGGGTTCGACACCGGCCTGGAGCAGCAGCGGCCCTTGACGCAGTTCCAGCCTGTCCTCGGCGATCAGGAACCGGGCCAGGCCGGCGCTGAGCTGCAGGTCGGCGCTGGTGGCTCTGGGAGCGCGGTCGATCTCCATGCGTTCCTCGTCGGGGTACCAGCGCAGCCGCTGGCCGGTGAGCAGCAGCGGCCGCTCCGGATCGAGGCGCTCGAGGCGGATGGGGCCCTCCAGCTGCACCAGTTCACCGTCGTTGAGCACCACACCGTTGGCGGCTGAGAAGCGGTAGCGCGGCTGGCCCTGCTCATAGAGCACGCCGGTGAGATCCCTGGATTGGGCGAGCTTGCGGCTGAGGTCGTAGCGGGTTTCCGGGCTGCTCAGTTCCCACAGCGGCCGACCCTGCTCATCCTGGCGGCGCAGGTTGAGTTCCCGGAACACGAACGGCTGGGCGGGCGGATCGGGCTGGGTGGTGGGGGTACAGCCCAGCAGGGTCAGAACCAGAGCGGGCAGAACGAGAGACCCGGCGCCCCTGGGGTGGTTCACAGCGGGGTGTCGAGTTCGAGACGCTGCATCACCGGCTGCGGCTCGGGCAGCGGCATGCCGCTGCTGAGGGCACCCCAGCACTGGGCGGCGCTCCAGGCGCCGGGGTGCAGAACCGCAGCGCTGCTGGAATCGAAAGGCTCCTGGCCCAGCTGGCCCAGCATGCGCCCGGAGAGCTCCGGGAGCAGCGGTGCCAGCAGCACCGCCAGCCAGCGGCTGGCCTCCAGCACCGCGTAGAGATCGGCGCCGACCGCCGCCTCCTGGCCCGGCTGCTTCATCGCCTTCCAGGGCGCCTGGTCGTTGAGATAGCCATTGGCCCGGGCGGCCAGGCGCAGAAGTGCCTCGGCGGCGGCACGGAAGTCCAGGGCGTCGAGGGCGGCACTGACCGACGCGGCGGCTTCGGCGGCAGCCTGCGCCAGCGGGTGACTGCCATCGGCAGCGGCTCCAGCGGGCGGCACCGAGGCCTCAAACCACTTGCG
This sequence comes from Cyanobacteria bacterium J06638_7, assembly GCA_039818745.1. GTDB lineage: Bacteria > Cyanobacteriota > Cyanobacteriia > PCC-6307 > Cyanobiaceae > NIES-981. The sequence goes on from JBCBTI010000001.1 coordinate 230,428, forward strand.
CGCCATTGAGCTGGTGCGGTTGAGCAGGTTGCCGATGGTGTTGGCCAGCTCGCTGTTGACCAGGTCGGTGAAGCGCTGCTGCTGGAAGTCGCCGTCGTCGCCGAAGGGGATGTCGCGGAGCAGATACCAGCGCACCGCATCACGCCCGCAGCGCTGCAGCAGCACCTCCGGATCGAGCACATTGCCGAGCGACTTGCCCATCTTCTGGCCCTCCCGGGTGAGAAAACCATGGCCGAACACCCGCTGCGGCAGGGGCAGGCCTGCGGAGAGCAGCATCGCCGGCCAGTAGACGGCGTGAAAGCGCAGGATGTCCTTGCCGATCACGTGCAGGCTGGCCGGCCAGCCCTGCTCCAGCACCTGTTCAAGCTGCACCGGCTGGGCCGGGTCAAGCATGGCCGTGAGGTAGCCCAGCAGGGCATCGAACCACACATAGAAGGTGTGGCCTTGGTGGCCCGGCACCGGGATCCCCCATGGCAGATCCACCCTGGAGATGGAGAAATCGCGCAGGCCCCGGGCCACGAAGTTCTCCACCTCCCGGCGCCGGCTGGGCGGAGCCACGAAGCCCGGCCGGCGGATCAGGTCCTCAATCGGCTGCTGGTAGCGCGAGAGGCGGAAGAAGAGGTTGACTTCGTCGCGCCACTCCAGGGGCCGGCGATGGATCGGACACTCCGGATCCTGTGCCTCGTGGGGGTCGTCCTTGAACTCCTCGCAGGCCACGCAGTACCAGCCCTGCTGGCGTCCCTCGCGCACGTCCCCGGCCGCCTCCACCCGGGCGAAGAACTGCTCCACCAGCTGGCGGTGGCGGGGGTCGGAGGTGCGGATGAAGCGGGTGTGACTGATCTGCCAGCGGTTCCAGAGATCGCGGTAGCCCTCACTGACGCCGTCACAGTGGGCCTGGGGCGTGAGACCGGCGGCCTCAGCCGTGCGCTGGATCTTCTGGCCGTGTTCGTCTGTGCCGGTGATGAACACCACCGGCTCTCCCCTGAGGCGCTGGTGGCGGGCGATCGCGTCGCAGGCCAGGGTGGTGTAGATGCTGCCCAGGTGCGCCCGGTCGTTGGCGTAGTAGAGGGGGGTGGTGAGGGTGTAGGACATGCAGCGGTCGATGGCCAGCCGGCGTGCCCGGCCGCCTTCGTGACGACCTGGACAGCTGCGGATCGCGACCCAGGCGATCGCGGGCCGATCCCGGAAACCCGGCGCCTGGGCCGGATCCTACCCATCGCCGGCCGCACTGCCGCCGTCCCCGCCATGTCCGAGCAACAGGTCCCCGTGGTGGTGTGGGCAGGGGGCAGCGGCGGCGTGGCGGCGGCGATCCAGGCGGCCCGCAGCGGCGCCCGCACGCTCCTGCTCACACCGGGGCCCTGGCTGGGCGGCATGGTCAGCGCCGCCGGCGTCTGCTGTCCGGACGGCAATGAACTCAGTCCCTGGCAGAGCGGTCTCTGGGGCGCCCTGCTGCGGCAGCTGGCGCGGGAGGAGCCCGAGGGGGTCGACCACAACTGGGTGAGCTGCTTCGGCTATCGGCCGGCCACGGCCGAGCGCATCCTGCGGCGCTGGGTGGCGGCGGCGGCGGTGCAGTGGTGGCCCGATTGCCGGCTGCGGGCCGTGCGCAGGCGGCACGATCGCATCACCGCTCTGGAGCTGGAGCGCAATGGCCAGGTGCTGCGGGTGCTGCCGGAGCTGGCCATCGACGGCAGCGACCGCGGCGAACTGATGGCGCTGGCCGGCAGTGCCCACCGCTGGGGCTGGGAGAGCCGCGAGCAGTGGCAGGAACCGAGCGCGCCGGCGGCCGGGCGGCTCGCCACCGAGCGGTTCTTCGCCGAGCAGCCCGTGCAGTCGCCCACCTGGGTCGTCCTGGGCCGGCTGAGGCGGGATCGCCGCTGCCCCGATCCGGCGCCCGCTCTGCCGGCGCCGTTTACGGCCGCCACGGCCGCCTTCGGCCTCGAGCGCACGATCAGCTACGGCCGGCTGCCGGGGGATCTGGTGATGCTCAACTGGCCCCTGCACGGCAACGACTGGCATGCGGGGCTGGAGCGGGCCTTCGCCACCGATGCCGGCGCCGCCGCCGATGCCGCCGAAGGGCAGCTCTACGCCGCCATGCGCGAGCACAGCCTGGCGTTCGCGACAGCGCTGCAGCAGGCCAGCGACGGCTGGCTGGAGCCCGCTGCGGTGTTTCCCGGTGCCGGCGACGGAGAGCAACTGCAGGGGCCGTCAGCGCTGGCGCTGATGCCCTACTGGCGCGAGGGCCGCCGGCTGGTGGGACTGCAGACCGTCACCGAGCGGCAGCTGCTGCCCGCGGGCCCCGGCGCTTCGATCGCCCCCCTCGGCGCCGGCGGCCTGGGCGCGGTCGCCGTGGGCAATTACCCCAACGACCATCACTACCCCGGTGAGGACTGGCCCCTGGCGGCCAAGAGCTGCCGCTGGGGGGGCCGTTGGAGCGGCACTCCCTTCACCGTGCCCTATGGCGCGCTGGTGAGCGGGGACACCAGCAACCTTCTGGCCGCCGACAAGTGCATCAGCGTCAGCCACATGGCCAACGGGGCCACCCGCTTGCAGCCGCTGATCCTCAACATCGGCCAGGCGGCGGGCCTGGCGGCGGCCCTCTGCCTGCAGCGCCGCTGCGGGCCGTCCGCGCTGCCGGTGCGCGTGCTGCAGGAGGCCCTGATCGCCGACCCGCTGGCACCGGCCGGCCCCCTTCCCCTCTGGGACACCCCGTGGCACCATCCCGCCTGGCGGCGGCGCCAGCGGGCGGCCCTCGACGATCCAGACCTGCTCGACAGCCACGGCCAGCTGCCGGCGGCCGGCAAACGCGCCGGCGCACTGGAGGCCGACCTGGGGCCAGCCCAGGCACCGGCCGAACCCCATGAACGCCTCTGGAGCGGTGTGTTGGTGCGCGATGGCAGCGGCGGCTACCGCCTGCACACAGCGGTCGAAGCGCCGGCCGCCGAACGCCGCAGCTGGCCCCTGATCACCCTGGAACCGGGCCTGCACCGGTGGCTGGAGCAGGCCGGCGAGGGTCCCACCCGGCTGATCGGTGTGGCCAATCCCTGGGGGCCCTGGCTGCGGGTCTCGCGGCTGGCGGACTGAAGGGGTCGTGACGTTCTGGGCCGCTGGGCCCTTCAGGCGCTGGCCACGAGCCTGAGCTGATCGCGCAACGGGTCCACCTGCTGCACCCGCAGCACCAGGGGCAGGGCGGGCTCGGCCCCCTCAGGGGCAAGGGCCGGCAGGTCCATCGCCAGCTCCTCCACGTGCACCAGGGCAAGACGGTCCTGAGCCCGCAGCCAGCGCAGAAAGCAGCAGTTCCACTGCTGGCCCCGGCGCTCCTCGAACCACACCTGCTGCCAGTGGCGCTGGTCCTCGCGGCTGATCTGCACGGCCTGGCGGGCAGGAGCATCGATCTCCTCAAGCAGGGCGAGCAGGGCCTGCTCATCGAGGGGCTGCAGGCCCTGCTGCTGGCCCTGCAGCTGACGCTGGGCCAGCAGGTCGCCGTAGCGGCGGATCGGCGAGGTGGCCTGCACGTAGGCCGGCAGGCCGAGGCTGAAGTGGGGAGCGGGCCTGCTGCCGGTGTGGCCGCGACTGAGGCAGGCCTTGATCGCCGCGTGACGCACCGGTCCGGGGGGCAGAGCTGCCAGCGCTGGGGCCGGCGGCAGATCGGCGACAGGCTGGCTGCGGTAGGGCAGCGCCAGCTGATGCAGCCTGCCGTGCTCGGCCACCGCCGCACCGGCCAGGATCATGGCCTCGGCCACCAGCTGGCGGGAGGGGCATGGCTCGCTGATCTCCAGCTGGGCGCAGCCCTGCTGCTCGCGGATGCGGCCCTCGGGCTGATCCAGCAGCAAGGCCCCCTGGGCCAGCCGCCAGCGGCGGCGACGCTGCATCAGGGCCTCAAGCTCAGCCAGCTGTCGCTCCTGCGGCGGGGCCAGCTCGATCAGGGCATCGGCATCGCCGTAGGACAGCCGGTAGCGCGGCTGAACCCAGCTGCGGCAGAGTCCACTGGCGCTCACTGCGCCATCGGCGTCGAGCTCCACCCAGAGGCTCCAGGCGGCGCAGCGCTGGCCGGCCCGCAGGCTGAAGGGACCGGTGCTGAGGGCGGGGGGGAACATCGGCAGGCTGCCGCGCGCCAGGTAGAGGCTCGTGGCCCGCCGCCGGGCCTCCAGGTCCAGGGGAGAGTCCGCCTGCACGAGGCGACCGGGGTCGGCCACGTGAATCCAGACCCGCTGGCCCCCGTCCGCCGCCGGTTCCAGGGCCAGGCCGTCATCGATGTCCCGGGTGTCCTCGTCGTCGATGGTCACCACCTGCTGGTCGCTGAGATCCAGTCGCTGGTTGTCGCCAGGCAGGTCCCGATGTGCCAGCTCCAGCAGCCGCTGGGCCTCGGCCTCCTGCTCGGCGGAAAAACCCAGCTGCCAGGGGGTGCGGCTTAGGGAGGGCAGATGGTGCGGCTGCCATTGCCCCAGATCCACCAGCAGGTGACGGATGCCGCCGCCGTCCAGAGGGCAGTGGGCCGCTTTCAGCGCATGCTGCAGGGCTGGAGGCAGCGGGCTGGGGTTGTCGTCAGCGGCCCAGCGCAGCAGCAACTCGAGTTCCTGGCGGTGTTGGGGAGCCAGGCTTGCCGCCGCCAGAGGTCGGCGGGCCTGCAGGAGCTGATGCCAGGCCTGCTGCTGGCGCTCCTGCAGCTGCTGCCGGCGGCGCTGCTGCAGCAGGCTGCGCAGATCCTGCGGAGCCCGCGGGCTGATGCCTGCGGGGCGCAGGCGGAAATGCAGCTGGGGGCCCTGCAGCCAGAGCCAGGCGGCAGCGAGCCGTGAGGGCGCGTGCCCATCGAGCACCAGATCGCACCACTCCGCCAGGCTGATCTCCCCCTGTTCCGCTTCGCACAACAGCCACCAGGCCGAGCCGAGATCCCGTCGTCGGGGCTGGACGGCAGCCAGTTCGGCTTCGCTGAACGACCAGGGAGGGACACCGAGACGGGCGGGAACGGCGGCACCGGCCGGCAGGGCACAGAGGAGCTGGGCATCCCGGCGCGGCAGGGTCAGGGTTTTGGCGGACCAGCCCAGGGCCAGGTTCAGGCGAGAACCCTGGAGAGCCAGCACCACGGCCAGGGCTGGAACGCGCTCGCGGCCCCGTTCGAGCAGCACACCGACCAGATCGCCGGGATGGAGGGGGGTGGGAGCCAGACGCCGCTCAGCCTTCCGGGTTGACGAAGGGCAGCAAGGCCACGATGCGCGCCCGCTTCACGGCATTGGTGAGGTCACGCTGCTGCTTGGCCGTGAGGCCGGTGAGCCGGCGGGGCAGGAGCTTGCCGCGTTCGGTGATGAATTTCTTGAGCAGATCGACGTCCTTGTAGTCGATCGGATCGCCCGGCTTGATGGGCGAGAGGCGTTTCTTGAAAAAAGTGCCGGCCATGGGATGGGAGAGGGGGAAGGAAAGCTGCCGCAGGGCGGATCACTGGCGGCCGGGAGGATCCGGCAGGGCCGTGATCAATGGGCGCCGCTCACTTGATTTCCTTGTGAGCGGTGGCCTTGTTGCAATGCGGGCAGAACTTCTTCAGCTCCAGCCGTTCGGTGGTGTTGCGGCGGTTCTTCTCGGTGGTGTAGCGGGACACTCCCGGAGACCGCTTGGCGGGGTTGGACCGGCATTCCGTGCACTCGAGGGTGATCACGATCCGGACGCCCTTGTTCTTGGCCATGAAGGACGTTGCGCCGCGTCAGCGAAGCATGGGGACAAGAGGCCACCCTAACCGCTGGCCCCCCCAGATCCTCTCGTCCCGGAGCCGCCGGTCTGCGGTCCCTGCCTAGGATCGCCGGCTGTGCCAGCAAGGAACGGCGAATGCGGGTCTCTCACCAGTGGCTGCGGGAACTGGTGAGCGGCCCAGGGGGCCAGGGCGAGCTGCAGCTGGATCTCGACACCCTGGCGGAGCGCCTGTCGGTGGCGGGCTTTGAAGTGGAGGCGGTGGAGGATCTGGCGGCCCGCGCCGCCGGGGTGGTGGTGGGGCGGGTGCTCAGCTGCGAGCGCCACCCCGATGCCAGCAAGCTGAGCGTCTGCACGGTGGCGGCGGGGGCGGAGGAACCGCTGCAGATCGTGTGCGGAGCCGCCAATGTGCGCGCCGGCATCCACGTGCCGGTGGCCCTGGTGGGCACCACCCTGCCGGCAGTGCACCTCACCATCAAACCGGCCACCCTGCGCGGCGTGGCCAGCAGCGGCATGATCTGCTCCCTGGCCGAGCTGGGCTTCAGTGACAGCAGCGGCGGCATCGCCGTGCTCGAGGAGCTGCTGGAAACGGTGCCAGCGCCGGGCACGCCGGTGGGGCCGTGCCTGGGTCTTGACGACCAGGTGCTGGAACTGGCGATCACCGCCAACCGCCCCGACGGGCTGTCGATGCAGGGCATCGCCCGCGAGGTGGCCGCCCTCAGCGGAGGCTGCACCCGCCTCAGCGAGCCCCCGCCGCCGCTTGCCGGCCAGCCGTTGGCCGCCTCAGCGGCAGCCCAGGCGGCCATGGAGGAGGGGGGCGTGTTCAGCCTCACGGCCCTGGGCGGCATCCGCGTCGCCCCCTCACCGCAGTGGCTGCGGCGGCGACTGGAGAAGGCGGGCCTGCGCCCGATCAACAACGTGGTGGACATCACCAATCTGGTGATGCTGGAAACCGGCCAGCCCCTGCACGCCTTCGATCGGGACCGACTGGCAGCCCTCTCCGGCGGCACGGCCACAGTCAGCGCCATCGGCCTGCGCCAGGGCCGCGAGGGCGAGCCGTTCACGGGCCTCGATGGCGAGCAGCGGCGGCTGCAGGAAGCGGCTCTGGTGGTCACCTACGCCGACCGGCCCATCGCCCTGGCCGGTGTGATCGGCGGGGCCGGTGAGGCCGTGCACGCCGGCACGGGCGCGATCTGGCTGGAGGCCGCCGTATTTCCGGCCAGCCGGGTGCGGCGCTCCGCCCGCAGTGTGGGCCTGCGCACTGAGGCCAGCAGCCGGTTTGAGAAGGGTCTTCCCAGCGAGGCCACCCTGCCGGCTGCCGACCGGGCCTGCGCTCTGCTGGTCGACCTGGCCGGTGCCACGGTGGAGGATCGCTGGCTGCACCGCCGCCAGGCGAGCGCGGCGCGGCCGCTGGTGTTGCGCCGTGACGCCCTGCACAACCTGCTGGGACCGGTGCTGGTGCAGGGCCAGCCCGCCGATCTGGCCGACGAGCGCATCACCGGCACGCTCGAGGCCATCGGCTGTGTGCTGGAGGCGGGCGAAGGCGGCTGGCAGGTGCAGGTGCCTTCAGCGCGGGCCATCGATCTGCGCCGGGAGGTGGACCTGATCGAGGAGGTGGCGCGGCTGGTGGGCTACGACCAGTTCGCCTGCCATCTGCCCGACCCGATCGCGCCGGGGGGGCTGGAGCCCGCTCAGCAGGCCGAGCGCCGCCTGCGCCGTGCACTCTGCGCCGCCGGGCTGCAGGAGGCCTGCAGTTTCTCTCTGGTGGCGGCAGGCGAGGGGCGCATCGCGCTGGCCAACCCACTGCTGGCTGACTACGGCCACCTGCGCGACAGCCTGCACGGCGAGCTGCTGGCGGCAGCACGGCGCAATCTGCAGAGCGGCCAGGCGGGGTTCTGGGCGTTTGAGATCGGCCAGGTGTTCCAGCTGGGCGGTGACGAGGGCCGGACCCTGCTGGCGGGAGTGATCTGCGGCGAACGCCGAAGCGAGCGCTGGAGCACCAGCGGCAAGCCGGCGCCCGCGGACTATTTCCAGGCCCGAGGGGTGCTGCAGCAGGCTCTGGGCAGCCTGAAGCTGCTCCTGGAGGACAGGCCGCTGGCGGACCACCAGCTGCTGCATCCCGGGCGGGCCGCCGAGCTGATGCTCGAAGGCCGCGCTGCTGGCTGGTTCGGTCAGCTCCATCCCTCCCTGGCCAACGACCACGACCTACCTGAGGGCACCCACCTGTTCCAGCTCGAGCTGGCGGCCGTGCTCAGCGCCGCCACCCGCCCCCGCCGCTGGCAACCGCCCTTCAGCCCCTTCCCCACCGTGCCGGCTGCGGAGCGGGATCTGGCTTTGGTGGTGCCCGACGCGACCCGCTCCAGTGAATTGCTGCGGGTGATCCGCCAGGCCGGCCGTCCACTGCTGGAGCAGGCCGAGCTGATTGACCGCTATACGGGCGATCAGCTCGGCAGCGGCCAGTGCAGCCAGGCCTTCCGGCTGCGCTACCGCGATTCCCGGCGCACCCTCACCGAGGCGGAGGTGGAGTCGGCCCACGCCGTCATCCGCCAGGCCCTGGAGAGCCAGCTGGGCGCCCAGATGCGCTGAGGCGGAGCACGGCCAGGCTTTCCACGTGGCTGGTGTGGGGGAAGAAGTCGAGCGGTTGCACCCCCTCCAGCCGGTAGGGCCCAGCAGGCGACGCCAGCCGGGCCAGATCCCTGGCCAGGGTGGCCGGGTCGCAGCTCAGATAGAGCAGGGTTGCAGGAGGTGCCGCCAGGATCGTGACCAGCACCTGGGGGTCGAGCCCTTTGCGGGGGGGATCGACCAGCAAGGCCCGGCACTGCGGGATGGCTTCGGCCAAGAGGGCGGCCACCGGCCCCTCCTGAACGTCGAAGCGGTGAGCGAGGTGGTTGTGGCTGGCGTTGCGACGCGCCAGATCCACCGCAGTGGCGGCGCGCTCAAGGCCCAGCACCTGCCAGCCGGCTGCGGCCAGGGGCAGGCCGAAGGTGCCGATGCCGCAATAGGCATCGATCAGCGTGGCCGGAGACTGATCGGCCAGCGAGGCGAGCAGCAGCGGCACCACGGCCTCCGCCTGAACCGTGTTCACCTGAAAGAAGCTGTCGGCCCCCACCTGCAGCTCCAGCCCGGCGAAGCGCTCCAGCAGCCAGTCGCGGCCTGCCAACACGGTGGTCTCTGGGCCAAGCAGGGTGTTGCTGGGCTTGTCCTGAAGGTTCAGGCACACCCCCACAAGCTCAGGCCAGCGCTCCAGCCAGCCGGCCGCCAGCGACTCCAGCCCGCTGAGCTGTCTGTGACTGCTGACCAGCGTCACCAGCACCTGGCCGCTGTGCACTCCCAGCCGCAGGGCCAGGTGGCGCAACCCTCCAGCGGCCTCCAGGTGACGGTCGACAGGCAGGCCGCTGCTCTCGAGGTCGGCCTTCAGGGGTGCGATCAGCGCATCGAGGCGGGGATCGAGCACCGGACAGTGGTTGAGGTTGACGATCCGGTGGCTGCCGGGGCGGTAATACCCGGCCCTGAGCCCCCCGTCCGGACGCCGCTCCAGTGGCAGCACGGCGCGGTTGCGGTAGCCGAGTCCGGCGCCTGTCGCCAGGGTGGGAGCCACCAGGGAGGCACAGCCCTCGTGGAGGCCGCCGATGCGCTGCAGGGCATCGACCAGCTTCTGGCGCTTCCAGTGCCGCTGGGCGGCGAGGTCGAGATGCTGAAGACTGCACCCACCGCAGCGCTCGGCCAGGATGCAGGGAGGCCGGCGGCGCTCGGGCGAGGCCTCCAGCACCGCGAGCAGCTCGGCGCTCCAGTGGCTGCGGCTGCGGTGCTGCAGGCGCAGCTGCAGGGTCTCGCCCGGCAGGCCGCCGGGCACGAACAGCACCTGTCCCCCGTGACGCACCACCGCCTGGCCGTCATGGGAGAGACCGCAGGCCAATGCCTGCAGCTGTTGTCCAGCCAGCAGCGGCTCCGTGGGGGGCAGCTCAGCGTCCTGTCGTCTGCCCATCGCTTCAGCGGTGCCCCGGCAGAGAACCTACGGCGTGCGAAGGGCCGTTACACCTTGGCCGATGCGCGGGGAAGAGCGGAGCGGGGTCGATAGAGTGCGACTGCGTGTGGTCGCTGCGATGAGCGTCGTTCGGGATCTGATCCTCCAGGCAGATGATCAGCTGCGCTATCCCAGCAGTGGTGAACTGCGCTCGATGGTGGACTACCTCAGCGCCGGCGCGAGGCGGCTGGCTGTGGTGCGGGTGCTCACCGAGAACGAGAAGAAGATCGTCGATGAAGCCGGCAAGCAGCTGTTTGCCCGCAAGCCTGATTACGTGGCTCCCGGCGGCAATGCCTATGGCCAGAAGCAGCGTGCCCAGTGCCTGCGCGACTACAGCTGGTACCTGCGCCTGGTGACCTACGGCGTGCTGGCGGGAAGCACCGAGCTGATCCAGAAGATCGGCCTGGAGGGCGCCCGGGAGATGTACAACAGCCTGGGAGTGCCGATGCCCGGGATGGTGGAGGCGATGCGCACCATGAAGGATGCCGCCGTGGCCCTGCTGGCCAGCGAAGAGGCTGACCTGGCCGCTCCCTACTTCGACTTCCTGATTCAGGGCATGCAGACCCCCACCTGAATCAGCGTCTCAGACGGATCAGGCAGGATTCACCTCTGGACCAGGCGCAAGACCAGTCATGGACTGGTGAGATTCGTCTGCCGTAGCTCCCGCCTGGTGCCTGCTGGCTGACTGCATGCCGCTGATGCGAGGACACGCCCTGGGTCCACCCGGGAAGGCGGTTGGCCTGGGCAGGTGTCGCAGAACTGGCATCCGAGTACCATCTCGAGACTCATCACGGGTCCAGACTGGGACAGGTGATAAGTTGCCGTGGCCCTGGATCCTGCGCCTGCGTTGCCGGCCGTCCACGGTGAGCCATCGATCTGCGTATCTGTGAGTCACACAGATACGCAGATCTTGCCAAGCCCTTGTTTGAGAGGTTCTTCAGCCCAGTCAGGAGGCACTGGACAGAGGCCGATGGCGGTTCTGGACAGTGCTGCCACAGCCGACTGTCTGGTTTTTGCTTACCGCGTGCGTCCTGGATGGGAGTGGGTGCCGTGGTGACAGCTGAAATCCATCCCGAGTCGTGGGTTGAGCCCCATGGGGGAACGACTGGAAAGGGTCGAATTCGCCGCCTCTTTTCTTGTCGCACTGGTCTGATCTGCGACGCACTAAGAGTCTCATGACTGGAGCGTTCTGCGTCACCAGCGACTGTGCAGCCCCGTTCGCATCCACCTCGCACACTGCGCCGATCTCCTATGAGTCCGACCATGAGTCTTGTAGTCGGTCCGGAGCGGGACAGGCGAGACTTGATCAGGGTGTGCGGTACAGCTCCTTGAGCAGCTGGTAGGCCTCGTTGAGCCGGCGCATGGTCTCCTCCGAGCCGCCCGAGTCGGGATGGTGGGCCAGCGCCATCTCCCTGTAGGCCTCGCGGATTTCCGGAAGTGTCAGGCGCTGTCCGGGAGCTGTGGGCAGCTGCAGCAGCCTGAGGGCGCCATGCAGCGTCATGGTGTGCTCCAGGGTCTGGAATGAGGTGCCCTGGCGGCGTCGCCGGAAGCGGTGCACAAACCGACGGATGAGCGTGGGCAACCTCAGCTCCAGGGTGGAGGCGCTGAAGGGATCCTCCAGAATCCCGGCCGCCACCATCACGCGTTCGAAACTTGCGGGGCCCGGCGGCCAGTCGGGACAGAGGCTGCTCATCACCTCCCCGGTCAAGGTCCAGGTGAAGGGCCGTCCCTCGCTCTGGTCGCAGTGGGGCCAGATGTCCTGAGCAAGCCACACCATGGCGGCTTCCAGCACCGCCGCATTGGCCGGCTTGCCGTAGATCTCCTGCCAATGGTCGGCGGCACGCTCAAGGGCGCGCTCGATCACCTGCGTGCCCAGGGCCGGCAGCGGGTCGAGAGCCGCCGCCGCCCCCGGCGAAGGGACCCGCAGGCTGCGGCGCACCTGTTCGGAGCGTCGGCGCACGAATCCGGGCAGGTCGATACCCCGCCCGCCGCCGGAGCGGGGCTGGCGAGGGCCCGCCGCCTGTGCGCCAAGTTGGGGCGCTGGAGCGGCTTCGCCTGGATCGGGCTCCAGCTCCAGATCCAGAACCAGCTCGCCACTGCCCTCGCGGGCCACGAGCACCAGGCTGCCCCGTTCGTCGAACAGCCCCGGCTGCTCCACCTGCACCGTCAGGCGCGGCTCCTGGGCCCCAGCCCCGACACCGCCATCGCCCTGGCCCTGGCCCTCCCCGCCGATGCAGGTGGTCCCTGCATGGGCGGCATCCAGATCCAGGCTGCCCTCCTCTGGGGCCAGGATGTCGCCCAGCAGCCGCTCCACGATGGCGCCGCGACTGCGCAGACCGTATTCGCCTTTGAGTGCGTCGAGCCTAACCACCAGCTCAGCACTGAGCTTGAGCTGAATGCTGCGCTGGGGGGGATGGCCCCGGTGGTCCTCCTCCTCACTCACGGGTGCTGGGATCGCAACGGCTCAGTTCCTCAGGAGTCCGCGCATCACCTCCTGCTGGGCCTCCACCGCCTCCTGGTAGCGGTCCAGAAGACCGGACCCCACCCCAGGCATGCGCACCGGTGCCGCCTGCGGCAGGTTGGCGGGCGGGCGGTAGGCCTCCTGGCGCTGGGCCGGCGGCAGCACCTGGGCGGGCGCAGGCTGAACCGGACGGACGGCGGGTGGGCGCAGCTGTGGCTGGGCTGGGGCCACGGCGGTGACAGGGCGGGGCCTGGGCTGGGGCTGCGGAGCCGCTGCCGGTGCCGCCACCGCAGCGCTGGCGAGCTCTTCAGCCTGGCGGGCCTGCACGATGGCCAACTGGCTGGCGGGAACCACACTGAGCAGATGCCCGGGGGTGGCATCGGCCGGATAGACGAGGCTGATGCGCACCGGGTTGCTCACGTTCGGCAGCAGGTTGAGGGTGGTGAGGGCATAGCTCTCGCCCGACTGCATACCGAGATGCATCTCTTCGAGACCGTCCCGGCTGCGCACCTGCAAAGACCCGCGGAAGGCCGTGAAGCGTGGCGTTCCGGCACGGCTGGTGGGATGGCTCATCACCAGTTCATAGGGACCATTGCCATAAAGATCGAGGTCGATATCGAACCGCACGCCATAGGTGCCCACGTTGTCGAGAGCGGAGTCGATCATGCGCACTGCAAGGGGATTGACCTGCACATCGCGGGTGCCGAAATTGGTGCGGCTGGTGCTCGTGAACGGCACGTGCAGGGGACCCTGGCTGCGCAGGTCATGGCGCAGGCTGGCCTGATAGGCGTCGCCGATCGCCACCCCGCCGACCCGCGAGAACACGCGGCCGCTGCGGATGTCACCCAGCTGGGTGAGGTAGACCCGGCCCGGCGCCAGCCGGCGGCTGTCCAACACTGCCACCAGATCAGCATTGCTGCGCGGATTGGACGCCGCTACCACGGCCATCTGGAACGGCCCGTCGCTGCGGCCGCGCAGCAGGGCATTGGCGATGCCGAGGGCCGGCAACTGGGTGCTCAGCAGCACGATGCGGCTGCGGGGCGGGATCCTCACCGACTGCTGAAGCTCCCGGTCGAGACTCCCACGCAACATCTGCACCGCCGTGGCATCGCCGGGGCCTGTGTTCCAGGGCCTGGGCCCGAGGGGCCTGACCCCCATCTTGTGGGTGCCGAGATAGGGAGCCTGAAAGCTGTTGCGAACAGCGCCCCGCTCGAACTGCAAGGTCACCGGCCGGGTGCCCGGGTTGATCAGGATCAGGCCCAGGGTGAGCTCGGTGCGCCGGTCCTGGGGCCTGATCTCACGGCGGTACTCGGGGAAGTATTTGTGGTGCAGATGCACCCCGAATTCGCCGTTGAAGGTGTAAGTGGCGTTCTGAAGCGCTCGCCCGGTCTCGGCGGCGTAGGACACGCCGGGCTCGGTGCTGATCAGGATGCCGGGGCCCTCCACCTCCTCCGGCTGGTTGGAGTGCAGCACGGGCACCGCGTTGAAGGTGCCGTTCAGAGGCTGGGCACGCTGACCGGCCATCAGGGGCACGTAGGCCCGCGCCGGCGCCGCCGGGGCCAGCACCACAACGGCCAGAAGCCCGGCTGCCAGGGGGCGCAAGGAGAGCGGTGCAACGAGCATCAGGCGCTGGAGAGGGGGGAAGCGAAAGGGACGGGCGCGGCCGGATGCAGATCGGGTTGCCCAGGGCTGATGGGCACGGCTGATGTGCCGCGCTGGTAGCTGAATGGAGCAGTCATGGAGCAGTCTCTGCACCCGTCCACGGTTGGGTGGGGGGTGATGGGAGCGGGTTGGGGAGAGCGGTTAGGGGTGGCGGCCCGGGAGCGACCCTGCCGCTGGTGCCACCTGCGTGCCCATCGCCCAGGTGCAGACGATGGCCTCCCGTTCAGCCCGACGCGCTGGCTAGAACCGTGTTGATCAGAGCAAGTGTGCCATGTTTCCACCACTGGGTTGCTGCCGTGATGACGGTGCCGCCGGCAGTGGCCTGCGTCGCCACCAGGAGCGCAAGCTGAGGATGCTGCGCTTCTGGCGGGACGGGGCCGAGCGACAGCTGGCGGCCCTGGAGGCGGCGATCAGCACGCTGGAGCGGCAGATTCAGCGAGACGAGGGTCAGCAGAGCCAGGGCTGAGCCCTTGGCGCAGGCGCTCCAGGCCTCGCCGCAGCCGACGCTGCACCGTCATCGGGCTGATCCGCAGCACCGTGGCGGTGCGGCGATAGCTCCAGCCCGCCAGCACCACCCGTTCCACCACCGCCCGCAGCGGTTCCTCCAGTTGGCCCAGCAGGGTCGCCGCATCCGCTGCGGCGACATCCGCAGCGATTGGGCTGGCCAGCGCCGCGTCAAGGGCGGGGCTGGCCTCGGTGAGGGCCTCGTCCAGGCTCAGCAGCCGTTGCAGCGGCGCGGAGGCCTCCAGGTCCCGCCACTGCCGCGGGCTCAGGCCCAGGGTCTGGCGCAGCTGCTCAGGCGTGGGCTCGTTCCCGCAGGCACCCGGCCAGGCCCGGCGCAGACGGTTGAGTTGCTGGCGCCGTTCATCGAGCCTGCGGGGCAGGCGCACCGGAGCGGCCAGATCACGCAGATAGTGAAGGATGGCGCCACGCACATGGGGTCGGGCGAAAGCGCTGAAGGGCGTACCGCTGCCGGCCTGGTAGCGCTCCGCAGCCCGCAGGAGTCCCAGCAGACCCACCTGGATCAGATCGTCCAGCGGTTCGGCGCAGCGCTGGTGGTAGTGCAGCGCGATCGGACGCACCAGGTCCCGGTACTGCTCGACGCGACGGTTGCGTTGGCGGATGGAGCGCGGCGGGGCAGCGGCGGCGGCGGAGTGGATGGACATAGCAGTGGATGGATTAGGAAATGAACGCTCCCCGGAAGGGCGTCTCTTTCCACAGAGCGCCAGATCAGGGCCGACGCGCAACCGTGAAATCACGGAATCCAAAGGGGATGGGTGTCCTTAGTCCGTCCAGGGGGTTGTCACCTGCCGCAGCAGCTCCCAGGGGCCGTGGGCCAGCAGCCAGGGCAGGTCGGAGCGCTGCGTGAGCAGCAGATAGCCGGCGAAACCGAGGGCGTTGAGGCTGAACCCGGCGCAGTGCTCCCGTCGCCGCCGCACCGTCAGAAACCAGTGGTCGTCGAACAGCAGGTTGTAGGGATGGCGGGGCTGGGGGTCGTGCCGCGGGTCCCCCAGCTCCAGCAGCGCGGCATGGGCCCGGTACAGCTCCAGCAGCTCCTGGGCCCTGTCCTGCTCGCCGGCAGCGGGGTGGCCATGCTGGCGGCTGCTGAGGGCGTAGCGCCAGGGCCAGGGACTGGGATCCCCGGCGGGCTGCTCGAGCCGCTCGCGGTAGAGGGGCGCCAGCGGGCAACTCTCCTCCTCCCGGCGGCGGGGCAGCAGCTGCAGATGGCGGTGGGGCTGGCTGGCACCGGCGGCCGCACTGCTGTTGAAGAACCACAGCCCGCCGGTGTCAACCGCCACCCGGGCCACCGCCTGCCAGTCAGGCAGGCGCAGCCAGCCCGACTGGGGCTGCCACTGCTGGGTGATCAGCAGCACATGGCCAGGCTGCACCGGGTATTTGTTGAGCAGCACCACGTGCTGATCACCCAGGCAACGCACCTCCAGAGCGCTCTCCCATGGCAGGAAGGGGTTGGGCTTCGGCCCGCCTGCGCGCAGGTGCCGCGGTGGACGGCTGAGCAGACGCCGGAGCGTGAAGGGTGCGAGGCCAGGCTGGTGGAGGGGTTCGGTGCTGAGGGGCACCAGGGCCCCACACTCCAGAGCCTGCCGGGAACGCTCCAGGGCCTCCTGCCAGATCCGCTCAGCCCGCTCCACCACCGGCCTGAAGGCGGGCCAGGGATGCGCCCTGGTAGTAGTGACCGAGAATCTGGTTGTAGCTGTAGCCCTTGCGGGCCAGATCCTGGGCACCGTGCTGGCTCATGCTCGCTCCCAGGTGGCCGTGGGCTTCGCGGGTGATCTGGTAGGTGGCGGCGTAGAGGCTTTCCACGATCGCCCCCTGATAACTGAGAATCAGCCCTGAGGTGCTCTCGGCGGCCTGGCGGGTGCGCTCATGCACACTGGCCTGCCCGCGGTAGGCCTGCCAGCGGGTGGTGTCCCCCAGATGCCAGTGGGGATCCGCGGGGCGCGCCATGTGGGCGAGGGCATAGGACCGGGCAGCCACCGCCTGGGCCCGCAGGGCCTCCATCGACCAGCTGCTGGGCATCTCCGCGCCCACCACCGAGCTGATGTAGCGCTCCAGGGCGACGTGGTTGACCACCCGCAGGCGCCCGTCCTGGCGCAGGAGGCGCAGCCGGCCGGCATAGGGCTGGCCATTCACCAGCAGGGCGGGGCCGCTGGTCTGCAGCCAGGCTTCCGGGGCCACGGCCCAGATGGCGCCCAGCTGCACCGTCTCACCGGCGCCTCCCTGTTGCAGCAGGGCCCCCTCGCGGCTGAGCAGCTGCCAGGGTCCCTGGGCCGAGAGGCTGGGGGCCGTACCGGCCCCCAGCAGAGCCACCCTGATCTCCAGGTCCACCGCGGCGGCGGCCGCCGGCTCCACCAGGGAGGGAACGCCGTCCGCTGAAGCGGTCGTGCCGCTGAGCCCGCCGCTCTCGTCGCCGCCCCGCTGGGCCTGCAGGTCGCGCAGCTGGTCAGCGGCGCTGAAGGTGTCGGCCTGGCTGAGCGGTGCCGGCATCTCCAGCAGCGTGTCGAGCAGGTCGCCCTGGCTCACGGCCTGGGGCCTGGGGGCCAGGCTCTGGGCCACGTAACCCACGCTCACCGCCACCAGAGCCAGGGGCGTGAGCACCAGCATCTGCAGGGTGGCCGGGGAACGCAGCCTCAGGCGATCAGCGAACGCCAGGCGGCCCACGCCGAGCCTGGCCCAGCAGCGCCGGGCTCCGCTGGCAGCTCTGAGCTGGAAAGCCGCGATGGCCGTTCGGCCCCGGGCCAGGGCTCCAGTCGCAAGCTTCCGTCCCACAGCAGATGACCGGTTCCGCACAGGCGGATCATGCCTGAAGACGTGGATTCGCACACCATCCCCCCCGGCCGGTGGGAACACTGCCAGCCCACCACCTGCCGCAGGGCCAGCCGCTCCAGCCACCAGGGAGCCACCAGGGCATGGGCCGAGCCGGTGACGGGATCCTCGGCGATACCCAGGCCCGGAGCCAGAAAGCGCAGCTGATAGTGGCAGGGTCTGCCCAGCACAGTGGGAGCGGCATCGCCCAGGCCCTGCATCAGCACCAGACCCTGCCGTGCCGTGTCGGGCAGGTCCTCGGCGGGCAACCGGGCGGCCGCCAGCGGCGCTGCCGCTGGAAGCAGCACCACCCGGTAGCCGAGCGCGGAGTGCCAGCAGGCCTCAGCGGCGCTCTGCAGGTGGCGCTGCAGGAAGGCCTCAAGTTCAGGCCCGGCACTCTCGGGGTGAAGCGCGTCGGCGGGAAGCTCGATCTGGGCCGCCCCGGGGCAGCTGGTGTCCAGTTGCACCGCCAGGGGCCCGCTGCGGCTGTGCAGATCCAGCCGCACGCCCGGCTGCAGGTCCCCCCAGTGGCCGAGGGCCAGGGTGGCTGCCAGGGTGGCGTGGCCGCAGAGCTTCACCTCGCAGCTGGGGGTGAACCAGCGCAGCAGCCAGTGGCGGCCATCGCGCAGCAGAAAGGCCGTCTCCGACTGCTTGAGGCTGGCGGCCAGCCGCTGCAGCAGCGAGCACTCCAGGGGCTGGCTGAGCAACACCACGGCGGCACCGTTGCCACTGCAGGGCCCTTCGGCGAAGGCCTCCACGAGCAGCGCGGGCAGGGCCGCCGAGGGCTGGACGGCGGCGCTCATGGCTGCACCTGCTGCCCCTCGGGGCGCAGCTGGCGCTGCATCAGCGCCCGGGCCGCCGTCCCGGGAGTGCAGCGGCCCTCGATCACCCCCACCACCTGCTCGCAGATGGGCAGCTTCAGGCCCCGCATCCTGGCCAGGGCGAGGGTGGCGCGGGCGGTGCGGGGGCCCTCCACGGTGGCTTCGATGCGGGCCATGGCCGCCTCGACTGTCAGGCCCTCGGCGAGCAGCTGACCGCAGCGGTAGTTGCGGCTCAGGGGGCTGGTGGCGGTGGCCAGCATGTCACCGAGCCCGGCCAGCCCGTACAGGGTGGCGGGGGAACCGCCGAAGGCCTCGAGCACGATCCCCGTCTCCGCCAGGCCGCGAGTGAGCAGGGAGGCCCGGGCATTGGCCCCCAGCCGCAGTCCGTCACAGAGTCCCGCCGCCACGGCCATCACATTCTTGAGGGCGCCCGCCACCTCGGTGCCCACGGGATCGTCATTGGTGTAAAGGCGCAGGCTTGCTCCGCTCAGCAGCGGCTGCAGCCAGGCGGCCACGGCCTCCTGCCGGCTGGCCAGCACGCTGGCGGCCGGCAGCCCCTGCGCCAGTTCGGTGGCCAGGTTCGGACCGCTCAGCACCAGCAGGGGGGCCTCCAGGCCGTGATCGCTCCAGATGCGGCTGGCGGTGGTCTGGCGGTCCAGATCGATGCCCTTGCTGCAGCTCAGCAGCGGCAAGGCGGGGGGCCAGCGACCCGCGATCGACCCGGCCAGGTGCGCCACAGCCGCCATGGGCACGGCCACGACCCCAAGATCAGCCTCCGCCAGTGCCGCCGCCGGATCGCCCCCCTGGCGCCGCGACCAGCAGCGCAGCTCGTGGCCCTGACGCTGCCACAGCTCCGCCAGCGTGCCGCCCCAGGCTCCGCAGCCCAGCACGGTGATCCGCAGGGACTGGGGCCGGGGCATCGGCTGGCTCGGATCGGCGCTCGCAGGTTGCCATCATGCGCCAGGGGTGGCGGTGCCGTCCTCGATCGATCGTTCCCCACGCTGAGGAGGGCCTTGAGCACGGCGACGGACTGGCGGCTGGAACGCTGGCGGGGACGGGCGCTGGTGGTGGGCTGCGGCGGCATCGGCTCGGCCCTGCTGGCCGCCCTGGCGCGCCGTTGCCCCCAACTGGAGCTGGTGGCGGCCAGCCGCCGGCCGGCCGCGCTGAGCGGCGAGGGGCTGGCAGCCGTGCTGGAACTGGATCTGGAACAGGACGCCAGCCTGGCAGCGCTGCCCCAGCGGTTGGCCGGCGCAACGCCTCTGCGGCTCGTGATCCACACCGCCGGGCTGCTGCAGGACGGCGCCATGGCTCCGGAGAAGCGCCTGGCTCAGGTGCAGCGCCGCCACCTGGAGCGCAGCTTCGCGGTGAATGCCTTCGCGCCCCTGCTGCTGGCCCGGAGCATCGAGCCCCTGCTGCCGCGCGATCAGCCCTTCCACTTCGCCAGCCTGTCGGCCCGGGTGGGCAGCATCGCTGACAACCAGCTCGGGGGCTGGTACTCCTACCGGGCCGCCAAGGCCGCCCAGAATCAGTTGCTGCGCACCCTGGCCCTGGAGTGGCGCCGGCGCCTGCCCCTGGGCTGCGTGAGCCTGTTGCATCCAGGCACCACCGCCACGGCCCTGTCCGCACCGTTCCGGGCCAACGTGCCCGAGGGGCAGCTGTTCAGCCCCGAGCGGGCCGCCGGCCACCTGCTCGATGTGCTGGAGGAGCTCAGGCCCGAGGACAGCGGCAGCTTCCGGGCCTGGGACGGCCAGCCCATCCCCTGGTGAGCCGGGCGGCGCCCCTCAGGCGGCGTGCTGGCGCAGCAGTTCGAGGGGAATGGTCTCGAGAGCGCTCAACTCGGTGGCGGCCAGCCGCACCGGCGGGGCCATGCCGTCCTGGTGGGCCTCCAGCCAGCGGGGGGCGCAGACGCACCAGTGATCGCCGGGGCGAAGGCCGGGGAAGCCGTACTGGGGCGCCGGTGTGGAAAGGTCGTTGCCCTGGGCCCGGCTGTAGCTGAGGAAGGCCTCGTTGACGACGCAGCAGACACTGTGGCGGCCCAGGTCAGCGGCGTTGGTGCGGCAGCTGCCGTCGCGGAACCAGCCGGTCATGGGCTCGCAGCTGCAGAGTTCCAGGGGCTCACCGAGCACATTGAGGGCAGCGGTGGCGGTGGACTCGACCATGGGTCACAGCGACGTCAGCCACCAGTCTGCTCAAGGGATGCCGGGACCGGGACCGGGCAGGAACCTGGCCCAGGAGGTTGACGGATTCAGGGGGTGAGGCGTTAAAGGTCGGTGACGCGTTCCTCTCCGTCGTTCAGCGCGCCCCCTACATGAGCTGGGAATTCACCGAAGATGCGGCCTTTCTGGCCCTGTGCGACGCCTACAAGGAAAGCGGTGAACCCTCAGCCGTGGAGTTTCTCGCCCATGGCGAAGGCGCCTTTCACTTTCAGGAACTCACCCAGAACGCGGCCGGTGAGGGACTCGACCTCAGCGATTCGGCCAATCTTGAGGAGTTTCAGCAGGAGGTGATCGACGCCCTCGAGGAGATGTGCAGCTGAAGGCTCAGCCGTAGAAGAAGGCGATCTCCTTCTGCTTGAGTCCCTCCCAGCCCGCCGCCTTCAGGCGGGCGTCGAGGCTGCTCTGGTCAAGGTGCTTGGAGCCGGTCTTGACCACCCGGTTGCGCATCGATTTGGTCACGCCGCTGCGGGCCCGGCGGCTCTCCAGCTCCATCACCTCGTTGTAGAGCGCCAGCATCCCGGCGGGGATGGGGGTGCCATCGAGATCAAGGCCCGCCCTGATGGCGGCGTCAACAGCGTCGGGTCCGGCAATGGCCATGGGGACTGGGGGGATAGGCGTGGGTTGAAGCTGCGATCTGACGCCGGATGGCGGGCGTCAGGCCGAGAAGTAGCGCGCCCTGCTGTGCAGGGCCACCAGGGCGGTGGTGCTCTGCTCGGGATGGAGCTGGTCGCTCTCATCGATGGACAGGCCGATGCGCTCGGCCCCGAGCCAGCTCAGTTGCTGGCGCGAATCGGCCACGTTGGGGCAGGCGGGGTAGCCGAAGGAATAGCGGCTGCCGCGATAGCGCTGGGCCAGCACATCGCGCAGGGCCATCTGGGGAGAGTCCGGGTGGCCCAGATCCCGGCGGATGCGGGCGTGCAGCCACTCCGCCAGGGCCTCGGCCATCTGCACTGCCAGGCCATGGAAATAGAGGTAGTCGCTGTAGCGGTCGGCCTGGAACAGCTGCTGGGCGAATTCGCTGGCCTGCTCCCCCATGGTCACCGCCTGCATGGGCAGCACGTCGCTGGCCAGGGCCGCCCCGTCGGGGCCGGCTGCCAGATCGCGATAGAAATCGGCGATGCAGTAGCGATTGCCGCCGCGCTGGCGGGGCAGGTTGAAGCGGCCCAGTTCGCCGCCCGCTCCACGCGGTGGGGACCCGGCGGCCAGGCCTGCCGGATCGAACAGCAGCAGGGAATTCCCCTGGCGGCCGCAGGGGAAATAGCCGTAGGCCACGCGGGGACGCAGCAGCTGCTCGGCGCAGCAGCGCTCGATCCAGAGCTGCAGCACCGGCTCGGCCTTGTCGGCCAGCATCGCCTCGTAGTCGTGCCGCGACTGCTGCTGACTCTTGCGCAGCTGCCACTGGCCGGCGAACAGGGCATTGCGATCGAGGTAGGCGAACACCTCCCGCAGGGGGATGGCGCTCTCATCCAGCACCCGGCTGCCCCAGAAGGGTGGCTCCAGGGCCGGCTCCTCCGGCACCGCCGCGGAGCGCTGATCGCTGGCAGGCGTTCCGGTGGCAGGCTCCGTAGCGGTGCCGTCAGGGGCATCGGCGGGGGCGACGCTCGCAGCCTCAGGGCCGGCGTCATCCAGGCCCGGTGCTTCTGGCGCACCGGGTGCTTCGAGCACACCAAGACCTTCGGGGGCTCCGGCCAGGAAGCCCTGCTGATCGTCCCAGGTCTGGGCTGCCCTGGCCTCCATCAATGCATCCATGAAGCGCAGGTCGGCGAAGGCATCGCGGCCATAGATCACCTGGCCCCTGTAGGCGGCGCGGCAGTCGCCATGCACGAAGCGGGGCGTGAGCGCGGCGCCGCCCAGGATCACCGGCACGCTGATGCCGGCCTGATTGAAGGCCTCGAGATTGTTCTTCATGAAGGCGGTGGACTTCACCAGCAGGCCACTCATGGCGATGCAGTCGGCCTGGTGCTTCTGCTGGGCTTCGATGATGGCCTCACAGCTTTGCTTGATGCCCAGATTGATCACCTCATAGCCATTGTTGGTGAGGATGATGTCCACCAGATTCTTGCCGATGTCGTGCACATCGCCCTTCACCGTGGCGATCAGGAACTTGCCCTTGCTGGAGCTCTCGCCCTCGAGCCGCTCCATGTGGGGCTCCAGGGTGGCTACCGCAGCCTTCATGGTTTCGGCGCTCTGCAGCACAAACGGCAGCTGCATCTGGCCGGAGCCGAACAGGTCGCCCACCACCTTCATGCCATCCAGCAGGAAGGTGTTGACGATGTGCAGGGCGGGATAGCGCTGCAGCGCCTCCTGCAGGGAGGCCTCCAGCCCGATGCGCTCGCCATCGATGATGTGTTGCTTGAGCCGCTCTTCCACCGGCAGATCAGCCAGGGATGGTCCCGAGGCCCGGGCCTCCTTGGCACTCACCCCTTCGAACAGGGTGGTGAGCTCCGTGAGGGGGTCGTAGGTGCAGATGGCCCCAGGCTCAGCACTCTCGAAACGGCGCCTGTCGTAGATCAGATCGCGGCAGATCTGCTGGTGCTGCTCACTGATCTTGACCAGAGGCAGGATCTTGGCCGGGCTCACGATGGCGGCATCCATGCCGGCCTGGCAGCACTCGTGCAGGAACACCGAGTTCAGCACGATGCGTGCGGCCGCTGAGAGCCCGAAGCTCACATTGCTGACGCCGAGCACCACGTGCACACCCGGCAGGTTGTCGCGGATCAGGCGAATCGACTCCACCGTGGCCATGGCATTGCCCCGGTCGTCCTCGATACCCGTGGAGATCGGCAGGGCCAGGGGGTCGTAGAAGATCTCATGGGCCGGAATGCCGAACTCGAGGGCGTCGCGGTAGGCCCGCTGGGCGATGGCGAACTTGCGCTGCGCCGTGCGGGCCATGCCCTCCTCATCGATCGTGCCCACCACCACGCCGGCTCCGTACTGGCGTGCCAGTTCGAGCACCTTGAAGAAGCGTTCATCGCCGTCTTCGTAGTTGGTGGAATTGAGAATGCACTTGCCGCCGGCCACCTTCAGGCCCGCCTCCATCTTCTGCCACTCGGTGGAATCGAGCATCAGCGGCAGGTTCACATTGGTCACCAGCCGGCTCACCAGGTCGTGCATGTCACGCACCCCATCGCGGCCCACATAGTCCACGTTCACATCGAGCACGTGGGCGTTCTCCTTCACCTGGCCGCGCGCCACGGCCACCAGACCGTCCCAGTCCTCCTCGGCCAGCAGCTCACGCACCTTCTTGCTGCCGCTGGCGTTGAGACGTTCGCCGATGATCAGGAAGGAGTTGTCCTGCTGGTAGGGCGTGGTGCCATAGATCGAGGCCGCCGCCGGCTCCACCTGCAGCAGCGGCCGGGCCTGGCGGGTTTCCGGAGTGCGCACCGGCCGGGGCGCGGGTTTCAGGCTGGCCGCCATCTCCGTGAGGGCAGCGATGTGGGCGGGGGTGGTGCCGCAGCAGCCGCCGATCACCTGCACGCCCAGATCCTCCACGAAGTGCATCAGCTGCATCGTCATCTCCACCGGCGTCAGCCGGTAGTGGGCCACGCCGCCCACGTTCTCCGGCAGACCCGCGTTCGGGATGCAGCTCACCACGAAGGGACTGTGGGCGCTCAGGTAGCGGATGTGCTCCTTCATCTGCTCCGGCCCGGTGGCGCAGTTGAGGCCCAGCACATCGATCGGGAACGGCTCCAGGATCGCCACCACAGCCGCGATGTCGGAGCCCACCAGCATGGTGCCGGTGGTTTCCATGGTGACGCTCACCATCAGTGGCCGGCGTTCACCGGCGCGCTCGAAGGCCACCTCGATCCCCTGCAGGGCGGCCTTGATCTGCAGCACGTCCTGGCAGGTCTCGACGATGAACAGATCCACGTCGCCGGCCAGGAGGCCCTCGGCCTGCTCGGCGAAGGAGGCCTTCATGGCGTCGAAGTCCACGTGGCCCAGGGTGGGCAGCTTGGTGGTGGGGCCCATGGAGCCGGCCACGAAACGGGGCTTGTCCGGAGTGCTGTAGGCATCGGCCATCTCGCGGGCCAGTTCGGCGGCGCGCCGGTTGAGGGCAAAGGCCTGGTCGGCGATGTCGTACTCGGCCAGCACCAGGGAGGTGGCCCCGAAGGTGTCGGTCTCGATCACATCGGCACCCACCTCCAGGAACTGCCGGTGCACGGCCTGCACCGCATCCGGACGGCTGAACACCAGATACTCGTTGCAGCCCTCCAGGGCGGCACCGCCGAAGTCCTCGGCGCTGAGCTCCATCTGCTGCAGCGAGGTGCCGGTGGCACCGTCGAACACCAGCACCGGCCGCTCCGGGGCGTGCAGACGCTCAAGGAAGCCCATCCGCTGGGACTGGGAGGCAGAGCGCTGGGGGCTGGTGGGGGAAGGGGGCCGGGCGGTGGTCATCGGGGCGCGCTCAGCTGTCGATGCGGATCCGCGTCACCCAGTGGTCATAGTCGGGATCACGGCCTTCCGTGATCAGGGTGAGGCGCTCCCGCAGACGCTCCATCACCGGACGGGTGCTGGGCAGATCGGTGCTTTCCACCCGCCGCACGGGAGTCACCTTGGCGGCGGTGCCGCTGAGGAAGAGCTCGTCGGCGATGAACAGTTCGCTCTTGTCTACCGCGCGCTCCACCACCTCCAGGCCCATGGAGCGGGCCAGTTCGATCACGCTGGCGCGGGTGATGCCTTCGAGGATGTCCTGATCCACCCCGGGGGTGATCAGCTGGCCGTCGCGCACCAGGAAGAGGTTCATGCCGCTGGCTTCGCTCACCTTGCCGCGGCTGTTCATCAGAATCGCCTCGTCGAAACCGCTCAGCACCGCCTCCGTCTTGGCCAGAGAGCTGGTGATGTAGGCGCCGCTGATCTTGCCGCGCAGCGGCAGGGACCGGTCTTCCTGGCGGGTCCAGGAGCTGAGCCGGCAGCTCACCCCATCCGGTGAGAGATAGTCGCCCAGTTCGAGGCCGTAGATCAGAAAATCGGTTTCGATGTTGTGCAGGCGGGGAGCGATGCCGAGATCGCTGGTGTACACGAACGGCCGCAGGTACACCGGGCAGCTGGGCTGATTGGCCTGCAGGAAGGTGTCGATGGCGGCGAGGATGGTGGCCTCACTGAGGTCGGTGAGCAGCAGTCGGGCGCTCTGGCTGAGGCGGCGGGCGTGGCGGTCGGCGCGAAACAGCAGGATCTCGCCGGGGTCGGCGGGATTGGGGAGAGCGCGCATCCCCCCGAAGGCCCCGGTGCCGTAGTGCAGGGCGTGGGTGGCCACCGACACCGTGGCCTCCTCGAAGCGCACGCAGCGACCCTGGAACCAGGCATAGGGGAGAAACTGGTGCATGGGATGCGGCGCGGGCATGACGCAGGGGCCCCGATCTTCTCACCGCAGCCAGCAGGATGGGGGGCATGCACAGGCTTGCGGCGGTACCGGGCAGCGCGGCTGAGGATGCCGGTGCCTTCGTGGAGCAGCCCCCCGCTCCGCTGCTGCTGCTCACCAGCGCCGACACCGATCTGCTGACGCTGGAGTCGCTGCTGGCGGCCGAACCGCAACTGCTGGGGGCCGAGCTGCGCGGGCTCAATCTGGCGGCCCTCGGCCACCCGGCGGTGATCGACCACTACATCGCCACCACGGTGGCGACGGCCCAGGTGGTGGTGGTGCGGCTGCTGGGGGGCCGGGGCCACTGGAGCTACGGGCTGGAGCGGCTGCAGCTGTGGGCGGCCGGCGGGCCACAGCGCCGCCTGCTGGTGCTGGCCGGCACGGCCGAGGAGGAGGAGAGCCTGGCGGCCCTGGGCAGTGGTGAGCCGGCGCTGGCGATTGCCCTCGCCCGCTGCCTGCGGGTGGGCGGCAGGGACAACGGCCGGCGGGTGCTCGGCTGCCTTGCCGCCCTGCTGCGGGGACAGGAGCCGCAGCCTCCGCAGCCCCTGCCCCTGGCCGATCCCTGCCCCCACGACTGGCGTAGCGAGGCTGGCCCGCGGGTGGGCGTGATCGCCTACCGGGCCCTGCTGCAGGCCGGGGATGTGAGCTGGCTGGAGGCCACCCTCACGGCCCTGCGCGGCTGCGGGCTGTGCCCGCGCGCCCTGTGGGTGAGTGGCCTGCGCGATGGCGCCGTGCAGCGGGGGGTGGGCGATCTGCTGGAGCGCGAGGGCGTGGAGGCCGTGCTGTGCAGCACCTCCTTCGCCTCGGTGCAGTTCGAGGAGGCCGGGCTGGGAGCGCCGCTGTGGGAGCGGCTGGGGGTGCCCGTGCTGCAGCTGCTCTGCAGCAGTCAGCCACGCCGACGCTGGCAGGCCAGCAGCATCGGCCTGGCGCCCATCGACCTCACCCTGCAGGTGGCGCTGCCGGAACTCGACGGCCGCATCACCACCCGCATCGGCGCCTTCAAGGAATGTGAGGGGGCCAGTGCGCTGCTGGCGGCGGGACTGCAGCGTTTGGAGCCGGACCGGGAGCGGCTGGGCTGGATCAGCGCCCTCACGGCCAACTGGATCGCCCTGCGCCGTACGCCGGCCCGGCGCCGCCGCATCGCCCTGGTGCTGGCCAACTACCCCACCCGCAACAGTCGCCTGGCCAATGGCGTGGGCCTGGACACTCCGGCCTCCGCCGCCGCCATGCTGCGCTGGCTGGCGGAGGC
Organism: Cyanobacteria bacterium J06638_7; assembly: GCA_039818745.1. GTDB lineage: Bacteria > Cyanobacteriota > Cyanobacteriia > PCC-6307 > Cyanobiaceae > NIES-981. The sequence goes on from JBCBTI010000001.1 coordinate 257,220, forward strand.
CGGCTACGACCTGGGGGTTGCCGGGGGCGGGGTGGGGCTCCCCGGCGATGGCGAGGCCCTGATCGAGGCCTTGCTGGCGGGCCGCAGCAACGATCCCGAGAGCGGCCACCGCCCGGTGCTGGAGCACCTCCCCCTGGGGGTGTACCAGGAGTGGTACCAGCAGCTGCCGCTGGCGGGGCGTGAGCGGCTGGAGGCGGTGTGGGGACCGCCGCCGCAGGACGGGGGCCTGGAGCAGCCCGCCGGCGGCGGGCTGGGGGCAGCGGGTTTCCCGATCCCCGGCCTGCGCTTCGGCAACGTGACGCTGCTGATCCAGCCGGCCCGCGGCTACGACCGCGATCCCAGCCTCAGTTACCACGCCCCCGACCTGCCCCCCACCCACGCCTATCTGGCCGTGTATCTCTGGCTGCGCCGCAGCTTCGCCGCTCAGGCGGTGGTTCACGTGGGCAAGCACGGCAACCTGGAGTGGCTGCCGGGCAAGGCCCTGGGCCTCTCCGATCAGTGCTTCCCGGAGTGGGCCCTGGGGCCGCTGCCCCACCTCTACCCGTTCATCGTCAACGACCCGGGGGAGGGATCCCAGGCCAAGCGGCGCACTCAGGCGGTGATCCTCGATCACCTCACCCCGCCCCTGGGCCGTGCCGGCCTGCACGGGGAACTGCAGCAGCTGGAGGTGCTGCTCGACGAGTACTGGGAGGCCCGTCAGGTGGGCGGCGAGGAGCGCGCCGCCGCCCTGCGCAGCAGCCTGGCTGAACGCCTGGAGGTGCTGGAGCTGCCGCTCACGGGCGGGGCGCTGGCGGCAGCGGATCAGGAAGACGGACTGGAGGGGCGACTGGACGCCGCCGATGGCTACCTGTGTGAACTCAAGGAGGCCCAGATCCGGCTGGGGCTGCACACCTTTGGGCAGCTGCCCGAGCCCCGGACCCTGGCCGAGCTGCTGCTGTGTCTCGCCCGGGCACCCCAGGCCGGCCTGCCGGGGCTCACCCAGGCCCTGGCCCGCGATGCCGGCCTGGCACTGGACCCCTGGGCCGATCCGGAGGAGGACCTGCTGGGGGCCAGCGATCGGGCGCGCCTGGCGCCGGCCCGGCGGGTGGGGGATGCGGTGGAGAACCTGGAGCGGCAGGCTCTGGCCCATTGCCAGCGGCTGCTGGCCCAGGCTGGGTGTGGCACTGGCGCTGAACAGGCGACGGGGGGGATCGCGGGCCCCGTTGCCGAACGGGTGCTGGACCATGCCCGCCAGGTGCTGGTGCCCCGGCTGCTGGCCTGCGGCGCCGCCGAACGGCAGGCCTTTCTCAGCGGGCTGGCGGGCGAACGCATCGCCGCCGGCCCCTCGGGAGCACCAACCCGTGGCCGCCCCGACCTGCTTCCCACCGGCCGCAATTTCTATTCCCTGGATCTGCGCGGCCTGCCCAGCGAGGCCGCCTGGGACCTGGGGCGACGCAGTGCCGAGCTGCTGCTGGAGCTGCACCTGCAGGAGCAGGGAGAACATCTGCAGACCCTGGCGCTCTCGGTATGGGGCACGAGCACCATGCGCAACGGCGGTGAGGACATCGCCCAGGCCCTGGCCCTGCTGGGGGTGCGCCCGGTGTGGGATGGCCCCAGCAGGCGCCTTGTGGACGTGGAGGTGATCCCCCTCAGCCTGCTGGGAAGGCCCCGGGTGGATGTCACCCTGCGCATCTCCGGGCTCTTCCGCGACGCCTTCCCCCAGCTCGTGGGCTGGGTGAACCGGGCCACGGCCCTGGTGGCGGCCCTGGAGGAATCCGAATCCGACAATCCGCTGGCGGCGGCGGCCCGGCGGGAGGGCCACGGCGCCCGTGTCTACGGCTCAGCTCCGGGCGCCTACGGCGCCGGCCTGCAGGGACTGATCGACAGCGGCCAGTGGGAGCGCCGCGGTGACCTGGCGGAGGCGTTCCTGAACTGGAGCAGCTGGCGCTACGACACGCCTGGCAGCGGTGGAGCCGATGGCTCCGGGCCGGCGCCGGGAGCAATTGAGGCCAGCGCCGACCGCTCCGGCCTGGAGCAGCGGCTTTCGACGGTGCAGGTGGTGCTGCACAACCAGGACAACCGCGAGCATGACCTGCTCGATTCCGACGACTACTACCAGTTCCAGGGCGGCCTGAGCGCCGCTGCCGAGCATCTGCAGGGGCAGGCGCCGGCCCTGTGGTTCGGCGACCATTCCCGCCATGCCCGGCCGCGGCTGCACCGGCTGGAGAAGGAAGTGGACAAGGTGCTGCGCTCGAGGCTGCTCAACCCCCGCTGGATCGGGGCCATGCAGGGCCACGGCTACAAGGGCGGCTTCGAGATGGCGGCCAGCCTCGACTACCTGTTCGCCTATGACGCCAGCACCGGCCGCATGCCGGACTGGAGCTATGGCGCGCTGTGTGAGCGCTGGCTGCGGGATGGCCAGGTGCGCGCCTTTCTGGAGCGCAGCAACCCCTGGGCCCTGCGCGACATGGCCGAGCGACTGCTCGAGGCCCATCACAGGGGGCTGTGGCAGGGGGCAGGCAGCGCACAGCTGGAGACATTGCGTCAGCTGGTGCTGGAGAGCGAGGCCCTGATCGAGCAGCGCTGAGGTGGCCTGCGGGCTTCAGGTGTTGAGGTCCTTGACCATCTGCCGGAAGGGATCGATGGTGCCGGGCTTGGCGCTGTCCAGGGAGGAGGGCTGGGCGGCGGGGGAGGGAGCGGCTGGCTGCTGCTGGGAGGCGGCCGGGCCAGCGGTGGCGTTCGCGGGGGTGTTCACGGGGGTGTTCACTGGGGCCACGGCGGAACCCTTCTGGCGTTGCTTCAGCTCCGACTGGGACATCTGCTTCACGAAGGTTTTCTTGACCGGCTTGGGCACCCCGCCGGCCAGGCTCACCGCAGCGGCCGCCTCGGGGCTGCCGGGCAGGCCCTCGGACACCTTCTCAACCCGGGCGGCCATCGAATCCACCTCGGCGACCCGTTCCTTCTGACCGGGGCTGCTGGCACTGCCGGGGAAGGTGTGGCGGATGGTGTTGGAGCGCCGCATGAACTTCACATCCCCCAGGCTGGTGGCGTCGTCCGGGGCGAGGTAGACGGCTTCGGTGACCTTTTTGGGCTTCGGCTTGGCAGCAGGCGTCCTGGACTGGGCGTTGCCGCCGCCGGAACCGAAGGAGAGCAGGCGATCGAACAGACCCATCGGTGCAGCGGGGGAGTGTGTCAGCAAACCCTAGCGGCCGCGGAGCTCCAGGCCATGGGTATCGGTACCGCAACTGCTGAGCATGCCGCGCCGCTGCAGGTCCCGGGCGATCGCCGCACACACCACCGGGGTGGGCTGCCACTCGGGCTGCATGCCGTAGTCATACCAGGCCTCCGCTCCGTCGAAGCCCAGCGCGGCGGCGGCGGCGATCAGCCGCTGAAAGGGCAGCCGGTAGCGGGCCGGGTGAGCCAGCAGAGCCAGGCCACGGGCCTCCCGGATCGCATCCAGCACGGCCTCGGCCCGCAGCGCCGGTCCCACCACGCTGCAGCCCTGAAGGTAGGGGTGCAGGGAATCGTGCTGGGCATCGAAACCCAGGGCGAGCACATGCACCAGGCAGCCCTCCAGCAGACAGCTGATCTCCACCCCCCGCCAGAGGGTGGGCACCGTGCGGCCGCGCTCGGCTGCCGCCGCGAAGCGCTCGGCCACGGCCGCATGGGCGCGTACGGCGTGGTGATCGGTCACCGCCAGGTGCTCGAGACCCAGGGTGATGGCCTGCTCAGCCAGCTGGTCAGGCCGGAGGCTGCCGTCGCTGAAAGTGGTGTGGCAGTGGAAGTTCACCCGGCCCGGACAGCAATCCGGGGTGATCGAGGCCAGCACGGGCGCCAGGGGGTGGAGGCGGCGGCGGCGGGCCTGATCCCGGCCGCGGGTGGGGATCAGGGAAGGGGCCTCAGCCACCGGCCGCTTCCGCGCTGAGGCGCTCGGCTCGCAGCCGCCGCCAGCGGCCGTACAACTGGATCGAGGCGGCCATGAACACCACCAGGGCCACGATCAGCCAGGTGGCGGCAGCGGTGGGGAACTGGTTCTTGAACACCACCAGCATCACCACCAGCACCAGCAGCAGGGTGGGCAGTTCGTTGAGGGCGCGCAGCTGACGGCCGCTCCAGCTGCAGACACCCCGCTGCAGCTGGCCCATCAGCCGGTAGCAGAACCAGTGGTAGAGCAGCAGAGCCGCCACGAGGGCGAGCTTGACGTGCATCCAGCCCTGCTGCAGCCAGGCCGGGTTGACGCTCAGCAGCCCGGCGGCGCAGACCACCGCCACCACCATGCCCGGGGTGGTGATGATGTTGGCCAGACGCTTTTCCATGAGGCCGTACTGCTGCTCGAAGGCCTGCCGCAGGGGGGGGTCGAGTGCAGCGGCCTCACGGTGGTAGATGAACAACCGCACCAGATAGAAGAGGCCCGCGAACCACACCACCACCCCCACGATGTGCAGGGTCTTGAACCACAGGTAGGCCTCCGGCGGCCAGCTGAACGCCGACCAGCTGAGGGCGAGGAGCCAGAGGTGGGGCATGGAGTGAGGGTGGAGCAGGCCATGGCGCGCCTGGCAGGCCCAGGCTAGGGGCCGGCCGCCGGCCTGAGGGCGCTCACTGGCGATGGACGGCGAAAGCCGCCAGCACGCCGCCGAGAAAACCGCTGAGATGGCCGATCCAGCTCACCCCCGCCGGAGCGAACAGGGGGATGAGGCCGGGAAGTACGGCGCCGTAGGTGACCAGGCAGCCGATCGACAGCAGCAGTGACAGGGGCCGCTTCTCCAGCCAGCCGATCACCAGCAGATAGCCCAGCAGGCCGTAGACGACCCCGGAGAGGCCGTGGCTGCCGACGGGCCACAGCAGCCACACCGGAATGGCGCACGCATACACCGCGATCCACACGGCCAGGTAGTCGCGCCGACCGCGCAGCAGCACCAGCCAGGAGAGCGGCAGAAACAGGGTGGAGTTGGCCAGCAGGTGGCCGAAACCGCTGTGGCTGAAGGGGGCCGTGAACACCCCCAGGATGGAGCCGCCCGGAAGCATGGGCAGATTCCAGCGGCCGGCGAACACGAGCTGGTCCACCAGCTCCTGCAGCCAAGCGATCAGCAGGATCAGCACCGGCAGAGCGGCGATCGCGCCCAGCCGGGCCAGGCCGCGATCGAGCCGCTGGGGCAGGGAATCGCTCACACGGCAGGCCTGCGCTGGGCCGAGCCTACCGCTGCCGTCGCAGCGGTGAGCGCCTACTGCACCGACGCGTGCAGCACCTCCATCACCTCCAGCACGGAGCTGGTGGCGTCGTCTTCGAGCTGGAGGGTGGCGGCGAGGGTGCTGAGGATGTTGATCTCGTCGGGCTGGAGCGCGCCGTCGGAGCGCATGATCTCGGCAGCCACCGCATAGGCGGACAGGGAGAGATCGACATCGAGGCTTTCGGCCGCCTCCAGCATCAGGTGCTGGGCGCCGCGCTCCCGCAGCCGCTCCAGCACCGTGTTGATCAGCAGGGCCACCTTGGCCTCGCCGAGCTGCCGGTAGGGGATGCGGTAGTCGATGGAATGGCGCAGGGCTCGGGTGCCGGCGGGGGTGAGGGTGCCATCCCAGGACACGGCGGCCAGAGCCACCGCCAGAAAGGCTTCCTCGACGGGCATGGACGGGTCGGTCATGGACTGGGGGTGCGTGGGCTGGGGAGGCGTGGAGGTGGCCATCGGTGCAGGGGCGGCGATGGGGCAGACCCCTCCACTCCAGTAAGCGTGCGGGGCGAGGTCAGTGACCGATCACACCGAAAGCGCCGCATGAGTGGAACTACCCAGTGCGGCCCAGCAGATTGATCTGGTGAAGCACGGCCTCCAGGGCGTCGGCGGCCATCACAGCGGCATAGCGCTGGGGGTGCTGCGCGTCGATGCAGCCGGCCAGTGGCGCCAGCACCGTGGAGGGGCGCGGATGGCAGAACTGCACCACGCTCAGGCGTTCAGCGCTCCAGTGCGGCGGGGCCACGACGCGATGCCAGCCGCTGGGGATGAGGCCGTTGCTCAGCCACTCCAGCATCAGGCCGCTGTTGAGGATCACCTGGCCCGGCGGAGCCACCGCCTCCACCCAGCGTTCCCCCACCCGCACCTGCAGGCCGGGGGCGGTGGCCCGCGGCAGGGCGGTGATCAGGTTGATGTCGCCGTGGGGCGCCGCCCAGAGATGGCCGGCGGCGGGGGCCTCGGCCATGGGGGGGTAGCGCACGGCCCGGGTGAGGGTGGGGCCTTCGGCCACCACGGCGTCAAAGAACTGCTCGTGGGCGCCCAGACCGGTGGCGATCACCCGCAGCACACGCCGCTGAAGCTCGGCGATGGCGCGATGAAAACGACCGAGCACTGCCGTGATGCCAGGCACCAGCGGCTCGGGCAGCACCTGCTCGGGATAGAGCAGGGGAAAGCGGCGGCGCAGGGGGTGCTGAGGCGCCAACGGCTCCGCCCAGTTGAGCATCTCCTTCCAGTCGGCCCGCCGCTCGCCGGCGGCGGTTTCCACCAGCACGCCGGTGTAGCCGGTCTGCCCGCAGGACCCCGGCGGTGTGAAGGCGGCTTTGCGCTCCGGCGGCAGGGCGAAGAACCGCCCCAGCAGCCCGTAGGCCTCATCGAGCAGGTCCAGCGGCAGATCGCTGCTCACCACCACGAAGCCGGTGGTGAGGCTGCGCATCACCCCGTCCACCACCGCCCGCCGCTGGCCGGCCGTGCCCTGCTCGAAGGCGAGCAGATCAACATCGAGAATCGCCGGCTCCATCGCCCTGCTCGCCACCGCTGCCCAGGATGGCGCCCTGAGCAGCTGCTGCCTCACCCAGCTGCTGGCGCAGCCAGGAGCACCATGCGGACGGCAGACCGTGATGCCGGGCGCCGCGCAGAACGCGGGCGGCATAGGCGGGGCTGGGCCGCAGTCCGCCGGAGAGCACAGCGGCATGGGGCACGTAGGTGAGCACCCGCAGGCGTTCCTCGCCGCACACCACCTGCACCTCCTGATGGCGGTACTGGGCGATGCCCACGCCCTCGAGCAGGTCGAGCACGGCCCGGTCCCGGTGGCGCAGATGGTGCACCAGGCCCCAGCAGCTGGCTCCCCGGCGCGGCACGATGCCGGCGAAGCCCTCCTGGCGGTCGTGCAGGGCGCGTTTGTTGATCTGCCATTGCCAGTGGTCGAGCCGCGCCACCAGGCCGAGGCCGTCCCAGCCGCCGCAGCGCTGGCGCAGCTGCTGGGGATCGAGGTTGGAGCCGTAGCTGAACACCGGCGTGGCGCCCCAGTCATCGAAGGGCACCCGCCGCCGGCCGCGCACCTGCTGGGGCCGGCCCAGATAGAGCCAGGCCAGGCCGCCGTCGGCGGTGGCCAGCCTGCGGCGGTCGTAGAGGGCGGGGTAGTCCTCAAGCACATCCAGCCGGTTCAGCCCCGCCTCGTCCAGCCCGTAGACCTCGGCGTGGATGCTGGCGCTGGGATCAGGGCTGGGCACGGCCATCGGGTAGGCGCCCAGGGTGTAGAGCTCCAGCCCAGGCACGCGGGTGCGACCCTCGAAGCGGGCCCCCCGCAGCCACTGGTGGTTGCACTCGCCCCGTTTGAGGGTGCCGTAGACGGCAACGCGCAACCCGGATGCCATGGCCTCAGGCGGCGTGGGCAGGTTGAAACAGCAGGCGACCCTGGAGCGGCTCCAGCCACACCAGCACCGCCAGCCAGTGGATCAGCAGCGGCGGCCAGAGGGACCCGGTGACGACATAGACCAGCGCACAGGCCAGCCCCAGCAGGGTGCACTGCACCAGAAAGCGGGGATCGTCGAACAGCGGGCGGGCCTGGCGGTACCAGAGCCTCGCCGCCAGGGGGTGGTAGAGCACGAACATGCCGACGCTGAGCGCGCTCCAGGCCAGCAGGCGGGCGGCGGGCTCCCCCTCGAGCGGATGGGGCAGCAAAGCCACCCGGAAGATCAGTTCCTCCACCAGGGAGGGAAACAGCAGCAGGCCGGCGGCACGGGGCAGCAGCCGGGGCAGGGGCGGCCAGCGCCAGGGGCCGACGAGGAAACGGCTGCGGAAGCCATGGCCGAGGGCGAGGGCGGCGTAGACCGCCAGCACCAGCAGGCTGAACCCCTGGGCGCTGGGCACCAGGGGTGGGAACAGGCTGTCCAGCAGACGCTGCAGCAGGGTGCCCAGCAACGGCAGCCGGCCGAGCACGGTGGTGGGCGCCAGGGGCTCGAGACGCGGATCAGTGCCGGGGATCTGGTTGGTGCGCAGCACCCACAGGGGCAGGCCGGAGCGCAGGAACTCGCGGGCCATGGCGTCATGGGCGCGGCGGGGCAGCATCGAGCGCCAGCTGAGCAGCGCATCCAGCAGCCGCTGGCTGGCCTGGAAGGGGCTGCCAGCGCCATCGCCGGTGCTCCCCCCCGAGCGGCCGATGCCGGCGCTGAAAGTGACCTCGGCGTTCTGGCGCCAGTCGGAGCGCACGCGGCCGAAGGGGGTGAGCAGGCGGTCGAGGCTGGCGGCCAGGCGCAGGCGCCACTCGCGCTCCGGCGCGCTGAGACCAGCCAGATCGCTCTCCTGACGCAGCTGCTGCAGGGCGATCCAGAGCGCCTGGCTGGAATCCTGCACGCAGGAGGTGGCCGGGGTCACCAGCGCCACACCGGTGCCATCGCCGCTGCGGTAGCGGGCGGCCAGGATCTCCGTCTGCAGGGCGATGGCATCAAGAGCCCGGCCGTCCACGCGCACCAGCACATCGGAGATCGGCCTGGTGCCCATCCAGCCCCGCTGCAGGCTGCCGGCGTAGGCACTGCCGTCCTGGCTGCCGGAGACGATGCCGTTGGGGTTGTTGGCGTAGATCTGGTGATAGCGCCGAGCGAAACGGGGTTCGCCGCTGAGCGGCTCGCGCACCACCTCGGCCTCGCCGAAGGCGAAGTGGCCGGTCACGGTCCATCCCGGCGTGGGTTCGCCGTCGGCACCGCCGATGCCGCCGAACAGGTGGATCAGCAGGGCCGTGTCGCCCACCGCCCAGTCGCCGGCGGCAGGCAGCAGGGTGGTGTGCAGGGTGCCGCGCTGCAGCTGGGCTGCACTCCAGCTGCCACGGCTGATGAACTCGAGGCCGGCGGCCAGGCCGCCCGGGCGCCGCTGGGGTTGCAGCTGCAACAGCTCCCGGGGCTCGATCGACTGCACCGTGAACACGCCGTCCGCGGCCGGGGCGCCGTGGATCAGCCAGCCGCCGGGGTTGAGCGTGGATGTGGCCAGGCCGCGGGGATCGAGCAGGCGGCGACCGAAGCGGTCGGGCGGCAGCAGGGGGATGCGGATGCGCTCCTCGGGCCCGCTGAAGCCGCCACTGACCGCATCGAAGTGGCGCACCAGCAGCAGATCGGGATCGGCCGCGGGATCAGCCCCGTCATCAGCGCCGGGGCCATCCTCGAGAACGGTGACCAGCCCGGTCCAGCGGCCGCTGATCTGCACCGGCGGGCGGTCGATGCGCAGCTCCTCACCATCAAGGCTCACCCCCTCCAGGCTCACGCTGATGTCATCCACCGGGCGGGCGCCGGCCAGGGACTGCAGCGGCCCCACCCGGCGGCGGCCGTCGAGGCGGGTGGGCACCACATTGCCGGCGGCGGCGGCCTGCCGGGCGCTCTCGCCGAGGTGGATGTCGGTGCTGACGATGCGCACCAGCCGCTGCAGCCGGGGCTGCCCGGCCCAGCGCAGCACCAGCCGCTCGCCGATCAGGTTCTGGAGTTCCGCTGGCGCCTGCTCCACCTCCAGCCACACCCAGTCGTGATCAGCGCCGGCAGCCTGCGCCTCATCCGGATTGCTCTCCTGAGCGCCGGGCAGGATCAGGCGGCCGATCCACTCCGAGCTGGGGCGGTAGAGGGCCGTATCGGGACGCAGCTCAAGGGGGTAGGAGGCGGGGCGGTTCCAGGGGGAGCGGCGGGCCAGGGCATCGCTGCTCTCAGGCAGGGGATCGCGGGGAGTGCCAGCGGCGGAGACCGCCCCCCAGGGCGCCAGCAGCAGCAGCAGCCACAGGCCCAGCAGCACCGCCGCGAGGCGGCCCAGCAGGCACCGGCCATGGCGTGAGGCAGGCACGAGCCAGACAGCAACGGCTGAGCGGACCCTAGGCGCCGGGCTCGGTGGGGCCCACCTCCAGGCGTGAACCCTGATCGCCCGCCACCACCCGGATGCCGCTGCGGATGCGCTCGCGCAGGGCCGACACGTGGCTGATCAGGCCGATCATGCGGCCGCCCTCGCGCAGGCGGTCGAGCTCATCCATGGCCAGCTGGAGGCTGTCGGGATCGAGGCTGCCGAACCCCTCGTCGATGAACAGGGCATCGAGACCCACCCCGCCGCTGTGGGCCTGCACCGTGTCGGCCACCCCCAGGGCCAGCGCCAGGGAGGCCTGGAAGGTCTCGCCGCCCGAGAGGCTCGCCACCTCCCGCTCCTCACCCGTGTAGGCGTCCAGCACCCGCAGACCCAGGCCGGCCTTGCTGCCGCGGCGCTGGCCGCTGTCGTCACTGAGGCGCAGCTGGTAGCGCCCGCTGGTCATCTGCTCCAGCCGCCCGTTGGCATGGCTGCAGATCTCCTCCAGATAGGCCGAGAGCACCCAGCGCTGCAGGGAGATGTGGGGATGGCTGCGGCCCCGGCAGCGGTCGGCCACGGCAGCCAGCAGGTCGGCCCGGCCCTGGGCCGCTGCCAGGGCAGCGGCACCGTCGCGGTGCAGGTGCACCAGGGTGACCAGGGCCTGGCTGGCGGCAGCGGCCTGGGCACGGCACTCCAGGGCGGCGTCGCGGCGGCCGTCGGCCTGCTCCAGCGCCGCGGCGGCGGCGGCGGTGTCGGGCCGTTCCGCCGCCAGCTGCTGCAGCTCCGCCGCCCCCAGCACCCCCTGCAGCTGCTGCCGTTCCTGGTCATGGGCCTGGATCGTGCGCTCCCATTGCTGCAGCTGGGCCGGCTCCACCAGGGCGGCCTCCAGCTCCTCGACGCTGCCGCAGCCGGCGACGGCCAGGTCGGCGGTGAGACGGCGCAGGGCCTCGCTGCTGCGGCTGCGGGCGGCGGTGATGGCATCGAGCTGGGCGGCAAGGCCGGCCAGCAGGGGCTCCAAGGCCTCCAGCGCCGCCAGGCCCTGGGCGGGATCGAGGCCCTGGGGCAGCCGCGCCGCCAGGCGAGTGCCGAGGCTGGCGCAGCGCTGCTGGCCGGCCTGCACCCGCTCCGTCGCCGCCGCTGCCTCCTGCTGCACGGTGCGCAGCCTGGCCTCGAAGCTCTCCAGCTGCTGGCGGTGTGCCTGCCAGGCCTGCTCCCGGTCGGCCAGCTGTTCGGCCAGGGCAGCGGCCAGCGCCAGGGCCTGGCCGGCGGCAGCCAGGGCCTGCTGGGCAGCCAGGGGATCGGTGGCCGCCAGCTGCTGCTGGCAGGCGGCGCGCTCGGCCTGACGGCGGGCCAGCTCCTGCTGACAGCGGGCCTGGCGGCTCTCGGCCTGGCGCAGACGGGCGGTGGCGGCGGCCATCGCCTCCTCCGCCACAGCGGCGCCGTCCTCGCTGGCTGGGGCGGGATGGTTCAGGGAGCCGCACACGGGGCACGGATCACCGCCGCGCAGCCCGCCGGCGAGCTGGGCCGCCATGCCGGCCAGCTGGCGCTCGCGCAGCTCCAGCTCCGCGCGGCGGCAGGCCATCAGCTCACCTTGGGACTGCTGGTGGAGCTGGGTGGCCTGCTGTTCCTGCTGGCACGCCGACTCCAGGGCGGCGAAGGCCTCCACCTGGGCCTGGGCACGGGCCCGTTCCTGCTCCAGGCCCGCCAGCCGGTCGCGGGCGCTGCGGGCCTCCAGGAGCTGCTGCTCGGCCTGGGGCAGGCGGCGGCGGCAGTCGGCCACATGCTGCTGGCCGCGCTGCTCGCGATCACGGCGATCGGCGAGCTCGCTCTCGGCCGTCGCCAGCGCCTGGCGCGCCTGGAGCAGGTCCTGCTGCAGGGCCAGCAGCGTCTCCAGTTCGCCCCGGTGGCCGGCCAGGGCGGTGAGGGCGGCGGTGAGGGCGGCGGGAGCCGGTGGCTGCAAGAGGTCGAGGGCCACCAGCGCAGCGGGCAGCCCCTGCCCCTGGTCGCGGCAGCGGCGGGCCCGCTCGAGCAGACCGAGGCCAGCGGCGTCGAGCTGCCGCTCCTGGCCGCTGGCCTGGCGCCAGGCCAGCAGGCTCGGACGGGCCGCCTCGGCCTGCTGGGCCCGGGCCAGCTGCTGGCGGCAGCTGGCGATGGCGACGGCCTGGCGATCGAGCTGCTGCAGGCGCTGCAGGGCCGCGGCGCGGCGATCCCAGCGTTCGGCCCGGGCCAGCGTCTCCAGCTGCTGGCGGCGGGCCTGGTCGGCCGCGGTCACAAGCAGCTGCAGCTCACGCTCGGCCCGCTCCAGCCGGGCGGCGACGGCGGCCAGCAGGGCCTCGAGCTCGGCCTGGTCGGCAGGAGCGGCCGGCTCGCCGGCTGGGGCCGGCAGCCAGGGCTGGGCAAGCCGCCAGGCCTCCTGGCGCCAGCTCTCCTGCTGGCGGCGGCCATCAAACACCGCCGCCTGGGCCGTGCGGGCCTGCTCCTCCAGCCAGGCCGTGGCGCGCTCGTAGAGGCCGGTGTCGAAGAGGGTCTGGAGCAGGGCCTCGCGGTCCTCGGGGCGGGCGCGCAGCACCTCGGCGAAGCGACCCTGGGGCAGCAGGATCACCTGGCGGAACTGGGCGGCATCGAGACCCACCAGGTCCACCACCTCCCGCAGCACCTCGCTGGCACCGCTGGCCACCGGCTCCTCCCCGGCGGGTCCGAGGCGAAACAGGGCGGCCCGGGCGGCGCGGCTGGTGGTGCCGCTGCCGCGCTGCTTGGCCACCTCACAGGCGGGCTGCCGCTCCACCCGCCAGCGGCCGGCGGCGGTGGAGAACTCCAGCACCACCCGGGGCACCACCGAGGCGGCCGCGTGCTGGGAGCGCAGGCCGCGCACACTGCGCTCCCCCGACACCTCGCCGTAGAGCGCGAAGCAGAGGGCATCGAGCAGGTAGGTCTTGCCGGCGCCGGTGGTGCCGTGGATCAGGAACAGGCCGTCGCGGGCGAGGGGATCGAACTCGATCGCCGCCGGCTCGGCATAGGGACCGAACGCCTCCAGTTCCAGGCGATGGGGTCTCACGGCCGGCTCAGCTGCAGCGCACGGCGGCCTGGGCGAGAGCCTGGCGCAGCAGGTTCTCCTCCTCGCCACGGGCCTGCCGGCCCTGCTGGTCGGCGAAGAAGGCCAGGGTGCGCTGCAGCGGGTCGCTGGCCTGGCGGATGCGCTGGCTGCGTTCGCTGGCGGTGCTGCGCGGCAGCCCGGGGGGCTGGTGGCGCAGTTCCACCGCATGGGGAAAGCGCTGGCGCAGGCGCGCCATCGCCTGCTGGGGCAGTTGTTCGTCGCTGAGCAGGGCCCGCACCCAGGCGCCGCGGGCGGTCTCCAGCCCGGGATCGGCCAGCAGTTGCTCCAGCTCCCCTTCCAGGGTGCACAGGGGCCTGCCCACGCCCAGGGGCACCACCTCCACCCGGGGGGTGCCGTCGGCATCGAGCTGCACCAGGCGCACGCTCTTCACGTGGTGCTGCTCGGAGAAGGAATAGGCCAGCGGGGTGCCGCTGTAGGCCAGGCGGGGGCCATCCAGCTGCTGAGAGCCGTGCAGATGGCCCAGGGCCACGTAGTCGAAGCCCGTGAAGGTGGGCACCGCCACCGCCTCCGCGTTGCCCACCGAGAGATCGCGCTCCGATTCGCTGGTGCGGCCGCCGGCCACGAAGGCATGGGCCACCAGCACCGAGCGGGTGGCGGGGCGGCAGGCCAGATCGGCGCGGATCGGCGCCAGCGCCAGCTCCATGGCCTGCTGATGGTCCATGCGGCACGCCCGGGGCTGGGATGCCGCCACGGCAGGGCCAGGGGGTGGGGCCAGCTGCTGCAGGGCGGGCCCGTCCAGCAGCGGCTCGAGGTAGGGCAGGGGGTAGACCGCCACCGCTGTGCCGCCGGCGCGGGGAGGCACCAGCACGGGCTCGGCGGCCCGTTGCCAGCGGCCGCGGATGGTCACGCCCTGGGCCGCCAGCAGCTCGTCGTACACCGACACGCGCACGTGGGAGTCGTGGTTGCCGGCGATCGCCACCACCACCGCACCGGTGGCCCGCAGCCGGGCCAGGGTGTCGGTGAACAGACGCACCGCGTCAGCGGGCGGGATGGCGCGGTCGTAGAGGTCGCCGGCGATCACCACCAGATCCACCGCCGCCTCAGCGGCGAGCTGCACCAGCCGGTCCAGGGCCCGGGCCTGCTCCTCGAGCAGGGAGAGGCCGTGGAACTGGCGGCCGAGGTGCCAGTCGGAGGTGTGCAGCAGGCGCAAGGGATCAGGCCCGGCTGCGGCGCACGGCCAGAGCCGCCTCCACCGCCGTGACCAGGGCCAGCACCAGGAAGCCGGCCAGCCCCACCAGCTGGTCGCGGGCGGCCCCATCGGGCATCAGCACGGGGTCGGTGCCGGCCGCCTGCACGGCGCCGAGGGCGAACCAGGCGGCGGCGGCGGCGGCGGTGAACCAGTAGGCGCGCCAGCGGCGCTGGTAGATGTAGCCGCTGCCGACACCGGGGATGATGTTCAGCAGCACCGCCACCCAGGCGCTGGAGGCGGAGAGGATCTGCTCGCGGCTGGGGCCTTGGGGGGTGGACTCCATCGGTGCTGCTGGGGAGCGAAGCGTGCCCCATGCCTAGCGCAACCGCCGGCGCTCAGGCCGCCAGCAGGGCCTGCCACTGGCGCAGCAGGGCGTCGGGCAGCGGCCGGGGCTGGTAGTCCCGCGGGTCGCTGGGACCGTGGCGGATCACGGCGTTGACCACCGCCGCCGGGCTGCTGCTGCGGTTGATGGCGCCATGGGGCACACCGGGGGGGATGCGCAGCCAGGTGGGTTCGTCCTCGCGCAGGGTGATGCGGCGCAGGCGGCGGTCCTGGAGCACCACCAGATCGAGCGAGCCGCGCAGGACGCGCAGCTGATCGGTCTGATGGCGGTGGCAGAAGAGCGTGCAACTGGTGTCGGTGCTGACCTCGGCGATCAGGGTTTCGTCGCTGGCGAGGGGATCGGAGAAGAGGGTGGCCCCGGCGCGGTTGTGCGCCACGGGGGTGAGGTCGATGCGGCGTGAGAGGCCCATCTGCGTTGGTGCTTGGTGAGTTAAGAATCACAACGAGATTCCGGGTTGGTCGTGCCATCGGACACCAAGTCGCTCTGCGGTGAGCAACGGCTCACACAACGCCGTCCAGCCATCACCATGGGTGCAAGGTCCGCGGCCCCGGCTCTGCAACCGATTCCCCTGGAGCAGCTGCCTCCGCTGCCGGCCCTGCGCCTGGCCGTGGTGGGGCACGTGGAGGTGGTGGAGTTCATCGCCCTGGCCCGTCTGCCCCAGGCGGGGCTGGTGCAGACGGCCCGGGAGGTGCGTGGGCCGCTGCCCGGCGGGGGCGGCGCCGTGGCGGCGGTGCAGCTGGCGCGGCTGAGCGGCGGGCAGGTGCTGTTCTTCACCGCCCTGGGCCGGGACCAGGCCGGCGAGGCCGCCGCAGCGGGACTGGCTGAGCTCGGGCTGGAGCTGCAGGTGGCCTGGCGGCAGGCCCCCACCCGGCGGGGGGTGAGTCTCAGTGACGCCAGCGGTGAGCGCAGCATCGTGGTGATCGGCGAGCGGCTGGCGCCCCTGGCCAGCGATCCACTGCCGTGGCACGCCCTGGCTCACTGCGACGGGGTGTTCGCCAGCGCCACCGACGCCCGTGCCCTGCGGCTGGCCCGTGCCGCCGCGGTGCTCACCGCCACACCGCGGCTGCGGCTGCCGGTGCTGCAGGAGGCGGCGGTGGCGCTCGATGCCCTGATCGGCAGCGCTCTCGATCCCGCAGAGCACCTGCCCGCCGAAGCCCTGCAGCCGCCGCCACGGCTGCGCATCGCCACCGCCGGTGCGGCGGGGGGGCGGGTGGAGGGGCTGGGGGCGTTCAGTGCACCGTCTCGCCAGCACCCGGTGCTCGACAGCTACGGCGCTGGCGACAGCTTCGCCGCCGGGGTCACCGCGGGCCTGGCCGCAGGCTGGAGCGTGCACCAGGCCATCAGCCTGGGCTGCCACTGCGGCAACGCCTGCCTCGATGGGCTGGGGCCCTATGCCAGCCAGTTGCAGCTGGGCGGCAGCCGGGCGGGGGAGCGAGGATGAGGCGGCAACGTCCGGGCCGTGCCCTGCCGCTTGATCTCCGTTCCGCCGGCCAGGATCGCTGTTGTGGGCTGACGCCGCTGCAGTCGGCGTGAGCGCCGGCGTGGCTCTGGTGTGGGCGCTGCTGCTCACCGCCAGCGCGGCGGCCCTCGGCCTGGTGATCCTGCTGGCCGGATTGGTGCGGGTGTTCAGCCGGGCACCGGGGCTGCGGGAAGCGGCCGGGGAGGCGCCGGACACCTCCCTCACGGTGGTGGTGCCCGCCTACAACGAAGAGGCCAACATCGCGGCCTGCCTCTCCAGCCTGCTGGCCAGCACGCCGCCCTGCCCTCACTGGCGGGTGCTGCTGGTGGACGATGACTCCAACGACGCCACGGTGGCCAGGGCCCGCGAGGCAGCGGTGCGCCTCGGCGCAGAGGAGGAGGCCTTTGCGGTGCTGCAGGCCGGGCCAAGACCGGGCGGAGAGCGCTGGGTGGGCAAGAACTGGGCCTGCAGCCGGGCGATGGAGCAGGTGTCCAGCGACTGGGTGCTCTTCCTGGACGCCGACGTGCGCCTGCAACCCACAGCCCTGCGGCGGGCCCTGGGCCAGGCGGTGTCGGAAGGGGCCGATCTGTTCAGCCTGGCGCCGCGGCTCAGCTGCTCCTGCGTGGCGGAGTGGATGGTGCAGCCGATCATGCTCGCTCTGCTGGGGCTGAGCTTCCCGATCGCCGCCACCAACGACCCGGCCAGCGCCACGGCCTTCGCGGCGGGCCCCTTCATGCTCTTTCGCCGCTCGGCCTACGAGGCCACCGGCGGCCACCGGGCCCTGGCGGCGGAGGTGGTGGAGGATCTGGCCCTGGCACGCCGGATCAAGGCGGGGGGGCAGCGGCTGCGCTTTCTGCTGGGCCTGGATGCGCTGGAGGTGCACATGTATGCGAATTTCGCGGCGCTGTGGGAGGGCTGGAGCAAGAACTGGCTGCTGGGTCTGGGCAGCGTGCCCGTTGCCCTGGGCGCCGCCGCCGTGGTGCCCCTGATGTTCAGCGCGCCCTGGCTGCTGGCCCCGGCGGCGGCGATCGCGGCGGCACTGCTGCCCACTCAGCGGCCCGTGCCGGCACTGGCCCTGGTGGCGGCGCTGCTGGGCATCGGCCTGCAGCTGGCCCTGCGGCTGTGGATGCGCGGGCGCTTCCAGCTGCCCCTGCGGCACTGGTGGCTGATGGGCGCCGGGGGGCTGGTGGTGGGCGCGATCGGTCCCGCCTCGGTGCGGCGAACCCTCAGTGGCGTGGGCTGGACCTGGAAGGGACGCTCCCTGGCTGGCTGAAGCCAGCACCTCTCGCGTGGTGTGCACAGCTACCGGGCCGGCTGGTGTGATGCCCATAGGGTCTCGGTCACCCCAGGCCCGCGCCGGCCCATGGAACGGTTCTTCCTGGAGCTCGACCCCCCGGCCGAGGCGATGCGCGCCTGGCCCCATGTGCTGATCGTGGGTGGGGGGTTCGCCGGGCTCAAGGCCTGCCAGGTGTTCGCCCGCCAGCCGGTGCGGGTGACCCTGATCGACAAGCGCAACTTCAACCTCTTCCAGCCGCTGCTGTATCAGGTGGCCTCCGGGCTGGTGAGCGAGGCGGACGTGGCGTCGCCGCTGCGCCAGATCGTGGGTGACGCTCCCAACATCCAGATCCTGCTGGGGGAGGTGGTGGACATCGACCCGGAGGCCAAGGAGGTGGTGTTCAACGACCTGCGCTACAGCTATGACCAGCTGATCCTGGCCAGCGGTTCGGGCAGCACCTACTTCGGGCGGGAGGAGTGGCGGCCGCTGGCACCGCCGATGAAGATCCTGGAGCACGCCGATGAGATCCGCCGGCGTCTGCTGATGGCTCTGGAGGAGGCGGAACAGACCGGCGATCCGCAGCGTCGCCGCTTTCTGCAGACGGTGGTGGTGGTGGGCGCCGGGCCGGCCGGCTGCGAACTGGCCGGCTCACTGATCGAGCTGATGCACCGGGCGGTGCGGCGGGATTTCAAGCAGCTCCACCAGCACCACTGCAGGGTGATCCTGGTGGATGTGGTGGAGCGGGTGCTGCCGGCGATGGCCCCGGAGCTGGGCACCGCCGCCGCCTGCTACCTGCAGGACGCCGGGGTGGAGCTGCGGCTCGGGGCGAAGGTGGAGGCGATCGCGCCGGGGCGGGTGCGGCTGAGCGGCACGGCGGGCGGGCGGGAGCTGGAGGCGGCCACGATCTGCTGGACGGCGGGGGTGCGTGCCTCCCGATTGGGCCGGCTGCTGGCCGAGCGCTGCGGCTGCGCGCTGGACCGCGGCGGGCGGCTTGTGGTGCAGCCGGATTTCAGCGTGCCCGGCCACCCGGAGATCCGGGCCGTGGGCGATCTCTGCAACTATGGCCACACGGCCGATGCTAGGCCGCTGCCGGGAATGGCCGGCCCGGCGGTGCAGATGGGCGGCTGGGTCGCCAAGGACATCCTGGCGCGGCTGCAGGGGCGCACGGTGCAGCCCTTCCGCTGGCTGGATCTGGGCAGCATGGCTGTGATCGGCCCCTGGTACGCGGTGGCCGACCTGCGCGGCTGGCATGTCACCGGACTGCCAGGCTGGATCCTCTGGGCCCTGGCGCACCTCGCCTTCATTCCCGACACCGAGAACCGCATCGCCCTGTTCAGCAAATGGATGTGGCAGATCGCCACGAGGCAGCGCACCGCACTGCTGATCACGGGCCGCCCGGATCAGCACATCGGGGTGGATGTGGGGCTGTATCGAGCGCCGCAGGAGGAGGGGCGGGGGGAGGACCTGGAGGCGGCGTAGTGCAGCGGAGGGCGACCGGGATGCGTGATGCCAAGGGGGCGTCGGAGGGAGGACACGCGGCCGCAGCCGGTGAACTGCAGCCGGTGGTTAGGTTGCCTGCCCCTGCGCACAAACAGGAGTGCTTACAGCAGAGTGGCAAGCATCTCTCCGACCTCATCATCGTTGAGCACGCAGTGAGTCTCCCAACTGACGATGTCTGTCCAGCGAGACATCCATTCCTGGATGATCCTTGAGTCGGGCGCTTGCACGACGAGCCAAAACCGCTTTGCCGAGGGATCGTGCCAGCGTGTGATGACCTCGCAGGGCTTCGGCGGAGAGGAATGATCTCCCGAAGCAAACCTTGCCCCAATGTCCTGCAAAGTCGTCTTGTGCCAGCTGCCGATGAGTAGTAGCTTCATTCTTGCCTGTCCAGACTATCTGGCCGAGGATCCACAGCAACCTTACACACAATGGGCGGGTCCGGTAACCATCTCCAGTGCATCCACCCAGTCAGCCTATCCCCCACGGCGCACTTGTGCACGGAACCGAATGCGCCCCCAAAACAAAGGATTCTTGATGGCCAGTGCCATTGCCAGAAGTGTTAGTTGCGGATCAGATAACCGTGGGTGAGGCCTGATACATCTTCACAATTCATCGGCCGGGCTGAAAACACCCAGGGCACCACGATTCAGCACATGGGTTTAGATCATCACCGACACAAATGGTGGATTGTTAGCGGAGCACCGCCATCGCCAGCTCCAGACATGCACGGACTGCATCCGGATTCTTGCCTGCTGCACGCTGGGAGAGCGCCATGCCGAGTTGCTCCTGCAGGTAGCTGGCAGCCAAATCAGTGGCGATGCCGCCGCGCCATTCACCTCGCTCAACAGCCTCAGTGAACAATCCCGCATAGTGCCTCTGCAGCTTTGCCTCCATTGCTGTCAGAAGGGCTTGCGTTTGAGGGCCCAAGCGGGAGCGATTAGCGCGCATCTTCACGAACAAACAACCCGCGTCCATCTTCGGGTCATCGCTGGCAAAGCTAATCAGAGCATCCAGCTTGGCGCTGTAGGTCTGCGGGCTGGCGAGAAGCACCTGCAAGGACGCAAGAACAGTCTGGCCATAGCGCGCCAATACGGCTGCGGTCAGGCCATCTTCACTTCCAAATTCACGGTAAAGCGATGGCTTGGAGACGCCCGCCAGGCCACAGACGGCATTGACCGAGACGGCGGACCTGTCCTCTTGCCAATAGGCGTTCATCGCCGTTTCAAGCACGTGTTCCCGGTTCCGGGTCGTGGGGCGCCCGGGGCGGACACCAGAGTCGGCATTGCTCATCGCGAGGCGAGTTCACCGCCCTGCCCAAAAGGGCCTGGGCACGTTCGTACCGGTCGGTACGTATTCATGTTACCGTGCGGTACGAAATCCGACGCCATGGGTTTCAAGCCTTTCAATCGGAGCTCCCTGGGATGGACGGTTCAAACAAAGTGGTCGTGATCACGGGCTGCAGCAGCGGTTTTGGCGAAGGCGCCGCCAAGGCGTTCGCTGACAAGGGCTATCGGGTGTGGGGAACCCTGCGCGATGCGGAGGGTCGAAACGCAGCCAAGAAAGCGGCGCTGGAGGCGTACTCGGACAATGTTTCGGTCATCGACATGGATGTGAGCGATGATGGCTCGGTCGCGGCGGCCTTTGCCCTCATCCAGGCTCAGGGGCCGGTAGATGTGCTGATCAACAATGCCGGCGTCATGTACCTGGGCATCACCGAGGCCTTCAGCATCGCCCAGGCGAAGGAGCAGATGGAAATCAACTACTACGGCGCCATCCGCACCATGCAGGCGGTACTGCCGGCCATGCGCGCGGCCAGGTCGGGCCTGATCATCAACACGTCATCTCTGGTTGGTCAGATCTCGCCCCCCTTCTTCTCGACCTACAGCGCCACCAAGCACGCACTGGAGGGCTATGTGCAGGGTTTGCGCTACGAGGTGTCGCCCTTTGGGATTGATGTCGCTCTCGTGCAGCCTGGCCCGTTCGGCACGGGGTTGCTCGTAGGTGGCAAGGCACCGGAGCGCGACGATGTACTGGCAAGTTATGGCGACTTGGCCGGTGTTCCCAATGCGATGGGCCAGCACTTTGCAACGTTCTTGCAGAGTGAGGAAGCGCCAAGGCCGCACCTCGTGATCGATACCTATCTGGAGCTGGCCGAGATGCCCGCTGGCAAGCGCCCTACACGTACGGTTGTTGGCATTACTTGGGGAGTGGACGAAATGAACGCTGCAAAACAGCCCATTCAAGACCGCGTTTTGAAGGAAATGCAGCTTGAAGGCGTACTGGGGGGCACAGATGTGTGATTCAATCGTGACTGTGGCCCCGGGAAACAGCAACGGCCGGACTGATTTCAGGTAAGACACCTCTGCCCCAGCTCGGCGGTGATTTGGTTGTTTTGATTCATCAATCGTGGAGCCTAACCGATAACCGAACTTTCACAACCATGCCAGTCTTCAACATGGGCCTGGCTATTTTGGCCCATTGCCGTGGCAAAGCAGTTTCAGTCTGGACGCCTTTGGGCCATTACGTCTGGCCCCCGACATGCTTCCGTTCGCCTCGCAAGTTTGCATTGCCTGCGGTACCTCCAAGAACGCATCAGCGCGGGTCAGCGGTGTTGAAGCACCTACGTTTGCTGATGATGAAACGACCTCTGCGCAGCTGCAGGAGCGCATCAGCAAAACTGTGGCGTGACTCGACACAGTTTCTGGGGACGCCTTTGACGGGAGTGAGAAGCAGGAGATTACTTTCCCCTAGGCAGAGGCATGACCAGAACCTTGAAAGATGAGGAGTATTTCAAGCTCCATGCGATGCCCCAATGTTTCTTCCATGTCGTGAAACCTTAAAACCTGCTGCGTCAAGCAGGGGGCGGTCGACCTGGGCAAAAGAGCGATCTGATCGGCTCATAAACGTAATCATTGGATTTGAATTGAGGACTATGGGTTTGCACACAGAACGCAGCGCAGGCTGTTCCCCTACGCGGATTTCTCATTAACTACTCCCATGGGTAACCTATGTCGAATGAAAGCGCGCCGATCTGGCCAGCGCTTGCCATCACCTGGGCGCAATGAGCTCAGGCAGGAAGCAGAGACGCCCCGGATGCGGCTCAGGTGAATGGAATGGCTAGTTTGCGTCGGGGCAGTCATCCAGCAACTCGCCAACCTCCGCCTTCAGCACGATCAGGTCTGAATAGACAAGCCCGAAAACGGCATCGTCATCAACTGCTCCATAGTCATGAGCAAGCAGGTTTCGAAAATCAACGATCGCGCGAGAATTGGATATGGAACTAAGCAGCGTCTCATCGAGGGCACTGACCCTTCTAAGGGCTTCACCAATAATGATGAACTCTCGCTCGACTGCAGATCTCACAGCACGCTTACTTCGGTATTCTTCCAACGAGACGCCGCTCATGACGTCTTCAATCGAATTGCAGGCTTCAAGGATATCCTGAAAATAGGCGGATAGATCACGTGCCATAAACCAGCTGCTTTGTTCGATCAATCTCGCCAGCGATAACTTTATTCTTCACCGCTCCCTGCATCACCAAATCAACGTCGGCTTGAAAGATATTCCTGAACGCTTCGCGAGCGTCAAGATAGGCATGGAAGCGCTTGGTGATTTCGAGTGGACCAAACTCAACAAGAAGGTCTATATCGCTTTCTCCGGGCCTAAAGTCCTCCCTCAACGCTGAGCCAAAGACAAACAGACGCTCAATCCCATATCGCTGGCAAGCTGCGGCGATCTCCTCTAGCTTCTCATCAATGAGCACTGACATGACGCACCTCCTAAACCCATTGTAACCAGAAACCCATGCAACCCACCAAGAGGCCCTGCATCAGTGGCTTTGCAACGTCAAACTAACGCCAAGGTAACCCGCCGGGTTATGCCTCACAAATCTCTTTCAGAAGCTGCAGCGCTTTTGGCCATGCCTCCATCATCTTTTCAAAGGCTTCGTCTGTAATCATAACTACCTCAAGAGTTGTCTCGTTTTCACTCTTCTCTTTGAAGTAATAATTTTCTTGAGAGCCAATCCATTTCCGCATCATGTCATCAGCGAGTTCAATTTCAATGTTCTGTTGATTCACCATTGCAACGTGCTTGGTCTTTATTGATTCATTGGGCACTATTTCTTCAACTAAAACTTTCGTACCCCCTTGTGTCTGGTCAAAGAATGAAATGTGCTCACCTTGTTTCCATTCACCTTCATAGGTCATTCCTTCACCCCATGCCTTTGCCCAGCCTGGGTAGACAGACTTATCGGTCATTGTCTTGAAAACGACGTCTTGAGGCTTACTAATGACGATCGAATAGGTTAGCATCTTCATGAGTTTTCCTTTGGTCTTTAGGTGGCATAACGCTCCAGATCAGAAGCGGGCATGAATTTGGGCATAGAAGACAGCCATCACTCCCGCCTTCTGTATCTGGATGTTAGAAGGTTTCATCTGTCAGGCAAGCAGATAGGATATCAATAAGTTGGGAAACAACTTCTGAAAGCTTGGAATGGGTGAGATGGCCAGCAACTCCAAGAATGAGAGCCTCATTGGCAGTAAAGAGCTTGGTGCCACGGATGAAACTGTCTCGCTTGATGCCTCCGGAGATGAAGTCGGACTCTTTGAGGGACAAGGCATGAAGATCGCCATATTGCTTGCTGGTGATCTGGCATAGCAGAAAATCACCTCTGCCCGCTTCAGCTAGAACCAGAGCAGGTCTGCGCTTGGATTGGGATAGATCAGAATAGGGAAATGGGATAATTTCAACATCCCCTATTGAAGGTGTGCCCATGCTTCTTCTTCATCCTGATTGAGCCAATCTTTTGAAAGCGAGGGTTCGCTTAATGCAATTCCACTGAAAGCTGAATCCTTCTCGCTTCGTGGCACTGCGACCAAGACCTTGAGGCCCTTTTCTAGGTGTACTGATGTATTGAGTCGTATTCTTCCGTCAGGCTCAACGACAGCTTCATAGAGGTTTTCCATTCCTTTCTTTGGATCTCCCTTGCATTCGTGCTCCACCCTAGCCAGGAAATCATTGAACAGCCTCCCCCCTGGCTTGCCAAAGGGAGCCTGGGCACGTCTACCCAAGGGATTGAGTCGACAGCCTCCTCCTCCTACCCATCCTTCTAACGCTCAAGATCAGCGGCGGGAAGCAGCTCAGTGCATTCATCAGGCATCATTGGCCCCGGCCGCTGGATCTTGATGTTGGACTGCCTCAGCACTGGTATTGAGCCAATGGATTGCATACGTTAAACATGGATTTCCAGGTACAATGCGTAGATCGAGAACTCTTCCGCCATCTGCGTACTCTTTGAGTATCCTGCTTGACACCTTGTCGGCTTCCTTGATGAGCCTATTGGGGATTAGCTCGGAAGATCCTATATCGGCTGATCCATAAAGAAGCTCTACGCAACCCAAGAGGTATTCGTTCCCAATCAGAGGCATTCTCCGGCTATTAAACTCCGGTAGAAGGCCAAGGTCAGAATCAACGATCATCCCGATGCTGGAATTTAGGCTGATTCGATTGCAGCGCAACAACTCCTTAAGTGCAAATACCCAGCCAAGGCGCTCAGGTGGTCCAAGTAGTGAAGTGAATGCAATGAATGTTGGTATTTCATACTGGCAAACAAATCGGCCTGTCGCTGATGATCGAAGCTTGGCAATCACTACTGCCGTAACCGAGAGCGCGCGCCCGGCAACCTCTTTGGTATTGGTATCAACTGCCAACAGCTGGTCATAATCAGTAATTGCCTTGTTAATGCTGACCTTCGCTACGCGATTGCCAGTAGAGACTTTGGACAGTACCTTGGGCTTCTTGGTCCTCTCGTACTGAGAGGTGACATGAGCATCGCTAACCTCAGTAACTGGCTTAAAGTGAAGAGTACCGTCTTCGTCGCAAGCCACTCCAATCTCGAATGTATTACCACTATTCGCCATCTTGCACTCATAAAATACTTTTCTTGGCTTCTTTTCACTCATGATAAGACACTGGCTAGTTAGCTGGCTGGCCCAATCTTATCCAATCTCTCCAAGGCACTCGCCGGTCAGTCCAACTACTAGCTGAGCCGCACCGCCGTTCTTGACGAACGTCGTTCGGCTAGCAGGCGGTGTCGGCTCGAGCTTGATGTTGCTTAGCCGTGCAAGCATCCTAGGCAAAAAGAACAACCGTAAAAACACGGTCGAAGCAACGCTGAATAGGCGGGTCCGGTAACCATGCCCAGCCTTTTCCCCTGGTCAGCCTATTCACCCTCACCGACCCTGGTCACCTGCTCCAATTCGCTTCTTGGGTCTGGGTTGCTGAGCTCGCACCCCAGCGTCGTCGGGACTTTATGCGGATCCGGTAACCACTTGTTCAGTTTGGGCCATCGTCAGTGTCAAGCGACATCCGCTTTTGGTCCTCCGGCGACACGAAAACTGGTCCACCTGATGGCCTGCTGATGGGGGCCTTACGGCGGTCCTTGGATCGGTGTTTCATCGGTGGGTGTCGTGTCGTTGGTGTTGGCTGCGGCATCTGTGCCGCTTGATCCTGGTTCCCCTTAGGCCTCCTCACCGGGCGGTGGTGGCCGTAGGCCAGCGCTGTCCGGTGAGGAGGAACCGCCCGCCTGCGGGCGGATCAGACCGCTGCGCCGCTTCTCCCTGAGCCGGTAGCTGTCGCCGCGGATCGTCAGCACGTGGCTGTGGTGCAGCAGCCGATCGAGGATCGCCGTGGCGACCACCTGATCGCCAAACACCTCGCCCCACTCCATGACGGGTCGATTGGAGGTGATCAGCACGCTGCCGCGCTGATAGCAGCGGGAGATCAGCTGGAAGAACAGGTACGCCGCGTTCGGCTCCAGCGGCAGGTAGCCCAGCTCATCGATGATCAGCAGCCGGGTTTTGGCGTACTGCGTCAGCCGGGCCTCCAGGGCATGTTGCGCCTGGGCCTTGGCCAACGCGCTGATCAGCTCCATGGCGCCGACGTACTGGACGCTGTGACCGAGCCGAACAGCCTCCCGGCCCAGTGCCACCGCCAGGTGGGTCTTGCCCACGCCAGGTGGCCCAAGCAGCAGCAGGGTGTCGCCGTTGGCCACCCAGCGGCAGGTCGCCAGCTCACGGATCTGGGCCGGGTCGATCGACGGCTGGGCCTCGAAATCGAATGCTTCCAGCGTGTTCGGCGACGATTAGGTAGGCGGGTCCGCGCAACTACATAGGCGGGTCTCAGGACGCGACAACAGGGCTCCGATC
>JBCBTI010000002.1:0-248639 GCA_039818745.1 Cyanobacteria bacterium J06638_7
CGGATCTCTCCGCTCTGGCTAAAGCCTCAGGTCCTCAAACAGCCAGCTCTCGCTCGCGCAGCTCCTGATCCTATCACGCTCATAGGCCAGCGGATCAGACCAGGCGCCTGAAGGTCTTCTTGCCGAGCTGCAGCACCTTGCCGTGCAGCTCGGCGGCAGCTCCGAACTCCAGGTTGGGATCGAGCAGCTTCTCGCCATTGAGCCGCACGCCACCACCTTTGATCTGGCGCCGGGCATCACTGCTGCTGGAGCACAGACTCAGGGCCCTGAGCAGATGGAAGGCGCTGACGGGGAAGCTGACGGCATGGAGGGAGGCCTCGGGCACCTCGGCCGCGGCGGCATCGCTGCCGGCCGCCCCGGCCACAAGCATGGCGGCATCGGCCTGGGCCCGCTGGGCCGCCGCCGCGCCATGTCGCAGGCATGTGATCTCCAGGGCCATGGCCTTCTGGCGCTCGCGTGGATTGGTCGCAAGGCTGTCCAGGTCGAGATCGGTGAGCAGTGTGAGGTAGGCATCCACAACCGCATCGGGCAGTTTCTCCAGCTTCGAATACATCGAGAGGGGGTCTTCGCTCAGCCCCACGGTGTTACCGAGGCTCTTGCTCATCTTCTGAACCCCGTCGAGGCCAGGCAGGATCGGCAGCAGCAGGCCGAACTGTGGACGCTGGCCGAAGTGGCGCTGCAGGTCTCGGCCCATGGCCACGTTGAATTTCTGATCCGTTCCCCCCATCTCCACATCCGCCTGCACCTGCACCGAGTCGTACCCCTGCAGCAGGGGGTAGAGAAACTCATGCAGGGAGATGGGGGTGCCCGAGCCATAGCGCCTGGCGAAGTCCTCCTTGGCAAGCATCTGGTTCACGGTGCTGACGCCCAAAAGCTCGATCACCCGCGGCAGGTCGAGAGGCGCGAGCCATTCGCTGTTGCGGCGGATTTCCAGGCGTCCAGGTGTGCAGAAATCCAGCAGGGCATGCTCGGGCGGCTGTCCCTGACCCAACTGGGTCAGGTAAGTGGAGGCATTGGCCTCCACCGCGTCGGGGCTGAGTTGCACTCTGGTGGCACTCTTGCCGGTGGGATCACCGATACGGGCGGTGAAGTCGCCGATGATCAGCACCGCCGTGTGGCCGGCATCCTGGAACGCCCGCAGCTTGCGAAACAGCAACGAATGCCCCAGGTGAATGTCGGCGCCGGTGGGATCGATGCCAAGTTTCACGCGCAGTGGGCGCTCGAGTCGCTGGGCTTCCGCCAGGCGGGCGGCAAGGGACTGGCTTGGGTCGGCAGCCTGAACGACCTCGCCGCTGTCTGCCCCAGCCGGGAAGAGATCGGCCACACCGCGCAGGAGCCAGCCAGGCAGGGGGGGCTGAGCGGAAGGGGGGGCTGAAGTCATCGGCGCCCGCGGGCATGGCGTCAGCGCCTGATCGTAGGCAGTCACACCAGCAGCGCTCAGAGCTGCTTCTCCAGTTCGCTCTTCATGCGTTCCAGGGTCTGCTGCATCTGCTGAAACATCATGTCCGGCGTGAGGCCAAATTGGCCGAGCTGGGTGCGCAGCTGCTCCACCGTGAGCTTGGCCTGGAAATCTTCGGACAATTCAAAGCGCTTCATGAACACGCGATAGCGTTCCATCACATCTTCCATGCGGGCGATGTAGAGCTTTTTGCCTTCCCGATCGAACTTCCCATACTCACTGCCCAGCTGCATCAGCTGCTGGTAGTCGCCGAACAGGCGCCTGGCCTCGTCCTGGACGATGTCGGAGTCGAAGAAGGCCATCGGGGTGGGGCCGGGGTGGCACAGGAGTTGATTCTGAACAACGACGGCAGCAGGGGCGAGTGTGGAAAGACGTAAAGGTCCGTACACAGGAGCGGACACCTGCCGGCCTGCTGCCCACGATGGCAGCAGGCCCTGATCGCCTCGCGGCCCGTGGATTTCGCACCGCTGCTGGCCCAGCTGGAGTCCAATGCCCGCCAGAGCCGGGACTTGCTCCGGGACGCCCGGCTGGTGCTCTGCCTGGGAAACCGCGCCCTGCTCACCCTCCTGGCGCCCCAGGCCAGACCCGCTGCCGTGCTGCTGGCGGCGGTCACCACTGCGCGCGAAGCCACAGCGGTCGTGACTGCGGAAAAACCCAGCATGCTGGTGATCAGCGATGTGCTGGAACAGGGGGACGGCATCGAGACGGCCATCAGCCTCAAGGCCGAGCATCCCGACCTGCGGGTGCTGCTGCTGCTGAACCGGGAGCATCGACGCCACGCCATCCGCCGGGCGATCGATGGCGACTGTGATGGCCTGGTGCTGGAGTCGAGCTTCGGTTCCGGAGCCCTGATCGCCGCCCTGAGCGTGGTCAGTGGCGGCGGCATCTACATCGACCGAGCCCTGCGGCGGGACTACCGGCGGGGCCATGAAGGTGCTGGCCCTCGCCAGCCCCTCAGTGAGCGGGAGCTCCAGGTGCTCGCCCTGGTGGCCGCGGGGGTGACCAATGCTGAGATCGGCAAGGCCCTGTTTCTCGCCCCGGACACGGTGAAGTGCCACATCAGCAGCCTGCTGGGCAAGCTGCCCGCCCGGGATCGCACCCATGCCGCCGTGCTGGGGCTGCGCTGGGGCCTGATCGACTGGCCCGAGGCCTAGCCCTGCCGCTAGTTTCAGCTGGCTGCTGCAGACGGACAGGTTCACCATGGCCAGGCCCCACTGGCTGGATCCCCTGGCACGGCAGCTGCTGATCCTGAGCGGCCAGCTGCCGGCAGCGGCGCGGCGAACCGGCCCCGGCCCGAGGCAACCGACAGCGCCGCCAACCGCTGACCAGCCCGATCCCCATCAGGAGCAGATTGAGCGGGAGTTGCTGCTGCTGAAGCTGCGCCAGGATCCCCAGCGCCGCCTCGCCTCCGCCGAAGAGGTGCGGCATGCCGCCGCGCTGGGCTGGCGGCTGGACGTGAACCGGGCCGGAGCCGCCGACTGGAGTCGGCTGCCGGGCATCACTGACGAACAGGTGGATCTGCTGATGCGCCTGCAGGCCGGCGGTGTGCAACTCAGCGGTGCCGAGGATCTCCAAAGGCTGCTGGACATGCCGGCCAGGCAGCTGCAGGGCTGGCTGCCGGTGCTCCGCTTCCGTTGGTACGGCCAGCCTGTGCAGTCCGCCTCGGCGGTCCAGCGGCTCGATCTCAACCGGGCTGGGGCGGCCCAGCTGGACCAGCTGGGCCTGACAGAAGAACGCCGCCAGCGCCTGCTGGTCGAGCGGGCACGCCGACCCTTTCGCGATCTGGCCGACCTGCAGGGGCGGCTGCAGCTGCCGCCCGATCTGGTGGAGGCCTGGATCGGCAGAGTGTGCTTCAGCGACGGCAAGGCCGGGCCGGTGTTGCCGCCGGCTCCACGTTCCGCCTGACGCCGACGCGGATCCATGGGCGCAGCACGGCAGGGAGAGTTGTTCAGCGCCGCCGCGGCCCGGGGCGGGGGCTGTGGTGGCGCTGCGGAACTGCCGCTGCTCAGGCATCAGCTCCAGGCCTGGCAGTGGGCCCTGGCCCGCCATCAGGCCCCGCTGTTCGCCGGGGGGGATCGCGGGCGGCAGGTGGAGCTGTTCGAGCCGCTGCAGCCGAACGCGGCCATCACCACTGCCCAGCCGCTCGATTCCCCCGCCAGCCTCAACCCTCTGCGTCTGCAGGCCCAGCCCCTGAGTTTCTGGCGCTGGCCCGATCCACCCCAGCGGGGAGCGGCCCTCTACTTCGTGCTGGACAGCCTTGCCGATGGGCCCGGGCAGGGGCTCCAGCCGTTGCTGCTCTACGTGGGTGAGACCGGCCGCGCCGATCGCCGCTGGAAGGGAGAGCACGACTGCAAGCGCTATCTGGCGTCCTACAGCGAAGCCCTGGCCAGGGTGCGGATCACCAGCAGACCGAACATCCGCTTCTGGTTAGACGCCCCGCAGGCTGCGCGCCCGCGGCAGGCCTTCGAGCAGGCTCTGATTCAGCGCTGGCTACCTCCCTTCAACAAGGAAACCCGCCAGCGCTGGGGCACCCCCTTCACCGCTGATGGCGACTGAGGCCGCTGGCTACGATCGCCTGCCATCCAGCCAGGGCCATGGAGTTCCGCTGCATCCCCGACGAACTCACCACTGCCCTCGGTCACTGGAGTGGGGATACCCTGGCGGTGGGGCTGTTCAGCAGCGCTGAGGAGATCCCACCCCACCCCCTGCGCGCCCAGCTGGGCGCAGCCTTCGGCGACGACCTACCGGAGCGCCTCGAGCAACGGCGCTTCAAGGCCAAGCCGGGGGAGTTCCTGACGCTGGAACGTCTCTCGGGCCTGCCACGCACGCTGATCGTGGTGGGGCTGGGCGCGCCTGAGGAGTTTGGACTGGACGGCCTGCGGGCCGCCGCGGCCACGGCTGGACGCGCCGCGGCCGCGGCCGCGGCGCAGCACCTGGGCCTGGCCCTGCCCTGCGAAGGACTGGCGAGCCCCGCCGCAGGCCGGGCGATAGCCGAGGCCGTGCGGCTGAGCCTGTACAGCGACCAGCGCTTCAAGAGCGAGCGCGAGCCTCAGCCTGTGCCGGCGGTGGTGAGCCTGATCGGCCTGCCGGCGTCCAGCGCTTCGGCGCTGGACGCCGTCAACGGCACCTGTGCTGGGGTGGAACTGGCACGCCAGCTGGTTGCGGCCCCTCCCAATGCGGCCACCCCCGGCTTTCTGGCCGAAACGGCTGCGGCCATCGCCAGCGACCATGGCCTGGAGCTGCGGGTGCTGGAGCGGGAGGACTGCCAGGCCCTGGGGATGGGGGCCTACCTGGGGGTGGCCCAGGGTTCGGACCTGCCGCCCAAGTTCATCCATCTCACCTACCGACCCGCCGGCATCGTGCAGCGGCGGGTGGCGCTGGTGGGCAAGGGGCTGACCTTTGATTCCGGCGGCTACAACCTCAAGACAGCCGGCTCCCAGATCGAGATGATGAAGTACGACATGGGGGGCAGTGCCGCCGTGCTCGGGGCCGCCCGTGCCATCGCCGAACTCAAGCCGGCGGGGGTGGAGGTGCATGTGATCGTGGCCTCCTGCGAGAACATGATCAGTGGTGGAGCCGTGCATCCCGGCGACATCGTCACGGCCTCGAACGGCATGACGATCGAGATCAACAACACCGATGCCGAAGGCCGCCTCACCCTGGCCGATGCCCTGGTCTACGCCTGCAAGCTGGAACCCGATGCCGTAGTCGATCTGGCCACCCTCACCGGCGCCTGTGTGATCGCCCTGGGCGAGGAGATGGCGGGGCTCTGGTCCTGCAGTGATGGGCTTTCCCAGGCCCTGCAGGCCGCCGCCGCCGCCGGGGGCGAAAGCCTCTGGCCCATGCCCCTGCGCAGCTCCTACAAGGCGGGGCTCAAGAGTCCGGTGGCCGACATCAAGAACACCGGCCCCCGACCCGGTGGTGCCATCACAGCCGCCCTGTTCCTGCAGGACTTCGTGAGCAAGGGAGTGCCCTGGGCCCATCTGGACATCGCCGGCACGGTGTGGAGCGACAAGGGCCGAGGTATGGATCCCGCCGGCGCCACGGGTTTCGGGGTGCGCACCCTGGTGAACTGGGTCTGCAGCGGCGCTCCTCTGGCTGCGCAGGCCTAGGTTTGCCTGGCCGCCACGCCGCCCCCCAGCCCCATGGCCGTGAAGAAGATCCGCTGGTACGTCAAGGCCCAACTCGGCGTGCTGCTGTTGCCCGCAGGCCTGTGCCTGTTCGGAGAAGCGGTGATCCGCAAAGGGCTGGAGGAACTGATCAAGCGAACCGAACTGGCCTCCGATGCCGCCGGTACCCTGCCACTGAAACTGCTGCAGGCACCCGGTCCCTGGTTCTGGTATGGAATCTTCGGGTTGATCCTGATCAACTCGGGGGTGGGACTGATGGTGGAAAGTGGACTGCTGCGCGGCTACCCCCGGCAGGGGTGAGGGCCCGCCGCTCGGGCTTCAGGCCACGCTGCTGAGTCGTCCTGCCACCACCCCCCGGCCGATCGGTGCGCTACCCGAGGAACTCAGGCTGCTGAGCAGTTCCTGAGGCGACTCCAGCGCATGGATCTGCCAACGGGCTTTCTCGCTGCAGAGGGGCAAGAGGCGATCGAGGTCGTGCGCAGCCTGCTTGGGGCTCTGGTAGGGACCCACATGGCGGGTCTGCAGGCCATCGCGGATGGTCAGCAGATACATACCAAACCTGCAGCGCGAAGGAACCACGCTAACCGCATCAGCCGCTTGGGCCAACCGCCGCTGCCCACGGCCTGGAAGAGCCGGCGGCGGCCCCCCACAGGGAATCGAGGCGCCGGTCCCGGCCACAGGCCCAGCGGTAGTAGCCGTAGCGCAGTGGATGGGTCTCAGCGTAGTTCTGGTGATAGTCCTCCGCCGGCCAGAAGCGCTGCAGCGGCTGGATGGTCACCGCGAGCTCCGCCTCGGCCAGTCCCAGCTCGCGGGCTGCCTGACGGCGGCTGGCCAGGGCGAGGCTGCGTTGCTCGGCCCCGGCCGTGAAGATCACCGGCCGGTAGGAGTCGCCCCGATCACAGAACTGGCCGCCGCCGTCAAGGGGATCGATCGTGCGCCAGTAAGCCTGCAGCAGAACGTCGAGGCTGGTGCGGCCTGGGTCGAAGCGCACACGCACGCTTTCCTGATGGCCCGTGCCGCCGGCCGAGACCTGGCCGTAGCTGGGCCGGGGCTGTCGTCCACCGCTGTAGCCACTCTCCACATCCAGCACCCCCGGGAGGGTCTCCAGGTCGTGCTCCAGGCACCAGAAGCAGCCGCCCGCCAGCACCAGCTCCTGGGGGGCGGAGGGCGGCACGGACGCCCGTGCGGCAGGCACTGGCCAGCTGCCCAGCCCCCCGATCAGCACCAGCAGGGCAACTACGGCCACCCAGGGGCGAAGCTCACGCCACGGTGGCGCGGAGAGGCTCACAAGGAGACAGCGGGCGGGGTGGTGGCGAGCACACCGCTCTGCACCTGATCGAGAATGGCAACGGCGGCGCGGTCGGTGACGCCCGGTTCCCCGAGCTCCCGGCGCACGCGCCTGTAGCCGGCGAGCATGGCCAGCCGCTCGGTGCTCCCCTGCTCCAGCAGGGGCACAGCCTGTTCAACGATGGCGGCAGGGTGGAGCGCCTCCTGAAGCAGTTCCGGCACCAGCCGCTCGCCCAGCACCAGATTCACCGGGGAGATGTGGGGCACGCTGAAGTGCAGCAGATGGCGGGCCACGAAGGCCGTGAGCCAGCTGACGCGGTACACCACCACCTGCGGCACCCCCCGCAGGGCGAGCTCCAGGTTCACCGTGCCCGACTTGGCCAGCGCCAGGTCGGCGGCCGCGCAGAGCAGGGGCTTGAGCCGATCGGCGTCGCTGGCGGGGATCACCCTGGCCCGCAGCCCGCAGCGCTGCAGCTGGTGGCTCAGCCGACCCTCAAACCCCGTCAGGCCTGCAGGCACCAGCACCTGCAGGCCAGGCTGGCGGCGCTGCAGTTCGGACGCCGCCGCCACGATGTGGGGCAGCAGGTACTGCAGTTCCTGGCGGCGGGATGCTGGCATCAGCAGCAGCACAGGGGCCTGAGGATCGAGGCCCAGCTCGCGGCGGGCCTGCTCCCGGCTGGGGGGCGTGCCGATGGTGTCCAGCAGGGGATGGCCCACGTAGGTCACGTTGGCGCCGCGGCAGCGGTAGTAGCGCGCCTCCTCCTGAAAGACCGCCAGGATCTGGTTGGTGAAGCGGATCAGATTGGTGCGCCCTTCGGAGCCGAACTTGAAGGCCCATTCCTGGGGAGCGATGTAGTAGGTGACCGGCACCTGGGGGAAGAGACGCTTGGTGCGCAGGCCGAGACTGACGTTGGCACCCATGTAGTCGATCAGCACGATGCCATCGGGCGGCTGCTGACGGAACCAGCGCCTGAGCTGACGCTGAAGCCTGAGGGTGGGCAGCACGAAGGGGATCGCCTCCAGCAGGCCGATGGCGCCCATGCGCGTGGTGTCGGCCAGCAGTTCGGCCCCGGCGCGCTGCATGCGCTCGCCCCCCAGGGCCAGCACCCGCAGCCGCAGGCCACGCCGGCGGGCCTCCCGGTGCAGGGCCTCCACAAGTAAGGCGCCCTGCAAATCACCCGACACCTCGCCGGTGCTCACCAGCAGGCGCAGCATCAGCGCGTCCCCGGGATCGGCCCGCGCCGCCCCGGGGCCAAGGACTCCTCCAGAAAGTGCACCAGTTCCTCGGCAGCAGCCGTGAGCGGCTCCTGCCGCAACTGGGCCAGGGCCTCCCTCAGCAGGACGCCCCTGCGGTAGATCAACATCCAGGCCCTCTTGAGATCCTCCAGCTGCTGTCCACCATCCGCATCGGTGATCCCGTTGCGCTGCAGGCCGACGCGGTTGAGCGCCCGCACCCGCGCCGGATTCCCCTCCACCGTGCTGAAGGGGGGCACGTCCCGTTCGATGCGACTCATGCCGCCCACCATGGCCAGCCTGCCGATGTGGACAAACTGGTGAATGCCCAGCATGCCGCCAATCACAGCCCGATCGGCGATCTGCACATGTCCGGCCACCGCCACGCCGTTGGCGATCACGATCCGATCGCCCAGCAGGCAGTTGTGGCCAAGGTGGCTGTAGGCCATCAGCAGATTGTCGTTACCCATCCGGGTGTCCTGATGCTCCCGGGTGGCGCGATTGATCGTGACGCACTCTCGAATGGTGTTGCCGTCACCGAGCACCACACCGGTGGGATCGCCGGTGTATTTGAGGTCCTGGGGCTCCAGACCGATGCAGGCGCCTGGAAAGATGCGGTTGCGGCTGCCCATGCGCACCCGGCCATCAAGCACCACATGGGCACCGATGCGGCAATCCGCACCGAGATGCACGTCGGGGCCAATCACCGCGCAGGGGCCAACCTCCACGCCGCCGGCCAGTTCGGCCCGCGGATCAACGACGGCCGTGGGGTGGATGCGGGTGGACATCGCAATCAGTCCACCAGCGAGAACATCAGCTCACCGGAGCAGACCAGTTCACCATCCACCGTGGCCTCGGCCTGCACCTTGCCGAAACGCTGGCGCCGCAGGCGCAGCAGTTCGCAGGTGATCCGCAGCTGGTCGCCCGGCACCACGGGCCGGCGGAAGCGCACGCCATCGATGCCGGCAAACACGAACAGGCCTCGGGGCAGGTTGGGCATCTGGGTGACGATCAGCCCTCCCACCTGGGCCATGGCTTCCACGATCAGCACCCCCGGCATCAGGGGCCTGCCGGGGAAATGACCCTGGAACTGGGGCTCGTTGATGGAGACGTTCTTGATCGCCACCGCCCGTTTGCCCGGCTCATGCTCGATCACCCGATCCACCAGCGCGAAGGGGTAGCGGTGGGGCAGCAACCCCTGGATCTGCTGCGCCGAGAGCAGGGGCTGTCGGGATGGCTCGGGACTGCCGCAGGACGGAGAGGGGTCAGGCAAGGGGTTCAGGCAGGGAGGGGAGCGGGTTCGGCCGCCAGGGCTGCAGCCAGGGCGGTGTGCAGACGATGGGAACCACGGAAGGCGAACACCTGAGCACGGGGCAATCCCACCAGGGCAAGGTCGCCCAGCAGGTCGAGGATTTTATGGCGCACCGGTTCGTCGGCATAACGCAGGGGAGGATTCAGCCAGCGCGGCCCATCACACACCAGGGCATTGTCAAGCGCGCCGCCGCGGATCAGCCCGGCGGCGCGCAACTGCTCCACCTGGGAGCGCAGTCCGAAGGTGCGGGCGGGGGCGATCTGGGCCACGAATGCCGCCGGCGTGAGGGCCAGGGAGAACACCTGCCTGCCGATGGCGGGCTCGGTGAACTCGATGGCGGCGCCGAGATGGAGTTGCGCCGCCGGCAGGGCCGTGACAAATCCTCCCCCGCCATGAACGGTGACAGGCCGCTGCAGCACTGGCCGGTGCGCTGGCGACGGCAGGGGCTGAAGGCCCGCGCTGGCGATCGCTTCCACCCAGGGCAGGGCCGAGCCGTCAAGCAGGGGCACTTCCGGACCCTCCGCCCGGATCTCCACCCGGCTCACTCCCGTGCCGGCCAGGGCTGCCAGCAGGTGCTCCACCGTGGCCAGGCGGCGGCCGCAGACCCGCAGGGCCGTGCACAGGGTGGTTTCGCACACCTGGTGTGGGTCCAGGGGCAGGGCGGCGGCGGCTGGCTGATCCAGCCAGCCAAGCCGGTAGCCGGTGCCGGTGCTGGGCAGCAGTCTCAGCCGGCAGGGTTCACCACTGTGAAGACCGACCCCAGCCAGTTCCACCTCATCGGCGATGGTGTGGTCCCCGGCGTAATCGGCGGGCCATCGGGTCACTAGAACTTCCAGCCCACGCCCAGATTGAAGCGCCACTCCTCAGTGAAGTTCTCGCTGGCCACCTCCAGGCGCAGGGGACCCACCGGGGTGGTGACGATCAGGCCGATGCCGGGCGAATACCCCTCACCCGGCTTGCCCAGCAGGCCTCCGGGATTGCCGGGAATGTCGGACTGGGTGCCGAAGGTGGTGCCGGCATCGAAGAAAACCGAGCCACTGACAATGCTGAACAGCGGGAAACGGTATTCCACGGTGAATTCGGCAAAGCTCTTGCCGACGCCGAGGTCGCAGTCGAAGTAACCGCGCACGGAGTTGCCCCCGCCCAGGCAGAAGGCCTCATAGGGGGGAATGTCGTCGCCGATCAGGATGCCGCCGGAGAGCTGGAAGGCCAGGGCCTGGGCGCAGTCTTCGGGTTCCCCGGGTTCGGGCCGGCACCCCTTGTAGATCTTCAGCCAGTTGACGGGAATGAAGTGGCTGATGCTGCCGCGCACGCGGTTGAAGGTGGGGGAGTCATCGCCCACCGAGATGAACTGTTCGGTGCTGAGGCTGAGGAAATTGCCGCTGGTGGGGTTGCGGGGGTCGTTCAGGGAGTTGTAGGTGGCGCCGACACGGAAGCTCAGCAACTGGTTCTCGGAGGCGCAGTTGAAGGCGATGCAGATCACCTGCCGCTTGGGCACCACATCGGGAGACTTCTTGGCACCCACCACCGCCAGGGAGTTCCTGTCACCGGCGAAGTTCATGGGGGTGACCTCCTGGCCGCCGAAGGCCACAACCAACCTCCAGGGGGAGACCTTGAAGGGGTCGCCGCCATTGAGCGGGCGCACGAACTGCACGCTGGCACCGACGCGCTGCAGGGCTACGGCATCGAAGTTGGTGCGCACCAGCTGGTCGCCACCGCCGATGTTGCGCGGCTCGTTGGTGACGACCTCGAAGTTGGCTCCGCGCACCCGCTGGTTGTCGTTCTCGAAGACGCTGTTGCGGCTCTGGAACACCTGGGGGAGCTCGCGGCTGAAGAACGCCCGCGCCCGGAAGGAGGTGCGAAAGCGATCGCCCTTGATCCAGGGATCAAAGAAGGTGATGTCACCGAGCCCGCCGAACTGGCCGTAGGAGACGTTCGTGCCTAGGTCCCAGGCCCGCCCCAGCAGGTTGCTCTCCTGGAGGGAGATCTGGCCGAAGATTCCCTGGCTCTGGCTGAAGCCCACACCGCCGGATATCGAGCCGGTCGACTGCTCGACGATGCCCAGCACCACCACGACGGTGCCGGGCTCACCGGGCACCGGGCGCAGTGTGACGCGCACGTCACTGAACAGGCCCGTGCCGTAGAGGCGACGGATGTCGTCCTCGAGCTGGCGGCGGTTGAATACCGAGCCGGGCTGAAGTGACACCTCGCGGGTGATCACCCAGGGCTTGCTCTTGCCGCGGATCGGCTCCCCTTCCTCGTTGGTGGGTTCCCCTTCGCTGGTGATGAACTGCACCTCCACCCCATCGACGGTGCCCTCGCGCACCAGCAGCTCGACCACGCCATCGGGGCTGACGCGGGTGGGGCCGGTGACCCTGGCCAGGGAGAAGCCCTGGTCGGTGTACCAGGCCTGCAGCGCCTGCATGCGGGTCTGCAGGGTGTTGAGGTTGAGGGTCTTGCCGTAATCGGAGGCGAAGGTGTCAGCGATCACCTCCTCGGTGAGCTTGATCTCTTCGGCCGGCTGGGCGGTGACGCCGCTGAGCACCGGGTTGGGAACCACCGTCACCACCAGCGTCACCCCAAGGGGCCCGTCCAGCGGCTGGATGCGGGCATCGGCGAACCAGCCGGTGGCAAAGATGGCGGCCACATCCCTCTCCAGCTGGGGCCGGGTGACCCGACTGCCGGGGATGGTGCTCATGGCCTCATAGGCCGCGATCTCGAGGCGCTCCGCCTCGGGATGGCCCTCGAGGCCCTCCACCAGCACCTCGGCGATCAACACCTGGGGCTCTGCGGGAGCTTCGGGGGCAGGTTCGGCCGTGGGCTGGGCGCCGGGATCGAAGAAGGGGCCGTCGACCTGCTCGGAGACCGGAGGCTCAGGCAGCGGTGAGGAGCCCGGATCCTGCTGAGCCAGTGCCGGCCCGGCGGCCAGGCAGCCCAGCCCCAGCAGGGTCAGGGCAGCCTTTGAAGCCATCGAGCCGGCCATAGGTGGGGGGGGACTGGGCGGCAGGGCCGCAAACGCCGGCACGTTACTGGTAGATCTGGGGTTGGGGACAGGCCTGCTGGAGCCGTTTGAGAACCTGCCCATAGGCTTCCACAACGCCTCCGAGATCCTGGCGGAAGCGATCCTTGTCCAGAATTCGGTCCTGGCTGTCCGCCACAGCCCGATCCCAGAGCCGGCAGGTGTCAGGGCTGATCTCATCGGCAAGCACCAGGAGCTGATCAGCGGTGAGACCGAGTTCGATCTTGAAGTCCACCAGCTGGAGGCCCACCGAATCGAACAGCTGGAGGAGCTCCGCGTTGACCCGGCGGGCCAGGGTCTCCAACTCGGCGCGCTGCTCGGGGGTGACCAGGTTGAGCCGCTCCAGGCGCGCCTCGGTGAGGAGGGGATCGCCATAGGTGTCGTCCTTGTAATAGATGTCGCACAGGGGCGGCTCGAGCGGAGTGCCCGGCTCAATGGGCAGTTGCCGGCAGAGTGAACCGGCCGCGAGGTTGCGGATCACCACCTCCAGCGGAATGATCCGAACGGGTCGCACCAGCATCCAGTTGGCAGTCTGGCCCACCCCGAGATAGTGGGTGGGAATTCCCCGGCTGGCCAGCTGTTCGAACACCAGGGCCGAGATCTGGCAGTTGAGGGTGCCTTTGCCGGGGAGACTGGCCTTCTTGAGGGCGTTGAAGGCGGTGGCGTCGTCCTTGTACTCCAGGGCCACCAGATCGCGGCGGTCGGTGGCATGGACCCGCTTGGCCTTGCCTTCGTGAAGCAGGGGGCCGAGCTGAAAGGGAGTCATGGCTGCGGGGACGTCGATGGAGCTGGCAGGGGAGCCGCTGGGGGATCGACCGCAGCAGCCTGGCCGGCATGGCCACCCTCGCGGCGCGGTGAGCGCAACTGCTGCTCCAGCTCCTGGTTGCGGCTGTCGTGCTCGGGTCCGCTCAAGCGTCGCCGCTGCAGCCATTCACCGTAGGCGTCGTCGATGCGGCCCCCCAGCCTCAGACGGCGCTCGAGGGCCTGACGGGAGGCCGCATCGCTGACCCCGGCGGCCAGCTGTTGATCCAGCAGCGCCGCCACCAGCCCCCAGGCGCCGGCGGCGGCGGCCTGCTCCAGGGCCAGCTCGAGAATCCGGTCGCGTTCCTGCAGCGGCAGGGTCCCTGCCAAGGCCACCGCCCGACCCCAGCGGGCCGCCGTGGCGGTTCCTGGGCGGCTGCTGGCCAGCAGCACCTCCGCCGCCCGGCGTGGCTGCCCCAGGCTCTCGAAATGCTCCGCGAGCAGGTCGAGAGCGGAGCGGGTGGGGCCAGCGGAGACGCTGCGGCCCGGGGGAGCGACAGGCAGGAGCAGGTCTTCGAGCCGCTGCGGCTCTCCCTGGGCCAGCAGCGTCAGGGCCTGCACGGCCAGATCGTGATTGAGGCCGGCCTGGGCTGCGCGCCACTGCATCACCAGCCAGCGTTGTCGCTCTTCACCGGCGGCGGGACTGACCCGAGCGAGCACATCCAGGGCAGCCTGGGGGGCCGCACAGGCCAGCAGCTGATCGGCACCAAGCAGTACCTGCTCCAGCCTTCGCTCAGGCTCCAGAGCCTCCCGCAGGGCCTGCTGCTGGGCCCGCAGCCCGGGGCCGTCGCCCCGACGGCGCAGGCCATCGCACACCGCCAGCGGGTCCTGGCCGGCAGCGGCAGGGCGAAGGTCAAGCAGCAGGGGGGCGCTCAGCACAAGCGTCAGCAGGGGCCGCAGCAGCGACCGGACGCGGGGTGCGCTGGCGGCGGCCGCTGCGGAGAGATGATGGAACACGTCGACCGTTGCGGCGGAGGTCTTCGGCTGCCGCCAAGCTAGGGGAGCCTCCCCAGCCAGTCCTCATCCCCCGCCTCCCCCGCATGGCTCCACAGGCATCCCCCGATCCGGCCCGGATCCTGGTGGTGGGCAGCGGCGGCAGAGAGAATGCCCTGGCCTGGGCCCTCCTCCGTAGCCACGGCGTTCAGGAGGTGTGGATCGCTCCGGGCAATGGCGGCACGCCGGACCTGGCCGGCTGCCGCCAGCTGGCCATCGACGAAGGTGACGGACAGGGGCTGGTGAAGGTCTGCCTGCAGCTGCAGATCGACCTGGTGGTGGTGGGCCCTGAAGCGCCCCTGGCGGCGGGCCTGGCCGACCGGCTGCGTGCGGCCGGCCTGGCGGTGTTCGGCCCAGGAGCTGACGGGGCCAGGCTGGAAGCGAGCAAGCACTGGGCCAAGACGCTGATGCGGGAGGCCGGGGTGGCCACGGCGGGGCACTGGTGGGCCAGCAGTGAGGACGAGGCCCTGAGGCTGCTGGAGAGCCAGAACCGGCCGCTGGTGGTGAAGGCCGACGGCCTGGCGGCGGGCAAGGGCGTGACCGTGGCCGAGACCCTGGAGGAGGCCCGCGCCGCCATCGCCGAGATCTTCGCCGGCCGCTTCGGCACGGAGGCTTCGCTGGTGCTCGAGGAGCGCATCGAGGGGCCCGAGGTTTCGGTGTTCGCCCTCACGGACGGCCGCGATCTGGTGCTGCTGCCACCGGCCCAGGACCACAAGCGCATCGGTGAGGGCGACACGGGAGCCAACACCGGGGGCATGGGGGCCTACGCACCGGCACCCCTGCTCAACGAGGAGGGACTGGCGCAGGTGCGTCGCCAGGTGCTGGAGCCCACGCTGGCGGCCCTGCGCCGCCGCGGCATCGACTACCGGGGTGTGATCTATGCCGGACTGATGCTCACCGACCGGGGCCCCAGCGTGATCGAGTTCAACTGCCGTTTCGGGGATCCGGAGTGCGAGACGCTGATGCCCCTGCTGGGCCCGGAGCTGGCGGCCGTGCTGCTCGCCTGTGCCCGGGGGGAGCTGGCCACGGCCCCGGCGCTGTCGATCGCGCCCCTCTGCAGCGCCTGCGTGATCGCCGCCGCCGAGGGCTATCCCGGTGCCGTGCGCCAGGGCGATGCCATCCACAGCGCCCTCGAGCCCAGTGAGCATCTGCAGCTCTTTCACGCCGGCAGCCAGCGCGGCAGCGAGGGGGTGTGCCGGACCAGCGGCGGCCGGGTGCTGGCCCTGGTGGCCCAGGCCAGCGACTTCGACAGCGCCTTTGAGCGGGCCTATGCGGGGCTGGCGCTGGTGCGTTTCGCCGGCATGACCTTCCGACGTGACATCGGCCATCAGGTGCGGCGTCGATGAGCACGGCAGACACCCCGACTCAGCGCAGCTGGCGCCAGTCCCTGGCTCGCTGGTGGGCGGAATTCAGCCTTCAGACCAAGCTGCTGGCCGTGGCCACCCTGGTGGTGAGCCTGCTGATGACGGGCATCACCTTCCTGGCCCTGAACGGCATTCAGCGGGATGCCCGCATGAGCGACACCCGCTACGCCCGCGACCTCGGCCTGCTGCTCTCCGCCAACGTCACCCCGCTGGTGGCTGAAGGAAACGACCGTGAACTTGCCTCTGTGGCTGATCGCTTCTGGCGGTCCAGCCGCAGTCTGCGTTACATCTTCTTCGCCGATCCCGAAGGCATCATCTATCTCGGCATTCCGATCGGCTCCAACAACGGCAGCAGCGAGCTCCTGCTCAGCCGGCGCCTGGAACTGCCGCCGGACATCCAGAAGCGTCCGGACAACCCCCTGGTGCGCCAGCACCTCACCCCGGACGGCCAGGTCACCGATGTGTTCGTGCCGATGGTGAGCGACGGCAGCTTCCTGGGCGTGCTGGCCCTCGGCATCAACCCCAACGAAACGCTCCTGGCCAGTGCCGCCCTCACCCGTGAGGTGACGGTGGCGGTGTTCATCTCCATCTGGGTGCTGGTGATCCTGGGGTCGGTGTTCAACGCTCTCACCATCACCCAGCCGGTGAAGGAACTGCTGCGGGGGGTGCGTCAGGTGGCCGGCGGCAACTTCGATGCGCGCATCGCCCTGCCGGTGGGGGGCGAGCTGGGAGAGCTGCTGGAAGGCTTCAACACCATGGCCACCCAGCTGGAGGAATACAAGGCCGCCAACATCGAGGAGCTGAGGGCGGCCCAGGTCAAGCAGGAATCCCTGATCGCCACCATGGCCGATGGCGCCGTGCTGCTCGATGCCGACGGCGCGATCGTGCTGGCCAACCCCACGGCGCGCCGCCTGTTCCGCTGGGAGGGCCGCAACCTGGAGGGCAGCTCCCTGATCCAGGAATTGCCCGAGCGCCTGGCCATGGATCTGCAGGATGGCCTGGACACCGTCACCAGCGGCGGGCTGGACAGCACCGATGTGCGCTGCAGCCTGGGCGAGCCGCCCCGCACCCTGCGGATCGTGCTGCAGTCCGTTCGCGATGTGAGCGGCGAAACCCTCAAGGGCATCGCCATGACGGTGCAGGACCTGACCCGGGAAGTGGAGCTGAACGCGGCCCAGAGCCGGTTCATCAGCAACGTGTCCCACGAACTGCGCACACCCCTGTTCAACATCAAGAGCTATGTGGAAACCCTCCACGACCTGGGCGATCAGCTCAGCGAGGAAGAGACGCGGGAGTTCCTGGGCATCGCCAACGCCGAGACCGACCGCCTGACACGGCTGGTGAACGACGTGCTCGATCTCTCCAGGCTGGAGTCGGAACGCCAGTGGAGTTTTGAA
Organism: Cyanobacteria bacterium J06638_7; assembly: GCA_039818745.1. Taxonomy (GTDB): domain Bacteria; phylum Cyanobacteriota; class Cyanobacteriia; order PCC-6307; family Cyanobiaceae; genus NIES-981. Next base: position 16,996 of record JBCBTI010000002.1, read on the forward strand.
CCCCTCGAGATGGATGCCGCCATTGAGCAGACCCTGCGCACCTACCGGCTCAATGCCGAGGAGAAAGGCGTGTGCCTCTTGTTCGAAGCCGATCCCCAGCTGCCGAGGGTGCTGGGGAACTGGGATCTGCTGCTGCAGGTGCTGGACAATCTGGTGGGCAATGCCCTGAAGTTCACCAGGCCCGGCGGGCAAGTGATGCTGAGGGCCTATCCCTGGCCAGACCTCTGCCCCCTCCCCAGCGAGGTGCAGCCGCAACATTCTGGGCCGAGCTGTGAATTCCACTCCCCCATGCCCCGGTTGCGCGTGGAGATCGCCGACACGGGCAATGGCATCGGCCCCCGTGATCAGGAACGCATCTTCGAGCGCTTCTACCGGGTGGAGAACGCGGTGCACACCGAGGCCGGCACGGGTCTGGGCCTCTCGATCGTGCGCGGCATCCTCGAAAAACACGGCGCCCGCATCGCCATGGCCAGCGAACTGGAGGTGGGCACCACCTTCTGGTTTGAACTGCCGCTGGAAGACACGGACAACGAGGAACTGCAGCTGCAGGGCGACCGCCGGCAGCGGAGCGGCAGCGCCGTGCTGTCGCGCCTCGGCTGAGTCTTCAGCCGGAGCCAGGGTCGGCGGCCACCCCCTGCACGATGCGGGCCAGTTCGCTGCGTTCATCGCTGGCGATGCGATGGGGAACCCCAGAAATGATGCACTCGAAGTTGGAGAAAGCATCCTTGATCTCGGGTCCCTGCCCGGTGATCACGAATTCACGAATGCCCTTGTCGTGCCACGAGCCACGCATCTTGAACACATTCAATGCCCGCGCCATCTCGCCGCGAATCTCCACATATTGCAAGAGCAGTATGGTGTCAGTAATTGTTGAGATATGGGAATCTGTAATCGAATGACTGCCCATGAATTCTTCGGATGTGTTCGTGAAGAACCCGGCGATCTCTTCCTGCTTGGCATAGCCGGTAACACCGATCACAAATTGCCTGAAGGCGTTGTGGCTGACGCCACGAGCCAGGGCACTGAGGGAATCGATGGCCATGCGAGAAGGCTTGAACTGGCCGATCTCGGTCTTGATGATCTGGAGGTGATCTTCAAGGCCGGTTGATTCGGGGTAGGCACAGATGATCTTAAGAACTCCATCCTGCTCCATCTGCTCAAAGTCGATCCCCCAGCTGGTGGCATTACGCAACAGCTGAGCCCTCGACTCCTCATAGGCAAACAGGATGGCCCGCTCTTGATTGCGACAGGCATCTTCCACAAACTTCGATATCAATAGTGTTTTGCCTGTGCCTGTTGCACCCGTGGCCAGGATGATGGAATCCTTGAAGAATCCACCGCCACACATCTCATCAAGCTTCGGCACACCAGAGCTGATGCGAATGTTTGAGCTGCGCTGGGTGAGGCGCATGGCCCCCAGCGGGAACACACTCATGCCATGACTGCCGAGGGTGAACGGAAATTCACCTTTCATGTGAGTGGTGCCCCGTAACTTCAGAATCTCAACGGTGCGGCGGCGGCGTTCACCTTCCAGCACATTGCGCAGAATCACGACATTATCGGAGACAAACTCTTCAACTCCATAGCGAGCCACTGGCCCGTATTCCTCCACTCTCTCTGTGGTCATCACGGTGGTCACGCCGATATCCTTGAGGCGAGCAATCAAGCGAAAGATCTCACGACGGACCACCGAAATTGCATCGTACTGCTGAAACACAGCCGTCATTGAATCGATGGCCACGCGGCGAGCTTTATATTTCCGAATGGCATAATTGATGCGTTCAATCAGTCCTGATAGATCAAAACTACCCGCCACGTCCTGACCCTCAGGATCGGGAGATGCATCCAGGATGAAGAGCTTGTTCTGATCTATCATCTCCTGGATGTTCCAGCCGAAACTGGATGCATTTCGCATGATATCAATTGGCGACTCTTCGAAGGTCACGAAAATACCAGGTTCATTGTAATGCAGGATCCCATTGTAGAGATAGTTCAAGGACAGCACCGTCTTGCCTGTTCCAGAGGTTCCCGACACCAGTGTGGAGCGGCCGATCGGCAGGCCGCCATGGCAGACATCGTCAAAGCCCTCAATGCCTGTGGGCAGCTTGTGCACCAGCATGGCGGGCGCGGCAGGGGAGGAGAGATCTGACATCACGAAGAGCTGGAAAGGGTGGATGGTGCTTGATCGAACTGAGTGCGTTAGGGCATCAACTGGAGCATGGAGTCAAGCCCCATCCTGTGAATCATCTGGGATGCCATCGGTCGGGCTGAATAGCTCATCTTCGAACAGTGAATCATCCGTGAGTTCGTCATAGAGAAGATCCAGGCCGATCAACACCCGCTCGCGGTCACTGAGGTCACCGATGATGCGACGGACCGGTGGCGGCAGAATCTTCGCCAGGGTGGGCGTTGCCAGGATCTTGTCTTCTTCTGCCAGCTGGGGGCTCTTGAGCACATCAATCACCTTGAGGGCATAGACACCACGAAATTCGGTTTCCAGAATCTCACGCAGAGTTTTGAGGGCGCGCATGGAGCTGGGGGTATTCCCAGCGACATACAGCTTGAGGATGTAGGTTTTTCGAGCCGGCATGGGAATCACACGAGGTGGTCAACGGTGGGGTGGCGATCTGTCCATGGCTGGGTCGGGAGGGATAGAGCGCCGGTACATCTCGCAGAGGTGGGCAAGCACATCGAGAAGTGCCAGGCGATAGTCTTGAAGGAGTTCATCTCTGTGGCCCTCTAGTTTAAGTCGTTTACCAAAGGCATCGATCAGATTCATGTGAATCTCGATCGTCTTCGTAATCGGTAGATCGCTGAAAAAAGCCGTGTTCACAAAGCTCTCCAGGGCCTGGTTGGCCGCGGCCGGATCGCGGAAATACTGGAGCAGCAGATCGCGATAGGTGCGCTGCAGAGAGAGCAGCAGGCTGGCTCCGTCCTGGGGCGGCAGGTGGCGCAGGAAACGGGAGGGGTCGCGCTTGTAGAACACCCCCGCCAGCCCCAGGCGTCCCTGCAGGCGGTCGGCCAGGCGCCAGCGGTCCGAGAGGCCGCGGTCCCCCGCACCGGCCTCGGCACCCAGAGGGTCCTCCCGACCGCGGATCAGGAACCGCGACACCGCCGCATCGAGGTTGTAGCTGAGCTGCTCAAGCTGATCGGCGGGAAGATGCACCTCCGCTTCATGCAGATCCACAGGTCCACCGGCGCTGGCCCCGATCACCACCGCCGGCAGCAGCAGCCCCTGCTCCTTGAGCGATCGGGCCTGCTCGGCACTGAGGCGGCCCTGCTCCAGCAGCAGGGCATCGATGGCATCGCCGTGGTCCTGCAGGGCCACCACGGGATCCTGCGCCGGATCGCAGCGCACGAGCCGGTAGCGCTGCTGGCCGGCCAGCCAGCGGTCCACCGCGGCCTGCAGTGCCGGGTCACCCAGGATCGATGCGACAGTGAGGGGCGAGGCGGCCATGGAGACGAATCCGGGGCGCCACGGGCTCCGGCATCGAGACCATGTTGACGAAGGGGCTCACGCAAGGCGAGACTTGATGTTTGTCTTAGGAACTGTGCGCCAGGCCGCAATGGCGGTGGCGCTGGAGAGGGGCCCCGCAGCCGCGTCAAGCGGTTTGGCTCCAAGCCTTTCTTCGATCTGAGCAGATCAGCCGATCTGATCGGCTCCGATCGATCTCAGCAGATCAGTCTCCCCGTGGGACGTTCTGAGAATCGAGCCTTGGCCCCGGCCTGAGCCGGTGGCCATCGGTTCCGCCCCAGCCTTCTTCAGCGCCCTCCTCCAGCCTGGCCACGCCCCGTCTCCATGCCCCAGTCACCCTCCCCCACCGTCGCTAACCCCGTCGCCCAGGCCGAAGCCAACGCCTCCCAGGCCCCCGGCTCCGCTGCCTACGCCATTGTCGAGGCGTCCGGGCAGCAGTTCTGGCTTCAGCCCAACCGCTACCTCGACCTGGACCGGATCCCGGCCGATGTGGACAGCACCGTGACCCTGGAGACGGTGCTGCTCGTCAACGACGGCAGCGTCTCCACCCTCGGGCAGCCCTACGTGCAGGGGGCGAGTGTGGAACTCAAGGTGCTGGCCCACCGCCGCGGCACCAAGATCATGGTCTACAAGATGAGGCCCAAGAAGAAAACCCGGCGCAAGGCTGGCCACCGCCAGGAGCTCACCCGGGTGCTCGTGCACTCCATTGCTGTCAACGGCAAGACCCTGGCCTGAGCCAGGCACCCGCGCCAGGCCACAATCTCCCCATCGCTGACTCCAGGTCCTCATGGCTCACAAGAAAGGCACCGGTTCCACCCGCAACGGCCGCGATTCCAACGCCAAGCGTCTGGGTGTCAAGGCCTATGGCGGCGAGACCGTCTCCGCCGGTTCCATCCTGATCCGCCAGCGCGGCACTTCGGTGCTGCCCGGCAGCAATGTGGGCCGTGGCTCCGACGACACCCTGTTCGCCCTGGTGGATGGCGTGGTGCGTTTTGATTCGATCAAACGGGACCTGCGCAAGCGCAAGCGCATCAACGTCGCCGCTGCCTGAGCCTCAGGGCCCTGCCGTCGCCGATCTGCCGATCACCCAGTCACCCGATCAGTGGCGTCGCGCGCCGCGCCTCAGGCCAGCCGGTAAGCGCGGGTTGTGATCAGCAGGGGATGAAACAGTTCCAGAAAGCGCTGCTGCAGGGTGATGAAAAACTGCTCCACCAGCTGCGGATCATCGATGTGGAAGGGGTACTCACCCTGGTGCCCCTTGAAGAAGTACCAGTTGAGCAGAGCAACGGCCTGCTCCTGCATGCGCCCCGCGAACTGCTCCAGCTGAGCGGCGGGGTCAGCGAGGTGTTCCAGCACATCAAGGCACACCACGGTGTCAAAGCGGCTGGGCAGCGCGGGGTCGTCCAGGTCACGCACGCAACGCAGTCTTCCCCCCAGCCCCAGCTCCTGCGCCCGGGCGGCCACGAAGCTGCGGTTGTGGGGGTTGAGGTCCACGAACCACACCCGTTCCACCGCCGGCAAGCCGGCGGCAGCCAGGGCATGGCTGCCGATGCCGCCGCCGAAGTCGAGCACCTCGCCGCGGGCGAACCGCTGCTGCAGGCGCAGGGTGTCAGCGATGTAATCGGCGCTGTCGAGGTGCCAGGCGGCCAGCTCCAGCAAGTGGGCGGTGCCCACCGTTTCCTCATAGAAGCGGCCCGCCTGCTGGGGATCGAAGCCGCCCGGGTGCAGGGCAGCAAGCTCGGCGGTGCTGTGGGGCAGTCGGCGCTCGAGCTGGTCGGCGCTCAGGCCGAGGTGGCGGGCCAGCTGCTGCCTGAGGGCGAAGCCATCGCGCAGGAAGCGCTCCACCCCCAGCAGTTCACCCAGCTGCTGCGGGGCGGCCTGGTCCATGGCGCCCTGATCGTGCTCCGCCAGAGCGGTGGTTGTGGTGGTGCAGCACGGCTGTTGCGGGTGTTGCGACACCGCCCCTCTGTTGTTTCGCTTGGAGCCAAGTTAGTCATCGGCCAGCTCCGCCCCTGGGCCCGGCACCTCCAGCCAGCGGCGCAGCCAGCCCACGAGCAGGTAGAAGGGCAGGGTGTCGAGCAGGGCGGCCAGGGCCTTGAACAGGTAGCCGCTGGCGATGTAGCTGGCCAGCTGGGGCAGCACCGGCACCTCCCCGCGCAGCGGCAGGATGTGGTTGGCGTAGTGGCTGATCAGCACCACGGCACTGGTGTCCACCAGCTGGCTCACCAGGGTGGAGCCGTTGTTGCGCAGCCACAGGGCCCTGCCGCCGCTCACTCGTTTCCAGAAGTGAAACACGCGCACATCGGTGAACTGGGCGGCCATGTAGGCCACCATCGAGGCGCCCACGGCTCCGAAGGCCAGCCGCCGCACCTCGAAGAAGGTGTCGTCCGGGGCTCCCGGCAGGCCCGGCAGCGTGCCTCCCAGCCAGAGGATCAGCACGATCCAGCCATTGAGGGCCAGCCCCAGCCACACCAGCTGGCTGGCCCGCCGCTCGCCCCAGATCTCACTGATCAGGTCGGTGCACAGGAAGGTCACCGGATAGGGCAAGGCCCCCACCGCCACCACGATCGGCCAGGAGCCGATGGAGCCCAGCTGCAGGAAGCGGGTGAGTCCGAGGATGTTGAGCATCCCCATCGTGCCCAGGAAGATTCCCGCCAGCACCAGAAACACCAGCTCACGGCGCTGTTGCAGGGTCATGGCGACTGGGCGTGGCAGCGTCCAGGCTGACGCCGGTGGCCATGGCTGACCAGCCCTGCGGTTTCCTGGTGCTCGACAAGCCTGCAGGACTCAGTTCCCACGACTGTGTCAGCCGGGTGCGGCGGGCCTACGGCCTGCGCCGGGTGGGGCATGGCGGCACCCTCGATCCTTCCGTCACCGGGGTGCTGCCGATCGCCCTGGGGTCCGCCACCCGGCTGCTGCCTTACCTCGGTGGCAGCAAGACCTACCGGGGCACGGTGCAACTGGGCCTGAGCACGAGCAGTGATGATCTCCAGGGGCAGGTGCTGGCGCGGCATCCCGTTCCAGCCCTGGAGGCGTCCGGAATCAGCGCCGCCCTCAGTCGCTTCCGCGGGCTGATCGACCAGGTGCCGCCGCAGGTCTCGGCTGTGCATGTGGACGGCCAGCGGGCCTACCAGCGGGTGCGCCGCGGCGAGACGCCGAGCCTGGCGGCACGGCCGGTGCTGATCGAGCGGCTGGAGCTGCTGGGCTGGCAGCCCGCCGCTGGTCGGCTGAAGCTGGAGGTGACCTGCTCGGCCGGCACCTACATCCGCTCCCTGGCCCGCGATCTGGGCGCTGCGCTGGGCTGCGGCGGGGCCCTGGCCAGCCTGCAGCGCACTGCTGCCCTGGGCTTCCTGCTCGAGCAGGCCGTGCCCCTGGAGGCCCTGCAGCGCCAGCCGCCCCCAGCCCTGCTGGAACCCCTGGCGGCCCTGACGCACCTGCCCCTGCAGCGGCTCAGCTGCGACCAGCTGGCAGGCTGGCGCTGCGGTCGCCAGCTCGCCGCCACGCCCCCGCTCGGGGCGGCGCTGGCCGTGGGGCAGGCCGTGGTGGTGGTGACGCCGGATGGCAATCTGGCCGGGATGGCCCGGGCCACCGCCGCTGGGCTGCTGCAGCCGAAGCTGGTGCTTGAGGCGGCCGGGTGATCCCGTTCTTCGCTCCCCCCTTCCGTTCCTCGCCATGGCCGGCCACAGCAAATGGGCCCAGATCAAGCGCACCAAGGCGGTGGTGGATGCCAAGCGGGGTGCGCTGTTCACCCGCCTGGGGCGGGAGATCACGGTGGCGGCGCGGGCCGGTGCCGATCCGGCGGGCAACTTCCAGCTGCGCACGGCGATCGAGAAAGCCCGCTCAGCCGGCGTGCCCAACCTCAACATCGAGCGGGCGATCGCCAAGGGTTCTGGACAGCTGAGCGGTGGGGCCGCTGCCTTCGAGGCCATGCGCTACGAAGGCTATGGACCCGGGGGAGTGGCCGTGCTCGTGGAGGCGTTCACCGACAACCGCAACCGCACGGCGGCCGATCTGCGGCTGGCCTTTGGGAAGCACGGCGGCAACCTTGGCGAGAGCGGCTGCGTGGGCTACCTCTTCGAGCAGCGCAGCGTGGCCCGCGTGCAGCAGCCCGGCCTCGATGAGGAAAGGCTGCTGCACGCCCTGCTGGCCCTGGAGACCGAGGGCGGAGTGGCCGTGCTGGGTTATGAGCTGGAGGGCGAGGGCGGCAGCGAGAGCGCCGAGGTGTTTGCCCCCTTCGCCCAGCTCGAGGCCCTGCAGGACGGACTGCGCAGGCAGGGACTGGTGATAAGGGAGTGGGAACACCGCTGGATCGCTCTGGTGAGCTGCCCGATCAGCGATCCTGGGCAGCTGGCCGCCGCTCTGCGCATGCTCGATGCCCTCGAAGAGCTCGATGACGTGCGCACGGTGACCACCAATCTGGAGGTCGACGGCGCACTGCTGGACGGGCTGCTGGCGTGAGCTCGGGCCTGTTCAGGGGGCGCCAGAGCTGGCGCCGAGGGCGGCGCGGTCGGCAATCACCCGCACCGCCGGGTGCTGCTGCAACCAGCTCGCCGGCAACTGGTCGCTGGCAGGGTCCCGCAGCAGTCGCCGCAGCACCTCTGCCTTGGCGGCCCCGGTGACGACCAGCAGGATGCGCTCTGCCGCCAGGATCTCCGCCAGGCCGAGGGTGATGGCCCGCTGCGGCACCGCCTGCGGGTCGCCGGCGAAGGCGGCCGCGTTGTGGCGGCGGGTGGCGGCGCTGAGCTGCACGGGCCGGCATGGGCTGTCGGCAGCACAGGGGGGTTCATTGAAGCCCACATGGCCGTTCACTCCCAGGCCCAGCAGCTGCAGCCCGATTCCGCCGGCGGCGCGGATCTCGGCTGCATAGCGTGCGGCTTCCGCCGGGGGATCCGCCGCCAGCCCGTCGGGCAGGCGCACGCTGGAGGCCTGCAGCTGCAGGGGAGCGATCAAGCGGGCCCCCATGAAGGCCGCGAACGATCGCGGATGGCTGCTGCCCAGACCCAGGTACTCGTCGAGGTTGTAGCTGAGCCAGCCGCGGCGCAACTGCTGGCTCTGATCGTGCGCCAGTGCAGCGGCAGCTTGCGCCAGAGCTCTGTAGACAGGCACCATCGTGGTGCCGGTGGCCAGGCCCAGGGGCTGCGGATCGGGAGCCAGGCGGCAGACCAGGAGCTCCCGGGCCACATGCCTGGCCACCGCATCGGCATCCTCCAGGGCAGTCAGTGCCAGGCGCTGGGGAAGGGCGGCGCTCAAGCGGGCTCAGCGCAGGCCGTAGGGCTGCAACACGGTGCCCCGGTAGTAGTGGCTGAGGATGCGCTCATGGCTGTCGCCCCGGCGGGCCATGGCATAGGCACCCCACTGGCTCATGCCAACGCCATGGCCGAAGCCGCGGCCCACCGCCAGCAGGGCCGGCTGGGGGGGAGGCAGCGCTGTGGCCGGGGTGGAGGCGCTGGCGGGCAGGCGCAGGGTGGGGACCGGTGGCGGGGGCGGCGGCAGGCGGCTGAACTGCACCAGCTGAGCCGGCTGGTCCGAGGGGGGCTCGGGCTCCAGCACCTCGAAGCGCACCTGAGTACTGCGCAGGCCGAGGCGCGAGCGCAGTTGGGCACCGGTCACCACCAGGGTGCCAGCGGGGCCCACCACGCGGGCCTGCCGCACCCGCCCCGTGGCCGTGGTGGCCAGCACATCGATGCGCTTGACCCCGCCGGTTTCCACGAAGGCCTGGCGCAGGCGGTCCGGGGGCAGCAGTTCCTGCCACTGGTGCACGGGACTCTCGTGGTCGAAATCGGGCACGCTCACCAGATAGGGAAGCTGGTGCTGCCAGATGTCCCCGCTGTTCTCGGTGAGGCCGCCACTGCTGCTGTGGAACACCGTGTTGGCCAGGCTGGATCCGAACATCAGCACCTGGCCGCGGGTGCTGGCCACCGCCCGGCGGGTGGAGGCGGTCTCCGCTTCCAGGCCCTTGTACACCTGACTGCTCACCGTGGCCTTGAGGTCGTAGTCGGCACTCGGTCTGCGCTGCCGCAGGGCATAGGTGCGGGCGGCCACAGCCTGGGCGCGCAGGGCCGGCTGGGGCCAGCTGGCGGGCATCTCGCTGCCCACCACGCTGGGCAGGTAGGTCTCGAGCGGCACGTGGTTGATGGCCTGCAGCGTTGCGCCCCTGGCCATCAACTGCAGGCGCCCGCGGTAGCGGCGCTGCTGCAGCTGGAACACCCCGTCCTGGGAGGAACGGCTGCCGGGAACGGCCTCAAGCCAGTAGGCGGAGGCCTGGGGCAGCTTCACACTCCTGGCGGCGCCGCCGCCGGCGGCCTGTGGGAACAGCAGGCTCACCCGCCCACCCTGCAGGGACACGGTGACGGTGGTGGCAGGGGGCAGCTCCAGGCCTCCGGGCTGGACGCGCAGCGGCTGATCCAGCGCAGCCACAGGCAGGCCGGCGCCCTCGGCCAGCAGCACCCGCACCTGCGGTTCCCCGGGACGGGCCTGGATCTCGCTCCCGCCGGACACCGCGACGAGCGGCAGGGACAGGGCCGCGAGAGCTAGTGCTGGCGTCCAGGGTCGCAGGGACGTTGCCACGGCTGGGGGGGTAAGTCGGGCACCCATTGTGGCTGGCGTGGCAGCATGCGCCAGAGGACATCCCCCCGTGCAGGTCACCTTTCTCGGCACGAGTTCCGGGGTGCCCACCCGGGGCCGCAACGTCTCTGCCATCGCTCTGCGGCTGCCCCAGCGCGCCGAGCTCTGGCTGTTCGACTGCGGCGAGGGCACCCAGCATCAGTTCCTGCGCAGTGATCTGCGCGTGAGCCAGCTGCGCCGGATCTTCGTGACCCACATGCATGGCGACCACGTGTTCGGCCTGCCCGGACTGCTGGCCAGCCTCGGCCTGGCGGGCACCTGTCCGGGCATCGACCTCTACGGCCCCGATCGGCTGCGCGAGTACCTCGAGGGGGTGCTGCACACCAGTTCCACCCGCATCAGCTACCCCCTGCGACACCACCGGGTGCGGCAGGCGGCGGAGGCCGGCACCACGCTTCTGGAGCTGGAGGGCATCAGTGTGCGCTGTGCGCCCCTGACGCACCGGGTGCCCGCCTTCGCCTACCGCGTGGACGAGAAGGCGAGGCCAGGACGCTTCGATGTGGCCAGGGCAGTGGAGCTGGGGATCCCCCCCGGGCCGATCTACGCGCGCCTGAAGCAGGGGGCCAGCGTCACCCTCGAAGACGGACGCATCATCAACGGTGCCAGCCTGTGCGGGCCGGAGCGGCCTGGCGCCAGCATCGTGTACTGCACCGACACGGTGTTCTGCGAGGCGGCGGTGGAGCTGGCGGCAGGGGCCGATCTGCTCATCCACGAGAGCACCTTCGCCCACGCCGAGGCCGACCTGGCCTTTGCCCGTCAGCACTCCACCAGCACCATGGCGGCCCAGACCGCCCTGGCCGCGGGGGTGAAACAGCTGGCCCTCACCCACCTCAGCCCTCGCTATGCGGCCGGGGCCACCGTCACCCCCGAGGACCTGCTGGCGGAGGCCCGGGCGATCTTCCCCGACACGGTGCTGGCCAGGGATTTTCTCAGCATCGATGTGCTGCCGGAAGAGCAGGAGCCGGCGCTGGCCCAGGCACGGCGGCTGGGCTCGCCCGAGGCTGTGGTGCAGCCCTGAGCCGCCGGCGCCCTGCCCCCCAATGGCCTGCGCCTGCAACAGTTCTCCCGAATCCGGAGCCGAGCCCCCGGCCCCCGTGATACAAGGTCTCCGATGCGGTTGATACCGCCACACCTCCGGCTTCTCCCCATGGCCTTGACCCCTCCGGCCTTCGCCAGCCACTCCCTGCGCCGTGCCACCGCCCGCGCCTGCACCGCCCGCGCCTGCACCTCCCGTCGGGCCCTGCGTGCTGCGCTGCGCAACCTGCTCGTGCTGCCCCTGGCCCTGCTGCTTTGCCTGGGCTTCAGCGGCCAGGCCTTGGCCGCCCAGTGGACCAGCGAACAACTCACCGTGCCTGCCAGCCCCGACGGCCTCACCGTGACGTTCACCGAGCCGGAGATCAAGGCGGGCCGCAAACTGTTCAATTCCAGCTGCGGCGAGTGTCACGCGGGCGGCATCACCAAGACCAACCAGAACGTGGGACTGGATCCCGAGACCCTGGCTCTGGCCACCCCCTCGCGCGACAACGTCGAGGCCCTCGTGGACTACATGAAGGACCCCACCAGCTACGACGGGGAGTACTCCATCGCCGAGGTGCATCCCAGCATCCGCAGCAGTGACATCTTCGTGAAGATGCGCGACCTGGACGACGAGGACCTGCGGCTGATGGCCGGTTTCATCCTCACCGCCCCGAAGGCTCAGGGGCTGCAGTGGGGCGGCGGCAAGATCTACTTCTGAGCGGCCTGATCGCGGCCGTCTCGAGTTGCTGATCCCCGAGCTGCAGCGGGCCGCAGCGCAGCGGCTTCGGGATCAACCGGAGCTGAGGCATTGGCAGGGTCCAGGGACGCCGGCAGCTTGCTGTACCACCATTCCTGCAGCGTCGGGCGCAGCCGCACCGGAAACAGGGTGACCACCGTGGGCGTGGGCCGGGCGCCGGGCAGCAGCAGCTCCACCGCATAGGAGGGGCAGCGCCGGGCGGCGAGGTCGGCCACGAAGCGGCGGCCGATGCGGCGCCAGCTGGGTTCCTTGCTGCGCCAGGCCAGGCGGCAGCAGGGCCAGGGCAGCTCCTCGCGGTCGAACAGGCGGCAGCATGGGCCAAGGATGCGGTAGCTGTACTGCCCTCCGGCACTGGTGTGCTCCGAACCGGGCGGAAGCAGCTGCGCGGCAGCGGGGGCGAAAGGGAACAGGGCTGGCATGAAAAAGCCACCCCGAAGGGTGGCGGAAGCGGAAGCGGGGATCAACCCCTGGGCTCAGTAGAGCTCTTCTTCGGCGTGGGTGGTGATGGAGCAGTCGCTGGTGGGGTAGGCGACGCAGGTGAGCACGAAGCCAGCCTCGATCTGGTCGTCGTCGAGGAAGCTCTGATCAGACTGGTCAACGGTTCCGGTGGTGAGCTTGCCGGCGCAGGTGCTGCAGGCACCGGCGCGGCAGGAGTAGGGGAGGTCGATGCCCTGCTCTTCAGCGGCGTCGAGGATGTACTGGTCATCGGGAACCTCGATGGTCTTGTTGAGGCCCTCGCTCTCGTTGATGAGGGTGACCTTGTAGGAAGCCATGGAAGGGATTGGGGCTCACAGGCACCCGGACAGCCGGGCCTGTAGGACCTGCCCTTCATACATCCGACCGCCACCCTTCCTGCCGGTTTGGGAGGCTGGCCCGCGGAAGCCCAATCAAAGCCAGATCACCTATCAGCGTGCCTTATGCGACATGCTCTGGCCTGGCGGGCCCCTCGCGTCCGCTGCGCCGGATCGTGATCAGGGCCCAGTCGCTCTGGCGGGCAACGAGTTCGGCGGTCCAGCCCTGGGCAGCCAAAGCCCTGCGCAGACCAGGCTCCTGGCTCACCAGCACGCCGCTGAGCAGGCCCACACCCTCGGCCGAGAGCACGCTGGCGAAGGCGGAGGAGAGGCCCTCGATCACCGGGGCCAGGATGTTGCACAGCAGCAGGTCGGCGGGTTCACCGCGCAGCAGCTCAGCCAGGTCCTGCACCGAGCCCTGGCGCACCCGCAGGCGCCCGTCCACGCCGCAGGCGGCGGCGTTGTGAGCTGTGGCGCGCACCGCCTGGAAGTCGGTGTCCGCAGCGGCCACCTGGGTGGCTCCCAGCAGCAGGGCTGCGATGCCGAGGATGCCGCTGCCGCAGCCCAGGTCCGCCACCCTCAGGCCCTCCAGACCCGCTGCGCCGGGGCGATCGACGGCGGCTTCCGCGGCCAGACGCTCCAGCCCCTCCAGGCAGAGGCGGGTGGTGGGATGGCTGCCGGTGCCGAAGGCACTGCCGGGATCCATGCGGATCACCAGCCGCTCGGCGTGGTCGGCTGGCAGCGCCAGCCAGGCGGGCAGGATCAGCAGACGCTGGCCCACGGGATCGGGCTGCCAGTGACGCTTCCAGCTCTCGCTCCAGTCCTCGTCGTCCTGCCGACTCCAGCTGATCGGCGGCAGGCTAAGGGCGAAGGGTTCGGCCAGCGGGGCGAGGGCCGCCGCCAGCCGCTGGCGTTCGTTGGCCGGCCAGTCGGCGGCCGGCAGCCAGGCCAGCAACCAGCGCCGCTGGTGGTCGTCGGGATGGTGGCGCACCGCCACCTGCGCAACCCCCAGAGCAGAAAGCTTCCAGAGCAGCGACTCTTCCAGTTCCGCCGGACAGGCCATCTCCAGCCGCCACCAGGATCGAGCCACGACCTCAGCCCCGCGGGTCGGGGTGCTCAGAGGGTGACCGGATGGGCTTGCTGAATGCCCTCGATCCGGTGAATGGCCTCCAGCAGGCTGGAGGGGATGGGGTCGTCGAGGTTCAGCACCATCACGGCGTCTCCGCGCACGATGCGGCGGCCCACCTGCATCGAGGCGATGTTGACGTTGTGCTCCCCGAGCACGGAACCGATGCGCCCGATGATCCCGGGCATGTCGCGGTGCCGGGTGAAGAGCATCTGCCGACTGGGGCTCACGGACACGGGGAACTCGTCGATGGCGGTGACGCGCAGGTCGCCGTCGGCGAATACCGCACCGCTGACGCTGTGGTTGCCCTGGCTGCTGCGCGAGCGCAGCTCCAGGGAGCCCCCGGCGTAGTCGCGCACCGCCTCATCCTTGACTTCCAGCACATGGATGCCGCGGTCCTTGGCCTCGATGCTGGCGTTCACGTAGTTGATCGAGTCGCCCAGGGCGGTGGAGAGCACGCCCTTGAGCACTGCCACCACCAGGGGCTGCGCCGGATGGGCGGCGAACTCCCCCTGCAATCGCACCTCCAGCTCGCTGATCTGGCCTCCGGCGAGCTGACTGAGCAGCTGCCCCAGGGTCTCCGAGAGCTGCAGGTGGGGCTTGAGCTGCTCCATCACCTCGGCGTTGAGGCCGGGGATGTTCACCGCACTGCGGGCAGGAAGCCCCAGCAGCACATCGCGGATCTGCTCGGCCACATCGATGGCCACGTTCTCCTGGGCCTCGGCGGTGCTCGCGCCGAGGTGGGGGGTGAGCAGCAGGCGCTCCTTCACCAGCCGCAGGGGCGAGTCGGCGGCCAGGGGCTCCTTGGCGTACACGTCCAGGGCGGCGCCGGCGATCACGCCGGCCTCCACGGCCTCCGCCAGGGCCGCCTCATCGACGATGCCGCCCCGGGCGCAGTTCACCAGGCGGGCCGTGGGCTTCATGGTGCGCAGCAGCGCCGCATTCACCAGGTTCTCGGTGTCGGGCGTGCGGGGCAGGTGCAGGGTGATGTAGTCGGCCTCGGCAAACAGCTCGGCCAGGGGCAGCAGCTTCACCTGCATCGTCTGGGCCCGCTCGGGGGAGACGAAGGGGTCGTAGGCGAGCAGCTCCATGCCCATGGCCTTGGCCACCCGGGCCACGTGGGAGCCGATCTTGCCGAGGCCCACCACGCCGAGCTTCTTCTTGTAGAGCTCATTGCCCACGTAGGTCTTGCGGTCCCAGCCGCCGGCCAGGGTGCTGGCATGGGCCTGGGGCACGTGCCGCGACAGCGACAGCATCAGGGCCAGGGCGTGCTCGGCGGCCGCGATCGTGTTGCCCTCGGGCGAATTCACCACCAGCACACCGCGGCGGGTGGCGGCAGGCACGTCCACGTTGTCGACGCCGACGCCGGCCCGACCGATGATCTTGAGCTGGTCAGCCGCCTCGATCACGGCGGCGCTCACCGTGGTGCCGGAGCGGATCATCAGGGCGTCGTAGCCACCGATGCAGGCCTGGAGCGCCGCGGCCGAGAGACCGGGGCGGAGGTCCACCTGGGCCACCTCGGAGAGGATGTCGATCCCCGCCTGGTCGATGGGATCCGAAACGAGAACCTTGGTCATGCCCGGCGGGTGTTGTTCGGCCGGGTGTGCAGTGTAGTGATGGGGAGAGGCGCGGGCCGCGGCGCCGGGCCGCAACGGCCGCAATGCCCCTGCAGCGGCGAGAATCGACGGGCATCGGGGCCGACGACGTGACGAGTGTGGTGGTGGTGGTCGACGACCGGGGGCGGCTGCATCAGCTGCGCGATCGCCTCGCCGAGCTGCGGCCGCCCCTCGCCCAGCTGCTCGCGGTGGGAGCCGGTGAGACGCCGATGGCGGAGGTGGAGCGCCTCAATCCAGCAGTGGCTCGGCAGCGCCGTCAGCGCGCCATGGCCCGCTGGCTGATCCCCTTCGGCTTCTTCGCCGGCCTTACCTTCACGTACATCACCGACCTGGACACCTTTGCCTTCGCCGGCGACTGGAGTCAGCATCTGATCGGTGGCCTGCTTGGCCTGGGCTCCGGCTGGATGGGCAGCTTCGCCGCCGCCGCCAGTGTGCGCTCCGACCAGGACGACCGCGTGCGCAGCCTGCGCAATCGCCTGGAGGAAGGCAGCTGGCTGCTGCTGGTGGAAACCGCCGCCGGGGTGGACATGCCCTGGGCCACTCTCCAGCAGGCCCGCCCTCAGGCGGTGGTGCGCCTGGGCGACGCCTGATGCTGCCCCGCCGCGCTCTGCTCGAGGGCAGCCGGCACCCCGCCGTTCTGGCCGCTGTGCTGGCTACTGCTGAAACGGCCCTGCGCACCTGGCAGCCCTGCTGGACAGGCTTCCTGGAGCCGGGGGCCCGCGAGGAAGCCGTGGAGCGCCTGGGTTCCCTCGCCGAGCTGGAGCTGCGCGGCGAGGGGGGCTTCCCGGGGGCGGAGCGGCAGCGTCTGCTGGTGCTGCGGCGCCTCAGCGGCATCGATCCGCTGACGGTGCCGGCGGATCTGGGCGCACTGGAGATCAGCGGCAACTTCCTCTTCGATCCGGCCGAGCCCGCCGATCTGCGCCAGGCCCTGCTCAGCCTGGGCGCGCCTCCGCAGGATATGGGAGATCTCTGGATGCGGGGTGACCGGGGGGGCCAGGGGGTGCTCCACAGCGCCGCCGTAGCCGCGCTCGATGGCCGTCAGGGCCAGGTGCGCAGCGTTGAGGTCACTCTGAAGGCTCTGGCGATCGCAGCGCTGCGTCCGCCCGTGCGAGCCCAGCCCCGCCGCTGGCAGAGCGTGGAGGCCTCCTGCCGGCTCGATGCCCTGGCCTCAGCCGGTTTCGGCGTTTCGCGAGCGCGCATGGCCAACCTCATCCGCGCCGGGCAGGTGCGGGTCAACTGGCAGGGCAGCACGAGTCCGAGTCGGGAACTGGCGGCGGGTGACCGGGTTCAGCTGGCAGGCCGCGGCGAACTGGCGGTGGTTGCCATCAGCCCCACCAAGCGGGAGCGCTGGCGCATTGAGCTGGAACGCCGCTGAGACCCCAGCGCCGACGGCGCCGAGGGCATCGGGTGCTGGGCTGCTAGTTTCAGCTTGCTGCCCGAGCATGTTCTGCCCGGGATGGTGCTGGAGTTGCCGAACTCCCGCTGACGTCAACCCTTTTCGAGGCGTCCACATCGACGTTGTCGTCATGGTCTATCGCCAGCACAGCGGCCTCCATGGGATTCAGTTGACAGATCACCGTCTGCAATTCGACTCCGATCCTCTCCATAGCCGCTTCAATGGCCAGCCGCCTCAATGGGCAACCGCCCAGATGAGGGCAAGCGCCCAGATCAGCCCTCAAACCCAACAGTCCCCTCAGGGGCGATTAGCTCAGAGGTAGAGCACTACCTTGACACGGTAGGAGTCACTGGTTCGATTCCAGTATCGCCCACTTGCCCCATCGGCGGAAGTTTCTGCCCAGCCATGACCGGCACCCGAGCAACTTCCGCTGCCATCACCCCGGACGATGCGAGCTGCGGGGTCGACGCTGAACCAGCGGCAGCCCCGCTGGCGGTGGTGATCGGCATGGGGCGCTCGGGCATCGGTGCCGCCCGGCTGCTGCAGTCCCTCGGGGAGCGGGTGGTGCTGATGGAGAGCCGCTCCAGCGCCGGACTGGAGCGCCAGGCCGCCGACCTGCGTGGGCAGGGCATTGCGGTTGAGCTCGGCCGCAGCCTCGATGCCGAAGCCATCCTGGCCCTCGGACCTGCTCTGGGGCGGGTGGTTGTGAGCCCCGGCATCCGCTGGGACCATCCCGTGTTGGAAACCCTGCGCGCCAGCGGCCTCGCCGTGCAGGGAGAGGTGGAGCCGGCCTGGCAGGCCAGTCGTCCCACCCCCTGGATCGGTATCACCGGCACCAACGGCAAAACCACCGTCACCCATCTGGTGCACCATCTGCTCGCCAGCGCCGGTGTGGATGCGGCCATGGCCGGCAATGTGGGCACGTCCGCCGCCGAGACCGTGCTGGAGCGACACCATGGCCCGGCCGGACTGCCCCAGTGGCTGGTGGTGGAGCTCAGCAGCTACCAGATCGAAGCCTCGGCGGCGGTGGCTCCCCGGGTGGGCATCTGGACCACCCTCACCCCCGACCATCTCGAGCGCCACGGCACGCTGGACAACTACCGGGCCATCAAGCGCCGGCTGCTGGAGCGCAGTGCCGTGCGGGTGCTCAACGCCGATGACCCCGACCTGCGGGCGAGGGCTGCGAGCTGGGATCGGGCCATCTGGGTGACGGCAGGGCCACGGCGCGACCTGGCCCCTGGCATTGCCCCGGCGCTGTGGATCGAGGCGGGGCGGGTGTGCCACGACGCGGACGGTGAGCGGAGCGATCTGATGGCCGCCGACGCTCTGGCGATGCCGGGGTGCCACAACCGCCAGAACATGCTGCTGGCGGTGGCAGCAGGGCTGGAAGCAGGCCTCGACGGGCCCACCATGGAGTCGGCCCTGCGCCGGTTCCCGGGAGTGCCCCATCGTCTCGAGCACATCCGCACCTGGAACCAGGTGCGCTTCTACAACGACAGCAAGGCCACCAACTACGACGCCGCCGAGGTGGCCCTCCACGCGCTGAACGGCCCCTTGGTGGTTCTCGCCGGCGGTCAGGCCAAAATCGGCGAGGCCGCTGGCTGGGTGCGTGCCCTTGCTGAAGCCGCCGCCGCCGTGGTGCTCTACGGCGAAGCCCGGGAGAGCTTTCAGCAGCTTCTGCTGCAGGGCGGCTATCCCGGCAGTATCGAAGCCTGCCCGGGGCTGGAGCAGGGCGTGCCCCGCGCTGCCGCCCTGGCCCGCAGCCTCGGGTCCACAGCGGTGCTGCTTTCGCCGGCCTGCGCCAGCTTCGACCAGTACCCGGACTTCGAGGCGCGGGGCGAGCATTTCCGCGCTCTGGTGGCCAGCCTCTGATCCGCAGGCCCGCCGCGGGCAGGCCAGGACCTCATCCGTAGCATCCATCCAGCACAGAGCGCGGCGGTGATGGCCTACTGGCTGATGAAGAGCGAGCCGGATGTGTATGGCATCCACCACCTCCAACGCGAGCAGACCACCCTGTGGGATGGAATCCGCAACTATCAGGCCCGCAACTTCATGCGCAGCATGGCCATCGGAGATCTGGCTTTCTTCTATCACTCCAACACCAAGCCGCCGGGGATCGTGGGTTTGATGGAGGTGGTGGAAACGGGACTTGTCGATCCCAGCCAGTTCGACACCGGCTCCAAGTACCACGATCCGGCCTCCAGTCCGGATCAGCCCCGCTGGGACTGCGTGCGCCTGCGCTTCCGGCGCCAGTTCCCGCGCCTGCTCTCGCTGGAGACCCTGCGGCAGACCTTCAGCGCCGAGGAGCTGGGGGTGGTGCGGCGCGGCAACCGTCTCTCGATCCTGCCCGTTCCCGATGGCAGCGCCCGCCGGCTGCTCGACCTGCTGGAGCAGGAATGAGCGACACAGTCACACCGCCGCGGCCGCCGCCGATCGCCATCCGCCGGGCCCTGGAGGAGGGCTGGGAGGGCTTCCGCCGCGCCAGCGTCACCATGATCCTGTTCAGCCTGCTAGTGGGCGGGGCGAATCTGCTCTGCCAGCTGGCGATCCGGTTCTGCGACGAGCGCATCGTCAATGTCTACGGCCAGACCGACGAGCTGGCGCGGCTGGGCTTCCTGCTGGCCTGGCTGGCCTGGCTGCTCAGCAACCTCTGGCTGCTGGTGAGCCTGCTACGGGGCGCCGACACGGCGCTGGCGGGGGACCAGCCCGTGCTGGCGGATCTGCTGCGGCTCCATGGCCGCGACCTGCTGCGGGCGGCAGGCACCCTCGCCCTGGTGTTGCTGGTGCTGGGCCTGATCTTCCGCCTGGCCCAGGCCAGTGCCTGGCTGCTGGCCCTGGTGCAACCGCTGCTGATGGCACTGCCGCTGCTGGCCGGGGCGGCTGCTGTGGTGTATCTGGTGACCGATCAGGTGCTCAGCCTGCCTCTGAGCGTGCTCGGGGGCCATGGGCCGGTGGCCGCCTTCCGCCGCGGCCGGGCGGCGATCGATCCCCACTGGCTGCAGGCCCTGGGGCTGACGCTGCTGCTGGGCCTGGTGGTGCTGGCAGGCTTTCTGCTGCTACTGGTGGGGCTGGCGGCGACGCTGCCGCTGGCCGCCTGCATCCTCGTGGCGGCCTACCGCCAGCTGTTCCCTCATCCGCAGCGGAAGCGGCCCTGAGCCGGAAACAGATGGGCCAGGTAGCAGCGGGTCACATCCCTGCTCTGCACGCCGTTCTGAACCAGGAAACCGGCCACGGCCGCCTGGAACAGGCGGTACTGGTCCCAGTTGGGGTGCTCCTCGATGAACAGGCGCATGGACAGCAGCAGAGCCTCCGGCACCTCGGCCCGAAGGCTCACCATCAGCTCAGACAGCGCCACCTGAGTCTCCTGCGCAGCGTCCGGGTCGCACCCCTGAGGCGTGCTGGGGCTGTTGATCGTCACTCTGGTGTCCATGGCTGATCCCCGACGTGGCCCCAAGAGTCCCGGACGCTTCGGCGGCCGTCAACTCGGCAACGGCGCCGTTGCCGCCAGCACTCCCAGGCTGAGATCCCAGTGCGGACAAGCGATCTGGCCAGAGCTTCAACACAGCGGGCACGGAACCGGGCGCTGGCCTGCCGCTGTCAAGGGCGAAGCTGGCCCTCCAGCCGTATTCCCCAGCGGCGTGCCGGTGAGCCAGTCCTGGCTGCGGATCCTGGGGAGAAGCTGGGGAAAGCCGCCGGCGCTGTGGGGAGATTCTCGCCCCGTCCACCCTGATCAGCACTGCTGATCTGCCTCCGCGGGCCCCACCTGTCTCATGGCTGCGGCTGCTGCATGCTGGTCGCCCGATCAGTTCATCGCCTGTTCGCCGCCATGCCCGTTGCCCTGCTGGGAACCGGCCTGCTCGGGTCCGCCATCGCCCGGCGGCTGCTGGAGCGCGGTGTCGACCTGCGTGTCTGGAATCGCCAGCCGCAGAAGTTGGCCGCGCTCGCGGCCCTGGGCGCGATCCCCTGCAGCGAGCCCGCCACCGCGGCGCAGGGCTGCCGCTGGGTGATCACCGTGCTCAGCGACGGGAGCGTGACGCAGTCCGTGCTGGCGGCCTCTGGGCTGCTGGAGGAGCGGGAGGGCGGGGGCCCGAGCACTGACGCTGGGGACAGCGGGACGCGGGTGCTGCAGATGGGCACCATCGCCCCGCACGAGAGCCGGAAGCTTGCTGCGGCACTCACGGCGGCGGGCCATGCCTATCTCGAGGTGCCGGTGCTGGGCAGCCGACCGGAAGCCCTCGCCGGCACGCTGCAGCTGATGGCCGCCGGTCCGGCGACCCTGTTCGAGCAGGCGCTGCCGCTGCTGCAGCTGCTGGGGCCCGAGCCCGTGTGGCTCGGGCCGGTGGGCGCCGCCCTGGAGACCAAGCTGGCCCTCAACCAGCTGATCGCCAGCCTCAGCCACGCCTTCAGCCTGGCGCTGCACCTGGTGCAAGCCAGCGGTGTGGAGGTGGAGCGCTTCATGGAGCTGCTGCGGGGCAGCGCCCTCTATGCCCCCAGCTTCGACAAGAAACTGCCGCGTCTGCTGGCCGACGACTACAGCCGGCCCAACTTCCCCACAGCCCACCTGCGCAAGGATCTGCTGCTGTTTCTGGCGGCGGCCCGGGAGCGGGGCCTGGAGACCACAGGCCTGCAGGGCCTGGCCGAAGTGCTGGCCCGGGCCGAGGGCAGCGCCCTCGACGGTCTCGACTACAGCGCCCTGCACCGGCTCACCGCGGCTGCCGGCGGATCGGCCGGCGGCGCTGAGTCCGGCGTGGATTGAACGCGGGTCTCACCCAGGCGCCAGTCCGCTTTGGCTGCGGGCCTGACGCAGTGCCGCCACCATGGCAGCGGCGGCGGCCTCGCTCCAGCCCGCTTCCACGCCCCGCGCCGCCGTACCTGGCGAGAGCATGAAGCGCAGACGCCACTTCCGGGGCTGACCCTCCAGCTCCAGCCACAGGGGCCCGCTCTCGAGCTCCAGGGTCAGCTGTTCCTCGGGCATCAGCCGATCGGCCATGGCGGCCAGTTCATCGGCGAGCCGGCAGCAGCCATCCCAGAGGGCGCTGGCCTCCTCGGCCCGCAGTTCCACAGCCCAACCGTCGCCGCCGATCAGCACCGGGTAGGGAGCGCGAGCCGGATCGACACACAGCCGCCAGCCGGGCCCCTCCTGGACCTGCACCTTCAGCCGGGCAGCAGGGCGGGTTGGTCCTGCTCGTCGCTGAGTTCGATGATCGCACGCTGCACAGGCTTGATCATCGAGTCGTCCAGCAGGCCGTCGAAGTCGTCGAAGCGACGCTGCTTGGCCCGGAAGGCGATGCGGACGGTGGTGAGGTAGCGGTTGCTGGAATGGCGGATCAAGCTCTCGGCCCGCTGGGCCAGATCCTTGGAATTCACCTCGAGGCCGGTTTGCATCCGTTCGCTGCCACAGCCTCCAACCTAGGGGAAGGCCGCTAGAAGACCCCAATGCAGGGAACCGTGGCCATCGACCTGGGCAGCACCACCACCGTGGTGGCGCATCAGGCCCCGGGGGCGGCCGCCGCGTTGCTCGCCCTGCCGCCCTACAGCCTCACGGCGCCTGTGGTGGTGCCCTCGCTGCTCTGGCTCAGCCATCCAGAGCAGACCCGGCCGCTGATCGGCCGGCAGGTGCTGGAGGCCGGCCTTGCCCATCAGGACGATCCGCGACTGCTGCGCGACTTCAAACGGCGCATCGCCGCCAGTCCCGACCCATCCGCTTCCGGCGCATCGGCGCCAGGGGGCCCGCCGAGCGTCTCCGCGGAGCGGGCCGGCAGTCTGCTGCTGCGACAGCTCTGGGGTGCCCTGCCGGGGAACCTGGAGCCCCGACGGCTGGTGCTCACCGCCCCGGTCGAGGCCTACCGCGGCTACCGCCAGTGGTTGCTCACGGTGTGCAGCGATCTGGAGGTGGAGGAGCTGGCGCTGGTGGACGAACCCACTGCGGCGGCGATCGGTGCCGGCCTTGCCGCCGGCAGCACGGTGCTGGTGCTCGATCTGGGCGGCGGCACCATCGATCTGTCGCTGGTGCAGCTGGAGGGGGGGGAGGGTCGGGCGGCGCCGATCGCCCAGCTGCTGCGTTTCGCCGGCCGCAACCTCGACGACAGCCGCCAGCACCTGCGCTGCGCCCGGGTGATCGGCAAGGCCGGGCTGAACCTGGGCGGGCGGGACATCGACCGCTGGATCGCCCATCGGCTCTGCCCCGACCACCCCGTCACGGGCTCGCTGCTGGAAGCCTGCGAACGGCTGAAATGCCAGCTCAGCGATCACAGCGAGGCCCTGGCGCTGTGGAGTCCGGCGCAGGGGCTTCCCAGAGAACTGCGGCTGAGCCGGGCCGGGTTGGAGACGCTGCTTGAGGAGCAAGGCCTGATGGAGCAGCTCGACAGCCTGCTGGCGGAGGTGCTGGCAGCAGGCCGCAGGGCCGGCATTCGCCTAGAGCGCCTCACCGCCGTGCTGCCGGTGGGCGGTACCAGCCAGTTGCCGGCGATCCGCCACTGGATCCGCCAGCGCTGTGGGGTCGTGCCGATCCGCGACCAGCGCCCGCTGGAGGCGGTGGCCCTGGGTGCCCTGGCCCTCACCCCCGGTGTGCAGGTGAAGGACGTGCTGACCCGAGGGGTGGCGCTGCGCTGCTGGGAGCGACGCAGCGGCCGTCATCACTGGCACCCTCTGTTCATCGCCGGCCAGAGCTGGCCCACCGACCGGCCCCTGGATCTGGTGCTGGCCTGCAGCCGCGACGGACAGGAGTCTCTGGACCTGGTGCTGGGGGAGCCCCTCGACGACCAGCGCCGCGAAGTGGTGTTCGAGGCGGGGCTGCCGGTGCTGCGCCAGCGAGCGGCCGGCGCAGCCGGCGTGCGGCCCTGGGACCTGGGCGCCACCGCCCTGCCCCTCAGCTCTCCGGGACAGCAAGGGCAGGACCGCCTGCGCCTGGCCTTCTCGATCGACGTCGACAGCCAGCTGCTGGTGGAGACCACCGACCTGCTGAGCGGCGAACGGCGCGGACCCATCCGCCTGGGGCCTGTGCGCTGAACTCGAGGCCGCCCGGGCTCCACCGCGCCACTGGTGGACGCAGCCGACGCCGTACCTGAGGGCCAGCCCAGGACGCCATCGCCCCATAACAATGGGAGATCGCGCACGTTCGCCTTGGCCCTGCGCCAGCACAGGCTGCCCCGACTCTGGCTGGGCCTCACCCTCGGGCTGGTGGCCGGCGGACTGGGCGGTGTCTACTGGTGGGAGCGTCAGCTGCCCGGCCGGCTGGAGTCAGCGGCCGCTCGCGGGGATCTCGACGCCTGTCTGCGCTATGGCGAGCAGTTGCAGGCGCTGCGCTGGCTGGCCGAGCGCTCCCCCGGCGCCCAGGGGGAATGCCGCCGCCGCAAGGCCGCCCAGCTCTGGGCGCAGCAGGAGTGGACCGAGGCCCTGCAGTTGCAGCTGCAGGTGGTGAATTCGGAGGCCGGCACTCCTGAGGACCGCCAGCGGCTGGACGCCTGGCAGCAGGACCTCAAGCAGCAGGCCCTGGCCCTCTTCCAGGCCGGTGATCTGGAGGGCAGCCTGGCCCGGCTGGAGCCCATGGGCGAACATCGGCGCCCGGATCGCTCCGCCCTGGGAGATCAGCTGCGTCAGATCTGGGAACGCAACCGCCAGGGCCTGGAGCGGGCCGGGCGCCTGGTGGAGGAGCAGCGCTGGTGGGAAGCGCTCGACGCCCTCAACCGGCTGGACCATCCCTGGTGGCAACAGCAGGGGGAGGCGGTGCGGGCCCGGGTGCAGGCGAGCATCAACCGGCTGAGCGAGCAGGAGCGGCAGCGTGACAGCCACGGCGCCCTGGGCCATGGTGTGCCCCTTGAGCGCCTCGACGCCGAGGTGAACCGGCTGATGGCCCTGGGGATGGATGACTGGGAGGCCTTCAACAGGGCCTGTCAGAGCCTGGGCGGCTCGGTGGTGCAGATGGGTCCGGAGTCGGCCTGCCAGCGCTGACAGCCTGCGTGACAGGATTGCCAGGGATTCCAGACGGTGCCATGCAGCCAGGAGATCAGGTGAAGGTCTGCAGCAGCGTGGTGGTCTATCACCACCCCCAGCACCGTGGCGAAGCCTTTGATCTGCAGGGACAGCAGGGGGAGGTGCTCTCGGTGCTCAACGACTGGAAAGGCCGTGCAATCAGCCCCAATCTCCCGGTGATCGTGGTGTTCGGGAAATTCCGGGCCCACTTCCGTGCTGACGAACTGGAGCTCGCCTGAGGGCAGGGCCCGGCCTGCCACTCCGGCACGGACCTCAGGAGCGCAGCAGGTAGACCCCCTCCTCGCCATCGACCCCCATCAGGCAGAGCTGGATGGTCTCCTGGCGGCTGGTGGGCAGGGTGCGGCCGCAGAAATCCGGTTGGATGGGCAGCTCCCGGTGACCGCGATCCACCATCACCAGCAGGCTCACCCGCTGGGGCCGCCCCCAGGACTGCAGGGCATCGAGGGCCGCCCTGACGGTGCGCCCGGTGAAGATCACATCGTCCACCAGCACCACATGGCGGCCTTCGAGATCGGCGGGAAGATCGGTGGCCTGCACGAGGCGGGTGCCGATGCGATCGAGGTCATCGCGGTGGAAGGTGGGATCGAGGCTGCCCCGCTCCACCGGATGACCACAGAGTTCGGCCAGTCGTGCCCCGAGCACCGCGGCCAGCGCCACCCCACGGGTGGGAATGCCGAGCAACACGAGCTGGCGGCTGTCACGGGTCGCTTCAAGCACCTGGCTGGCCAGCCGGTCCAGGGTGCGGGCCAGATCAGCCTTCGAGAGGATCTCCAGCCGCTCCATCCGGTCGCCGCGGTTGAAGCGATCCTAGGGAGACCGTGATGTGCCCAAAGCCTGACGCGAAGCCCGCCGGCAGGAGGGGTCCTACAACCGGCTGTAGATTCGGCATCAAAACGTGTACAGGCACTGTTGTCCTGGACCAGCCGTCGTGAAGTGAGTGGGGTGAAAGCGGTCCGGTGAATTCAGCTCCATCCCCGATGCCAGCCCCCTCCCCCGAGGACAGCCAGGTCACCTCGTCCAACGGCACCTCAGATGCGCTGACCTCAGACAGCAAGTCCCTGAGCGGCAGGGATCGCGCCAGCGACGCCCAGGCGGCTTCACGGTCCGCAGCGAGCGCCAGCAGCCAACCGTCCGGGGCCCGGCTGGCCCCGATGGTGCTCGCGATCCTTGACGGATGGGGACACCGGCCGGACGACGACCACAACGCCATTCGAGCCGCCGACACCCCCGTGATGGATGCCCTCTGGCATGCCTATCCCCACACCCTGATCGAGGCCAGCGGTGCGGCGGTGGGGCTGCCGGACAATCAGATGGGCAATTCCGAGGTGGGACATCTCACCATCGGCTCAGGACGCATCATCCGCCAGGAACTGGTGCGCATCAGCCAGGCCGCGCGCGATGGCTCGCTGGCCGCCAATCCCGTTCTCAACGCCCTGGCCGATCGGCTGCTCCGCAGTGGCGGCACCCTGCACCTGATCGGCCTCTGCTCCGATGGCGGGGTGCACAGCCACGTGGATCACCTGGGCGCGTTGCTGCTCTGGGCCTCCAGCCGCGGCCTCACCGACGTCTGCGTGCATGCGATCACCGACGGCCGGGATACGGCCCCGAACAGTTCGCCCCGCTTCATCGCCCGGGTGGAGCAGGCGATCAAGGCAGCCGGTGTGGGCCGCATCGCCACCCTCTGCGGTCGCTACTGGGCCATGGATCGCGACAGCCGCTGGGAGCGCACGGAGAAGGCCTACCGGTTGCTCACCGAAGCGGACGCCCCTGCGGCGCGGAGTGCGGCCGAGGCCATCGAGGCGTCCTATGCCGCCGAGGTGGGCGATGAGTTTCTCGAGCCGGTGCGCCTCAGCGATGGGGTGGTGAAATCCGGCGACGGGCTGGTGTGCTTCAACTTCCGCCCCGACCGGGTGCGGCAACTGATCCGCGCCCTGGTGCTGCCGGAGTTCGGCGGTTTCCCGCGCTCGCCCGTTTCCCCCCTCGATGTGGTCACCTTCACCCAGTACGAGAAGGGCCTGCCGGTGGAGGTGGCCTTCCCCCCCCAGTCCCTCGATGGACTCCTCGGTCAGGTGGTGTCCGAAGCTGGGCTGCGCCAGTTCCGCACCGCCGAAACCGAGAAATATCCCCATGTCACCTACTTCATGAACGGTGGCATCGAGCAGGCCTTCCCCGGTGAGGATCGCCATCTGGTGCCCTCGCCGCGGGTGGCCACCTACGACCAGGCGCCGGAAATGTCCGCCGAACAGCTCACTGCCAGTTGCATCGCCGCCATCGACAAGGGGATCTACACCCTGGTGGTGATCAACTACGCCAACCCCGACATGGTGGGCCACACCGGCAACATGGAAGCCGCCACCGCCGCCATCAGCACGGTTGATCGCTGCATCGGCCTGCTGCTGGAAGCCACCGGCCGCATGGGGGGCACCATGCTGATCACCGCCGATCATGGCAACGCCGAGGTGATGGAGGGACCCGATGGCAGGCCCTGGACAGCCCACACCACCAATCCCGTGCCGGTGATCCTGGTGGAGGGTGAGAAGCGCAAACTGCCCGGCCACGGCAATGCCATCCAGTTGCGCCAGCAGGGTGGTCTCGCCGACATCGCCCCCACGATCCTGGAGATCCTGGCCCTTCCCAAGCCGCACACCATGAGCGGATCGTCGCTGGTGCTGCCGGCCCCGGTGGACTCCCACAGCACAAGGGTGCCCCAGGCACTGGGCGTTTAGGCTGCAGACTGCGGCGATCACCCGGCATGCTCAGCACCGTGCTCAGTTGGCTGTGGGTGGGATCAGCTGTGCTGCTGATCATCACCGTGCTGCTGCATAGCCCCAAGGGGGACGGCATGGGAGGCCTGGCTGCCAGTGGCGGCTCGATGTTCACCAGCGCCCGCAGCGCCGAGCAGACACTCAACCGCATCACCTGGACCCTGCTGCTGGTGTTCCTGGCTCTGGCTGTAGTGCTCAGCGCCGGCTGGCTGGGCTGACGCTGTGACGATGACGCGCCGCCGCCTGCTTGCCTTGCTGGGCCTCAGTTCCGGGGTGCCAGCGCTGGCGGCTCTGCTGGGTCGGGTCACGCCAGCCGATGCCGCCAGCCCTGCCGCAGACCCCGCCTGGACCCTGAGCGACAGCCAGTGGCGCCAGCGGCTCAGTCCCGAAAGCTACGCCGTGCTGCGGCAGGAGGGCACCGAGCCGCCCTTCTCCAGCCCCCTCAATGACGAACAGCGTCCCGGCACCTACCGCTGCGCCGGCTGCGCCCTGCCCCTGTTCAGTTCCCGGACGAAATTCGACAGCCGCACCGGTTGGCCCAGTTTCTTCGCGGCACTGCCGGAGGCAATCGGAACCAAGCAGGATTTCAAGCTGATCGTGCCCCGCACCGAATACCACTGCCGCCGTTGCGGAGGCCATCAGGGGCACGTGTTCAACGACGGGCCGCGACCCACCGGTAAGCGCTACTGCAACAACGGTGTTGCCCTCAGCTTCGAGCCCGACTGAACCCAGCCCCGCCAGCCCTGCGGCCGTCTTGGCAAGTCAGCACAGGTCTAGGTTATCTGAGGCTAAAAGCGCAAGGGAGTTGATCAGAATGCCGGCTGTGAACAGCGAATCAGGTCAAGCACGGGCATCAGACTCTGTTCATAGGCCTGCACATCCTGAAGACTTCTCTGGTCCTCGATGCATTTGAATGAGGCGTACAGAGAAGGCCGAGTCAAGCCACAAGAAGGCTCACCTGCGGCGGCAAGCCCGGGGTCAAAATAGTCCCGCTCTACATTCATGAGCTCGCAGTAGCTATAGTTACTGGCCCGAAAGTTGGCATCCACAGCGCTTGCTGCCAGACGCAGCAGCTGCTGCGAGCAAAGCAGGGGGGTGGGCTTGAAGGATTCGGCGCTTACTTTGGCATTCATGGACCCCAGCCAGGCATTGCCTTGATGGGGCCCCGGGATCCAGGCGCAATCGTGCGTTTGGTTGCAGAGCGCCACCGCCATGGCCTCGCACAGAACAGGCGAGAACGAGACGTTGGCGCGCCGATCCAAACTCTTGATCAGATCAGGAGAACAAAGAATACCGGTTTTGGCCACGAAGTCTGCCAGCAGTGAATAGTTTCGATCAGCAGTGGGGATATGGTTGCTTTTCACCACATAGGGAGTGGCAGACGAGGCTGCCTGATGCATCAAGATAGTGTAAAAGTGAAACCAGTCGCGACGGGGATCCCTGGCAGCGAAGCTGTTGAATGCTTCAACCATCATCCTGCGCTCAACCGGAGTGAAATGATCTGCGCGAAGCCCTTGAGCCTCCAGGAACACCATGTCAGCACGCAGCCGAGCGACAGCACGAAAGTACCACTGCCTATACTCAGCCTGAAAATAGGAAGATTGGATTCTTGAGTAGCCAATGGCAATCACTTGATCAGCCGAAAACCGAGTAATCGCTCGTTCCGCAATTCGATTTACCGATGCTGGCAGATTTCCAAGTTGTTCATGGCTGAGTATCAACGTACCTGACTTCCAGCCCTTCAAGACATGATCGAGTCCTTGCAAAGACGATGTCCTTTCTTGGTCATCACTGGAGCTGAGTCCGGAGGCAATCTCCGAATCGAAGAGTTGATAGCGAAATGAATCCGTGCCTGCACGGGCAATACTGGACAGTGAAGACTGGATCGAGGAGGAGCCGCACTTCTGGGCCCCAAAGTGAATCACCAGACTCTTTTGCAACGGTCTCCGCAACAACCACCGGCACTCTAGGACTCTGCCTCATGCGCCATCAACCCTGCCCAAGCTGCTGCCATGCAGTGGCGCTGCCGCTGCATGGCTTGGCGTGAGCCAAAGGCATGCCGATTCGAACGGGCAAAAAAATGGAGGGCCATCGGCCCTCCACGCTGTTGTTCTGAACGCAAGCTGAGTCCTGGGGATCAGTAGTCGAAATCGCCACCCATGCCACCGCCGCCGGCGGGAGCAGCTTCCTTCTTCTCGGGCAGATCGGCCACGATGCACTCGGTGGTGAGCACCATGCCGGCGATCGAGGCGGCGTTCTGCAGCCCTGAGCGGGTGACCTTTGCGGGGTCAACAATGCCGGCAGCCACCATGTCCACATACTCGCCGGTGGCGGCGTTGTAGCCCTCGTTGAAGGACTTGTTCTTGACGTTCTCTGCGACCACCGAGCCGTTCACGCCGGCATTCTCAGCGATCCGCTTGAGCGGAGCGGTGAGGGCGGAAGCCACGATGGTGGCGCCGATCAGCTCCTCGCCGGAGAGGTTGGACGCGGCCCACTCCTCAAGGGCGGGAGCCAGGTGGGCCAGGGTGGTGCCACCACCAGGAACAATGCCCTCCTCAACGGCCGCCTTGGTGGCGTTGATGGCGTCTTCCAGGCGCAGCTTCTTGTCCTTCATCTCGGTCTCGGTGGCGGCACCCACCTTGACCACGGCCACGCCGCCGCTCAGCTTGGCCAGACGTTCCTGCAGCTTCTCCTTGTCATAGGAGGAGTCAGTTTCGTCCATCTGCTTGCGGATCTGCTCGCAGCGGGCCTTCACCGCCACCTCGTTGCCTTCGGCCACGATGGTGGTGGTGTCCTTGTTGATGGTGATGCGGCGGGCTGTGCCCAGCATCTCGATCTTGGCGTTCTCCAGCTTGAGGCCGGCGTCCTCGGTGATCAGCTGGCCGTTGGTGAGCACGGCGATGTCCTCAAGCATGGCCTTGCGGCGATCGCCGAAACCAGGGGCCTTGACGGCGGCCACGTTGAGCACGCCGCGCAGCCGGTTCACCACCAGGGTGGCAAGGGCTTCCTTCTCGATGTCCTCGGCAATGATCAGCAGCGGCTTGCCGGTGCGGGCGATCTGCTCGAGCACGGGCACCAGATCCTGCACCAGGCCGATCTTCTTGTCGGTGAGCAGGATGTAGGGATCATCCAGCACCGCTTCCATGCGCTCGGTATCTGTGGCGAAGTAGGGCGAGATGTAACCCTTGTCGAAGCGCATGCCTTCGGTCACCTCCAGCTCGGTGGACATCGACTTCCCTTCCTCCAGGGAAATGACGCCTTCCTTGCCCACCTTGTCCATGGCATTGGCAATCATGCGACCCACCTCTTCGTCGTTGCCGGCGGAGATGGTGCCCACCTGGGCAATGGCGCTGCTGTCGCTGATGGGGGTGGAGTGCTCCTCGATCTTCTTGACCAGGAAATCGGCAGCCTTGTCGATGCCCTTCTTGAGGGTGATGGCGTTGGCGCCGGCGGCCACGTTGCGCAGGCCTGCCTTGACCATTGCGTGGGCCAGCACCGTGGCGGTGGTGGTGCCGTCGCCGGCAGCGTCGTTGGTCTTGGAGGCGGCCTGGCGAATCAGGGCAACACCGGTGTTCTCGATGTGGTCCTCGAGCTCGATTTCCTTGGCGATGGTGACGCCGTCATTGATGATCTGGGGAGCACCAAACTTCTTCTCCAGAACCACGTTGCGTCCCTTCGGACCGAGGGTGACGGCAACGGATTCGGCAAGGATGTCGATGCCTTTTTCGAGCGCCCGACGGGCCTGCTCGTTATAGATGATGCGCTTAGCCATGGAAGGCGGTGAAAAAGAGGATGGGTGTGAAGGCGCCTCGGATGCTCATTCCGATGGTCAAGAGTCCTCGGCGCTCATGGAGTGGACGGCTCAGCACCTGCTGAGCTGACAGGTCAGCCGAAACTCAGCTGACGATGGCGAGGATGTCCTTTTCCGAGAGCAGGACGAATTCGTTGGCGCCGAGCTTGACGTCGGTGCCGGCGTACTTGCTGTACAGGACCTTGTCACCAACGCTGACCTCGGGGGCCTGACGGGTGCCGTCCTCGTTGCGCTTGCCGGGGCCCACCTGCACCACTTCACCCACCTGGGGCTTTTCCTGGGCGGTGTCGGGCAGCAGGATGCCGCCGGCGGTTCTGTCTTCGGAATCGGAAACCTTGATGAAAATGCGATCTCCAAGGGGTTTGACGGTGGAGACGCTGAGGGAAACAGCAGCCATGGATCAATGCGACAGCAACGGCATGGCGTCATGGACGCCACAGCAGCGGTAAGGCCCTGAGCGGAGCGGTTGCTCCGGCACCTGGCACTCGACCGCCACGAGTGCCAATTTATGCGGCCAGCCTCGCCTGACACCCCCGCAGCACTGTGCGGGTGACCGAACCACTGGCGGGGGCCGCTGCAGCGAGCTCCGAAGCGGCTGTTGCCAAACGGGCTCGGTGGTAAGGTTGCGCCGCTGAACCCAGTAGAGAAAGCGTCACGCCGCCACCTGGGCGGGCCATCCGCATCCCTCCGTTGCACCTCTCCGTTGCACGTCTCCGTTCGGCACCTCCCACCCTCCCTTCTTCTATGGCTGCGACTGCCACCGGCACCTCCACGGTCACCAAAGCGGGCACCAAAGGCATCATCCGTCAGGTGATCGGGCCGGTGCTCGACGTTGAGTTTCCCGCCGGCAAGCTGCCCAGGATCTACAACGCCCTGCGGATCGAGGGCTCCAATCCCGCCGGCCAGGATGTGGCCCTCACCGCTGAGGTGCAGCAACTGCTTGGAGACCACCGGGTGCGGGCGGTGGCCATGAGCAGCACCGATGGCCTGGTGCGTGGCATGGAAGCCCTCGACACCGGCGCTCCGATCTCCGTGCCGGTGGGCGAAGCCACTCTCGGACGCATCTTCAACGTGCTCGGGGAGCCGGTGGATGAGCAGGGTCCGGTGAACACCACCCTCACATCGCCGATTCACCGCGAGGCCCCGAAGCTCACCGAGCTGGAAACCAAGCCCAAGGTGTTTGAAACGGGCATCAAGGTGATCGACCTGCTGGCTCCCTACCGCCAAGGCGGCAAGGTGGGCCTGTTCGGCGGCGCCGGCGTGGGCAAGACGGTGCTCATTCAGGAGCTGATCAACAACATCGCCAAGGAACACGGCGGTGTGTCGGTGTTTGGCGGTGTCGGTGAGCGCACCCGCGAAGGCAACGACCTCTACGAGGAATTCAAGGATTCCGGCGTGATCAACGCCGACGACCTCTCGAAGTCGAAGGTGGCGCTCTGCTACGGGCAGATGAACGAGCCCCCCGGCGCCCGCATGCGGGTGGGCCTCTCGGCTCTGACCATGGCCGAACACTTCCGCGATGTGAACAAGCAGGACGTGCTGTTGTTCATTGACAACATTTTCCGCTTTGTGCAGGCCGGATCTGAGGTGAGTGCCCTGCTGGGGCGCATGCCCTCGGCCGTGGGCTACCAGCCCACCCTCGGTACCGACGTGGGCGAACTTCAGGAGCGCATCACCTCCACCCTGGAAGGTTCGATCACCTCCATTCAGGCCGTCTACGTGCCGGCCGACGACCTTACCGACCCAGCCCCCGCCACCACCTTCGCTCACCTGGATGCCACCACGGTGCTCAGCCGCGGTCTGGCCTCGAAGGGCATCTACCCGGCCGTGGACCCGCTGGATTCCACCAGCACCATGCTGCAGCCGGCCGTTGTCGGAGACGAGCACTACCGCACTGCCCGCTCCGTGCAGAGCACCCTGCAGCGCTACAAGGAACTCCAGGACATCATTGCCATCCTCGGCCTCGACGAACTCTCCGAAGATGATCGCCGCACCGTGGACCGCGCCCGCAAGATCGAGAAGTTCCTCTCCCAGCCTTTCTTTGTGGCCGAGGTGTTCACTGGCATGTCAGGCCAGTACGTGAAACTGGAGGAAACCATCAAGGGTTTCAACATGATCCTTGCTGGCGAGCTCGATGACCTCCCCGAGGCAGCCTTCTATCTGGTTGGCACCATTGATCAGGTGAAGGCCAAGGCTGAGAAGATTCGCGCCGACGCCAAAGCTTGAGCCGATTGCCGTTGTTCTGAGGAGTTCAAGCCATGACCCTGACCTTGCGCGTACTGGCTCCTGACCAGAGCGTCTTCGACGGCAGCGCCGATGAGGTGATCCTGCCCTGCACCACCGGCCAGATGGGGATCCTTCCCGGCCACATCACCCTGCTCACGGCCTTGGAAACGGGCGTGATGCGCCTGCGGGAGCGGGGCGAATGGCGATCGATCGCCGTGCTGGGCGGATTCGCCGAGGTCGAAGCTGACGATGTCACCGTGCTGGTGAACGGTGCCGCCCTGGGCAGCAGCATTGATGCGTCCGCCGCCGAAGCGGCATTTGAGCAGGCTCAGGAGCTTGCCCAGCGCTATGAAGGCCAGCCCACCAGCACCGACAAGATCAAGGCCAACCAGGATCTCGCCCGTGCCAAAGCCTGGCTTCAGGCCAGTTCGGCTGACTGAGCGGGCCTCAACGAATCGCTGGGCGCTGCTGGGGCGTGATGGTCGAGCGGCCAGCAGCGCTGCGAACTGATTCAGGCTGTGCCGCAGAACGTGACACTGGGGAAGCGGACCTTGGCTTCCTCAAGGTTCTTGCCTTTCCCTTCTTCCTGCCAGTAATTGATCACTTCAGTGGCTTGGTTGAGAATCTCAACGCGCTCGTTATCGGTGATCCAGCTCTTGGCTTCAAGCTCCGATTTCAGTGTTTCCCAGGCGTCTTCCCGGGGCCAGAAGAAGTAGGCCGTGAGCGGGCTCGGGCCGCCGCCCACGATCTGATCCACGGCCAGGGCCACGTTGTCCGGCAGCCAGAGAATCTTGAGCAGGAAGCGGCCTTCATCGGCCTTCGGGGTGTAGCCCGAGGGGACTCCATCGGCATCGATCGTGGCGCCTGCCAGGGCCGAACTGCCTGTGCGCAGCACCGGACGGCCCTCGGTGGCGCCCTCCGCCGGGCCAGGGACTTGGCTGGCGGGGACCACCTCGGGGGCCTCGCTCACAGCAGCGCCGGCGGCGCTCTCGGTGGCTGTCATGGGGTCTGCGATCAAGACGGAGATCCAAAGGATTAACCTACCAGCCGCTCCGGCAGCCCTCTCTGCAGCCCGCCCCTCCGTCCTGCCCGGCGGCAGCTCCGCTGCCGGAAACGAAGCCCCGGGCCGTGCTCCTGTTCGACATTGACGGGGTGGTGCGGGATGTGGCCGCCAGCTACCGCCGGGCCCTGGCGGAAACCGTTCACCACTACAGCGGCTGGAGGCCTGATCCCGCCTGCATCGACGCGCTCAAAAGCGAGGGTCGCTGGAACAATGACTGGCACGCCAGCCTTGAACTGCTGCGCCGCCACGGTCTGCACCCCCTGCCTGCATTCACCGACCTGGTGGCCGTGTTCAGTGGCTTCTACTTCGGCGGTGACCCCGATGGAGACCCCGCCCGCTGGAGTGGCTTCATCGGCGACGAACCCCTGCTGATCGAGCGCTCCTGCTTTGAGGAGCTCAGCGGGGCTGGGATCGCCTGGGGATTCGTGAGCGGAGCCGAGCCCGCCTCCGCCCGGTTCGTGCTGGAGCGGCGGCTGGGACTGATCCAGCCAGCGCTGGTGGCGATGGGAGACGCCCCGGACAAGCCAGACCCCAGTGGACTGCTGCAGCTGGCATCCCTGCTGGGGGGCGATCCCGGCCCCCAGGCTCCGCCGGTGGCCTACCTGGGTGACACGGTGGCGGATGTGCTCACCGTGCTCAAGGCCCGGCTGGCCTGCCCGAATCGGCGTTTTCTCAGCCTGGCCGTGGCCCCCCCCCACCTGCATGGGCAGCTCCCGGCCCGCCGCCGCTACGAAGACAGCCTCATCGCTGCCGGCGCCGATGCAGTGATCGAGCGCAGCGACGGCGCCCTGGCTGCCCTCCTCGGGCTTCTGGGTGGGGATTGAGGGTCAGGTCCGCCGGCCCCCTGCTCTAGCCGCGCTGCATGGCCGCCACGCTCTTGAGGGCCGCGGCGCTAAGCAGCTCATGGCCCTGATCGGTCACGGCCACGTCGTCTTCGATGCGGATGCCGATCCCCTTCCAGCGCGCGTCGATGGCGGGTTGATCCTGCGGTACCGGCAAGCGGTCGCTCACATACAGCCCCGGTTCCACCGTGAGCACCATGCCGGGCTCCAGCTGCTGGGTGTGTTCCCCCAGCCGGTAGGCCCCGACATCATGAACATCGAGTCCGAGCCAATGGCCGGTGCGGTGCATGTAGAGGTGGCGATAGGCGCCGCGCTCGATGAGTCCATCCACCTCACCGCAGAGCAGATGCAGCTCCACCAGACCCTCCACCAGCACCCGCACGGCGGTGTCGTGCACAGCCTCGGCCGTCTGCCCCGGAGCCACGGCCGCCACGGCGGCCTCCTGGGCTGCCAGCACCAGTTCGTAGAGCTGGCGCTGCTCGCCGGAGAAGGACCCGTTGACGGGGAACGTGCGGGTGATGTCGCCGTTGTAATAGTCCCCCAGGGAGCAGCCGGCATCGATCAGCAGCAGATCGCCGTCACGCAGCAGGCCGTCATTGGCCGTGTAGTGCAGCACGCAGGCGTTATCGCCGCCGGCGACGATCGAGCTGTAGGCCGGGCCGCGGGCACCCTGCTCGAGGAAGTGCTGCTCGATCACCGCCTGCACCTGCCGTTCACTGAGGCCTGGACGGGCGATCTGCCTGGCCCGCTCGTGGGCCTCGGCGGAGATGCGGCAGGCCTCACGCATCCGCTCCAGTTCATCGGGCTGTTTGCGCAGACGCAGCTCATGCAGCAGCGGACAGGGCGCCACCAGCGCCAGCGCGGCCGCACCGCTGCGGGGCGCGCGATCCAGCTGGCGGGCCCAGGCCGAGAGCACCAGCGGCTCCACCTTGGGATGCCTGCCGATGCGGAAGGCGATGCCCTCGGCACCGTCGAGGTACGCCGCCAGCCGCTGGGGCAGTTCATCGAGGGGATGGGCGAGGTCGGCCCCGAACTGGTCCACCGCACCCTCGGTCCCCCAGCGGAAACCGGTCCACACCTCGGCGCTCGCCTCCCGCGGCTGCACGAACAGCACGAAGCGTTCCCCCGCAGGGCGATGGGGCAGAAGCAGCGCCACCGCGTTGGGCTCATCGAAGCCGGTGAGATACCAGAAATCACTGTTCTGGCGGAACGGGTAGTCGCAGTCGGCGTGATGACTCACCAGCGGCGCCGCCGGGATCACCGCCGCCACACCCCCGAGCCGCTCCAGAAACTGCTGGCGACGCTGGGCATAGATCGACGTCAAACGCACCCCCTCTCAGGTCTCTTCTGCGGCGCAGTCTGGAGCAATCCTGTCCGCGCCCGATTAAATGGGGTGATGGCCCAGGGCCCAACCAGCTCATGAACGACCTTGTGGTGCTGGCCCTGCTGGTGCTGGTGGTGCTGGCAGGCTCGGCGCTCTGCTCCGGGGTGGAAGCGGCTCTGCTCACCGTCAATCCAGTGCGCATCCACGAACTGGCCGTGCGCCCCCGGCCGGTGAAGGGAGCTCTGCGTCTGGGGCAGTTGCGGCAGCGCCTCGGCCGCACGCTGGCGGTGCTGGTGATCGCCAACAACGGCTTCAACATCTTCGGCAGCCTGATGCTGGGCGCCTATGCCGCCCATGTGTTCCAGAACCGGGGCGTCGAAGGGCTGGGGCTGCCCCTGTTCTCGGTGGGCCTCACCGTGCTGGTGATCCTGCTGGGGGAGATCCTGCCGAAGGCTCTCGGCAGCCGCCTGGCCCTGCCCGTGGCCCTGGCCAGCGCCCCGCCGCTGCATCTGCTGGGCATGCTGATGCGCCCGCTGGTGCTGCTGCTGGAGCGCTTGCTGCCGGCGATCACAGCCGAGAGCGAACTGAGCACCGACGAGAATGAAATCCGCCTGCTGGCCCGGCTGGGCTCGCAGAAGGGCCAGATCGAGGCTGACGAGGCCGCCATGATCGCCAAGGTGTTCCAGCTCAACGACCTCACCGCCAGGGACCTGATGACCCCGCGGGTGGCTGCGCCGACCCTGGCGGCGGCGGAGCGGCTGGAACTGGCCCGGCCCCAGCTGCTGGCCAACCACGCCCCCTGGTGGGTGGTGCTGGGGGAGGAGGTGGATGAGATCGTGGGGGTGGTGAGCCGCGAACGGCTGCTTACCGCCCTGCTCCAGGGCCAGGGCCAGCTCACGCCTGTGGAGCTCAGCGAACCGGTGGAATATGTGCCGGAGATGATCCGCGCCGATCGCCTGCTCACCGGCTTCCGGCGCAACAGCGGCGGTGTGCGGGTGGTGGTGGATGAGTTCGGCGGCTTCGTGGGCGTGATCGGCGCCGAAGCGGTGCTGGCCATGCTCGCTGGCTGGTGGCGCCCGCCGCAAGCCAGCGACCAGGAGGCTGGCTGATGGCCAGCCGCCGCAACCCGGCCCCGGCTCTGCCGGTTGACGCTGTTCCGCCCCCGGCCAGCGAGCGTTGCCGGCTGCTGCTGCGCCAGTGGCGCCGGCAGTTGCGGCTCAACGGCCTTGAGCAGAGCCTGCTTCTGGGCTCCTTGGCCGTGCTCGATCAGCAGCTGGAGCGCCTGGAGCGGCGCCAGCTGCGGCTGGCGGTATTCGGCAGGGTGGGGGTGGGCAAGTCGAGTCTGCTCAATGCCCTGCTGGGGCAGGAGGTGTTCGCCACCGATGTGGCCCATGGCTGCACCCGCCAGCAGCAGGCGGCGTGCTGGGAGGTGGCGGTGCACGGCCTCGAGCGCGTTGAGCTGGTGGACACCCCGGGGATCGATGAGATCGCCGCCCCCGCCCGGGCGCGGCTGGCGGCGCGGGTGGCCCGCGGAGTGGATCTGGTGCTGATGGTGCTCGATGGCGACCTCACGGCTGTCGATCAGCAGGCCATCGCCGTGCTGCTGGCCAGCGGCAAGCCGCTGGTGCTCGTGCTCAACCGCAGCGACTGCTGGACGCCCGAGGAGTGCCAGGCGTTGCAGGCGAGCATTCAGCGGCGACTGGAGGGGCTGCTGCCGCCGGCTGTCGGGCCGTTGCCGCTGCTGTCGGTGGCGGCAGCGCCGCGGCGGGCCAGGCTGCGCAGCGATGGTCGGGTACGCAGCGATCCCCATCCTCCCCAGGTGGGAGCCCTGCGCGACCATCTCACCCAGCTGCTGGCGGAGCAGGGGGAGCTGCTGCTGGCTCTCAACAGTCTCGGCGCCGCCGAATCGCTCCAGCGGCAACTGCACCAGGGCCGCCTCGGCAGGGGGCGTCAGGCGGCCCAGGGCCTGATCGGTCGCTACGCCGCCCTCAAGGCCACCGGTCTGGCCGCCAACCCCCTGCTGCTGCTGGATCTGGCTGGAGCTCTGGCCTGCGACGCCGCCCTGGTGGCTCAGCTCTGTCAGCTCTATGGACTGCCGCTGGAGGCAGCGGCCGCCCGCGAACTTCTCACCCAGCTCTCGCGCCACAACGCCCTCATCGGCGGTGCCCAGATCGGCATTCAGATGGCCCTGGGGCTGCTGCGGCAGCTGCTGCTGCTCGCGGCTCCCCTCACCGGTGGCCTCAGCCTGGCCTCGGCGGCGCCGGTGGCCCTGGCCCAGGCAGCCCTGGCCGTGCACACCACCCGCCGCACCGGACAGCTGGCGGCGCGGGAGCTGCTGCGTCGGGGCGAGCAGGGCGGCCAGCCGGGGGCCCTGCGCCGCCGCTTGATGGCCACCGACCCGGCGGTGCGGCAATGGCTGGCTGGCTGCGGACCTGCCGCCAGCGCCATACCGGCGCCAGGACTGCTGCTGCCGTGACCAGCCGACCCAGCGTCGCCCTGCTGGGCACCAGCGCCGACCCGCCCACGCCCGGCCACCAGGCGCTGCTGGAGGGCCTGCTGGAACACTTCCCCAGAGTCGCCACCTGGGCCAGCGACAACCCGATGAAGGACCATGGCGCGCCGCTGGAGCAGCGGGCAGCGCTGCTGGCCGCCGTGGTCACGGCGATCGGCGACCCACGCCTGGAGCTGGTGCAGGACCTCAGCAGTCCCTGGGCGATCAGCACCCTGGAGCGGGCGGCGCGGCGCTGGCCGGAAGCAGACCTGGTGTTCGTGGTGGGGAGCGACCTGGCCGCTCAGATTCCCCGCTGGAAGCAGGCCAGTGCCCTGCTGCACCGCTGCCGCCTGGCGGTGGTGCCGCGCGCGGGCTGGCCCCTCGACCCCCGGCAGCTGGAGGCGCTGCGCGGCCTGGGGGCAACCGTGCAGGAGTTGCCGCTGCGGATTCCGGCCACCACCAGCAGCCAGGCACGCCTGCAACCGGCAGAGGGGCAGGTGGCTGCGGCCGCGTGGCCCCTGCTGCTCGACCACAATCTCTACGGCCTCCCCGCCCGCCCCTGATCGATGCGCCTCGCCCTGGCCCAGCTCAACGCGGTGGTGGGGGACCTGGACGGAAACGGCGAGCGCATCCTGGAGGCCTGTGGTCAGGCCCACGCCCAGGGTGCGGGGCTGGTGCTCACGCCCGAGCTCTCCCTCTGGGGCTATCCACCCCGCGACCTGCTGCTGCTGCCCTCCCGCCTGCAGGAGCAGGACCGGGTGCTGCAGCATCTCAGCAGCCAGCTGGAGCGGTGCAGCCCTGGGATGGCCCTGCTGGTGGGGATCGCGGAAGCCACTGGCGACACCCAGCTGCCCAACCTGCACAACGCCATCGCTCTCGTGCAGTCAGGGCAGTGGCGGGTGGTGGCGCGCAAGCAGCTGCTGCCCAGCTACGACGTCTTCGACGAGCGGCGCTACTTCCGCCCGGCGGCGGCCCCAGCCGTGCTGGATCTTGCCTGGCAGCACGGGCGCCTGCGCCTGGGTCTGACGATCTGCGAGGACCTCTGGGTGGAAGAGGAGCTGCTGGGCCAGCGGCTGGCCGGCCCGGATCCTGTGGCAGCCCTGCAGGGGCGCGGCATCGAGCTGCTGGTGAACCACTCCGCCTCGC
Organism: Cyanobacteria bacterium J06638_7; assembly: GCA_039818745.1. GTDB lineage: Bacteria > Cyanobacteriota > Cyanobacteriia > PCC-6307 > Cyanobiaceae > NIES-981. The sequence goes on from JBCBTI010000002.1 coordinate 57,458, forward strand.
CCTTCGGCCAGGGCAAGCAGGCTCTGCGAGAGCACCTGGGGGCGCGGGCGGCACAGCGCCTGAACTGCCCGCTGGTGTATGTGAACCAGGTGGGTGGCAACGACGAGCTCGTGTTCGATGGCGCCAGCTTCGTGGTGGATGCAGGCGGCCGGGTGGTGGCGCGGATGCCCTGCTGCGCCAAGGATCTCCATGTGTGGCAGCTGGCGGGCGAGGTGATGCCAGACCAGGCTGCCGCCGCCGCCCCGCCGCCGCCTGAGCCTCCCGAGCCGCTCGCACAGCTGATGTTCGCCCTGGTGCTGGGGCTACGCGATTACGCCGGCAAGTGCGGCTTCCAGCGCGCCCTGCTGGGGCTGAGTGGCGGCATCGACTCGGCCCTGGTGGCGGTGATCGCGGCGGCCGCCCTGGGCGCCGATCAGCTGCTGGCCCTGCTGATGCCCTCACCCTGGAGTTCAGCCGGCTCGATCCAGGACGCCGAAGCGCTGGCCCAACGGCTCGCCCTCACCACCCGCACCGTGGCCATCAACGAGCTGATGGCGGGATTCGACGCCGCTCTCAACCCCGCCCTCGGGGAGCTTCCCAGGGGCCTGACGGCCGAAAACCTGCAGTCGCGCATCCGCGGCACCCTGCTGATGGCGATGGCCAACCAGCAGGGACGCCTGCTGCTCTCCACCGGCAACAAGTCGGAGCTGGCGGTGGGCTACTGCACCCTCTATGGCGACATGAACGGCGGGTTGGCCGTGATCGGCGATCTCTACAAGACCACCGTGTTCCGGCTCTGTGCCTGGCTGGACAGCCCGGCCTCCCAGGCCTGCCGCAGCACCCTCGGCCTGCCGGCGCAGGGCGAACTGATCGGTGCGGCCATCCGGCTCAAACCCCCCAGCGCCGAACTCCAGCCCAACCAGCGCGATAGCGACTCCCTGCCGGACTACGCCCTCCTGGATCAGCTGCTTCTGGATCTCGTGGAACGCCGCCGCAGTCCGGAGCAGCTGGTGCGGGAGGGACGCGACCCGCTGCTGCTGCAGCGGGTGATGAGCCTGCTGCGCCGCGCCGAGTTCAAGCGGCGACAGGCCGCTCCGGTGCTCAAGGTGAGCGCTCAGGCCTTCGGCAGCGGCTGGCGCATGCCGATCGCCGCCGTCTGAGCCAGGCTTGGGAGCACCCGTTCCGGCTTGATGCCAGCCCCGCCTGCTCTCAGCGCCCCGATGGCCACCATCGGCGTTCCCACGGAAATCAAGCGCGACGAGCGCCGGGTTGCCCTCACTCCCGACGGGGTGAGGGAACTGGTGAGCCAGGGCATGGAGGTGCGGGTCCAGGCTGGCGCGGGGATCGGAGCAGGGATCGACGATGAGGCCTTCGCCACCGCCGGCGCCAGACTGGTGAGCTGCGAGGAGGCCTGGGCCGCCCATTTGGTGGTGAAGGTGAAGGAGCCTCAGCCCGAGGAGTTCACCCACCTGCGCTCCGATCTGGTGCTGTTCACCTACCTGCACCTGGCGGCCTACCCCGATGTGGGCAGGGCGCTGCTGGAGGCCGGCACCACGGCCGTGGCCTACGAAACCGTGCAGCTGGAGGACGGCAGCCTGCCGCTGCTTGCCCCCATGAGCGAGATCGCCGGTCGCCTGGCTGCCCAGGTGGGGGCCCACCTGCTGGAGCGCCCCCATGGGGGGCGGGGTGTGTTGATCGGCGGCTGCACGGGCGTGCGGCCGGCGCGGGTGGTGGTGCTCGGCGCCGGCACCGTGGGCTGGAACGCGGCCCGGATCGCCGCCGCCATGGACGCTGAGGTGTTTCTGCTGGACCGTTCCCCCCAGCGTCTGCGGGAGCGGGAGGCCGAGCGCCGCGGCCGGCTTGTGGGCCTGGTGAGCAGTCGCAGCCTGGTGGAGCGCCTGGTGCCCGGGGCCGATCTGGTGATCGGCGCCGTGCTCACCCCCGGCGGCCGGGCTCCAACCCTGGTGGAGGAGACCCTGGTGCAACGCATGAAGCCGGGCTCGGTGATCGTCGATGTGGCCATAGACCAGGGGGGCTGCATCGCCACCAGCCGTGAAACCACCCACACCGACCCCGTGCACGCCCTGCACGGAGTGCAGCACTACGCGGTGGGCAACATGCCCGGCGCCGTGCCCTTCACCTCCACCGAAGCGCTGGTCAGCGTGACCCTTCCCTACATCCTGGTGATGGCGGGCCGGGGGCTGGCGGAGGCGGTCACCGATCGGCCCGAACTGCTCTCCGGGCTCAACACCGCCGCCGGCGCGGTGTGCCACCCCGGGGTCGCCCGAGCCCTGGGGGTGGCCACCCGCCACCCGATGGCCTGCCTGCGCTGATGGAGGCGGCCGCAGAGCCACGATGCTGAATCCCGCCCGGATCCGCATCCTCGCGGTGGGCAAGGTGCGCAGGGGCTGGATCCGGGAAGGGGTGGAGCTCTACAGCCGGCGTCTGCCCGGTCTCGCCATCGTGGACATCCGCGACTCCTCGCCGGCGCGCGAGGCCGCCGCGATCGGCGCCGAGCTGCGAGCGGACGAAGAGCTGGTGGTGCTGGCGGAAGAAGGCAACGCCCTGGGCTCCCAGGCCTTCGCTGATCGGCTGCGCCACAGCGCCTCCAGCCGCCTGGCCTTTGCCATCGGCGGGGCCGATGGTCTGGCGGCGGAACTGAAGGCGCGCGCCGCCTGGCAACTCAGTCTGTCGGCGATGACCTTTCCCCACGAGCTGGCGCGCCTGCTGCTGCTGGAGCAGCTCTACAGGGCCCAGGCCATCCTGCGGGGCAGCCCCTACCACCGCCCCTGAACCCTGGACCCGCGCCGACCTCAGCGGCAGCGGTCTGCCGCACAAGCCGAGGCGATGCTCAGCCCGCCAGCCCGGCAAACGGCCGCCGCAGCGACGCCGGGGCAAGGCCTTCGCGCAGGGCCAGCACCAGCCCCGCGGCTTCGGCATAGCTGCTGGCGTTCAGCACCACGGCACCATCCTGCTCCAAGGCCAGGGCCTCGGCAGTGACCTGAAGCAGGCAGGGGTTGTCGACGGCGATCAGGGGCACGCCCCGCTCCACGCTGGCCAGCACCGCCTCACCGCCCAGGGCTCCCGCCGGAGCCACCACCGCGCCGATACTCTCCGGGCAGAGCACGGCTCCGTCCCCCCAGGACGGGGTCGAGTCCGGCTGCAGGGGCAGCAGATCAGGCGCCCGGCTGAGGCCCACCAGCACACAGGGCAGGAAGGTGGTGCCCAGTTCCTCGCCGGCGGCGCGGGGATCCAAGCCGCGCTGGAGGGGCAGGGGCTGGAGAGCGGGGGCGTGGGCGCAGGGCAGCCGCAGATGGCGGCTGAGCAGATGGCTGATCACCGCCTCGGCCCCGGCCAGGGGGTCCACCCCCGACCCCTGCCGGTAGGCAGCCAGGGCCTCGCCCGCTGGATCCTCGGGGAAGCGGGCGACCACGGCAATGGCCGTGGCACCGGCATCGCGCAGCCGCTCGCCGGCCCGCAGCAGCGCGTCGGGGTGCCCCAGCCTGCCCCAACTGGCGCCGCTGGGCCCCTGTTCCAGGCACACCTCCAGGGGCACCTCGCTGCTGACCACCGCGGCGATGTCGAGGCCCAGCGAGGCTCGGCAGCCATCGGCCACCTGCAGCTGGCGCAGGCGCAGATCCTCCTCCATGCCTGCATCAAGCAACAGCCCCAGGCGCTGGCGCCGCACCGGCCGCAGAGCCAGATCGCCGGCGGCGAAGCGGTCCAGGGCCCAGCCCTCGACGTACTGGATGCGTGAGTCACTCCAGTAGAGCGCGGCCCCATTCATCACATTGGGATGGGTGATCAGGCAGCCGCTGGCGGCCGCCAGCACACGGGCCGCCGGCATGGCATCGCCGGCATAGCCGCCGATGGCGCAGCCCACTCCGGTGGGCACCACCAGCAGGGTGGGCAGGACGTCGGGCGCCACCGCGACAGGGCCAGCGGTCACGGCGGCGGCAAGCCGATGAGCACCACCGCTTCCAGGCAGAGATGGTCACCGCGCACAGCCGTGACCGCCCAGCGCAAGGGCTCCCCATGGGCTCCCAGGGCCGCGCTGATCTGGGGCCGCAGGGGGCCGGGCCTGCGGCGCAGGCACAGAGCCACCCAGCGCAGAGCCAGAGCGCCCGGGGGCGCAGGCTGCTTCACCGCGGCTCCGTCATTTCTGAAACGCCCCGAACTGGGCTTCGTAGAGCGCATCTTCCTGGCCTCCCTCAAGTCGCAGATCGCTGCGGGGGTAGGCCACGCAGAGCAGGGTATAGCCCTGCTGCTGGAGTTCCGCCTTCACGCCCATGGCGTCGGGCTGGTGCACCGTGCCCTCCCGAAGCAAGGCGGCGCAGGTGGTGCAGACCCCCGAACAGCAGGAACTGGGCAGGGGCACGCCGGCCGCCTCAGCGGCGCTCAGAACGGTCTGGTCGTCGCGGCAGGTGAAGCTATGGGTGGCCCCTTCATAGCTGGCGACAACGGTGAAGCTGGCACTCATGGGTGGTGGGACATCGATTCAGGGTTGCCGTGTGCGCTTCAGGCCGGCTCTACCCATCTTCGGTGATCGCCTGCCAGTCCCTGGGGTGGGGAGCGAGGTATTCGGGCGGTACCTGGCCGGCGCCCGTGGGGGCAGCGGTGAGGGCGAAGTCGATGCTGATCGAGCAGCGCAGATCATCGGGGTCTTCGTTGGCCAGTACGGCGTGGTCGATGCAGGAGGGGAACAGCAGCAGCAGTCCAGTCCGCGGCGCCAGATCCAGCCAGGGGGTGGACCAGGGCGTGGGCCTCAGGGGCCCGTCATGGCCCACGCCGAGACCCGGCACCAGCTCGTTGAGTTGTCGGGGCGGCCACAGCCGCAGGCAGCCGCAGCGACCGCTGCCGTCTCCAGACAGGTAGTAGATGGCGCTGAGGTGGGCATTGGGGTGATGGTGCCGCCCCACCACCTGCCCAGGCTCACTGATCACGGGCCAGCAACGCTGCAGATGCAGGGCCAGGCGCCGGCGGTCGAAGCCCAGCTGCTCCAGATAGCTGCGGGCATGAACGCTGATCACCTCGATCAGGGCCGTGAAGCAGGGGTGACGCTGCAGCTGCCAGACCCCGTTGAGATCACCGGTCCAGGCGCAGCCCGGATCGGGGTTGCCGGCAGCTGCTCCGCGCAGCTGGTGCAAGGCCTGCAGTTGGCGGGCCAGATCGAGGGGGTCGGGATGCAGCTGCACCTGCCCCAGGGCGAGGGGGAATAGGGGCTCGATGGCCAGCGACGGCGACAGCGGTGGCGGCGGTGACATCAAGGCAATCCCCTCAGACGGCAGTGGCCGTGGTGGCTGCCACTGGCCTGGCTGCCCAGCGACCGAATCAAGAGTGGCCGTGTGAGCCAGGGGGGCGCGGCTGCCCATGCAGTAGCCGGAGGCGAGGACCGCACCGGCCTGAGCCCTCAGCCCATGGCAGAGGAGCCGCCCACCACTTCCAGAATCTCCTGGGTGATGGCCGCCTGACGGGCTTTGTTGTAGTCAAGGGTGAGGGACTTGGCCAACGCCTTGGCGTTGTCACTGGCATTGTTCATGGCCGTCATGCGGCTGGCCAGCTCCGAGGCGGCCGCCTCCTGAAGGGAGCGCAGCAACTGGTTCTGGACATACAGCGGCAACAGTGCATCGAGCAGCTGCTCAGGGGTCTGCTCAAAAATGATGTCCGGCGGCAGGGCAGGAGCCACGTTGCGCTCGCTGTCAGCCTCCACCACCAGCTGACCTTCACGGGTGGTGAGACGGAAGATTTCGTCCTCGGGGCTGGCGATGCCCTGGGGATCAAGCGGCAGCAGGGTCTGGATCACAGGCCGGGAGCTCACCAGATTGATGAACTTGGTGAAGATCATCTCCACCCGGTCGCAGGAACCCGAGAGAAACTCAGCCAGGATTTCGTTGGCGATCGCACCCGCTTCCTGGGCATTGGGCACCTGTTCGAGGCCGGTGAAGGTTGCCCTCACCGTGTAACTGTCGGGGCGGTTCTGGAAGTAGGTGATGGCCTTCCTGCCGATCAACACGAGGTCCACCTTGTACCCCTGTGCCTTCAGCTCAGCGTGGCGCTGCTCAGTGAGCTTGATGATGCTGGCGTTGTAGCCGCCGCAGAGGCCGCGATCGCCGGTCACGGCCAGCAGGGTGATGCACTCCAGGGCACGATTGCTGAGCAGGGGCACGTCAGCATCAGCAAAGCCCATGCGCGACTCCAGATTCTCCAGCACCCTCGCCAGGCGATCAGCAAAGGGCCGGCTGCGCAACACCTGCTCCTGGGCTCGGCGCACCTTGGCTGCTGCCACGAGCCGCATGGCCTCGGTGATCTTGCGCGTGTTCTTGACCGAACTGATGCGGTCTCGGATTTCCTTGAGATTGGCCATCGGCTGGGTTCCTCAGGCGGTGGCCAGCATGGTCGACTTCACTTCACTGATGGCGCTCTTGAGGGCGGCCTCGCTCGCTTCGCTCAGCACCTTCTCGGCCATCACCGCGGCGATGAAGTCAGCCTTGTTGGACTTGAGGTAGTCGCGCAGTTCGCGGCAGAACTCACTCACCGACTCCACAGGAACGTCGTCAATGAGGCCCTTGACACCCGCATAGACAACAGCAACCTGTTCGGCAAGGTTGAGTGGGCTGAACTGGGGCTGCTTGAGGATCTCGCGCAGTCGCTTGCCGCGGCCCAGCTGGGCTTGGGTGGCCGCATCGAGATCGGAGGCGAACTGGGAGAAGGCAGCCAGTTCATCGAACTGGGCCAGTTCGAGCTTGAGGGTGCCGGCGATCTTCTTGATCGCCTTGGTCTGGGCGGCGCCGCCCACCCGGCTCACCGAGATACCCACGTTGATGGCAGGCCGGAGGCCGGAGTTGAACAGGTCGGAGCTGAGGAACACCTGGCCGTCGGTGATCGAGATCACGTTGGTGGGGATGTAGGCCGACACGTCACCGGCCTGGGTCTCGATGATCGGCAGGGCGGTCATCGAGCCCTTGCCCATGGCATCCGAGAGCTTGGCGGCGCGCTCCAGCAGGCGGCTGTGGCAATAGAACACGTCGCCGGGGTAGGCCTCCCGCCCGGGGGGGCGGCGCAGCAGCAGGGACATCTGGCGGTAGGCCTGGGCCTGCTTGGTGAGGTCGTCGTAGATCACCAGGGTGGCCTTGCCCTTGTACATGAACGATTCAGCCAGGGCCGCGCCGGTGTAGGGAGCCAGATACTGCAGGGCTGCCGCTTCCGAGGCGCTGGCGGCCACCACGATCGTGTAGTCGAGTGCCCCTTTCTCCCGCAGCACGTCCACCACGTTGGCCACCGAGGCGGCCTTCTGACCCACGGCGACGTAGACGCAGACCACGTCCTCGCCTTTCTGGTTGATGATCGTGTCGATGGTGATCGCCGTCTTGCCGGTCTGGCGGTCGCCGATGATCAGTTCCCGCTGGCCGCGGCCGATCGGGATCATGGCGTCGATGGCCGTGATGCCCGTCTGCATCGGTTCATGCACCGACTTGCGCTGGATGATTCCCGGCGCCATCGATTCGATCAGGCGGGTTTCGCTGGTGGCGATCTCCCCCTTGCCGTCGATGGGCTGACCGAGGGCGTTCACCACTCGGCCGAGCATGGCGTCACCCACTGGGACCGCAGCGATCTTGCCGGTGGCCTTGACCGTGCTTCCTTCCTGGATGCCGCGGCCTTCGCCCATCAGCACCACACCGACGTTGTCGTCCTCGAGGTTGAGGGCGATGCCCTCGGTGCCGTCCTCGAACTCCACCAGTTCGCCGGCCATCACCTGCTGCAGGCCGTAGACACGGGCGATGCCATCACCGATCTGCAGCACGGTGCCGACGTTGCTGACGGAGACCGACTTGTCGTAGTCCTCGATCTGCTGCTTGAGAATGGCGCTGATCTCGTCGGGTCGGATGGAAACCATGGCGGGTAGGGGGCGGGAAGGAGAGACTGGTAGGAGGGGAAGAAAGACCGGCTGAGGCAGAACAGCGACCGCTGACGGCGGTTGGTCTCTGGCGGACTAGCCGACGCGGGCCAGAGCCAGGCCGAGGCGGCGGACCTGCCCGGAGAGACTGGCGTCGATGACCTCCGAGCCCATGCTGACGACGAAGCCGCCGATGAGGGCAGGGTCAACGCTGAGGTCGAACTCCACCTGCTTGCTGCCGGCGATCGCCCGGACCCTGGCATTCAGGGCACTCTGCTGCTCCTCGCTGAGCGGGGTGGCGGAGGTGACACGAGCCAGGGTGATGTCACGCAGTTGGCGGTAGATCTCCAGGAAGCGCTGCAGCACCGATTCGATCACCGCCGTGCGCTGCCGATCCGCCATCAGCTTGAGGAGATTTGCCAGGGAGGGCGCGAGCTGATCGCCGAACAGGGCGATCAAGGCCGCTTTCTTGGCCTCCGGTTCGAGCACGGGTGAGGCCATGGCTTCCCGGAGCTCGGGGGTGGCGGCCCAGATGACGAGCAGTTCTCTGGCCTGATCAGCCACGGCGTCGGTTTCACTGCGGGCTTCGCTCACCTGCAGAAGGGCCTCGGCGTAGGGGGTGGCAATGGTATTGAGCAGAGGCATCAGGCGTTCCCCAACTGCTGAATGGATTGATCGATCAGGCGTGCCTGGGCTCCCTCGTCAAGTCTGCCCGGCAGGCTGGCCAGCGCCTGCTCGATGGCCTGGCGGGCGGCTTCACGGCGGAGCAAGGCGGTGACGCGGGAGGCTTCGGAGCGCAGATCGGCCCGGGAGTCTTCCTTGAGCCGGGCCATCTCCTCAATGGTGCGCTGCTGGCTTTCGGAGCGCACGGCCTGCGCCCGGGCGTGGCCATCGAGGCGGATCTGTTCCGCCTTCTGCTGGGCCTCGGCCAGGTCCTTCTGGCCCTCACTGAGAGCTGCGGTGGCGGCCTGGAGACGCTGCTCGGCATCGGAGAGCTCATCGAGAATGGCCTGGCGCCGGCGCTCAAGGATCCCGCCCAGAAAACCCCTCAGGAACCAGAACAGCACCCCGATCACGATGATCAGGTTGATCAGGTTGGTTTCAAGAGGGTTGAGATTGAGACCGAATCCGCCGTGATGGGCGAACAGGATGGGGCTGGTGGAAGGGGTGCTCATCAGGCTGCCAGCAGGCGGTCGACAATCAGGGTGCCGAGGCGATCGGCTTCCGAGCGCAAGGAGGCCAGGGCCTCCTGCTTCTCTGTTTCGATCTGACTTCGGGCTTGCTCGCGCACGGCAATGGCCTCGGCCTGGGCGGTGGCCAGAGCGGCGCGGTAGAGCGTGTCCGACTCCTGTTCGGCCTCGACGATCAGGGCCTGGGCATCCTGGCGGGCCTGACGCAGTTGCCCGGCCAGATCGCCGGCCAGACGTTCGACCTGGGCCAGCTTCTCTTTGGCCTCAGCCCGGCTGGTGGTGATGTAGCCCTCCCGTTCCTCAACGGCCCGACCGACAGGCCGGAAGAAGAGCGCATTGAGGATGAAGGTGAGGAGGACCACCTGAACGCCCATCAGCGGCAGGGTGGCATCAAGGTCGAACAGACCTCCCTCCGGGGCGCCGGACGCTGCGCCGTTGACGGCATCGGCGGTGGCGAGCAGAAACCAGCTGGGCATGGGGAAGGGAGCACCGGATTGGAACAGTGAAGCCATCACGAAGGGGCGATCTCAGCCGCCCCCCAGCCGCTGATCAACCCGCGAAGGGGTTGGCGAACAGCAGCACCAGGGCCACCACCAGGCCATAGATGGTGAGGGCTTCCATGAAAGCCAGCGAGAGCAGCAGGGTGCCGCGGATCTTGCCCTCAGCCTCGGGCTGACGGGCAATGCCTTCGACAGCCTGGCCAGCTGCTGTGCCCTGGCCGATGCCAGGGCCGATGGCGGCGAGTCCCACGGCCAGAGCGGCGGCCAGAACGGAAGCGGCGGAGGTCAGATCACTCATTGGTGGAAAAGAAGTAGGGGAGCGCAGGGAGAGCGCGGGGAGGGTAGGCGCGCCCGGGACACTCCCTACAGGGAGCGGGCCCGGTTCCACCCGGACCTGCGCGCGTCGAGTTTGGCAGACGGCCTGCCCGTGCCCGGTGGAGGCAGGGGCGGGGCGCGTTGCCGGTGCGGTCAGTGATGTTCCTCGTGCACCGCCTCGCCGATGTAGTTGGCTGCCAGGGTGGCGAAGATCAGCGCCTGGATGGCACTGGTGAACAGGCCCAGGAACATCGCCGGGAGGGGCACGATCACGGGAACGAGGAAGGCCAGCACGGCAACCACGAGCTCATCGGCAAGGATGTTGCCGAACAGACGGAACGACAGCGAGAGCGGCTTGGTGAAGTCCTCGATGATCTTGAACGGCAGCATGATCGGGGTTGGGTCCACGTAATACTCGAAGTAACGCAGACCCTTGCGGCTCAGACCGGCATAGAAATAGGAGAGAGACACCAGCAGCGCCATGGCCACGGTGGTGTTGATGTCGGCCGTGGGTGCACCCAGTTCACCATTGGGAAGTTCGATGATCTTCCAGGGGATCAGGGCACCTCCCCAGTTGCAGACAAAAATGAAGAGAAAGAGGGTGCCGATGAAGGGCAGCCAGTCTCGGTAGGCCTTTTCGCCGATCTGTTCACGGGCCAGATCCCGCAGGTAGGTCCAGAGGTACTCGAGCAGGTTCTGCACTCCGCGGGGATCGCGCTCCATCCTGCGGGTGCCGAGCACCACGAGGGTGAGCAGGGCGGCGATCACAACCCACGAACTCAGGAAGACCTGGCCGTGAACCTGCAGATTGCCGAACTGCCAATACAATTGCTGACCCACCTCCAGTTCGGCGAACGGAAGCATGAGCGGTGAGGGAACCATGGGAAGCGGTTGGTTCAGGGGGCGATGAAGGCCTGCAGCAGCAGGGCCGGTTTGTAGAGCACGAAGCCAGCCAGGGCAGGCAGGATCTCAATGGCGGGAACGCGGGCTGCGGCCACCACCAGCAGGGCTGGAACCAGGATCTGAAAACGACCGAGAGACCGGGAGTCCGGTCCGATCCGCCCCACGCTGCGGGCCAGCAGCCTCAGGTAGAGCAGGCCGCAGGTGCCGCCCAGCAAGAGGCTCCGGGCGGCCAGGGCGCCGGCCAGGGGCCAGCAGATCAGTGTGGCCGCGATCGTCACCAGCAGGGTGGCCAGCAGCAGGCGACGCTGCAGTCGTCCATAGTCATCGCCGCTGCCGGCAGCCTCATCCGCGGCCGAAGAACGCTCGGCAACCTGACAGGCCTCGGATGCCCTTTGGGTTGGGGCTTTGCAGACGACGCGGGCAGAGTTTGCGGAACCGGAGGGGTCAGCGCTGGGCTGCGATCCGCTCTCACTGCCGCTCTCACTGATGGCGTTGGTGCTGGCCGGTGACGGAACGTTGGAGGTGGCGTCGAGAGAGGCCTGCAAGCGCCTGGCGCGGAAGCGAGGGCAACTTATCACGGAGCATTAAGCAACCAGATGCAGTACGCCCTGCTCCCGCAGACGGCGCAGCCGACGGCAGCGCTCGGCCGGGTCCATGGCCAGCGGCAGCGAGCCCAGCGGGCAATGGGGCAGCGCTTCGGCGGCCCGCAGCAGCTGCAGATCCCCTTCCTCGATGGAGAGGGGCATCAGGTCGGGGCCCAGCAATGCGGTCGAAGGCCAGCCCCACAGGCAGCGGTTGCGCTGGCCCCGGGCGGCCAGCAGGGCTTCATCGTCTTCCCAGCTCTGGCGCCGCAGGGGCCCCTTGCTGAGAAAGAATTCAAAGTGGCTGATGTCGGGATCGAGATCCTCCACCAGCAGCCAGCGCTCCAGCTCCGGCAGCGCCCGGGCCCGCTCCAGCAGCACTCCCGTGAGCAGCCTTGCCGGATCCCACACCTGAGGATTGGAGAAGCCCGCGAACTGCAGGTCCGCGCTGGCGACCAAGGCCATCAGTCTGCGCAGGTCATAACTGCTCTCCTGGGGATGCAGGTACATGTCAGCGAAATTGGCGTCCGCCGCGGTATCCAGGGCCCAGCGCTGCTCGTGGTGACGGCGCAGGCGGTTGACCTCCGGCAGTTCGCTGAGCAGCCGCCGGCCCAGTTCGAGGCCCTCCTCATCGCCACCCACCGCGAGCCGGCTGAGGCTGCGCTGAATTCGATGAATTTCCCAACGCCCGCCATCGGCGTACAGAAAGAGATGCAGCAGTCCACCCGGAACCAGCAGCTCGGCAAGGGCCCGCAGCCCCGCTTCCGGTTCGCTCAGGTGGTGCAGAACCCCCACTGAATTGATGTAGTCGAAGGGCTCCAGCCCCCCCAGGTCGAGCAGGCTGCGCTGCTCAATGCGCAGGTCGGCCACCTGATCGGCGGCTCGGGAGCGGCGGGTGCGTTCCCGCGCCACCTCCAGGGCTCCGCCGCTGATGTCCACCGCCAGCACCGACCCTCCCGGGTTGAGGTGACAGAGGTAATCGGTGCTCACGCCAGTGCCGCAGCCGGCGTCGAGGATCCGCCGGGCACGCACGGCATCGGGCGCCGGCGCAGCCAGGGCGCCGCGGCAGAAGGCCTCGACGCTGTCCACGCACCAGCGCCAGTTGTACCCGGGCGGAGGGCCGTCCTGCAGGGGATCGGCGGGATAGGGGAAGCGGTCGTAGAAGGCGCTCACCACCGGGGTGGCGGCATCACGGGCTGGCACGGCTGCGGCACGGCTGCAGGGAGCATTTCACGCCGACCTCGCCGGGGCTGCAAATATTTGTTCATGCCTTCCCGGGGCCTTCAGGAGGCAGCCGTAGGTTGACCCAGCCCGGTTCGCTCTCGTCCATGACCGTGACCGCCAGCAGCGGCAGCACCAGGGTTGCTCCCCAGCGCTACGACACACTGCCGCTGTCCAGCGTCCGTCAGGCCGAACAGGAGGATCGCTTCCCCGATGGGGGCGAACTGGACAGCCTGATCACCTTCTTCGAGAGCGGACAGCGGCGCCTGGAAGCAGCCCGGCGCATCACCGCCAACGCCGAGTTCATCGTGGCCAAGGCGGCCAACAGGATCTTCACCGGCGGCACTCCCCTCTCCTATCTCGACGCCCCCCTCACCCCCGCCTCGGCGAGCCAGGGCGTGCAGCTGGCAGCCGACCAAGCGGCCTTCCAGCGCTCGGTGCAGACCTTCGCCGGCGCGGCGGCAGCCACCAAGCGCGGCAACCTGATCGGCCGGCTGCTGGAGGGGGCCGGTGGCGACGCCGACGTGCGGGTGCAGCTGCCCTCCGGCTTCAGCCCGATCGCCGTGGGCCGGTATGGAACCGCGCGGATGAAGAAGTCGATCCGCGATCTGGCCTGGTTCCTGCGCTACGTGGGCTATGCCCTGGTGGCCGGTGATCCGAGCATCCTGGCGGTCAACACCCGCGGTCTGCGGGACGTGCTGGAGAAGGCCTGCTCCCTGGCCGCAACCAACGTGGCTCTGCAGGAGATGCGGGCTGCGTCCGCCGGTCTGTTCAAGGATGAGCCCCAGACCCGCTCCCTGGTGATCCAGTACTTCAACGTGCTGCTCGCGGAGTTGGCCGTTGCCACCCCCTCGGCCCGCCAACGCCTTGGCAGCCCGGTGAGCCAGGGCCTGCAGCTGCCTGCCACCTACGCCCTCGGCGCGAGGGGCAAGGCGCAGCGTTTCATCATGAAACCCGGCATGAGCGGAGCCCAGAAGGCCGAGGTGGTGCGCGCCGCCTACCGCCAGGTGTTCGAGCGGGACATCGTCAAGGGCTACAGCCTCGAGGTGTGCCCGGTGGAAGCCACCCAGGTGCGCCAGGGGCAGATCTCCATGCGCGAATTCATCCGCGCGCTTGGCCGCAGCAAGGCCTACCAGAAGCAGTTCTACGGACGCTTCTCCAACAGCCGCGCCGTGGAACTCGCCTTCCGCCACTTTCTCGGGCGCGGCATCAGTTCTCGCGAAGAGTTCAGCCGCTACTTCGACATCGTCAGCGCCCAGGGACTTCCCGGTCTGGTGGATTCCCTGCTGAACTCGATGGAGTACGCCCAGCTGTTCGGAGAAGAAACCGTTCCCTTCCTGCGTGACCTCGGTGAGGAAGCCCAGGAGAGCGCAGGCTGGGGCAGTAACCGCAAGTTGTTCCGCTTCAGCGCCCCCTTCGAGGGAGCGCCCCAGTACGTGACGCTCTACGCGTCCTACCGCCAGCCCCTTGCTGACCAGCACCCCTATGGCGGCGGCAACGATCCCCTGGCCCTCACCTACGGCGCCATCTTCCCTTCCGCCACGGCCATGGTGGCCACCCGTCCGGCGCCCTTCAGTTACGACAGCCGCCGCCTGCTGATCGGCAACGGCCTGGCCCAGCCCGGCCAGATGGACAGTCCCCAGTTCCGTCAGGCCACTCCCCGCAGGGTCGGCCCCCGGGTGATCCGGCTGCGGCAGATCGCCACCGGCGGCAATTCCGTGCCCCGGCGGGGCGGGCAGCCCAGCGTGCGCACCACCGAGAGCAGCACCCAGGCGGTGATCAACGCCGTGTATGTGCAAGTGCTCGGCACCTGCGGCTATGCCGGTGAGCGCAACAAGGTGGAGGAGATCAAGCTCGAGAACGGCGACATCAGCCTGCGCGAATTCGTGCGCCAGGTGGCGCGCAGCAAGGCCTTTCGCCGCCGCTACTGGAGTGGCCTCTACATCACCAAGGCCATCGAGGTGATGCACCGCCGCCTGCTCGGACGTCCCACCTTCGGCCGGTGGGAGATCGATGCCTATTTCGACACCGCCGCACGCCGTGGCTTTTACGGGGTTGTCGAACGGATGCTCAACAGCCGGGAGTACAACGCGTGCTTCGGTGAGGACACGGTTCCCTACGAGCGGTTCATCACCGCCAACGACCGCAACGCCCGCCAGGTACCCGCCCTCAGCGGTGGCTTCGATCCCAGTCGCTTCGTTGATCCGGTGGCGCGCCAGCGCCCCGACGCCAGGCCCGACCAGAAGGTTCGCACCACCGCTGACGTGACGGCCCGCAATCTGCCCGACCGCTCGACGCTGGTGCGGGGGCTGTGGAGCGCCAGGATCGCAGGCGGGGAAACCGCCTTGCCGGCCAGTCCGGCCAGGAGATCGGGTCCCGGCAGCCTGCGCACCAGCCCCCTGCCCACGCGGCGCTGGCGGCCAGAGAGCGGTCCGGCCCTCTGGAGCACCCCCGGAGGAGCCGGCTTCCAGGCGCCACGAGCACCGTCCCCGCCCCTCGGCGCCTGGACCAAGGCGGTGAGCTCCAGCCTGGCAGCCACCCAGGCCTGCCAGCCCGGCGCGGCCATGGCCCAGGCCCTGCGACCCGCCCAACCCCAGGGCTTCGGGCGCCGCCAGAGCCTGGGCCAACCGATCCAGGTGGGACGGACCACCAGCGAGGCCGAGGTTCAGACCGCGATCGAGGCGGTCTACCGCCAGTTGCTGAATCGGCAGCCGCTGGCAGCCGAGCGTCTCGGCGACGCCGAGTCCCAGTTCCGCAACGCTCAGCTGAGTGTGGCCGAATTCGTTGCCGTGGTGGCGGGCAGCGAGCTGTTCCTGCAGCGCCTCAACCGCCTGGCTCCACTGCGCACGGCCGCCGCCGCCCATCTGGCGCTGCTCGGCCGCGCCGCCCAGCCCGCCGAATCGAGCCGCTTCCTGGCCCTGCGCACCAGCCGCGGATTGAGCGCGGCGATCGAGGATCTGCTCGACAGTGCCGACTATGCAGCCGCCTTCGGGCAGAACACCGTCCCCTATCTGCGCGGTCTGGCCACCAGCGACGGCATTCCCCTGCAGACGGTGAACCGCACCGCAGCCCTCTACGGCGGCAACGCCGGTCTCACCCCCTCGCCCAAAGGGGCCATCTGAGACCAGGCTGAGCCCTCGGAGGCCATGGGGCAGCAGCGGCCGGGGCGGCACTGCAGCCAGATACACAGTGGATCTCCGCTAGTTTGCGGGGGTCAATTTTTGTTTGGCCAGATAACGATGGGAGCCAATCAAATGCCGCTGACAATCAACAGCTGTGACGGGTCGTAACTCTCTGCAATCTCAGCAAGAACCCCTGCGCCGCAAGGGTTCTGCCACGGGATTGAGCCGTGAAGAACTGTTACCGCTGGGGGGAGAGCGCGGTGCCGTTGGCACAGAATGATTCCCGATCGGCGCGAGTCGATCACTCCCTTACCCACCGGATACCGGTCACCGTCAAGGCGACCGCTTGTTTCGAGGCAGAACTGCATGAGCATCGTCTCCAACTCGATCATCAACGCGGACGCCGAAGCCCGCTATCTCAGCCCTGGCGAACTCGACCAGATCAAATCCTTCGTGGCCGCTGGCCAGCGCCGGGTGCGTGTCGCCCAGGTTCTGAGCGAGAGTCGCGAGCGCATCGTCAAAACTGCGGGTGGCGCCCTCTTTCAGCGTCGGCCCGACGTGATCTCCCCCGGCGGCAACGCCTACGGCGAGGAAATGACCGCCACCTGTCTCCGCGACATGGATTACTACCTGCGCCTGGTCACCTACGGCGTCGTGGCTGGTGACGTCACCCCAATCGAGGAGATCGGGGTGATCGGTGCCAAGGAGATGTACCGCGCCCTTGGCACGCCCCTGGATGCCATGGCCGAGGGTGTCCGCGAAATGAAGAATGCCGCCATGGGCCTGCTCACCGGGGCTGACGCCGAAGAGGCCGGCTTCTATTTCGACTACATCGTCGGCGCCCTCTCCTGAGGCCGTCCTCTCCATTCCCTTCGCTCCCACCGCAGGATTCATGCAAGACGCCATCACCAACGTCATCAACCAGGCCGACGTCCAGGGCCTCTACCTCGACGGCTCGGCGATGGGTCGCCTGGAGCAGTACTTCGCCAGCGGTGAGCTTCGGGTTAGGGCTGCCGCCACCATCAGCGCCAATGGCTCCGCCATCATCAAAGAGGCGGTGGCCAAGTCGCTGCTCTACTCGGACATCACCCGCCCCGGCGGGAACATGTACACCACCCGTCGCTATGCCGCCTGCATCCGCGACCTCGACTATTACCTGCGCTACGCCACCTACGCCATGCTGGCTGGGGACACCTCCATCCTTGATGAGCGGGTGCTCAACGGTCTCAAGGAGACCTACAACTCACTGGGTGTGCCGATCGGTGCCACGGTCCAGTCGATCCAGGCGATGAAGGAGGTCACCGCTTCGCTGGTGGGCCCCGACGCCGGCCGCGAGATGGCCGTCTACTTCGACTACATCTGCTCAGGCCTGGGTAACTGATCCAGCCATCAGCCCACCCCCGCACCCCAGCCATGCGCCTGTTCAAGATCACGGCCTGCATTCCCGCTCCGGAGAAAACCCGGACCCAACGCGAGTTGCAGAACACCTTCTTCACGAAGTGGGTTCCCTACGAGAGCTGGTTTGCCGAACAGCAACGCATCATGAAGCAGGGAGGCAAGATCCTGAAGGTTGAATTGGTCACCGGCCGCCCCCAGGTCAACGTGGGCAACTGAGCCAATCCCCCATCGTCCCCTCAGCCCGGCCGCTGGCCGGGCTTGTTTCGTGGTTCTCCCTGTGGCCATGCCCAGCCTGTGTGGGCGCCGGCACAAGGGCCTCAGGTCTCGACAAGCCCACCCCGGCCACGGCTCAATGGGGGCACTCCTGGCCCTGAGGCCACCGCCACGTTGAGCATCACCGTTCTCCGCCCCGCTGCTGCCCAGACCAGGCCCCAACGGGGCCTGGTCGCCCAACTCAGGGGCCTGCTGCCCTGGCCCTGGGAGGCCTGGCCCGCCGAAGCCCGGCTGCTGATTGGCCTGGTGGGCCTCTGGAGCGTGCTGGGCTTGCTGGTGCTGGCCTCCGCCAGCTGGTGGGTGGCCGAGCGGGAGATGGGCGATGGCGCCTTCTATCTCAAGCGCCAGCTGATCTGGATGGGGGCGAGCTGGGCGCTGCTGCTACTGGGGGTGCGCACCCATCTGCGCCGCTGGCTGCATCTGGCCCCCATGGGCCTGCTGGTGGGCTGTCTGCTGGTGGCTGCCACCCTTGTCGTTGGCAGCACGGTGAATGGGGCCAGCCGCTGGCTGGTGCTGGGTCCCCTGCAGCTGCAGCCCTCTGAACTCGTGAAGCCCTTCGTGGTGTTGCAGGGAGCTGCCCTGTTTGCCCACTGGCGGCGTATCGGCCTCGATCAGAAGCTGCTCTGGCTGGGGGTGTTTGCCCTGCTGATCCTGATGATCCTGAAGCAGCCCAACCTCAGCACCGCCGCCCTCACCGGCCTGCTGCTGTGGTTGATGGCCCTGGCGGGAGGAGTGGAGCTGACACTGCTGTTGGGCGCCGCCATGGCCGGCGGGCTGGCGGGGGCAGCGAGCATCTCGATGAACGCCTACCAGCGGCTGCGGGTGGTGTCCTTCCTTGATCCCTGGCGCGATGCCCAGGGGGATGGTTACCAGCTGGTGCAGAGCCTGCTGGCCATTGGTTCCGGTGGCCTGTTCGGCGAAGGCTTCGGCCTCTCCACGCAGAAACTGCAGTACCTGCCGATTCAGAGCACCGACTTCATCTTCGCGGTGTACGCCGAAGAGTTCGGCTATGTGGGCTCCCTGGCCCTGCTGCTGTTCCTGCTGCTGTTCGGGTTCGTGGGCCTGAGGGTGGCCCTGAGCTGCCGCAGCAACCAGCACCGGCTGGTGGCCATGGGCTGCACCACCCTGCTGGTGGGCCAGTCGATTCTCAACATTGCCGTGGCCAGCGGCGCCATGCCCACCACGGGACTGCCGTTGCCCCTGATCAGCTACGGCGGAAATTCCTTGATGTCCAGCCTGCTCTGCTGTGGCCTGCTGATCCGCTGCGCCCTCGAATCGGGAGGCCTGGCGCCGGT
Source organism: Cyanobacteria bacterium J06638_7 (assembly GCA_039818745.1). Lineage (GTDB taxonomy): Bacteria > Cyanobacteriota > Cyanobacteriia > PCC-6307 > Cyanobiaceae > NIES-981. Next base: position 76,129 of record JBCBTI010000002.1, read on the forward strand.
GGTGCGGGTGAGCCGCCGCCGCCGGCCAGAGCCAGGCCGATAGGCTGGCAGCATGAGCGCGATCGGCTTAGCACTCTCCAGCTGGGGGCTCACCCTCAGTGAGCTTGCCCGGCAGAGCGAAGAGCTCCTGCAGCAGTCGCTCGCAGCTCCGGGACCAAGCACCCTGGCCGTGGTGTTCAGCGGCGGCCTGCTGACCAGTCTGGGCCCCTGCTCCCTGTCGCTGCTGCCGGTGACCCTGGCCTATCTGGCAGGCTTCGGTGACGGCGCCGGTGCTGAGCCGCGCCCTGCATCACCGGCCCCGGCCCGTACCCCCTGGCTGCGCAGTCTGTCCTTTGCCGCCGGCATCGTCGCCGCCCTGGTGCTTCTGGGCCTGCTCAGCGGCCTGCTGGGGCGGCTCTATGGCCAGATCCCCGGACTGATCCCCACCCTGGTGGCGGTGCTGGCCCTGCTGATGGGACTCAATCTGCTGGGGGTGCTGCCCCTGCCCCTGCCGGCGGGGCCGGATCCGGAGCTCTGGCGTCAGCGGGTGCCCGCCCCCCTGGCACCGCTGGCGGCCGGGCTGGCCTTCGGGCTGGCCGCCACCCCATGCACCACGCCTGTGCTGGCGGTGCTGCTGGGCTGGATGGCCCAGAGCGGTCGCCCCCTGGCGGGCATGCTGCTGCTCACCTGCTTCGGCGCCGGCCAGGTGGTGCCCTTGCTGGTGGCCGGCACGGCCGCCGCCAGCCTGCCCGGGCTGCTCCGGCTGCGCCAGGCCGGGCAATGGGTGCCGCCGATCAGCGGCGCCGTGCTGGTGAGCACGGGCCTGCTCACCCTGGTGGCCAACTGGTCGTGAGCTGCCACCTCCCACGCGAAGCGCAATGAACGGCTCCCCTTCCAGGTCCCTGAGCCGAGTGGCGGCGTGGATCTCCGACCTGCGGCTGGCCATTGGTCTGCTGGTGGTGATCGCCACGGCCAGCGCCATCGGCACGGCCATCCCCCAGAAGGAGCCTGAGGGGCTCTATCACCAGCTGTATGACAACCAGCCCTGGCTCGGGCTCCTCAATGCCGATCGACTGCTGGGCCTGCAGCTCGATCATGTGTACTCCAGCGGCTGGTTTCTGGGGCTGCTGGCCTGGCTGGGGCTGTCGCTGCTGCTCTGCAGCTGGCGGCGGCAGTGGCCGGCCCTGCAGGGGGCGCTGCGCTGGATCGATTACCGCTCGCCGCGCCAGCTCAGCAAGCTGAGCGTGGCGCAGACCCTGCTGGCCGAGGACGCCGCTGCAAGTCTCAAGAGCCTGGAGCAGCTGCTGCGCCGCCAGGGCTGGCAGGTGCAGCGGCACCCGGACCGGCTGGCGGCCCGCCGGGGCGCTCTGGGCCGTGTGGGCCCGCTGCTGGTGCATGCGGGCCTGGTGGTGCTGCTGGTGGGGGCCGCCTGGGGGGTGCTGGGAGGCCAGCGGGCGGAGCAGTTTCTAGCTCCAGGCCGCACCCTGGAGTTGATCGACAGCCGCGGCCACAGCCAGCTCACCCTGGCCCTGGACGACTTCCGGGTGGAGCGGGATCCCGCCGGCCGGCCTGAGCAGTTCCGCTCCCAGCTGCGCCTGCTCGAGGATTCCGGCGCGGACGGCCCAGCGCCGTTGCGCCAGGCTGAGATCAGCGTCAACCACCCGCTGCGTTTCCGCGGCGTCACCTTCTATCAGGCGGACTGGAGCCTGGCGGCCATCAGCGTGCGGCTGGGGCGAAGCCCCGTGCTGCAGTTGCCACTGCAGACCTTCGCCCAGCTCGGAGACCAGGTGTGGGGCCTGGTGCTGCCCACCCGCCCCGACGGCAGCGATCCGGTGCTGCTCAGTCTGAGCAGCGAGCAGGGGCCGGTGGATGTCTACGGCGCCGATGGTCGGCTGGAGGGCTCTCTGGCGGTTGGCGGTGACCCCCTTGAGGTGAACGGCCTGCCACTGCGGGTGACGGCGGTGCTGCCCGCCAGCGGCATTCTGCTCAAGCGGGATCCTGGGGTGCCGCTGGTGTACGGAGGCTTTGCCATCGCCCTGCTGGGAGGCGCCCTGAGCCTGCTAGCCACCCGCCAGCTCTGGGCCATCGCCGAAGACACCCCCTCAACCAAGCGGCTGCACGTGGCCGGACTGTGCAACCGCAATCTCACCGCCTTCGCCGCTGAGCTGCCGCTGCTGCTCAACCAGGTGCGAACCTGATCCGGCTGCGCTCAACAAGGGATGCGGGTGCCGTGGCTGGCCCGAACCACGGTGTGCACATTTCCCCGCGGGTTGAAGTCGGCCTGCAACTGCATCCACACCGGCTCGCAGGCGGTGACGAAGTCGTCGAGGATGCGGTTGGCCGCCTCTTCGTGGGAGATGGCACGGTTGCGGTAGCTGTTCACATAGAGCTTGATCGCCTTCAGTTCCATCACCCGGGGGCCGGGCTGGTAGAGCAAGTGCAGCGTGGCGAAATCGGGGTAACCCGAGAAGGGGCAGAGGCAGGTGAACTCAGGCAGGGTGATGGCGATCTCGTAGGCCCGGCCGGGCCGGGGGTTGTCGAAGCAGATCAGTTCCGCCTCGGCGATCGCCCGCTCGCCATAGCGGGGGGTGCGGGTCTGATCGGGGGAGGCCATGGCGGCAAGCCGGCAGTGGCGGCGATCCTATGGAGGCCCCCAGACCGCCGTAGCAATGGCTACGACAACCCCCGATCAGCTCAGGTGTGATGGGCCGCGTCCCGATCCAAGCACCGGGACCTTCTGAGAGACTCATCCATTCAGCCCATCCCCCCAGCGCTGCTGTTGCCATGAAAAAAGTCGAGGCCATCATTCGTCCCTTCAAGCTCGAGGACGTCAAGATCGCGCTGGTGAATGCGGGAATCGTGGGGATGACCGTGAGCGAGGTGCGCGGGTTCGGCCGCCAGAAGGGCCAGGTGGAGCGATACCGCGGCTCGGAGTTCACCGTGGAGTTTCTGCAGAAGCTGAAGCTGGAGATCGTCGTCGATGACGACAAGGTGGACACCGTGGTGGAGGCGATCCAGGGAGCGGCCCGCACCGGCGAGATCGGCGACGGCAAGATCTTCGTGAACACCATCGATTCGGTGATTCGCATCCGCACCGGAGACCGGGACAGCGGCGCCATCTGAGCAGCGCAACCCGCCTCCCGGAGTCATGGCCCTGCCAGGGTGGCCGCCACGATCCGTTCGATCGCCGCCGCCTCCAGGGCCGCGGCCCCACGACCCTGCTCTGGCAGGCGCGGCAGACCCGAGCGCAGCCACAACGGGTATTCATGATTTCCGGCCGGTCCTGTGATCGGTGAACCAATCAGCCCGGCGGCCCTCAGGCCCAGGGCCGCGGCGGCGGCGATCACGGCCGCGATGGCGTCGCTCTGGGCCGCCGGGTCGCGCACCACCCCACCCTTGCCCACCCGGGCCCTGCCCACCTCGAACTGGGGCTTCACCAGCACCACCAGATCGAGGGCGGCATCGGCATCCGCCGGCCGCAGCAGGGCCAGCAGCGCGGGCAGCACCAGGGCCAGGGAGATGAACGACACATCGGCCACGGCCAGATCGGGCCACGGGTCGGTGGGGGCATAGAGGTCGGCGGCGCTGAGATGACGCAGGTTGGTGCGCTCCCGCAACACAACCCGCTCATCGGTGCGCAGGCTCCAGGCCGTTTGGCCATAGCCCACGTCGATCCCATACACCCGGGCCGCGCCATGCTGGAGCAGGCAGTCTGTGAATCCGCCGGTGGAGATGCCGCCATCGAGGCAGACCCGCCCTTCCACCGGCAGGGCGAAGGCCCGCAGCGCCGCCTCCAGCTTCTCCCCGCCACGGGAGACGAAGCGCGGCGGCTGGCGCACGACCAGCGGCAGATCGCCAGCCACCTCGGTGCCTGGCTTGTCGAGCACCCGATCGCCGCTGCGCACCCTGCCGGAGCGGATCAACTGTTGGGCCTGCTGACGACTGCAGGCCAGGCCCCGGGCGACCAGTACCAGATCGAGGCGTTGCTTGGCTGGGTTGCGGGCCATGGCGCCGGACGACGCGCGGTTGGGGCCGTGTGATCAAACCACAACCGAAACGAAACAGATTGCCCCCAGGCAGCGGACTGTCCGGCGAGCCGGGTGAGGATGATCGCAGCCCCGATCGCCGTGATGGCTCCGCGCCTCGCCAGCTCCGCCCTCCCGGCCACCCCATCCGCCGGCCGACCAGCCAGCCGACGGGCCAACCATCGTGAGGGCTCCCGCCGATGCGGGCCCCGCCCGGGTTGTGCCGACGTGCTGGATCTGTTCCAGCCGGGGTGTTTCGTGAAGCTGCGCAACCAGCCTGCGGATCTGCCGCCTTTCGAGTTGATCCGTTGCCGGGGCGGGCGCTGCTGGGTGCGGCAGCAGGCCTGGGGCGGCACGGTGCAGTGGGAGGTGGCACACCGCCAGCTCACCACCGCTGCCTGAGGCCGGCCCTCGCACCCATACATTGGGAGGCCGTGATGGTGGGCGTGGGCGCCCCCGCAGGCCTTGATCGATCGCTACACCCTGCCCGAGATGGGCACCCTCTGGAGCGAGCAGGCCAGATTCCAGAGCTGGCTGGATGTGGAGATCGCCGCCACCGAAGCCAACGCCGAACTGGGGCGCGTGCCCGCCGAGGCCGCAGCCACGATCAGGCAGAGCGCCCGCTTCAGCGTCGAGCGCATCCTCGAGATCGAAGCCGAGGTGCGTCACGACGTGATCGCCTTCCTCACCAATGTCAACGAGCATGTGGGGGATGCGGGCCGCTACATCCATGTGGGTATGACCAGCTCGGATGTGCTCGACACCGGCCTGGCCCTGCAGATGAAGGCCTCGGTGCAGTTGCTGCGCAGCGAACTCGACAAGCTGGCGGATGCCCTGCGTGAGCTCGCCCGCGGCCACAAACACACCGTGATGATCGGCCGCAGTCACGCCATCCATGGCGAGCCGATCACCTTCGGGTTCAAATTGGCCGGCTGGCTGGCCGAGGTGGGGCGCAACCAGGAACGTCTGGAGCGCCTGGAGCGGGTGGTGAGCGTGGGCCAGATCAGCGGCGCCATGGGTACCTATGCCAACACCGATCCGCGTGTTGAGGAGATCGCCTGCGCCAGGCTGGGCCTGGTGCCCGACACCGTCAGCACCCAGGTGATCGCCCGCGATCGCCATGCCGAATACGTGCAGACCCTGGCCCTGGTTGGTGCGGCCCTCGAGCGCTTCAGCACAGAAATCCGTAACCTCCAACGCACCGATGTGCTCGAGGTGGAGGAGAACTTCGCCAAGGGGCAGAAAGGCAGTTCGGCCATGCCCCACAAGCGCAATCCGATCCGCAGCGAGCGCATCAGCGGTCTGGCCCGGGTGCTGCGCAGCTATGGGGTGGCCGCGCTGGAGAACTGCGCCCTCTGGCACGAGCGCGACATCAGCCACAGCTCGGTGGAACGGATGATGCTGCCCGACTGCTCGCAGACCCTGCACTTCATGTTGCGGGAGATGACCGAGGTGGTGCAGGGCCTGGGGGTCTATCCCGGCAACATGGCCCGCAACCTCAACATCTACGGCGGCGTGGTGTTCAGCCAGCGGGTGCTGCTGGCTCTGGTGGAGGCCGGCCTCAGCCGCGAGGAGGCCTACGGGATCGTGCAGCGCAACGCCCACAGGGCCTGGAACACCCCCGGTGGCGACTTCCGCGCCAACCTAATGGCCGACGAACAGGTGATCAGCAGGCTCGGCGGCGACCAGTTGGCCGCATGCTTCGCCACCGAGATTCATCAGGCCAACCTTGAGGTGATCTGGGAGCGGCTGGGACTCTGATCTCAGAAGTCCCCGGCGCGGCTCCCACTCCCAAAGGCGCTAATCGGTGAAGATGCGATAGATCGAGGCGGCGTTCAGCACCGGACCGAGCGGTGTGACGGCCTGCACCAGGAAGTCGTTGAAGCGGGTCCAGCCGTTGCGGGGCACCACCACCATGTCGCCGTTGTGGAGGGATGGGTTGGCGGGTGAGTCCAGGGGCGCCGAGGGATCCAGGGCCACGGTGCGCACGTTCACCGTGCCGTCGGGTTCCAGGCGGATCAGGCGGATCTCCTTGGAATTGGCTCGGCTGGGATCCACGTCGCCTGCGGCGATCACGGCGGCGGCCAGCGGGCTGTTGGAGCGGACCTGCAGCAGGCCTGGCTGCACCACCTCCCCAACCACCGTGACGCCGATCGTGTCAGGGGCGAAGTTGGAGGCGGCCGTACGGATCAGCACGGCACTGGGCTGGGTCACCTCCGAGCGCGCGACGCGAATCATGTCGCCGTCGTAGAGGAGGGGGTTGACGGCGGTGCGGTTGTTCATCAGCACCTGCAGGTAGTCGAAGCGGTACTCCTGCGCGGGGCCACCCGGAATCGGGTTGGGGCGGGTGAGCACCACCTCGGCGAGATCGGCCACCGCCGTGATGCCTCCCGCCCGTTGCACGGCATCCACCAGGGTGGGCCAGCCAGCGCTGCTGATCGTGGTGCCGGTGGTGGCCGGGCCCGGTGCAGCCAGGGTCGAACCCTGGCCGCCCTGAGAGAGGGTGTAGAAGCCGGGCTTCTGCACTTCCCCCACCATCGTCACCCGCACCGGACGGGGGAGCAGCAAGTCGAGGTAGACCAGAGGGTTGCGCAGGTAGTTGTCGTATCCCTGGGTGATGCGCTGCTTGGCCTCATCGATCGTCAGCCCCCAGACGGGAACGGCACCCAGGCGCGGCAGGTTGATGGTGCCATCGGCCAGTACCTCCACATCAGCCGCGTAGCCCTCCACCATGAACACCGACATGCGCAGGCGGTCGCCGGGACCGAGGCGGTAGCGGAATCCCTGGCTGCCCGGATCAACGTTCAGCGGCACAGAGGCCTCGGGCCGGGTTTGGGGCAGGGGGGCCGCCAGACGCTTGAAGTTGCCCAGGGGGCTCGCCTGGGATGGGGCGCCCTCGATCTCCTGGGCTGCGGGCAGGGGATCACCCGCGGCCGGCTCCGGGATCGGGAAGCTCTCCTGCCGGGCGGCGGGCTCGGCCAGAGGCCCGGCAGGAGCGGCCAGGGCCGGCACGAGAGCACCAAGAGGCAGCAGCGCCAGGGGGCTGAGCAGCCCGGCCGCAGCCCGGGCGCTACGGCCGGGGCGCTTGGTTGCCCTGGGGCTGGAGGCTCGATCGACGGACGCTTGGGGAGTGGAAGACACTGGGCCTGACAGCAGGGATGACCGGGAGCCGGCCGGGGCACCGCCGGGGAGGCACCGGGACAGGCGGGCTAATCTTCACGCACACCCCACCCCATCGTGAAGACGACCGACGGAAATCCGTTGAATCTCTCCGCCGCGATCGCTCTTCCACAGGACCGCACGCAGGGCGAGCTGGGCCCTTTCCGGTTGTTGTCCTCCCAGGGGCTCGACCTCTACCTGCTGCCTGGCTCCCGCTTCGCCCCCTACGCCGAGGCGGTGGGCGAACTGCGGGAGCTCACCTACCGCGAGCAACTCTCGGGCTCGGGCAAGAGCAGGGATCTCGACAGCCGCGACGCCCATTACGACCACTTCCTGCTGGTGGAGGCGGGCAGCGGCGAACTGGCCGGCTCGGCGCGCCTGCAGTTCGTTCCCGCTCTCTCCCCCGACCAGCGCGCCGCTTCCGGCTCCCTGCCGCTGCCCGGTGGTGAGCACTCCTACCTGGAGCATGTCTATCCCGGCATCAAGGCCCTGCTGGCCGGCCGAGGGAACCACCTGGAGATCGGCCGCGTGGCGCTGGCCCCCCGGTTTCAGCGCCAGCCCCACACCCTGATGCTGCTGTTCCGCGGCGGTCTCCAGGTGGCCGTGAGCTCGGGCTACTGCTCGATCCACGGGCTGGTCTCCTACAACCATTTCGCCCACCCCGAAGCGGTCAACCGTGAGTTCCTGGCCACGCTGCTGCGTCCCCCCTTCCTCGATGCCAGCGCTCCCCACCCGCAGCCGCGGCATCCGCTGGAGGGGCTGGAACCTGACCCCAGGCCCGCCGCGGTGACCAGCATCCAGGATCTGGAGCTGCACATACGCCGCAGTCTGGATCCGTCCTTCCGGCTGCCGGTGCTGCTGCGCCAGTACTTCAACCTGATGGAGGCCAAGGTCCGCAACCTCTCCCTGGCGCGCGACTTCAACCAGATCACCGAGATCCTGATGTGCGCCGATCTGCTGCGGATTCCGGCCCGCCGGCTGGAGCACTTCATCGACGTGGACCATCGCCCGATCTACCGGACTTTCAGCTGGTACCGGGGGGGCTGAGCCCGTGGCAGCGAACTGGTACGTTGCCATCCGATCAAGGCGTGGCCCAGGGACTTGATGCACGCAGGCCCCGACAAGGACAGCACCGGAGCCGCGTCCCCCAGCCCTGGCGCCAGTGGCCCCCCCAGGGCTTCCAGCACCGCCCGGTCCTGCCTTGACCTGGAGCATCGGCAGGCCCGGTTGATCGAGATCCTGCAGCGGATCTCGGGGGCCGATCCCGAGCAGATCACGCCGGAGGCCAGGCTGATCGAGGACATCGGCATCGACTCGCTGGGCTTCTACGAAATCCTGATCGAGGCGGATGAAGCCCTCGGTATCAAGATCCGCGAAGAGGATCTGCTCGGTTTCCGCACCGTGGGAGACGTGCAGCGCCACCTGGAGTCCCTGGAGCGGGACGATGGCCAGGGCTGAGCGGATCGCGGTCACAGGCTGGGGGTCGATCACCCCCCTGGCCCAAGATGCGGCCGGCACCTGGGCGGCCACACTTGCCGGGGAATCCGGCATCGCCGCAATCAGCCATGCCTGGGCCAGCGACCTGCCTGCCCGCATCGGCGGCTGCATCCCCGGCGACATCAGCAACGCCCTCGAGCCCCTGCAGCGCCGGAGGCTGGACCGCTGCTCCCAGCTGGGCCTGCTGGCTGCGCGCCAGGCCTGGACCCAGGCCCTTCCCCAGCTCAGTGGGGTCGACAGGGCCCGGGTGGCGGTGGTGATCGGCACCGGGATCGGCGGTCTGGCCACCCTGGAGCGGCAGCACACCAACCTGCTCGAAGCGGGCCCGAGCCGGGTCAACCCGCTCACGGTACCGATGCTGATTCCCAACGCGGCGGCGGGCCAGATCGCCATCGACCTGGGCCTCTATGGCGGGGCACACACACCGGTGTCGGCCTGCGCATCGGGGGCGGAGGCGCTGCTGCTGGGCCAGTTGCTGCTCAACGACGACCGCGCCGATGTGGTGATCGCCGGTGGCAGCGAGGCGCCGGTGAACCGGCTTGGACTGGTGGGATTTGCGGCCATGCGTGCCCTCTCCTGCCGCAACGAACAACCCGAACAGGCCTCACGCCCCTACGGCCGTGATCGCGATGGCTTCGTGCTCTCGGAGGGGGCCGGGATGCTGGTGCTGCAGCGGGCCTGCGACCTGAACCCAGGAGCGCCTGCGCCCCTGGGCTGGCTGCTGGCCTGCGGCAGCAGCAGCGATGGCCATCACATCGTGGCGCCGGAACCCCAGGGGCTGCGGGCCAGTGCCGCCATGGCCGACGCCCTCAGGCGCGCGGGCATCGGGGTCGAGGATCTCAGCTTCGTGCAGGCCCATGCCACGGGCACGCCCCTGGGTGATCTGGCGGAGGCGCGGGCGTTGGCCCGAACCCTTGGTTCAAGAGCCGGCGCGCTGCCGGTGACAGCGCCCAAGGGCCAGCTCGGCCACCTGCTCGGAGCCGCTGGCGCGGTGGAGACGATCCTGGTGCTGCAGGCCCTGCGCGAAGGACTGGTACCCCGCAGCGTCAATGCTGATCCCCTGGACCCGGCCATCGAGCTGGCTGTGGTGCTTGACGGTCCTCTCAGCCTGGAAGGAGGCACAGGGGGAGTTGAACGCTACGCCCTCAAGAATGCCTTCGGTTTCGGGGGGCACAACATCAGCCTGGTGCTGGCGGCCTGAAACCGCTGGCGGCGTAGTGGGCCTGCACCGCGCGCGCGAAGGCTTCGCGTCCATCGGGCTGGGCCGAGATCGAGGCCTGCAGATCCCGGGCTCGCCCGCGCCGACAGTGGATCGTGGCCAGCGGTGCCGTGAGCCTGGAGAGCAGCAAGCGCAGCGGCCGGTAGAGATCCTCTGGAGAGGTGCCCAGGCGAAAATAGCTGAAGGTCCAGGGCACAATCAGGGCCCCATGCTTGCGCGCCAGGATCAGGGCGCTGGCGGAGACCCGCTCGCCAATGGGAGTCCTCAGCGATCCGTTGGGCGCCAGCATCACCTGACCACGCTCATTCAACGTGCGTGAGGCTCCGTAGAGCGCCGAGGTGCGTGAGCGGCCATCGCGATGGTCCATCAGGCCGTGGCCTGCATTCGCCGCCGAGGCCGAGAACCAGGGCATGATGCGGCTCAGGTGCAGGTTGGCGGTGGTGATGCTCGGGAGCCTCAGCACCCCCTGCACCACCAGCACGTCCGCGGGATGTTCGTGGTTCCAGATGTGCACCAGGGGGCACCCCTGTGGTTCGCTGGGGTGGCTGTCGTCCACCACAACGCTGATGCCCAGCGCCCGCAGGCCCACCAGGGCGGTCGACACCAGCAGTCTGGCCGCCAGCCGCCGTTGACCGAGGGCCAGGGCCAGCAGCTGGACCGCGTAGATCACGAAATAGGAGATGCCCCAGAACAGCCTGGCCAGCACCCGCAGCGGCACCAGCAGGCGGTTGTCCCCTGTCGGCAGGCCAGGAGCGCTCAGGCGCGGCGGGGGCAGCTGCCTGCGGGCCTCCGGTCCGATCGGGAAGGTGCTGCGGAAGGGAAAAACGCCATCGAAATTTCCGTTCACCTGGGTTGTCGTCACCAGGTGGTCGTAGAAGCGATAGAACAGCGGCCGGTCGCTGGTGTGGGGTTCGCGCCAGAACTGGTCGAGCGGCTGCTGATCGGTGAGGCCCGGCAGGTTGTAAAACGTCTGGCCCATCACCTTGGTGGGCACGGCGTGATAGAGCGCCTGCAGGCCCACGGTGCTGTTCACCGTCACCAGGCCGCGGCAGGTGCGCAGGAATCGACTCAGGGCACCGTCGTGGAAGTAATGCACCCGGCCCGTGAGCCCATGACGGTGGGCCAGCAGCTGAATCACCCGGCCGTAGTGGTTGTACCCCCGGTCCCGGGGGTGATGCTTGAAGGCCAGGTGGTCGGAGGCATGGGCATGGCGGGCAAAGGAGAGGATCACGTCTTCAATGAAGTCGTGCATGCCGCGGTAGGGCGAACCCAGCTGAACCTGGGAGTCGCTTGATACCTGCAAAACCGCCAGGAAAAAAGAGAGATTCTCCAGCAGCCGCTGCTTCAGGGCCCGCTCCTGGAAGCGATACAGCCAGTAGCGCCAGCTGCCGCGCAGCTGGCACCAGAGAAACCGTGGCGAGGGCTGCAGCTTGTGCTCGCCCTCAATGATGGAATAACGGGTGAAGGCGTGCTGGATGAAGGTGGGGGCCTTCCACAGCTTGCGCCAGCGACAGCCGGGATCCAGCTGGCCCTGGGGGAGCGCATCCACTGGCGGCAACTGGTGGTAGAAGGTCACCGGCTGGTTGAGATTGGAGCGGGCATTGACCCGTTCCCGCTCCAGCGTGACGTAGTTGGGACGGATGTACCCCAGCTCGAACACCCAGGCCTCGATGCCGGCCCTGCGCGCCTCCTCGATGGCGATGCGGTGGGGAATGATGAAGTCGCCATACATGAAGACATGGCGGATGCCGCGCTCGTTCAGCAACTGACGCAGAAACGGTCGCCACGCGTCCATCGAGTCACTGAAGGGTGCGCGCACCTCCCTGGGAAAGCCGAATTCATGCAGCGGGAAGCTCACCTTGGTGACGGGAATGCCGCAGCCGCGCAGGTAGGCGCAGAAGCGCGCGAAGAACAGCCCGATCGGCCCCATCAGCAGGAGCACCGGCCCATCGATCTGCACCTGAACCAACTGCACCGGAGCCGGAGCCGGAGCCCGTTCTGTGGTCAACTCGGTGTCCCGCAAGGCAAAGCCTGACTCAACTCTGCCACCCCGGGCAAGGCGCTCAGCGCTGGCGCAGCCGCCCCCAGTGCCGGAAGATCCGCTGCCGCAGACTCAGCGGCCGGACCGGTGCCGAGCGCCAGTGCAGCAGTTCATCGATCGCCTGCTCGGGCTCGATGAACAGACCGCTGTGGCGGCTCACGTAGCGCGGGTAGTCGATCAGGGCGCCATGCACCAGAGCATCCAGGCAGAGCTGCCGCCCCCGGCGCTCGCAGCGCAGGCGGTCGTGGCTGAGACCCCAGCCGGCGTAGAAGGGCAGCCCCCAGGTGTGCACCTCCAGCTGCCGCAGCAGGGCCTCGAAGCCGGCGATCGAGGTGAGCACGTGCAGGGCATCGATCTGGGTGAACAGTTGCTGGATCGAGGCGTCCACCAGCAGCTCGTCGCACCAGTGCAGCACCGCCGCCTCCCCCAGCCCCCGGCGGCACAGCCCCGCCACCACATCGGGATGGGGCTTGTACACCACATAGGCCGAAGGCTCTGCGGCCCGCACCGCCTGCAGCAGGGCCAGGTTGGTGCGCAGACCGGGAGCACCGAGCCGGATGGAGGCATCCGCTTCCACCTGTCCCACCACCAGCACCACCCGCCGGGCTCCGGCCGGACGGCGCCAGGGGGCAGCCCGCAGGTTGTACTTGGTGATCGCCTCCTCCACCAGCCGGCGGCGCAGCCGCTCGGCCCGCAGCAGCTGGCCCTCGTCCCACGATCCGGCGGCGAGCAGCTGTTCCAGATCGCTGGGGGCGCTGGCGTCGTAGTAGATGCCGCGCCGGTCGATGACCCAGGAGATCGGTTCGATCAGGTCGGCCCCCAGTCCCACTGAGCGCAGGAACCCATCTTCGGCGTGCAGCAGCGGCAAGCCGCGGCGGCCGGCCGCCTGCAGCAGGCCGGGGCTGGCCCGCCGGCCCCAGATGGCGACCGCCTGAGCGCGGCGGCCAGGCCGCCGGCAGGGCAACCGGAAGCGCAGCCGGCTGCCGGCCAGAAAGCGGCGCAGGGCCTGCTGTTTCCAGGGAGTGAAGCCGAAGGCCTCGACGCGCTCGGGATCCCGACCGCACTGGCGGCGCTGCAGCCCGATGGCCCTGATCAGCTCCTCCAGCGCGCAGGGCTGGTGCCGGTGCGGGTCGATGTAGACGGCGTAGTCGACCAGCGCCGCATGGATCAGATCGCCGAGCTGGCGGGGGGGCCGCCGTGCGCAGCCGGGGCCGTGATCCCGGGTGAGCCCCCAGCCCGCGTAGAACGGCATCCCGAAGCAGTGCACCGGCCTACCCCAGAGCAGGGCTTCGAAGCCCAGCTGGGAGGTCACCGCATACACAGCCTCGGCATGCTCCAGCAGGGCGGCCGGATGGCCACCGCTGGCCTCCAGACGGATGCGGGGATGCTGCAGCTCGCTGGCGCGGAAATGGCCGCGTTTGCGGCCGCGCACCACATCGGGATGGGTCTTGACCACCACCGTGCAGTGCGGATGCTTGGCCAGGGCGTTGGTGAGCATGGCGTTGAAGCTGGCGGAGTCGGCCCCGCCGAGGCTGATCGAGAGGTCACCGGCGCTCTGGTCGACCACCAGCACGTAGGGCCCGTCCGGTCCCTCGGCCTCGCGACTGCCGTTGTATTTACTCACCCTCTGCTCGCACCACAGACGCCTGATGGCTTCGGCCCGCCTCAGCTGGGCGGGGCTGTGGGAAGAGGAGATCAGGCGTTCCAGCCGGGAGGGTGCGGCGGCGGCGTAGTAGATCCCGGCGTCATCGATCACCAGGCCCAACGGGGCGCTGTCGGGGCCCAGGGCAAGGGAGCGCAGAAAGGCGTCTTCACAGCGCCAGAGGGGAAGGCTGCGCCGCTGCGCCAGCCGCTCCGCTCTGCGGGCGCTGGCCTTCAGCCCCCAGGCCAGCACGGCATCCAGCTCGGCGCCGGCGCAGCGGGCAGCTCCGCTCACCAGGCTGTGATCGGCCAGGAGGGCCGCCAGTGTGCTGTGACGCAGCATGCCGGCAGCGGGCAGTCCCAGACGGGCCGCAGGGAGAGGAGAGGCCAAGGGGGTTGAGACGCCTGCTGGCGAGGAGCCTGGCTGCAGCGGAGGTCAGGTTACCGACCGGCCCGTGGCTGCTACGTTCAGCCCCAGCGCTGCTGGAGACACCGCGCAGGTTCTCATCGACGGCACCCCCTCCAGCCCTCCCCCGCTGACTCCATCGCCACCTCCATCGCCAACTCCTTCTGCCGGGGAACGGCGACGGCCGCCGGGCTCAGTGGATTGCAGCGCGCGGATCCGCTGAACTGGAGCCCGCACGGAACCAGCGGCCTCCGGCGGCCACCTGCCCGCAACCCGTCATGAGGTCCCAGCACCCCTGTCCATTGATCGACCCCACCCTGCCCCCGCTGGCCCTGATCCCGGCCCGGGGGGGATCAAAGGGCGTTCCAGGCAAAAATCTGAGCCTTGTCGGCGATCTGCCCCTGCTCACCCGCAGCGTCCGGGCCGCCCGGGCTGCCGCGCGGGTCGGCGCCATCTGGGTGAGCAGCGACGATGCCGCCATCGGTGGCCTGGCGGAGCGGGAGGGAGCCGGCTGGCTGCGGCGTCCGCAGGAACTGGCCGGGGACCGGGCCTCTTCGGAGCAAGCCCTGCTGCATGGCCTCAACGCCCTGGCGGAACGGCAGGCCCTGCCGGCCCTGTTCGTGTTTCTGCAATGCACCTCGCCGTTCACGCGCGGGGATCAGATCGACGCGGTGGTGCGCCGGCTGGAGGCCAGTGAGGCCGCCATGGCCTTCAGCGTGGCCCCCTGGCACGGCTTCCTCTGGCGCTACGACGGCGAGGGCCACGGCCTGGGGGTCAATCACGATCCCGGCCAGCCCCGTTGCCGCCGCCAGGATCTTGCGCCCACCTATCTGGAGACCGGGGCGATCTACGCCATCCGCACGGCTCCCTTCCTGGAGCAGGGCTCACGCTTCGTGACGCCCACGCTGCCGGTACCGATTGAGGCCCCGGCACCGGAGATCGACACCCTGGAGGACCTTGCCTTCTGCCGGCAGCTGGCGCCGCTGCTTGATGCCAAGGCCGCCGTCCCCGCCGCGGAGCTTGCAGAGTGAGCACGCTGGAGGGAAAACGCATCGCCGCTCTGGCCTGCTTCGACTCCTTCGGCAAGACCGCCATGAACTTGTTGCGGGCGGCGCGCAACGAGGGAGCGGAGACCACGCTGCACCTGATGGAACTGCCGGGCCGCAAGCTCTCGCGCCGCCAGGTGCTGGAGATCCGGCGCATCGCCCCGCGCACCGCCATGCGTCAGCACCTCTGGGATCAGCTGCGCAGCCTGCGGTCCGAGTTGGCCGGCCTCGATGCCCTGGTGCTGGGGATTGACGGGCGGCGCACCCGCGAAACGTTGCTGCTGCTTCAAGGAGAGTGGGCCGGCGAGCCCAGGCGGCCCCTGCTGGTGAGCGCCTACCCAGGCATTCTGTTCCGGCATCAGCTCGAGGGAATGATGGATCGGTCCGGGGTGGATCTGCTCTGCCTCAACGGTGATGTGGACTATCAGCTGTACCAGCGGGGCTGTGACGGCCTGGGAATCGATGCTGGCAACGCCGTGGTCACAGGCCTGCCGATCCTGTGGTCCCTGCAACCCCGACCCCCGAAGAGCGACAAGGGGGCAATCGTGTTCTTCGAGCAGCCCTCCGTTCCCGACAACCCGCTCCAGCGCCGGTATCTCTGTCGACGGCTGGCGAATCTGGCCCGGGCCTGGCCCGAGCATCCGGTGATCTTCAAGCCCCGCACCTCCAGCGTGGAGGCCACCCTGCATCGCCATCACGGCGAGATGGCCCGCCGGGTCACGAAGATGAGCCGCAAGCTGACCAATCTGCGCATCAGCCACAAGCCCAGCCTGGTGTTGCTGCAGCGTTGCGCCTGCGCCATCACTGTCTCCTCCACGGCCGCGATGGAGGCCATGGCCCTGGGAGTGAGCACCCGCATCGTGGCCGACCTGGGAGTCAATGAAACTCTCGGAAACCACTATTTCCTCGGCTCGGGAGCCCTGGCCGACTTTGATTCCATCCTTGCCGATCCATTCACTCCCCGCCACGATCAGGGTTGGCTGCAGGGCCATGGCTACTGCCGGGAGGGTGCTCAGCAGTTCGTGCGTGCCCTGGCCGTCAGGCTGGAGCATCCGCCCCGCCCCGGCAGCGAGCTGCGTCTGGGGCCGCCCGGCTGGGGCAGTCAACCCTGGCAGAACTACGCCCTGGGCCACGGCGGACGGCGCATGCTCAGTTCGGCCGGGGCCCGCTCCCGCCAGGGCGCTCGCCATCACGGCAGCAATCTGCTGCGGCGGATCCGTCAGCGCCTGGTGGGTCTGTGGGGTCTCGAGCAATTGCTCAAGGGTCGATGAGACTGGCGCTGATCAGCGATACGGCTCAAGCGCTGCAGGCCTGCCTGAGATTGGCCCAGGCGCTGCGGGGCGTCGGCGCCGAGGTGGCTCTGATCACGGCGCCTGAGCTGGTTCCCTCCCTCAGCGAAGGCATCTGGCCACTCCGAGCTCCGCAGGCCACGCTGGTGCTCGACCCGCTCGCTGCCGCCGCCAGCGAGCTGCTGGGGCAGGTGGACGCGGCGGGGGTGTTCCTGGCCAGCCCCAGACTGCAGCCCTTCCTGCACAGCCAGCGCCAGGCTGCCCGGTTGCGCCGGCACAGGTCCACTCCGCTCTTCACAGGCCCGCTGCTGCCCATGACCGGCGATGCCCTCAGCGCCGACCTGCTGCCCCGTCTGGGCTACGACCTGCTCTGCCTGCCCGGGGATGCCCAGGTGGAGGAACTGAGCTGGCTGATCCGCGGCACAGCCCACGAGCGGCAGGCCCACGAGGCCATCGGCCTGTGGAGTCTGCCAACCCGGCCCATTGGCCACGGCGAGGTCCGCGAGCCGCTGCTGGTGGTGCTCGAGCAGGAGCGGATTCCAGCCAGTGCGAGGGACACCGCCCTGCTCTACAGCCGCCTGCGCAGCCTGGCCCTGGCTTCCCCCAGCTGGCAGGTGCGTCTGCAGCCCGATCACCCGCTGCCCGCCGATCCGCGGGAGTGGAGCGAGATCTCTCTGGCCTGGCACCACCAGCAGGATGACCGACCGCCACAGAACCTGCAGCTGGGACAGCTGGCCGACCTGCCCTTCTGCCTGATGCAGGCCTCCGCCTGCCTGGGGATCAGCTCCCCCTGGCTGCTGAGCGCAATGGTGTGGGGCAAGCCCACCGTGGTGCTGGGCGAGTACGGCATCCGCACCGAGTTCAACAGTCCCCTGTTCTTCGCCTCAGGCGTGATGCGGCGCCTGGCTGACTGCCAGCCCCTGGAGGAACTGCTCCAAGCACCTGCCCCGAATGCCCACTGGCTGGAGGGACTGGGCTGGGGCATCGCCGATGGGCCGCAGCGGCTGCTGCGCCGCCTGCAGGAGTTGGCGCGATGAGCTTGAACCTGCTGCTGGTGGCCGACAGCGACAGCCAGTTGCTGGCCTGTCAGGCTCTGGCGCGCTGTGCCGAGGAGCAGCGGGTGCGCGTCACTGTGAACGCCGTACCCAGGGACGGCACCCCCGCCAGGGTGATCGAGGCGCTGAGACGGGTCGGGCCGGTGTGGAATCTGTCCATGCGGCACCTCCTGGCGGAGAGCAGGCTCAGCAACTTTGACGCGATCGGTGTCTACCTCACCGGCAGCAAGCTGGCGGAATTCCGCAGCCTGTATCGCACCAGCCGCCGCCAGCAGCGCCTGCCGGTGCGTCCCCTGTTCTGCGGCTTCAACGGCGTGGTGCTGGAACGCTTCGAGGAGGCGATCGCCTGGCGCCTGGGCTACGACCTGATCTGCCTCAACGGCCCCCGCGACCAGGCACGTCTGGAACTGATGCTGCGTCACACACCCTTTGCCGCCCAGCGCACGGTGCTCACGGGCCTGGGCCGCAACCCTGCAGGGGCTGCGCTGACGGAGCGGCGCAATCGACTGGTGTTTGCCGAGCAGGTGGTGATGCCCGCTGACGCAGCCGAGCGCCGGCGGATGGTGCGCATCCTGGCGGCCCTGGCACGCCGGTCCCCGGACTGGGAGGTGCTGATCAGGCCGAGGGTGGCGCCTCACGAGACCACCTTTCACGCTGTGAGGACCCACATCAGCCAGACCCTGCTGGATGCGGTCGGCACCCCTCCCGCCAACCTGAAGCTCAGCTATGAGCCTCTCGCGGAGCTGCTGGGCGGCGCCCGGTTGCTGGTCACTGTGTCCTCCACCGCCCTCTTCGATGCCCTCGATCTGGGCTGCAAGCCTGTGGTGATGGCCGATTTCGGCCTGCGTCAGGATCTGGGCACCCCGTTCTTCGCCGCATCAGGCCTGCTCTGCCAGCTTGAGGGGGCGGCTGACATCGACAGCCTGGCGGAGGTCCCGGAGCCCGATCCCGACTGGCTGCGCTGGGTGGGCTACCACCCGGACTGCTCGACGCACAACCTCTTGGCAGCCCTCCAGGAGCAGACGGGGACGAAACAGCCAGCCCCTGCCCAGCTGGAGCACCCCGGGTATGTGATCAACGCCGGTGAGCTGGCGAACAACCAGCTGCGCCGGGCCGCCGAAGCCGCCATTCGCCGCCGCGACCGCCAGGAGGCGATCCGCCTGCTCGAAGTGGCCCAGCTGCAGCGCCCCGACAATCGCAACATCGGCCGCCGCCTGGCGGCGCTGCGCCTGCGCAACCCGCTCGTCCGCTTCCTTGCCCTGCTGGTGAGCCCACGCTTCCGGCCGTAGAGTCCCGGTGAATCAGGAGCGGCGGGCGGTCATTCGGTGCAGGCGGTTCAGATCGAGCGAAATTTCACCCAGTTCGTGGTCTTCGCCGAAGACTCGATCCTCACCGCCCTCAACAAGATCACGGCCAACAAGAGCCGTCTGATCTTCGTGGTTTCTGAGGGGGGCATCCTGCAGGGTGTGCTCAGCGATGGTGACTTCCGCCGCTGGATTGGCAGCAGCGATGGCATTGACCTGGGGCAGCCCGTCACCGCGGCCATGAATTCGCAGTGCATCTCGGCCCCGGAACACACCGCCCCCGGAGAGCTGGCCGAGCTCTGCTCGCAAACCATCCCGGTCATCCCCCTGCTCGATGATCACGGCCGGGTGGTGGCCGTGGCCCGCGCGGGGCAGCGCCAACTGCGGCTGGAGGGGCGCACGATCGGTGCCGGAGCACCGGCCTTCGTGATCGCCGAGATCGGCAACAACCACAACGGCAGCCTGGATCTGGCCCTGCGCCTGATCGATGGTGCTGCCGAGGCCGGCGCCGACTGCGCCAAGTTCCAGATGCGTGACATGGGACGCCTCTATGGGAACGCCGGCAACAGCAACGACATGGCCTCCGACCTGGGCACCCAGTACACCCTGGATCTGCTCGAACGCTTTCAGCTCAGCGACGACGAACTGTTCCGCTGCTTCGAGCACACCAGAGCAGCGGGCCTGATCCCCCTGTGCACTCCCTGGGACGAGACCAGTCTCGACAAACTTCACCGCTGGGGCATGGCGGGGTTCAAGGTGGCCTCCGCCGACTTCACCAACCACGACCTGCTCAGTGCCATTGCTGCCACCGGCAAGCCCCTGATCGCCTCCACCGGGATGGCCACGGAGCAGGAGATCAGCGCCGGCATTCGCCATCTCCGTCAGCAGGGGGCCGCCTTCGTGCTGCTGCACTGCAATTCCACCTACCCCACACCCTTCAAGGATGTGAACCTCCGCTACCTGTCACGGCTGGCCGAGTTGGCGGGTGGGCCGGTGGGCTACTCGGGACATGAACGCGGCTACGCCATTCCCATTGCTGCCGTCTCCCTCGGCGCCGCCGTGGTGGAAAAACACATCACGCTTGACCCTGCCATGGAGGGAAATGATCACAAGGTGAGCCTGGTGCCCTCCGAATTCGCTCTGATGGTGGCCGGCATCCGGGCCGTGGAGGAATCGATGGGCTCGGAGGAGGCGCGGAGCCTCAGCCAGGGGGAGATGATGAACCGTGAAGTGCTGGCCAAGAGCCTTGTGGCGGCTCGCCCGATTCCTGCCGGTACCCCGGTGACCCGGGCAATGGTGCGCATCCAGAGTCCCGGCCAGGGGCTCCAGCCCTACCGGCTCAACGATCTGCTGGGTCGCCAGCTGAGCAGCGCCAAGGATGAGGGAGACTTTTTCTTCGAGTCAGATCTCTATGAGCCAGCGGCTCTGCCGCGGCCTTATCAGTTTGAGCACCCCTTCGGCGTGCCTGTGCGTTATCACGATCTGGAGCATTTCCAGGGTGCCAGCAATCTCGATCTGGTGGAGATTCACCTCAGCTACAAGGACGTGGATGTGGACATTGATGCGGTACTCCCCCCCCATGTGCCGATGAAACTGGTGGTGCATGCGCCCGAACTGTTCGCCGGCGATCACACCCTGGATCTCTGCAGCCTTGATGAGGACTACCGCCGCCGCTCGGTAGCCGAGCTGCAGCGTGTGGTCGACCTCTCTGCCAGGCTGAGCAAGCGCTTCGACGGAGCTGAGCCGGTGCTGGTGGTCACCAATGTGGGGGGCTTCTCAGCTCAGCGCCATCTCGGGCCTGGCGAACGGGGAGTGTTGCTCGAGCGGCTGGTGGAGAGCATCAGCCAATTGCACACCGACGGCGTGGAGATCATCCCTCAGACCATGCCGCCTTTCCCCTGGCACTTCGGCGGCCAGCGTTTCCACAACCTGTTCGTCGACGCCGAGTCGATCGAAGCTTTCTGCCGCAGCCAGTCCATGCGGGTCTGCCTGGATGTGTCCCACTCCAAACTCGCCTGCACGCACCTGCATGAACCCTTTTCCCTGTTTCTTGAACGGATCCTTCCCTTCACCGCCCACCTCCATCTTGCCGATGCGTCCGGAGTGGATGGCGAGGGCCTGCAGATCGATGAGGGGGAGGTGGACTGGGCCAGCGTGTTCCAGCTGCTGAGTCGTCTGGCCCCTAAGGCCTCCTTCATTCCAGAAATCTGGCAGGGCCACAAGAACGGCGGCGAAGGGGCCTGGCTCGCCCTTGAGCGCCTGGAACGGCACCACCTTGCCCAGCACCGCACCCCGGTCGCTGCATGATGGCCATCAGGTTCAGCAGATCTGGCTTGGGTGAGCACTTCATCCTGTTTGAGCACATCCCACTCATTTATGGGCGGGTGCCCAAGGTGGCGAACTCCTCGGTGAAGGCAGCGCTGACCCGGCTGCTCCACCACGCGCCTGATGAGGGTTTCCGCTCCACTGCCGATGCCTTCTGGCGCAACGGCACCCATGGTGAAACCACGATGATCGATGGTGAGGCGGCGCTGGGACGCCGTGGCACGCACATGATCTTCAGCTTTGTGCGCAACCCCTTTGATCGGCTGGTGTCGGCTTACAACAACAAGCTGATTGAAATAGATAACATCCCTAGCACCATGGAGCGGATGGGACTGGAGCGCCACATGCCCTTCGAGCGATTTCTGAAAGTGGTGGCAGATACTCCTGATGAAGACTTGGACGTTCATCTGCTACCCCAAAGCACGATCCTCAGCCTCAACGGGGCGCCAGTACCGTGCTTCATTGGCAAGCTTGAGGCCATGACCCAGCACTGGCAGTTGCTGCGGCGGCGGCTACGCCAGTGGGGCCTGCCGGCTTTGGGTCGCCTGCCCAGCAAGAACGTGAGGCGAGGTTTTGACAACGAACTCAGCAGCTATTTCACCACTGATGAAAGCATCAGAATAGCTCAAAGCCGCTACCAACTTGACCTCGAACTCTTCTATCCAGAGCAGTCTCTGGATGCATTGGCTCACGGGATCATGACCCACGAGCCCGCGGCATGGGAGCGCTTCAGCGAACCTGTGGGATCACCGGTCTAGACGGGGTAGCTGGCATCAGTGGTGCAGCGAGGGGGCGCTGGTCTTAAGTCCGGCAGTGAATGCTACATTCGCAGAACGCCGTGATGGATCACGCCATGTCATCAGGTTCCGCCATCCCAGCTTTCATTGATCAGGAGTTCTACCGAAGAAGCTACCTAGAGGAGACAGATGAAATCGAAGTTGATCTCCTTGAACACTATCAGATCGAAGGTCGGTCCAAGGGCTATTATCCTTCAGCCAGCGCATTCCTGAGTGAGCATATTCAGCCCCCCCACCGCGAGTATCTCGATCAGATTATCGCTGCCTTTGACTGGAAAGCCTATCAAGATAGGAATCAAGATATCAGACGACTCAAGCCTGTCGATGTGGTAGACCACTATGTTTATCATGGTCTAACCGAGTGGCGACACTTCTCCAAGGATTCAAAGCTTCTTGATCGAAGGTTTGCCCTGATTGATGCAACGGAGAAGCCATGGCATTTGCGGTCTCCGTTTCAAGTTATTGTGCATTGCTACCACTACGACTCGCTCTGCCAGTTGCTTCCCTACCTTCGCAACATTGCGAGAATGGGTGGAAGGATACAACTTCTTAATGTCAATTCTGGAATCATGGAATCAGTGCTTCATGAGTTCCTGCGATCGCTCTATACGGGAAAAACAAAGCACGATTTGCACAACGCTCCCAACTATGGGGAGGACTGGTCTTCATTCCACTGGGCCTACGATAAGGGAGTCTTTTCAGATGATGGCATCACATTCAAACTCCAGACCAAGAGGTCAGCCAATCTGGGCCTTGACGGAGGTTTAGCCTGGACGGACGAAGCTCTTCAATCCCTCTGTGGCTCCTATGCCAACATTAGCCGGGTACTTGCCGAGGCTGCCGTCCATCCGTGCTGCGCATTCAGCAGCAGTCTTGTGAAGCGCTATGGATTCGGTGCCAATCCTGCGCTGATCAATGAGTTCATCCGCAAGCTCGATATTCCCTTGCCAACAAAGACCAACCTCTTTTGGCGAGTGGAAGATGGAATTGCAGTCAAGAGTGGTAAACGGGGACAACCCTTGAAGCTGGGAAACAACGCTGACTACTATGACTGTCAACCCCATTCCAGCGAGAAACCGACAGTCCTGGTTGATCAGGATACGCGTCAAAGGCTTCTGCGGATGGATGGTCATCGGGACTCAACCCAGCCCTTTGATGGATACCTTCACTTCGCCGCGTTGTCTGGCCTGGAAGTGATCGCTTCCGCCTGGCCCTTTGCGGCGGGATCAATGTTTGCAGCTACGAATCAGGTGATTCGTGAGTTCTACGCCAAGCTGGGCCCGGTCAACTATGGGGAACTGCAGGACGGTGGCAATCGCTTTTGTGGACGGTATGTGGGGCATGCTTTGGAGCGGGTGTTTTTCTACTATGTCAAATCCCAGAACTGGCCTCTGTTTTATCCCTGATGTCCGAACCTATGCTGACCCGATGCCTGGCAAGAGTTTCGCTGGGGTCATGGTGTCACTGTGGTGGGTAGAACCTGCGCTGACTGCTACAGTGCTGGGGACTTGCGTAGAACAGTCAATTCGTTCACCCAGCCCTTCCCCTGGATCTCAGCAATTAGCACCCTACCTCACAGATGATCAAGGTTGGCATCAACGGAATTGGCAGGATCGGTCGCGCCATTCTCCGTAATAATCTGCGCTCTAAAGCCTTTGAGATTGTTGCTATTAATGACATCAATCCAGACCCTGATAATATTGCCTATACTCTGAACTATGACAGTATTTACGGCCGTCTCCCTGTTGAGTTTAAGCACGATCACGAGGCGCTCATTGGAAATGACGGGTCGAGGATAGAACTTTCCTGTAAACAGTCGATTAATGATGTCGAATGGCAGGACTATGGCGCAGATGTTGTCATTGATTCCTCAGGTGTCTATCAGAATGTGCTTGATTCCCACAAGCTGATTGATCTGCGCAAAGTCAAGAAAGTCTTCATTACGCATTCGCCCAGCAACGTTGATTTCACCTTGGTTCTCGGCGCCAACGAACATCTGCTGGATGTGTCCAGACACAATGTCATAGCCACCAGCATTTGTGATGCCACAGCATTGGCGCCTGTTTTCCAGGTTCTGATCGAAGACTTTGGTATTGAAAGTGGGTCGGTGACAACTATTCATCCCTGGCTAAGTTATCAGAACCTGATGGATGGACCGGCATCTTCGTGGTCTGTGCCGGGTACGATTTATCACCACTATGCTCTTGGTAGATCAGCAATAGGCAATCTGATTCCCAAGCCTACGAGTGCCATTCAGGCAACATGCCAGGTTCTGCAGCACTTGAATCTCACCGAAGACATGATTGGCTCGTTTTCCTACAGACCGCCAACAGCCATTGTGGGAACAGCGGATCTGAGCTTGGTACTTTCTCGTGAAGCAACACGCGAGGCCATAATCAAACGCTTTCAACAGTTTGAGACAGATCAACAGTGGAACATCATTCACAATAACTTCTCTCCCTTGGTTTCTCTTGACTTTCAGAGCTCTGAATATTCGGCCACGATTGATCACCGCTGGACAAACATTATTAAAAATAACCTCCTGAAATTGGTGTTGTGGTATGACAACGAAGCTGGCTATGCTAGCAAAGTTATTGATCAGGTTTGTTTGGTAGCTTCAAGGATGGAGCTGGTATGACCAAATCTGGCAAGATCGTAACCGTCATTCCTTCTCGTCTCGGCAGTAATCGTGTGCCGATGAAAGGTATGCGCCTGCTGGCTGGAAGAACACTGATTGAACACACTCTGGCTGCAGTAAAATCCAGCCGCTATCTTGGCGAAACAATCTATATTAATTCTGACAGTGAGATCTGGGGAGAGCTGGCGTCACGACATGAAGTAGAATTTTATCTTAGAGATGCAAAGCTTGCCACCAGTGAGAGCATGATTGATGACTATCTCTATGATTTTATCTGCAACATTACTGCTGACTACCTCGCGGTTATAACACCAACATCGCCGCTCCTTCAAGCTGCTGACCTCGACGCAGCTTGGGAGCAGTATGCCTCCGGCACAGCCGATACACTGATTTCAGCCGAAGAGATTCAGACCCACTGCTTTCTTGGTGGCAAGGATATCAATTTTTCACGGGTGGGCAAGTTACCGCGCTCTCAGGATCTAAGCCCTGTCATTGCCCTGAACTTCTCGATTGCTATCTACGACTGCAAAAAGTTTCGCTCGAATTACGAAACCTTGGGCTGGGGAGTATTTACAGGCAATCTTGACTTTTTTCTTCTCAGTGGTTATTCGGCAATCGACATTGATGAAGAAAAAGATTTCGCCCTGGCGGAGCTTGCCATCCAGCAACGTTCACAGAAGCAGCCGCAACCGATGCAATACTGCGACTTGGTGCAGCACCTTGTTAGCAACTCAGTGAACACTAAGACCTAAGATAAGTTCCCAATGTCTGTTATCGCAATCACGGATTACTTTGATGCCCCCAGTGCGGAAGAGCGCGCAATTCTCGGGGATTTGATTGGCACAGATGTTGCCGCTGATACTGAAATACTGTTGGTGTGGCATGCCGAGATTGACGACACTTTTATCTCATGCCTGCCTCGGCTTCGGGGCGTGCAGAGATATGGTGTTGGCCATGAAAACCTGCATCTTGATTATCTCAAGTCAAAAGGAATTGTGTGTTGTAATAGTCCTGATTATGGTGTTGACGAAGTCGCCGATACCGCTGTGGCAATGATCATGAATATCACCCGTGGAATCAATCTTTATAATGATCTCGCCAAGACGCTGAAGCATGACTGGCAGGAAAATGTGATTCGGGGAATCCGCAGGAGTTCTGAGCTCACTGTTGGCGTTGTTGGAGCAGGCCGAATTGGCAGCAGCGTTTTGCTCCGATGCCGACAGCTGGGCTACAAGACATGCTTCTACGATCCTTATCTTGCTCGGGGATATGAAAAAATTATCCACGCCGACCGTTTTGATCATCTCCATCAACTGCTTGCTGCTTCTGATGTTGTGAGCCTGCACGCACCGCTCAATGCCGAAACAATGGGCATGGTGGATGGGGACTTCATTGCGCGCATGCGGCCAGGATCATCCCTTGTCAATACTGCCAGGGGCAGACTAGTTGCTAATCTCGATCTTCTCTATGCGGCACTAGCAACCAATCATCTCAGTCAGGTTGCCCTGGATGTTCTCCCCGATGAACCGCCACGGCAGTGCAAGCTGATCGCCGCCTGGCGAGATGCTGCCAATCCCATGCAGTCGAGAATCATGATTAATCCTCATACCGCTTACTTCTCTGAGGAGTCCTATCTGGAGATACGCTCCAAAGCCGCACTCAATGCGCAACGTTTGTACCACCGCCAGGAGCCTTTCAACCGACTCTGAGCCGGCGACCATTCTCGCTGTGGAAACAACGCCTTGATCACAGCCTTAGCAGTAACGACTCCCGCCAGCGAAGCCATGACCTTCATGCAGCCCTTTTGTGTGGGCCCCGCCGTGACCTGAGCTGCTCACCAGGTACCGCTGAGGAGGCCGCCGATCGAGTCCATCGCCACGAGCGATCTCGCCAGAGGCTGGCGAGCCCCAGCAGGCAGGCAGGCGACGCCGGGAGCCTGGGGTTCAAGGCGCTAGATTCAGGCGACCCTTCAGAGATCGGATTGTTTCTACGATTCTGGGGCCTTCTACGCACCGTGCGGCCCGTCCTTCCGGCGACGCCCACAAGCACCATGCTGTTCCTGTGAACGATCAGGCCATCTCCGCCCCAGCGATCATTGACGGGCCTGGTTCTGGTGTGGATCTCTCAGGCCTGTTCCCCTTCGTTCTCGACCCGTTTCAGCTGGAAGCGGTGGATGCCCTCAACCAGGGTCACTCCGTGGTGGTGAGTGCCCCCACCGGGAGCGGCAAGACCCTGGTGGGCGAGTACGCCATCCATCGCGCCCTTGCGCACGGCCAGAAGGTGTTTTACACCACGCCGCTCAAGGCCCTCTCCAACCAGAAGCTGCGCGACTTCCGCCAGCAGTTCGGGCCGGACAAAGTGGGTCTGCTCACCGGCGACATGAGCCTCAACCGCGAGGCGCAGGTGGTGGTGATGACCACCGAGATCTTCCGCAACATGCTCTACGCGGAGATCGACCACCCCGCTGACGACCCCCTCGAGGGGGTGGAGGCGGTGGTGCTCGATGAGTGCCATTACATGAACGACTCCCAGCGCGGCACCGTCTGGGAGGAATCGATCATCCACTGCCCGCCGGTGATCCAGCTGGTGGCGCTCTCGGCCACGGTGGCCAATGCGGGTCAGCTCACCGACTGGATCGAACGGGTGCACGGGCCCAGCCGTCTGGTGCTCAGCGACCACCGGCCCGTACCGCTTGCCTTCAGCTTCTGCAGCGCCAAGGGCCTGCACCCGCTGCTCAACGAGGCCGGCACCGACCTGCATCCCAACGCCAAGGTGTGGCGCGCTCCCAAGGGGCAACGACGCAAGGGGCCGAAAATCCCCCGCCCCCCCCAGCCCGAAGCTCCACCGCTGGCTTTCGTGGTGGCCCAGATGGCCGAGCGGGACATGCTGCCCGCCATCTATTTCATCTTCAGCCGCCGTGGCTGTGACCGGGGCGTGCGCGACCTTGGCCGACAGTGTCTGGTGACCCCCGACGAGCAGGCCCGTATCCAGTCTCGCCTCGCCGCCTTCAGCGCCGCCAGCCCCGAAGCGGTGCGGGAAGGCCACGCCGAACCGCTGCTGCGCGGCATCGCCTCCCATCACGCCGGCGTGCTGCCGGCCTGGAAGGAACTGATTGAAGACCTCTTCCAGCAGGGCCTGATCAAGGTGGTATTCGCCACCGAAACCCTGGCCGCCGGCATCAACATGCCGGCCCGCACCACCGTGATCTCAGCCCTCTCCAAGCGCACCGAACGCGGCCACCGCCCTCTGATGGGCAGCGAGTTTCTGCAGATGGCGGGCCGGGCTGGCCGCCGCGGGCTTGACATCCAGGGCTATGTGGTCACCGTGCAGAGCCGCTTCGAGGGGGTGCGCGAGGCCGGCCAGCTGGCCACGGCGCCCGCCGATCCGCTGGTGAGCCAGTTCACCCCCAGCTACGGGATGGTGCTCAACCTGCTGCAGCGCTACGACCTCGCCAAGGCCAGGGAACTGGTGGAGCGCAGCTTCGGGCGGTACCTGGCCACCCTTGATCTGGCCGACGACCAGGCCCGCATCAACGAGCTGCGCCAGCAGCTGGAGGCACTCCAGTGCGGCCCGCAGGCCGATGTGCCCTGGGACGACCTGGAGGACTACGAGAAGCGTCGCGGGATTCTGCGCGAGGAGCGCCGGCTGCTGCGCACCCTGCAGCATCAGGCCGAGGAAACCCTGGCCCATGAGCTCACCCTGGCCCTTCAGTTCGCCAGCGAAGGCACCCTGGTGAGCCTCAAGGCGCCTGCCCTGCGTGGCCGGGTCACCCCGGCGGTGATCGCCGCCAAGGTGCCTGGCCCGGGACAGTTTCCCCTGCTCCTCTGCCTCACCGACACCAACCTCTGGATCCTGGTGCCCTGCGGCGCTGTGGTGAGCCTGCACGCCGAACTCAGCTGCCTGCAGCTGAACCAGGTGGAGCCGCCGGGATTGCAGCGCATCGGCGAGCACCACCACGGCGATGGCGCCAGCGCCGGCCTCGCCCTGGCGGTGGCCTCCATGGCCGCTCGCCATGACATGGCCACCCCCCAGTACGATCTGGCCGGAGAAGTGCAGGCCCAGGCTGGGCGCGTGCAGCAGCTCGAGGAGGAGCTGGAGCTGCACCCCGCCCACCGCCGCTCAGACCGCCGCCAGCTGCGCAAGCAGCAGCGCCGCATCGAGGAACTGTCCGCCGAGCTGGAGGAGCGTCAGCGGCTGCTGCACTTCCGCTCCAACCGCCACTGGGACACGTTCCTGGCCCTGATCGAAGTGTTGCGCCATTTCGGCGGCCTCGCCGGTGCCGAGGGCCTGGAGCCCACCGAGGTGGGGCGCACTGTGGCTGCCCTGCGCGGCGACAACGAGCTCTGGTTGGGGCTGGCGCTGATGAGCGGCCATCTTGACGACCTCGATCCGCCGGAATTGGCGGCGGTGCTGGAGGCCATCTCAACGGAGGTGAACCGTCCCGATCTGTGGTGCGGCTGGGCGCCGCCGCCTGCGGTGGAGGAGGCGCTGCACGACCTCCGCAGCCTGCGGCGGGACCTGGCCCGCCAGCAGGAGCGCGCCGGGGTGAGCTTCCCGATCTGGTGGGAACCGGAACTCACCGGCCTGGTGGATGCCTGGGCACGGGGAGCCAGCTGGAGCGATGTGATCGCCAACACCTCCCTCGATGAGGGCGATGTGGTGCGGGTCCTGCGCCGCACCGTGGATCTGCTGGCCCAGATTCCCTACGCCGAGGTCGTGAGCCAGCAGCTGCGCGACAACGCCCGCCAGGCCCTGCGTTCCATCAACCGCTTCCCCGTTTGCGAGCTGGAGGACCTGGCCCGGGACGCGGCGGGGGCCCTGCCGGAACCGCCGCCCTTCGCCAGCCCCCGGAGCGAGCTGCCATGAGGGTGGAGCAGCGACGCCTGTGCAGGGTGGAGCTGGTGAGGCCGGCCAGCCGGGACGAGCTGGCCCGGTTCCTGTCGCGGCCTCTGCGGCCCCTGCGCGGACTGCTGCACGCCGATCGCCTGCAGCGCAGCGGCCGCCACCAGTACGCCTACGTGTCGCGGCCCTATGGGGTGGCGGGCTGGACGCTGCGCCCCCATGTGCGCCTGGAGGCCCACTGGCATGAGCCTGTGCTGCACCTGCGCCAGCTGGAGAGCCGGGTGGAGGGTCTGGGCGAGTGGCAGCAGCGCCTGCAATTCGGGCTGGAGGCCTGGCTGGCCCCGGCGGCTGCGGGCGGGCCGAGCGACCCAGCGCAGCTGGAGGCCGAGGCCCTGGTGTGGGTGGAGCTGCCGGCAGCGGCAGCCCCCCTGCTGGGCCCGGCGCTGAACCTGGGCCTGCGGCAGCTGCTCGATCGCCTCGAACGACGCTGCCAGCAGGGCCTGCGGCGCCGGGCCCAGACCTGGCTTGCGCGTTCGCGACCGCCGCAGGCGCGCGGGCCGCGCCCCGGCCTGGCGGGCGAAGGGGCTGGACAGCGCCGCTGATCGCCGCTGCGGGGGGGGGCTGAGCCGGATCAGGCTGAGTTCAGGCTGATGCGGCTGAAGGCGATCAGATCGTGGCGCACCAGCTTCTCGCCGGTCTGCGGACTGTGCTTGAGATGAAGGTCGCCAGTCTCGAACAGCAGGCCCACCTCGCCGTTGGCCAGGAGTGTGAGGTCGGAGTAGCCGGAGAAGGCCGGCGGCGGATCGCTGTAGAGCAGACCGGCGTCCCAGCTGCGCCCCTCGTCCAGACTCCTGCGCAGTCGGCCGTTGGTGCGGGCCTGTCGATCGGCCGGGTTGGAGAACAGCAGTTGCGTCAGCTGCCCCGGCCCACGGGCCGGGATGGCCAGCAGGCTCGCCTGGCAACCGTTCACCGGTTCGATCAGCTGGGGATCGCGCCAGCTGCGCTGCATCGTCAGCCCGCCATCGCGGCTCAGGCTCACAACTCTCTGGCCGCCCTTGCTGCGGCTGTTCAGCATCAGCGTGCCGTCCCCCAGTTCGGCCACCATCGCCTCGCCAGTGGGTCGGATGAGGGCATCGGCGCCGATGCGCCAGTGCTCGCCGCTGCCATCGGCCATCAGCAGATGGGAGACCATGCGCTCTCCCTTCTGCCCGTGCCGGGCTGCGATCACCACCTGTCCCCGAGCCGGACCGTGACGCTGAACGATTCCGTGGCCGGGACCGACGCCATACCACCCCCAGTCCGGGCGGTAGACCTGCTCGGTGATGCGGCGAGGCTCCGACCAGCTCAGTCCGTCGTCGGCCGAAACGGAGGTGAACACCTCACGGGTGGTGCGCTGTTTCTTGGAGCTCAGACGGCGATGCCAGACCCACACCAGCAGCACCCGGCCGTCGTCGAGCAGCACGGGCACGGGATTCTTGGCCGTGTGCCTGTCCTGGACCAGCACCCGCATCGGTCCCCAGCTGCGTCCGCCGTCGCCGGAACGGCGCAGCACCAGATCGATGTCGCCCTCATCGCCGCAGCCATGCTGCCGCCCCTCGCAGAACGCCAGCAGCATGCCGCTGGCCGTTGCCAGCAGGGCCGGGGTGCGGAAGCAGGCGTAGCCATCCTCCCCGGAAACGAAGACGGACCGGGGGGATGCCGTCGTAGTGGCCGCGGGCGGCCGGCCATGAATGGGGGGGAGACGCACGCCTGCGAGAGCACCCGCGGAAAGGGTTGCCAGGCCTGCCAGCACCTGGCGGCGGCTCCAGTTGGCCGCCATGGAGGCCGTTTCGTCCGATCCCCGGTACGATGGCGCGCTTGCAACTGCTTGGCATGGCGCTCGCAAAGGAGCCTCACCTGACGGCCTGCAGAATCTCGTCCAGGGCGAAGGTCGCCGCCATGACCGCAACCGGCAAGCGGCGGCACCGCACGAGCCGCCCATGCCGCTGCAGCGAGCCTGGGGCCCTGGGGGCGTACCTGTTGAAGAGAGCCCCGGGCGGCAACTCACTGGCTGAGGCGCTTGGCCATGCCATCCCCTGGACTGGGGCCCAAGCCTGGCTAGCGGCGGCAGCCATGATCACGGTGGACTCCCGGGGCGCCCAGGCTGCAGGCTGGCGGGGGTGGCAAGCACAGCACCCCCTGCTGGTCCGGCCCTGTCCGCAGGCTGACGGCCACGCTTGCCCTCGCCGCTTGCCAGCCCCATGACTCCGGCTGCTGATGTGGCACCGCTCTGCCGGCCTCCGGTGCTGCGCTCCGGACTGCGCAGGGCATGGGAAACCCGGCAGATCAGCTTCGCTATCGCAGGGCTGCAACAGCGGGGAATTCTCTTCAGGCAGGCGGCAACAAGGCTGAGAAGAAGTGGAATCATCCTGATTCGTGGTGCTGCCGATGCGAATGCCGTCGCAGCGCTTGCCGCAAGGGTTGGTTCCCTCTGGAGCGAGCTGAAGGCGGCTGCCGCCGGCACAGGACAAACCAACGCAATTCTCAATCAGGAGCAGCAACGCAGCGTCAGGGGATACAAAGCTCTGGTGCAGAGCAAGCAGCCAGTAGTTAACTTTCGCTATAGAGAAGATGAAGGAATGATTGACGTCTTTCACCCTGAAAGACTGATTGCAGAACATAAGGAGATGATCCTGCATTGTCTTCAGGAAGATTTAGTTTCGGCACTGGCAACACACGCCTTTGAAGTTGACCTTGAGGTAAAATGTCGCAACCTCTATCTCAGTGAAGGCATTGACAAGACTCGTCCTTTCCACTGCGACGGCGAAAAGCCAAAGGTTAAGGCTTTCCTCTATCTCAGCGATGTAAGCTCTCTGGGTTACGGCCCTTACTGCTATGTACTGTCCTCGCACAGGGATGATCAGCTTCGCCGTAGCAACCAGATATTCAATACATCCAACGGCCTTCGAAAAGATGACTACCGCTTGCTCAGTGGACAGTCCGCTCTGCCAGTCTTTTGCAAGGCGGGAGATTTGGTCGTGTCTGCGCAGCATGGAGCCCATCGAGGCCTCCCTCAGGCCGCTGCAAAGCGCAGGGCTGTGCTCGTATCGATGTTCAATGCCCGCAGGGATGGGGATGGACGCCCATGAGATCCAGCCCCATGGATTCCTCAGTCAGCTTCGAGTCCCCCGCTGGACCAGCAGTGGAGTACGGGGGGACAACGGCTAGGATATGTGCCTCTAGTCCCGACTGGCATGGGTCCGGCCACTGAGCTGCCACCGATGTACCACCCACCGCTGATGCGAACGGGGTGGCGACGTAACCTAGAAACCAAGGCGATAACGTTTGGCCTTTCATCATTGCAGCGACGAGGGCTGCGCTTTCGCTTGGCTGTGCTGATGCTGGCGCGCAACGGAGTCATCGTGATTCGCGGAGCGGTATCCCAGCACACTGTCAGCAAGCTTGCCAGCCTGGCTGAATCCACATGGGCTCACGTCGTTGAATTGCCACTAGGCCAAGGTCTCCCCAATGCAATCCTCAACCGAGACCAGAATCGGGCGTTGAGGGGCTACAAAGCACTGGTGGAAAGCGATAAACCAGTAATCAATGTACGCTACGGCGAGGATCAGGGCATGATGGATATCTTCCACCCCGAGCGTCTTGATCCCGAACATTGTCAATTAGTGCTTAATAGTTTGCATGAAGGGCTTGTAGGAGACTTGTCAAGACAGGCTTTTGGAGTGCCCTTGAACGTTACCTGCAGGAATCTTTATATCAACAAGGGGGTCAGCAACACCCGCTTCTTCCACTGCGATGGAGAGCGAGTGAAAGTCAAGTCATTTTTATATCTGAATGATGTCAGTTCACTTGATGTGGGCCCGTATTGTTACATTAGGAAATCCCACCGCGACCAGCATTTAAGGCGTCGGAATCAAAAGTTTAATGCCAAGCACCAGCTCAATAAGCATGAGTATCGGCTCTTGGCAGGTCGTGCCACGCTGCCATTATTCTGCCATGCCGGTGATATGGTTGTTTCAGCTCAGCATGGTGCTCACCGCGGCTATCCACAACAACCGTCAGCTCAGCGCGCAGTGTTGTTAAATGTCTATGAACCTGCTCGGAAACACAATTAAAGAATGACTGTGATCTCCGGGCGGATATGCTACATCCATGCAGGAACCCACAAAACCGCATCAACATACATTCAAAGCAGACTGATACAGAATCGCAAGATTCTCCTCGGTGAAGGCATCATCTATGAGTTCCCTGGGCGAGATGGGCGCAAACACAAACCCCTTCTCAAAGCCATCAATCGTTCCAACTGGAAAGCTTGGCACACTTATCTTGAGCGCTTTCAGCAGCGTCGCCAGCACCTCTTGATGAGTGCTGAGCAGTTCACACGACCACTCTGCGACACTCGTCACCTGGCACGAATAGCCAAGATTCTGCTCAAGCATGACTATCAGCTCCATGTTGTTGTATTCATCAGGCCCCAGCTGGAATATATCAATTCAAGATATGTGCACACATTGAGACGGCTATACCACTCGCTGACCTTGGAAGAGTATGTCAGCCAATCGATGCAGAACGGTTCCAATGATGTCTTTAACTACAATCAGTACTTTGAGCCGCTGCTGTCTTCTGGTATTCCATTTACATTCATCCCTTTCAGCCGGCGTTATGGAGATCCATTTCTGCAACTGATGTCAGCTCTCCAACTCAGCACTGATCTGTCCTACAAGCCTGCGGCTCCAGGCAGTGAGAATGTACAGCCAGGAACCAAAGGAGTGTGGCTGTCCAGGCTCGTGGTACAGACAATCGAAGCCCTTGGCTTGAAAGGCCGAAGTCTGAAACAAACCAGCAAGATGGTGCGGCAGGTTGCTGAGCGGGAGGGCTGGCATGAACAGCGATACTTCGGTTTCTCCGAGGAACTGGCTGAACGAACAATCAATCACTACCAAGCCGGTAATGATGCGTTTAGCCAGAGGGTATGGGCTGTCCCTTGGCAGCAGATGTTTGGGTCGCAAGTTCCAACTCAGAGCATCTATAGTCCAGCATGCCTCAGTGAAGCAGACCGCATGAATCAGCTTGCTGACCAGATTGTCAGAGCCTTGGCAAAAAGGAACCCCAAGCTCGCCAACGCCCTCAACACTCTCGCGTGAACAGCAGCCTCCAGTTTCTTCTGGCCTCAGCACCCAGGAAGAAAGTCTACAAAGCGATTGCTGATGGCCTGCAAGGACTGCACGAGGAGCAAGCCAGGATTGGACGTGAGTACCTGCCAAACTTCATCATTATTGGCGCTGCGAAGTCTGCCACTACTACACTGGCGACCATACTGCCGAGGCATCCTGATATCTTCATCAGCAAACCGAAGGAGCCAAAATTCTTTGGTCGTCGGTACGACAAAGGCTGGAAGTGGTATCGCAAGATGTTTCGCCCTGGTCGGAGCTACCCTCTCAGGGGTGAGGCCAGCACCATGTATGCAAGTTCCTTGGCCAGCTTCAGGTATTCACCGGCGCTCATGCATCGCTATCTACCTGGTCTGAAAATCATCTATATTGTACGTCACCCTCTCGATCGGCTTGTATCTCAATGGCGACACCTCAAGGGACGCCATCCAAACTTTGTTGATTTCAATCGTTTTCTGGCCAAACGACATGCAGCAAAACTCTTGATTGGCTGTTCAAGCTACTATGCAAGAATCAATTCCTATCGCAAGTATTTCCACGATGATCAGATCCACTGTCTGACTTTTGAAGATCTCCTCGCAGAGCCGGCAACCGAACTTGCCAGGCTCCTGAGATTTCTCGGTGCGCCTGTGCAGCCACAGTTGCTGCTCAATCAAGGCAAACTGCCCAAAGTCAATGAAGCTGGCCAGAAGGGAAGAACTCTGGTGCAAGCGCCTCAGTTGTCCAGCCGTCTGCGCAGCAGGGTGGTTCGCGAGCTTCAGCCAGACAGTGAAGCCTTCCTGGCTTACATCGGAAAACCCAAGAACTACTGGGACTGGTATCACTAGAGCAACGCGGATGTCGGATGAGCCCCATTGGCCCTGGGAGGCATGTTGCAGGCCACTCCCATCAGCTCCATGGTCTGCCATGCGTGCCGCTCGCGAGTGAACCCCTGCCTGCCCGTTCTCAGGGCCAGTTGAGAAGCGGCCAGCCAGGGCTAACCCAACCGAGTCCATCAGGCTAGGGTTGGACCATCTCAGGCATCGGCGGCTTGTTCTCAGCAATGGCAGCACCATCCCCCGCCTCTGAGACGCTGGTGATCGAAGCGAGGCAGGCGTCGAAAGTCCTCCCTGCTGGGGTGGCCAACCTGCGAAAAGCGTTTTCGGATGTGAGCCTGGAAGTGCACCGAGGGCACAGGCTGGCACTCTTCAGCGTCAACACCTACGAGGCCAAGTCATTGCTGGAGTGCCTGGCGGGGGTTGAACAGCCTGACCAGGGATCGGTGGTTCATCATGGCTCCGTGTCCTGGCCTGTGGGCACGAATCAGGCATTCCACGGCAAACTTTCTGGTTATCTAAACGCGCGCTTTGCTGCCGAAGTCTACAGCCTTCCCGGTCAAGTGGATGAGGATGTGCGCCTGATCCAGGATATCACTGGGGCCGATGACCATACCTTCCATGAGCCCTACGGGGCCTGGAAGAGTTCCATGCAGAAGTCGTTGAAGTTGGCCGTGTCCTTGGCCTTCGACTTTGATGTGCTCACTGTGGGCAAAATCAGTAACTGGGACCACAAGTCACTGCATCCAGAGTCTGTTCGTATTCGCCGGCTTTTCGAGCAACGCATTTCAAATCGAGCTCTCGTGATCGCTGCGCCTAGCCAACATAAGTTTGCCCTCGACTACTGCGATCAAGGCCTTGCGATCGTGGCTGGGAGACTGGTCTATGCAGGAGATCCTGAAGTTTGTCTTGAGTTGATCAAGGAGGAAAAGCAGAGGCTGAAGTATGAATTCAAACAAGAAAACAGTCGGCGTCTCGAGCAACTCATGCTTGACAATGACGATCTATCCGAAGACAGTGATGATGAAGATATTGGTTCTGGCTTCCCCGATTCCGACTCCGGCGTTCGTGCCAGATCTGAAGATTGACCGTTGTCTTTTTCTGCCGGCTTGATTGTGATTTCCGAGGATCTTCAGTGGCAAGCAGTGCCAGGCAGGGATGCACGATGGCGCTTGCTCGTGTCTGAAGGTAAACTGTTCGCGTAGCCATTGGCGATGCGCCATGTCAGCCAATCCGCTGCGTCGTGCCCTCTCCCAGCTGCTCCTGCAGGCACGCATTGTCTCCGCAGTGGCACGCCGAGAGCTGCAGTTGAGGGCAGCCAAGGGCGTGTTCGGAGTGGCCGGCGTCTTCATTGAACCTCTGGTGCTGATTGGTACCTTTCTCGCCCTGCGCTTGCTGCTGCGGGGGAGTGGAGACGCAACCTACATCAACCCGGCACTGTGGCTTGCCGCAGGGTTCATCCCATTCTATCTGTTTGTCCAGGTGGCACTCAAGGCCATCGGGGGTGTGCAGAAGGGTGAAGACCTCTACTTCTATCGACGTTTGCGTCCCCTCGACTCCCTGATGGGAAATGCACTGCTCACAAGCCAGATTTACTCTTCGTTGATGCTGCTTTTTGTCCTGGGGGTGAGTGCATGGGACTGGACCAATGCAGTCGACGATCCCGGTGCTGCCATCTTTCTGTTTCTGGGCTTTTCCCTGCTGGGATTCGGCATCGGTCTCAGCACCCTGATCATCGGCCACAGGCTGCCGCTGCTGGCGTGGTTCATGAAGTCGTTTCTGCGCCGCATTCTGTTGTGGACTTCCTGTATCTTTTTCCCAATTCGGATCGTTCCCGATGAGTTTCGCCCCTGGATTCTCTGGAACCCCTTGGCCCATGGTGTAGAACTTCTACGTCAGACATTCAATCCCAATTACCCCGCCCCGGATGTGAGCGCTCTATACTTCTGGGTCTGGGTCGTGGGATCCATCGGTTTCGGTCTGTTGATCTATGGCAACAACGAGGAGCTTCTCTACTATGAAGAGCAGCTGCCTGGAAGTGAGCAGATGCTGGACATGGAGTAGCTCACCCCCTGTTCAGCGGCTCCTGCTCCAGTTGCGGCTCCGGTCAAGGCGTTAGCACCACCACGGCACCGCTGGTATCGTTGGTTGTCAGCTGACATGGGAGAGGCCATCAGCTTGGTTCAGCAAACCCGCTATGCGCGCGAGCTTCGCCGTGCAGCACGCCGGTCTCCATCCCCGTCTCTGACGGCCAGGGGACGGCAGCTCAGCGAGGGTGTCTGGCGTCGGCTGAACAGGATCCGACACTTGATGCTCTCGGCCATTTCGGGCCTTCAGGATCCCCCGGAACACGCTTCAGACTTGGTGCCCGCGGATCCGCGCTCGCCGAGCGCTGAGCAGGGTGCTGGAGGGCAGCTGGCCCAGAGGCTCAGAGCCCCTGTGGACCTGATCCGTCAGATTCCCCTGCCAGCTGTGCTGGCCACCCTGGTGGTGCTGGGTTCGGGGTTCTACTTCTTCTCCATCGGCCGCAACAGATATCAGGTCGAGTCAAGCTTCATCGTGCGCCTGCCCCAGGTTCAGAATGGGGTCGGCACCAGTCTTCTCGGGGGCACTCTTGCCGGACCGACCATGCTCGGCTCCCTGGAGGATGGACGATTCCTTGAAGTCTATCTCACCTCTCCGGAGGTGATGAAGCGGGTCTTCCTGCAGTTGAAGCCCGCTGAAACCTGGGGCCGAATTCCCGACGACCCCTTTGCCGGCATATCTGAGCGTGCCAACTTTGACCAGCAGCTTGAGTTCTTCCGACGCCAGGTGTATGTGGAGCCTCAGGACCTGTCCGGGGTCATCAACCTCACCACCGTGGGTTTGAGCCCCGAGCCTGCCTTCCGGCTCAATCAATTGCTCCTCCAGGAGGCGGAGGCCTTCCTCAATCGCACCAACCAGGACATCAGCCTCAATCAGCAGCGCTTCTTCGAAAAGGAAGTGGAGCAGGCCAGGGAGCGCCTGGACAAGGCCACCGCCGCCTTCAACAGTTTCAAGAACCAGTTCGGGGAAGTTGATCTGTCACAATCGGCCCTCGCCAGCAGCAATTTCATCTCCCAGCTGGAGAGCCAGCTGGTGGAACTCAAGGTGCAGGAAGCAAGTCTCAAACGGCAATTCAAGGATCCTTCCACTCCGGAAGTTTCCTACATCACTGATCAGATCAAGGAGATGGAACGCCAGATCGCTGAGGAGCGCGAGTTGCTGGTGGCTCCCGATGGGCGGGACGTTAATCGCGTGGTGGCCGAGGGTTCCAAACTGGAAACTGATGTGCTGCTCGCCACCGAAGCTCTCAAGAGTGCGATCACCGCCGCGGACACCAACCGCCAGCAGGTGCAGCAGCAGCTCAAGTTCCTCGTTCGCCTTGCCGACCCGATCACTCCCGAAGACCCCAACTCGGACTGGCGCTGGAAAGGATTCCTGGCAACCCTGGGGGGGCTGCTGGTGGTCTGGGGGGTTGGTTCCTTCAGTCTCGGGATCATGAATCGCCGCTGATGGTTTCCTTAGCTGGGGCCAGGCAGCCTGAGCGTCTCCCCCTAAAGTCGGGCTCACACCCCGTGATCCGGGCATGCCTCGTGCCAGTCGCCCTCAACGGACCACCCTCCGGCAGCGACTGTCGGCCTTCCTGAACCGCCTGGCCAGCCGCCTGGGCTGGGGGTCGCCGCGGCGCCTGAGCCGCAGCCGCAGCCCCGAGGCCTGGCAGAGCCTGCGCCGCGAGACCGTGGCCCAGGTGAAATCCCAGCTGGCCGACGAGCAGCCCCTGCAGGCGATCAGGACCGTCACCCGGGCCTTGCTGGAGGATCCACAGCACCCTGCCTACCACGATCTGCTGAAGAAGGCGGCGGCCCAGCGGCGTCGACGCCGGATCAAGAGCGGCAGCAAGGATGCCTGGGCTGAACTGCCCAGATCCCTGCGCGAGGAAGCGCTGCAGCTGGAGGCTTTCTCCGCCTATGTGGATGAGGTTGAGCGCCTCTTCGACGAGGCCGGCATCCCCCCGCTGAGCGCCCCCTCTCCCCGCCCGGCTGGCCGAGCCCGCGGCGGCGGCTGAGGACGAAACAGCCGCTCAGATCGCGCTGATCAACGCCAGCAGGCTCGCGGCCCTGGCATCGAAGCTGTGCCGCTGCCGCACCGCCGTCGCCACGGCACTCATGCGCCGGTGATCGTGGCGCAGCTCCCGTGCCTGGCAGAGGCTCAGGGCCGGGTCCTTCCCCGGCCCGTGGCGGATCACCCCCGCCTCCAGCTCCTCCGGGCAGCCGGGAGCCGCATCGGTGATCACCGGTACCCCACAGGCCAGCACGTCGAAGACACGGTTGTTGAGGTAGCCGAAGCTCGCCATGGCGCCATGGTGGTCGTTGAGCACCGCCAAAGCCTGGCCGTAGCGGCGAGGCAGGGCGTGGTTGTCGATGCTGCAGGCTGTGGCCCGCAGGCCCACCTCCTCCCAGCCCTTGCCGATCAACTCCACGGGCAGGCCGGCGCGGGTGAAGTCCGCCACGGTGGGACGCTCCACCCCCCGGTGGTTGCCCACGAAGAGCAGAGCATGGCGCGGCGCTTGCGGCCGGCCACGGCTGCCGAAGGCCGTGGCCTGCAGGAGGGTGTGGGTGGGGCGGCCGCTGAGCGCTGCGACACGGGCGCGATCCTGGCTGCTGGCCACCAGCAGCAGGTCGTAGCCGGCCAGCTCCTCGGTGGTGGGTTCCAGAGGCCGGCTGATCAGCCAGGCCGCCTTGCGGCGGTAGGAGGAGCCGGACAGCCAGCTGCTGCGCGGCGCGAACCTGCCCCGCAGCACCAGCAGGCCACTGCCCGCCGCCGGCTCAGGCTGGCGACGGTAGGAATCCCTGAACAGCAGCCGCGAACTCACGCCAAGGCGGTGCAAGGCCAGCTGCAGCTCGCGCGCGTAGTGGTAGTCCCCCCACCCTGCCAGGACGGCAGGGTCGGACTGGGCGGCAATCAGCAGGTCGAGGTGCCGCACCGGCGGGCCTGGAATCACCACCTATCCTCGCGGCACACACCCGCCTCTTCACGCCGGCGGTCTGGCAGCGATTCCAGGTGCGCAACTCCCAGGGCCGGCGGGAGCCGGTGCAGTTCGTCCGCCGGTCCGTGGCCCTGCCGGGGGTGAACCACTACCTCTTCTGCAGCGGCTGCCAGCGGGCCTCGCTGTGGCTCTGGCCATCGCCTCACCATCCCTCGGGCCGGCCCGGCGCGGCCCGTCAGCCACTCCCCGCAGGGGTGATCGAGCTGGCGCCGGCCGGCGCCGGCGCCGCGCTGGTGCTGGTGCTGCCCGTGGGCTGGGCTGGCGGCCTGCCGGAGCCGGCCAGCGCCCCCCCCCTGGAGATGCTGACGGCGGCCGGAGCAGGCTGTGTGGGGCTGAGGCAACTGCCGGCCGGCAGGGCCCCGGGCATCTCCGATCTGGCCCGGCTCTGGCAGGACTACCGCAGGCTGGCCTGTGGCGAGCTGGCAAGCGCCGAAGCGCTGCAGGCTCTGCGCCTGGAGCGGCGCCTGCGCTGGCGGTTCGCCCCCGGCTGCCTGGAGCCGGCCCTGCTGCGCGGCCCCTGGCCCCTGGACAGGTGGCTGGACGCCCTGCCACAGGCCCCGGGAACCGTGGCTGACGATGTGGTCGAGCTGCTGCAGCTTCTCGACGGCGCCGAGCGGGCGGAAGTGGGGCAGGCTCTCGCGGGCAGGATCCGGGCGCGGCTGGGGGCCGAGGGCGGCGCAGGTGACGATCGCCAGCCCTTGCTGGAACTGCTGGCAGCCCTGGTGGGGGGGACGCGCAGCGGCGCCCCCAACCTGCCCGCCGCCGCCGCCGCCGAGCTGCGCGGCCTTGGGCTGCAGCAGGCCGTGAGCCTGGAGGATCCAGCCAGCAGGGGCCTCGCCCTGGCACCACTGCTGGGGGGCGAGCCCGGGGCCACTCGCCAGGCGCTGGGACCACTGGTGGCGGCCATCGACGCACTGGCGCTGAGCTCCGAGCAGGCGCGCGATGCCGGCGATCAGGCCGGCCACAGGCGCCTCAACGGAGTGCTCAGCGCGATCCTCCTCAGCGCCAGCGCCCGGCCTTCTCTGCTGGGCACCCTGCTGCTGGCTCTGCAAGCGGAGACCCTGCAACTGCTGGGCTCCCTGCCACAGCCTGCGGTCTCCCTGCCGCTGCTGCGGGCGGTGCTGTCGCTCGACTCGCCCAGGGTCAACGCCCTCGATGAGCCCGGGCGCCGGGCACTGGTGAACCTGGCGGAACGCATCCTGCCGCGCGTCTGGTGGCAGCGCAGTCTGCTGCTGGACCTGCACGAGGCCCTGCGCCACCAGCCCCTGGAGCTGGCCTGGCTGTGGGAACAGAGCGTGTTGCTCAAGGGCCTGGAACGGCTCCACAGCCGCGGCAGCGGGCCCCAGGCGCTCGGGGATGGCCAGAGCGAGCCCTGGCCGCAGCCCCATGAGCTGGAGGCCACGGGACTGCTGCGCGCCCAGGTGCTGGTGCTGCTGCACCTCTTCCCTCAGCCCCACCCCCAGGCAGGCCGGCTGCTGCGCCTGGCCGGCTCGGCGGGAAAGCCGCCTGTGCTGCGTCTACTGGACGGTGAGGACGAGGAGGCGCTGCTGATGGCCGCCACGGCAGGACTGGCCTCGCGCACCCTGCTGCTCTGTCGCCTCAGCGCCGAACGCATGGGTGTGGCCGAGTTGCTGCCGCCGCTGCTGCGCCAGGGGCCGCTGGTGGAGGCCTTCCGCCACACACTCGGGCACTGGCGTGGCCATTTCGGCGCCAGTGCCGGCCTCGCAAGGGCCCCCGTGGCGGTGGTGATCATCACCCGCGCCGACCGACACGAGCTGTTGTGCCTGGCGCTGGAGTCGCTGAGCCTGCAGACCCTCTGGCCCGAGGAGGTGTGGGTGCTGGATGACGGCACCTCAGAGCAGGGGTCTGCCGAACTGGGCCGGCTGGTGGCGCTCTGCCGGCGGCGGCTGAATCTGCCGCTGAGGCTGCTGCGGCCTGGCAGCCAGGAGGGCACCCGCCACTGGCGCGATCTGGCCCTGCGCATCACCCAGGCCGAGGTGGTGGCGTTCCAGACCCCCGACGCCCTCTCCCATCCCCTGCGTCTGGCACGCCAGTGGCGCAGGCTGCAGCGGGGCAGCCGGGCGGTGCGCACCCGCCATCTCAGCCTGGAGCCCACCACCTCGGCACTCCGGCCCGATGGCCACGGCGGCCGATTCTTCGGTGATGCCCTCAGCACGCTGATGGTGGAGCGCTCCCTCGCCTGGGAGCAGGG
Organism: Cyanobacteria bacterium J06638_7; assembly: GCA_039818745.1. Taxonomy (GTDB): domain Bacteria; phylum Cyanobacteriota; class Cyanobacteriia; order PCC-6307; family Cyanobiaceae; genus NIES-981. The sequence continues at coordinate 118,655 of JBCBTI010000002.1, forward strand.
GGGGATCCAGCAGGAGCTGGCCGCAGGCGGCTCATCGCTGCTCAACCAGCCGCTCTGCCTGATGCCGGCGCCGAGGGTGGGAAACGGAGCGCCGGACCGGCCCCCGCTCTGAGCACTGCTCCCTGAGCGCGCCGCCTCTGCGACAGAGTGACAGCATCGCGCTGTCGCTGATGCTGGTTTGGATCTGGGCACCTGAACTGGATGCCGAGCCCCTGGCAGCGATCCTCAGTGCGGCTCAACTGAACCCACGGCCCTGCGCCTCAGTGGAGCAGGCCGGCGGCGATCAGCCACTGCTGGTGGCCTACGCCGATCCAGTGGCGCTGGTGGAGGCATCCCTGGCCGATGACGGTCAGCCTTCACCTGCCTACCAGGCCGTGATCGGGGCTCTCAGCCGGCTCGAGGGCCGCAGCGCTCCCTGGCGGCTGGTGAACCTCTCCTGCCTGTGTGCGCCGGCCCTGGTGAGCTGGTGCGTGGAGCCCCTGGCGCCGCCGGCGGCCGCCGATCCCCCCTGCCACTTCGCCCCGGCCGATCCTCTGGCGGCCCTGCTGGCCAGCCATTGGCTGCAGGCCGACCGGCAGGCTCTGCAGGCCTACCTCCAGCTCGAGCGGCACGCCCGCTCCGCCGCTCTCGACAGCCGCCCCCCGGACGACGCCTGCCTGTCCCGCCTGGGCCAGGCCACCTCAGCGGCGGCGCTGATCGAGGCCCGCCGCCGCGCCGTGGCGCTGCAGGAGCAGCTGGAGCGGCTGGATCCCCAGCTGGAGGACATGCATCGGCTGGCGCTCGACAACCAGGCGCTGCGCGAACAGCTGCTCGGCCTGGAGCTCGAGCGCGACCGGCGCCTGGATCTGGAGATCAGCCTGCAGCAATGCCAGGCTGATCTGGGCCAGATGGGCCGCAGGATCGAGCTGCTCGAGCAGCTGGTGAGCGACGGCGCCGCAGCCAGCCGTCGCATCCAGAGCTGCCTGGCCCGCAGCCGTGCGCTTTGACGGATGCCGCGCGGCACTCAGAACAGACGTGCCTGCAGATGGATCAGCCGGCGCAGCAGCTGGGCCGATCGGCGCAGTTCGGCCTGCCTCCCTTCACTGAGCCGCTGCAGGCGGGTGGCCCGCTCCCTCGCGGCCTCACAGGCCAGAACGGAGCGCTCCAGTTCCTCCGCCAGCGCCTCCAGTCGCTGAACCGCAGGATCGGCCGCGCTGTCCGGGGCTGGCGGGAAAGGGAGTCCGCTCCAGGCCTCCAGCAGGGCTTCGGCGCTGGGTTGAAGCCGTCGGGCGTAGGCCAGGTCGGCAGCGGCACCGCCCCGCTGGGAGCTGCCGTCGAGCCGTTGATAGGCCGGCTCCAGCCCCGGGATCGCCTGCAGCAGCGTCAGGGTCGTGGCGGCGAGCAGGGGCTCCACGGCGGGCAGCTCCAGGGGCCGCGCCGGTGGGTGCCCCATCAGCCAGTGGGCGATCTCAGCTGCGCCCAGAGCCATCAGCCGCTCGCCGTTCACCAGCCGCAGGCGCTCGCTGACGGCCGTCAGCTGGTCGTAGGCGCTGCCCAGCACGCCGGCCGCCATGTCGCCGCTGGCCAGCAGGGCGTGGGGCGGCTGAAACAGCACCAGATCCAGGCCGTCGGGCTGCTCCCAGGCTTCGCCCCATGGGCGGCGAAAGCCCCCTGCCTGCTCCAGCAGCGCTGTCTGGGTGGTGGAGATCGGCTGCGGCGAAGCCCAGCGGAACATGGCGGAAGGGGCGGGGGCTCGGCAGCATCAGGCACACGCCTGAGGCGGAAATTGTCGCCCCCTGGAGGTTCATGATCGGCTCTGCCGCCGGGCCTTCGGCATGACCAGCACACCAGGGCGGTTGCTGCGCCGGGCCCTGCGGGCGCGGGATTCGGCCGCCGCCCTGGCGGCCCTGGAGAGGATGCGCCGCCGGCGCTACCCCCCGGTGCTGCTGCGCTTGCTCCTGAGTCACTGCCATCCGGGGCTGGACGAGGCCTTCCTCGATCCGGATCTGGTGCCGGCCGCCCTGCTGCTGACGCCGCTGCTGCCGGAGCTGCTGGCCTGCTGCCCCGTGGATACGCGGCGCCTGGCGCTCTGGCACGGGGACGATCTGCATGCCTTCGTGCGCGATGGCCTCAACGGCGTCCTGAGGGGGGAGCGGCCGTTGCTGGCGGAGCTGCCGGCGGTGCCGATCGCCGCGTACCACGAGCAGCTGAGACACTGCCCGCAGCGGCGCTCATGGCTCGAGCACCTCAGTGCGCTCGAGTGCCTGGCCCTGGAGGCACGGCCGGCGTCGCTGCCCTTCCGCTCGGCGCTGCAGCGGTGGCAGCCCAGCGCTCTGGACGCCGACCTGGCGCCGGCCTGGCTGTGGCTGGAGCTGGCCCGGGAGCGGCAGTCGCTGGAGGCGATGCAGGCACTGGCCGGGGTGCGGGCTGTGCAGCTGGGGTGCGATGGTTCTGTGGCGGTTGCCGGGCCACAGGACTGCGCCGCTCTGGTGGCGGAGGCGGCCCGGGCAGTGCTCGGACGCGGTGCCCGCTACCTGCTCTGGAACCGACCCGCCGATCCACCTGAGGCCGTCTGGGGCGACTGGATCCGGGGCCTGGCAGCGGTGGACGGCGCGCCGCTGCTTCAACTCGCCGCGGCGCCGGACGGGGTGCGCAGCCAGCTGCCGGTGCAGCCCTGCGGGGAGCCATCCCTGCTGGCCATCGATGCCCGCTGGTTGGCCAGGCGACGCCCCGAGAGGGTCGCCGGCTTTCTGCACCACTGGCTGCATGGGGCAGCCGGCAGGGCGCCGGTGCGGCTGGGGCCTGGTCCGCGGCCCTGGCGGGGGGTGCTGCTGCTGGCGGTGAGCGGCGATCTGGAGCAGCGGCTGGGGCTGGAAGAGCTGCGGCGCCGGGCGCGGCAGCGCGCCCTCGACGGGGGGTTCGACAGCGGTGAGCTGGTCTGGCTCGACCGTCCCCTGAGCGAACAGTGGTCGCTCTGGACCGATCCGGCGGAGCCGCCCACGCTGGTGGCCTTCATCGGACCGGATGACAGCCCGGTGGCTGGAGCCTGGCAGCGACTGCGGCGGCAGCTGAGCTGGCAGCAGGCCGATCTGATCTGCAGTGACGAGGAACTGATCTGGTGCCGGCAGCCGCCACGGCTTGGCCTGCGCCAGCTGGAGGGCAGACCCACGCCCTTCCGGCTGCTCACGCGGGGCGCGATCCCCGGCCTGGTGGCCATTCCCGCTGTGGAACTGGCTGGGCTCGATCCGGCGCCGAGCTACGGCTGCCTGCACGGGCTGCTCAGAGACCTGGCCCTGCAGTTCACCGCGCGCGGGGCCCGCATCCGCCAGCTGCCCGAGGTGCTGCTGCGACGCGACCCGCTCTCCAATCCGGCGGTGCTGGCGTTCGGCGCCCCTGCCCTGCGCCAGGGGTTCAGCGGCCCGCAGCTTCAGGAGCTGGCCGCACTCGTGCAGCGCCGCGGCGGGCACTGGCTGCTGCCGGAGGGTGCCATCACCCCAGGCCCCCTGCCGGGGAGCTTCATGGTGCGGCGTCTGTTGCAGTCGCACGACCGCATTTCGGTGCTGATCCCCTTCCGCGACCAGGCGGATCTGACCCGCCGTTGTGTGCTGTCGCTGCTGGAGCACGCTGTGGGCCTGCCCCTTGAACTGGTGCTGATCGACAACGGCAGCACGGAGGAAGACGCTGTGGGCCTGGCTGCCGAGCTGCAGCGGCTGAGCCCGGTGCCCGTGGTCGGGCTGCGGGATGAACGGCCCTTCAATTTCGCTGCTCTCAACAACCGGGCACGCCAGCTGTGCAGCGGCAGTTTTCTGCTGTTCCTCAACAACGACATTGTCTTCCGCTCAGCCAGGGTGATCGAACAACTGCTCGATCCCTTCGGCTGCCGCGATGTAGGCGCGGTGGGCACGCGCATGCTCTACGGCGATGGCCGGATCCAGCACCATGGGCTGATGAGTGTGGCCGAAAAGCTTCACGACATACAGTCGCCAGGCAAGGGCCTGGTGCCTGGAGCGGCCACATCCATGCTGGCGGCGCTGCAGCTGCAGGAAGAGTGGTCGGCGGCCACGGCAGCCTGTCTGATGGTGCGCGCCGAGGCATTCGATCGCATCGGCGGGTTCGATGAGTCTTTTGCCGTGGCCTACAATGATGTTGATTTCTGCTGGCGGCTGGCTGAGCACGGCTGGGCCCTGGTGGTGACGCCGGAGCCGCGCATCCAGCATCTCGAATCCCACAGTCGAGGGCGTGATCGCAAAGGCGAGAAACGCAAGCGTCTGTACGCAGAATCGGCACGTCTGCGGGAGCTCCATCCACGGTATTTCCAGCTTGGAGATCCCTTGCAGCACCCCTTGCTGGATGCCGATTCGCGGCACCTCGAACCCGCGGCAATGATCAGGGGTGGCACTGAACGGTCGCGCAATCGACTGGTATGGACCTGGAGGTCAGCGAGTCTCGGGCACCAGCGAGGGAGACCTCTGCTGATCTATGCCCACTGGGATCAGCAGCCCCCCGTGCGGCAGGATGTGCTGGAGCAAGTGCGGCAATACGGCCGCTATGCCGATGTGGTGTTTGTGTCCGCCTGCGCTCGGCTGGCGACTGACGATCGAAGCCTTGATGAGTTGTGCAGGCTCTGTGAGGTGGTATTGATCCGTGAGAATGAGGGCTACGACTTCGGCAGCTGGAAAGCGGGGATTGAAACCTGCTGGGGAGATGTGCTTCAGGCATCACAGCTGATCCTCACCAACGATAGTTGCTATGGCCCTGTTGTGGACTTCGAGGATCTATTCCAGCGCCTCAAGGGCAGTGCGGCGGATGTGGTTGGACTGACTGAGGTAAGCAGCATTCGGCCACACCTGCAGAGTTATTTCATTGCCTATCGCAGCACGGTTGTGAGATCGCCGGTCTTTCGTGTTTTCTGGGAAGAAATCGGCCTATGGAATGACAAACTGGCGTTGGTGACGGCCCTGGAAGTGGCCTGGATGGCGGTGCTGGAACGGCTGGGTTTCAGCCGCGAAGCCCTCTATGGCTGTGGGCACGGAAACATTACCCATACCCACTGGCGGGAGCTGATTGAAGACCAGCAGTTTCCCTTCATCAAGAAAGAACTTCTTCAGCACAATCCACGAGGACAGGAGATACAGGATTGGCAGCAGGTGGTGGGGAAGCGCAATCCAGAACTGAGGCAGGCAGTCGAGGCCCATCTGGCAAGACTCATGCCTCTCACCTGAGAAGCATGCCCACATGACATGTGCCGATCAGCGCTGGATCCTGACCCTGGCAGCCAGTCTCCATCCTGCCACTCGGCTGGGCAGGATGGCAGAGCCTGCCATCCTGCACATCATGGGGCGGCCGCTATGCTGATGCGCAGAATCACGTTCGCGGAATCAATCTTGTGATGGCCGCTGGGCGGGAGTCATTCGATCAGGCCAACCGTCGGCCGGTGTCAGTCCTTCTTGGTGGAGAACCAGATTGCATGACTCGACTTACCACCCTTGGCAGACGAGCGATTCCATGCCGCCTGGTAATGAAGTCAGCATTGATTCATGCTGGCAGTTGCCTGCTGTCCGCCACAGCTAGAATGCCTGAGCTGATCGCGCAACAGATGCCCCCAGCTTCTTCGGAACAGCTGCACTCAGGCTCAGGAGCTTAGATCATGAATCACCTGATCAAACGATTCTATGAAGATCTGAGCGCTGGCAACCGGGAAGGAGCTGAATCAGCAATCGAAGGCATAAAGGCCCTGCAAGCACCTGACAGCCTGATCAATAGCCTGGCTTTTGCACTAGAGATTTCACTGCGAAGCGATACGCCAGCAGAGTTAACACAACAACTGGATTCTTATCACAACTACAAGATTGCCAGGGGAGTCAGGGAAACCGCACCGTGCACCCGAATCGAGCTTGGCCCTCTGGTCAGTATTCTGATTGTCAGCTTTAATTCTTCACAAGATCTGCGAATACTGCTGCCAACGATCACGGCTCAGTCATACAGGAACTATGAGGTGATCGTGGTGGAAAATGGAGAGGAAGATAATGAGCCTCTCTTGGCAGCCCATTTAGATACCTATACCTATGTGAAGGCTGATACAAATATCGGTTTTGCGGCAGCGAATAACATGGCTGCCAGTCACTCGAATGGTGAATACCTGCTGCTCCTGAATCCAGACACCAAGCTGGACAAAGACACCATCAAGGAACTGCTGCGTGGCATCTCACATGAATCCAGTCACGCCTTGGCGGCCTGTCCAAAGATCTACTTTTTCAGAGAGTTTGTGAGGGTATTGCTCAATACTATTCCTGATGACTGCCACCTTGACCTTGGCCTGGCCATGCAGGATCTGGGTTATACAAAGATGTTCATCCGCCAGGGCCTCCTCTCATCATGTGGAGGCTTTGTCCAGCCTGATGAGGATGGTTGCATTGCAATCGACTTTCCAACACCAGAGGATCATGAAAGCATCATGCTTAGCATCATTCCCCGTAGAGTTGGTGAGTTTGTTATGTCACCACCCAGAGGAATGGTGGAAATCTTCATCGGAGATACGCGGGAACCGGCAAACATCATTCCAATAGGCAGCAGTTTCAGGATTTCAAGCACAGACAAGATCAGAAGTATTTCCCGGCGGTTAATTAACAATGCATCCAGTGGAACGCATGCCGATGGAATGCCATATGACCAGGGCTTCGCCGATGAAGATCACAGCAGGTATTCCAGGCTGACGCATGTCGATGCCTTTTGCGGCTGCTGCGTCCTGCTGCACAGAATGGTCTGGGTTGCCCGGCGCATTTTTCTTGCCGACTTTTTTGCCTACTTCGAAGACTCTGAATTAAGCCATTGGCTCAAACTTCACAGTTACCAGATTCTCTATTGTCCTGCCAGCATCGTCTACCATCGCCACTCTGAAACCACTCAGGAAAAGAGTCCAAACTGGCACTATCTTGTGGGCAGGAGCCGAGTGCTGTACCAATGGATGACAGGGAAGATCACTGATGAAGGCTATGCCCAGGAACTGATCCGTCAGCTTCGAACCAAGTCTGTGAGTCATACCCTTCTTTCCCAGGTTACTTCCCTCTATCCAGTGAATACCCTTGCCAAGGGCTCACGTTCACAGAAACGGCCCGTTACAACCGTTGCTATCTATAATTCATTCTGGACAACTTTTGGTGGTGGCGAAAAACATGCCTTGGACATCGCATCGATGATCTCAGGCTGGAAAGACCATGAAGTCTATCTTCTATCCGACCGTGATTTCGATGTAGAAGATCTCTCGATTTACTTTGGCATTGATCTCAGTCGATGTGTGCCAATGAGGCTTGATGAGGTAAGCTCCCTCGTGACGGCTTTTTTTGATATCTTTATCAATTCGACTTATTGCTCGCAGTTGAATTCTCGAGCCAAGATGAACTTCTATATTGTATCGTTTCCCACCAGAACCATGCCCAGGCCCCTGCTTGAGACGTGTACGTTCCTGCATAACTCACAATTCACGATGCGATGGGCAGAAAAGTACTGGGGCCAGCATCGTTCTGTTGTCGTTCATCCTGTGCTGGGCTGTGTACCGCCAGAGCGTCAACACCACACCAAGCGACGGCAGATTGTATCCATAGGGCGATATAATCTTCGTGGTCACTGCAAGAATCACCATCTATTGATTGAGGCTTTTTACATAGCCAAGCGCCGAGGACTCCTTAGCTCCGAGTGGACGTATGTGATCGCAGGGTCCTTGGACACAAAAGTGGAAAGTTCTGTGGCCCATTATGAGCAGTGTAAGAATCTGGTTGAGGATGATTCTGTTGCGTTGCTCAGCAATGTGCGCCGCGATGAGATCGTGGAACTGTATGGGGATGGCTTTGCCTATTTACATGGCACTGGTATGACTGTGGATGAAGACAAGGAACCAGAGCTCTGCGAACACTTTGGAATTGCCGTATTTGATGCCATTCTTCACGGCTGCATTCCTATTGTTCACAATTCAGGCGGCGCAAGAGACATTCTTGAATATGCAGTGAGGGGAATGACTTACGAAGATCTTGATGGCTTGGTCAACCAGCTGGCCACTCTCGATGCACTGTATGCAGAAAGCATCGGGTCTGAAACCAACCCCCACCAGCACGATCATCAGTCTCTGGCTGAGCGATCAATCCGCCACAACCAGGATATTTTTACCAGTGCTCTCACCAGGGCTTCTGGCGTGTCACCACAATCGTATCTGCCCTCATCGTTATGAGTTTTATTGTAGGGTTTCATCGTTCAGGAACCTCGCTCCTGACCTCGGTTGTGCAACACCTGCTGATTGGGAATGGATCCGTTCCATTTACATTCATGCCTCCAGCAGCAGACAATCCTGAAGGTTTCTACGAAAGCATTGAGCTGTTCAGGCTCAACAACAACATCCTTCAATGTGTTGGACACAAGTGGGAATGCCCTTGGTTGCTGACCCCCCAGATCGATGAGGTGATGAGCAGACTGGATCAAGAAACGGTGAATGTATTCCTTGACTCACATCCCGTTCCATATAACGCTGTATGGATTGATAAGGATCCTCGACTGTGCCTGACCATTGATTTCGTGCATCGAATTCTTAATGTCAAGCTGCCTTTGCTGGCAATCATTCGCAATCCGATACTCACAGCTCAATCACTACGAAAACGCAATGGATTCTCGCTTCCCCACGCGCTGGGGATGTGGATCATCTACAACTACCATGCATTTATCGGAAACTCTTCCCTGCCACTGGCATTGATCAGCTTTGAAGACCTCGTTGCTGCTCCCGATCAGGTTGCAGGCACCATTGCTGAGTTCATCAATGGAACGATCCTGCAGGAGCGTGACGAGACTGTACGTGGATGTGCCTCCATTGAACAGATTGACAGCTCCACTGTCCTTGGGGCGATTCGGGAACACACCAATAGCCAGCTGGTTCATGCAATGCCAGAGGAACACTTTGATGTCACTCACGTCCTAGCCACAGCAGCTTGGGCTATGTGGCAAGCAATCCTGGCCCAGAAGAACTCATCGTATGACCTCACGCCGGACATCAGGACTACGGGTGCTATCGCCTTGTGTGCTGTTCTGGATTATAGCGCTCGCCACTATCCTTCGCCTTTCTACAGCTATAATCTTGATCTTGCAGCCAAGCTGGAAAAAAGCAAAACGCTTGCACAAGCCAGAGATCAAGCATTTCGAGATGCGCGTCTCCGCTGGAAAGCTGCCCTTGGCGAACTGAAGAACGACGTTCAGGTGCTCCGCAGTGAGCAGTCGTACCTTCAAGACCAGCTGACAGAATCTGTGAACGTTATTCGTAATCTTCAGAATGAAGTGCTGGAGCAGATTGTCATACGCACCACCCTTGGAGATAAGCTTTCCCAGGTTCAATCCGAGCTGCACTCATTGCGTCAGCAGCTACGGGAACGTGCCCTTGAGGTTTACTCTCTCTCCACGCAGCTTATGGAACAAGGGCGGCGAATGCAGGCAATGGCAGGCAAACTTGATTGGAACAGAAGGTCTTTGTTGCTGATGCGCGCACTCTTTTCACAATCTGAGAAGAATGTCAAACACCTCAAGAATCTCCTGTCAAGAGTTCTGGCTCCAGCCGGCGGTATTGATGCCATACTCGCACAGAAACGGAATGGTCACTCCCGTAGGTGAGCATCTTTTTTCGCTCTGGGATCTGTAAAGGCGTAAGCTTTTGCGGCTGCAACGAGCGCCAGCTGATGCTGATCAATTCTGAGACTTTCGGCCCTAGACAGCAACAACGGGAACTCTTCAGGACAAAGTGGCTAACAGTTCATCGGCAACTCGTTTGATCTCCTCGTCATTGGACTCAGCTAGATCATCAATATCAATCTCCACAACTGGTGTCTGCAGCTCTAGCAGATCTACTTTGCTGATCAGGAAATCCAAGGCGGTATAGAGCCTGGAATTCTTGAGTTGGTTGGTGATCATCTGACTTGCTTTCATACCTATTCCCACTGTCTGGCTATTGTCCCACTTTGAGAGTTCAGGGCAATGTTGAATCAACTTCTGAAGCCTGCGCATATTATCTACACTTCGGAGGCGTATCCTCTGCTCCAGGCTTAACGATTGAAGGCAATTAAGATGTCGAAATACAGCCATGCATGCTGTGGATGTTGATCTGTTTTCGTGCACGTCACTCTGCTTGCTAAGGGCATAACGACGTTTCATGTATTGAAGGAATGGCACAGGATTTCTCGAGCTCTGAACCTCATAGCGAGACCACACCCGAGTGCCAACGCTTGCTGAGAATTCATGACCCCACTCCAGTGAACTCTCCAGCTCTTGCAGTACTTTTCGTTGCTGGATCCAGGTCTGCATGGAGATGCTCAGGGCAACTCTCGGATCGCGTACTCTCTGAAAATAATTACTGAGATACAAACTGTGCAGATTTCTCAAGCCAACCATCACATAGGCATCTTCCGCTGTTCCGTCAATCAGGCTCCATAGTCTTCGGTACGCCTCAGGGCGGCGGTAATTCGCCAGCAACTCCGATGAGATGAGAACCTCCTCAGCTGCAGATGCCTTGATTTCGTTGTGCAGCGAGTTGGCTGTCTCTTCCCAGGAACTCTGGCCACCAGCGCCAGTGTAGCCACTGATGGCAAAAAATAGCTTGTGGTGAGACTTATCCCCCCACAGGCATGATTCGGGATACAGGCACCCATTTCGCGCCAGTCCTTGTCGATGAGACCACAAATACCTCTGCAGTGAAGTGGTTCCGGTCTTGGGTATGCCTATATGCAAATAAATTCGCCGAACCATTTCGAGAGCTATTGCGGAAAGTGACCCTGAATCCGGTTGTTTTCGACTGTCCGAGAGCGATCTCTCTCCACACTACCATGAATCGATCATCACTACACCGTCGCAATGCTGGGCTCGCCTTTCGCCTGCATCTGTCACGTGTCCAGTCATCAGCAGGACACCACCTGCCGGCAGGTTCTCGCGCTCGATCTCACCTGAGCCTTTCTCCCACCCCGTGTCGATGTCCTGTCTTGTCGCCGATCATTCTGCCGCTGCATTCAAGTCAGGCTCCAGCCAGGAGCTGAGTGCCTGCAGCATGGTGCTCGTTTCTTGCCGATCCAGAGGGCGGTTTGATTGTCTCACAAGCCCTCAGCCGTGACAGACTGAATTATGCCCACTGGCCTTGGTATCCCTCACGTTCACTATGGATAGCCCTGTGGGAGCTGCGCAGATCCACCATCCAGGCCAGCCCACCCTCCCGGTTCCGACTCCCCTTTCGCCCGCCGCCGAGAGGCCGTGGCTGCGCCAGGCGATCCAGAGCCTCCACTCCATCCCTGCCAGCCGCAGGCGCGATCTCCAGCCCTTCCTGCCCAGTGAGGGGCCCTGCATTCAGCTCGATTCGTGCCGGACTGCAGCGCCACAGGCCCTGCTCGACCTTGCCAGCAACGACTATCTGGGGTTGAGCCGCCATGCCGACGTCGTCACCGCCGCCCAGGAGGCCGCCGCCCACGCCGGCGTCGGTGCCGGTGCCTCCCGGCTGGTCACCGGTACTCGCCCGGTGCACATGCAGCTGGAGGTGTCACTGGCGGCCTGGCTCGGCCGCCACCGGGCGCTGCTCTTCCCCAGCGGTTTCCAGGCCAACCTGGCGGCGGTGCAGGCACTGGCCGACCGCCACAGCGTGGTGATCGCCGACCGGCTCATCCACCACTCCCTGCTCACCGGTGTGCGTGCCAGCGGTGCACGACTGCAGCGGTTCCGCCACAACGACCTTGTCCACCTGGAGACGCTCCTGGGCAGGGCCCGCCGCCGCGCTCCCCAGCAGCGCCTGCTGGTGCTCAGCGAGAGCCTCTTCTCGATGGAGGGCACCAGCCCCGACGTGCAGGCCCTGGCCGCCCTCTGCGAACGCTTCGGGGCGGCCCTCGTGCTCGATGAAGCCCATGCCCTGGGAGTGCTCGGGCCGGGTGGGGCGGGTCTGGGCCATGGCATCGGTTCGATCGCCCTGATCTGCGGCACCTTCGGGAAGGCCTTCGGCAGCGGCGGCGCCTTTCTGGCCGGAGATGATCCGGTGATCGACTGGCTGTTGCAGAGCAGCGGCGCCTTCCGGTACACGACAGCCCTGGCGCCGCCCCTGGCAGCCGCGGCCCTGGCCGCCCTGCGGCTGATTCAGCGTCGCCAGCGCAGCCACCTCGGCAGCCTTGGCGGGCTGAACCTGCCCAGTCGCGCCCGGCGCTGGCGTGATGCCCTGGAAGCTGCCGGCTGGCGGCGCCCCCCGGGGGAAGGGCCGATCCTGCCGCTGCTGGTGGGCAGCGACGAGCGGGCCCTGGCCCTGCAGCGGCGGCTGGAGGCGGCCGGGCTCCTGGCGGTGGCGATCCGGCCCCCCACGGTGCCCGAGGGCGGAGCGCGGCTGCGGCTGGTGCTGCGGGCCGATCTGCCCCGCGGCACCTTGAAGCGGCTGCTGGCCGCCCTGGGCGCACCGGAAGCCTCACGCCCGTGACCAGCCGATGAGCATCCAGGTGATCGCCATGCACGGCTGGGCAGGCGACAGCCGCGGCTGGCAACCCTTCGCCGCTGCCGCCCGTCGCCGCGGCTGGCGGTGGCAGTCGGTCGATCGGGGCTATGGCCGCTGCGAGCCCGTGCTGGTCCGGTGGCTGCCCGAGGATGGTCTGCGGGTGCTGGTCGCCCACTCCCTCGGTCCCCACCTGCTCGATGCCGACGTGCTGACCCGGGCCGATGCGCTGGTGCTGCTGGCCAGCTTCGGGCGCTTCCTGCCGCCGGGCCGGGAAGGCCGCCGTCTGGGCGCGGCGCTTGCGGCCATGGGCCAGAGCCTGCGCGGTCCCGAGCCGGAAGCGATGCTGCGTGCCTTCCTGGCCGAGGCTGCCGCCCCCCGGCCCCTCAGCGAGCTGCCGGTGACGATTGCCGATGACCCGCTGCCACTGGCCGGGCGGCAACGGCTGCTCGACGATCTGACCCTGCTGGCGCACTGCCAGGGCCTGCCAGCGGCCCTGCCTGCGGCGGCCCCCTGCCTGATCGTGGAGGCCGGCGCCGACCGGATCGTGGCGCCCCATGCCCGGACGCTGCTGCGGCAGGAACGTGCCGGGGCCACGCTGATTCACTACCCCCAGGCCGGCCACTGCCTGCTGGGCACGTCGGTGCTGCCGGATCTGCTCGCGTGGATCGGCAACCTTTGAGCGGCCAGGGTCTCGATCGGGCAACGCCGCGCCTCTTCAGCGAGCGCGTGCGCCAGAGCTTCGCCGGCCGGGCAGCGAGCTACGAGCTCCACGCCCACCTGCAGCGGGGGATCGCCTGGCGGCTGGCCCGTCACTGCCGTGCCCTGGTGCTGCCGGCCGGCCCCGCCGCCGACCTGGGGGCCGGCAGCGGCCTGCTCGGCCAGGCCCTGCTGCAACAATCCAGCCGGAGCGTGCTGAAGCCCTCGCTGGGCGCCTTTCCCCCGCTCCAGCTCGACCATTGCCCCGAGCTGCTGGCCCGCAATCCCCTCGCCACCACCACGGCCGCAAGACCCTGGGACCTGGAGCAGGGCCTGCCCGCCGAGCTCAGCGGTGCCGCCCTGCTCACCTCCAGCTTCGCGCTGCAGTGGCTGAGCCAGCCGGCCGCCCAGCTGGAGCACTGGTGCAGGCGCCTTGCCCCCGGGGGCTGGCTGGCCCTGGCGGTGCCCACCGCCGCCAGCTTTCCTCAGTGGCACAGCGCCGCCGCCACGGCCGGGGTGCCGTTCACTGGCCTGGAGCTGCCGGAGGCGGCGGATCTGGAGGCCGTGGCCCGCCGGGAACTGCTCATCCGGCGACTGCAGCGGCTGCGCTTCACCCGAGGAGAGGGCGATGGACACCGCTTCATGCGGCAGCTGCGAGCCATCGGCGCCGGCACCAGCCCGCACCCACCCCTGAGCGCCCCAAAGCTGCGCCGGCTGTTGCAGCATTGGCCCGCAGGCGAGGGGGTCACATGGGAGGTGTTGCTGATGATCGGCCAGCGGCCCTCGTGAGCGCTCCCCTGCCCCGGCGGCTGGTGGTGTGCGGCACCGACACCGATGTGGGCAAGACCCTCGTGAGCGCCTGGCTGGTGCAAGGGCTGGGCGCCCGCTACTGGAAGCCAGTGCAGAGCGGCCTTGAGGATGGAGGCGACAGTGCCACGGTGCGGCGCCTGCTGCAGCTGCCGGCCGATCGCCTGCTGCCGGAGGCCTACCGGCTGCGCTCGCCCGTCTCGCCCCACTGGGCCGCCGAGCGTGACGGTGTGCGCATCGAAGCCGAGCGGCTGGCGCTGCCGCCCGGCGATGGCCCCCTGGTGGTGGAGACCGCAGGCGGGCTGCTGGTGCCCCTGCGCCGCGACTGGCTGCAGATCGAGCAGCTGGGGCGCTGGGGTCTGCCGGTGCTGCTGGTGGCCCGCAGCGGCCTGGGCACCCTCAACCACACCCTGCTGTCGCTGGAGGCCCTGCGCGCCCGGGCCATCCCCTGCCTGGGGCTGGTGCTCAACGGTCCCCACCACCCCGACAACCCCCGCACCCTGGAGCAGCTGGGGGGCGTGCCGGTGCTGGCCCAGCTGCCGCGGCTTCCTGCTCCCGGAGCCGCCGCCCTGGCCGAGCAGTGGCGGCTTGAAGGCATGGAACGCCACTGGCCAGCGCTGGCACAAGCGGCTTTGCTGGAGCACAAGGCAGCTCTGGAGCGAACGCCATGACCCGCCGCGACAGCCTGGTGACCGGCGTGGTGCTGCTGATCTGCGCAGGGATCCTGGTTCTGTTCACCGACGTGGAGATCCGGGCGGTGCGCTGGCTGAACTGCGGACCCCTGGCCACCCCGGGGGAGCGCGCCAGCGAGATCTGCCGCTGAGCCTCTCAGGGGCCGGCCAGGATCGCCGCCTCGGTGTCGGCGCGGGAGAGGCCGTAGGGGAAGTGGCGCTCGCAGGCTTTGCCGTCGGCATGCCAGCTCACCTTGATCTCCTCCACCTGCAGCTGGATGCGGGCGCTCCATTCCGGCCGGTGCAGATCCCAGAGGCAGGGATCGGCGCGCTCCTGCACCGCTCCAAGCTGCCGCAGCCAGCCTTCCAGGGCCGGCAGCGGGTGGTGGTAGAGGGGGGTCTCGGGGCTGGGCAACTGGCTCATGGACATCAGGCTCTCATGCAGGTCTGCAGCCCGGACCGATCGGCGGCGGGGCTGGGGCTGGCGGTCAGGCGGGCGGCCACCAGCTCGGCCACTGGGTCAGGGCCGTCCCCCGCGCCCAGGCCAGTCCCACCCCGAGCACCAGGCTGAAGAGCAGTGCCAGCCCCAGCAGCAGCAGCGCCAGCCACTCGCCGCCGGAGAGCGCCCGCCGCACCGAATCCCCCCCCGAGCCCGGCACTGGCCTGGGGGGCGGGGCCTGCAGGGCAGTGGCCCGAGTGCTGGCGGCAGCGGCGGCGGCCAGCGCCGCCAGCCGCAGCTGGGCGTCGTAGCGGCGGCGGGCCTCGGGATCGCTGAGCACCGCATAGGCCTGCTGCAGGCGCTGAAAGGCAGGTTCCGCCTCCGCCGCCGGCAGGCTGGTGGTGTCGGGGTGGTACTGCTTGCTGAGGCTGCGAAAAGCCCGGCGCAGGTCCTGGGCCGACGCGCCCATGGGCAGCTGCAGCAGCTGGTAGTGGCTGGCGCCGGACGGAGGTGTGCTGCCGGAGTTCACCAACGGCAAAGGGGCCGGTGCGGTGGATCCTAGAGATCTCCAACCGCCCCGCAGTCCGGATGGCCGCGTCACCCGCCAACGACAGCCGTTCCTGCCTCTGGCGGCAGCTGGGCTGGCAGCCCGCTGTGGAGCAGCTGGGGCAGTTCGAGGTGCTGCAGCAGCAGCTGCGCCACTGGAACAGCCGGCTCAACCTCAGCCGTCTGGTGGAGGGTGATGACTACTGGATCGCCCAGGTGTTCGACAGCCTCTGGCCCCTGCTGCCTCTGCTGCAGGCAGCCCCGGCAGCGCCGGCGGGCGCCCCTCCCCTGGAGTTGATCGATGTGGGCACAGGCGGTGGCTTCCCGGGCCTGGCGGTGGCGATCGCCCTGCCCGGCGCCAGGTTCACCCTGGTGGATTCGGTGGGCCGCAAGCTGGAGGCGGTGCGGGCCATGGCCGAGAGCCTGGGGCTGGCCGAGCGCCTCAACTTTCGCTGCGAACGCATTGAGCTCAGCGGCCACGACCCCTCCTGCCGCGGCCGCTTCCACTGGGCTCTCGCCCGCGCCGTGGCCGGCGCTCCGGTGGTGGCCGAATACCTGGTGCCGCTGCTCCGCCCCAGCGGTCGCGCCCTGCTCTACCGGGGCCAGTGGAGTGCCGAGGATCAGGCGGCCCTGCAGCGGGCTCTCACCCCGCTGCAGGCGCGGCTGGAGAGCTGCCGCAGCATCGAGCTTCCCGGGGGCCGCGGGCGGCGTCATGTGCTGACGCTCCAGCCCAATGCTCCCTGCCCGTCCACCTACCCCAGGGCCGTGGGGGTGCCGGCCAAACAGCCCCTGGGCAGCACCCGGCTCAGCCCGATCGTGCCTACTCCGCCATCAGGCGCTGGACGGCCTGGCCGCCCAGCCGCTCCCTGAGCCGCCGCAGGATCGCCGGGATGGCCTCGGCCCAGGGGCTGGCGCCGAGAGCGGCCCGCAGCTGAGCCTCGCTCACCGCCCCGTCGAGGGCATCGGCGTTGGCTCCGGGAAACCAGTGGCCGCCGTTGCCCAGCAGGCCGTAACGGGCGCGGGCAAAGCTCTCCAGATCCCAGGCCTCCAGCAAGCCGTGCAACCACAGCAGCACCGGCAGGTTGATCTGGCCCGGGGTGTCGGCCCAGGCCGGCAGGCCCTCCCTCCAGCTGGCCAGCCAGCGCTCTCCCAGGGCCCGGCGCCGGGCCGTCTCCAGCCGCTGCAGCAGCGGCGGCAGCAGTTCCGGGGCCTGGGGCAGCAACCCCACCGCCTCCAGGTGATGCTCGAGATCGGCGGGCCGGGCGGCACCCACGCTGATCGTGTGGATGCCCGGCGCGCTGAGGCAGAAGAGGTCGTTGAACACAATCGGGTGCAGCGGATCGCAGAGCGCAAGGAAGCGCGCCGAGGGGCTGTGCAGATGGCCGCCCTTGTCGGTTGGGCTGATCACGAACACGCCCATGTCATGGGCCCCGGCCAGGTCGATGGCGGGGCGGTTGTGCTGAAGGATGAAATACCAGTGCAGATTCACGTAGTCGAAGGCGTCGCTGGCGATCGCCGCGCAGATCAGCTCCAGCGAACCGTGGGTGGAGAAGCCGATCGAACCCACGCGGCCTTCGGCCTGCCAGCGGCGGGCCACATCCAGGCAGCCGCCGGGCCGCAGGGTGTGCTCGAGGTGCTCCGGCAGGTTGAGACCATGGATCGCCAGCAGATCGACGCGCTGCACCGCCAGCCGCTCGAAGCTCGTGGCCAGGTCCGCCTCGAAGGCGCCCGCATCGGCCTGGGGTGGCACCTTGGTCTGCAGGATGCGGCGGGGATCGGGCACCTGCTGCAGCAGCCAGCCCAGCTGGCGCTCGCTGGTGCCGTAATGGCGCGCCGTTTCGATGTGGTGCAGACCGCAGACCACCGCCCGCTCCAGCACCGCTCTCAGGTTGTCCTGGCTGGCGGTGCTGATCTGCTCGGCGGGCAGATCGCTCCAGCTCTGCTGGAAGCGCATCCCGCCCACGGAGAGCACCGGCATGGCCAGCTCGGTGCGGCCGAAGCGCCGGCTGGGGATCGGCGCGGGCGGCATGGCGGCCATGGAGGTCAGCTGGCCTGGCGGCGGGGCAGGGTGCGCTTGAGGCGCGACGGTGCGGGCAGCCCCAGCGGCTGGATGTCCTGCTGGGCCAGTTGATCGCTCAGAGCGGGCAGCTCCTCGTAAGCCACCCAGTGAATGCAGTCCACAGGGCAGGT
Source organism: Cyanobacteria bacterium J06638_7 (assembly GCA_039818745.1). GTDB lineage: Bacteria > Cyanobacteriota > Cyanobacteriia > PCC-6307 > Cyanobiaceae > NIES-981. The sequence continues at coordinate 136,461 of JBCBTI010000002.1, forward strand.
GTCGATCGCCTCCTGGATGCGGTCGGTGCTGTCACCGTTCTGGCGCAGCGCCCGGGAACGCCCCCAGTCGGGTTCGACCACGAAGGTGTTGGCAGCCACGTGGGCGCAGTAGCGACAGCCGATGCAGACGGCCTCATCCACCCACACGGCCTTCTGACGCAATGCACCTCCAAGCACCGGCTCCCGGCCAGTGGGCACGTCAGCGCCGGCCGGCGTGGCCGCGAAGGCGAGTGCTGGATCCGCCGCTGTCATTCCGGGGTTGTCCATGGGCCATGCCCCTCGCCGCCTCAGGCCCAGCGGGTCACCACCAGCTCGATGCTGCCGTCGGCCGTGTCGAGCTGCTCGCTCACCTCAAAGCCCTCCTCGGCTGTGGCGGCGAGGATGCTGCGCAGGGCGTAGCGCTGGTTGAGCTGAGCCAGGAAACGCTCCACCGGCACCGGCTGCTTCCACAGCTGCAGATCGGCCACGAGCTCGTAGCAGCCGCTGGCGGGGTTGAGACGGAAGCCGATGTCGCTACCATCCGGCTGGGCGATGGCCAGCTCGGCGGAGGCGCACTGGCCGCGGTAGCCGCGCACGCTGAGGCTGCCCTCACGGGGGGCGTGGCCCATGTCCTCGAGGGCCGCGCGCAGGGCGTCACGGTCGCGCAGCTCGGTCTTCACGGTGCTGAAGTGGGACATGGCGCTGGAGGTCAGGAGAGCGGAGGGGTGGGCTGGGCCGCGGGTTGCACCTGGCGTTGGCGGCTGGTGGCCGGCTGGAACGCCTCGGCAGTGGGCAGGCGTTGCTGCACGGAACCCAGGCGGGATTCGAGCCGCTCGGTGAGCTGCTCGCAGGCTGCTCCGGCTACGCCTTCAACCTGTTCTTCCACACGACCGTCGGGCCGGATGCGGAAGCGGATGGTTTGCAGTGCCATCCCGGACCAGTGAGGGGTTGGCGGATGCTAGCCGCAGAGGGCGGCTGCTGCGCTCAGCTCAGCAGCCCTTCATCCACCAGGGTCTGCAGACGCTCGAGCACCTCGGGCCGCTCCAGCTGCTCGAGGGCCAGCCGCGCTTCATCGCGCACACCGCACTCGCCGTCCTGCAGCATCGTCTGCAGCAGCGCCTCCACTACGTCCTGCTGGCGTGGTTCCACCAGATCGGGGTAGAGCCGCCCCAGCCCCCAGGCGCTGTTGCTGCGCACCGCCGGCTCGCTGTCGATGCGCAAGCTGAGCAGCAACTGGGCGGCGGCGGGATCGGCCTTCGCCGGCCCGGTGCCGCCGGCATCGGCCAGAGAACTGGCGGCCCAGAGGCGCACAGCGGCGATGTCCGTCTGCAGGGCACGGATCAGGGGGTTGAGCACGGGCGCGTCGGGGTAGTTGCCCAGGCTCCAGGCCACCGCCTTGCGCACGTAGCCGTTGTCGTCAGCGGCCAGCAACGCCAGCAGCGGCTCCACGGCCTGGGGGCTGGGGTTGCGGCCCAGGGCATACACCGCGCTCATGCGCAGGATCGGGCAACTGGCCGCCAGCAGGGGCAGCAGCTGGGGCACGGCCCGCGGATCGCGATGCTCGCAGAAGATGCGCAGCCCCTGCATCAGGGCCTCGTGGCCGGCGCCGGCATCGCGCTGGCGCAGCAGCTCAAGGCCGCGGTCGCACTCGGCCGCCACCGCAGCCGGGGCCGGCTCGCTGCTGTCGAGTTCGTCGAGGGGATCGCCGAGCAGTTCCTGGGCCAGCTCCTGGGCCAGCACATCGGGGTCGAGGTAGAGCTCCTGGGGGCTCTGCTCGGGGTAGGGACCGCTGGTCACGCTGGCACTCAACCCAGCGGAGCCGGGGCGGCCATGTCAGTGGGCAGCCAGATGCGGGCGCTCACGGCCACCAGGGCCAGGGCGAAGAGCAGCACGATCGTTGCCGGCAGCAGGGTGGAGCGAAGGAATTGCACGGGCAGAAGCGGTGCCGGCTGCCATCATCACCCCTGCGGTGTATGGCCCAGGGCCTGGCGCAGGCCGCCCTGCAGCCGGCCCCGCTGGCGCAGGGCCGTCGCCCCCAGCACTGCCACAACCAGCCCGCCCCAGCCCCACTGCGGCAGCTTGAGCAGGAAGCCGCCCAGTCCCAGCAGCGCTCCGAACAGCACGGCGCAGCTGCAGAGCAGCTGGATCACCAGATCCAGCAGGGTTTCCTGGGGTTCCACGCCGGTGCTGCGGCGCCAGCCACTCCAACCCGGACCCGCCGGCCGCACCTGGCGCACGAAGATCTCCAGCACCTCCGCCGACTCCGGCGGTGTGAGCAGCATCGCCGCGATCCACACCACGGCCGTGATCGCCGTGGTGACCAGCAGCCGCAGGCCGTAGTCATCGATGCGCAGCACCGGCACCACCGAGGTGGAGAACCCCACAAGGAACCCGCCGAGCATCGCCGCCAGTTCGGCGGCGGCGTTGATCCGCCACCAGAACCAGCGCAGCACCAGCACCGCCCCGGGGCCGGTGCCGATGGCGATCACCAGGCGGAACACCGCTCCGATGCTGGTGCTGAGCAGGGCCGTGATCACCCCCAGCAGCACCAGCAGCACCGAGGCCAGCTGGCCGATCAGCAGCAGTTCCCGCTGGCTGGCGCTAGGGCGCATGAAGCGCTGGTAGAGGTCGTGGGTGAGGTAGCTGGCGCCCCAGTTCACCGCCGTGCTCACCGTGCTCATGAACGCCGCCACCAGGGACACCACCACCAGCCCGAGAGCCACAGGCGGCAGCAGCTGCACCGCCAGCAGCGGATAGCTCTGCTCCCAGTCGGTCTGGTCGGGCAGCAGCACCACGGCCGCCAGGGCCACCAGGATCCAGGGCCAGCTGCGCAGCAGATAGTTCACGCCCAGGAACACCCAGCCCGCCACCCGGGCTTCGCGCTCGTTGCGGGTGGCCAGCAGCCGCTGGATGAACTCACCGCCGCCGTCGCTGCGGCGGAAGCTCCACCACTGCAGGGCGATGTAGGCGCTGAAGGTGGCCACCGAGATGCCGGCGTCATCGAGCCAGCGCAGGCGGCCGCCTTCCAGGTGCCAGGGCACCGGCGAGAGCAGTTCCGGTCGGTTCAGCGCCCGCAGGCTCTCCAGCAGGGCATCCATGCCACCGGCGGCGCTCACTGCCGCCCATGACACGGCCACCGCCCCGCCCAGGGCCAGCACCAGCTGCATCAGGTCGGTGACCACCACCGCCCAGAGGCCACCGGCGGCGGTGTAGATCAGCACCAGCACCCCCACGATCGCCAGCAGGGTGAGACGGGCCTCCGGGGTGGGGGCCAGACCCAGGGCCTCACTCACCTTGGCCATGGCCAGGAAGGCGTAGCCGATGCCGATGCAGTTGATCGGCAGGGCGAAGAGGAAGGCCTTGATGCCCCGCAGCCAGGCGGCCGTGGCACCGCCGTAGCGCAGTTCAGTGAAGGCGGCGTCGGTGAGCACGCCGCTGCGGCGCCAGAGCGGGGCGAACACCACGGCCATGGCCACGTGGGCCACGCCGAAGCTCCACCACTCCCAGTTGCCGGCCAGACCGCGCACCCCCACCAGCCCGGCCACGTAGAGGGGGGTGTCCACCGAGAAGGTGGTGGCGGCCATGGAGGCGCCGGCCAGCCAGCCGCTCAGCCGCCGGCCGGCCACGAAGTAATCGGCCTCGTCGCGGTTGCGGCGCGCCAGCCACAATCCCACCAGCAGGCTGGCCACCAGATAGCCGATCAGGATCAGCCAGTCGATCGTGTGCACTACGGGCGGAGCCGCTGGGCGCAGTATGAAGGCGGCACTCCGGCCGTCCGCTCCACCTGTCCCGATGCAGAACAGCTTCTTCGCCGACTCCCTCGATCAGGACACGGTGAGGCAGCGGATCCTGGCCCTGGAGCAGGGGCGGGTGGGCTTCTACAGCATCGGCCTCTACCCGGCCTCGATGGCCTACAACAGCGCCATGCACGGCAGCAGCGACCGGCTGCTGCTGGCCACCCGGCCAGGGCGCTCGCTGTTCGGCGCCTTCTCCGCCAGAGACCGGGCGGGCATGGATCCCGCCCATGTGGCCACGATGGAGGACATGGCCCGGCGGGCTGTGGATGACCGCCTGCAGCCCCACACGCTGGGCACGCTGCTGGAGCAGTGCGACCTCGTGCTGCTCAGCTCCAACAGCAACCACATCGAACAGGATCTGCAGGAGGCCTGCGATCTGCGCCGCGAGCTGGGCCGTGAGCAGGTGGTGCTGGCCTGTCTGGCGGGCTCCTTCAGCCACGATCCGCTCAGCAACGACTCCTATGTGCTGTGCGAGCGGCAGCCGAATCTGGCCTTCTTCTCGGGGTTCCACCGCCACGGTGCCCTGCGGGATCCGGTGGACAGCTTCACGGCCAATTTCTGTCACCCCAACGCCATCACCGCCCTGCTGGGGGCGCGGCTGCTGGATCGCATATCACCGAACATCCAGGTGTCGCCAGGGGTGCACAACGTGGAGGCTCAGTACATCAAGGCTGCCAAGAACATCTCCTCGATCTTTGCCGGCTTCGGTCATAGTTATCACGCCGAAAACACCGGCATCCTTCCCACTCTGCTCACCCTGCTGCTCGACCAGTGCCTCGATCAGGCCTCCTCGGTGTCGATGCGGCGGCGGGACCGCCAACGCCTCTACGGCCGCCAGCCCTTCCCGCTCACCGAACTCGGCTACGGCGTTCAGCGCATCGAGGCGGCACTCAATCGCGGCGGTGACATGGAGAAGGTGCGGGACCACACCTTCACCCAGCTCACGGCCATGGTGGCGGATGTGCGCGGCAGCATGATGTTGCCGATGTATGGCAAACCCACCCGTAATTTCCAGGCCGGCACAATCCTGGCGGAGTCCATGCGTCGGCTGGGACGCTGCCCTGCCGATGTAGAGGAATTTGAACTCTGGTGTGAGCAGGGGGGGCTCCACAAGGGCGGCCTCGAGGGTCTTAAGGCTCTGCGCTACTGGCCCCAGATTCTGCGCAACTACGGTATTCAGGTGCATGACGCCTCGATGGTGAACCTGCTCTACATGGCGATCTTCGGCAAGCGCGACACCAAGGCGATCGCCTTCCGGGTGATGACGGAGAGCCGTGAACTCTCCAACTACTGCCAGGAATCAGTGCGGCCCACCCACAGCCGCCGCTATTCCGAGGCCCTGCTGAATCTCGATCGTCCCGGCGCCCTGGAGCTGGTGGCCAATGCCGTGATTGCCGACAACGCCCGGCGCGCCGTTCCCGACGACACCATCAGCGAGGACCTCGACAGCGGCGAGGAGAGCCCGGCCTATCTCAAGGCGATGAATGTGATCGAGAACGTGTGGTGATGTCCCCCTCCAGGCGCTGTCGCAGCTGGCCGCAGGCGGCATCGGCGTCAAGACCCCGGCTGGCGCGCACGCTCACGGCGATCTGGCGCTCCTGCAGGCGGCGCCGGAAGGCTGTGACGTCCTCGGCGGTGGGACGCTGGAAGTCCTCCTCGGCGATCGGGTTGTAGGGGATGAGGTTGACGTGGCTCTGGAAGCCTCGGATGAGCCTTGCCAGTGCCTCGGCGTGGTGCGGCCGGTCGTTGAGGCCGCCCAGCAGGATGTACTCGAAGCTCACCCGCCGGCCGGTGATCGCCACATAGCGGCGGCAGTCGGCCAGCAGCGCCTCGATCGGGTAGGTGTGGGCCGTGGGGATCAGCTGCTCCCTCAGGCCCTGATCAGGAGCATGCAGGCTCACCGCGAGGGTGAACTGGGCCCGGCCCAGGCGCTCCAGGGCGCGCTCGGCCAGGGTGGGCAGGGTTCGGGCCACCCCCACCGTGCTCACGGTGATCTGGCGCTGGGCCATGCCCAGATCGCGGCACAGGCACAGGATCGCCTCCAGCACCGCCTCGCGGTTGTGCAGCGGCTCGCCCATGCCCATGAACACCACGTGGCTGGGGCGTTGCCCCATCGCCTCGCGCACGCTCAGCACCTGATCGACGATCTCGTGCACCGCCAGCGAGCGCTGCAGGCCGCCCTTGCCGGTGGCGCAGAACCGGCAGGCCATGGCGCAGCCCACCTGGCTGCTGACGCAAACCGTGAGCCGGCCAGCGGCGGGAATGCCCACCGTCTCGATGCTGAGGCCGTCGTGGGTGGCCAGCAGCAGCTTGGTGGTGCCATCGCGGGCGACGCTGCGGTGCAGTTGACGCGAGCGTCCCAGCCAGTCTTCGGCCCCTTCGGGAGGGCGGGCCGCCAGCTGCTGCCGCCAGGCTTTGGGCAGCACCGTGACCAGATCGAGATGGCGGGCGCCTCTGGCGTAGAGCCAGTCGTGCAGCTGGCGGCCACGAAAGGCCGGCTGCCCCTGCTGCTCCGCCCACTGCTCGAGAGCGGCGCGATCGAGCCCCAGCAGCGGCCGCCTGGGGCCCGCGGTGGTCACCACACCAGCAGCCCGTGCCCCAACCACCATTCCAGCGCCACCAGGGCGATGAACCCGAGCATGGCCAGGCGGCCGTTGAGCAGCTCGGTGTGGCGGTGGAAGCCGTAGCGCGGAAGACGCCGCTGGGGAATGGGCGTCCCCAGGGCGGTGAGGGCAGGCGCGCTCATGGACCGATCAGGGGGAGCGCTGGTCTCAGTCATCGGTCAGCAGCCCCTCCTCCTGCAGGCCCTCGAGAGCTGCGGGGTCGGCCACCAGTTCCTCCTGCAGGCCTTCCTCAGCGGCGGGCCTGGCGAAGGCGGCCAGGTTGCTGCTGCTGGCCTCGATGCCATGGCGGCTGCGGGTGGCCTCGAGATCCTCATCGGAGGGATCCTCCAGCACGGCGGTGGAGGCTGCCGGGGCCGGCATCTCCACGGTGTAGTCGGGGCGCAGGTTCTGCATGCGCCGGTAGCCCATGCCGTCCTCCTCGAGGATGTCGGGATGGGGGCCGGCCTCGGCGCGCAGCTCCTCCTCGAAACCGCTGAAGCCGGTGCCGGCCGGAATCAGGCGGCCGATGATCACGTTCTCCTTGAGGCCCCGCAGCCAGTCGCTCTTGCCCTCGATGGCCGCCTCGGTGAGTACCCGGGTGGTCTCCTGGAAGGAGGCGGCGGAGATGAAGCTGTCGGTGTTGAGGGAGGCCTTGGTGATGCCCAGGAGCACCGGGGTGAACTCAGCCGGGGCGCCCCCGGTGATCGCCATGGCGCTGTTCACCTGCTCCACCTGACGCAACTCGATCAGCTCGCCGGGCAGCAGGGTGGTGTCGCCGGCGTCTTCCACCCGCACCTTGCTGGTCATCTGCCTCACGATCACTTCGATGTGCTTGTCGTCGATGGCCACGCCCTGGCTCTTGTAGACGTTCTGCACCTCCTGCACCATGCGGAACTGCAGCTTGGAGATGGCGCCATGGGCCGCCTCCAGGGTGGGCTTGCGGCTGCGCAGATCCTCGAAGTAGCACTCCAGCAGCTCGTGGGGGTTGATCGGCCCGTCGGTGAGCAGATCACCCGCCTTCACCTGCTGGCTGTCACTCACCATCACCGTGCGGCCCAGCAGAATCGGGTACTCGCTGATGGCGTCATCGGATTCGATCACCGTCACGGTGATGTCGTCGTCGTCTCCCTGCTTGATCTCCACGGTGCCGCTGCGGCGGCAGAGCACGGCCGAATCGCGGGGGCGGCGGGCCTCCAGCAGTTCCTCGATGCGGGGCAGGCCCTGCACGATGTCGCCGGTCTTCTGACGCTCGAACACCAGCAGCGCCAGCCCGTCCCCGCGTTGCACCAGCTCGCCGTCGCGCACGTGCAGCACCGAATCGGGAGACACCATGTAGGGCCGGCCCAGACGGATGGTGAGGGTGTTGCCCTCGATCAGCTCCACCTGCCCGCAGCAGGGGGCGGGAACGCCCTCGGCCAGCAGGTCCCCGTCCACCACGCGCTGGTTCACCGTCACCAGGGGCTGGGCGGCACCGAGATCGATGCAGCGCGTGTCCTCGTCCCGTTCCACGATCAGGCGACGCACGGGTTCAGCCTCATCCACCTCGGGCAGCTGCACCACGCCGTCCTCCTTGCAGAGGATCTTGGTGGTGGACACCACATCGCCGCGCTTGATGCTGTCCCCGTCGGCCACCTGCAGGTCGGTGTGGGTGGAGCCGTGGCTGGCATCGGAGAGGGTGTCGCGGCGCACCAGCAGCGATTCCAGGATGGTGAGCTGCAGGCGTGCGATCGTCTTGGCCCGGCGGTCGGGCACGTTCTCCACCTCCACGGTCATCTGGGGAGTGGTGTCGAAGGTTTCCAGGCTCAGCTGGGTGCGCAGCAGCTCCACGCCATCCACGCTCTTGATCAGCTCGCCGTCCTTGAAGGTGAGGCGCTGGGTGGCCTTCAAACCCAGCGAGGGCCCACCGGCTTGCTTCACCGACGTGAGCTCGGGCAGGTGGGCCTGATCCGGGATCGTGTACTCCTCCACCGGGCGCAGCAGCAGAGCGCCGCCCTCGGCGGTGTCCACCGCTTCCACGAAGGCCATGGCTTCGGCCTTGAGGCCCTTGGCGATCTCCTCGTCCGGCATCACCAGCTTGCCCTCGCTGTACTTGCTGAGGGTTTTGCTGTCACTCACCAGGTGCAGCGTGCCCGAGCGCACGATGATTTCGCGCAGGATGTCGTTCTTCTGGGTCACGGTCACGATGCCGGCGGTCTGGCTGAAGATGTCCTTCACCACCTCGGTGCCAGCCTCGATCCACTGGCCGTCCTCAATCATCAACAGGGAGATGTCCTTGTTGATCTCGTGGGTCTCCTGGGGGATCCACAGCAGGGTGCCGCCCTTGTTCACCTCGTAGCCGTTCTTGGCACTGCGGGCCCGCTTGATCGACAGCCCCGGCGCGAAGCGCACGATGCCGCCGGTCTGGGTGCGGAAGCGGTCGTCGGCCAGTTCGGCGATCGGTTCACCGTTGCCGATCTTGCTGCCAGGCACGCTGTTGAGACGGTAGCGGGTGCCGTCCTTGCCCTCGAGATGCCAGCTCTCGCCCGTGTGGCTGGATTCGCCGATCAGCTTGAACTCCTTCAGCGTGATGCTGGCGGTGACGATCTGCACCTCGCGGTTTTCACCGGTGGATTCGCGCAGCCTCACCACCCCGCCGTGCTCGGTCACCTGACGGCTCTCCGCCAGCACCTCGCCGGTGGTGACAGGCGCCGTGCCCTCAACCACGGGCATGGCATTGGGCGGCAGGTTGTAGACGTCCCCGGAGAACACCCAAAGCCGGCCCAGGCGGGTGGCCTTGTGGGTGATGTTGCCCTGGCGGTCGGTGACTTCCTTGGGCTGGATCTCCTTCTCATAGCGCACCTGGCCAGCCAGGTCGCAGATCACGTCCTTGGTGGCCTTCTCCACGCTCTTCTTGACCGTGGCGCCGAGGGAGATCTGGGCCAGGATCGTGTCGCCGGGAACGGTCTCGCCATCAGCCACGAACAGGATCGAGCCGGTGGTGATGTCGAGGCTCTGGATCTTGCCCCTGGCGCTGGGCTTCACCTTGAGGATGAAGTCGGTTTCGGCGATCTGGGCATCCACGCCGTGGGTGGTGCGGAAGGGACGCACCCGCGCCTTGGCGCCGAACTCCACCGATCCATCGGCATGGGAACGCACCACGCCGGTTTCGGCCGTGGACACACCGCCGGTGTGGAAGGTGCGCATGGTGAGCTGGGTGCCGGGCTCGCCGATCGACTGGGCGGCCACGATGCCCACCGCCTCACCGAGGTCCACCAGCTCGTTGTGGGCCAGGGCCCATCCGTAACAGCGGCGGCAGACCGAGCGCGCGGCCTCGCAGGTGAGCGGTGAGCGCACGGTCACCGACTTCACACCAGCGGCCTCGATGCGCTGGCTCAGCTCCGGGTCGATTTCGCCGTCACGCTCCACCAGGGTGCTGCCGTCGCCATCCAGCACCGGCTCGGCCGCCAGACGGCCGATGAGCTTGCTGCCGAAGCGGCCACGGTCGTCGGCGTCGATGGGAATGCCCCGCGTGGTGCCGCAGTCGTCCTCGCGCACGATCACGTCCTGGGCCACGTCCACCAGACGGCGGGTGAGATAGCCGGAGTCGGCGGTGCGCAGGGCAGTGTCCACCAGGCCCTTGCGAGCTCCGTAGGAGGAGATCACGTATTCAGTGACCGTGAGCCCCTCGCGGAAGTTGGTGCGGATGGGGAGGTCGATGATCTCCCCCTGGGGGTTGGCCATCAGGCCACGCATGCCCACCAGCTGGCGCACCTGGGACATATTGCCCCGGGCGCCGGAGTTGGCCATCATCCACACCGAGTTGAGCGGATCGTTCTCGTTGAAATTGCGGCGCACCGCCATCACGAGACGTTCGTTGGTTTCCGTCCAGGTGTCGATCACCTTGGTGTGCCGTTCCACCTCGGTGATCTCACCGAGCCGGTAGCGCTCCTCGGTGGCTGTGATCTGCTCCTCGGCCTCGGCCAGCAGGGCGGCCTTGTCCCCCGGGATGCGCAGATCATCCACCGAGATCGAGACGGCGGCCTGGGTGGCGTAGTGAAAGCCGAGATTCTTGAGCTCATCGGCCATCGAGGCCGTGGCGGCGGTGCCGTGGTGCTTGTAGGCCCAGGCCACCAGGTTGCGCAGCGCCTTCTTGTCGATCACCCGGTTGCGGAAGGGAGGGGCGTGACGGGTGAGAGCTGGGGAGGCGCTGGCGGGATTGGTGGGGGTGGCGGTCATGGCTGCGCGCTGATGGGACGGGTGAAGGGGGTGGCGGGAGGGGGTGGCCTGGGGGCTCAGGTGGCAGCCACGGCGTCGATGATGGTGTGGTTGATCACCACGCGGCCCACGGTGGTGAGCAGGTAGCGGCTGATCAGGGCGCCGTCCTCATCGAAGCGATCACGGCGGTACAGCCATTGCTCGCTGCGGGTGCCATCGCTGAGCGTTTGGCGCTTGAGCGGTTCCTGCTCCTCGTCGTCGCACTCCACATCGCCGCTGAAACGCACCCAGATCCAGTCATGGAGGCGGAGATGGTGCTCTTCGAACGCCTCGATCACATCCTCGAGGCCGGCGAAGGTGTGGGCCCGGTCGCCGAACGCGGGTTTCGGGGTGCCGGGCTGCTCCGCCGTGAGGTAGTAGGCACCCAGCACCATGTCCTGGGACGGCGTGATGATCGGCTCGCCGGTGGCGGGCGAGAGGATGTTGTTGCTGGCCAGCATCAACATGCGCGCTTCGGTCTGAGCCTCGATCGCCAGGGGCACGTGAACGGCCATCTGGTCGCCGTCGAAGTCGGCGTTGAAGGCAGGACACACCAGGGGGTGCAGCTGGATGGCGCGGCCATCCACCAGCTTGGGTTCGAAGGCCTGGATGCCGAGACGGTGCAGCGTCGGTGCCCGGTTGAGCATGATCGGGTGGCCTTCGATCACCTCCTGCAGCACCTGCATCACCTCATCGTCGGCGCGTTGAATCAGTTTCTTGGCCGCCTTGATGTTGTTGACAATGTTCTGACGGATCAGCCGGTGGATCACGAAGGGCTGGAACAGCTCGATCGCCATCTCCTTGGGCAGGCCGCACTGGTGCATCTTCAGCTTGGGGCCCACCACGATCACTGAGCGTCCCGAATAATCCACCCGCTTGCCCAGCAGGTTCTGGCGGAAGCGACCCTGCTTGCCCTCAATGATGTCGCTGAGAGATTTCAGCGCGCGGTTGTTGGCACCCACCACGGTGCGGCCGCGGCGGCCGTTGTCGATCAGGGCATCAACGGCCTCCTGCAACATCCGCTTCTCGTTGCGCACGATGATCTCCGGCGCAAGAATCTCCTGGAGCCGCGCCAGGCGATTGTTGCGGTTGATCACCCGGCGGTAGAGGTCGTTGAGGTCGCTGGTGGCGAAGCGGCCGCCATCGAGCTGCACCATCGGGCGCAGGTCGGGAGGAATCACCGGAATCACGTTCAGCACCATCCATTCGGGCCTGGCGCTGGTGGCGATGAAGTTGTCGATCACGCGCAGACGCTTGATCAGCTTGGCCCGCTTCTGTCCCTTGCTGGCGGCAATGTCTTCGCGCAGTGTCTCGGCGGTTTCGGCCAGATTGAGGTCCTCCAGCAGTTGCTTGAGGGCCTCGGCACCGATGCCCACCACGGGCTCATTCTCGATATCAGAATCCTCGGCGTAGATTTCATCCTCGATCTCCAGCCACTCATCTTCAGTGAGCAGTTGCTTGTAAACCAGTGACTTGTGATCACCGGGATCAAGTACAACGTAGCAGTTGAAATAGACAATCTGCTCCACATCTCGCAGCGGCATGTCCAGAAGGATGGCCACGTAGCTGGGGATTCCCTTCAGGTACCACACATGGCTCACAGGGGCCGCCAGCTTGATGAAGCCCATGCGATGGCGCCGCACACGGCTCTCGGTGACCTCCACGCCGCAGCGCTCGCAGACGATGCCGCGGTGACGCACGCGCTTGTATTTGCCGCAATGGCACTCCCAATCCTTGGCCGGACCGAAGATCCGCTCGCAGAACAGACCGTCCATCTCCGGCTTGAGGGTGCGGTAGTTGATGGTTTCCGGCTTGGTCACCTCGCCGACCACCTGACCATTGGGCAGGGTGCGCTGGCCCCACTGCATGATCCGCTCGGGGGAAGCGAGCGTGATCTTCACGTAGTCGAAGTGATTTTCGGTGCGAAGGTTGCTGTTGGACATGGGGCTGGGGCGCGCAGAGAGCAGTGAAGTCGGGGTGAATGGCAGCGGCAACTCAGTCGTCGTCGTAGTCGGCGACGCCGAGGGACTCGTAGGTGGGCCGGTTGGGAGTGCTGCGCCGGGGGTTGACGTCCTGCATCAGGTCGACCTCTTCGCCCTCATCGGTGTAGACGGCGATATCCAGGCCCAGAGACTGCAGTTCGCGCATCAGCACCTTGAAGGACTCGGGAGTGCCGGGCCTGGGGATGGGCTTGCCCTTGACGATGGCGTTGAGGGCCTCGTTGCGGCCCTGCATGTCGTCGGATTTGACGGTGAGCAGTTCCTGCAGGGTGTAGGCGGCGCCGTAGGCCTCCAGGGCCCACACCTCCATCTCGCCCAGACGCTGGCCGCCCTGCTGGGCCTTTCCGCCGAGGGGCTGCTGGGTCACCAGCGAGTAGGGACCGGTGGAGCGGGCATGGATCTTGTCGTCCACCAGGTGCACCAGCTTGAGGATGTGGGCATAGCCCACGGTGACCGGCTGGTCGAAGGGCTCGCCGGTACGGCCGTCGACCAGCTGGATCTTGCCGGGATTCTGAGGGTCATAGACCCAGTCCTTGCCGGGCTGGGCGGCAGCTTCCTCCAGGAAGGTCTGCACCGTCTGCTTGGACTTCTCGGCTCCGTGCATCTCATCAAACGGCACCACCTTCACTCGGCAGTCGAGATGGGAAGAGGCCCAGCCCATCAGGCACTCGAACACCTGACCCACGTTCATGCGGCTGGGAACCCCGAGGGGGTTGAGCACGATGTCGATGGGGGTGCCGTCGGGCAGGTAGGGCATGTCCTCGCGGGGGAGGATGCGGCTGATGATGCCCTTGTTGCCGTGGCGGCCGGCCATCTTGTCGCCCACCTGGATCTTGAGGCGCTTGGCCACGTAGACCCGCACCACCATGTTCGCCCCCGGCGGCAGCTCATCACCCTGTTCGCGGGTGTAGATGCGCACGTCCACCACCCGGCCGCGCTCGGTGCCGGGCACGCGCAGGGAATTGTCGCGGACATCACGGGCTTTCTCACCGAAAATGGCGCGCAGCAGTTTCTCCTCCGGCGGCTGATCAGACTCACCTTTGGGTGTGACCTTGCCGACCAGGATGTCTCCGCTCTCGACAAAGGCACCGATGCGGATGATGCCCATCTCATCGAGATTGCCGAGGCTCTCTTCGGCCACATTGGGAATCTCGCGGGTGATCTCCTCGGGGCCGAGCTTGGTTTGACGGGCTTCGATCTCGTACTTCTCGATATGCACCGAGGTGTAGAGATCGTCGGTGACGAGACGCTCGCTGAGCAGGATGGCGTCCTCGTAGTTGTAGCCCTCCCAGGGCATGTAGGCGATCAGAACGTTCTGACCCAGGGCGATCTCACCGCCCTCGCAGGCGGATCCATCCGCCAGCACCTGGCCCGGGATCACGCGGTCACCCTGCTTCACGATCGGACGCTGGTTGAGGCAGGTGTCCTGGTTGGAGCGCTGATACTTCTGCAGGTAATGGGTGTGATCGACGCCGTCCTCGTCGCGGATCACGATCGCCGTGGCATCCACGAAGGTCACCGTGCCGGTGACCCGGGTCACCGGCACCATGCCCGAGTCCCGGGCCACCTGGGTTTCCAGGCCGGTTCCCACCAGGGGCCGTTCCGGACGCAGCAGCGGCACCGCCTGACGCTGCATGTTGGAGCCCATCAGGGCGCGGTTGGCGTCGTCGTGCTCCAGGAAGGGGATCAGGGAGGTGGCCACGGAGATCACCTGAACGGGCGAGAGCTGCACGTAGTCCACCTGCTCAGGAGGCACCTTCTCGAAGTCCTGGCGGTAGCGCACCGGCACCAGCTCGGCGGTGATGCGGCCTTCGGCGTCAGTGGGCACATCGCCAGGGGCGACACGGCACTCATCCTCGAGATCAGCGGAGATGTAGATGGGATCGCCCTGCTTGAGCACGATGCCATGCTCAACCTTCCAGAAGGGGGTTTCGATGAAGCCATACTCGTTCACCCGGGCATGGGTGGCCAGCGAGCCGATCAGACCGGCGTTGGGACCCTCCGGCGTTTCGATCGGGCAGATGCGCCCGTAGTGGGACGGGTGGATGTCGCGCACGGCAAAGCCAGCCCGCTCGCGCGTGAGACCGCCAGGGCCGAGGGCGCTGATGCGGCGCTTGTGGGTGAGCTCGGCCAGGGGATTGGTCTGGTCCATGAACTGGCTGAGCTGGCTGGAGCCGAAGAACTCCTTGATCGCCGCCACCAGGGGCTTGGGATTGACCAGCTGGGCGGGAGTGAGCGATTCGGTCTCACCCACCGTCATGCGTTCCTTGATGATGCGCTCCAGGCGATTGAGACCCACGCGCACCTGGTTCTGCAGCAATTCACCAACGGAGCGCACGCGGCGGTTGCCGAGGTGGTCGATGTCATCGAGGCTGGCCCCGCCCACATCCAGTTCAAGGTTGATGAGGTAATCAATCGTGCTGAGCACATCCTCGCGGGTGAGGATGCGGGTGGGGTCGGGGATGGTGAGCCGCAGTTTCTTATTGATCTTGTAGCGGCCCACCCGGCCCAGGTCGTAACGCTTGGGGTCGAAGAAGCGACTCTCGAGCAAACTCTGGCCACCGCTCACCGATGGCGGCTCACCTGGACGCAACTTCTTGTAAATCTCCAGCAGCGCCTGATCCTCTGACGAGATGCCCTCATCATTGGCCGCCTGGATCGACTTGTGATAATACTCGGGATGGCGTAACTTATCGAGAACATCATTATCTGAAAGCCCGATGGCTCTCATCAATACATGGGCATTGATCTTGCGGGTTTTGTCGACGCGAACATGCAGTAGATCGTTCTTGTCGGTTTCAAACTTCAGCCAGGCGCCACGGTTGGGAATCAGACTGGCATTGAAGGTCTTGCGGCCATTCTTGTCCTGGTCGTCCTTGAAGTAAACGCCCGGGGAACGCACGATCTGGTTGACAATCACGCGCTCGGCGCCATTGATGATGAACGTGCCCCGCTCCGTCATCAGGGGCAGTTCGCCGATGAAAACCTCCTGTTCCTTGATCTCGCCGGTTTCCTTGTTGATCAACCGGCAGGTGACATACATCTGCGAGGCGAAGGTGGCATCGCGGCGCTTGGCTTCCTCCACATCGTGGCGGGGGCGCTTGAGGCGGTACTCACTGCCGACGAAGTGCAGCTCAAGCTTGCCGGTGTAATCGGTGATCGGCGAAAAACTCTCCAGCTCCTCGATCAGGCCCTTCTCCAGGAACCACTTGAAGCTCGCCCGCTGCACCTCCACCAGATCGGGCAGGTAAGTGGCGGTCTTGGCGACCTGGATCGCGCTGCTCATGCGGTGAACCTGCAGGAACGGAAGTAGAGGACTGGCCTGTCGGCCTGACAGCAACAGAAGGGGAGGCAGCCCCCGGAGGCCTTCCGGGGATCAGCAGTGATGGGCACCCACGCGAACAGCCGCCCCCTAGATGGGAACGGCTGCCGGGGGGCTGCCCTCAGAAAACTCGCTTCAGGGCTGCAGGCTTCGACAACAGGGAGCGAATTCGCGTCCAGGCCAATGGATCATCATACAGTGTGAAGGTCAAGCCTAAACAGCGTCGCGGCATTGGCGCTGCTGGTATTGGCCACGACATCCAACGGTTCGCCGCGCAGCTCGGCCACCCGGGCCGCCACGGCGGCCACGTAGGCGGGTTCGTTGCGCTTGCCGCGCCTGGGCACCGGAGCCAGGAAGGGGCAGTCCGTCTCCACCAGATAGCGGTGGGGTGGCACCTCGCGGGCACAGGCATGGGTGGCCTCGGCCTTGGCGAAGGTGACCACCCCGCTGAAGCTGATGTAGAGGCCCAGGTCCAGAAACTCCCGCATCTCTTCAGGAGTGCCTCCCCAGCAGTGCATCACACCCCGGGGACAGCGCCCCTGTTCTGCCCGGTGGCGCAGCTCGACCAGCATCGCCTCGGCGGCATCGCGGCAGTGGATGATCACGGGCAGATCCAGTTCAGAGGCCAGATCCAGCTGGGGCCGCAGCACCGCCAGCTGGTCGTTGAGATTGCTCTGGCGGAACAGATCGAGACCAAGCTCGCCGATGGCCACCACCCGGGGATCGGCACCGGCCGCCTCCCGCAGCACCTGCGCGGTGTCCGCGGCCCAGTGCTCGGTGTCGAGAGGATGCACCCCCACGGAATAGCGCAGTTCGGCGAAGCGATCCGCCAGGGCGCGGATCGCGGCGATCTGGGAGGGCTCGACGCAGGCGTGCACCAGGGCCTTCACTCCCGCCTGCCGCCAGCGGGCAGCGACCGCGTCGAGGTCCCCCTCGAAATCGCGGAACACGATGTGGCAGTGAGAATCAACCAGCGGGGCCTGAGTCATTGCGCTGGCCTGATCCCGCCGCGGCGCAACGGATGGGGAGGGCGGGGTCATGGCGAAGGCGGGCGCCGAAAGGCAGCCGCCATGGCGGCGAAACCGCTCAGCTGCCTGCGGCAGGCTCGAGCACACTCCTGGCGGCGGCGCTCAGGCGTGATTTCTGGTGGGCGCCGGTGTTGCGGTGCAGAGCCCCCACCTTGACGGCCTTGTCGATCTTGCTGAAGGCGGCGCTCATGTTCTGGCGCACGGCGTCACGGCCGGCCTCACCGGCGTCCTCGCTGCAGGCGCTGCAGGCCAGGAAGCAGCGCTTCATCAAGGTGCGCAGGGCCGACTTGTAGGAGCGATTGCGCAGGCGGTTGCGCTCGGCGATCTCGATCCGCTTCTTCGACGACTTGTTATTGGCCACAGGCTGAAAGAGGCTGTTTCGGCAATCGATGATCCTACCGCCAGGCCCCCACCAACCTCTGGGCGGCCCCGGGCAAGACGTCCCACCGAGTGATCTGAGTGATCTGAAGACCCTGGGGGCCAAAGGGGGCTCAGAGGCGGTGCGGCCCTAATTTGAATGGCCGCGCCCAGGATGTCTGCCGTGCCTGCCTCCGCCGCCGACCTGAGTGCTCCCGAGCTGAGTGCTCCCGAGCTGAGCGGCCCCACCGATCAGGGACTCACCATCAGCCGCTTGCAGCAGGGGCCGCAGGCCGCCGAACGCCTGGCGGCAATCGCCGGGCGCACCGCAGGTGCGCAGATGGCGGCGGCCGCGCGGAGCGTGGAGGCCATCCTCGAGCAGGTGCGCCAGGGCGGCGACCGGGCACTGCTGGAGCTCAGCGAGCGCTTCGATGGCGTGCGACCGGAGCCGCTGCGCATTCCCCGGGAGCGGCTTGCAGCCGCCTGGCAGGCCTGTGAGCCTGGGCTGCGCCAGGCCCTGGAGCTGGCCCATGACCGCATCCTGGCGTTCCACCGGCGCCAGGTTCCCGCCGATCTGGATGTGCAGGGACCCCACGGTGAGCACCTGGGCCGCCGTTGGCGGCCGGTGGAACGGGCCGGTCTCTATGTGCCGGGCGGACGGGCCGCCTACCCCAGCACCGTGCTGATGAATGCGGTGCCGGCGCGGGTGGCGGGGGTGGAGCGGCTGGTGATGGTGACACCGCCCGGTCCCGGCGGCGAGCCCAACTCCACCGTGCTGGCGGCAGCCCACCTGGCCGGGCTGGAGGAGGTCTACCGGGTGGGCGGGGCCCAGGCGGTGGCAGCCCTGGCCTTCGGCACCGAGAGCGTGCCCCGGGTGGATGTGATCAGCGGCCCGGGAAATCTCTACGTGACCCTGGCCAAGAAGGCGGTGTACGGACGGGTGGCGATCGATTCGCTGGCGGGCCCCAGTGAAGTGCTTGTGATCGCCGACCGCAGCGCCCGCGTGGACCTGGTGGCCGCTGATCTGCTGGCCCAGGCCGAACACGACCCCCTGGCTGCGGCCATCCTGCTCACCACCAGCAGGGAACTGGCCGACGCTCTGCCGGCGGCTCTGGAGGCCCAGCTCGCCGGCCACCCCCGTGCAGCCATCACCCGCGCCGCCCTGCGTGACTGGGGGCTGGTGGTGGTGTGTGACGACCTGGAGATCGCCGCTGCCCTCAGCGATCGCTTCGCCCCGGAGCACCTGGAGCTGTTGGTGGAGGATCCCGAGCCGCTGGCGGCGCGCATCCGCCACGCCGGCGCCATCTTCCTGGGCCCCTGGAGCCCGGAGGCGGTGGGCGATTACCTCGCCGGTCCCAACCACACCCTGCCCACCGGTGGCACCGCCCGCTTCGCCGGGGCCCTGGGGGTGGAGACCTTCCTGCGCCACACCTCGTTGATCGGCTTCAACCGAGAGGCCCTCGAGGCCACCGGAGCGGCGGTGATGACCCTGGCCGAGAGCGAGGGGCTGCACAGCCACGGGGAGTCGGTGCGACGGCGGCTGCAGCAGAGCTGATCGAGCCCCTGCCCGAGCCCAGTGCCCGAGGCAGCCGGCGCTGGCTCAAGCCGGCTGCGGTGACGGCTCCGCTGCGCAGCTGAAGGAGGTGATCGTGCCCAGCCCCTGGCGCAGTTGGAAGCGGGGATGTGCCGGATCCTCCAGGCTCCACCACCACTTGCCGTCGCTGTAGCTGGGGGGGCCGGCATCGTTGCTGCGCGGCAGTTGCAGCACCAGATCACGCCAGTGCAGCACCACGAAGGCCCCCGGCGCGGTGCCCGCCACCTCGTTGGGGATCCCGACCGCGTCCACCGGCCCGTTGTCAGCGCGGGCCAGCAGCGGATCACCGTCACAGCGATAGGTCTGCTGGCCGCTGGCCGGTCCGGCTGCCGATGCCGGCCCCAAGGCGAGCAGCAGCGCCAGCAGCGGGGCGATCAAGGCCCCCATCAGCGTTTCTGCAGATCGCGCACACCCGCAACCCCATCGACGATCTCGCCCACCAGCACCTGATCGGCGAGGTTCACGAACAGGCCGTTCTCGAGCACGCCGGGCAGGTTGTTGATGGCCTGCTCCAGGCCCTGGGGATCAGCGATGCCGCCGCCGAAGGCCACATCCAGCACCAGATTGCCCTGGTCGGTGACCACCGGCCCGGCCTTGCGCACGGCCATGCGCAGCTCGGCTTCACCCCCCAATTCGAGCAGCTGGGCGCTCACCTGGCGCCAGGCAGCGGGCAGCACCTCCACCGGCAGCCGGAACGCCAGGTTGAGGGTGTCCACCAGCTTGCTGGCATCCACCACCACCACAAAGCGCTCGGCTCGGCTCGCCACCAGCTTCTCCTGCACGTGACAGGCCCCGCCCCCCTTGATCAACTGGAAGGAGGGATCCACCTCGTCGGCGCCATCGATGGCCAGATCGATGCGCTCCACGGCATTGAGGCCGCGCAGCGGAATGCCCAGCTCGGCGGCCAGCACCTCCCCCTGAAAGGACGTGGTCACGCCGGCGATGTCGCTCAGCTCACCGCTGCGCAGCCTGGCGCCGAGCGCCTGGATCATCAGGGCGGCGGTGGAACCCGAGCCCAGGCCCACCACCATGCCGCTGCGGATCTGCTCGCTGGCGGCCGCCGCCACCGCCCGCTTCATCTGATCCTGCAGATCCGCCATCCATCCGCTCCGGAGGCCCGCGACCGTAGCAACCCTCATCCCGCCTGGGGCAGGGGAGCGGGGCTGATCGAGAGGGTCAGTTCCCTCTGGTTGCGCAGCACGGTGATGGCCAGGGGCTGGCCCACCTCCGAGCGGTCCACCCGCTGCAGCAGGGCGGCCGGATCGCGGATCGGCTGACCGGCCACGCTCACCACCAGATCGCCGCGCCGTAGCCCGGTGGTTGCGGCCGGGCTGTTCTCCAGCACCCGCTGCACCAGGGCCCCGTCACGCTCGGGAAGCTGCAGCAGGGCCGCCGGATCGCGGTTGTTCTCGCGGGCTCGGCGGGCGGTGAGTGCCACCAGCTGGAGCCCCAGGTAGGGGTGCACCACCTGGCCGCCGCTGGCCAGCTGATCGGCCACCCGCCGCGCCAGGTTGATGGGAATGGCAAAGCCCAGGCCGGCCCCCGGGCCGGAGCGCACCAGGGTGTTGATGCCGATCACCCGGCCGGCGGCGTCGATCAGCGGGCCGCCGGAATTGCCCGGGTTGATGGCGGCGTCGGTCTGGATCAGATCGAGACGCTTGTCGGAGAAGCCGAGGCTGTTGATGTCGCGGTGCAGGCTGCTGACGATGCCCAGGGTCACCGTGCGCTCAAGGCCGTAGGGACTGCCCAGGGCGATGGCCCAGTCCCCCACTTCCAGGGCTTCGGAATCCCCCAGCGGAGCCGCCTGCAGCGTGCCGCCGCCGCGCACCCGCACCACCGCCAGATCCGTTACCGGGTCGGAGCCCACCACTTCGCCATCCAGCTGACGGCCATCGGCGAGGGTCACTTCGACACGGTCCACCTGATCCACCACATGGGCGTTGGTGAGCACCAGGCCGCGAGCCGCTTCGATCACCACCCCGGAACCCTGACCCCGCTCCCGCCGGCTGCCGGAGGGGTCACCGAAGAGATCGCGCAGCAGAGGGTCGAGCAGCACCGGGTCCAATGGCTGGCGGGCGACGCTGCGCTCGATGTCGATGCGCACCACGGCCGGCGCCACGGCGCGGGCGGCAGCGGCCACGAAGCTGTGGGGAGCGGCGCCGTCGGCTTCGGCGCTGCTGGCGGCCAGGGCCGATGCCGGCGCCATGAGCAGCAGGCCGCTCAGCAGCATCGCCAGGAGCCGAACCGGAAACAACGACACGGGGGGAGCCAGCAGCCGCAGGGCCCTGACGCTAGGCAGCTGCCGGGGTGGGCGCAGGCCAGCGCAGCAGCGAGTGACGCAGGCCTGCCGGTTCACCGAGCAGCAGCCAGCGGCCGCCTGGATCGTCAGGGCGGCCGAGCGGGCAGGGCTGCACCGGGCCGAAGCCGCAGAGGGTGGAGGGACAGCCCAGCAGCGGCACCCCCTGACGGCCGGGCAGGACCCCCTGCCAGTGCTGGTGGACATGACCGAACACCACCCCAGCCAGCTCCGGCACCTCGGCCAGCAGCTCCAGCAGGGCGGCTCCATCCTCGAGGCCGATGGCGTCGAAGGCCGGATCGCCGATCGGCAGCGGCGGGTGATGGAGCGCAACCAGCAGGGGGCGCGGAGGCCCCGCCGAGGGGCGCCGCAAGCGCCCGGCCAGCCATTCGAGCTGGAGCCTGCCCAGCATCCCGCCGCTGCGGCCGGCCTGGTGGCTCTCGAGCAGGGCCAGCCGGCAGTCCTCGAGCTCCAGCAGCGCCGGCGCCAGCAGCGCCTGGCGGCCGAGGGCTGCCCGCAGCAGCTGGGGATGGTCGTGGTTGCCGCACAGCAACGCCACCGGTGTGGGCCAGTTCTGCAGCAGCCGGCGCAGTTGCACGTAGCCACCCCAGCTCTCGTCCTGGCAGAGATCGCCGCTGATCAGCAGCAGCTGCGGCAGGGGAGAACGGGCAGCCCCCTGGCGCAGGGCCTCGGCCAGGTGCTCGCCTGGCCGGCGGCCGCGGTAGCGGGCGGCCGGGTCGGCCAGCAGGTGTGGATCGCTGATCTGCAGCAGTCGCATCCGCCTAAGTTGCTGTCCTGCTCACCTGCGCAACATGGCAGCAATTCCTCCCGGCAGCCGTCAGCGCTGCACCCTCTGTCAGGTGGAGATCCAGGGCATGGCCGGCGGCAACGACCTGGTGCACTTCAGCCAGGGGGCCCCGGGAACCCGGGCCAAGCTCTGGGCAAGGGTGTGCCAGTACCTGCGCAGTGACGAGCAGCGGGGCCAGTGCCTCAACCAGGACAGCAATCAGCGCGGCACGGTGGTGCAGAGCGACTACTACGCCGAGGCGCCGGTGATCGACCTGGGGGCGGCGATGGGCCAGGCGGGGGCGGGGTCAGGCACGGGCGACGCCTGAGCGGCCCCTGGCAGGGGGCGCCAGCGGCGGTGCTCCGCCGACACCCGATCCGGCGATCCCTAGGTTGTGATCAGCGCCCCCCTGCCGCCGTGCCCCATCCGCTGATCCCCGAGCTCGGGCAGCTCGCCCGCTCCCAGGTGGCCGCTGCCGGTTTCGAGCTGCGTGATCTGCAGCTGCTCACCCACCGGATCCCCGTGACCCTGCAGGTGCTGGTGCAGCGACCCGACGGCGACGACATCAGCCTTGACGACTGCGCCAGCCTCAGCGGCCCTCTGGGCGAGGCGATCGAGGCGGCGGGGCTGATGGGGGAGACGGCCTATGTTCTTGAAGTCAGCAGCCCCGGCGTCAGCGCCGAGCTGCGCGACGACCGCGACTTCCGCAGCTTCCGCGGATTTCCGGTGGCCGTGCGCTACCGCGACACCCGGGGAGGCGAGGCGCACTGCGACGGGCTGCTGCTCGAGCGCAAGGCCGGCGAGCTGCGGATCAACATCCGTGGCCGCACCAAGCGTATCCCCAGCGAGGCGGTGATCACCGTGCGGCTGGCGAGCGCCGGCGACGACAACTGAATCCACCCCAAAACCGAATCACCTCAAAACCGAAGACCCATGGCTCTGGTCCTGCTCCCCGGCCTGAACAACCTCATCGACGACATCAGCGACGAGAAGAAGCTGCCGCCCGTGGTTGTGGAAGCCGCCCTGCGTGAAGCCCTGCTCAAGGGCTACGAGCGCTACCGCCGCACCCTCTATCTGGGCATCAGCGAGGACCCCTTCGAAGAGGAGTACTTCTCCAATTTTGACGTGCAGCTCGACCTGGAGGAGGAGGGCTACCGGGTGCTGGCCTCCAAGATCATCGTGGAGGAGGTGGAGAGTGACGACCACCAGATCGCCATCGAGGAAGTGCGGCAGGTGGCTGAAGATGCCCAGATCGGCGACACGGTGGTGCTGGATGTGACACCGGAGAAGGATGACTTCGGCCGCATGGCCGCCGCCACCACCAAGCAGGTGCTGGCTCAGAAGCTGCGCGACCAGCAGCGCCGCATGATCCAGGAGGAGTTCGCCGATCTGGAGGATCCTGTGCTCACCGCCCGGGTGATCCGCTTCGAGCGTCAGAGCGTGATCATGGCCGTGAGCAGCGGTCTGGGCCGCCCCGAGGTGGAGGCCGAGCTCCCCCGCCGCGACCAGTTGCCCAACGACAACTACCGCGCCAACGCCACCTTCAAGGTGTTCCTCAAGGAGGTGAGCGAGGTGCCGCGGCGCGGGCCCCAGCTGTTCGTGAGCCGCGCCAACGCCGGCCTGGTGGTGTACCTGTTCGAGAACGAGGTGCCTGAGATCCAGGAGGGATCGGTGCGCATCGTGGCGGTGGCCCGCGAAGCCAACCCTCCCAGCCGCTCGGTGGGCCCCCGCACCAAGGTGGCCGTGGATTCGGTGGAGCGCGAGGTCGACCCGGTGGGGGCCTGCATCGGCGCTCGCGGCTCCCGCATCCAGCAGGTGGTGAACGAACTGCGCGGCGAGAAGATCGATGTGATCCGCTGGTCGCCCGACCCCGGCCAGTACATCGCCAACTCCCTGAGTCCGGCCCGGGTGGAGATGGTTCGGCTGGTGGACCCTGACGGCCACCACGCCCATGTGCTGGTTCCCCCGGACCAGCTCAGCCTGGCGATCGGCCGCGAGGGCCAGAACGTGCGCCTGGCGGCTCGCCTGACGGGCTGGAAGCTCGATATCAAGAACGCCTGCGAGTACGACCAGGTGGCCGAGGATGCGGTGGCGGCCGAACTGATCGCCCACCGTCAGGAGGAGGAGCGCCTGCACTCCGAGGCCGAGGCGCGGCTGGCGGTGGAGCAGGCGGCCCGAGCCGAGGAGGACGCCCGCCTGCGCGAGCTCTATCCCACCCCGGAGGAGGAGCTGGAGGAGGGCGGCCTCAGTGAGGAGGCCGGTGCCCTGCGGGAGAGCTGAGCGCCATGACCGGCCGACCGGTGTTGCGGCGCTGCGTGGCCTGCCGCCAGCTGCGGGATCGCCGCCAGCTGTGGCGGGTCATCCGTCTGGCTTCAGGTGGCGTGGCGCTGGATCGGGGCATGGGCCGATCGGCCTACCTCTGCCCCGATCCGGCCTGTCTGCAGGAAGCGCGCCGGCGCCGGCGCCTGCAGCGGGGCCTGCGCTGCCAGCTGGACGACACTCTGCTGGAGCAGCTCGAGCAGCGTTTGGCGACCATGGCGAGGCGCTGATCACCGGCCCTGAGGCAAGATGGCAATTGGCCGCTGTGCGCTGGCGGCCGGTGTCCCCTGGAACCGCCCCGCGGGCCTGGGGCCCTGTCCATTGGAGAACTGAATGACCAGCAGCGGCAAAGTCAGAATTTACGAGCTTTCCCGGGACCTGGGCCTGGAGAACAAGGACGTGCTCGATGCCGCCGAGACGCTGGGGCTGGCCGTGAAGAGCCATAGCAGCTCCATCAGCGACAGCGAGGCCTCCCGCATCCGCCAGCTGCTGGAGAAGGGCGGCAACGGATCGGCCGGCCGGCCCGGCGCTGGCTCTCCCGCCAAGGCGATCCTCACCGTCAAAAAGGCCGCAGCCCCTGGCCCTGCCGCCGCGGCCCGGCTGGCGCCTCCGCCGGCGACCGCGGGTCTAGGGGCCCCCACCAAGCCCACTGCCCCCCAGCGGCTCGCCACGCCGGCCCAACCGGCCGGGCCTCCTGCGGCGGTCAAGCCCGCGGCGCCCGCCCGGCCCACAGCCCCGGTGGCCCCTGCCCCGGCGGCCCCTGCCCGCGCCGCCAGTGCCCCCCCGGCTCGACCCGCCGCGCCCGCCAAGCCGGCCGCAGCCGACAACCGCTCCGCTCCCGGACGTTCCGCAGCAGCGCCGGCACCCAAGTCCGCCAGTGGCCCGCCGGTGGTGATCGCCTCCAAGCCGGCGCGTCCGGCAGCGCCTGGCGTCAGCCGCAGGCCGGAGATCCCGGCCCGGCCCGCCGGCCCGGGCCGGCCCCAGATCGTGGGCAAACCGATGGCCGGCCAGCCTGTCCCCAGCCGTCCGGCTCCGGTGGTGAACCGCTCGCCGGTCAGCCCGCGCCCCACCGCTCCCAAGCGCTCCGGTGCCCCCGCCCCCAGCCGCCCCAGCCAGCCGGGCCGGTCCGGGCCCAGCCGGCTGGAGCTGGTGGGCAAACCGATCCGCCGCGACAGCAGCACTCCCGTGGCCGGCAACGGTCCAGGCCGCCCCGCGGCACCGTCGCGACCAGGGATGCCTGCGGGCATGCGCAAGCCCATGGCCCCGGGCGAACTGATGCAGCTGCAGAAGCCTTCGGGCCGCACCCCGGCGCCGCCGCCGCGGCGGCCGGGGGAACGGGGCGAAACGGCCGCCGGTGGTCCCACCAGCACGGACCCGGCGCGGCCCGCTGCCACGCCGCCCTCAGCGCCGCGGCGCCCCGGCTTCCGTGCCCCTGTGGGTCCGACCGGCCGGCCGCGCCGTCCTGACTGGGATGACAGCGCCAAACTCGAGGCTCTGCGCAGCCGTTCACCCCAGCGGCAGCGGCCGAAGGTGCACATCATCGGTGAGAACGATGACGCCCTCACCGCTGAAACCAGTGGCTACGCCGGTGAACAGGAGGCGGTGGTGCTCCAGGCCAGCCTGGCGCGGCCGGCCAAGCCGCGCAGCTCCGCCGGCAGGGTCGCCAAGCCCACCGTGGCCGTGCGCAAACGCCGCAAGGAAACCACCCGTCAGCGCCAGCGTCGCCGGGCGATGGAACTGCGGGCGGCACGGGAGGCCAAACAGCAGCGGCCGGAGATGCTGATCGTGCCTGAGGGCAACCTCACGGTTCAGGAGCTGGCCGAGAAACTCGGCGTGGAAAGCTCCGAGATCATCAAGAGCCTCTTTTTCAAGGGGATCATCGCCACCGTCACCCAGAGCCTCGACCTCTCCACCATCGAAACGGTCTCCCAGGAATTCGGCGTGCCGGTGCTGGCCGATGACGTGGAGGAAGCCGCCGCCAAGACGGTGGAGATGATCGAGGAGAGCGACCTGGAACACCTCATCCGCCGTCCACCGGTGGTCACCGTGATGGGTCACGTGGACCACGGCAAGACGAGCCTGCTCGACGCCATCCGCAAAACCCGCGTGGCCGCCGGTGAGGCAGGCGGCATCACCCAGCACATCGGCGCCTACCAGGTGGAGATCGAGCAGGCCGGCCAGCCCCGCCGGCTCACCTTCCTGGACACCCCCGGCCACGAGGCCTTCACCGCCATGCGCGCCCGCGGCACCAAGGTGACCGACATCGCCGTGCTGGTGGTGGCTGCCGATGACGGGGTGCGTCCCCAGACCCTTGAGGCGATCAGCCACGCCAGGGCGGCCAAGGTGCCGATCGTGGTGGCGATCAACAAGATCGACAAGGAGGGCGCTTCCGCCGAGCGGGTGAAGCAGGAACTCTCGGCCCAGGAGCTGGTGGCCGAGGACTGGGGTGGCAGCACGGTGATGGTGCCGGTGAGCGCCATCAAGGCGGAGGGCATCGACAGCCTGCTGGAGATGATTCTGCTGGTCTCCGAAGTGGAGGACCTGCAGGCCAACCCCGACCGGATGGCCCGCGGCACCGTGATCGAGGCTCACCTGGACAAGGCCAAGGGACCGGTGGCCACGCTGCTGATCCAGAACGGCACCCTGCGCAGCGGCGACGTGCTGGCGGCTGGCCCGGTGCTGGGCAAGGTGCGCGCCATGGTGGACGACACGGGCCGGCGGGTGAAGACGGCCGGCCCCTCCTCTGCGGTGGAGGCCCTGGGCTTCAGTGAAGTGCCCACCGCCGGCGACGAGTTCGAGGTGTATCCCGACGAGAAAGCTGCCCGTGCCGTGGTGGGCGACCGGGCCAACGAGGCGCGGGCCACCAAGCTGGCCCAGCAGATGGCCTCGCGGCGGGTGTCCCTGGCTTCGATGTCCGGCCAGGCCAGCGAGGGCGAACTCAAGGAACTCAATCTGATCCTCAAGGCCGATGTGCAGGGTTCGGTGGAGGCGATCCTGGGCTCCCTTGAGCAGCTGCCCCAGGGGGAGGTGCAGGTGCGGGTGCTGCTCTCGGCCCCTGGCGAGATCACCGAAACCGATGTGGACCTGGCAGCCGCCTCCGGCGCCGTGATCGTGGGCTTCAACACCTCCATGGCCTCCGGCGCCAAGCGCGCTGCTGATGCCACCGGTGTGGATGTGCGTGATTACGACGTGATCTACAAATTGCTCGAGGACATCCAGCTGGCCATGGAGGGGCTGCTGGAGCCCGAACTGGTGGAGGAGCCCCTGGGCGAGGCGGAGGTGCGTGCCGTGTTCAGCATCGGCAAGAGCGCCGTGGCCGGTTGTTACATCACCAGCGGCAAGCTGCAGCGCAACGCCAAGCTGCGCGTCTGGCGGGGCAAGGAGAAGGTCTACGAGGGCGATCTCGACTCCCTGCGGCGCAACAAGGACGACGTCAAGGAGGTGGCTACCGGTTTCGAGTGCGGCGTCGCCTGCGACCGCTTCAGCAGCTGGCAGGAGAGCGATCGCATCGAAGCGTTCAGGCTGGTCACCCAGCGGCGCACCCTCAGCGTCTGACTCCCCTTCCCCGGCCGGCACCCGTGACTTCGCGCAGCGAGCCCCTGCTCTGGCTCCAGCTGATCGCCCTCGGGGCCATCCCCCTCGAGGTGCTGCTGCTGGTGCTGCTCCTGGCCGGTGCTGATCCTGGCCCCCTGCCAGCGCTCGAGCGCCTGCTCGTGTGGGGCCTGGGGGCTCTCGGCCCGGCGCTGCTGCTCTGGCGCCGGCCGGCCGACTGCTGCTCGCTGCTGCTGGTGCAGGTGCCGCTCGCTGCCCGCAGCCCCATGCAGCGCCGCCTGGCGGAAGCTCAGGAGGTCCTCCCCCTGAAGC
This sequence comes from Cyanobacteria bacterium J06638_7, assembly GCA_039818745.1. GTDB lineage: Bacteria > Cyanobacteriota > Cyanobacteriia > PCC-6307 > Cyanobiaceae > NIES-981. Next base: position 164,640 of record JBCBTI010000002.1, read on the forward strand.
TGCTGATGGCTGGCGGAGCGGCGGCCCTGCTGCCCCTGTTCTGGACCCTTGACAGCCATGCCGCCCTGGCAGGCACCTTGTCCCCCCTGGAGCCCGGCCACCGCCTGGCGAGCCTGCTGCTGGCCGTGCCGCTGCTGGCCCTGCTGCTGTGGCAGTGGCAACAGCTGCTGCAAAGCGTCTGGCTGCTCAGCCGGTCCGCCGCCGATCTCGCGGCAGTACCGGCTCTGAGCGCTGCACACCTGGCCGGCGAACGTCTCAGCCTGGGCTTGCCGGTGCTGCTGCTGGACCCGCTGGACCTGCAGGCTGGCCCTGCGGATCAAGCGGCGGCGGAAGGCCTTTCAGCCGGAGGGGATCCGGTTGCGGTCGAACCAGAGCAGGGAACTGCAGGCGATCAGAGCGGCGACCTGGATCAGCAGATCGACTGAGGCCACCTGCTGCCCGCCCGCCGAGCGCAGCGCCATCGTGGCCAGGCCCAGGCCCGCGGAGGCGGTCAATGCAAACCACAGGGCTCTCCTGAGGCTCCGCCACGGTGTGCGTGCTTCCTGGAGCAGCCGGGCCCGCAGGGCTGGGTCGATTGGGGATGGCTCAGTGCCTTTGGCCATGCTGCCGGGGGGACATCCTTCAAGTGGTAGTTTCGAGATCGTGCCGGTGTAGCTCAGCGGTAGAGCAACTGATTCGTAATCAGTAGGTCGTCGGTTCAAGTCCGACCATCGGCTTCGCTGGCAGGCGAAAGGGCTGTGTCCCTGGTGTCCTGCACCGGTGCCTGACACCCGATCGGATACCAGCTCAAATCCCCACTGAACAAGCAAAACCCCCTCTGTCGAGGGGGTCAGAAGGGGATTCCGTCCGCTCTAGAGCTAGGGAAGGCTGGGTCCCACCGCTGAGCAAGCCCAGAGGTGATCCCAGCCCGCTCAGCTTCAGCCGATTGCCGGGGCGGTCAGAGCCACGGGGGTGGCTTCTGCAGCCGCCAGGTCGAGGGGGAAGTTGTGAGCGTTGCGCTCGTGCATCACTTCCATGCCCAGGTTGGCGCGGTTCAGCACGTCGGCCCAGGTGTTCACCACGCGGCCCTGGCCGTCGAGGATCGACTGGTTGAAGTTGAACCCGTTGAGGTTGAAGGCCATCGTGCTCACGCCCAGGGCGGTGAACCAGATGCCCACCACCGGCCAGGCAGCCAGGAAGAAGTGCAGGCTGCGGCTGTTGTTGAAGGAGGCGTACTGGAAGATCAGGCGACCGAAGTAACCGTGGGCAGCCACGATGTTGTAGGTCTCTTCCTCCTGGCCGAACTTGTAGCCGTAGTTCTGGCTCTCGCTCTCGGTGGTTTCACGCACCAGTGAGCTGGTGACGAGGGAGCCGTGCATGGCGGAGAACAGGGAGCCACCGAACACACCGGCCACACCGAGCATGTGGAAGGGGTGCATCAGGATGTTGTGCTCAGCCTGGAACACCAGCATGAAGTTGAAGGTGCCGCTGATGCCGAGGGGCATGCCGTCGGAGAAGGAGCCCTGACCGAAGGGGTACACCAGGAACACGGCCGAAGCAGCAGCCACGGGGGCGCTGTAGGCGACGCAGATCCAGGGGCGCATGCCGAGGCGGTAGGAGAGTTCCCACTCGCGGCCCATGTAGCAGAACACACCGATCAGGAAGTGGAAGACCACCAGCTGATAGGGGCCGCCGTTGTAGAGCCACTCATCGAGGGAAGCGGCTTCCCAGATGGGGTAGAAGTGCAGGCCGATGGCGTTGCTGGAGGGAACGACAGCACCGGAGATGATGTTGTTGCCGTAGAGCAGGGAGCCGGCAACGGGCTCGCGGATGCCGTCGATGTCGACGGGGGGAGCGGCGATGAAGGCCACGATGAAGCAGATGGTGGCAGCCAGCAGGGTGGGGATCATCAGCACACCGAACCAGCCCACGTAGAGGCGGTTGTTGGTGGAGGTGACCCACTCGCAGAACTGCTCCCAGCTGGAGGCGCCGGAGCGCTGCTGGAGAGTGGTGGTCATGAGAACGGGTAGAGGTTGGATAACTCCGCGCAGCAGGACAGGACCAGCTGCCACCGCCAGGCCCGAGGGCGCAACGGCTGCGGAGGGGACGTACGACGGAATCCCGTCGCCACCAACGTAACAGAACGTTGCGGGATTTGTGAAGGGGGGTTGCGGTGGGGGCTGGCGCAGCGGCCATCGTTTGCGGGCTGCCCCCCGCGCCCCGGGCCCTTGTCTTGAGCCGTTCCGCCGTCATCACCTGGAGCCCCAGCGTCACCCTGGTGCCCACCCGCGCCTGCTTCAACGCCTGCGGCTACTGCGGCTTCCGCCGCCCCGTCCGGCCTGAGGAGCTGGCCGGCGCGGCCCCGGCCGACAACCTCAGCGACGCCACCGCCCGCCAGCAGCTGGCCAGCCGCCCCGGGGCCCGGGAGGTGCTGCTGCTCAGCGGCGAGCTGCCCCCCGGCTCCGGCGGCCGGGCCGCCTGGTTTGCCCGTCTGCGGCGCCTCAGCCAGCTGGCCCTCGCCGCAGGCCGGCTGCCCCACACCAATGCCGGGCCGCTGTCGCGGCGGGAGATGGCCGCTCTGGGCCGGCTCAACCCCTCCCTGGGCCTGATGCTGGAGGGCCTGGGAGCGGCCTTCGAGCAGCTGCACCGCGGGGCCCCCAGCAAACGGCTCGATCTGCGCCTGGCCCAGCTGGAGCAGGCGGGCCGCCTGGGAATTCCCTTCACCACCGGCCTGTTGCTGGGGGTGGGGGAACAGGCGGGCGAGCGCCGCGACGCCCTGCGTCTGATCGCCCTGCTGCAACGGCGTTGGGGCCACATCCAGGAGGTGATCCTGCAGCCCTGGCGGCCCGGCGGCGCAGCGCCCGCGCCGCTGCCGGCGGGGCTGCTGAACGGGTTGCTGACCACTGTCGCGGAGGCGCGGCGGATCCTGCCACCGGAGGTGCATCTGCAGCTGCCGCCCAACCTCTGGCCTGCCGACCGGCTGGGAGAGGCCCTGGAGGCGGGCATCGACGATCTGGGCGGGATCGACAGCGGCGATGTGATCAATCCGGCCTACCCACAGCCGGCCCCGCCGCAGCTTGCCCGGCTGCTGGAGCGCCAGGGCTGGCGGCTGCAGCCGCGCCTGTGTGTGCATCGGCACTGGATTCCCTGGCTGCCGTCACCGCTGCGGCGCCGGGCCGAGGCCATCGCCCAGGCTCTGGCGGGAGCTGGTTAGCGTCCGCTCACTCCTTGTGCCCGGCGAGATCCTTGAGCGCTGCGAGCGACCACCGGGTGCTGCTGGTGCGGCTGCCCTGCAACCCGATCTTCCCGATCGGCCCGATCTATCTGGCTGACCACCTGCACAAGCAGTTTCCGCATCTGTCCCAGCGCATCCTCGATCTGGCCGCCGTGCCTGTGCTCGATGTGCAGCGGGTGCTGCGCCGCACCGTGGATGCCTTCCGGCCCACCCTGCTGGTGTTCTCCTGGCGCGACATCCAGATCTATGCGCCGGTTGATGGCCGCAGCGGCAATCCGCTGCAGCATTCCTTCGAGGTGTTCTATGCCCGCAATCCGCTCAAACGCCTGCGCGGTGCCCTTGGCGGCCTGGGTCTGATGACGGCCTTCTACGGCGAGCTCTGGCGCAATCTGCGGCTGGTGAAGCAGGGGCTGAAACGGGCGCGCCAGCACCACCGGCAGGCCCGGGCCGTGATCGGCGGCGGCGCCGTGAGCGTGTTCTACGAGCAATTGAGCCGCAAGTTGCCCGCCGGCACGGTGGTGTCGGTGGGGGAGGGGGAGCCGCTGTTGGACAAGCTGATACGGGGCCAGTCGATCGCCGCCGAGCGCTGCTTCGTGGCCGGTGAGACACCACGGCCCGGCCTGATCCATGAACAGCCGGGAAGCATCGAAAAAACCGCCTGCAACTACGACTACATCGCCTCAATCTGGCCGCAGCTTGAGTGGTACCTGGAGGGTGGTGATTTCTATGTGGGCGTGCAGACCAAGCGCGGCTGCCCCCACAACTGCTGCTACTGCGTCTACACGGTGGTGGAGGGCAAGGCGGTGCGGGTGAATCCCGTTGAGGAGGTGATCGCTGAGATGCGGCAGCTCTACCGCCGCGGCGTGCGCGGCTTCTGGTTCACCGATGCCCAGTTCATCCCGGCGCGCCGCTACATCGATGACGCCAAGGCGTTGCTGCGGGCGATCCTGGCCGAAGGCTGGAACGACATCCGCTGGGCCGCCTACATCCGCGCCGACAACCTCGATGCCGAGCTGGCCGAGCTGATGGTGGCCACCGGGATGGAGTATTTCGAGATCGGCATCACCTCCGGATCCCAGGAGCTCGTGCGCAAGATGCGCATGGGCTACAACCTGCGCACTGTGCTCGAGAATTGCCGCCTCCTGGCGCGGGCCGGCTTCCGCCATCACGTGTCGGTGAACTACTCGTTCAATGTGATCGATGAACGCCCCGAAACGATCCGCCAGACCGTGGCCTATCACCGCGAGCTGGAGCGCATCTTCGGCGCCGACAAGGTGGAGCCGGCGATCTTCTTCATCGGCCTGCAGCCCCACACCCATCTGGAGCAATACGGCTTCGACCAGGGCCTGATCAAGCCCGGCTACAACCCGATGAGCATGATGCCCTGGGCGGCGCGCAAGACCCTCTGGAACCCCGAGCCGATGGGCAGCACCTTCGGGCGCATCTGCCTGGAGGCCTTTGACCGCAACCCCGCTGATTTCGGCCGCACGGTGATGGATCTGCTGGAGCGGGATTACGGCCTGGCGCCCCTGGATGAGGCCCTCAGGGCTCCGGTGGAAGGCCGCCGCGCCCTGGCCAAGGCGGTGCGCTGAGCGATCAGCAGCAGGCCCAGCGCCAGAGTGCCGCTGAGGCCACCGATCGGGTTCACATCGCCGCTGCCCGGCCCCACCCACCAGCCGGGGGCCTGCGGGCTGATTGCCACCAGCCCGTGCTGTACCAGGAACCAGCCACCCACCAGGCCGCCATGCAGCCCGATGGCTCCCCACAGGCAGCCCCCGGCGAGCTGGCGTTCGTTGGCCAGAGCCACCCCCAGCAGCAGCAGTCCGATGAGCAGCAGGGGCGCCAGCAGTCCCGGTGCCCGGAACCAGGGATGCACCAGCGCGAAGATCAGGGCTTGCAGCACCAGGGCATGGCGGCCCGCCCTGCCCAGCGCCAGCTCGCCCCAGAGCCAGCCGCGGAAGAGCAACTCCTCTGCCAGCCCCACCCCCAGCGCCAGCGCCGCAGCGTTCAGCGCCATGCCGGCATCCACCCTCCCCAGCCAGCGGGCCTGGCCGCTGAGCAGGAGGCCTCCGCTCACCGCCAGCAGCACCAGGGCGGCGATGGCCAGCCCCCGCAGCCCCGCGCGCACGGCCAGGGCCCTCGGCACCGCCAGTCCCAGCTGCTGCCAGGGATGATCCAGGCGCCAGCAGCGCCGGATCCGCAGCGGCAAGGTGACACACAGCAGCACCAGCGCCAGTGCCAGGCCGGCCAGATCAACCTGGTCGGCTCGCAAGCCCGGGGCCAGCAGTGCCAGCGGCCTGGACACAAGCCATCCGGCTCCCAGCAGCAGGGGCCCATAGACCAGAGTGCCCAGCCAGTGGGGAGCGCAGGCTGCGGGCTCCCCCTCCGCCGCCATCAGCTCTCCGGCTCGATCGTGCTGGTCAGCCCCTTGGCTTTGAGGGTTTCGCAGTAGAACTCGGCCGGCTCCAGATCGCACACGATCACCAGGCCAACGCCGGTGTTGTGGGCCTCCAGCATCACGGCGATGGCGTCCTGCTCGCTCAGTGCCGGCACCACCTGACGCAGCGTGGTCACCACGTACTCCATGGTGTTCACCGGGTCGTTGTGGAGCAGCACCTTGTAGCGCGGTGAGGGCTTGCGCACCCGCTCCGGGGCCTTCTCCATCACCGCCGCACCGCCCTCGCGGCTCGGGGTCTGGGTGGCTGTGGGTCGGGTGGTCATGGCCACGGCTGACACGGCAGCGCCTCCATTAAAGATTGTGGATGCGGCGCATCGCCTCATCCACATTGGCGCGGCTGTTGAAGGCGGACAGGCGAAAATAGCCCTCCCCGGCGGCGCCGAAACCGCTGCCGGGGGTGCCCACTACGTGGGCCTGCTCCAGCAGCCTGTCGAAGAAGCCCCAGGAATCGAGACCATCGGGGGTCTTCAGCCACACGTAGGGGGCGTGCTCGCCGCCGTGCACCTCCAGCCCCGCCGCCGCCAGCTCGCGCCGGATGATGGCGGCGTTCTCCATGTAGAAGCCCACCAGCGCCTTCACCTGGGCCTGCCCCTCAGCGGAATACACCGCCTCCGCCCCGCGCTGCACGATGTAGCTCACACCGTTGAACTTGGTGCTCTGGCGCCGGTTCCACAGGGCCCAGAGCTCCACCGCCTCGCCGCCAGCCGTTGTGCCCGTCAGGCCGCGGGGCACCACCGTGAAGGCACAGCGGGTGCCGGTGAAGCCGGCATTCTTGGAGAAGGAGCGGAATTCGATCGCGCATTCCCGGGCCCCCTCGATCTCGTAGATCGAATGGGGCAGGTCCGGGTCCTGGATGAAGGCCTCGTAGGCGGCGTCGAAGAGGATCAGGGCCCCATGGGCGCGGGCGTAGTCGACCCAGGCCTGCAGCTGCTGGCGGCTGGCCACCGCGCCGGTGGGGTTGTTGGGGAAGCAGAGATAGATCAGATCCACCGGCTCAGAGGGGATCTGGGCGGCGAAACCGTTCTCGGCGCTGATCGGCAGGTAGGTGAGCCCGCCGTAGCGGCCGCCGGCATCGGCTTCGCCGGTGCGGCCCGCCATCACGTTGCTGTCCACATACACCGGATACACCGGGTCGGTCACGGCGATGCGGTTGTCCGGGCCGAGGATGTCGAGGATGTTGCTGCTGTCGCACTTGGAGCCGTCGGAGACGAAGATCTCCTCGGCGCTCACCTGGCAGCCGCGGGCCTGGAAGTCGTGGCGGGCGATCGCCTCGCGCAGCCAGGCGTAGCCCTGTTCGGGGCCATAGCCATGGAAGCCCTCGGCGGTGCCCATGGCCTCCACCGCCGCCTTCATGGCGTCGCGGCAGGCCTGCGGCAGCGGTTCGGTCACATCGCCGATGCCCAGGCGGATCAGGGCGGCGTCGGCATGGGCCTCGCTGAAGGCCTTCACGCGCCGGGCGATCTCGGGAAACAGATACCCCGCCTTGAGCTTGAGGTAGTTGCCGTTGACCTGGACCACTGCAGCGCCGGAAGCATCGGCGGCATCCTGCTACGGCGCCAGGCCTGGCTGCGGGCTGGCAGGGCTGCATACGATCGGGCCCTGCCCCTGGCCCTGCCTCCCGTGACCGTCGCCTTCCCCAGTGCCGGTTCGGGCGCAGCACTCCCTGCGGGCCGCACCCACATCCCCACGGACGCCCCCATCGATTTCGATGCCCTGGTGGATCTGGGCATCGCCAAGCCGGCCCGCTACCTGGGCAATGAGCTGGGCGTAAGGCCGCGGGACTGGGCCAGCGCCTGGGCGGAGGCGACGGTGCGCTGGGCGCTCACCTACCCGGAGGTCTACGAGGTGGGGGCCAGCAACAGCGGACACATCATTCTCTATTCGATCCTCAACAGCGTTCCCGGTCAGCTCTGCGACCGCAGCTACCTGCCCGGCCCCGACCTGGCAGCCCGCCTGCGCCAGCGCGCCGCGCCCCTGTTCGCGGTGGAGAGCCGCCGGCCCCTGGCGGCCTTCGACATCCTCGGTTTCTCGCTCAGCTACGAGCTGGGCGGCACCAACATCCTCGAGATGCTCGATCTGGCCGGCATCCCCCTGCGCGCCGGCGATCGCGGCGACCTGCCCCTGGCCCACCCCGAGGCGCCGCCGCTGATCTTCGCCGGCGGCCCCACGGCCACCAGCAACCCCGAGCCCTTCGCCGCCTTTTTCGACTTCATCGCCCTGGGCGATGGCGAGGAGCTGCTGCCGGAGATCGGGTTGGTGGCGGCCGAAGGGCGGGCGGCCGGCCTCAGTCGCTTTCAGCTGCTGCGCGACCTGGCCCAGGTGCCGGGCGTGTACGTGCCCGCCCTCTACGGCCCCGGCCCCGATGGGGTGGCGATCGTGCCCCTGGAGCCCGGCATCCCGGCGCGCCTCCAGCGGCGCACCGCCACCCCCATGCCCCACTACGCCATGGGGCTGGTGCCGCACATCGAAACCGTTCACGACCGCCTCACGGTGGAGATCCGCCGCGGCTGCACCCGCGGCTGCCGCTTCTGCCAGCCCGGCATGCTCACGCGCCCGGCCCGGGACGTGGAGCCCGAGGCGGTGATCGAGGCGGTGGAGGAGGGGATGCACCGCACCGGCTACAGCGATTTCTCCCTGCTCTCGCTCAGCTGTTCCGACTACCTGGCCCTGCCGGCGGTGGGAGTGGAGCTGCGCAACCGCCTGGCCGAGCAGAACGTGAGCCTCACCCTGCCCAGCCAGCGGGTGGATCGCTTCGACGAGAACATCGCCCACATCCTTGGCGGCAGCCGCAAGGCCGGCCTCACCTTTGCCCCCGAGGCCGGCACCCAGCGCCTGCGCGACATCGTCAACAAAGGGCTCAGCGACGCCGAGCTGCTCGCCGGAATCCGCACGGCCATGCAGAGCGGCTACCGCCGCCTCAAGCTCTATTTCATGATCGGTCTGCCTGGGGAGACCGACGCCGATGTACTCGGCATCGCCGATACCTGCCGCAGCCTGCAACAGCAGTGCCGCGATCTGGGGCGCCTGGAGCTCAATCTCACCATCAGTTCCTTCACTCCCAAGCCCCACACCCCCTTCCAGTGGCACAGCGTCTCCAGTGAGGAGTTTCGGCGGCGCCAGCAGTTGCTGCGCAGCGCTCTGCGTCAGCTGCGTGGCATCAAGGCCAACCTCACCGACCTGCGGCTCTCCGCCATGGAGGACTTCATCGGCCGCGGCGACCGGCGCCTGGCGCCCGTGATCGAGGCGGCCTGGCGGGCCGGCGCCGGCCTGGACGCCTGGTTCGAGTCGGCGGAGCGCAGCCATGCCGCCTGGACCGGGGCGATCGAGGCGGCGGGGCTGGGGGGCCGTTACCGCGCCCTGGAGATGGGGGCCTGGAGCGCCGCCGAGGCCCTCAGCCCCGACGACCTCGATGCCTTCTGCCGCCAGAGCCTGCCCTGGGATCACATCGACACCGGCGTCGACAAGCGCTGGCTGGCCGAGGATCTGCAGCGGGCCCTGGCCGCCACCGTGGTGCCGGACTGCTCCTTCGAGGGCTGCAGCAGCTGCGGGGTGTGTGGTCCGGAGCTGGGCCACAACGTGGTGATCCCGGCGCCTCCAGTGCCGCCCCAGCTGCCGCCGCGGGCCCCCGCCTCGGAGCGGGTGCAGCGGCTGCGCTTTGGCTTTGCCAAGACCGGCAGCCTCGCCCTGATCAGCCACCTCGACACCCTGCGCCTGCTGGAGCGGGCCCTGCGCCGGAGCGGGCTGCCCGTGAGCTTCAGCGGGGGCTTCCACCCGCTGCCCCGGCTGCAGCTGGCCCTGGCGCTGCCGCTGGGGGTGGCGGCTGAGGGCGAGTGGCTCGACCTGGAGTTCAGCGAAAGGGTTGAGCCGCCCGCTGCCCGCGACCTGCTGCAGCGCCAGTTGCCGGATGGGTTCCGCCTGCTGTCGGTGGCGGTGGTGCCCAGTTTCGGCCCCAGCCTCTCCCAGGAGCTGGCGGCGGCCCACTGGCAGTTTCTGCTGCGCGCAGACGCGGAGCCCTGCCCCAGCCGCTCGGCCTGGCGCCAGGCGGTGAGCGAGCTGCTGGCCGCCGGCAGCCTGATCTGGCACGACACCGACAAGAAAGGGCGGCCGCGGCAGCGCGAGTGCCGGCCCGCTCTGCTGGATCTGCAGCTGCTCGACGCTGAAGGCCCCGGCGATGCTCCCCTGCCCGCGGCGCGGCTGGCCCTGGCGGCGACGGTGGACGGGGCCGGCCGCAGCCTCCGCCCGGATCAGCTCGCCCACTGGCTGGGCGCCGGGCTGGGGCGGACCCTGGTCTGCGCTCAGCAGCGCCGTACCGCCCTGCTGCTGCGTCCGGAAACGCAGGAACCTGCGTGTTAGTCTCGCCACCAGGCGATCCCGCTGTCTGCCGCAAGCTTTTCGCCGCCCCGCGCAGCGCCACAAGCTCTCCCGGCCCCACCAGCATCCGGTGGCCCTCCGCAGGCTGATGCCCCAGGGCCAGCTCCAGCGAGGGCTCACCAGCCCAGTTCACCTCCGCATCGGCACCGGATACCGCCACGGCCCATTCCTCCGTTGTGGACGTTCGGCCCTTCCTGGCAGAGGTCTCTCTCGCCGCCAACCCTCGAACCCTGTGCTTTCCCGGTCGCGCACCGCTGCGAAAGCTGCCCCAGATCCCCTCCTCCCAGTGGCCCCTGCCGGTGCCACGCCCCTTTCCTGCAGCCGCACACCGGTGCCAGGGCACCCATGCCCGCCGGAACTCTGCGGCCGCCGTCCTCCTTCAGGCCGGGCCCCGGCTGGCCCTCCCCCAACCCATGCCCCAGCAGATCGTCATTGCCGAGCAACTGCGCATCGCTGCAGTTCTCAACGATGAACGTGTTGATGAACTGGTCGTCGCCCAGGGCCGTTACCAGATCGGTGACGTCTATCTCGGCACTGTGGAGAATGTTCTCCCCGGCATCGATGCCGCCTTCGTCAACATCGGAGAAAGCGAAAAGAATGGTTTCATCCACATCACCGACCTGGGCCCCCTGCGGCTGAAGAAGGGCGGGGCCGGTATCACCGAGCTGCTTGAACCCCGCCAGAAGGTACTGGTGCAGGTGATGAAGGAACCCACCGGCACCAAGGGGCCGCGGCTCACCGGCAACCTCGCCCTGCCGGGGCGTTTCCTGGTGCTCCAGCCCCACGGCCAGGGCGTCAACATCTCCCGGCGCATCGATGGCGAGCACGAGCGCAACCGCCTGCGTGCCCTCGGGGTGTTGATCAAGCCCCCGGGCGCCGGCCTGCTGGTGCGCACGGAGGCTGAAGGGGTGCCCGAAGATCTGCTGATCGACGATCTCGAGGGGCTGCTGCGTCAGTGGGAGGCGATCCAGACCGCGGCCGAGTCGGCCTCGCCGCCGGTGCTGCTGAACCGCGACGAGGACTTCATCCATCGCGTGCTGCGCGATCTCTACAGTCCCGAGCTGCTGCGGGTGGTGGTGGACACCGCCGGCGCCGTGGCCCGGGCCAATGCCTTCCTCGGCGTCGACCACGCCAACGTGCTGGTGGAAGCCCACGCCGAGCCTACGGAGATCCTCGAGCACTACCGGGTGAACGCGGCCATCCGCGATGCCCTCAAGCCCCGGGTGGAGCTGCCCTCAGGTGGCTACGTGATCATCGAGCCCACCGAGGCGCTCACTGTCGTCGACGTCAATTCGGGCTCCTTCACCCGGTCTGCCAACGCCCGCGAAACGCTGCTCTGGACCAACTGCGAGGCGGCCGTGGAGATCGCCCGCCAGCTGAAGCTGCGCAACATCGGCGGCGTGGTGATCGTGGATTTCATCGACATGGATTCCCGCCGCGACCAGCTGCAGCTGCTGGAGCACTTCACCCAGGCCCTGCGCGATGACACGTCCCGCCCCCAGATCGCCCAGATCACCGAGCTCGGGCTGGTGGAGCTCACGCGCAAGCGCCAGGGCCAGAACATCTACGAGCTCTTCGGGCGCGCCTGCCCCACCTGTGCCGGGCTTGGGCATGTGGCGGTGCTGCCCGGCACCGACACGCTCCAGCCCCTGGCGAGCACGGCCGGTCTGGTGCGTTCGGCGGCCTCCGCCCGGGCCGGGGTGCCGGCTCCCAACGCCGACACCGAGCCAGCCGCCTCCGGCCGCCGGCGCCGCGGTGGCCGCGGCCGTGCTGCAGCGGCCACCAGCGCCGATGCTGCCGGCACCCTGGCGATGGCCGGGGCCGAGGGAGTTCCTGAAAACGGGACGACCGCCGCCGCCGGCGAAGCCGCTGGTCCCGCCGCCGGCGGCCGGCGCACCGAGCCCGAACTGGTGGCGGTGCCCATGGATGCCGAGCAGGAGGCCGTCTACGGCTGGCTGGGACTGAACCCGATCCTGCTGCTCGATGAGCCGCCCAGCAATGACAGCGTGGTGGTGCGGGTGATCCGCCCGGATGCGGATCCCGAGGCCGTGCTCCAGGAGGCGCGCCGCGAACTGGTGGCCAGTGGCTCCCGTCGCCGGCGCAGCCGCGGCGGGCGCGGTTCGGCCTCCGCCAGCCATGCCGAGGCCGATGCCGCCGACGGCGGCGGCGAGGAGTACAGCGGCGCCACCGCTACCGCCACGACGGCGGTGGAGATCACGCCGTTGCCGCTGCGGGTGCAGCCCGAGCCTGTGGTCACCGTGTCCGTGCGCAGCCGGAAGGCCGACTCCAGTGCCGCCGAGCCTCCGGCGGTGACCGCCGCCGCTGTGCCGGAGAGCGACGTCGAGGACAGCGATCAGCCCCGCCGCCGCCGCCGCCGCTCCTCAGCGGCGCCCTGAGCCCTGCAGCGGTGGTGTCCGACCCCTGGCTGGGTCACGCACCGGAGCGTTGTGCCGGCGTTGATGAGGTGGGTCGGGGCTGCCTGTTCGGTCCGGTGTTCGCCGCGGCGGTGGTGCTGCCCGCCGCGGCGATCGCCCCCTTGCTCGCTCTCGGCCTGGGCGACAGCAAGGCCCTCTCGGCCTGCCGCCGTGCCGCTCTGGTGGCGCCGATCCGCCAGTGGGCCAGCGCCTGGGCCCTCGGGCAGGCCAGTGCCGCCGAGATCGACAGGCTCGGCATCCGCGCCGCCACGGAGCTGGCCATGCTGCGGGCCCTGCAGAAGCTGCACCTGGCGCCGGATCTGCTGATCGTCGACGGGGTGCTGCCCCTGCGGGGCTGGAGCCGCCCGCAGGCCACCCTCGTACGCGGAGACCAGCACTGCCCGGCGATTGCCGCCGCCAGCGTGATCGCCAAGCAGGCCCGCGACCAGCTGGTGCGTCAGCTGGCGAGCCGCTACCCCGGCTATGGCCTTGAGCGCCACGTGGGCTATGGCACCCCCCAGCACCGGGCTGCCCTGGGGCAGCGCGGCCCCACCAGCCTCCATCGGCGCAGCTTCCTGACTCGCCTGCCGGCCTTCAGTGCTGGTGGCACCAGCGCTGGAAATCCTCCACCACCTGCTGGCCCACCCGGCCCTTGATGCCCAGCAGGATGCCGGCGAGCACCGAGTGGCCGGTGCTCTCCAGCACCCGGGCGGGGATCAGCTTCAGCAGGGGTGGCTGGCTCACCTGCACGCTCAGGCTGGCCTCCCCCTCAAGGCCGTCCTCGCCGGCCAGGAGCCAGGAGCGCAGGGTGAGCTGAAAATCATCCACAAGCCCCAGCCCCTGCAGCTGGCAGTCGAGGGCCTCCAGTTCGAGCCGGCCCGGACCGGGCATGGTGCGCAGCTCCACCACCGGCTGGATCTGCAGCTGGAACACCTGCAGCCTGGTCACGGTGTAGCTGTAGTGGCAGGGCGCCAGCCGCTGCAGCTGACTGGGGTTGAGCATCGCCTGCACCACCCGCTCCTCTTCGTTCAGGTAGCTCGCCAGCCGTTCGCGCTGGTGGCGGATGGGGAGCATCAGCTGCTGGGTGGCGCTGAACGCGAGGGGCATGGCCTGCGGCCCGGCGCGGCATGATCCTATCGATCCACCTCCGAGTCCCTCCTCGACTGACCGTTCAGATGCGCATCGCCTTCCTTGGCCCCGTTGGCACCTATGGCGAGCAGGCAGCGCTGCGGCTGATCGACCTGGAGGGTCTGGTGTCGGCCGAGCTGGTGCCCCAGCCCGGCATCCGCGCCGTGATCCAGGCTGTGGCCGGCGGCGGCTGTGAGGCTGCCGTGGTGCCGGTGGAGAACTCCGTGGAGGGCGGGGTGACGGCCTGCCTCGATGCCCTCTGGGAGCACCCCGATCTGGCGGTGGGCCACGCCCTGGTGCTGCCGATCCGCCATGCCCTGCTCGGCAGCGGTCCGATCGAGGGGGTCAGTGAGGTGCTCTCCCATCCCCAGGCCCTGGCCCAGTGCAGCCAGTGGCTGGCCGAGCACCTGCCCGATGCCCTGCAGCTGCCCACCAGTTCCACGGCCGACGCTGCCCGCATGGTGGCTGGCAGCCGCTTCCGCGCCGCGATCGCCTCCCGTCAGGCTGCCGCCGATCACGGGCTCAGCGAGCTCGCCTATCCCATCAACGATGCGGCCGGCAACTGCACCCGCTTTCTGCTGTTGCATCGCGGGCCGCTGCCCACCAGCGGACCGCTTGCCAGCCTGGCCTTTTCGCTGCGCTCCAACCAGCCCGGAGCCCTGCTGCAGGCCCTGGCCTGCTTCGCCCGCCGCGATCTCAACATGAGCCGGATCGAGTCGCGGCCCTCCAAGCGCGAGATGGGTGAATACATCTTTTTCGTGGATCTGGAACTGCCGCCCGAGCAGAAGGAGCGGCCCGCGGCCCTGGCTGCGGCCCTGGCCGTGGCCCTGGAGGAACTGGAGCCGCTCTGCGAGCATCTCAGGCTGTTCGGCGCCTATCCGCTCACCAATCTGGCCTGAGGCTCGGGTTTACAGCCCCTGAACACCCCGAACTGCATCAGCCCGGTGGCGAAGGCCCAGTGCATCAGCAGGATCGTGGGTGTTTCGCGCAGACCCTGCAGCACGGCCCGCGGTCCCAGTCCGAGCACGGCGTCGGGGCGGCGCAGCCCTTCGAGAATCGAATCGATCCAGGAGGGCAGGGTGGCGGCCGTCCAGTCGCCGCTGTCCACCCGGATGCCGCCGGCCCAGGGGCTGGATTCGAGGTTGTGGCTCAGCGAACGGATGCTGGCGAACTCGGGATGGGCCCACTGTTCAAGCAGCTGACGCATCACCCAGCGTTCGCGGGCGTTCATGGCGCCAGCGGCCGGGTCGCGGCGGTTCCAGTCAGCCAGCGCCAGTGTGCCGCCCGGACGCAGCACCCGCAGCAACTCGTCGGCATAGCGCTGCTTGTCGGGCATGTGGGGGGAGGCTTCCACGCTCCACACCGCGTCGAAGCTGCCGTCGGCCAGTTCCAGGGCGAGGGCGTCCATCACGGCGAAGCGGCAGTGGCTCAGGTGGGGGCCGGTGAGCGCCCGCGCCCGCTCGATCTGGGCCGCACTGATGCTGATGCCCAGGACGTCGAAGCCATAGTGCGCGGCCAGGATGCGGGCGCTGCCGCCGATGCCGCAGCCCACATCAAGCACCCTGGCGCCGCGTGGCAAGCGGTGGAGGCCACTCCAGCGCGCCAGTTCGTGCACGAAGGCCACCTTGGCCTGGCGGAAGTCCAGCCCGCCGGGGCCCACCGCCGGCTCGCCGTAGTGGCCCAGGTGGATGTGCTCGCCCCAGAGGCGCTCCAGCAGCTGGTCGTTCGTCCAGCGGTCGTAGGCGGCCGCCACGCTGCTGCTGCCGGTGTATCGCCGGTTGCGGCGCAGCCAGAGGCTGCCGCCGGCGGCCGCCAGGCCCAGGGTCGTCAGGCCGGTGGCCAGGGCCCAGCTCAGGGTGATCATGCAACGGTGGGGGGGGCATGGCCCGCCGCGGCGGGGCCTACTGGGGCTGGAAGGTGTCCTTGAGCACGGTGCGCGCCGCCAGCTGACGGCGGGTGTGATCGAGCAGCTGGAACTCCTGCTGCAGGCGCTCGGCCGTGTCGGTGATCTCCAGCAGCGCCTGCTGGTGATCGGCCACCGGGCCTCCCAGGTGGGCACCGATCCAGAAGGAGAGCTCCCGGGGCAGATCCGGCAGATCGCTGGGCAGCTGGGCCGGTTTGCCCACCAGCTTGGCGGTGAGCTCGACCACGTCGCTGAGGGCCTGTTGCACCTCGCCGGCCAGGTGGCTGA
The DNA here is from genome assembly GCA_039818745.1 of Cyanobacteria bacterium J06638_7. GTDB lineage: Bacteria > Cyanobacteriota > Cyanobacteriia > PCC-6307 > Cyanobiaceae > NIES-981. The sequence goes on from JBCBTI010000002.1 coordinate 180,416, forward strand.
GGTCGCTGGCCTCGGCTGCGGTCTCGTCCTCGATCCAGCTCACCAGGGCCACGCGAAACGGGGCCTCGCGCACGGTGTCGAGCACCCGAAAGCGCTGCTGGCCCATGGTGACGATGTTGCTGCGGTCGTCCTCCTGGGTCTGGCAGTGGATGATTTCGGCGCAGCAGCCCACCTCTGCCATCCGCCGCTTCTGCGGATCCCAGCGCACCACTCCAAAGCGCCGGTCTTCGGCCATCACCGTGCGCAGGAGCATGCGGTAGCGCGGCTCGAAGATGTGCAGGGGAAGCACTTCCTGGGGGAAGAGCACCACATCGGGCAGGGGAAACAGGGGCAGCTCCCGTACGGCCAGATCTGCCATGGCTTGTTCAGGAGGTGTCTGGTGATCCTAGAAACATCCCCCCGCCCCCGCGGCTCGCCTTGGGGCCAGGCCTGGGGAAAAGTCAGCTCAGAGCTTCACCTCGATGTCCACACCACTGGGCAGGTCAAGCTTCATCAGGGCGTCGATGGTCTTGGCCGAGGGGCTGTAGATATCGATGATGCGGCGATGGGTGCGGGTCTCGAAGTGCTCTCGGGAGTCCTTGTCCACGTGAGGGGAGCGCAGCACGCAGTAGATCTTGCGCTTGGTGGGCAGAGGGATCGGGCCGATTGCTGTGGCAGCGGTGTGATCAGCGGTTTCGATGATTTTGTCGCAGGAGAGGTCCAGCATGCGGCGGTCAAACGCCTTCAGGCGGATCCGAAGCTTCTGCTGGGCGATGGTGGCGGACATGGGCAGAGAGGGGCGGGAAGGACCCCCGCACGGGGGGCGTCCGGGGAGCGGGGTTGTCGAGGTGCCTGGCCGCTCCAGCTACCGCTATGGCAGCGGAGCGGCCAGTTCAGTATGAACCAGAGTGGGGGTGCAAGCCCCGCAGGCTGATCAGGCGATGATCTTGGACACGACGCCGGCACCGATGGTGCGGCCACCTTCGCGGATGGCGAAGCGCATCCCCTGCTCGATGGCCACGGGGCAGATCAGTTCGCCGGTCATCTTGATGCGGTCACCCGGCATCACCATTTCCACATTGCCACCGTCATCAGAGGTGAAGGCCGTGATCTGGCCGGTCACATCCGTGGTGCGGATGTAGAACTGCGGGCGGTAGCCGGCGAAGAAGGGGGTGTGGCGACCACCTTCCTCTTTCTTGAGCACGTACACCTCGCCCTCAAACTTCGTGTGGGGAGTGATGGAACCGGGCTTAACCAGCACCATGCCGCGCTCGATATCCTCCTTCTGGATGCCACGCAGCAGCAGGCCCACGTTGTCGCCGGCCATGCCCTCGTCGAGCAGCTTACGGAACATCTCCACACCGGTGACGGTGCTCTTGCGGGTGTCCCTGATGCCGACGATCTCGATTTCCTCGCCCACCTTCACCTTGCCGCGCTCGATACGGCCCGTGGCCACGGTGCCGCGACCGGTGATCGAAAACACGTCCTCAACGGCCATCAGGAAGGGCTTGTCGATCTCGCGCTCAGGCTGGGGGATCGATTCGTCCACGGCTGCCATCAGCTCATCCACCTTGGCTTCCCATTCGGCATCACCCTCAAGAGCCTTGAGGCCGGACACCTTGATCACGGGGATGTCGTCGCCGGGGAAGTCGTAGCTGCTCAGCAGCTCGCGCACTTCCAGTTCCACCAGCTCGAGGATCTCCTCATCATCCACCATGTCGCACTTGTTGAGGGCGACCACCAGGGCGGGCACACCCACCTGCTTGGCCAGCAGGATGTGCTCCTTGGTCTGGGCCATGGGGCCATCAGTAGCGGCCACAACCAGGATGGCGCCGTCCATCTGGGCGGCACCGGTGATCATGTTTTTCACATAGTCCGCGTGACCGGGGCAGTCGACGTGAGCGTAGTGACGGTTGTCGGTTTCGTACTCGACGTGGGCGGTATTGATGGTGATGCCGCGCTCACGCTCCTCAGGAGCGCCGTCGATCATGTCGTAGGCCTGGGCCTTCGCGAAACCCTTTTTCGCCAGCACGTTGGTGATGGCGGCCGTGAGGGTGGTCTTGCCGTGGTCAACGTGGCCGATGGTGCCGATGTTGACGTGAGGTTTGTTCCTTTCGAACTTTTCGCGAGCCATGGGATGAAAGAATCGGGGGTTTTTTGGGTAGAGTGAAGATCAGGACTTGCCCTGATTCTTGGAGATGATGGCCTCGGCCACATTGCGAGGAACTTCCTCGTAATGGCTGAACTCCATCGAGAAGATACCCCGACCCTGGGTCATGGATCGGAGTTGGGTGGCGTAGCCGAACATCTCGGCGAGGGGCACCTTGGCCTGAACCTTGGAAAGCCCATCGTCGATGGACTGACCTTCGACCTGGCCTCGGCGGGAGGAGAGATCGCCGATCACCGAGCCCAGAAAGTCCTCGGGCACCTCGACCTCTACCTTCATCATCGGTTCAAGCAGCACAGGATTGCACTTCTTGACGCCGTCCTTGAAGGCCATGGAACCGGCAATCTTGAACGCCATCTCCGAAGAGTCGACGTCGTGATAGGAGCCGTCCACCATGGTGACCCTGATGTCGATCATGGGATAACCCGCGATCACGCCGGATTCACAGGTCTCTTTCATGCCATTTTCGGCTGGACCGATGTATTCCCTGGGCACGACACCACCAACAATCTTGTTGACGAATTCGAACCCTGAGCCGGGCTCGCCAGGCTCCATCTCGATGACCACATGGCCGTACTGACCCTTGCCACCGGTCTGGCGGGCGAACTTGCCTTCGCCCTTGGCGCTGCCGCGGATGGTTTCCCGGTAGGACACCTGGGGAGCGCCGATGTTGGCCTCCACCTTGAATTCCCGCAGCATGCGGTCCACCAGGATTTCCAGGTGCAGTTCGCCCATGCCGGCAATCACCGTCTGGTTGGTTTCGGGATCGGTGGAAACCCGGAAGGTGGGGTCTTCTTCGGAGAGCGATTGCAGCGCTTTGGAGAGCTTTTCCATGTCGCCCTTGGTTTTTGGCTCCACGGCCACCGAGATCACGGGCTCCGGCACGTAGAGGGATTCCAGAACGATCGGATCCTCGTCGGTGCAGAGGGTGTCGCCGGTGGTGGTGTCCTTGAGACCCAGCACGGCGCCGAGGTCGCCGGCCCGCAACTGATCCACCTCCTCGCGCTCATCGGCCTTGAGCACGATCAGGCGGGAGATGCGCTCCTTCTTGTCCTTGGTGGAGTTGAGCACGTAGCTGCCCTTCTGCAACACGCCCGAATAGATGCGCACGAAGGTGAGCTTGCCGAAGGGATCGGCCATCACCTTGAACGCCAGGGCGCTGAAGGCAGCAGAGTCGTCGGAGGGGCGCAGCGCCTCACTGCCGTCGGGGAGCAGGCCCTGGATCGGCGGCACATCCACCGGGGCAGGCAGGTAATCAACCACGGCATCGAGCAGCAGCTGCACCCCCTTGTTCTTGAAGGCCGAGCCACAGAGCATGGGCACAAGCCCATGGCGGAGCACGCCCTCACGGATACCACGGTGCAACTGCTCATCATTGAGCTGGCCGTTCTCCAGGAAGGCCTCCACCAGCTCTTCGTTGGTTTCGGCCACCGATTCCATCAGCTTGCCGCGCCACTCGGCGGCCATCTCCACCATGGAGGCGGGAATGTCGGTTTCCTCGATGTCCTGGCCGAGATCGTCTTTGTAGATGTAAGCCCGGTTCTTGACGAGATCAACGATGCCGACAAGGTCTCCTTCTGCCCCGATCGGCAGCTGAATGGGGGCGGCGTTGGCCTTGAGGCGATCCTTGATCTGGCCGTAGACCTTGAGGAAGTCGGCGCCGGTGCGGTCCATCTTGTTCACGAAGACCATGCGTGGCACCCGGTAGCGGTCGGCCTGGCGCCAGACGGTTTCCGACTGGGGCTGCACGCCGCCCACTGCGCAGAACACAGCGATCACACCATCGAGCACACGCATGGAGCGCTCCACCTCAATGGTGAAGTCCACGTGACCGGGGGTATCGATGATGTTGATGCGGTGGTCCTTCCAGCTGGTGGAGATCGCCGCGGCGGTGATGGTGATGCCACGCTCGCGCTCCTGGGCCATCCAGTCGGTCACCGCGGCACCATCGTGCACTTCGCCCATCTTGTGGACGACACCCGAGTAGAAGAGGATGCGCTCGGTGGTGGTGGTTTTGCCCGCGTCGATGTGAGCGGCGATGCCGATATTTCTGACGCGTTCCAGTGGAAAGGCGCGGGCCACGGGTGTGATCTCCGAAGGGTCTACGAGAAGGCGGCAATCACTCTAGTGATCGCCGCCAGGGGACGAGCTGAGCAGGACTCAGTAGCGGTAGTGAGCGAAGGCCTTGTTGGCCTCGGCCATCTTGTGGGTCTCCTCACGTTTGCGCACGGCGCTGCCGGACTCGTTGGCGGCATCCATCAGCTCGCCGGCGAGCTTCTGGGCCATGCTGCGGCCATTGCGGGCCCGCGAGAAGTTGACCAGCCAGCGCAGGGCCATGGCGGTGCCGCGCTCCTGGCGCACTTCCATCGGCACCTGGTAGGTGGCACCACCCACCCGGCGGGCGCGCACCTCCACCAGCGGGGTGGCGTTGCGCACGGCGGTTTCGAACAGGTCCAGGGCGTCGGCGCCGGTGCGATCGCGGATCAGGCCGAAGGCATCGGAGAGGATGCGCTGGGCGGTGGATTTCTTGCCGTGCTTCATCAGCCGGGCCACCATCATGGAGGCGAGGCGGCTGTTGAACTGGGGGTCGGGCAGAACCGGACGCTTCTCGGCGGCGTTGCGGCGGGACATGGGGGCTGGGTGAAAGAGCTGGGGTGGTGGAGGGCAGGGGCTCAGATCGGCTGAGTGCTGAGCTCAGTTCTTGGGCGTCTTGGCGCCGTACTTCGAGCGGGCCTGGCGCCGGTCCTTGACTCCGGCGGTATCAAGCGTGCCGCGGATGATGTGGTAACGGACACCGGGGAGATCCTTCACCCGGCCACCACGGATCAGCACCACTGAGTGTTCCTGGAGGTTGTGGCCGATGCCGGGGATGTAGGCGGTCACTTCAAAACCGGAGGTCAACCGCACCCGGGCCACCTTGCGCAGGGCCGAATTGGGCTTCTTCGGGGTGGAGGTGTACACGCGGGTGCACACACCACGGCGTTCGGGGCAGGCACGCAGCGCCGGCGACTTGGTCTTGCGGGTCAGTCGCTGACGCTCGGTACGGATGAGCTGCTGAATAGTGGGCATCGAGGGCCGGAAGTTCGGGGGCCGGGAACGTAACGACTGGTCGGGTGTTCCGACCGCAATCGACAATCCGCCACCTTACCGGGTCGTCCGACCCTTCCCTGGCCTGGGGCTGAAGGCAGCCCCGCAGGCGCAGGTGCTCACCCCCCCGGCGCTGCCCACGAGGAAGCCGCCGCCGCTGAGGTCGCCCCGGTAATCGAGGCTGAGGCCGGCGAGCAGGGGCGCCTGCTGCTGCGGGGCGTGCAGGGTGACGCCGTCGGCCCTGGCCACCGGCACCCCCGCCAGGTGGCCGGGCCGCAGGCGGATCGTCCATTGCTCGCAGCCGCCCTCCACCAGCTCCACGTGCATCAGGCCAGGGGTGCCGGCCACGGCCGCCTGGCGGCCGAGCTCGGCGGCGGCGGCGGCAGTGAGTTGCAGGCTGTGGCCCTTGGGCATCGTGGGCGGCCGCCATGGCAGCACGGAGGTGAGCCCACTCTGGCAGCCCCCTCCGCAGGGCCTTCGGCTCAGGGCACCAGCCCCACGCCGTTGTGCACGCGGCCCGCCACCCCCCGGCCCATCACCTGCAGGCTCCCCCCCATCACCAGTCCCGTGGAGCTGCCGCCATCAAGATTGAGGGCGTTACGCAGGCCCAGCTGCAGCAGCACCTGGGCGGCCTGAGCGAGAGTCGGCCCCGGATTGCCCTCCCCTTCCAGCGTCAGCAGCCACACCTCCTCACCGTCGCTGGCCAGCACGGTGCGCGGCGCCCCCTGGCGCATGAAGCTGGCAGCGAAGCCTTCGGCGCTGCCGTCGAGCACGCTGCGGCCGTTCTGCAGCAGCAGCGGCCCTCCACCGATCACCTGCCGCGCCTCCCCCAGGGCTGAACTGGGGCGACTGCTCAGTGTCAGTCGCTCACCGGCAGACCAGGGCAGCAGGGCCGCGCCCCTGGCCACGAGCAGGGTATCGCCGCTGCGCAGCGGCACGCCCCGCTCCAGCTCCAGGGAGCTGAACCGTTGCACCACCGTGTCGCTGCGCAGCAGCAGGGCCGTCTCGTTGCCGCTCAGGGCCTGGTAGGCATGCCCCCAGTCGGCGGTGTAGCGACTGATGCCCGCCTGCACAAAGCCGCTGTTCAGCACCACCAGCGGCAGCCTGCGGCCATCGCGGCCAGCCACCCACTCGTTCAGGCTGAGACGCCCGAAGCGGGGCAGTTCCCGGCTGTTCCAGGCCGCCACCCCGCGGTTGAGGATCGGCCCCGAGAGCCAGCTGCCGTCGCGCTTGAGCGCCCCCAGGGGCAGCCGGCGAACCCGGTTGAAATAGCCGCCGTTGATGGCCACCAGGGCCTGGTTCTGCTGGGCCAGCTGGCTGAGGGTGCCCAGGCCGGTCATCCCCCCCGGTCGCACCAGCGGCACCAGCTGGAGGGGGCCGCTGGTCGGCTCCAGGCGCACGGCATTGATGCGGATCCCCTGGCGGGCGAGCCGATCCCAGCGCAGGCCCCGGCCCAGCAGGGCCTGCAGGCGGGGGTCGATCGGCGCCGCTGCCGCCGGCGCGGTGGCCGCCCCACCCCCGGGCAGGTCGATCACCACCCGATGCGGTTCTCCGAGAGTGAACACCCGGCTCGGGGCCCCGGCGGAACTGCGCAGGGCCAGTCCCCGGCTGTCTGCCCGTGCCGCCAGGCCGAGCGCCTGCAGCTCCCGGCGCCGGCCGGCATCGGCGCTGATGCCCAGCAGCAGCTCGCCGGCGCCGCCCTCCACCAGAGCGGGTCCGGCCAGATCGAGCACCACCCGCCGGCTGCCCACCTGGTTCGAGCTGCGCACCCCCAGCAAGCTGGGCGCCGGCAAGTCGAGCGCCAGCTGCTCAGGGCCGGCCTGCAGGCGCACCCCAAGCGCCCGCAGCAGGGGCAGGGCATCGATCGCCACCTCGTCCTCGAGGGGCTGCTGCTCGGCAGCTGGCACCTTCAGGGGCTGTCCGAACCACTCCAGATCGAGACTGCCGTCACTGAGGCTGCGGCTGCTCACGCCCAGCTGGTTCTGCAGCACCTCCAGCGGCAACCAGAGCTGGCGGGGGGTCTGGCCGCTGCCGACCCAGCGCCAGCGTGCCTGCTGGGGCCGGCCGTTGAGCACGACCGTGCCGCCCTCGCGTGACGGCTGTTCGGGACCGCTGCGGGGCAGCGGCGGGGGCATGCTCGGGGCGGCCAGGGCGACGCCTGTCAGCGGCGCCGGCCCCAGGCCGAGGCTCACCAGGCCCGCGAGCCCCAGGGCGGCGAGGGGCCGGCGCCAGCGGTCTGCACCCGGGCTCGCGTCTGCGCTTGTCATCCCTGCAGCTTCACAGACCAGCATCGGCCGCTGACCTTAGGTGCGGCATCCTGCCAGAGGCTGCCTAGGATCTGAGGCTCTACAGGTGCATGCTCCCTCGGGCGCACGCGACACCGGTCCAGCACCGGATCTGATCCGGCCAGGCGCCGCGGCCCCAGCGGCCAAGACGACATGGCAGGGCCTGGGACCCATCCCGGGTGCAGCCATCCATGCCCCTGTCCACCGCCACGACACTCGCCGGAACGCTTCGGGTTATGCCTCGACTCCCCCGCCCCGCATGGCCCCACCGCGACAGCCCGGCGCCGGATGCCGTGGCGGGCGAGAAGGACGCCTGCGGGGTTGGATTCGTGGCCTCCCTGCGCGGTGAGCCCGAGCACTGGCTGCTGCAGCAGGCCCTGCGGGGCCTGGGCTGCATGGAGCACCGCGGCGGCTGCGGCGGCGACGGCGATTCCGGCGATGGCGCCGGTGTGCTCTGTGGCATTCCCTGGAGCTTCCTGGAGGCCGTGTGGCCTGAGGCCGCCGCCAGCGCCGGCTGTCCGCGCGGCCTGGGCACGGTGTTCCTGCCCACCGATGGCGCCCGCCGACAGCAGGCGCGGGCGTTCTGCGAGGCGGAGGCCCAACGCTTCGGCCTGCGCAGCCTCGGCTGGCGCACCGTGCCGGTGGACACGGCTGTGCTCGGCCCCATGGCCCTGGGCACGGCCCCCTGCATCGAACACTGGCTGCTGGGCGCCGAGGTGGAGGGCGATGCCCTTGAGGCCCTGCTGTTCCGCCTGCGTCGCCGCTGCGGTGACAGGGCCCGGGAGGCCTGGGGCTCGGCTGCGGGCGACCTCTACTTCGCCTCCCTCAGCAGCCGCACCACCGTGTACAAGGGCATGGTGCGCTCGGAGGTGCTGCCGGCCTTCTACGCCGACCTGCGCGACCCGCGCTTCGCCGTCACCTTCGCGGTCTACCACCGCCGCTTCAGCACCAACACCCTGCCCCGCTGGCCCCTGGCCCAGCCGATGCGGCTGCTGGGGCACAACGGCGAGATCAACACCCTGCTCGGCAACATCAACTGGGCCCGCGCCTCTGAAGCCCATCTCGATGCGGTGTGGGGTGAATCGGCCAGCGATCTCAAGCCGGTGGTGAATCCGGCCTTCAGTGATTCCGCCAATCTCGATGCCACCCTCGAGCTGCTCGTGCGCGGCGGCCGGCCGATCACTGACAGCCTGCTCACCCTGGTGCCCGAGGCCTTCCGCCACCAGCCCGAGCTGGAGAGCCGTCCGGCCATCCAGGCCATGTACGAGTTCAACGCCTGCACTCAGGAGCCCTGGGACGGGCCGGCGCTGCTGGTGTTCAGCGACGGCCGCAGCGTCGGCGCCACCCTCGATCGCAACGGCCTGCGCCCCGCCCGCTACTGCATCACCAGTGATGGCTATGTGGTGATGGGGTCGGAGACCGGGGTGCTGGAGCTGCAGGAATCCCTGATCGTGGAGAAGGGACGGCTCGGCCCCGGCCAGATGCTCGCGGTGGATCTGGAGCGGGGCCGGCTGCTGCACAACTGGGAGGTGAAGGAGGAGGCCGCGGCGCGCCACCCCTATGGCGCCTGGCTGGCCGAGAACCGCCGCAGCTTCGCTCCGCGGCCCTGGCACCAGGAGCGCCGGCTGGGTGAGCTGGAGCTGTTGCAGCAGCAGACAGCCTTCGGCTTCACCGCTGAAGATCTGGATCTGGTGATCGAGGACATGGCCGGAGCGGGCAAGGAGCCCACCTACTGCATGGGTGACGACATCCCCCTGGCGGTGCTCTCCAGCAGGCCGCACCTGCTGTTCGACTACTTCAAGCAGCGCTTCGCCCAGGTCACCAATCCGCCGATCGATCCGCTGCGTGAGCAGCTGGTGATGAGCCTGGAGATGCACCTCGGCAGGCGCGGCTCCGCCCTTCGTCCTGCCCCCTCGGGGGCCGCGGTGCTGCACCTGGAGACCCCGCTGCTCAATGAGGCCGAGCTGGCCGAGCTCTCCGGCCAGGGGGTGTCCACCGCCCACCTGTCCACACTGCTGCCGGTGGCCGCTGGGCCGGGGAGCCTGGAGCAGGCCGTGCTCAGGCTGCAGCAGCAGGCCGAAGCTGCCGTGCGCCAGGGCAGCCAGATCCTGGTGCTCAGCGATCGCATCGGGCTCGACGGCAGCCCCAGTGGCATCAGTGCCACCATCACCTACGTGCCGCCACTGCTGGCGGTGGGTGCGGTGCACCATCACCTGCTGGCCCTGGGCCTGCGCCTGCAGGCCTCCCTGGTGGTGGACACCGCCCAGTGCTGGAGCACCCACCATCTGGCCTGTCTGATCGGTTTCGGCGCCAGCGCGGTGTGCCCCTGGCTCACCTGGGAGACCACGCTCCACTGGTTGGCTCAGCCGCGCACGCAGAAGCTGATCGAAACCGGCAAGCTGCCTCGCCTCGATGCAGTGAAGGCCCAGGCCAATGTGCGCAAGGCGCTTGAGGATGGTCTACGCAAGATTTTATCAAAAATTGGTATATCCCTGCTTGCCAGTTATCACGGCGCCCAGATCTTCGAGGCCATCGGCATCGGCGCCGACCTGATCGAGCTGGCCTTCCGCGGCACCACCAGCCGGGTTGCCGGGCTGAGCCTGGCGGAGCTGGCCAGCGAAACCCTGAGCTTCCATGCCAAGGCCTTCCCGGAGCTGGATCGCACCAAGCTCGAATTCATGGGCTTCGTGCAATACCGCACCGGCGGGGAATACCATCTCAACAGCCCGGAGACGGCCAAGGCCCTGCATGCGGCCGTCCGAACCGGGCCGGGTTACGATCACTTCACCACCTACCGCCTGCTGCTGGAGAACAGGCCCGTCACGGCCCTGCGCGATCTCCTGGAGCTGAAGCCGGCGCCCACGCCGCTGCCGCTCGATCAGGTGGAGAGTGTCGAGAGCATCTGCCGGCGCTTCTGCACCGGTGGAATGAGCCTGGGAGCCCTCTCCAGGGAGGCCCACGAGGTGCTGGCGGTGGCGATGAACCGCCTCGGCGGCAAGAGCAACAGCGGTGAGGGCGGCGAGGATCCGGCCCGCTTCCGGCCCCTCTTCGATGTGGACGACAGCGGCCGCTCGCCCTCCCTGCCCACCATCGCCGGACTGCGCAACGGCGACAGCGCCTGCTCGGCGATCAAGCAGGTGGCTTCGGGCCGCTTCGGGGTGACCCCTGAATACCTGCGCAGCGGCCGCCAGCTGGAGATCAAGGTGGCCCAGGGTGCCAAGCCCGGCGAGGGCGGTCAGCTGCCCGGGCCCAAGGTGGATGCCTACATCGCCTGGCTGCGCAACAGCAAACCGGGCGTGCCGCTGATCTCACCACCTCCCCATCACGACATCTATTCGATCGAGGATCTGGCCCAGCTGATCCACGATCTTCATCAGGTGAATCCAGCCGCCAAGGTGAGTGTGAAGCTGGTGGCCGAGATCGGTATCGGCACCATTGCCGCCGGGGTGGCCAAGGCCAATGCCGATGTGATTCAGATCTCCGGCCATGACGGCGGCACCGGGGCCTCGCCGCTCAGTTCGATCAAGCACGCCGGCAGTCCCTGGGAGCTCGGGCTCAGCGAAGTGCACCGCAGCCTGCTGGAGAACGGTCTGCGCGATCGGGTGCTGCTGCGGGCCGACGGCGGCCTCAAGACCGGCTGGGATGTGGTGATCGCCGCCCTGCTTGGGGCCCAGGAATTCGGCTTCGGATCGATCGCCATGATCGCCGAGGGCTGCATCATGGCCCGCGTCTGCCACACCAACAACTGCCCGGTGGGGGTGGCCACGCAGAAGGAGGCCTTGCGCAGGCGTTTCACGGGCCTGCCCGAGCACGTGGTGAATTTCTTCCTGTTCGTGGCCGAGGAGGTGCGGCAGCTGATGAGCGTGCTCGGTGTGGCCCGCATGGAGGATCTGATCGGCCGCAGCGAACTGCTGGTCAACCGGTCCGTGGAGCTGGCCAAGACCCGTGCCGTGGATCTCTCCTGCCTGCTGGATCCGATTCCGGAGGCGGCGGACCGCAGCTGGTTGCGCAACGACCCCGAGGCCCATGGCAACGGCCCCATCCTGGAGGACCAGCTTCTGGGAGATGCCGAGGTGATGGCCGCCATCGCGGGGCATGGCCGGGTTGCGCGCCGGCTGGCGATCATCAACACCGACCGCAGCGTCGGCGCCCGGGTGGCCGGCGAGATCGCGGCGCTGCATGGCAACAAGGGCTTCTCCGGGCAGCTGGATCTGCGCTTTGAGGGTGCTGCCGGCCAGAGCTTCGGGGCCTTCCTGCTGCAGGGCATGACCGTGCATCTGGAGGGTGACGCAAACGACTACGTGGGCAAGGGCATGAACGGTGGGAGCATCACGGTGGTGCCCCATCCCGGTGGCAGCAACCCTGGCGGCCAGGTGATCCTGGGCAACACCTGCCTCTATGGCGCCACCGGCGGCGAACTGTTCGCCCTGGGCCGTGCCGGCGAGCGCTTCGCCGTGCGCAACAGCGGTGCCGTGGCCGTTGTGGAGGGCGCCGGTGACCATTGCTGCGAGTACATGACCGGTGGCGTTGTGGTGGTGCTGGGCAGTACCGGGCGCAACGTGGCCGCCGGCATGACCGGTGGTGTGGCCTTCCTCCTCGATGAGCACGGCTGCCTGCACCAGCGCGTCAATCCCGACACCGTGGCGATGGTGGACCTGACGACAGCTGAACAGGAAGCGATCCTCAGGCCGCTGCTTAATCGCCACCTGGAGTACACGGGCAGCAGCCGTGCTGCCGGGATCCTGGCGGAGTGGAGCAGCTGGAAAGGCCGGTTCAAGCTGCTGGTACCCCCGAGCGAGAAGGCTGCGCTGGGGCTGGTGGAACGCGAGGTGGTGGTGGCCTGAGTTCGGCGCCAGGGGACCCCCAGCCCATATCTTGACAATCGTAGCTTCTTGTTCTATAGAGCTGCTGACAACAGAGATGCTGCCAATTCGGCTCTCATCAGGACCAAATCCCCGATGATCGACGGGTAGATCAGACTTGTCGGTGACTTGACAACGCATATAGAGTGGACTGCCTTCTAGTCTCTAGGCGTGAGCAACTTGGATAAGTCTCAACGAACTGAATCAATTTCAGCTTCAGTTGAGTCAAATTCACAGTCACGGGACTCTTATTACGGCGAAGCCGAGAGCGATCAATTGCCTGACGTTTCTGATCTCAAAGCTGCCTATATCCAAGACGGCCACGCTTATCTGTTGGTTGGACAGAACAGTTCTCCTTGGTGTATTGAGGTTGATGGCGCCATCCTCATGCCGAAGCCAACCCAATCTCCCAGGCTGAATCTATTCGACCAGGATCTTGATCTCACGTTCGATTCCTTAGTCGATAATGAAAGTTTTGAGTGCTCTTCTTCACAGCACCAAGAGTTTACGGTAAGTGGTGAGAAAGCCTACGTGATTCGCATCAAAGACCGTGCGTCTCGGCTAGTTGTCCCAGTGATCTCAAGCCACTCCTTCCCCGCAAAGCTTGTGGGCAATCGTTCAGCCATTGTCTTAGCAACAGGCTTTAGAAACTGCGAAGCAATAGTTCGCGTAGAGATTTCATCTGCTGACGGGCAAATTCTTTCCGAGGCTTCGTTTATCAGCGATTCTGCTTACAAGGGAGGCAGTTTACCAAGTAACTTTAAAGCACTTGAACACAAAGTTCCGCGCCCGTTAGATCGCGATCAACTGATGACTGTGACTGTTGAAGTCACCTACGTCAGCGCCCTAAACCCAGATGATTCGGATCCCTTTATTATTATATCTTCGCCTCGACTGGTCCAGTGCCTTGGCCGAAGTGATCGTCCTGCTGCCCGCAGCCTGTTGAATTCTGATGTAGACATCAGTCATTCTCTTGGTAATGATTGTTGGCTCAAAACAAAGCTGCCAGCGCTCACAACCCATACAGCACTTCGTGTCAAGGTGCTGCCAGGTCCAGGGCTTACCGCTGTGGTCGACCAGCTGATTCCCAGAACACCGCTGAAGCTGATCAGTGAATATGGCCATGTGATCCAGTGCTCTGCCCCCATTGGCTCCCAGTATCTACTGAGAATTAACGGTGAACCAGTTAAGCGGGTGAGCTTCATTGGTACTCGTGAGCAATGGATTTCCATTCCTACGCAGTTTCTTGGGGGTCACTATGTATTGCTGGACTTCCAGGATATTTCTGGCACTCTGAGCAGCTATCAATTGTGGCTTAAAACCCCACAAATTCTTACCGATTTACAGCTCCTACAGGAGACTGTGCCTCCTCCGTACCCTGACAACCTCACTGCAGCTCAGGCTTATCGCTATCGTTCGTTGACGCAGCGCTTGAACTCGGGGGATGACGAGAGCCTCGAGAATCATGAATTATCTGTGTTGTTAAACATTCTGGAGTGCGGCCCAGTCACTCGTAAGTCCTACCCACCAATACGTATTCCAACCAGTACAAATCCAGTTGCATCGATTATTATTCCTTGCCACAATAAGTTCTCGCATACTTATTGTTGTCTTGCTGCCGTTGCATTTGCCGCGACAAGAATTCCCTATGAAGTGATTCTGGTTGATGATGGATCGGAAGATGAAACCCTTCAAGCCGAAGAAATTTTTCACAATATCACTGTTGTTCACAACCCAATTGCGCAACGCTTTATCAGAGCCTGCACCGCTGGCTCACTGCAAGCCAAGGGTGATTATCTGGTCTTATTAAATAATGATACCGAGGTCACAGTTGGCTGGCTAGACAAGTTGGTCGATGCCTTTACGCGTTTCAAAAGTGTCGGCATAGCAGGCTCCAAGCTGCTTTATCCCGATGGTACTCTTCAGGAAGCCGGTGGAATTGTTTGGAATACTGGGAATCCGTGGAATTATGGCAAGAATATGAGTGCCCATGACCCGCGCTTTCGCTATGCCCGGCAAGCAGATTACCTTTCCGGTGCAGCCCTCATGATTTCCCGGGAAGCTTGGGATAGTGTTGGCGGTCTAAGTAGTTATTTAGAGCCGATGTATTTTGAAGACACGGATATCTGCTTTAAAGTTAGAGAGGCTGGTTTCTCAACCTGGTACATACCTTCTTCTACAGTCTTTCATTATGAGGGCGCAACCAGTGGCACTGATGTCACTGAAGGCTTTAAGGCATTTCAGGAAATTAATCGTCCGAAGTTTAAGCGGAAATGGTCTAAAGCTTTCAGAAGCTTAGGCACTGAAGGAGAACGACCTGACATTGTCAAGGACCGCAATATCTCATTCAGAGTTCTCTTTGTAGACTATCAAGTCAGCATGCCTGACAAGGATGCAGGATCAATGGCAGCAATTAATGAAATTAAACTATTGCAGTCTTTTGGCGCCAAAGTCACATTCCTGCCGACAAATCTTGGCCACTTTGGTTCATATGTTGATGAACTTGAGCGCGATGGCGTTGAGGTGATTACAGCACCATTCTTCCTGTCATTGGAGACATTCTTCTTGGAAAGGGCTGCAGAGTTTGACCTTTTCTATGTTAACCGCTACAATGTGGCAACTGAAGTTATTCGATTTATTCGCCGATCTAATCCAACCTCAAAAATTATTCTGAATCTTACAGATCTTCATTACCTCAGGCTTCTTCGCAAGGCAGCGGCTGATGGCTCGGCTGAGTTGCGCGAGCAGGCCATGGAGATCAAGCGAGTTGAGGTTGAGATGATGGAGAATGCCGATCTTGTTTTGTCTTATTCTTCGCATGAGCTTGCTGCCATTGAATCGAGTACAAACTGCAAGGCATCCACTGCCCTATGCCCTTGGTTCGTTGATCTTCCCGAACATGTACCCTCACGTGAGCATCGCCAGGGAATTGCATTTCTAGGCAGCTATGCGCATCATCCTAATATAGAAGGGATTCTATGGTTTGATGAGCAAGTGATGCCCTTGCTCCAATCTCGAGTTGACACTTCAGGGTTATTGCATTTGTATGGATCCAGAATGACCAAGTCAATTCAGGAGCTTGCATCGGATTCTGTTCTGACTCATGGTTATGTAGAGAAGATCAGCACTGTTTATACTCAGCACATGGTCTTTTTGGCTCCATTGCTGAGTGGGGCTGGCATTAAGGGTAAGGTGATTAATGCCTTAGCCTATGGAATCCCCAGTGTACTATCCCCTTATGCAGCGGAAGGAATCGGGCTGCGAGATGGCCATGACTGCATCATTGCTAGTACGCCAGAACAATGGGCAGATGCCATCGCTACTCTGCTCCAAGATCCAGTCCTCTGGATGACGATATCTACGAATTCAAGGGCCTATGCTCGTGCTAGTTTCTCCTATGATCTCGCTCGCCGCCGGATGGGGGAAATCTTGGAGAGCGTCGAAATCTTTATCGATTCCTAATTAACCCAAGATTTGTAGCTTGAACACTTCTCAAGTTTCTTTGGATATCTTTCATCTCCACACTTTCAAGTGTGCAGGTACTACCTTCTCGTGGATTCTAGAGAAACTATTTCCCGGCCAGGTCCTCTATGTCGAAAACCGCAATCCTGGCTCCAGGCTTGACTGGAGGTCAGTGACACGATCTGTTGATCTCGCTCCCTACAGAGCGCTGACTTCCCACCTTATTGACTGTCCTCCTAGCGGGGAGATTTCGGCGCTCAAAGTTGCATTCATTCGCCGCCCATTGGCGCGTTATCTATCAGCGTTTCTATTTACCAGAGACGTTCAAAAAAATATTGCTAGTGATGTCACTTTTGAACAGTATCTGAAATCACAGTCCCATACAATTATCTCAAACTTCCAGGCTCGACACCTTTCGCCTCAGGGTGACTTGGGCTTTTCCGCTAGCCAGGGATGGCAACTCAGGCCAGATCTTATTAACCTATATCGAGACGATCTCATGGTGGGCACCGTCGAGCGTTTTGACGAATCGCTTGTGGTGTTTGAATATCGTGCTGCACTGTTGGGTCTGACCTTCGACTTCTCCTACCCTGCCGCCCTCAATCAAGCTTCCAAGAGTGCAAGGCAGGCTCAAAGCCCTATTGATTGTGGGGAGCCCTGGCTTCGGGGGATGCTCGAGCTTGATCAGAACGTATGGGATATTGCCAATCAGAGGCTTGATGAGGCTATCGCAATGATTCCAGATTTCTCGCACAAGCTTTGTGACTTTAGCCAGCGCTGTAGTGCGCTTTCTCGGAATCCAGATGCTTCTGCATCAGTCATTGTGCAGCCACCTTCGCGGTGGACATACATTTCCAGCCCTTGACTGTCGGCGC
Organism: Cyanobacteria bacterium J06638_7; assembly: GCA_039818745.1. GTDB lineage: Bacteria > Cyanobacteriota > Cyanobacteriia > PCC-6307 > Cyanobiaceae > NIES-981. Next base: position 197,133 of record JBCBTI010000002.1, read on the forward strand.
ATATCGCTATGATTGTAATCGGTTTGCGCTTCGTGCCTCTGTTCTGTGTTGTTAGCCATCTCCACCTCTACCTTCACTCCCAATGATTACTGGCAAGGCGAGTTTGCAATCTCCTATCTCGATGGCCCTATCGAGATGGCCCTATCGCGATGGCATGGATCCACCCAACATCTGCGCTTGATCAGCGCGGATGCTCCAGCATCAGCCGTCGCACCTCTCCGGCATGGTAACTACTGCGGGTCAGGGGTGAGCTCACCACCTGCAGGAACCCCAGGTCCTCCTCGCCATGGCGGCGAAAGCCGGCGAATTGCCCCGGCGTTACGAAGCGATCCACCGGCAGATGCTTCGGCCCGGGGGAGAGATACTGGCCAATCGTGACGATGTCCACGGCGTGACGCCGCAGGTCCGCGAGCACCTGCAGAACCTCGGCATCGTTCTCACCCAGACCCACCATCAATCCTGATTTCGTATAGGTCCTTGGCCAGCCTTCGCGCACTCTGCTGAGAATCTCCAGGGAACGTTCATAAATGGCCTGGGGACGCGCCCTGCCATAGAGTCGTGGCACGGTTTCAATGTTGTGGTTGAGCACATCGGGGCCTGCCTCCATCACCCTGGCAAGCGCCTCCCAATTGCCGCAGAAGTCAGGAATCAGCAGTTCGATGGTGGTGTCAGGCGAATGCTTTCGCACCGCCTCGATGCAGGCGATGAACTGGCTGGCTCCACCATCGTGGAGGTCATCGCGGTTCACGGCTGTGATCACCACATGGCGCAGGTCCAGGCGCTGCACCGCCTCTGCCAGCCGCTGCGGCTCGGTGGCATCGAGCTCGCGCACGCTCCTGTCGAAGTCGATGTCGCAGTAGGGACAGGCCCGGGTGCAGCCCGGTCCCATGATCAGGAAGGTCGCCGTGCCGGCGGCAAAACACTCGCCGATGTTCGGGCAACTGGCCTCCTGGCACACCGTATTGAGCCTGAGGTCCACCAGCAGGTCGGCCACAGCTCCGATGCGTTCGCGCTGGGGGGCCTTGACACGCAGCCAGTCGGGTTTCAGCACGGCGGCAGGGACCCGGACAGGGTCGGTGGATGGGTTGAGGCTGACTTTAGAAAGTGGCGCCCCGCAGCCATGGTCCCATCAGCGCCCATCGCCAGGTGCCAGAGCCTGGTGACCTCAACCCCCTGAACTGTGGCGCCTCCGGGCCGCCAGCCCCCCCGTTTGGCGCGCCCCCCATCCCCTACAGTCCAGCTATCGGGATGTAGCGCAGCTTGGTAGCGCACTTCGTTCGGGACGAAGGGGCCGCAGGTTCGAATCCTGTCATCCCGACTTGCCTTCCCCCGGGGACTCGTTCAGCTCAGCTCCCTGATAGCCGCGGGGTGTCACCACCCAGCCATCGCAACCGCGGCTGCTGCTGTTGCCCACCAGCAGCAGCGTGAGCATGTCCACCTCTTCGATCGGCAGCGACGCCAGGGGCAGCACGCTGATCCGCTCGTCCCGCCGGCCCAGCTGGCGGGCCAGCACCACCGGGGTGGATCCCGGCCGGCCTCCCCGCAGAATCTCCACAGCGCGCCCCAGCTGCCAGTGCCGCTCTCGCGAGCGCGGGTTGTAGAGCGCCACCACGAAGTCGCCCGACGCCGCTGCCTGCAGTCGTTGTTCGATCACCGCCCAGGGGGTGAGCCGGTCACTGAGGCTGATGGTGCAGAAGTCGTGCATCAACGGCGCCCCGGCACGGGCGGCGGCCAGCTGCAGGGCTGAGATGCCGGGGTGCACGCTGAATCCGGGCCGGCCATCAGCGGGCTGCTCAAGCCACTGTTCCAGCGCCAGGCCCGCCATGCCGTAGATGCCGCTGTCTCCCGAGGACACCAGCGCCACGGTCAGCCCCTGGCTGGCCAGCTCCAGGGCCAGGGCGCAGCGCGCCCGCTCCTCGGTGAGGCGGCCGTCGCAGCGCACCTGGTCAGGGCGCCTGAGGGGCTCCAGCAGATCGAGGTAGAGCCCATAGCCCACCCACGCCGTGGCTGCGGCCAGGGCGCGGCGGGCGTCGGCGGTGAGCAGATCCAGCCGCCCCGGGCCGCTGCCCACCAGGTGAAGGTGCCCCCGCTGCGGTGCCCATTGCTCGGCTGCCCGGGCCATGGCCAGGGTGGCGGCACCCTGCTCCCCGGCAGCGGCATGCAGCACCTGCTTGCTGGCCAGCAACTCAGCTCCGGGCCCAGCCGCCAGCAGCGCGGCCGCCTCGGCCACGCTGGCGGTGCCCATCTCCGCCGCCACCACCGCTGAAGGGGTGGGCACGGCCACGGCCGCCAGATCCGCGCCCCCGAACCAGCGCAGCGGCCAGCGGCGCCGCCGGGCCAGCTCGAGCAGGGCGTGTTCGTCGGCTTTGCGGTCGATGCTGGCCAGCCCGGCCACCGCCGCTGAGGCCAGTCCCAGCTGATCCAGGCGTTCGGCCACCAGGCGCTCCAGCAGCTTGAGGCTGGTGTGGCGCTCGCATCCGAGGCCCAGCCACAGGCTGGGAGGGTGCCAGCGGCAGCCAGGGCCGGCCTCGACGGTGATGCTGAGGTCAAGTTGCTCCGGCTGCCCCGCGACGGGGGGAGTCGGTGCCGTCGCGGGCAGATGGGCGGCGGCCTCCAACTGGTGCCAGCGCCGCGAGCCGGCGTTCTGCCCCAGGCGCAGCTGTTCGGGCTGCTGGGCCGCCCGTTTCATCAGGGCCGTCCAGTCGCCGGCCTCACTGCGCCGCCAGCCCCAGGCAAGGCCGAACTGGTCCAGCGGCAGCCGCTGCCGGCCACTGCTGCTGCCCGTGCTCACCACCTGGGCTGCCAGCACCGCCGCCACCTCCCGGCTGAGCTCATCGGCGCCGGCCTGGTGGCCTCCCAGCAGGGGGATCACAAAATGCCCCTGGGGATCGAGCACCACCACGGCCGGATCCTGATGCTTGCCCGTGAGCAGCGGGGCGACCAGACGCACCACCAGTCCGCAGGCACCCACCACCACGAATCCTCGGGCAACTCCCCACTGCTCTCGCAGGCAGGCCGCTGCAGCGGCGCCATCGCCGCTGACCAACGGCGGCTGGATCACCCCCGCCTGCTCCAGGGAGGTCAGCAGGCCCTGGGCGCCGGGACCGAAGCTCAGCCCCCAGACCCCCCGCCGTGCCCTCACTGCGCTGCCTCCGCCGGGTCTTCGGGCGGGGCGGAAGCCTTGTGGCCGGGCGCCGCCGGAACGGGCTCGCCGGCAGCGATCGGCGCTGCCACGGCTGCCGTCGGCGCTGTGGCTGCCGGCGCTTGCTGGGCCGCTGCTGAGCCGGCCTGGTCTGAGGGGGGGGAGCTCTCCGCCTGGGGAGGCCTCACGGCATCCACAGGCGCGTCCGGGCCTGGGGTATCAGCGGCCGGAACAGGCAGGGATGCGTCATCTCTCTGGCCACGTTCACTCCCTGCGGCCCCCCCATCGGCGCCCTCGCCCCCTGGGGTTTGCAAGCCGCTGCTGGCGGCCGGGCCCCCAGCCGTCAGCCCTTCGGATTCCAGCGACCCCGTCGCCGGGGCCTCGCCCAGCAGCACCCCCAGTTCCCGCTCACTCAGGGCCCCATCCAGCCAGCGGGGCCTGGGGCTGGAGGTCGCCAGGGTCACCTCCCGCACCAGACTGTTGAAAGGTGGATTGATGGGCTCGCCGCGTTCATCCACCAACTCCATCAGCAGACTGTTGCTGCCCTTGCGCCACCCCTTCAGCCAGAGGGGGGTGTTCTGGTCCACCAGAAAGCTGTCACCGTTGATCGTCACGCGCAGCCGCCAGCGGTCATCCCCCTCCCGCAGCCCCTGCAGGGGGGCGTCCTGCAGCAGCCAATCGAGCAGCACCGGCTCGGCCGCCAACGCCTCCGCCGGACTGGTCACGATCAACTGGGGGGTGCCGGGCGCCGGCAGGGCCAGGGGGTTGGCGGCAATCCGGTGCAGGCGGATCTGGGCGGATGCCCCCGGCCGCTTCACCACCTCGCCCCAGGGCCGCATGGCCATCACGGTGACGCGGTGGCTGCCGGGGGACAGCTCGGCCATGGGCACCGCCAGAGCGAAGGTCTCCCCTTTGCTTGCCGCCGCTGTGAGACGCCTGGGCAGCCCGTCGTCCACCTGCAGGGCCAGATGGGCTCCCAGGCCCAGCGGGCCGGGATCGGTGAGCGGCCAGTCAGCGCCATTGATGCGCAGGGTCCAGCTGCCGGCAGGGAGCATGCTGCCGTCCTCGGGGGCGGCAATGGACAGCTGGGGCCTGCGTCCATCAAGACGGCGCTGAAGCTGCTGCACCCCCAGCGGCGGCGCCACCTCCTGCAACCGGCCGGACGGCGCGGAGGCCGCGAGGGGGAGTGGCCCAGCGGCCCCGGAGCCGCGCGCCAGCCGGGAACAGCCTCCCGCAGCCAGCAGCACCAGCACCAGCATCCCGCTGATCAGCACGCCCATGCGCCTGCGCCACCGTTGGCTGCCTCCGGCCACCGCCCTCACCCGCCCTGTCCCTGTGGATCGATGGGCATTCTGCTGGCAGGAGCGGCAGATGCCTGACGCCGCCGGCTGACGCCATCGGTAGAGCTAAAGATGTAATCCAGATGTCTTGAATAATGATTAGTCGACATTGCCTACAGCATCCCAGAGCCAACGTCAGCACTGGGACTACGGGGTATTGAACCTTTGTTACTGAGCCCCGAAGCTGTTTCAAACTGGCCCTTACACTGCGCCGAGCGGTCCCCTATCTGGGGTCTAGCCCCAGCCGTCTGGTGGTTTCGACGATTCGTCGCCGACGCCTCCGCGGCTGGAGCCCATGGACGGCCCGGGATCACCCCGTCCGCTCCGTGGAGCCCAACGGCGATGCCTCCCCAGCTGGTTCTCCAGCCGCTCAGGCCTCGCTCCCCAGGGGTGGGGACCCCCACCTCGACTCCGTCCCTCGAGGAACGTCTCGATGACCATCAGCCCACCAGAGCGTGGGAAAAAGGCCGAGGCCATGGTCGACCGGAACCGCGTTCCGGCCACGTTCGAGCTTTTCGAAAAGCCCGGACATTTCGACCGCAGCCTGGCCAAAGGTCCCAAAACCACCACCTGGATTTGGAACCTCCACGCCAACGCTCACGACTTCGACAGCCACACGAGCGACCTCGAAGAGGTCTCTCGCAAGATCTTTTCGGCTCATTTCGGCCATCTGGCCGTCATCTTCATCTGGCTGAGCGGCGCCTTCTATCACGGTGCTCGCTTCTCCAACTACACCGGCTGGCTTGCCGACCCTCTCCACGTCAAGCCTTCAGCCCAGGTGGTCTGGCCGATCTTTGGCCAGGAAATTCTCAATGGTGATGTGGGTGCCGGTTTCAACGGCATTCAGATCACCTCCGGCCTCTTCCATGTCTGGCGGGCCTGGGGCTTCACCAACGAATTCCAATTGCTGTGTACGGCAATCGGCGCCCTGGTGATGGCCGGCCTGATGCTCAATGCGGGCGTCTTCCACTACCACAAAGCGGCGCCCAAGCTGGAATGGTTCCAGAACGTTGAGTCCATGCTCAACCACCACCTGGCTGGTCTGCTGGGCCTGGGCTCCCTCTCCTGGACCGGGCACCTGCTGCACGTGTCCCTGCCCACCACGGCTCTGATGGATGCCATTGACGCCGGCCAGCCGCTGGCGATCAACGGCAAGACCATCGCCTCCTACGGCGACATCCCGCTGCCCCACGAGTTCATCAATCTGGACGTCCTGTCCCAGATCTATCCAGGTTTCGGGGCAGGAATTTCCGCCTTCTTCACCGGCAACTGGGCGGCCTACAGCGACTTCCTCACGTTCAAGGGTGGACTCAACCCGGTCACTGGAAGTCTCTGGATGACGGACATTGCCCATCACCACCTGGCGATTGCGGTGCTGTTCATTGTGGCCGGTCACATGTACCGGACCAACTGGGGCATCGGCCACAGCCTGAAGGAAATCCTTGAGGGCCAGAAGGGCGATCCGCTGTTGTTCCCGGCTCCCAACGGTCACGATGGCCTGTTCGAATTCATGACCACCAGCTGGCATGCCCAGCTCGGTGTGAACCTGGCTCTGTTCGGCTCGCTGACCATCATCGTGGCGCATCACATGTATGCGATGCCTCCCTATCCCTACATCGGGATTGATTACCCAACCCAGTTGTCACTGTTCACCCACCACATGTGGATCGGCGGCTTCTTGGTGGTGGGTGCCGGTGCGCACGCGGCCATTGCCATGATCCGTGACTACGACCCCGCCAAGCACATCGACAACGTGCTTGACCGGGTGCTCAAGGCACGGGATGCCCTGATCAGTCACCTCAACTGGGTCTGCATCTTCCTGGGCTTCCACAGCTTCGGCCTCTACATCCACAACGACACCATGCGTGCCCTGGGTCGTCCCCAGGACATGTTCAGCGACTCCGCCATTGCCCTGAAGCCGATCTTCGCGCAGTGGATTCAGGGTCTGCATGCCGCTGCCGCCGGCACCACCGCTCCCAACGCCCTGGCGGGGGTGAGCGAGGTGTTCAACGGTTCAGTGGTGGCAGTGGGTGGCAAGGTTGCCGCGGCACCGATCCCCCTGGGCACGGCGGACTTCATGGTCCACCACATCCATGCCTTCACGATCCACGTCACCGTGCTGATCCTGCTGAAGGGTGTGCTGTATGCCCGCAGCTCCCGCCTCGTCCCCGACAAGGCGAACCTCGGTTTCCGCTTCCCCTGCGACGGCCCCGGCCGTGGCGGTACCTGTCAGGTGTCGGCCTGGGACCACGTGTTCCTTGGCCTGTTCTGGATGTACAACTCCCTGTCGATCGTGATCTTCCACTTCTCCTGGAAGATGCAGAGCGACGTGTGGGGCAGCGTCAACGCAGACGGCAGCGTCCAGCACATCACCAACGGCAACTTCGCCCAGAGTGCCATCACCATCAATGGCTGGCTGCGTGACTTCCTGTGGGCCCAGGCCGCACAGGTGATCAACAGCTATGGCTCCAGTTCCAGTGCCTATGGCCTGATGTTCCTGGGTGCCCACTTCATCTGGGCCTTCAGCCTGATGTTCCTGTTCAGCGGCCGCGGCTACTGGCAGGAGCTGATTGAGTCCATTGTCTGGGCTCACAACAAGCTGAAGGTGGCGCCGGCGATTCAGCCCCGAGCACTTTCCATCACTCAGGGCCGTGCCGTGGGTGTCGCTCACTATCTTCTGGGCGGTATCGCGACCACCTGGTCCTTCTTCCTGGCCCGCATGATTGCGGTCGGCTGACCTTTCCTGACCTTTCCCAATGGCAACGAAATTTCCTTCGTTCAGCCAGGGTCTGGCACAGGACCCGACAACCCGCCGGATTTGGTACGGCATTGCCACGGCTCACGACTTCGAGAGCCACGACGGCATGACCGAGGAGCGGCTTTACCAAAAGCTGTTCTCCACCCACTTCGGACACCTGGCCGTTATCGGCCTCTGGGTTTCGGGCAACCTGTTCCATATCGCCTGGCAGGGCAACTTTGAACAGTGGGTCACCGATCCGCTGAATGTCCGTCCCATCGCTCACGCGATCTGGGATCCCCACTTCGGTGAAGGCGCCATTTCGGCCTTCACCCAGGCGGGCGCTTCATCTCCGGTGAATGTGGCCTATTCCGGCCTGTATCACTGGTGGTACACGATCGGCATGCGCAGCAACGCAGAGCTGTATCAGGGCGCCATCTTCATGATGATCCTGTCGGCCTGGGCTCTGTTCGCCGGCTGGCTTCACCTGCAGCCCAAGTTCCGGCCTTCCCTGGCCTGGTTCAAGAACGCTGAGTCCCGCCTCAACCACCACCTGGCGGTTCTGTTCGGCTTCAGCTCCATCGCCTGGACCGGTCACCTGGTTCACGTGGCGATTCCTGAGTCCCGTGGTCAGCACGTGGGCTGGGACAACTTCCTCTCGGTGTTGCCCCACCCCGCCGGCCTCGGACCGTTCTTCACTGGCAACTGGGGCGTTTATGCCCAGAACCCTGACACTCCCTATCAGGTGTTCAACAGTGCCGAGGGCTCCGGCACCGCGATCCTCACCTTCCTGGGTGGCTTCCACCCTCAGACCGAGGCTCTCTGGCTCACCGACATCGCCCACCACCACCTGGCGATCGGCGTGATCTTCGTGATCGCTGGCCACATGTACCGCACCAATTTCGGTATCGGCCATTCGATCCGTGAGATCCTCGATGCCCACAACCCTCCCAAGGGAACCCCGGGTGATCTGGGAGCCGGCCACAAAGGCCTCTACGACACCATCAACAACTCGCTGCACTTCCAACTCGGTCTGGCTCTTGCCAGCCTGGGTGTGGCGACGAGTCTGGTGGCCCAGCACATGTACGCCCTGCCGTCCTATGCGTTCATCGCACGGGACTACACCACGCAGGCTGCTCTTTACACCCACCACCAGTACATCGCCATCTTCCTGATGTGCGGTGCCTTCGCCCACGGTGCGATCTTCTTCATCCGTGACTACGACCCCGAAGCCAACAAGAACAATGTTCTGGCCCGGATGCTCGAGCACAAGGAAGCGATCATCAGCCACCTGAGCTGGGTGTCCCTGTTCCTTGGTTTCCATACCCTGGGTCTCTATGTCCACAACGACGTGGTGGTGGCCTTCGGTACGCCCGAGAAGCAGATCCTGGTGGAACCGGTGTTTGCCCAGTTCGTGCAGGCTTCTTCCGGCAAGGCCCTTTACGGCATGGACGTGCTGCTCTCCAACCCCGAGAGCATTGCGGCCACGGCCTGGCCTAACTACGGCGCCGTCTGGCTCCCCGGTTGGCTGGAAAGCCTCAACTCCGGCACCAACTCCCTGTTCCTGCAGATCGGTCCTGGTGACTTCCTGGTGCACCACGCCATTGCGCTGGGTCTCCACACCACCACGCTGATCCTGGTGAAGGGCGCCCTGGATGCCCGGGGTTCGAAGCTGATGCCCGACAAGAAGGACTTCGGTTATTCCTTCCCCTGCGACGGCCCCGGCCGTGGCGGTACCTGCGACATCAGTGCCTGGGACGCCTTCTACCTGGCGGTCTTCTGGGCCCTGAACACCGTGGGTTGGGTGACCTTCTACTGGCACTGGAAGCACCTCGCCATCTGGCAGGGCAACGTGGCCCAGTTCAACGAATCCAGCACCTACCTGATGGGCTGGTTCCGCGACTACCTGTGGCTCAACAGCTCCCAGCTGATCAACGGCTACAACCCAGCGGGCACCAACAACCTGGCTGTCTGGGCGTGGATGTTCCTGTTCGGCCATCTCGTTTGGGCAACGGGCTTCATGTTCCTGATCTCCTGGCGTGGTTACTGGCAGGAACTGATCGAGACCATCGTCTGGGCTCACCAGCGCACCCCGCTCGCCAACCTGGTGGGCTGGCGTGACAAGCCCGTGGCCCTCTCGATCGTTCAGGCCCGGGTGGTGGGTCTGGCTCACTTCACCGTGGGCTACTTCCTCACCTATGCCGCCTTCCTGATCGCCTCCACGGCAGGCAAGTTCGGCTGAGGCAGCTTCAAGACTGCCTCACTCGAGGGACCATCCCCACCCCGGCTCACACCGGGGTTTTTTCTTGTGCTTAGCTCGTCTGCCGAAACCGGCGCCGTCATGAGTTCTCTGCCCACGGCCACGTCCTCGATCCTGGTGGCCCTGGGAGTTGTGCCGGGTGCATGGCTGCGCTACCGGGTGGTCAACCACCTGGAGCCAGCCCTGCCGCGCAAGCATTGGGGCACCTTTGTGGTGAATGTGGTCGCCTGTTTTGCCCTGGGCATGCTGGCGGCCCTGCAGCAGGGCGGTGGGGAAGGCTCACGCAACACGATGCTGTTGCTGGGTACTGGGTTTTTCGGGGGATTCAGCACTTTTTCCTCCTTTGTGGCTGAGCTCCACCAGGTGTTGCAGCGTCGCCATTGGGGCGAAGCCGGAGCTCTGGCGGGAGGGTCGCTGCTGGCGGGTCTGTTGGCGATGCACTGCGGCCTGTTGATCGGAGCCCTGCGATGAGGGAGCCCCTGCGGCGGGAGTCCGCGGAGCTGCTGCTGCTGGCAGCCGGCGCTGTGCCCGGTGGTCTGTTGCGCTGGCAACTCGACCTTGCAGCGGCCGGCGAGCCGGGCCCTGGGGCAGCCCTTCTGCAGGCTTCATTGCTGGCGAATCTGAGCGGTTGCCTGCTGATCGGCCTGCTGATCGCCCAGCCCTCGAGCCGTGCCCGGCTCTACCTGTGGGCTGGGGTGGGGTTCTGCGGCAGCCTCACTACGTTTTCCTCCTGGATGCTTTCCATAGCCAATCAGCTTGCCCTGGGGCACTGGACCAGCGTGGTCGCCATCGTGGCGGGGAGTCTGTTCGGCGGCCTGCTCCTGGTGGCCTGCGGCGTCTGGCTCGGCTCAGCGCTCCGTGGCCGCCGCAGGCCCTGAAGAGGGCAGCGGCAGCCCTCACCGGGCACTGAGATAGTTCTCACGGACATAGTCCCAGTCTTCACAGCGGAGTTCATCGCCCCCGGTGATCGACCGCTCGCCGTGCTGACACTCCACCATGGCCTGGTGGCCCTGCTGCAGCAGCGCATCGTTCAGCTTGGTGCCGCAGCCCGACAGAGCCATGCAGAGGGGGATCAGAACGCTGACGCCGGTGGCCCGGCGGCGCGGGTGCCTGGCCCCGACAGCTTTCGGAGTGGTCATCGTGGCAATGCTCGAGGCCAGGATCATCGTGCCGCGCTCCCCATTCAGGCCAGTCCCTGGATCCTGCAAGCCTCCCCTGCCCAGGATCCGCCCTCCGCGGGGTGGCCATGAAAAAGCCCCGCAGTGCGGAGCTGGTGGATTTGGGACTCTGGGCACAGTTGATGGCGGCAGCTGCCGGCCCTCAGCTGGTGGAACTGATTCAGCCTGCGCTCCACACCCCGCCCAGGTGAGCCAGGGGACTGGAGAGGGCAATGCTGGCCAGGAACCAGGCGAAGGCGGCGCCGCCGCAGCCTCCGAGCCAGAAGCCGCTGGCGAATTCCGCCCAGCCGGCCTTGGTGAACAGGTCTGCCGGGGGGGTATCGATGGTGGCATCAGCCGGCTGAACGTTCGGGCCGCTGCCGGCAGTGCCGTAGATGGACAGGCAAACGGTGAGGATCGAAACCAGGCCGATGGCACCAAGCAGGCCGGCGGTGCTCGCATAGTCGGTCATCCGCAGCGGGCCGGTGAAGGCGAAGGGGCCGTAGAGCAGGTAGCCGTGAGCCATGCCCACTTCCAGCCCACGGCGATTCGGCGACAAGGAGGGGCGATAGGCGGGCAGGGCGTTCAGAAAAGCCTTGCTGAAGTAGCTGCTGTTCACCGGGGTGGCGAGATTGCCGACGCAGGGGTCGGCCACGGGGGTCACGGACATGGCTGGGGGCTGGGGTAGGGGGATGGGGTTTGAGTTGGGCTGGGATCAGGGCAGCGCACAAGCCCGGGGTATCGGGGCATGAGCCGGGGCATGGCTTGAGGGCATGGCGTGAGGGCGCTTGCGGGCACGGTCGCCTTGCTGGTCCTGTTCTGAGGCTTCCGGCAGGCTGAGCTCACCAGGTGGAGGCCGGGATGTGGGGCTGTGCTGGCCATTGCCGCTGCAGGGATCAGCCGCGGCCAGGGTCAGCCCGGGGACTCACTCGGTGGCTTCGATCACGTTGAACAGCAGGGCCATGGCCACAGCCGCACCGAGGATGCCCACGAGGGGAACCAACACCGAAGGCATCCAGGCGGCAGCGAAATCTCCAGTCATGGCGGGGCCAATACGTACCGCCGATACTGTAAAGATCCAGGCCGGACGCGCCTTTTGGCCCCGTTGCTGGCGACATAAAAGTTCAACCCATGCCCACCACGCTCCTTGCCGGGGCCGCTGCCCTGCTGATCGTGCTCACCTGGGCTCTGGGCCGCCGCCGGCCGCCGGTGTTGCTGCGGTCCACCGATGCCGCTGCGGTCGCCGCTCTCAACCGCGCCCAGATCGCGCTTGTGAGCTCCCCTGATCCCCCTCGCGGGGCTGACGCTGCCATTGCCGCCGGCCCAGCGCCCCCTGCCCGGGGGCAGCCGCAGCGGCTGGGGCTGGGGCCGGACGGGATCCCGGCCCCCGGCGATGCCCGCCGGCGCGCTGAACTAACGGTGCAGCTGCACGGCCTGCTGCGCGGCGGCTCCCGCCAGCGGCTCCAGGCGATGGCCACCGCCCGGCTGTGGCGACACCCTGCAGCCCTGCCGATACTGCGCCGCGGCCTGCGTGATGTCGACCCTGCGGTGATGCTGGAGGCGGTTCGCGGTATCGAGCGCTACCGCGGCTGCGCCCGCAGGCAGGCGGCGCTTCCTCAGCTGCCCCTGCCCCGCAATGTCTCGCGGACCCGGTAGATGGGCCGCCCCTGGCTCTCGTGATACGTGCGCATCTGCAACTCGGCCAGCAGTCCGAAGCAGAACAACTGCACACCTGTAAGGAAGCTGATCAGGGCCATCAGCAGCAGTGGCCGATCGCCCAGATCGGTGCCCAGCAGAAGCTTCTCCGCCACCAGCCAGAGGCTGATCAGCAATCCGGCCCCCATCGCCGCCAGCCCGCCGAACCCGAACACATGCATGGGGCGGGTGAGAAACCGCTTCATGAACCACACCGTGAGCAGGTCCATCAGCACGCGGTAGGTGCGATCGATGCCGTAGTTGCTCTGCCCGAAGCGGCGGGCGTGGTGGTTCACTGGCACCTCGCTGATCCGGGCGCCTTCGATCGCCGCCAGGGCGGGCAGAAAGCGATGCAGTTCGCCGTACAGATTGAGGTTGTCGATCACCTCCCGCCGGTAGGCCTTCAGGGAGCAGCCGTAATCGTGCAGGCGCACCCCCGTGACGCGCCCGATCAGGCGGTTGGCCACCCTGCTGGGCAGCAGCCGGCTGAGGGCGGCGTCCTGGCGCTCATGGCGCCAGCCGCTCACCAGGTCAAATCCCTCCCTGAGGCGTTCCAGCAGCAGGGGGATGTCGCGGGGATCGTTCTGCAGGTCACCGTCCAGCGTCACGATCACATCGCCCTGGCTGATGTCGAACCCGGCGGCCATGGCTGCCGTCTGGCCGTAGTTGCGCCGCAGCAGCACCACCACCAGTTCGGACACGTCGTTCTGCAACTCCCGGAGCAGCGTCGCCGAACTGTCCTTGGAGCCGTCATCCACCAGCACCAGTTCAAAGTCCACCCCCAGGGGGCGCACCGCCACGAGCAGGCCCTCCACGAGCTGCGCCAGGCTCCGCTCCTCGTTGTGAATCGGCACCACCACTGAGAGATCCAAGGCACGGCCGCCGCTTCGGGGAACCTACGCGGGCAGCGGGCTGCCGTCGTGGCAGCGCATCACCCGCCCGGCGCCGCGCAGCTCCCTCAGGTAGTGCCGCGCCACCGGGTGCGCGTTGCGGGGGCTGAGGTCGTCGACGCCCAGGCCGTCCCGGCCGTGCTCACGCCCCGAGCTGTGCAGGTAGCGCCCACCGCCCAGATGCAGGCCCACGTGGGTGCAGCGCCCGGGGCTGCCGAAGAAGATCAGATCACCGGCCTCCAGCAGCTGGAACTGCCCGGGCCTCACGGCCACCGGCTGGCAGAAGCGCTCCTGCAGGTAGGCGTCCCGGGGCAGCCAGATCCCGGCGCTGGCGTAAGCAGCCTGCACCAGACCGGAGCAGTCGAAGTCGGGGCCTAGGGCGCCCCCCCACCGGTAGCTGTTGGGGCAGGCCGCGGCCGCCACTGCCCAGCTGAGCACCTGGGACAACCGGGCCTGGATGGCGTGCCTCTGCAGCAGCCGGGGCCGGGGTCTGGCCGCCGCTACGGCGATCCCCAGCAGGGCTGCCGGCTCCACCCAGCCCGGGTAGCCGTCCTCGAGCAGCCGCACCCGCAGCCGACCCCTTGCCATCCCCTCGCCCCCGGCGGCAGCCTGAGTGAGCACCTGCAGCCGGCGGCCTGCGGCGGCCTCGGTGGCCAGGCCTGCACCGCTGGGCCGGGCCCGCAGGGCGAGGGGGGCGCGCAGCTCCCAGATGCTGCCGGGCCGCAGCAGCTCCTGCGCCACCGGCGTGCCATTGCGCGGCGCTGGGACAGGGGGTTCGAGGGGCAGGGGGGGCATGCCTAATCTCGCCGCAACGGTTGCTGAAGTGATGGCGTTCTACAGCTCCAGTGCGGCCATGGACCAGACCCTGGCGGACCTGGTGCGGGAGCTGGAACTGCAGGGGCGTGACGGCCTCGCGGAACGGCTCTCGATCACCTGGGTGCGCTACCCGGCCTCGCTTGCGGGCGTCGCCGCGGATGCCGCAGCCTTTCCCTCCCTGACCGCCGCCATGGGGGCCAGCTGGGCCGGCCGCCGCCAGCGCTACCCGGCCAGCGTGGTGAAGGTGGTGTACCTGATCGCCGCCGAGGCCTGGCTGCAGGACGGCCTGCTGGTGGACGACGCCGAGCTGCGCCGCGCCCTGGCGGCGATGATCAGGGACTCCAGCAATGACGCCACCGCCCTGGTGGTGGACCTGCTCAGCGGCACCACCAGCGGCCCGGCGCTGCCGGCCGAGGCCATGGCCAGCTGGATGAGCCAGCGTCAGCTCGTGAACCGCTGGCTGAGCGAGCTGGGCTGGCCCGAACTGGAGGGCGTCAATGCCAGCCAGAAAACTTGGGGCGACGGCCCCTTCGGCCGGGAGCGGGAGTTCTATGGCGCCGGGCTCGAGAACCGCAACCGTCTCAATACCGATGCGGTCGCCAGGTTGCTGCAGTCGGTGATGGCATCGGCCCTGGTGTCGCCGCCGGCGTGCGCACGCATGCAGGCCCTGCTGGCCCGCAGCCTCGATGGGCAGCAGCGGGCTGCCGATCCGCAGAATCAGGTGGATGGCTTTCTGGGCGAGGGGCTGCCAGAGGGGGCGCGGCTGTGGAGCAAGGCGGGCTGGATGAGCGAGGCCCGTCACGATGCGGCCTACGTGGAAGCGGAGGGTCATGCCCCCTTTGTGCTCGTGGCGTTCAGCGAAGGGGCGGTCTGCGCCGCCGATTCCCGGCTGCTGCCGGAGATCGCCAGCCGGCTCAGCGCGGCCTGCCGGATCGGCTGATGGGCAGGGGAGGGATGGGCGAAAGCGGCCTGGACAACGGAGAGGGAGGGATTCGAACCCTCGACAGAAGTTGCCTCCTGTAACTCCTTAGCAGGGAGCCGCTTTCAACCACTCAGCCACCTCTCCAGGGGCCAGCGGAGCTTACCAGCACCCTGATCATGGCTGGCAGCTCAATGCTCGCGAAACACCCGTTGAACCCGGCGACTGTCCACGTTGACCAGCAGTTCATAGGGAATCGTGCCGGCTTCGGCCGCCACATCTTCCGGTCGCAGACCCTGGCTGTCGCGGGCTCCGAAGATCAGCACCTCGTCACCCACAGCAGCCTCCGGCACCGTGGTGAGATCCACCGCCATCGAGTCCATCGAGATGCGCCCCAGGATCGGGATCCTGCGCCCGAGCACCATCACCTGGCCCACGCCGGAAAGGCGCCAGGGCACTCCGTCGTTGTATCCCGCCTCCACGATTCCCACCCGCTGGTGCTCATGCTCGATCACATAGGTGCCGCCGTAACCCACCCGCTGGCCGCGGGTCCACACCACCACCTGGGCGAGGCGGCTGACGAAGGCCATCGCCAGTTGCAGCTCCACGGCGGCGGCCATGGCGGGGGAGGAATGGACCCCCCAGAGCCCCAGCCCCAGCCGCACCATGTCGTGGCGGGCCTGCGGGAAGCGGACCGCTCCGGCGGTGGCACAGGCGTGCACACAGAGGGCTGGCTCAGCAACTGCCTGCCCATGGTCGCTGCGAATGCCGTCCACCGTCTGCTGGAAACAGGCCAGTTGTTCCAGGCTGTGGGGGTCGGCGGCGGGGTCATCCGCGCAGGCCAGGTGGGTCATCACCCCGCTCAGGCGGGTGACTCCCGAGCTGCGCAGCAGGCAGGCCACCGCCCGGGCTTCCGACGGGGCGACCCCAAGGCGCCCCATCCCGGTCTCGATCTCCAGGTGCACATCGCACTGCGCACCCATGCGTGTGAGGGTCTCCACCAGATCCCTGGCGAAGGCATAGGAATACACCACCGGTGTCAATCGATAGCGCACCACCTTGTCGATTTCCTCTCTGTTCATCAACATCACCAGAATCGGCAGATGCACCCCGGCGCGCCGGGCCACTGCGCCCTCATCGGCGGCGGAAACCCCGATCCAGTCCACCCCGTTCTCCTGCAGGAAGCAGGCCACCCGGGCCAGCTCGGTTCCGTAGGCCCAGGCCTTGAGAACGGCGAGGATGGCCACATCGGGTCCGCAGAGTGTGCGGAAGCGGGCGATGTTGCCCTGGACCGCCCCCAGATCCACCAGCAGGCGACGGGGAGCCATCGATTCCCAGATCTGCAGAGCCGCCTCTGCCAGCCCTTGGTTGCGGGGGCCCTTCAACAGCAGCACGTCGCCGGAGTGCGCCAGTTCCCGCACCGTTCGGCGCAGATTGGCCAGGTCCACCGGGATGACAGGCGCGTCAGGGTTCGCCAGGCGCCAGGCACTGGCCACCTGGTCGCGGCAGGGGTGGGGGGGCAGCACCAGATGGGTGAATCCCCGTTCGGCGGCAACCCGGCCGATGATCCGATGCTCCTGAACCGCGAGCTCTCCCAGTTCGCCCATGCCGCCAAAGACGAAAATGCGTTTCCCGCCAGGTGCCGCCGTGGACGCCACGGTGTTGATGGCCGCCTGCACCGAGAGGGGATCGGAGCTGGCGGTGTCGTTGATGAGCGTGACCCCGTCAGGTGTCTGCCATGTCTCCATGCGGGTGGGGCCGAAGCCATAGCCCTCCAGAGCGGCCACAACCTCTGCGGGGGTCACGCCGAGACGGATGGCCGCATTCGTGGCCAGCAGCAGGTCTTCGATCAGGGCGTCGGAGCGGGTCTCGACCGTGAAGCTCTCGGTCTGTCCTGCCGCAAACGCCACGGTGAGGAGGGTGCCGCGGGCGACCGTGCGGCGCTGAACCAGATGGGCTGGGCCCTCCCCACTGTGCAGGCAGCGGCAGCTCAGCGGTGCTGACGCCACTAAGGGGTCGGCGGGGAGGATCACCCAGCCATCGGCGGGAATGGTGCGGAAGAGCAGCAGCTTTTCGCGGGCAGTGGCCTCTCTTGAGCCGAAGGCGGCGATGTGGGCCAGACCGATGTTCACCAGCACTCCGAAATCAGGCTGCAGAATCTCCGCCAGCGCTGCCATCTCTCCTGGAGCGGAGATCCCCGCTTCGAAGATGCCGATCTCCGTTCCCAGCGGTGCCGTGAGCACCGCCAGGGGCACTCCCACCTGGCTGTTCCAGCTGCCAGGACTCGCAGCCACGCGATAGCGGCTGGCCAGCAGGGCGGTGAGGGCATCCTTCACCACCGTCTTGCCGTTGCTGCCGGTGATGGCCACAACCGAGTGGATGGCCTGGCGGCGATGCCACGACGCCAGCTGCTGGAGGGATCGCAGCGGAGCCGCCACCTCGATCCGGGGCAGTGGACTTGCGCTCGCTAGCCGTTGCCGTTGAACCACGGCCAGCGCCGCCCCGGCGGCGATGGCATTGCCGGCATGGTCATGGCCATCCACCCGCCGTCCTGGCAAGGCGAAGAACACATCACCCGGTTGTACCCTCCGTGAGTCGATCACGGCCCGGCGGGGGGGCGGACGGTCGCTGATCAGCCCCTTGAGATCACCGCCCAGCAGCGCTGCCAGTGCCTCGGGTGAAGGAAGGCTCATCTGCCGGGGCCGTCTCAGTGCTGAAGCGAACGGGATGGTGGCTCCGGCATGCTGCGATGCAGAGGGAGCAGGGCCGGAGAAGTTACGATTCGGTGATCCACGGGGCTGGCATGGGCCACGTTCTCGTCCTCAACGCCTCCTACGAGCCCTTGAACATCACCACATGGCGCCGGGCCATGGTGATGTTGCTCAAGGGGAAGGCAGAAGGTCTTGAGCACGATGTTGCCCGACTGGTGCGACCGGATTACCACCTTCCCACGGTCGTGCGCCTGCGTCAGTTCGTGCGCGTGCCCTACAAGCCCCTGCCACTCACGCGGCGCAATCTCTTCCAGCGCGATGGCCACCGCTGCCAGTACTGCGGATTCAGCGGTGAGCGCCTCTCCATCGATCACATCCTTCCGCGCAGCCGCGGTGGCAGCGACAGCTGGGAGAACGTGACCACTGCCTGTCTGCCCTGCAATGTGCGCAAGGGCAACCGCACCCCACGAGAGGCCGGCATGGCTCTGGCTCGGGAACCCCGCCGTCCCCTCAGTGGCCCTGGCTTCGAGGCCACCCGTCTGGTGCGCTCCGGTCTGCATCGCGAGTGGGCCAAGTATGTGATCGGCCTCGAGGTTGTGGACGGGGATCAGGCCGGGCGGGGCCGCAAGGCGGCCTAAGGGCCGCTGGCGGCGGGATCATCAGCGCTTCCCGCGGCCAGGGCCTCCAGCTGCCGTGCCTGGTCGGCGGCGATGCAGACGGCAATCAGCTCACCGAGCTGGCCGTTGAGCACGGGCTCAAGGCTGAAGTTGCGGCCCAGCCTGTGATCGGTGACCCGGCTGTCCTTGTAGTTGTAGGTACGGATCTTCTCGCTGCGGTCGCCCGTGCCCACCTGGGCCAGGCGGGCTGAGCGTTCCTGGGCCTGGGCCTGGGCCCGTTCACGGGCGTAGAGCTTGGCGCGCAGGATCTCCAGGGCCCGCTCTCGGTTCTGCAGCTGGGAGCGTTCCTGGGTGCAGAAAATGCGGATACCTGTGGGCCGGTGCATCAGGTCCACGGCCGTTTCCACCTTGTTGACGTTCTGTCCGCCGGCGCCACCGGAGCGGGCCGTGCTGATCTCCAGGTCGCCGGGCTCGATCTTCACCTCCACCGGATCGGCCTCGGGCATCACGGCCACCGTGGCGGTGGAGGTGTGCACACGGCCCTGGGATTCGGTGGCCGGCACCCGCTGGACGCGGTGCACCCCCGCCTCGAACTTGAGCTGGCTGTAGACCCCATTGCCCCGGACCGCCAGGATCAGCTCCCGGTAGCCCCCGAGCTCGGCTTCCGAGGCGCTCAGAGGCTCCACCCGCCAGGCCATGGCCTGGGCGAAGCGCTCGTACATGCGTGCAAGATCCCCTGCCCAGATGGCGGCTTCATCGCCGCCGGCACCGGAGCGGATCTCCAGCATCACGCTGCGCTCGTCACGCGGGTCGCGGGGCAGCAGGGCCAGGGTGAGCCGCTGGCGCAGAGCGCCCAATGCCTGCTCCAGCTGCGCCAGTTCCTCACTGGCCAGGGCGGCCAGGTCGTGGTCGTCGCGATGATCGCGAAGCAGCTCGCGCGCCTGGCGCTGCTCCAGCTCGAGCTGCTGCAGGCGCTGCTGATCGTGCACCAGGGGCTCCAGCCGGGCGCGCTCGCGGGCGATGCGCTGCAGCAGCTCGGGATCGGAGGCCACATCGGGATCAGCCAGCTGGCGCTCCAGGCTGTGGAACGTGCGGCTGGCCGCATCCAGACGCTCAAGCAGCAGGGAGTGGTCCATCAGGCCAATCCTGGCAGGTGCCGATGGGCTGCCGGGCCCTCAGCGGAGCCTCAGACCATTGCCATACGTTCAGGCGCTGGGCTCGGTCTTGGCCGGCTCGGTGTCCGGCTGGGCCGCCGCCGCTGGCTTGGCCCCGCCGCTGGCGGCACCAGGACCGGCCATGCCGTACTTGCGCATGAACCGATCCACCCGCCCCTCGGTGTCGAGGATCTTCTGGGTGCCGGTGTAGAAGGGGTGATTGCCGCTCCACACGTCGACGTGGATCTCGGGCTGGGTGGAGCCGGTGGTCATCACCACCTCCCCGTTGCAGATCACCTTGGCTTCGGGATACCAGGTGGGATGAATGTCGGCCTTGGGCATGGTCAGCGCTTGGAGAACTGGGGAGCCTTGCGGGCTTTCTTGAGACCGTACTTGCGGCGCTCCTTGGCACGCGGGTCGCGGCTGAGGTGGCCCTCGGTCTTGAGGGGCCGGCGGTTCTCAGGTGAGAGGTCGCACAGGGCACGGGCCGCCCCCTGCTTGATGGCATCAGCCTGGCCCGTGAGGCCGCCGCCGCGCACGTTCACGAGCAGGTCGTACTGGCCCTCGAGGCCGAGGGTCTGGAGCGGTGCCCTGACGGCCGTCAGGTAGACGGGGTTGTAGTTGAGGTAGTTGTCCCCGGGACGCCCATTGATGGTGACGGTGCCACTGCCAGGCACTACACGAACGCGGGCGACAGCGGTCTTGCGACGGCCTGTGCCCCAGTAGACGACTTTGGAGGTGCTCATTGGGCGGCGGCGGCGGGATCGAGGGCGAGAACCTGGGGATTCTGGGCGGCGTGGGGATGGTCGCTGCCTTTGTAGACCTTCAGCTTTCGGAACAGCTGGCGGCCGAGCGCGTTGTGGGGGAGCATCCCTTTGATGGCCTTCTCCACGATGCGCTCGGGAATGCGTGCCTGCAGATGGGCGAAGGTTTCGGTTTTCATGCCACCTGGACGACCCGAATGGCGGCGGTAGAGCTTCTGGCTCGGCTTGTTACCACTCACCCGGATGCGCTCGGCGTTGATGATGATGACGAAGTCACCGGTGTCGAGGTGGGGGGTGAAGCAGGGCTTGGTTTTGCCCCGCAGCACGGAGGCCACCTCGCTGGCCAGGCGGCCAAGGGTCTGATCAGCAGCGTCCACCAGATACCACTGGCGGTCGATCGAATCGGTGGAAGGCAGAGGAGTCTTGTTCATAGCGCCTGGTCGGGCACCGGCAGGCCGTAGGGGGCTGGGCTGGCGGTTGTGGAGGCAGACGGCACACAGCCAGCTGGCTGGACTGCGTTGGTCGCACTCTCCTCAACCTACCGCTCGGCCTGTGCGGGCCTGCGGCTGGGCGGCGGCGTGGGGGGCATCACAGATCCGTTTCCGACCCGGTCCCCCCGGAAGGTGGGATCCTGAGCGCAAGCGGCTCGGGGCTGGCCGTGAGGCTCGCGCCCGTTGTGGCTTCCCCCGGTAGGGGCTCCGTTGACTTGGAGACCGGTGGATCGCAGGAATCCAGCTGATACCGCGGCTGGCAATCGTACCAGGCGGCCTGGGGGAACACCGGCTGCGGGTAGCCCACCCGCAGCAGGCACAGCCCCTGGGGTGGCGCGGCCTCCCTCACCGCCAGCCGCTGCCGCTGGCGCCAGCGCCGGTGGAACTCGGCAGCATTCAGCTGCCCCTCCCCCAGGGCCACCAGTTGCCCCATCAGCAGCCTCACCATGCCGTAGAGGAAGCCGCTGGCCTGGAGTTCCACGCTGATCAGATCGCCCCGGCGCTCCACCGCAGCGTCCTGCAGGCAGGTGCGGCTGTGGCTGCGGCGACTGCCGGCCCGCTGGAACGCCGCGAAATCATGCTCCCCCAGCATGGAGGCCAGGGCATCGGCCATGGCCCGCTCGGCGATCGGCAACCGGTAGCGATGCCAGGTCCAGGCCTGCAGGAACAGGTTGGGCCTGCGGCCGTTGTAGAGCGTGTAGCGGTAGCGGCGGTAGCTGGCCGAGAAGCAGGCATGCCAGTCGGGCGGCACCTCCGCGGCTGCCCGCACCCGCACGGAGGCGGGCAAGCGGCCGTTGAGGGCCTTGGGCCAGCGCTGGGCGGGAATCGGACCGGCGCAGTCGAAGTGCACCACCTGGGCGGCGGCATGGACGCCGGTGTCCGTGCGGCCCGCGGCGACGCAGTGTGCCGGCCCGAGGGGATCAAGCCCACGCAGGGCGCTCTCCAGGGTCGCCTGCACGCTGGAGGCATTGCGCTGACGCTGCCAGCCGTGAAAGGCAGCACCGTCGTACTGCAGGCAGAGGGCGATGCGGCGCAGCGAAGCGGGGACCATCAGTGCCACCTGCCAGTGGAGGGGTCTGGCCGTCCCTGGGCCGCTTCAGACCAGTTCGATGATCGCCATCTGGGCGTTGTCGCCCCGGCGGGGCACCGTGCGCAGGATGCGGGTGTAGCCCCCGCTGCGGTCGCCGTAACGCTCCTGGGCCTTGTCGAACAGGGAATGCACCAGCTGCTTGTCGTAGATGTAGCCGATGGCCCGGCGGCGGGCGGCAAGACTGCCGTCCTTGGCCAGCGTGATCATGCGCTCGGCTTCCTCACGCAGGGCCTTGGCCCGGGCCTTGGTGGTAGTGACGCGACCTTCTCGGATCAGCTGGGTGGTGAGTCCACGCAGCATGGCCTTGCGTTGATCGGCGGGTCGTCCCAGCTGGGGGACTCGGCATTGGTGTCGCATGGTGCTTGGGGCGGGAGGGGTCGGAGGTGGCCGATCAGGCGCTGGTGCGGCTCTGGGGCAGGGTGATGCCGATGCGCTCAAGCGCCTCGATCACCTCATCGGCCGACTTGGAGCCGAAGTTCTTGATCTCCAGCAGGTCTTCATAGCTGAAGCCCATCAGATCGCTCACCGAGTTGACCTGGGCGCGCTTGAGGCAGTTGTAGGCCCGCACCGAGAGATTCAGCTCCTCCAGGGGAATCTGAGCTTCGGCGGAAGGCTCCGGCTCCTGGCCTGGCTCCTCCTCGGCCGTGAGGCTGGCCAGGGGCTGGAACAGAGCGATGAGCTGATTGGCGGCCTGGGCCATGGCGTCATCGGGGGTGATGCTGCCATCGGTCTCGATCTCGAGCCGCAACCGTTCGCGGGCCGATCCCCCCTCGCCCACGGCCGTTTCATCCACTGTGTAGTTCACCCGCTTGACGGGTTTGAACACCGCATCGATCTGCAACAGGTCGATGGCACTGGTGTCCTCGGTGTGGCGGTCCACGGGCCTGTAGCCCACACCCCGCTCCACATGCACCTCCAGCTCGAGGTTGTGGCCGTCGGCCACCGTGGCGATCAGGCGGGCGGGGTCGATCACCTGCACCTGGGAGGAGAACTGCAGATCGTTGGCCGTGACGGTGGTGGGACCGTTGGCGACCAGGCGGCCGATCTCCAGTTCGCGGCTGCGGCTGCTGACGGGGATCTGCTTGCAGTTGAGCAGGATGTCGAGCACGTCCTCGCGCACGCCCGGCACGGTGGCGTACTCGTGGTTGACCCCGGCGATGCGCACCGCGGTGATGGCGCTGCCCTCAAGGGCCCCGATCAGCACGCGCCGCAGGGCATTGCCGAGGGTGGTGGCCTGACCGCGATCCAGGGGACCGATCAGGAACACCCCGGTCTGCGAGCGGTCGTCGTCGACCTGATGCTCGATCCGGTCAATTTGGTAATGCAGCACGGTCTGAAGGCTCGAAGGGTGGGTGGGCTTCCCGCTGGTGGGGGGCGGAAGGCTCAGACGCGACGACGCTTGGCGCGGCGGCAGCCGTTGTGGGGCAGCGGTGTGACATCGCGGATCAGGGTGATTTCCAGGCCCGCCACCTGCAGGGCCCGGATGGCGGTTTCACGGCCGGAACCGGGCCCGCGCACCAGCACCTCGATCTGACGCATGCCCTGATCGAGGGCGCGACGGGCCGCAGCCTCAGCGGCGGTCTGGGCCGCGAAGGGGGTGCCTTTGCGGGCCCCTTTGAAACCGCTGGCCCCGGCCGAACTCCAGGCGATCACCTCGCCTGCCGTGTCGGTGATCGACACGATCGTGTTGTTGAAGGTGCTCTGGATGTGGGCGACGCCGTTGGGAACGTTGCGCTTGGCCTTCTTGGGGCCGGACTTCTGAGGGGGCTTGGCCATGAGAAAAACCTGCTTCGGCAGCAGAGGTGATCAGGAACGGGAAGGGCTCTGGTGACGGCGCTGGGCTGACCCGCCTGGCTGCTGCGGTGATCGCCATCGCCGAGGAAGAGCCCTCCGGTGGGGGCTGCGACAGGGTGATGGGGGACGCGGCGGTGGGCTGGGCCAGGGGCTGCCGGCAGAGTCCGTGGCGTGGAACCCGCCAGGGGTCCACGCCGGCGGCTTACTTCTTCTTGCCCGCAACGGTCTTGCGGGCGCCGCGGCGGGTGCGGGCGTTGGTGCGGGTGCGCTGGCCGCGTACGGGCAGCCCGAGGCGGTGGCGGCGGCCCCGCAGGCAACCGATGTCCTGCAGGCGCTTGAGGGCCATCCCCTCCTGGCGCCGCAGGTCCCCCTCAAGGGTGAAGGTCTCGGCGGCGCCGCGCAGCTTCTGCACATCGCTGTCACTGAGGTCCTTGACCCGGATGTCGGGGCTCACGCCCGACTTGGCGAGGATCTTCTGGGCACGGGTGAGACCGATGCCATACACGTAGGTGAGGGCAATCTCAACCCGCTTGTCGCGAGGGATATCGACACCGGCAATCCGAGCCACGGGCAAACGAGTGAAGGGCAGGAGTGGGCCCACGCTGAGGTGGACGGAGTTGGCCGCCAGGGGCCTGGGACGAGGGCGCTCAGCCCTGACGCTGCTTGTGCTTGGGGTTGGTGCAGATCACCATCACCCGGCCGTGGCGACGGATCACCCGGCACTTCTCGCACATCTTCTTGACTGAGGCACGCACCTTCATGGGCGGTGTGCTCTCCAATTTGCAAACCGACAACCTATCACGGCAGTCAACCGTCCCATCACTCGAGCACGGCCAGGATGCGGGCGCCGATCTGCTCCACCGTGCCGTCGGCCTCCACGGACTGCAGCAGCTGGCGCTCTTGGTAATAGGCGATCAGCGGCGCCGTCTGCTCCCGGTAGACCTCCAGGCGGTGGCGGATCACCGCTTCGTTGTCGTCGCTGCGTCCCCGGCTGAGCAGACGCTGGATCAGCACACCGTCGTCGAGTTCCAGTAGCACCACCAGCTCGATCGGCTGGCCGAGCTCCTCCAGCAGCACAGCCAGGGCCTCCGCCTGGGTGAGGTTGCGGGGGAAGCCGTCCAGCAGCCAGCCGCCGCCATCGCTCTGCTCCTCCAGGCGGTGGCGCACGATCGCCAGCACCAGCGCATCGCTCACCAGCTCACCGCGGGCCATCACCGCCTGGGCCTCCTGGCCCAGGGCGCTGCCGGCGGCCACCTCGGCCCGCAGCAGATCACCGGTGGACAGGTGAAGCAGGCCGCATTCGGCGGCCAGCCGCTGGGCCTGGGTGCCCTTACCGGCGCCAGGGGGGCCGAGAAACAGGAGTCGGTGCTTCATCGAGGAAGGAGCTGGGGGACGGGTGGAACAGGGTGCTGCCGGCGCTACCCGGGAGAGGCTTCCGGCCGGATCACTGGCGCACCATGCCCTCGTAGCGCTGGGAGATCACGTAGGTCTGCACCTGCTTGGCCGTGTCGATCGCCACGCCCACCAGGATCAGCAGCGACGTGGCACCGAGACCCTGGAAGGTGCGCACCTGAGTGGCCCCCTCCACCGCTGAGGGGATGATCGCCACCGCCCCGAGGAAGAGACCGCCCAACAGGGTGAGGCGGTTCTGCACCCCGCTGAGGTAGGTGGCGGTGGCGGATCCCGGCCTGATCCCGGGAATGGCCACGCCGCCGCGCTTGAGGTTGGTGGCGATGTCCACCGGGTTCACCGTGAGCGAGGCGTAGAAGAAGGAGAAGCCGCAGATCAGGGCGAAGAACAGCAGGGCATAGAGCCAGGGGGTGCTGCTGTTGGGATTGAGATAGCCGGCCAGCTGAATCAACCAGGGGGCACCGGTGAGATTGGCGATGGTGAGGGGAAGGAACACCACCGCCGAGGCGAAGATGATCGGCATGACGCCGCCGGCGTTGAGTTTCAGTGGCAGGTAGCTCTGGCGGGCGGCCAGCACCCCGGCTCCGCCCACCTGGCGCTTGGCGCTCACGATCGGCAGGCGGCGGTTGCCTTCCTGCACGAAGATGATGCCCACGATGGTCACCAGGAACACCAGCACCAGCACCACGATGCCGCCCACGGTGGCGCGGTCACCGCTCTGAGCCAGCTCGATCGTGGAGCCCAGGGCTCTGGGCAGGGTGGCCACGATGTTGACGAAGATCACCAGGGATGCGCCCTGGCCGATCCCCCGCTCGGTGATCACCTCACTGATCCACATCACCACCATCGAGCCGGTCACCAGCGCCAGGGCGGTCTGGATCACGAAGACCGGTTCGGAGAGTCCCTGGGTGGCGTACTGACGGAGGATCAGAGCGAAGACGATGCTCTGCAGAATGCCCCAGCCCAGGGCCACGTAGCGGGTGATCTGGGCGATCTTGCGCCGGCCGGCCTCGCCCTCGTTCTTCTGCAGGTCCTCCAGCTGGGGGATGGCCGCCGTGAGCAGCTGGATGATGATCGAGGCGTTGATGAACGGCAGGATGCCGAGGGCGAACACGCCCAGGGTGGAGAGGCCGCCGCCGGTGAAGATGTCGAGGAAGCCGATGAGCTGGCCGCCACGGGCCAGAAACTCCTGAAAGGCCACACGGTCGATGCCCGGCACCGGGATGTAGATCCCCAGGCGCACCAGCAGCAGCAGGCCGAGGGTGGTGAGCACCCGGTCGCGCAGGCCCTTGGAGCGGATCAGCTGGCTGAGGATTTCTCCGGCACTGGGATT
This sequence comes from Cyanobacteria bacterium J06638_7, assembly GCA_039818745.1. Lineage (GTDB taxonomy): Bacteria > Cyanobacteriota > Cyanobacteriia > PCC-6307 > Cyanobiaceae > NIES-981. Next base: position 223,453 of record JBCBTI010000002.1, read on the forward strand.
GCGTCCCCGACTGACGAGCATGGTGACTGGGGAGTGAGGGACGGAGGGGGCTGGGCAGCAGCCGTGCGGCCGCTGGCGCCTGAGGCTGGCCGCTGGTCAGATCACATCGCAGCTGCCGCCGGCCGCTTCGATCTTGCTGCGGGCGCTGGCGGTGAAGGCGGCGGCCTGCACCGTGAGCTTGACCGTGAGCTCTCCATCCCCCAGCAGCTTGAGGGGATGCTTGGGGCTGGTGACGATGCCGGCCTTGACCAGGGAGTCGAGATTCACAGTGCTGCCGGCTTCGCAGGCGGCCAGCTTGGCCACGTTGAGCACGGTGAACCGCTTGGGGTTGACCAGCTCGAAGTGCTTGAGCTTGGGGATGCGGCGGTAGAGGGGCATCTGGCCGCCTTCGAAGCCCGGGCGGGTGGGACGGCCGGAACGGGACTTCTGGCCGCGCATGCCGAAGCCGCAGCTGGCACCCTGGCCGGCGGCGATGCCGCGGCCCTTGCGCAACTTGCGGCGGCGGGCTCCCGGATTGGCTTTGAGGGACTGGAGATTGATGGTCATGGCGATGCCTCAGGAGTAGATCTGCTCAAGGGAGATGCCCCGCTCCTTGGCGGTCTCCTTGTGGGTGCGCAGCGCGGACAACGCATCCATGGCGGCGCGGGCGTTGTTCAGCGGAGTTTTGGACCCCAGGCGCTTGGCCAGCACGTTCTTGATGCCGGCCAGCTCCAGCACCGTGCGGATCGAGCCGCCGGCGATCACGCCGGTGCCCGGAGCGGCAGGCCGGATCAGCACGCTGGCGGCACCGTCGTTGCCATTGCTGAGGGTGGGGATGGAGCTGTGGCGGGTGAGGGGCACCTTCACCAGATGCTTCTTACCGTCGGCCACCCCCTTGCGCACGGCACCGATCACGTCACCGGCCTTGCCGACACCCACGCCCACCTGGCCCTTTTCGTTGCCGACGACGACGATGGCCCGGAAGCTCATCTTCTTGCCGCCCTTGACGGTCTTGGAGACGCGGCGGATCTGCACCACCCGCTCCTGCCATTCGGAATCGCGCTCCTGGCCGCGCCGGCCGTCGCGGCCGCGGCCGCCGCGGCGGTCACCGCCCCGGCCCTCACTGCGGCCCCGCCGCTCCTGCTGGGGTTCCGCCGCCGGGGGCACGTCGGCGGCTGCCGGCACGGAGGTGGTCTGAACTTGGTCGTTGGTTTCGGTCATGGTGAGAGCAGGGATCAGAACTGAAGGCCCGCTTCCCGGGCGGCGTCAGCCAGGGCCTTGACCCGGCCGTGGTAGAGGTTGCCGCCGCGATCGAAGACCACCTGGGAAATGCCCTTGGCGATGGCACGCTGGGCCACCAGCTGACCCACGGCCACCGAGGCATCGCAGGTGGCGGCGGTCCTGAGGCTGGAGCGCAGCTCCTTGTCGACGGTGGATGCCGAGCAGAGGGTGCTCTGGGCCCCGTCGTCGATGACCTGGGCGTAGATGTGATTGTTGGAGCGGAACACCGCCAGACGCGGACGCTCGGCCGTGCCGCCAAGGTGGCGACGCAGCCGGCGATGGCGTTTCTGGGTCTGCTGCTTGCGGGAGAGGAAGGACATGGGAATACAGAGTAAAGGCGCTCAGACAGGCCTCATTTCTTGCCGGTCTTGCCGGCCTTGCGCAGGATGCGTTCGCCCTCGAACTTGATGCCCTTGCCCTTGTAGGGCTCAGGCGGACGGATGGCGCGTACCTTGGCGGCCTCGTTGCCCACCAGTTCCTTGTTGGCACCGCTCACCACCACGGTGGTGGTGCCCTCCACTGTGAAACTGATGCCCTCGGGGGGCGTGAGTTCCACGGGGTGGCTGTAGCCAGCGGTGACCACCAGGTTCTTGCCCTGCACGGCGGCCCTGTAGCCGACGCCGGTGATCTCGAGCTTGCGGCTGAAGCCCTGGCTCACCCCTTCCACCATGTTGGCCACCAGGGTGCGGCACAGGCCGTGGCGTTCGCGGCAGCGGCGGCTTTCGCCTGCCGGGGTCACCACAAGGGTGTCGCCCTCCTGGCGGATCGCGACTCCCTCGGGGAGGGTGCGGCTGAGTTCCCCTCGGGGGCCCTTGACGGTGACGTCAAGGCCGTTGAGGTTGACGCTCACTTGGCTGGGGACGGGGATGGGTGCTTTCCCGATACGTGACATGGATGGTCTCCTGATCAGTAGACGTAGCAGAGCACTTCGCCGCCCACGCCCTGCTTGCGGGCGTCACGGTCGCTCATCACACCCCTGGAGGTGGAGATGATGGCGACCCCGAGTCCACCGAGAACCTTCGGCAGCTGGCGGGTGTTCTTGTAGATGCGCAGACCGGGTTTGCTGACCCGCTGCACCGAACGGATGGTGGGCAGGCGGTGCTTGCCGCTGTACTTGAGCTCCAGCACAAGCTGGCGCCGCACCCCCTCACCCTCCTCGCTGATGGCGGAGATGAAGCCTTCCTGCTGGAGCACAGCGGCGATGCTGTGCAGCAGCCTGGAGGCGGGGATGTTTGTGGTCTCGTGACGCTTCTCACTCGCATTGCGGATGCGGGTGAGCATGTCGGAAATGGGGTCGTGGTTGGCCATGGGTCAGGTCCGAAGAGAGCTCAGTTGCTGCGGAACGGCATTCCCATCTCGCGGAGGAGGGCCCGGCCCTCTTCGTCGTTACGGGCGGTGGTCACGATCGTCACGTCCATGCCACGGATCGCATCGATCTTGTCGAAGGAGATCTCCGGAAAGATGATCTGCTCGCGGATCCCCAGGGTGTAGTTGCCGCGTCCATCGAAGCTCTTGGCGCTCACACCGCGGAAGTCGCGGATACGGGGCAGAGCCAGGTTGATCAAGCGCTCCAGGAAGGCGTACATCCGCTCTCCGCGCAGGGTGACGGCCACCCCGATCGGCATGCCCTGGCGAATCTTGAAGCCGGCGATCGCCTTCTTGGCCCGGGTCACCACCACCTTCTGTCCGGTGATGGTGGCCAGTTCCTCGATCGAGGCCTCGAGAGACTTGGCATTCTGGGCGGCCTCACCGAGGCCCCGGTTGACGGTGACTTTCAGCACCTTGGGGACTTCGTGGACATTGGAGAGACTCAGATCCTTGAGGAGTTTTGGCTGAATCGTCTCCCGGTAGCGCTGTTTGAGGGACATGACGGGGGAGGGGGTCGCTTCTGGTCTGGGTCAGAAGGAGGAGGAGGATGGAGTGGCGCGGCTGGGCAGGGCAGGATGGCGGACGGTGATCAATCGAGAAGTTCGCCGGTTTTCTTGAGGCGGCGCTTTTTGCCGCCGTCCTTGTCCACCACGATCTCCACCCGGCTCACCACCTTGTTGGTGGGGGAGTAGATCATCACGTTGGAGGCATGCAGAGAGGCCTCCTCGGTGACGATCCGGCCGCTCTCACCCTCCTGGGTGGGCTTGATATGGCGGGTGCGCAGGTTGACGCCCTGCACCACCACCCTGTTGTCGTACGGCAGGGTGCGTAGCACTTCGCCGGTCTTGCCCTTGTCCTTGCCGGCGATCACCTGAACGGTGTCGCCCTTCTTGATGCGCAGCTTGATGCGCACGGCGGGCCTGGCCTTGGGGGTTGCGGTTGCCATTTCAGATCACCTCCGGAGCGAGGGACACGATCTTGGTGAAGTTGCGTTCGCGCAGTTCCCGGGCCACCGGGCCGAACACTCGTGTGCCCTTGGGGTTGTTCTCGGTGCCCAGGATCACGGCGGCGTTGTCGTCGAAACGGATCGCATTGCCCGTCTGGCGCCGCAGGGTGGCCTTGGTGCGCACCACCACCGCCTTGACCACGTCGGAGCGCTTCACACCCATGTTGGGCATGGCGTCTTTCACCGCCGCAACGATCACGTCGCCGACGTGGGCATAGCGGCGGTTGGTGCCCAGCACACGGATGCACTGGATGCGCTTGGCGCCGCTGTTGTCGGCGACGTTGAGGAAGGTTTCTTGTTGAATCATGGCTGGGTCCAGCTCAGGTGGCGATGGTGGGGGAGATCACCTCGGCCACGGTCCACCGTTTGGTGCGACTGAGGGGCCGGGTCTCGGTGATGCGGACCCGATCGCCGACTTTGCAGCCGTTGGTCTCATCGTGGGCCTTGTAGCGCTTGGTGCGGCTCACCGTCTTCTTGTAGATGGGGTGGGGGAAGCGGTTCTCCACCGCGACCACCACCGTCTTGTCCATCTTGTCGCTGACGACGGTGCCGACCCGTTCCTTGGTTGCCATGGGGATCGAGGGGGGGATCAGGAGGCGGTTGACGCCGAGGTGGCAGGGGTGCTGCCGGAGCGCTGACGCGCATTGCGAACTGTCAGCAGGTGGGCCAGCCTGATGCGGGCTGCCTTGAAGCGGTGGGGGTGCTCCAAGCGACGGGTGGCCTGCTGGAAGCGCAGGTCAAACAGCTCGCGGCGGGTGGCCTGAATGCGTTCGTCGAGCTCGCTTGGGGCGAGCTGGCGCACATCGGTGATCTCGGGACGGGCCATGGTCAGGACTCCAGGGAAACGGCGGGCTGGGGTGCCTCAGCCCCGGAGACCGAAGCGCCGGAGACAGCAGACCCGGCGGCCGCGGCGGCGGCCTCCTGGTCGGCCAGGGTGAGGAACTTGGTTTTCACCGGCAGCTTGTACTGCGCCAGGCGCATCGCCTCCTGGGCGATCTGGGGGGTGATGTCGCCACCTCCCATCTCGAACAGGATGCGGCCCGGTTTGATCACCGCCACCCAGAACTCCGGGTTGCCCTTGCCTGAGCCCATGCGGGTTTCGGCCGGCCGCATGGTCACCGGTTTGTCGGGGAAGATGCGGATCCAGATCTTGCCTCCCCGCTTGACGTAGCGGGTCATGGCACGGCGGGAGGCCTCGATCTGACGCGAGGTGATCCAGCCGCACTCCTGAGCCTGGAGGGCGAACTGCCCGAAGGCGATGGTGTTGCCGCGCGTGGCGATGCCGCGCATGCGGCCGCGCTGTTGCTTGCGGAATTTGACGCGTCGTGGACTCAGCATGGTTCAGGCCTCCTGATCACTCTCGGTTGGAGCGGTCTTCGAATTGCTGGGGTTGCCGGCTGGCCCGGCGGCGGGGGGCGGCACCCATGGGCACCTGGTCCTTCTGGCCAGGCAGCACCTCGCCCTTGAACACCCACACCTTGATGCCCAGCACCCCGTAAGTGGTGCTGGCCACCCTGGTGGCGTAGTCGATGTCGGCCCGCAGGGTGTGCAGGGGCACGCGCCCCTCCCGGGTCCATTCGGTGCGGGCGATCTCGGCGCCGTTGAGGCGGCCGCTCACCTGGATCTTGAGGCCGAGCACCCCGGCCCGCTGGGCCCGCTGCACGGCCATGCGGATGACACGACGGAAGGCCACCCGCTTCTCCAGCTGCTGGGCGATGTACTCGGCCAGCAGGTAGGCGTCGGCATCGACCCGCTCCACCTCCACCACGTTGATGCGCACCTGGCGCTGGGTGTCACCGACGGTGGTCTGAATGCCGGCGCGCAGCTCCTCGATGCCGCTGCCCTGACGGCCGACCAGCACGCCGGGACGAGCGGTCTTGAGCTCCACTTCGAGTTGGTCGGCCTTGCGGGCGATCAGCACATCGGAGATGCCGGCGGAGGCGTACTTCTTGTGGATGAACTTGCGAATCCGATCATCCTCCTGCAGGAGGGTGGGGTAGGTCTTGCTGGGGGCGTACCAGCGGGAGCGGTGGTCCTGGGTGATCCCCAGGCGCAGGCCGGTTGGATGGATCTTGTGTCCCATCGGTCGGTGTCCTCGGGATTCAGGTGGAAGGAGCCACAGCGATGCTGATGTGGCAGGTTTGCTTTTTGATCGCGTAGGCACGGCCCTGGGCACGGGGCCGGTAACGCTTCATCGACGGACCCATGTCGGCGTGGGCCTGGCAGATCACCAGCGAGGCCGGGTCGAGGCCGAGGTTGTGCTCGGCGTTGGCCACCGCACTGCGCAGCACCTTGGTGATCGGGCCGGTGGAGCGGTAGGGCATGAACTCGAGCAGGATCAGGGCGTCGCGGTAGCTGCGCCCCCTGATCTGATCGAGCACCCGCCTCACCTTGGAGACGGAGCCACGGATGTAGCGGCCATGGGCCAGGGCCTGGCTGCCGGTGGTGGGGGTGGTGGTGTTGGCCATGAATCAGCGACCTCCTTTTTTGTCTTTGATGTGGCCCTTGAAGGTGCGCGTGGGGGCGAACTCCCCGAGCTTGTGACCCACCATCTGCTCGGTGACATAGACGGGCACATGGGATCGACCGTTATGCACGGCGATCGTGTGGCCGATCATCATCGGCAGGATGGTGGACGCCCGTGACCAGGTCTTGATCACAGACTTGTCGTCGGCTGCATTCTGCTTTTCAACCTTGCGCAGCAGGCTGTCGGCAACGAAAGGGCCCTTTTTGAGTGAACGTCCCATGGCGGATTAAGCGGTGAGCAGAGCGGTGTGGGTCATCAGGAATCGCGTCCGCCACGGCTCCGCTTGGAGGTGCGGCGACGTTTCCGCAGCACAAACCGATTGCTGGGCTTGTTCCGCTTGCGGGTTTTGAGGCCGAGGGCCGGCTTGCCCCAGGGGGTGACAGGGCCGGAGCGGCCGATCGGCGCCCGGCCTTCGCCACCACCGTGGGGGTGGTCGCAGGGGTTCATCACGGAGCCGCGCACCTCAGGGCGCCGGCCCAGCCAGCGCTTGCGCCCGGCCTTGCCGAGGCTGGTGTTGCGCACCTCGGCGTTGCCCACCGCCCCCAGGGTGGCGTAGCACTCGCGGCGCACCAGCCGCACCTCGGTGGAGGGCAGCTTGAGGGCCACGTAGTCACCTTCCTTGGCCATCACCTGGGCGCTGGCACCGGCGGTGCGTACCATCTGGCCGCCCCGGCCGGCGTAGAGCTCCACGTTGTGGACGCTCGAGCCCAGAGGGATGGCGGCGAGAGGGAGGGCGTTGCCGGTTTCGATCGGCGCTTCCGGGCCGGAGACGACCTGCTGGCCGATCTCCACACCCGCCGGAGCCAGGATGTAGCGCTTCTCGCCATCGGCGTAGAAGAGCAGCGCCAGCCGGGCATTGCGGTGGGGGTCGTAGTGGATGGCGGCCACCTTGGCGGTGACCCCGTGCTTGTCACGGCGGAAATCGATCAGCCTGTAGAGGCGCTTGTGGCCACCGCCACGGTGGCGGCAGGTGATCACGCCGCGGTTGTTGCGGCCCTTGCGGCGGTGCTTGGCCACCACCAGACCCTTGACGCGATCGCGCCCGGTGATCTCGGCGAAATTGCTGGCCACCCGGGTGCGGGTGCCAGGGGTGGTGGGGCGGTAGTTGCGGATTGCCATGTGATGTCAGACCCCTCAGGACTCCGGGAACAGCTGGATGGCGTCGCCTTCCGCCAGGCGCACCACGGCCTTCTTGACCTGGGCGCGCTTGCCGGCGAAACGGCCGACGCGGCGCGTGCGGCGAGGCGGATTCATGGTGCTGATGCCCACCACCTTGACGCCGAAGAGTTCCTCGACGGCCGCCTTGATGTCCGGCTTGGCGGCGCGGTGGTCAACTTCGAAGGTGTACTGGTTGAGTTCCAGGACGCTGGTGGCCTTCTCGGTGATCAGTGGCCGGCGGATGACATCCGCGAGCCGACCTGCAAAACGCTCAGCCATCGCCGTAGACCTCCTGAATCGTTGCGAGTGCCTGCTGGCCCACCAGCAGGTGGTTGGCGTGCAGCAGGTCGAACACGTTGAGTTGATCGGCGGCGATCAGCTTCACGGTCTTGAGATTGCGCACCGAACGGCGCACTACCTCGCTGGGATTGTGCAGCACGAGCAGCACCTTGGCGCCGGCCGCGATCCCCAGACGCCCCAGGGCGTCGGTGATCTCCCGGGTTCTGGGAGCGTCGAGGGCAACCCCGAAGTCCTTCACCACCGTGAGGGCGTCGATGCGGCTCATCAGTGCCGTGCGCAGGGCCAGACGACGTTCCTTGCGGTTCATCGCCAGGTTGTAACTGCGGGGCTTGGGCCCGAAGATCACGCCACCGCCCGGCCGCAACGGGGTGCGGATGGAGCCCTGCCGGGCGCGGCCGGTGCCCTTCTGTTTGTAGGGCTTGCGGCCACCGCCGGCCACCTCGGCGCGGGTGAGGGTGCTGGCCGTGCCCTGACGGGCATGGGCCAGCTGGCGCACCACGGCCCGCTGCACCAGGTCGGCAGCGGAGCTTTCCTTGGCGACCTTGAGGCTGAGGTCGGTTATGCCGGCCTCCTTGCCCTGCCAGTCGCGAATCACACAATCAGCCATTGGTTTGCTCCTCAGTTGCCGCTCTTGGCGCCCACCCGGTTGGCCGGACGGATGTTGAGCAGGGTGCCGGGCTTGCCGGGCACCGAACCCTTCACCACCAGCAGGTTGCGCCCAACGTCCACCTTGAGCACGGTGAGGCCCCGGGTGGTGATCTGCTTGCCGCCGTAGCGGCCGGCCATGCGCTTGCCGGGATAGATGCGGCCCGGGGTGGTGCCGGCTCCTGTGGAGCCCGGCAGGCGGTGGTTCTTAGAGCCGTGGCTCATGGGACCGCGGCTGAAGCCATGGCGCTTCTGGTAGCCGGCGAAGCCCCGACCCATGCTGTCGCCGCTCACATCGACCTTCTGGCCAGGTTCAAAGGCGCTGACGGTGACGGGGGCGCCCAGTTCAAGGCCGTCCAGGCTTTCGACCCGGTATTCCTTGAAGTGGCGCAGGAGCTCCTTGCCCGACTTGGCCAGGTGGCCTTGCGCGGGCTTGTTGACGAGCTTCTCGCGCACCTCGGCGAAGCCGAGCTGCACGGCTGTGTAGCCGTCGGTGCCAGGGGATTTGAGCTGGGTGACGCGGCAGGGGCCTGCCTCGATCAGGGTGACCGGGATGGACCTGCCCTCGTCGTCGAAGAACTGGGACATGCCCAGTTTCTTCCCAAGAATGCCGATGGACATGGGAATGGGTTGAAGCGCCAGCTGGACGTCCGGCGGACTCCGGAATCCCGGTCGAGACCGGGGTCCGGGCGAGGCCGGAGAGCTGCAGCAGTCGTGATGGTCGAGCTTGGCCTTGGGGGCCGCAGGGATCTGCGAAGCAGAACCGATGCGCAATCCAGGGAGCTAGCGAGACGGATCAGGACCCGTACAGCAGTGGCTGGGACTTGCCTGGACCGGACCGCTGGGGCGGCGCGTTCAGGCAGTTTCCCGACGGGTGAAGCCGAGGCTCGCCCCGTGTGGCCGGAGAGAATCACCACCACTGGTGATCCGGTGTCAGGGTCTGGAGGCCCGGCTAGCGGACGGGCACAGACTTCTGGCACAGCCAATGAATGTACCCCACGGGGGTTCACCGCCGATGATGGTGGCCATCAGCGATGGTGCTGCTGGGCCGCTGGCGGGACTGCCAGACTGAGTCCAGCCTTCCCGATCCCGATGCCGCTGCTGCTCTCCGGCCGAGCCTTCCGCCAGGAGCTCGAGCAGGCCGGCGCCCTGGCTCTGTTCCCCCCGCTCGAGGGCGGCGCCGAAACCCGCCTGCTCAGGCGCATGCGGGCCGCCGGATACCGGGCGCACATCACCTCGGCCCGCGGGCTGGGCGACCCCGAGGCCTTTCTCTTCCAGTTGCATGGGGTGCGGCCGCCGCACCTGGGACACCGCAGTGTGGGCCGGGGCGCTGCGGTGGGTGACACCTTCCGTGTGATGCCGGAGCTGGGAGCCATGCTGGATGGCTCCCAACCGATGTTGCTCTGGCTGTTGGAAGGGCAGGTGCTCTCGTCGGCGGAGCTGGCCTCACTGGTGTCGCTCTGCCGGCGGGAGCCCCGGCTGCGGGTGGTGGTGGAGCTGGGCGGTTCCCGGAGCCTGCGCTGGCAGCCCCTCAGCGAGCTGATTTGATCCCGCGGGTGGGGCCCGCATCGGCCCTCCTGCCCCCGGAGGCGGCCCTGCCCCCGGAGACGGCCCTGGCCACGGGCCGCTGGGTGAAATGGATCGCCGGAGCCAGCAACCAGGATCTGACGGCGATCGAAGATCTGAGCGCCATCTACACCCTGGCGGGAGCCCATTGCCTCGACCTGGCGGCCGATCCGGCGGTGGTGGCGGCGGCCCGGCGGGGCATCGCCTGGGCCGAATCCCGCGGCGCCCCCCGCCCCTGGGTGATGGTGAGTCTCAGCGACGGGGAGGATCCCCACTTCCGCAAGGCCTGGTTCGATCCCCGGCGCTGTCCTGCCGATTGCCCCCGGCCCTGTGAGCGGGTCTGCCCGGCCCTGGCCATCGGTGAGCAGGCCACCGGTGCTGCGGGGGTGCTGGCGGAGCGCTGCTACGGCTGTGGCCGCTGCCTGCCCGTCTGTCCGCTGGGCCTGATCGAGGAGCGTTCGTGGGTGCTGGAGCCCGATGCCCTGCCGCCGCTGCTGGCCGCCCTGGATCCCGATGCCGTGGAGCTGCATACCAGCCCCGGGCGGCAGCAGGCTTTCGAGCGGCGGCTCGACCAGCTCGGTGCCAGTGGCCTGGGCCTGCGGCGGCTGGGGGTGAGCGCCGGCGGCCAGGTGTCGGTGGCTGAGCTCTGGCAGCGGTTCGCCGCCCTGCGGCGGCGTGGTCACCGGCCCCTCTGGCAGCTGGATGGCCGGCCGATGAGTGGGGATGTGGGTGCTGGCAGCGCCCGGGCGGCTGTGGCCCTGTTGGCCCGGCGTCGGCAGCGGATGCCTCCGGGACCGTTGCAACTGGCCGGAGGCACCAATGCCCGCAGCCTGCCGCTGCTGCAGGCCGCCCCGGGGCTGGCCGATGCCTGCGCCGGGGTGGCCTTCGGTGGCGGGGCCCGGCGCCTGCTGCAGCCGCTGCTGGTGCAGGCTCAGCTCGGTGGCGGGGATCTCCGCCACGATGCCGAACTGTGCCGCCGCGCCCTGGGGCTGGCCCGGTCCCTGCTGCTGCCCTGGCTAGAACGGTGCTGATCCACCCTGTGGTTCCACCGGTGCCCAGCCCGCAGCCCCCCCAGCGCATCACCGATGACCTGGACCGGCTGCTGGCGGTGCTTCCGCCGGCGGTGGCCGAGGCCCTGCCCCCCTGCCAGGAGCGTGACCAGCTGCTTGAAGTGGTGCTCGATCTGGGACGTCCGCCCGAGGCCCGCTACCCCTGCCGGGTGCAGGAGCTGGGCACCAGAGCGATCGAACGGGCCGACCTGGCCGGGGTGGTGGAGCGCCTCGGCGTCTTCGGCGGTGACAACCGTGCCGGCATCGAGCGCACGCTGCACCGCATCAGCGCCATCCGCAACCGCAGGGGGGAGATCGTGGGGCTCACCTGCCGTGTGGGCCGGGCCGTGTTCGGCACCGTGGCGATGGTGCGCGATCTGCTCGATGCGGGCCGCTCCCTGCTGCTGATGGGTCGCCCCGGGGTGGGCAAGACCACAGCCCTGCGGGAGATCGCCCGGGTGCTGGCCGATGAGCTGGGCAAGCGGGTGGTGGTGATCGACACCAGCAACGAGATCGCCGGCGACGGCGACATCCCCCATCCGGCCATCGGCCGGGCCCGGCGCATGCAGGTGTCCCGGCCGGAACTGCAGCATCAGGTGATGATCGAAGCGGTGGAGAACCACATGCCCGAAGTCATCGTGATCGATGAGATCGGCACCGAGCTGGAGGCCCTGGCGGCGCGCACCATCGCCGAGCGGGGCGTGGTGCTGGTGGCGACGGCCCATGGCAACGCGCTCGACAATCTGATCAAGAACCCCACCCTCAGCGACCTGGTGGGCGGCATCCAGTCGGTGACCCTGGGGGACGAGGAAGCGCGCCGGCGGCGCACTCAGAAAACGGTGCTGGAGCGGGCCGCCGAGCCCACCTTCCCCCTGGCGGTGGAGATGCACAGCCGCAGCCGTTGGCTGGTGCATCTGGACGTGGCCGCCACGGTGGATGCCCTGTTGCGCGGCCAGGCCGCCAGGCCCCAGGTGCGCCAACTGGCCGAGGACGGGCGTGTGAGCTGCCAGGAGAACCGCACGCCCCTGGCCGGCGCCGGCGAGCCGGCTGGACTGGGCGCGACCCCGCTGCGGCGCCTGCCCCGTTTCCTGTCCGTGCCCGGCGAGCCCTTGCCGGAAGCGGCCGCCGAGCCGCCCGCAGCGTTGGCGCCGCCCTCCGATCTGCCCTCGCAGCAGCCCGCCACCCTGCGGGTGCACGGCGCCGGCATCCCGCCGGCCCTGCTCCGGCAGGTGGCCCGCTCGCGCGCTCTGCGCGTGGAGGTGGTGGACAGCGTGGAGGTGGCCGACGTGGTGCTCAGCGTGCGCCAGCACCTGGGCCGCGATACCCATGTGCGACGGCAGGCGCGGGACCTGGGTCTGCCGATCCTGGTGATCAAGAGCGCGGCCCTTTCCCAGTTGCAGCGGGCCCTCGAGCGCCTGCTGGAGCGCCATGAGCGCAGCGGTGCCCCGCCGCCGCGGGCCGGGGAGGATCCCCATGGCGCCATGGAGGAGTGCCGGCTGGCGGTGGAACAGGTGGTGCTGGCCACCGGCCAGCCGGTGGAATTGCTGCCCCGCAGCGAGGCCATCCGCCGCATGCAGGCCGAGCTGGCCGCGCGCTATCGCCTGCGCACAGCCGTGTTCGGTCGCGGCGAGCAGCAGCGCCTGCGCGTGTTCCCCGCCTGAGGGGCTGCGGCGGTTTCGGGGCCACCTCTGGTGCCGTTGACGAAGGGTGGGGCGCTGTGGGTAACTGGCTAAGCCTTCAGCGCCGCAGGCGCTGAGCCCGCCGCGAGAATCCCGGTTCCGCGGTTCGGTGTTGGGCCGTCGCCAAGTGGTAAGGCAGCGGGTTTTGGTCCCGCCATTCCTAGGTTCGAATCCTAGCGGCCCAGTTTCCTCTCCCTCCGCACCATGCCGGACACCCCGCTGCTGGTGTGTGACTTCGATGGCGTGCTCGTCGATGGCATGCCGGAGTACTGGTGGTCGGCCCGCCGCGCGGCCCAGGCGCTGGAGCCCGCCCTGTTGCTCCCGGAGCAGGCACCGGCTGGATTCGCCCGGCTGCGGCCGCTGATGCACAAGGGCTGGGAGATGGTGCTGATGGCGGCGGAGCTCTCCCGTCCCGATCTGGATCTCGAGAGCCTGTTGCGGCACTACGCCGCCGCCCTGCCCCTGGCACTGGCGCGCTGGGGCTGGCGCGCCGAGGTGCTCCAGGAGGCCCTGGAAGCGGTGCGGCGCCAGGCCCTGGCCCACGACCTGCCGGCCTGGCTGGCCCTGCATCGCTTCTACCCCGGCGTGGTGGAGCGGCTGCGCAGGCTGCCGGCGGAACACAGTGAGTGGCTGGTGCTCACCACCAAGGGGGGTGTTTTCGCCCGCCTCATCCTCGAGCAGGCGGGCCTGGAGCCTCGCACCGTCTACGGCCATGAGCAGGGCAGCAAGCCCGAGGTGCTGGAGCGTCTCCTGGCCGAGCGGCGGCCCCTGTGGTTCCTGGAGGACCGGCGTCCGACCCTGGAGCAGGTGTGCGCCCGACCGCAACTGAACGCCGTGCGCTGCTTCCTGGTGAGCTGGGGCTATCTGGCCCCCGGCGACGACCGGGCGCTACCGGCGGCGATTCAGTGGCTGGAGCCTGCGCAGTTCGCGAAGCCCCTGGCACAGTGGCCAGGATCCGATAAAGTACGTCTGTACTAAGCGCTGCTGAGACGCGGGCCCCGTTCGGTGGCACTGACTTGCTGGGATCGCGGGCCCCGCGCCGGGCTTTATCACTCCGGCAGGAGCGCTCCGCGGCCCGTCCCATCGCGCCATCTCCATGCCCGCTGATCCGAAGGACGTCCATCCCCGGGCCACCACTGCCAGCTCCACCACCGCCAGCTCCACCCGTTCGCTCCCCCGCAATCCCATCCCCCAGTACGCCATGGCTTCCACCGGCAACGCAGCCAGCGCCGCTGCAGCACCCCCGGCCGCTGCCGTGAGCGCCGCCGATTCCCGGGCCGCGGCCGAACGCGACAAGGCCCTCGGCCTCGTGCTCAACCAGATCGAGCGCAACTTCGGCAAGGGCTCGATCATGCGCCTCGGCGACGCCTCCCGCATGCGGGTGGAGACCATCTCCACCGGTGCGCTCACCCTGGATCTGGCCCTGGGTGGGGGCTATCCCAAGGGTCGCGTTGTGGAGGTCTACGGGCCCGAGAGCTCCGGCAAGACCACCCTCACCCTCCATGCCATTGCCGAGGTGCAGCGCCGCGGTGGTGTCGCCGCATTCGTGGATGCCGAGCATGCCCTCGATCCGGTCTATGCCGCGGCCCTGGGGGTCGACATCGAAAACCTGCTCGTCTCCCAGCCCGATACCGGCGAAATGGCCCTGGAGATCGTGGATCAGCTGGTGCGTTCCGCCGCCGTCGACATCGTGGTGGTCGATTCGGTTGCCGCTCTCACCCCCCGGGCAGAGATCGAAGGCGAGATGGGCGATCTGGCGGTGGGCAGCCAGGCGCGACTGATGAGTCAGGCGATGCGCAAGATCACCGGCAACATCGGCAAATCGGGCTGCACGGTGGTCTTCCTCAACCAGCTGCGCCAGAAGATCGGCGTGACCTACGGGAATCCCGAAACCACCACCGGCGGCAACGCCCTGAAGTTCTACGCCTCAGTGCGCCTGGATATCCGCCGCATTCAGACGCTCAAGCGCGGCACGGAGGAATACGGAATCCGCGCCAAGGTGAAGGTGGCCAAGAACAAGGTGGCCCCGCCATTCCGCATCGCCGAATTCGACATCCTCTTCGGCCGTGGCATCAGCACCCTGGGTTGCCTGCTCGACCTGGCTGAGGAAACGGGGGTGGTGGTGCGCAAGGGAGCCTGGTACAGCTACGAGGGGGACAACATCGGCCAGGGACGGGACAACACCATCACCTGGCTGGAGCAGAACCCCGAGCAGTCCGCGGCTGTGGAACGAGTCACGCGCCAGCGGCTCACCGAGGGCTCGGAGGTGAGCGCCAACTCGATGAAGCCCCTGGCGGCCGCCGCCCGGGCCGCTGGGGTGCCGGCCACCGATTGAGGCGGGGCCGGGGGCCTCAGCCGGCGGGATTGGCGGCCACCGTCACTGCCACGGCAGTGCCGCTGCCGCCCTGGGCCCCGGCAGCGGCCGGGGAGGGGTCCTGGAGTACCTGGGCCACGCGCTGGAGTTCCTGGATGGCGTCAGCGCCCTCCAGCTTCACCAGCTCGAGACCGTCACGGGATTCGATCCAGCTGATGCCGAAGTCGGACACCAGGAAGCGGACCATGTGGTTGGTGCCCAGATTGGCCACGAAGGACACGCCGTAGCCGTCGCGCCCTTCAGCGCAGCTGTAACAGGTGGCGGCGATGCCGCGTTGCTGCAGGCTGCGGGCGAGGGCCTCCAGGCTGAGGGCCAGATCGTGAACGAGGCAGCGGTATTGCTCCGCCAGACGTGGAAACATCGGCGCCGTGGCCGCAACTGCCGGAACGATAAGGTTTTCTTCAGGTTTCTGTGAGTGAAAATACTGAGGTCCACACCGGCGCCAGCGGCGGGGCTCAGCCGTCGGCCAGGGTCCACCAGCCGGCGGCGGGGCCGATGAAGCGCACCGTGACCCAGAAAATCACCAGGGCGGTGATGCCCAGCCATGCACCACGGGTGGTGATCGCCACGAAACGATCGGCCTGATTGCGGCTGAGCGGCAGCCAGGGGGCCAGCCGCGGTGAGGTGTCGGCCTCGCGCCCTGCTGGCGTTCTGGCCTGCCGGGGTGGCAGTCCCTGGCTGGTGCGACGCCTGGCTTCACCCATCGGATTCCGTTGCAGCCTGCCGGCAGGCTAGTCAGGGATCGCCGAGGCTCCAGCCAACCGCTGCCGGCGCCGGATTCAGTGGGGCAGGAGCCGGCTGAGCTGCAACCAGGGGTCGAGTGCCGCCAGCACCTGGCGTCCCCAGCTCCTGCCGCGCAGGCGGCCATCGAGAATGGCCAGGCGCCCACCGCTGCGCCGCAGTCCCGCCACGGCCAGTTGCAGCCGGGTGAGCCCGTCAGGCAGCAGCCGCTCGCGGAACCAGTCGCGTCCCTGGCGCCGCAGGGCCTGCACCTGGGCAGCGGTGAGCGGATCCTCCAGACTGGCGATCGGCAGCAGGGCCACCACGATCTGGCAGGGCAGGGGCAGACGCTGGTGCTGGTCCAGCCACCAGCTCCAACGGCAGCAGAGCACGCCATTGACCTCCGTCGCGGTGGTCTCCTGCACCACCCGGCTGCCGAATTCCGCAGCCAGGCCACTGGCCAGAGCCAGGCGCATCGCCCCATCGTCGAGCAGGATCACGCTCAGACCTCCGCGCCCCAGCACCAGGCGCCGGCACTGCTCCAGCAGATGCTGGCCGTAGTGGGGACTGTTGGGCAGCGGTTGGCGCAGGGGGGCATAGAGGGGCAGGGGGTCGTGGAGGGGGGGATCGCCAAGGTCGACGCACACCTGCGGAGTGAGGCCCAGATGCTGACCCGACTGCCAGGCCTGGCCGAGCTGGCCGATCACCACAGCGCCGCGGCCCCTGAGCAGCCCCTCCAGTACCTGCAGGGGGTCCAGGGGCTGGCGATGCAGAGTCCACTGCAGCAACCGGGTGTCGCGCTGAGCCCAGCTGGTCCAGCGCCGATCGCCGCTGGCCAGCCAGCGGGGCCAGGGATCGGGCAGGGACCCCAGCAGCGCCAGCAGCTGCCGCAGCGGGGCTTCGTCCTCCTCCGCCAGGGGCACCAGATCCGCAGCGCTGCGCGGGTGCTCCAGCACCCGGCGGCTGAGCCGGCCGTGGAGCTCCAGCAGCGCGCCGGCGGCGGTGGGCTGGGCCCGCTGCAGCTGATCCCAGTGGTCAGGCAGCAGACGGATCGCCAGAGCCTCCCGCAGCCGGGCGTCGAGGTGCTCGGCTTCGGGGATCACCAGCTGGCGGTCCGCCAGGGAGCCCTGCTGCCAGGCGCTCACGAGCTGGCGATGGCTGAGCAGCCACAGCTGGGCCTCGCCGGGATCGTCGCCCTCCACGCAGGGCATGGCGAGAGCACAGTCGGCCGCCATCAGCCGCGGCAGCTCCACCTGCAGCAGCCGTTGCCGCAGCGACTCGCCCACCACCAGCGCCAGACGGGCGTCGCTCAGGGCGAGAGGCACCAGCAGGCTGATCAGCCAGCTGGGATCGCTGCCCGGAGCCAGCCTCACCAGGGTGTGGTCGTGGCGGCGCAGGCTGCGGCCCACCAGGCGGCTGAGGCTGAGATGGTGGGGCCAGCGCTGGCTGCCCTCCCGCTGCAGCAGGGCCTTGAGCTGGTGGTGGGCGCGGGCTTCAAGCATCCGCTGTCAGCCGGTGCCACGGAATCGTAGGAAGCTGAAGGGAGGGCACTGCAGCCGTGATGACAACCCCCTCCTCCCTCCCCCAGGCTTCGCTGCCGGCCGGGGCGCCACTGCAGGGCCCGGTCGGTGTGGTTGGCCTGGGGCTGATCGGCGGCTCCCTCGGGCTCGATCTGCAGCAGCGTGGCCTGGAGGTGCGTGCCCTGGTGCACCGCGCCGCCACCGCTGAGCGGGCGCGGCAGCGCGGGCTGGCCCAGGCGGTGGATACCGATCCGACGGTGCTTGCCGGCTGCCGGCTGGTGGTGCTGGCGCTGCCCCTCGATCGCCTGCTCACGCCGCCCGCGTCCCTGCTCGCTGCCCTGCCGTCAGAGGCGGTGGTCACCGACGTGGGCTCGGTGAAGGCGCCGGTACTGCAGCTGTGGCGCGGGCTGCATCCGCGCTTCGTGGCCAGTCACCCCATGGCCGGCAGCAGCGAGGCCGGCGTGGAGGCCGGCCGACGGGACCTCTTCCGCGGCCGGCCCTGGGTGGCGACGCCGGAGGCCGGCGGCGACGCCAGGGCTCTTGCCGCCGTCAGGGCCCTGGCCGAGGCGGTGGGGGCCTGCTGGATCACCTGTGGGGCCGCCGCCCATGATCAGGCCGTGGCCCTGATCTCCCACCTGCCGGTGTTGGCCAGCGCCGCTCTGCTGCTGGCCGCTGACAGCGGCGCCGCCGGCGGCCCCCCGGAGCAGGACCTCCCCCGCCTGGCCCGTGTGCTGGCCTCCAGCGGCTTCGCCGACAGCACGCGGGTGGGCGCAGGCAATCCGGAGCTGGGCGTGCTCATGGCCCGCTGCAACCGGGAGGCGCTGGTGGCGGCTCTGGCGGGCTACCGCCGCTGTCTCGATGGCTTCGAGCAGCTGCTGATCGCGGAAGACTGGCCGGCCCTGGAGGCGGAGCTGAGCCGCTGCCGGCAGCTGCGGCCACACTTTCTCTGAGCGGTCCGCGGCGCCACTCATGCCCGCAGCTCCAGGGCCCTGCCCCGGCGCTGGAGCAGCTGGCGGCAGGCGGTGAGGGCCGAGAGGCTCACCCCCGCCGTGCCTTCCCCGGGGTGGATGGCATCCCCGCACAGCCAGAGCCCCGGCAGCGGCGTGCGGCTGGCCAGGCCGAAGGGGCCGAAGCAGCGGGGCCGCTGCCCCAGCCCACCCACGAAGCCGTAGGGGCGGCTGGTCCAGCGCGCGAAGCCCCGCGGTGTCGCCAGCTCGGCATGCAGCCAGGCCTGCGCCGCCACCAGGCCCAGGCCCTGCTCCAGACCCTGCTGGATCGAGGCCTGGGCCTGGGCCTTGGCGGCCCCGTAGGCCGCACCCTCGAGAGCGAACCAGGGCCGCGCCGCTGTGAACACGCTGGCGATCAGCGTGGCCTGGCCCGCCGGCGCACGGCCATCGCCCTCCTCACTCACCGATACGAACAAGGGGCCGGGGCTGCCCTGCTCGAACTGGAGGTGGGCGGGGAGGCCGGCCGGCAGTGCCGGCCGCGGCACCGCCCCGTAGAAGACCAGGGCCCCGGAGGGGTCGCCCAGTCCGGCCAGGCGGCGCCGGTAGCCCCGCGGCAGCTGGTCTCCCAGCAGCTCGGGCAGGCCCTGGGGCGGGATCGCCAGCACCACATCGCGACCCTGGAGCCGCCTGCGGGTGCGCTCCCGGCCGGCGCTCACCTCCAGCTCCCAGAGACCGGAGGCCGCGCGTCGCAGGCCGGTGAGCCGGTGCCGCAGTCGCAGCCGGCCGCCGGCCGCCGTCAGGGCCTCCTCCAGCCGACGGCTCAGGGCCTGCATCGACCCCTGCAGATGCCACAGACCCAGGGGCTCCTGAGCCACGGCCAGGACGGTGGCGCCATAGAGAGCGGCGGTGCGATCGGCGGGCTCCTGGGAGTACAGCCGCAGCTGCAGATCGAGGAAGCGGCGCAGCCGTGGGTCGCCGCCGCAGCCGCTCCAGCGCAGCAGGTCGGCCACGGTGGCGGAGGCCAGCAGGCCTGAGGCGAGGTTGGCGGGCCCCAGGGCGCGCAGGGTCTGGGCCAGGTCCCAGGGGCTGCGGGGGGGCAGCACCGGATCGCCCGCCGCAAAGGCCCAGTTGGCGCGGTGCAGGCGGGCGCAGAGCCGCCAGAACGGCTCACTGCCTGGAAACTGCCTCTGCCGTTCCTGGCGCCAGCGCTGCGGATCCCGCCACAGCCGCACCGGCTCGCCGCCCCCGCTGAGGTGCACCACGCAGGCGGGGTCGAGGGGCGTGGCCTCGGGCAGCGGCACCCCCAGGTGCCTGAACAGGCGGGCGTGGCTGCCCCCCGGCTCCAGTCCCGCCACCTGGGTGGCGCCGACATCGAAGGTGTAGGGCCCGCGGCGGAAGGTGCCGGCGCAGCCGCCGCTCTGGTGGTGGGCCTCCAGCAACTCCACCGCCAGACCTGAACGGGCCACCAGCGCTGCCGCCGTGAGACCGGCGATGCCGGCCCCCACCACCACCACGTCGAGGGGTTCGTCCATGCCGCTCAGAGGCCCTTGAAGGCCCTGGCTAGCCGCTCCGGCCCCTGCGTGGATACCCATGGCGGCATGCTGGCAACACCCCGTGCCCGGCGCGTCGTGAGCGGTTCTCTGCAGGATCTGCTGGCGGCCTGGCTGGCCGAGCGTCTCGGGGCCCGCTTGGACGCCCTGACCCCGGTGGGCGGGGGGTGCATCCATCAGGCCTGGTGCCTGCGCCTGGCGGACGGAGGGCGGCTGTTCGCCAAGACCAACCAGGCAGCGGCGCTGGCGATGTTCGAAGCCGAGGCCGCCGGGTTGGCAGCCCTGGCGCGCTGGGCCCGCCCGCCGCTGCTCGTGCCCCAGCCCCTGGCCGTCGGCCTGGCCGGCTCCCAGGCGGTGCTGGTGCTGCCCTGGCTGCACCTGCAGGGCGGCCGTGGCGATCGCTGCCGCGACTGGCGCCAGCTGGGCCGCAGCCTCGCCGAGCTGCACCGCTCCAGTTGCGGGGCGCAGCAACGCTATGGGTTCGAGGCCGACAACTTCATCGGTTCGGCGCCCCAGATCAACCCCTGGCAGCGGGACTGGGCGGGCTTCTTCGCCGACTGCCGTCTCGGTCCCCAGCTGCGTTGCGCTGCGGCCGCCGGCCGCTCCCTGCGCGGTGTGCGGCAACTGCTGGCCGACTTACCGGCCTGGCTGGGGGGGCATGGCTGTGAGCCGGCGCTGGTGCACGGGGATCTCTGGAGCGGGAACGCCGCCCTGCTGGCCCCGGGCTGTGGCGCCGCCCTCTTCGACCCTGCCAGCCACTGGGCTGACCGGGAAGTTGACCTGGCCATGGCCAGGCTGTTCGGTGGCTTCCCGCCCGAGTTCTTCGCCGGTTACGAGCAGACCTGGCCCTTGCCCGAGGGTGCCGAGCAGCGGGTGGTGGTCTACAACCTCTACCACCTGCTCAACCACGCCAACCTGTTCGGTGGCGGCTACTGGGGCCAGGTTCAGGCCAGCATCGAAAACCTGCTGGAGGCCGGGCCGCCCGGCTGAGACCGCGACTGCCCGCAAGGCCCGAGGTGGATCAACCCAGATACTCCGTCCGCAGGGTCTGCAGGCGGGAGAGCACCGCATGGCGCTTCTCGCTGGTGGTGAGGTTCTTCCAGCTCCACTGGCCCACCACCACAAGGCCGAGCAGCTCCAGCAGTCCGGGCACCACCGGCAGCAGGTTGATGGTGTCCAGAACGCCCTTGATCAGCACCTGGGCCACGATCACCACCACCAGGATTCCGGCCACCTTGCCGATGCGGCCCATCTGGCTCCAGTCCACCTGATCAAGCAGGTCGTTGACGCGGCCGAGGATTTCGCTGTAGCGCTCGCTGAAGCCGGATCCGGCTTCAGCGGCGGTGGCAGGGTTGAGGCTGGCCTCCACTGCAGCGGCCGCCTCTGCGGCAACACTGGACTCGGTGCCGGAACTGGTACCGGAACCGGTGCCGGAATCGGCCGTGGTGGACGGGGTGTCGCTCATGGGCCTGGATCGCACTCAGGTGGCACTCGTCCATAAGGTATCGGGGTGCCCAGCTCCGCGCCAACCGCCGTGGCGTCCAGCCCCCGTCTACGTGGGCAGTTGGCGCTCATCCTGGCGACGCCCGCTCCCGAGGAAGGCTGTGCCCTGCTCGTGGGTGAGCGCAGCCCGGGGGAGCGCGTGTGGCGGCTGAGCGGGCTCTGGCCCTGTCTGAATGTGTGGCCCCAGGAGGATCAGCGACTGCGGCGCTTCGCCATCGATCCGCGCGAGCAGCTGCTGGCCCAGCGCTGGTGCCGGGCGCGCGGCCTGGCGGTGCTCGGCCATGCCCACAGCCACCCCGAGGGAGCTCCGGAGCCCTCGGCCACCGATCGCCGCCTGTGCGTCACCCCTGACCTGATGCTGATTCAGGGGGCCTGCGGCAAGCAGCGCCTCTGGTGGCTGGCCGACAGCGACTCCGTGCCCCGGCGGCTGCCATGGAGAATGGAAGCCTGATCCGGGCCCGGCGTGTCCGCGGTCATGGCTTCCCCACACCGCCACCATGCTCCCTCCCGACACCAGCGGCGTTCAGCTCAGCCCCGATGAGGTGGCGCGCTTTTCGCGCCACCTGATCCTGCCGGAGGTGGGCATGGCGGGCCAGAAGCGCCTCAAGGCCGCCGCCGTGCTCTGCGTGGGCACCGGCGGCCTGGGCTCGCCGCTGCTGCTTTACCTGGCGGCCGCCGGCGTGGGCCGCATCGGCATCGTCGATTTCGACGTGGTGGACCACTCCAACCTGCAGCGCCAGGTGATCCACGGCACCAGCTGGGTGGGCAAGCCCAAGATCGAGTCGGCCAGGGCCCGCATCCTCGAGATCAACCCCCACTGCCAGGTGGACCTCTACGAAACAGCCCTCACCAGCGAGAACGCCCTGGCGATCCTCGAGCCCTACGACCTCGTCTGCGACGGCACCGACAACTTCCCCACCCGCTACCTGGTGAACGACGCCTGCGTGCTGCTGGGCAAGCCGAATGTGTACGGCTCGATCTTCCGCTTCGAGGGCCAGGCCACGGTGTTCAACCTGGATGCCGAGAGCCCCAACTACCGCGACCTGTTCCCCGAGCCGCCGCCGCCGGGCATGGTGCCCTCCTGCGCCGAGGGCGGCGTGGTG
This sequence comes from Cyanobacteria bacterium J06638_7, assembly GCA_039818745.1. Lineage (GTDB taxonomy): Bacteria > Cyanobacteriota > Cyanobacteriia > PCC-6307 > Cyanobiaceae > NIES-981. The sequence continues at coordinate 245,728 of JBCBTI010000002.1, forward strand.
GGTGTGCTGCCCGGGATCATCGGCGTGATCCAGGCCACGGAGGCGGTGAAGATCATCACCGGTCTGGGCACCACCCTCAGCGGCCGCCTGCTGCTCTTCGATGCCCTGGGCATGAAGTTCAGGGAGCTGAAGCTGCGCCCCAACCCCGAGCGCCCCGTGATCGACAAGCTGATCGACTACCAGGAGTTCTGCGGCGTGGGCGGCACCGCTCCCGGCCAGGAGGAGGCCGGCAGCGTGCCCAGCATCACGGTGGCTGACCTCAAGACCGTGATCGATGGCCAGCTCGAGGACATCCTGCTACTGGATGTGCGCAATCCCCAGGAGGCGGACATCGCCGTGATCCCCGGCTCGGTGCTGGTGCCGCTCGATCACATCGAAAGTGGAGCGGCGATTGAGCAGGTGCGCCAGCTGGCCGAGGGCAAGAAACTCTATGTGCACTGCAAGCTGGGCGGCCGCAGTGCCAAGGCCCTGATCGCCCTGGGCCGCCATGGCATCGAGGGCGTGAATGTGAACGGTGGCATCGATGCCTGGAGCCAGGAGGTGGATCCCTCGGTGCAGCGCTACTGATCGCGGGCCCGCCCCCAGCGGCGCTCAGTAATCGACGCCGCGCTTGAGGTCGACGCCACGTTCGGCATAGTGCTTGTGGCAGACCATCTCGGAGTGCACTGCGGCCAGATCGAAGTAGGCGGGACGGTTCTTGCAGCGCCCCGTGAGGATCACCTCGGTTTCCGCCGGTTTGCGCAGCAGGGTCTGCACGATCGGCTCGACAGGCAGCAGCTCGAGATCCACGGTGGGATTGATCTCATCGAGGATCACGGTCTTGTAGAGACCGCTGGCAATCGCCGCCCGGGCGATCTCCCAGGCCCTCTCGGCCTCCACGTAGTCGATCGGCAGCTGCTGGCCGCGCCACACGATCGCGTCGCGGCCCGAGCGCAGGTGATCCACCAGATGGGGATAGCTCTCCCGCAGGGCGGCGATGGCGGCGTCCTCGGTGTAGCCGCTGCCCCCCTTCAGCCACTGCAGGATCAGCACCCGGTGGCTCTTGTCCTGGGAGATGCCGCGGCCGATCGCCTGCAGGGCCTTGCCCAGGGCACTGGTGCTCTTGCCCTTGCCCTCACCGGTGTAGATCTCGATCCCTTCCAGTCCCAGGGGCAGGTCCCTCTCTCCGCCTGGCTCGAGGTCGCCGGCGGCGATCCGGCGTCGATGGCCGCGCATCTCCGAGTGCAGATCGGCCAGCTGCACCAGCTGGGCCGGGGCGCCGCGGCCGGTGCAGATCACCTCCATTCCGCCCGGCTTGGCCGCCAGGGTGCGACACACCTCGGCGCTGTCAAGCAGCCCCAGGGCGAGCACGGGGTTGAGTTCATCGAGCACCACCACCGAGTAGAGATTGGAAGCGATCGCTCCCTTGGCGATATCCCAGCCGCGCTGTGCCTCCTGTCGGTCGAACCGGGTGATGGCTTCGGCACCGAAGAACTCTCCCCGGCCGGTGCGCACCTGGTCGATCAGATGGGGGAACCCCTGCTGCAGGGCCTCGATGGCGCCGTCCTCGTCATAGGCGCGGCCGGGGCCCTTGAGGAAGCGCAGCAACAGCACCCGGGTGTGCTTCTGCTCGCAGATGCCCAGGCCGATGGTGCGCAGCACCACCCCGAGCGCGGCCTGGCTCTTGCCCTTGCCGTCACCGTCGTACACGTGCAGCTGGCCGTGGGAACGCTCTTCGCTGTGGGCGGCGGTGCGGATGCCGATCCCCGGGGCGCTGCCGCGAGCGCTGCCGCGACTGCTGCCGCGCTGAATGCCCCGCTGCGGCGTGCCGGTGGGGCTGGAGCTCATGGTGCGGCGTCGATGGTCCCGATGCTACCCAGGCTTCCCGGCCAACCTGCCAGGATCAACGCGGCCGCCGCCGGCACCGCTGATGGCCTTCACCCTGCTGGACACCCTGCCGGATCCCCTCGAGCGTGGTCTGCACAACCTGCGTGAGCTGATGGCTCAGCTGGGGCCGGTGCTGGTGGCCTACTCCGGAGGAGTGGACAGCGCTCTGGTGGCCGCCATCGCGGTGGAACAGCTGGGCAGTGCCGCCGAGGCCGTCACCGGCGTGTCTCCTGCCCTGGCTCCCCATCTCCGCCGTGAAGCGGCTGAACAGGCCCGCTGGCTGGGCATCCGCCACCGCGAGATTCCCACGGCAGAACTCGCAGATCCGGTTTATGCCGCCAACCCCCAGGAGCGCTGCTATGCCTGCAAGCGCGAGCTGCACAGCCAGCTGGAGCCGATCGCCGCCGCCGCCGAGGGAGCGGTGGTGGTTGACGGTGTGAACCGCGACGACCTCGGGGAGCACCGCCCGGGCATCCGTGCGGCCCGGGAGCGCGGGGTGCGCTCACCCCTGGCGGAGCTGGACATCGACAAGGCCGGGGTGCGGCATCTCTCCCGGGCCCTCGGCCTGCCCTGGTGGGACAAGCCGGCCCAGCCCTGCCTGGCCTCCCGCTTCCCCTATGGCGAGCCGATCACCGCCTCCAGGCTGCAACGGGTGGCAGCGGCGGAGGACTGGCTGCGGCGGCAGGGCTGGCCTGAAGTGCGGGTGCGCAGCCAGGGGCAGACGGCCCGTATCGAGTTGCCCGCCGCCCGCCTCGCTGAAGCCTTGCGGGGCTGGGCCGAGCCGCAGCAGCGGGCCGACCTGGTGGCGACCTTTCTGGGCTTCGGCTTCAGCGCCGTGGCCCTGGATCTGGAGGGCCTGGTGAGCGGCAAGCTCAACCGGGAACTCTGAGCACCCGCTCGCTGGTTCAGGCCGCCAGGGCGCTCAGGCGCGGCGGCGGCTGATCCTCGGGCAGCCGCTCGGCGCTGGCGAGGGCGGCGGGGGTTTCGCGGCGGAAGCTGGTGAGGCTCTGGCGGCCGGCCCCCAGCCGGGCGGCGAGCACGGCGCA
>JBCBTI010000003.1:0-218859 GCA_039818745.1 Cyanobacteria bacterium J06638_7
TACTTCTTCGCCACGCTCACCACCAGCCGCAGGTTCGCCGCCACCATCCGCTCCTTCGCCCGGCGGCCCGCCTGCAGACGCTTCTTCAGCAGCTGCGGACTCAGACCCGCCGCCGCCGCCAGGTCAGCCGCCGACGGCTTGCTGCCGCCGGCGCGCATCGTCAGTTCCTGCTCGATCTCCTCGAGACCCATCAGCTCCTGCACCTGACGACCCAGGGTGATCTCCTGCTCGTGGCTCAGCAGCGGCACCCGGCCGATGTCCCGCAGATAGCTGCGCACCAGGTCGCCATCAGCGGCGGGCTGGGGGCGGGAGGATTTGGGGGCGATGGAGAGCTTGCGAGCGGTGCCCGCAGGGGCGGCGGCCTCCGGGCTGGTGGGCTGGCGGGTGCCGGGGCGATCCTCTACGGAAGCCAGTGCGATGGCCATGGCGCTGGGCTTGAAGTTCCGTAAAGCCTAACCTGAAGAAGTGTGAACACCTCTCATCTGGCTGTTCGGATTGCCGCGGGGGCTGCCGCCGGGATCAGAGGCCGATCTTGGCCCGCAGCAGCCAGGCGGCCGTGGACAGGTAGATGAACACCCCGGCCACATCCACCGCCGTGGTGATGAAGGGTGCCGACATCAGGGCCGGATCCAGCCCCATGCGGTTGAACAGCAGCGGCAGCGATGAGCCGGCGAGGGCCGCCAGCACCGCAATGGCCATCAGGCTCACGGACACCGCCACGGCCACCAGGGCGCTGCCCCCCATCGCCCAGGCCCAGGGAAACACCACGCAGGCCAGCAGTGCCCCCAGCAAGGCCCCGGCCAGGGTTTCGCGGCCCACCGCCCTGGCCAGTCCGAGCTGCTGGATGCTCTGGGTGCTGAGGCCGCGGATCACCACCGTGGAGCTCTGGGCGCCCACGTTGCCGCCGGTGCCGATCAGCAGCGGGATGAACGCCGCCAGCACCACCAACCTCTGCAGCACCGCCTGCTGACCAGCGATCACCGCCGAGGTGCCCGAATTGGCCACCAGCAGCACCAGCAGCCACAGCACCCTTCGCCGGGCCACCGAGAACAGGCTGCTGCGGAAGTAGTCGTCCTCATCGCCCGCCTGCACCGCTCCCGCCGCATACAGGTCACGCGTCGCCTCCTGCTCGATCACGTCGATCACGTCGTCCACCGTCACGATCCCCACCAGACGCTGCTCACGGTCCACCACCGGCATCGCCAGAAAGTCGTACCGCTGGATCGCACGCGCCACCTCCTCCTGGTCCGTGTCCGTGCTCACGCTCACCACCTCCCGCGTCATCACATCCCCGATCCGCTCCTCCGGTTCCGCCACCACCAGATCCCGCAGCGACAGAATCCCCGACAGGTGCCGCGAGCCGTCCGTCACATACAGCGAATACACCGTCTCCGTCTGCCGGGCACGCCGCCGCACCAGATCCAGCGCCTGCGCCGCGCTGTGAAACTCCTTCAGGTCGATGAACTCCGTCGTCATCAACCGCCCCGCCGTCTCCGGCGCATACCCCAGCAGCTGTGCCGTCACCCGACGCTCCGCCGGGCTCAGTTCCGCCAGCAGACGACGCACCACCTTCGCCGGCAGTTCGTCGAACAGCCGCGCCCGGTCGTCCGGCGACATCTCCTCCACCAGCTCCAGCACCTCCCCCGATCGCAGCCGCTCCAGCAGGCTCTGCTGCACCTCCACCGGCAGATACTCATAGATGTCGATCGCCTCGTCCTTCGGCAGCAGCCGGAACGCCAGCGCCTGCAGCGTCCGCGGCAGACGCCCGATCGCCTCCGCCGCGTCCACCTCCTGCACAGGACGCAGCAGCAGCTTCGCTCCGTCGTAGTTCCCCGCCTGCAGCAGCGCCTCCAGCTGCGATGCCACCACCTCGCCGATGGGCGTGGCGCGCTTCACCCCGCCGCGCTCAACCGAGCCGTTCGCCTCGCCCATCGCCAGCCGCCAGGGCGCTAGGAGTTTATGGGCCAGCGCCGGCCGTGGCCCAGCACTAGACAGCTAGCGTCCGGGCTCCTGAACCGGATGCCGTCCATGGCCGTGAACGTGACTGATGTGGTGGTGCGTGACGCCAAGGGCAGCGATCGCCGGCTGGGCGAGTGGGGCGGCCAGGTGCTGCTGATCGTGAATCTGGCCAGCCGCTGCGGCTTCACCCGCCAGTACGCCGGCCTGCAGAAGCTCCAGGACACCTACGGTCCCCGCGGGTTCACGGTGCTCGGTTTCCCCTGCAACGACTTCGGCGGCCAGGAGCCGGGCACCCTGGCGGAGATCCAGCAGTTCTGCTCCAGCACCTACGGCGTCGCCTTCCCCCTGTTCGAGAAGGTGCACGCCAGCGGCGCCAAGACCGAGCCCTACAGCACCCTCACCCAGGTGGAGCCCGCCGGCGATGTGGCCTGGAACTTCGAGAAGTTTCTGATCGCCAGGGACGGGGCGGTGCTGGGACGCTTCAAGAGTGCCGTGGAGCCCGACAGCGCCGAGCTCAGCGGCGCCATCGAGGCCGCTCTGGCGGCCTGAACGGCCGCAGGGCGGCCAGGCTGGCGTTCAGCCGGGGAGCCAGCCCCGGCGCAGGCCAGAGGTGGTGGGCAACTCCACCTGCAGCCAGCGTTGGCCGCCGGGCTCCGCCCAGCGGCGCAACACCCGCAGGGGCGTGTCCGCCTCGATGCTGCTGATCGCCGGGGCCTGGTGCCGCGGCGCGCAGCGCAGGGCCTGGGGCAGCACCGAAAGCAGGGGCTCCCTGCGGCTCTGGCGGCGGCGCAGTTCGGGCAGACGCCAGTCCGCACCACCGGCCGGCAGCCCAGCGGGCGCCACCAGAGCAAACCCCAGCAGGGCCGCCACTCGCCAGGCTGCAGGCGTTGCGCGGGAGGGACGGGTCAAAGCGAAGCGCACGCGGCCATCAGATGTCGAGCTGGGCCAGGTCGAGCTCGGCGCTGTGGGTTTCGATGAATTCCCGCCGGGGAGCCACCTTGTCACCCATGAGAATCGTGAAAATGCGGTCGGCCTCCAGGGCATCATCGATCTCCACCCGTTTCATCATGCGCGTGGAGGGATCCATGGTGGTTTCCCACAACTGCCTGGGCATCATTTCGCCCAGACCCTTGAAGCGCTGGATTGTGTAATTGGCCTTCTCACCGAAATCATCAAGCGTTTTTTTCAGGTCGCCTTCGTTGTAGCAATAGGTGTGATTCTTACCGCGTTCCACCTTGTAGAGCGGCGGGCAGGCGATATAAATGTACCCACCTTCCACCAGGGCTCTCTGGTAGCGGAAGAAGAACGTGAGGATCAGGGTGCGGATGTGGGCCCCGTCCACATCGGCATCCGTCATGATCACGATACGATGATAGCGAAGATTTTTGGCATCGAACTCCTCGCCCTTGATGCCCAGGCCCAGCGCCGTGATCAAGGCCTGGATCTCGGTGTTCTTGTAGATCTTGGCGTCGTCGGTCTTCTCGATGTTGAGGATCTTGCCCCGCAGCGGCAGGATCGCCTGAAAGCGCCGATCGCGGCCCTGCTTGGCCGAGCCTCCGGCTGAATCCCCCTCCACGATGTAGATCTCCGATTCGGAGGGATCCCGCGATGAGCAGTCGGCCAGCTTGCCGGGCAGGGTGGAGCTCTCCAGCACGCTCTTGCGGCGCACCAGCTCGCGGGCCCGGCGGGCGGCCTCGGCGGCGTTGAAGGCCTGGATCGCCTTCTCCAGGATCAGGTCGATCACCGAAGGGTTGAATTCCAGGAATTCGCCCAGGGCCTCACCCACCAGGGTGTCAACGATGCCGCGCACCTCGGTGTTGCCGAGCTTGGTTTTGGTCTGACCTTCGAACTCCGGCTCCGGCACCTTCACCGAAAGCACGGCGGTGAGGCCCTCGCGGATGTTCTCGCCGGCCAGATTGGAGTCGGCGTCCTTGCGCTTGCCGCGCTTCTTGGCAAAGGTGTTGAGGGTGCGGGTGAGCACCGTCTTGAGACCTTCAATATGGGTGCCGCCATCGACAGTGCGGATGTTGTTGGCGAAGCCAAGAATGCTGTCGGAATAGGCATCCACACACCACTGCAGGGCCGCCTCCACCTGCACACCATCCTTGGTGGAATTCACATAGATAATGTCACGGTGGAGGGGATCCTTCTCCGCGTTCATGTAGGTGACATACTCCTTGATGCCGCCCTCATAGAAATAGATTTCCTCGTGGGGCTCCCCCGCCTCGCTGCGAGCGGCGGCACGCTCGTCGCGGAACACAATCCGCACGCCACCATTGAGATAGGCCAGCTCCCGCAGACGGGCGGACAGGGTGGCGTAATCGAACTCGATGCCGATACTGAAGATCTGGATGTCGGGCAGGAAGCGCACGGAGGTGCCGGTGTGCTCCTGATCCGCGGCAGCCGTGGAGCTGAGCGTGCCGATGGGCTGACCGCGCTCGAAGCGCTGGCGGTGCTCGCGGCCGTCCCGATGCACGGTGACCTCCACCCACTCCGAGAGAGCGTTGACCACCGACACCCCAACGCCGTGCAGGCCGCCGGACACCTTGTAGCCGCCGGAACCGAACTTGCCGCCGGCGTGCAGCACGGTGAGCACCGTCTCCAGGGCGCTGCGGCCGGTGCGCGGGTGGATGTCGGTGGGGATACCGCGGCCGTTGTCGGTGACGGCGCAGGAGCCATCCTCGTGGAGCACCACCAGGATCTGGTCGCAGTGGCCCGCCAGGGCCTCGTCCACGGAGTTGTCCACCACCTCGTACACCAGGTGGTGGAGCCCCCGGGGGCCGGTGGTGCCGATGTACATGCCGGGGCGCTTGCGCACCGGCTCCAGGCCCTCGAGCACCTGGATCTGTTCGGCTCCGTAGTCGTTCTGAACCTTCGTGGCTTCGCTCATGCGGCAGGGGTTCCCCGGGGATCTGGCATGGAACCGGCGGCCGTTCTCGGCGAGATCCCTTCTCAGAGCGGGAATCTACCACCGCAACCAGGGGCCGGCAGCGGCGTTCTCGGGCCTGGCAGGGTGGAGCGATGGCCTCCTGCCAACCCCTGGTGATCGTGCTGCTGGGCCCCACCGCCAGCGGCAAGACGGAGCTGGCCATCGCCCTGGCCCGGTGCCTGGATCTGACGGTGCTGAACGTGGATTCACGCCAGCTCTACCGGGGCATGGACGTGGGCACGGCCAAGCCCAGCGCCGCCCAGCGGGCCGCCGCCCGCCACGCGCTGCTGGATCTGCGCGATCCCGATCAGCCCATCAACCTGCAGGAGTTCTGCCTGCTGGCTCAGGCGGCGATCGCTGCCGAGTTCGCCCGCCCCCGCAGCGGGCCGCCGCTGGCCCTGCTGGCGGGAGGCAGCGGGCTCTATCTCAAGGCCATCACCCAGGGCCTGCAGCCGCCGGCGGTGCCGCCCCAGCCGGAACTGCGCCGCCAGCTGGCGGCCCTGGGGCAGCCGTGCTGCCACCAGCTGCTGCGCGGCGCCGACCCCCGCGCCGCCGCCCGCATCGCCCCGGCCGACGCGGTGCGCACCCAGCGTGCCCTGGAGGTGCTCTATGCCACCGGCCGGACCCTCTCCAGCCAGCAGGGAGCGCTGCCGCCACCCTGGCGGGTGCTGGAACTGGGCCTGGATCCGGTCGACCTGGCGGCCCGGATCGACAGCCGCACCCGGGCCCTCTACGCCCATGGCCTGGTGGAGGAGACGGCAGCCCTGATCCGGCGGCACGGCCCCGCTCTGCCGCTGCTGGAGACGATCGGCTACGGCGAGGCCAGGCGACTGCTGGCCGGTGAGCTGGAGCTGGGCGTCGCCGTTGCCCTCACCAGCCGGCGCACGCGCCAGTTCGCCAAGCGCCAGCGCACCTGGTTTCGCCGCCAGCACCGGCCCCTGTGGCTGAGCGGCGGCGACAACGACGAGCGGTTACGGCAGGCGTTGCGGCAGATCGAGGGGCGTCTAGTGTGACCAGAGACATCTCCCCATCCGAATCCAACCAGCGACTGAATGCCACCCCGTCCCCGTTTTGACCGTCGTGCTCCCGTGCGGGAGCTGCCCAACATCAACGAACGCATCAATTATCCCCAGTTGCGGGTGGTTGATTACGACGGCTCTCAACTCGGCGTGATCCCGCGGGCGGAAGCCCTGAGTGTGGCCAGCGATCGTGAGCTCGATCTGGTGCTGGTGAGCGAGAAGGCCGATCCGCCGGTGTGCCGGATCATGGACTACGGCAAGTACAAGTTCGAGCAGGAGAAAAAGGCCAAGGAAGCCAAGAAGAAATCGCATCAGACCGAAGTCAAGGAGGTCAAGATGCGCTACAAGATCGATCAGCACGATTACGATGTGCGTATCGGTCAGGCCACCCGTTTCCTCAAGGCCGGCGACAAGGTGAAGTGCACCGTGATCTTCCGCGGCCGGGAGATCCAGCACACCGCCCTGGCCGAAGTGCTGCTCAAGCGCATGGCCCGGGACCTGGAGGCGGCGGCCGAGGTCCAGCAGGCCCCCAAGCGCGAGGGCCGCAACATGATCATGTTCCTGAGCCCGCGCAAAACCGCCGCCGCCAAGGCGGCCGGTGGTGGCGGCTCCAGCGCCGGCGCCAGCCGCAGGGGCGTCACCCGCAGCAAGGGTCCGGGGGCCAAACCCGGGAGTGCTGCTGCCACTGCCGAGACAGCTGTCCCTGCCGCCCCAGCTGCCGCCACCCCCGCAACGGCCCCACCGGCGGATGCCGGAGTGAAGGGCTGATTCAGAGCCGCCGGGCCAGCAGCTCCAGCATCTCCTGCCAGGCCAGGGCCGCCGCCTGGGGACGGTAATCGCCGCGGGCATCGCAGAGGAAACCGTGACCGGCGCCGCTGGCCACGCTCAGCCGCCGCTCCAGCTGCGGCCGGCGGGCCCCGTCGGCGGCCAGGGCCGCGCCGATCGCAGCCACCTCAGCGGCGGGCATCAACGCATCCTGATCGCCCACCAGACAGAGCAGATGGCCGGGAATTCGGGGAACCTCCGCCAGCGTGGGTTCACCGCCCCCAGGGCGGAAGCTGGCCACCCGGGCGCCGTAGGCAGAGCAGGTGGCGGCCACCTCCGGCAGGGTGGCCGCCAGCATCGCCAGGTGGCCCCCGAAGCAGAAACCCAGGCAGCCCACGGGCCGCTCCAGGCCGGGCTGGCGCCGCAACCAGGCGATGGCGGCCCGGGCATCGGCCAGGAACCCGGCGGCGCTGACCCGGTCACGGTGCTCACGGCCGGCGGCCAGCCCGGCTGCGTCGTAACCCACCTGCAGATCTGGAGCCGTGCGCGCGAAGATCGGCATCGCCAGCGCCCCGTAGCCCTCGCCCGCCAGCCGCTCGGCCACCCCCCGCACCCAGGCATTGAGGCCGAACACCTCCGGCAGCACGAGCACGCCGGCCCGGGGCGGCCGGTCCGCTGGACAGGCCCACCAGCAGCGCAGGCTGAGGCCCCCCGGCCCCGGCAGCTGACGCCAGCCGCCCGCCGCGGGGGTATCGGGGCCGGAGAGCGCAGCGGAGGTCATGGCGGGGCGCAGCGGGCCAGGCCAGTCTGGAATCCCGGTCGCGGGGCCGAGGGGGCCGGTTCAGGGCCCCACGGCTGTCCCTGAACCGGCACACGCTCGTATGCCAACGGGGGGATTGTCCCCACCCGGGATGCTCCGTATGGTGAGCGCCACACCCTCAAGCCCGGCGCGGCGTGCGATTTCACATCCAGCAGGAGAGCGACATCCCGGCGTCGACCCAGCTGTACAACCAGATCTGCTTCGCGATTGCGGCCCGGCACTACCCGCCGGGCCACCGCCTGCCCAGCACCCGTCAGCTGGCGATGCAGACCGGGCTGCACCGCAACACGATCAGCAAGGTGTACCGCCAGCTGGAGACCGACGGGGTGGTGGAGGCCATGGCCGGCTCCGGGATCTATGTGCGCGACCAGCAGAAACCGCGCCAGATCAAGCCACCACCAGGGCCCCGCAATCGCGTGCTGCCCGACATCGACCGGGAGGTGCGCCAGAGCGTGGATGGCCTGCTGCAGGGCGGCTGCACCCTGCAGCAGGCCCGCGACCTGCTCACCCGCGAAATCGACTGGAGGCTGCGCTGCGGCGCCCGCGTGCTCGTGAGCACACCGCGGGAGGATCTCGGGGCCTCCCTGCTGATTGCCGAGGAACTCACGCCCAACCTGGCGGTACCGGTGGAAGTGGTGCCGATGGAGGAACTGGAGACCGTGCTCGAGCAGTCCAACAACGGCACGGTGGTGACCAGCCGCTACTTCCTGCAGCCGGTGGAAGAGATCGCCCGCCGCCATGGGGTGCGTGCGGTGCCGGTGGACCTCAATGACTTCCGCCACGAGCTTGACCTGCTCAAGGAGCTGCGCAGCGGCAGCTGCGTGGGACTGGTGAGCATCAGCCCCGGCATCCTGCGCGCCGCCGAGGTGATCCTGCACAGCCTGCGGGGCAACGACCTGCTGGTGATGACCGCCGCCCCCGACACCAGCAGCCGTCTGCTGGCCCTGCTGCGCGCCGCCAGCCATGTGCTCTGCGACCGTCCCAGCCTGCCGCTGGTGGAGCAGAGCCTGCGCCAGAACCGCGGCCAGCTGATGCGCATGCCCGTGGTGCACTGCGCCCAGAGCTACCTGGGCAAGGCCACCATCGACGAACTGCGCAAGGAGATCGGACTGCTGGCAGCCTGATCCTGGCCAGCCTCAATCAGGAAAGCGGATGAAGAGATTCGAACTCTCGACCCTCTCCTTGGCAAGGAGATGCTCTACCACTGAGCTACATCCGCAAATCCGGCGGTCTGGGCCGGTCACGCCTGGCGTCTGGAACCGCCGGCCAGCCGATCATGCCTGACGGCGGTGCCCCCGGTCAAACCGGCGGCCGTTCAGCCAGGATGCCTCCATGCTCAAGGCAATCCGGGCCGACCTGGCGATCATCCGGGAGCGGGATCCCGCCGCCCGCGGGCCGCTGGAGATCGTGCTCTGTTACCCCGGCCTGCACGCCCTGGTGCTGCATCGGCTCAGCCACACTCTCTGGGGCCTGAGGCTGCCACTGCTGCCGCGGCTGCTGAGCCAGCTGGGCCGCCAGCTCACCGGCATCGAGATCCACCCGGGCGCGCGCATCGGCCATGGGGTGTTCATTGACCACGGCATGGGCGTGGTGATCGGCGAGACGGCCGAGATCGGCAACCAGTGCCTGCTCTATCAGGGGGTGACCCTGGGCGGCACCGGCAAGGCCCACGGCAAGCGCCACCCCACCCTGGCCCCGAACGTGGTGGTGGGCGCCGGCGCCAAGGTGCTGGGGGCGATCACGGTGGGGGCCAACACCCGCATCGGTGCCGGCTCGGTGGTGTTGCGTGACGTGGAACCCGACTGCACGGTGGTGGGCATCCCCGGCCGGGTGGTGCACCAGAGCGGGGTGCGCGTGGACCCCCTGGCCCACTCGGCCCTGCCCGACACCGAAGCGCAGGTGATCCGCAATCTGATGGAGCGCATCGACGCCCTGGAGAACGAGCTGACCCGCACCCAGGCCTGCCTGCAGGAGCTGGCGGCGGGCCGGCCCCTGCGCGAACCCTGCGGCGGCCTGGCCCAGAGCCTGCGGGACCGGGAGATTCTGGAATTCCTCGGGGACAATCCCGGCACCACCAACTGAGGTTCAGCCGCGGCCAGTGGTCCGGCCAGCGCCTCAGGCCGTGGCTCCCTGGCGGGCCGGCGAGGGCTGGAACATGAACATCGAATAGATCACATTGCGGCGCATCTGGGTCATCATCTCCAGAAACATGTCGTAGCCCTCGTTCTTGTATTCGATCAGCGGATCCTTCTGGCCATAGCCGCGCAGGCCCACCGATTCGCGCAGGGCATCCATGGCCTGCAGGTGCTCGCGCCAGAGGGTGTCGATCTGCTGGAGGATGAAGAAGCGCTCGGCTTCACGCATCAAGCCCGGACGCTGGGCTTCGATCTGGCCCTCCTTGATGTCATAGGCATTGCGCATCTGCTCCTGCAGGAAGGCCTTGAGCTCCTCCATCGACAGGCCCAGCACATGCTCGGGCTCGAGATCAGCAAGAAGGTAAATGAACTCCTTCACTTTGCCGACAAGGCGCTCGAGATCCCATTCCTCCGGGGGGAGGTCGGGGTTCACATAGGCCTCCACGATGTCATCGATGGTACGCTCGCCGTAGCCGATCACCTGAGCCTTGAGCTCACGGCCCTCCAGCACCCGCCGGCGCTCTGCATACACGGCACGGCGCTGGTTGTTCATCACTTCGTCATACTCGAACACCTGCTTGCGGATGTCGTAGTAGTAGGTTTCCACCTTCTTCTGGGCCCCCTCCAGCGAGCGGGTGAGCATGCCCGATTCGATCGGCATGTCCTCCTCCACGCGGAAGGCATTCATCAACCCGGCCACCCGGTCGCCGCCGAAGATGCGCAGCAGGTTGTCTTCCAGTGACAGGAAGAAACGGGTGGAGCCCGGGTCCCCCTGGCGGCCGGCGCGGCCGCGCAGCTGGTTGTCCACGCGGCGGGATTCATGGCGTTCGGTACCGATCACGTGCAGGCCGCCGGCCTCACGCACCTGCTGCTCCTCGGCCCTGGTCACCGCTTCGTATTCGGCCCGAACGCGGCCCATCAGCTCGCGCAGGCGCTGGATCTGGCGGTCGTCGGTGGGTGCCTTCTCAGCCGCCTGGGCGATGCGGTCCTCCAGCTCCAGCACGCTCAGCTGGCGATCGCCCCAGGCCTTCACCAGATCGCGGGCCAACGCCGCCAGGGCGGTGTCGGTGTCGTCGCTGAGGGCGCAGGGATAGAGGGCGCCCATGGCCCTGGCCTCACTGGGAGCCTTGGGGCTGGCGCCGGCGGCGCTGCCCTTGGCCCCGGCGCCGAAGCCCGGGGCGGCCTGGCTGCGCTGCTGCGGAACGGGCGGACGGTGACCCTCCTCGGGCCGCACCAGCACCGGCAGCAGCACCTCGCGCAGCTTCAGGCGCGCCATGTAATCGGCATTGCCCCCGAGGATGATGTCGGTACCACGGCCGGCCATGTTGGTGGCGATCGTCACCGCACCGGCCCGACCCGCCTGGGCCACGATCTCGGCCTCCCGCTCCACGTTCTCGGGCTTGGCGTTGAGCAGGTTGTGGGGAATCTGCTGCTCGGCCAGCAACGCCGAGAGCAGCTCCGATTTCTCCACACTCGTGGTGCCCACCAGCACGGGGCGGCCGGAGCGGTGCACCTCGGCGGTTTCGCTGGCCACCGCGCGCCACTTGGCGGTTTCGGTCTTGTAGACCTGATCGGCCCAGTCGGAGCGGGCCCGGGGGCGGTTGGTGGGCACCACGGCGACCTCCAACTTGTAGGTCTTCTCAAACTCCACCTCCTCCGTCTTGGCGGTGCCGGTCATGCCGGCCAGGCGGGGGTAGAGCAGAAAGAAGTTCTGGTAGGTGATCGAGGCGAGGGTCTGGGTTTCCGGTTGGATCGGCAACCCCTCCTTGGCCTCGATCGCCTGGTGCTGGCCGTCACTCCAGCGCCGTCCCGGCATCACCCGGCCGGTGAATTCATCCACAATCACCGCATCTGTGCCGCGCACGATGTAGTTGACGTCGCGCACGAACATCTCCTTGGCTTTGAGTGCATTGGTGATGAAGTGGGCCCAAGGATCTGCGGGATCAAACATGTCGTTCACCCCCAGCATCTGCTCAGCTTTGGCATAGCCTTCATCGGTGAGGGTGCAGCTGCGCTGCTTCTCATCCACCTCGTAGTCGCCCTCAGGATCAATGCCGTCCTTGCCCAGTTCGGCCGCCCGCACCAGCTGAGCCGCCACCTCCGCCGCCTTCTGGTATTTCTCCTGAGGCCGCTCCACCTGGCCGGAGATGATCAGCGGCGTGCGCGCCTCGTCCACGAGGATGGAATCCACCTCGTCGATCACGCAATACTGAAACTCCCGCTGCACCACCTCGGCGATGTCGGTGGCCATGTTGTCGCGCAGGTAGTCGAAGCCCAGCTCACTGTTGGTGGCATAGGTGATGTCGCAGGCGTAGTTGGCCCGCCGTTCAGGTGGCGTCATGTCCTGCTGGATCAGCCCCACCGAGAGGCCCAGGAAGCGGTGGATCTGGCCCATCCACTCGGCGTCGCGGCGGGCCAGGTAGTCGTTCACGGTGACCACGTGCACGCCCCGGCCGGTGAGGGCGTTGAGGTAACTGGGCAGAGTGGCCACCAGGGTCTTGCCCTCGCCGGTCTTCATCTCGGCGATCTGGCCGTCGTGCAGCACCATGCCGCCGATCAGCTGCACATCGAAGTGGCGCAGGCCCAGCACCCGCTTGCCGGCCTCGCGCACCACGGCGAAGGCCTGGGGCAGCAGCTCATCGAGCAGGGCGCGCTCACGGGCCCGCACGGCCTCCGCCTCTCCGCCGCCCCCCCGCACGGCCTCCAGCTTCTGACGGAACTCGGAAGTGAGGCCGCGCAGTTCGTCGTCGGAGAGGGGGGCGATCTCCTCCTCCAGCAGGCCGATGTCGGAGACCAGGGGCTGGTAGCGCTTCAGCTTGCGGGCATTGGGATCACCCAGCAGGAGCTTGAGCATGGTGAGAACGGCTACCGGAGCTTTTCCGGCAGCCTACCGAGGCCGGTCCTGGGCCTCCGGCACGCCCGCGTGGGATTCCCCCACCAAACCCAGCCGCCCGCCCGTGTAGCCGCCCCGCTCCCGCACGGCCCTGCACCAGCCCTGCTGATCCAGATACCAGCGCACCGTGGCCTCCAGGCCCGCCTCGAACGTGTGGCACGGCCGCCAGCCCAGTTCGCCGCTGATGCGGGCCGGATCGATGGCGTAGCGGCGGTCGTGGCCGGGGCGGTCGGTGACCGGGGTGATCAGGCGGGCGTGGGGGGCGCCAGCCGGGATCAGCTGATCGAGCAGGGCGCAGATCGCCTCCACCACCTGCTTGTTGGTGCGCTCGCCGTGGCCGCCCACGCAGTAGCTGCGGCCCAGCTCGCCCCGGGTGGCCGCCAGCAGCAGGGCGTCCACGTGATCCTCCACGTAGAGCCAGTCGCGTACGTTGGCGCCGTCGCCGTAAAGGGGGATCGGCTCGCCGGCGGCGGCCTTGAGGATCACCACCGGGATCAGCTTCTCGGGGAACTGCCAGGGGCCGTAGTTGTTGGAGCAGTTGGTGAGCACCACCGGCAGGCCGTAGGTGTGATGCCAGGCGCTCACCAGGTGGTCGCTGGCCGCCTTGCTGGCCGAGTAGGGGGAGCGGGGGTCGTAGGGGGTGGTCTCCGAGAAGCGGCCGGCGGGCCCCAGCGAGCCGAACACCTCATCGGTGCTGATGTGGTGCAGCCGGAAGGCGGCGCGCCGCTCCTCGGCCAGACCCTCGTAGTGGCCCCGCAGGGCCTGCAGCAGGTGGAAGGTGCCGCTCACGTTGCTGGCGATGAAGGCCTCCGGGCCCTCGATCGAGCGGTCCACATGGCTTTCGGCGGCCAGGTGCATCACCAGATCCGGATCCGCCTGGCGCACCGCCGCGGCCGTGGCCTCGGCATCGGTGAGGTCAACTCGCAGCAGTTGGTGACGCGGCTCTCCTTGGCGCGTACGCGCCTTCGCGCCCAGCTCTGCCAGCTCCGCCTCGATGGAGGTGAGGTCGCTGGCATACCCGCCCTTGTCAAGGTTGAACACCAGCGCCTCGCTGCAGGCCAGCAACCGCCGCACCACGGCACCGCCGATGAAGCCGGCGCCGCCGGTCACCAGCACGCGGTGGCGGGAACCGAGCAGCTCCGCCAGCACAGGCCTAGCCGACTCGGTAGGGATCGGGGCGGAGACAACAGCCATCACAACCTGGGAAGAAGGCAAAGGGGATCGGAGAAGTGAGCTCAGGGCATGCCCACGAGCTGGGACCGTCCTGAGGCTGCCTGCAGCACTTGACTCAGGGCCGTACGCCAGTGGCAGGGCTCCAGCCCCAGGAGCCGGCGAGTGTCGCCGCACTCCAGGAGCGAATAGCTGGGACGCCGTGCCGGCCTTGGATACTGGGCTGTAGTGAGAGGGATCACCCGCGCACGGGATGACATCAGGCCCATCTCCAGACCCAGTTCACCCACCGCGACAGCCACGTCATACCAGCTGGCGGCGCCCGCATCACTCCAGTGCAGCAGGGGAGGCAAGGGCTTGGACCCTTCAGGGGCGGGCACACCCCAGTCACGGGTGATGACTCGCCAGCAGGCCGCCGCCAGTGTGAACGTGCTGGTGGGACAGCCCACCTGATCAGCCACCACACCCAGGGGCTCTCCGGCCGATCCACGCTGCCGGTGGAGCCGCAGCATGGTGAGCGCGAAGTTGCTGCCCACCGGGCCCAGAACCCAGCTGGTGCGCAGGATCACACCTCGACCGCTGGACCCCAGGAGCTGCTCGACCGCCTCCTCTCCTGCCGCCTTGGTGGCGCCGTACACCCCCAACGGATCTCTCGCCTGGCTCGGCTGGTATGGGCTTCCCTGCTTGCCACTAAACACGAAGTCGGTGCTCAGCTGCAGCAGCCGGCCACCACTGCCTGCGAGGGCTTCGGCCAGGGCCCGTGGCGCGCCGCCGTTCACGGCCAAGGCCAGTTCAGGTTCACTCTCGGCCCTGTCCACCGCCGTGTAGGCGCCGGCATTGACAACCCAGTCGGGCCGATGCTCGACAACGGCGCGGCGGCATGCGGCGGCATCGGCCAGGTCGATCGCCAGCAGCCCCGGCCCCCCGGCCCTGCTGCTGGCGATGAGCTTGATGCCCTCAGGCCGGGCTGAAACCAGGGACTGCCCAAGCTGGCCGGTGGCGCCGGTGAGCAGCACCGACAGGGAGGCAGGCCTCACGC
The DNA here is from genome assembly GCA_039818745.1 of Cyanobacteria bacterium J06638_7. GTDB lineage: Bacteria > Cyanobacteriota > Cyanobacteriia > PCC-6307 > Cyanobiaceae > NIES-981. The sequence continues at coordinate 14,730 of JBCBTI010000003.1, forward strand.
AAACACCCCCCCCGCTGCCACGGCCTCGGCAAACCCAGGAGCAGCGGCATCCTTACTGCTGAGCACAGGAGCGCTAATCGGCTGCGACGAGCCGGCGCAGGCTTCAAGGGGCCAGGCGATCGCCAGCTGCGGGTCATCCCAGCGGATCGAGCGCTCACAGTCGCGGCTCCAGAGGTCGGTGGTCTTGTACAGCACCTCGGCATGATGCGCGAGGGTGAGGAAACCGTGGGCGAAGCCTGCAGGCACCCACAGCTGGCGCTTGTTGTCGGCGCTCAGTTCTGCTCCCACCCACTGGCCGAAGGTTGGGGAGCTGCGGCGGATGTCGACCGCCACGTCATAGATGGATCCCAGCACACAGCGCACGAGCTTGGCCTGGGGGTGGGGCGGCAGCTGGTAGTGCAGACCTCTCAGCACCCCGGGAGCCGAACGGGAGTGGTTGTCCTGCACGAACACGGTCTGGCCAGCGGCGGCGTCGAAGACCCCCTGGTTCCAGCTCTCGTAGAAGTAACCGCGCTCATCGCCGAACGTCCGAGGGGTGAGCAGCAGGGGGCCGTCGATCGCCACCCCTTCCGCCGTTGTGAGCGTTTCAACCTGCATGGCTCGTCTCCAGGCTGGTGGGCAGCACCCCGGGCTGGCTGCCGGATTCGTTCAGACAGCGCAGCAGGTAGTCGCCGTAACCGCTCTTGCGCAGGGGCTGGGCCAGCCGCTCGAGCTGGGCGCCATCAATCCAGCCCAGCCGCCAGGCCACCTCCTCCGGGCAGCCCACCTTCAGACCCTGACGGTGCTCCAGGGTGCGGATGTAACTGCCGGCCTCATGCAGCGAATCGCAGGTGCCGGTGTCCAGCCAGGCCATCCCCCTGCCCATCAGCTCCACCCGCAACAGGCCCTCATCGAGATACTGGCGGTTGAGGTCGGTGATCTCCAGTTCACCCCGGGCCGAAGGCTGCACCCGGCGGGCACGCTCCACCACCGAGGCGTCGTAGAAGTACAGCCCTGTAACCGCATAGCGCGAACGGGGCTGTGCCGGTTTCTCCTCGATGCTCAGCACCCGCCCATCAGGGGCGAATTCCACAACGCCGTAGCGCTCCGGGTCGCGCACGGGGTAGGCGAACACCGTGGCGGCCGCGGCGGCGCCGTTGCTGCCCTGCAGCTGGGGCACCAGCTCGTGGCCATGGAAGAGGTTGTCCCCCAGCACCAGCGCCGCCGGGGCCCCGGCCAGGAACTCAGCCCCGATCAGGAACGCCTGGGCCAGCCCGTCGGGGCTGGGCTGAACGGCATAGCGGATCGTCATCCCCCAGGAGCTGCCGTCTCCAAGGAGGCGCGCGAAGGCAGGTGCGTCGGCCGGGGTTGTGATGATCAGCACCTCGCGGATCCCCGCCAGCATCAGCGTGCTGAGGGGGTAGTAGATCATCGGTTTGTCGTAAACCGGCAGCAGCTGCTTGCTCACACCCACGGTGATGGGGTGGAGGCGGGTACCGCTGCCGCCGGCCAGGATGATGCCTTTGCGTGGCCGACCCGATGCGGGGTGCTGAGCCAGGGAGGGAGGTGGAGCCAAGGTGGCGGCGTGGCTGGGAGGATGCTGCCATGAGACGCGTCTGATGGTCGCGATTCGCCTGCTGCGCCACGCCTCCGGCGCCCCTGGACTGCGCTGGCTGGGGCTCGGTCCGGGCCTGAGGCCCACGCGGGGCCTGCTCAAGCTGCAGCGCCTGTTCAATCGCCACGCCTTCTGGGCCCGGGAACGCAGCTACCCCCAGTTGCGCCGGCTGCTGGCTGGCAGCCCGGTGGTGGTGAGCCTCTGGCGCGGCAAGCGGCTGGTGGGCTTCGGCCGGGCCAGCAGCGACGGCGTCTGCCGTGCCGTGCTCTGGGATGTGGTGGTGGCCGGCGACCTGCAGGGGCGCGGCCTGGGCCGTCTGGTGGTGGAGGGCCTGCTTGAGCACCCGCGCCTGCGCAGCGTGGAGCGGGTGTATCTGATGACCACCAACAGTGCCGGCTTCTACGCCCAGCTCGGCTTTCGCCGCGTCAGCAGCCAGCAGTTGCTGCTCAGGCAGGCAGAGCGGCCATGAGCGAGCCCATCTCGATCGCCTGCAGGGCATAACTCCAGCCCAGGTTGCTCTTGATCCCGGCCCGTTCCAGGGCCTGCTGCATCGTGTCGGTGGTCAGAACCCCGAAGATCACCGGCACGCCGGTGGTGCGGCTCACGGCCGCCACCCCCTTGCTCACCTCCGCCACCACCACATCGAAGTGAGGCGTGTCGCCGCGGATCACCGCGCCCAGGGTGATCACCACCTGGTAGCGACCGCTGGACGCCAGTTGCTGGGCCACCAGGGGGATCTCGAAGCTGCCGGGCACCCAGGCCACATCCAGCTGGGGGCTGCTGGCGCCGGTGTCGATGCCATGGCGGTGCAGGCAGTCGAGGCAGCCGCTGAGCAGCTTGCCGGTAACCAGATCGTTGAAGCGGGCCACCACCACAGCCAGGCGCAGGCCACCGGCGCCGCTGAACGTTCCCTCGAATGTGGCCACAGGCACCCGCCACTGCCGTGGCGCTGATTGATGGGCCTGAGCCTAAAAGCTGCCGGCACGGGTCCCGGCCGCTCCGGCCTCAGACCACGAAGAAGCTCATGCCCCAGTTCACCAGCACCAGGGCCACCCAGGCGATGCCGCCCAGCAGAATGAGTCGGTTGGAGCGGCCGCTGTCCTCACTGCTGGCATAGAGCACCGGCACCGCCACGATCAGCGCGAACGACATCACCACCAGGGCCAGAACGGTGAGGGTGTTGAGGATCTGCATGGATCAGCGGGGAGGCCGGCAGGTCAGTTTCGGGATTCTCACACGCGGCTCCCCGCTCTCAGCCGGGAGCCGGGACGTTCCTTCACACGTTGTCGGCACATGGTGCCGGCGCGGCACGGGCCCCGAGGCAGCCGGGCCGCCCCGCCTACGATCAGCCTCAGCACCAGGGGGGGCCGTGGCCGCTGAAGCCGAGCAGCAGCTTTCGCTCGTGCCCGAAGCGGCTGTGCAGCCCAGCCTTTTCGCCGCGGAGCCCGCCAGCGGCCCAGCGGGCTCCAGGCCCCGCCCGGAGCAGGCACCAGCGGCCGCAGGCCTCGATGCGGCCACCCTGGCCGCTGACGCCGCCGCCCGGCCGCGGCGGCGCGCCCGGGCCGCTCAACCGCCCCCAGTCGCAACGCCCGCCTCCAGCGCGGCGACTGCCCCCGCTGCCGCGGACGACGGCAGCGCTGACGATGGCGACCTGCCCCCCTGGCACCACCACAGCCTGGTGGACCCCGCCCAGCTGCCGCCGATGCTGCGCCACTACGTGCAGCTCAAGCGCGCCCACCCCGAGCGGGTGCTGCTCTACCGCCTGGGGGACTTCTTCGAGTGCTTCTTCGAGGACGCCCTCAGCGTCTCGCGCCTGCTGGAGCTCACCCTCACCGGCAAGGAGGCCGGCAAGGCCATCGGCCGCGTGCCCATGGCCGGCATCCCCCACCACGCCGCCGAGCGCCACTGCGGCGAACTGGTGCGCCGGGGCCTCAGCGTGGCCCTCTGCGATCAGCTGGAGGAGCCCGGTGGCCGCAGCCAGGGCCGCGGTGAGCTGCTGCGTCGCGACATCACCCGCGTGCTCACCCCCGGCACCGTGCTGGAGGAGGGGATGCTCGCCGCCCGTCGCAACAACTGGCTCTGCGCCGTGGTGCTCGATGGCTCGGCGGCCCGCTGGGGGCTGGCGGTGGCCGATGTCAGCACGGGCGAGTTCCGCGTCAGCGAGCGCGGCGGCAGCGACGCCCTGCACCAGGAGCTGCTGCGGCTGGAGGCCGCCGAGGTGCTCTGGCCCGGCGGCGCGGCACCGTCTCCGGGCTGGTGTCCCACCAGCCAGCGGCTCACGACCCTGCCGCGCACCCCCTTCGAAACAGCGGAGGCCGGCGCCACCCTGCGGCAGCGCTTCGGCCTGGCCAGTCTCGACGGCCTGGGGCTGGGGGAAGCGCCCCTGGCCCTGCGCGCCGCCGGCGGCCTGGTGCACTACCTCGACGGCACCCTGGGCCGCGCCGCTGCAGACGAAGGCGAGCTGGCGAGCGGCCAGCGGGTGCCCCTGGATCTGCCCACCTGCTGGCATGCCGGCGACGCCCTCGTGCTCGATGCCGCCACCCGCCGCAACCTGGAGCTCACCCGCACCCAGCAGGGCGGCCAGGGGCAGGGCTCGCTGCTCTGGGCCATCGACCGCACCCACACCGCCATGGGCGGCCGCTGCCTGCGCCGCTGGCTGGAGGCGCCGCTGGTGCAGCGCGCGGCGATCCTGGCCCGTCAGCAGGGCGTGAGCGAGCTGGTGGGGCAGCGGCCCCTGCGCCTGGCCCTGCGCCGGATGCTGCGGCCCATGAGCGATCTGGAGCGGCTGGCGGGCCGGGCCGGGGCCGGCAGCGCCTCGGCCCGCGATCTGGTGGCCCTCGCCGACGGCCTCGAGCGCCTGCCCCAGCTGGCGGCCCTGCTCGGCGCCGCCGTAAGCCCGGCCCTGCGCGCCCTGGCCCGCCCCTGGCCGGAGCTGGAGCGGCTGGCGGCCGACCTGCGCCACACCCTGCTCGACTCGCCGCCCCTGGCCCTCAGCGAAGGGGGCCTGATCCACGACGGCGTCGATGCCCAGCTCGATGGCCTGCGCAACCAGCTCGACGACCAGGACGCCTGGCTGGCCGGCCAGGAGGCCACTGAGCGCAGCCGCAGCGGCATCGCCGGCCTCAGGCTGCAGCACCACCGCACCTTCGGCTACTTCCTGGCGGTGAGCCGCGCCAAGGCGACAGCGGTGCCGGACCACTGGATCCGCCGCCAGACCCTGGCCAACGAGGAGCGCTTCGTCACCCCGGAGCTGAGGGCCCGCGAGGGCCGCATCCAGCAGCTGCGGGCCGCCGCCGCCCAGCGCGAATACGAGCTCTTCTGCGCCCTGCGCGGCTGCGTGGGCGAGCAGGCGGCGGCGATCCGCACGGCGGCCCGGCTGGTGGCCGAACTCGACGCCCTCGCCGGCCTGGCGGAGGTGGCCGCCACCGGCGGCTACTGCTGCCCGCAGATCAGCGACCCGCAGGACGCCGACGCCCGGGTGCTGCAGATCGAGGCCGGCCGCCACCCGGTGGTGGAGCAGCTGCTGGCCAACGAGGACTTCACCGCCAACGGCATCGCTCTGGGCAGCGACGGGGCCGGCGGCGGCCCGCCCGACCTGCTGATCCTCACGGGGCCCAATGCCAGCGGCAAGAGCTGCTACCTGCGCCAGACCGGGCTGCTGCAGCTGATGGCCCAGATGGGCAGCTGGATCCCGGCCCGCTCGGCCCGGCTGGGCATCGCCGATCGCATCTTCACCCGCGTCGGCGCCGGCGATGACCTCGCCGCCGGCCAGTCCACCTTCATGGTCGAGATGGCCGAAACCGCCAACATCCTGCACCACGCCACCCCGCGATCGCTGGTGCTGCTCGATGAGATCGGCCGCGGCACCGCCACCTTCGATGGCCTCTCGATCGCCTGGGCGGTGGCCGAGCACCTGGCCACCGCCATCGGCGCCCGCTGCGTGTTCGCCACCCACTACCACGAGCTCAACGAACTGGCCGCAGTGCTGCCCAACGTGGCCAATGCCCGGGTGCTGGTGGAGGAGACCGGCCACGACCTGCGCTTCCTGCACCGGGTGGTGCCCGGCGGCGCCAGCCGCAGCTACGGCATCGAGGCCGCCCGTCTGGCCGGGGTGCCGGCGCCGGTGGTGCTGCGCGCCCGCCAGGTGCTCGGCCGCATCGAGGCCAACAGCCAGATCAGCCTCGGTCAGCCGGGCTCAGGGGAAGGGGCGCTGGCCGCCTGAAGCCAGCCCGCCCGCAGCAGGGCGTTGCAGGCGGCGGCCACCAGGGCGGCGCCGCCCTTGGACCCCTCGAGCCGGATGTGGGCCAGGCCACTGGCGCCCAGACGGCGCTTGCTCGCCGCCACCCCCACGAACCCCACCGGCATGCCGATCACCAGGGCCGGCGCCGGCACCGCGGCGGCCGCCACCAGACGCAGCAGTTCCTCCAGCGCCGTGGGCGCGCTGCCGATCAACACCACCGCAGCCGGACCGCCGCCAGCCAGCTGGGGGTCGGCCAGGGCCGCCGCCAGGCCGGCCGCCGTTCGCGTACCGCCAAGGGCGGCCCGCGGCGGAGCCCAGTCGAGCGCGCACAGCACAGGATTGGCGAAGGTGCGGCCCGCCATCGGCGTCACGGCCGCCGCGGCCATGGCGGTATCGGTGAGGATCGGCGCCCCGGCCCGCAGCGCTGCCAGGCCTGCGGCGCAGGCCCCCGCTGTGAACTGCAGCAGGCGGGCCAGCTCGGGATCGCCGCTGCTGTGGATGCAGCGCTCGAGCACGTCACCCTCGGGACTCTTCAGAGCCGCCAGGATCCTGGCCAGTTCCGCGTCAGTGCGGGCCTGGGCCCGCAGCAGCTCCCGGATCAGCCGGATGCTCTCGCTGAAGATCGGATGGTCGAAGCTGGGTGCCTGTGGTGGGTGCACGGGATGGCTGCGGGCAGCACACGACACCTAGCTGAGCGCCAGGCCGTGGGGGAACCGAGCAACGACGCGGCACTGCCGCCCAGCCAGCCTGGTTCCCTGCTGCCGAGCTGATGCCCATCCACCTGCTCTGGGGCGACGACGAGGCGGCCCGCACCAGGGCCCAGGAGGCGCTGATCGCCGAGCTGGTGGATCCGGCCTGGGTCACGATCAACCTCAGCCGCCTCGACGGCAACGACCCGGAGCAGGCTGGCCGGGCGTTGGAGGAGGCGCGCACACCGCCCTTCGGCGCCGGTGCCCGGGTGGTGGTGCTGCAGCGCAGTCCCTTCTGCAACCAGTGCCCCAGCGAACTGGCCGAGCGGCTGGAGCAGACCCTGGAACTGATTGCCGCCGACTGCCATCTGCTGCTGATCAACCCGGCCAAACCCGACGGCCGCCTGCGCACCACCAAGGCCCTGCAGCAACGGGCCCGCGCCAGCGCCGGTGCGGTGCACGAGCGCAGCTTCGCCCTGCCGGCGGGGTGGGACGCAGCCGGCCAGGTGGAGCTGGTGGCGCGCACCGCAGCGGACCTGGGGCTGCAGCTGGAGCCGGCGGCCGCCGAGGCGCTGGCGGCCGCCATCGGCAGCGACAGTGCCCGGCTGGCCAGCGAGCTGGAGAAGCTGAACCTGTACGCCAGCGGCGGCGGCGCGATCACCCTGGCGGCGGTGCGGGCCCTGGTGGGCGGCCACAGCACCACCGCCCTGGCGGTGGGGGATGCGCTGCTGGCTGGCCAGGCCGCCGCGGCCATCGCCCTGGTGGATGACCTGCTGGCGGCCGGTGAGCCGGCCCTGCGCATCGTGGCCGCGCTCAGCAGCCAGATCCGTGGCTGGCTGTGGGTGGCCCTGCTCGATCGCCAGGGGGAGCAGGACGTGGCCGCCATCGCCCGCGCGGCCGGCATCGCCAACCCCAGGAGGATCTATGTGCTGCGCAAGCAGATCCGCGGCCGCCGCCCTGAGAGATTCCTGCGCCTGCTGAGCCAGCTGCTGGAGGTGGAGGCCGACCTCAAACGCGGCGCCGGAGCGGGCGCCGCCTTCCGCGATGGCTTCCTGCTGGGCAACCCCGGGGCGGCTGAGGGCAGATAATCGGGCCGATCGATGTGCGGACCGCGTGGGGCGGCCGCGGTGCCATGGCCCTGCTGGTTCAGAAGTTCGGGGGCACCTCGGTGGCCGACGTGGAACGCATCCAGGCGGTGGCGCGGCGCGTGGCCCGCTGCCGCGAGGACGGCCACGAACTGGTGATCGTGGTGTCGGCGATGGGACACACCACCGACGAACTCAGCGGCCTGGCGCGGGCGATCTGCAGCGACCCGCCCCGGCGCGAGATGGACATGCTGCTCTCCACCGGTGAGCAGGTGTCGATCGCCCTGCTGTCGATGGCCCTGCACAGCCTGGGCGTGCCGGCCGTGTCGATGACCGGCACCCAGGCCGGCATCGTCACCGAGTCGGCCCACGGCCGGGCCCGGATCCTGGAGATCCGCACCGAGCGCCTGCGGCGTCTGCTCGACGACGGCCAGGTGGTGGTGGTGGCCGGGTTCCAGGGCACCAGCAGCGGCCGGGCCGGCACACCCGAGATCACCACCCTGGGCCGGGGCGGCTCCGACACCTCGGCGGTGGCCCTGGCGGCGGCCCTGGGCGCTGAGGCCTGCGAGATCTACACCGACGTGCCGGGGGTGCTGACCACCGACCCGCGGCGGGTGGCCGACGCCCAGTTCCTGGACACGGTGACCTGCGACGAGATGCTCGAACTGGCCAGCCTGGGGGCGGCCGTGCTGCATCCGCGGGCGGTGGAGATCGCCCGCAACTACGGCGTGCCGCTGGTGGTGCGCTCCAGCTGGAGCGAAGCCCCAGGGACCCGGCTCACCAGCGGCGCTCCCCAGCCCATCGGCAGCGGCGGACTGGAGCTGGGCAAGCCCGTCGATGGCGCCCAGCTCGAGACCCGGCAGGCGGTGGTGGCCCTCTCCCATGTGCCCGATCGTCCGGGGGTGGCCGCCCTGCTGTTCGAGGCCCTGGGGGCCGCCGGCCTGAACGTGGACCTGATCGTGCAGGCCACCCACGAAGGCCGTGCCGGCAGCGGCGGCTACACCAACGACATCGCCTTCACCCTGCCGGAAACTGACCTCGATCTGGCCGAACTGGTGTGCCGGGAGGTGCTCGGCGCCATGGGTGCCGCGCCTCTGCAGGGCAGGGGAGAGCCGCCTCTGGAGCACGAGGGCAGCGCGGCAGCCCGCCTGCAGGCGGAGGGTGGCCTGGCCAAGCTGAGCATCTCCGGCGCCGGGATCATGGGCCGGCCCGGCGTCGCCGCCCGCCTGTTCGACACGCTGGCCCGCTGCACCATCAACCTGCGCCTGATCGCCACCAGCGAGGTGAAGGTGAGCTGCCTGGTGGCCGGCGATCAGGGCCAGCGGGCCCTGAGGGCCGCGGCCGAGGCCTTCGAGCTGCACGAAGGGCAGCTGCAGCACAATCCCCAGCTCTGCCGCCTGGAGGCCCCGGCGGTGCGCGGGGTGGCCCTGGACCGCGACCAGGCCCAGGTGGCCGTGCGGCGGGTGCCCGACCGGCCCGGCAGCGCCGCTGCCGTGTGCCGCGCCCTGGCCGATGCCGGCATCTGCCTCGATGCCATCGTGCAGTCGGAGCGCACCCACGGTGAGGGCAACCGACGCAGCCGTGACATGAGCTTCACCCTGCGCCGCGACGAGCGCGCCCGGGCCGAGCAGGCCCTGGCGCCCCTGCTGCGCCAGTGGCCTGGTTCCCGCTTCGAGGAGGGACCCGGCATCGCCCGCGTCAGCGCCGTGGGCGCGGGCATGCCCTGCATCCCCGGCACGGCGGCGCGCATGTTCCGCAGCCTGGCGGCGGCGGGCATCAACATCGAGATGATCGCCACCAGCGAGATCCGCACGAGCTGTGTGGTGGCCGCTGCCGACGGTGTGCGCGCCCTGCAGACGGTGCACGCCGCCTTCGGCCTGGGCGGCAGCACCCTGCACGCGGCCGAGGGCACCGAAGCGCCGATCCAGGCGGCACCACTCTGAGCAGCTCAGGGCAGGCCGGCGCCCAGCGGCTCAGGCCTTGCCCACAAGCTTCTGGCGCAGTCCCTTGATGCGGTCACGCAGGTTGGCGGCCTCTTCAAAATCCAGTTGGCTGGCTGCCGTCTTCATCTTCTCCTCCAGCTGCTGGATCAGCTCCGGCAGGGCATCGAGCGGCACGTCGTTGTGGGCCGCCTGCTCGCTGGCCTGCTCGAGCTGCTCGTCGCTGAGCCGGCGGGACATCTCCAGAAAGGCCAGGATCGAATTGCCGGCCCGCTTGCCCGCCGGCGTGGGCGTGATGCCGTGCCTCTGGTTGTAGTCCTGCTGGATCGCCCGGCGGCGCTCGGTCTCGTCGATCGCCCGGGCCATCGAATCGGTGAGGTTCTCGGCATAGAGCAGGGCCATCCCCTGCACGTGGCGGGCGGCGCGGCCGATGGTCTGGATCAGGGAACGCTCGGCGCGCAGGAAGCCCTCCTTGTCAGCATCGAGGATCGCCACCAGCGACACCTCCGGCAGATCCAGGCCCTCGCGCAGCAGATTCACCCCCACGAGCACGTCGTAGGCGCCGTTGCGCAGGTCCTGAATGATCTCGATGCGCTCGATCGAGTGGATCTCGGAGTGCAGGTAGCGCACCCGCACCCCGTTCTCCGCCAGGTAGTCGGTGAGATCCTCGGCCATGCGCTTGGTGAGGGTGGTCACCAGCACCCGCTCCTGTTTGTCCGCCCGCTCACGAATCTCGCCGAGCAGGTCGTCCACCTGGCCTTCGGTGGGACGCACCTCCACCACAGGATCGAGCACCCCGGTGGGCCGGATCACCTGCTCCACCACCTGCTCCTGGCTGCGGCGCAACTCCAGGTCGCCGGGGGTGGCGCTCACGAAGATCGTCTGGCGGGCCTTCTCCCAGAACTCCTCGGCCTTCAGCGGCCGGTTGTCGGCGGCACTGGGCAGGCGGAAGCCATGCTCGATCAGCACCTGTTTGCGGCTCTGGTCGCCGTTGTACATCGCCTGCAGCTGGGAGCAGGTGACGTGGGATTCGTCCACCACCAGCAGCCAGTCATCGGGGAAGTAGTCGATCAGGCACTCGGGCGGTGTGCCGGCGGCCCGGCCGGCGAGGTGGCGGGCGTAGTTCTCCACGCCGTTGCAGTAGCCCACCTGCTCCAGCATCTCCAGGTCGTAGGTGGTGCGCTGCTCCAGCCGCTGGGCCTCCAGCAGCCGCCCCTGGCCGTTGAGCTGATCGAGCCGCTCGCGCAGTTCGGCGCGGATCGCAGCGATCGCCTCCTGCAGGCGCTCCTTGGGGGTGACGAAGTGCTTGGCCGGGTAGATGTTGATCGCGTCGAGGCTCTTGAGGATCTCGCCGCTGGTGGGGTCCACGTACCGGATCGCCTCCACCTCATCGCCGAACAGCTCGATCCGCACCAGGCGGTCTTCGTAGGCCGGGCCAATCTCCAGCACATCGCCCCGCACCCGGAAGCGGCCGCGGGAGATCTCAATGTCGTTGCGGGAATACTGGTTGTTGACCAGGTCCCGCAGGGAGGCGCGCAGGTTGAGCGTGTCGCCCACCTGGAATTTCACCGCCGCCTTGAGGTATTCGCTGGGGATGCCGAGGCCGTAGATGCAGCTGATCGAGGCCACCACGATCACATCGCGGCGCTCGAACAGAGAGCGGGTGGCCGAGTGGCGCAGCATGTCGATCTCTTCGTTGATCGAGGCCGTCTTGGCGATGTAGGTGTCGGAGACGGGCACATAGGCCTCCGGCTGGTAGTAGTCGTAGTAGGAGATGAAGTATTCAACGGCGTTGTTCGGAAAGAACTCGCGCAGCTCATTGCAGAGCTGGGCCGCCAGGGTCTTGTTGTGGGCCAGCACCAGGGTGGGGCGCCCGGTGCTGGCGATCACATTGGCGATCGTGAAGGTCTTGCCGGTGCCCGTGGCCCCGAGCAGGGTCTGGTAGCGGCCGCCCGCCTCGACCCCCCGCACCAGCCCGGTGATGGCCTGGGGTTGGTCACCCTTGGGTTCGTAGGGAGCGTGGAGCTGGAAGGGGGCGGCCATGGCCCCATTCTCGCCGCAGCCGCGGCTCGAGCGCGGCCCGACCTGGTGCCGGCTGCTGCCCTCAGGCCGCAGCGCCGGAGAGCTGGGCGGCGGCCCGGGTGAAGTCGATCTCGAGGCCGAGCAGGCGCAGGATGATGGCCGACAGCACCGCATAGACCACCCCGCCGAGCACGGCGCTGAGCAGGCCGCGCTTGAGACGGAAGCCCTGAATCAGGGCCGCCGCCAGGCCGAACAGGATCACCGTGATCAGCCAGTTGAACAGCAGGCTCACCGGGCTGATCAGCCCTCCCAGGCTGGTCACCGCCCAGATCGGCCCCAGCAGGAGCTTCAGGGGCCAGATCAGCAGAGTGCCGAGCAGGCCGATCACCGCGGCGGAGAGCAGCGCGATGGGGAAACTGTCCACCTCAACACCGAGGGGAAGCCAGGCCACGATCAGCAGCACCAGGGCGCGAATCGGCCACTGCAGCAGCCACACCAGGGAACCCATGAGCAGGCGAGAGGATCAGGAGGGGTCAAACTAGACGCGGATCGGGGCGCTGCAACCTCCGGGCCCCAGCGCCGTTACAGGCGACTCGAGAGGGCCGCGGCCCTGCCCGCGGCGAGAGCCTCGCGCAGGCCACGCACCACGGCCACCATCGCCAGTTCATCGTCAAGGCGGTTCACAGCCGAGCCGACACCGACACCGGCGGCACCGGCAGCGATCGCCATCGGCACGCTGACGGCGGAGAGGCCCGAAGCGCAGAGCACCGGCGCCTGCAGACCGGCTGCGGCCAGGGCCCGGCTGATGCCATGGGCGGCGGCCAGGGTGGGGGCGGCCTTCTCGATCAGACCAAGACTGCCGGCGCTGAAGGGGCGGGCGCTGGTGCCGCCTTCGGTCTGGATGATGTCGGCGCCGGCGGCCACCAGATCCAGGGCCAGCTGCTCCTGCTGATCCTGCGGCAGCCCATGGGGCACCGTCACGCTCAGCACCACCTGGCTGAGCAGGGCGCGGGTGCGGCGGGTGAGCTCAAGCACCTCGGCCGCCGTGAAGATCCGTCCCAGGGCATAGAAGGCGTCGTAATTGCCGATCTCCACCAGCGCCGCACCCGCCTCCACGGCCGCGGGGAAGAGTTCGGGGTCCACCGCCGACACGCAGATGGGCAGGCCGCTGGCGGCGGCGGCCGTGCGCACCAGCTCGGGGTCACAGGCGATGTCGATCAGATCCGCACCGCCCAGCCCCGCGCTGCGGGCGATGCGGCTGACGCGCTCGGCATCGAAGTTGGTGAGGCCGGCGATCACCTTGAGCAGACGTCGCTCGGCCAGGGCTGAACCCAGAGGAGCGGGCAGGCGTTCGAGACGCGACATGCCGGGGGAAGCAGAGTGGAGGGGATTCTCCCACCCCAAGCCACGGCCTCCTGGAGCGGCGACCACCACCGCCTGCAGCGCCTGCTGCGGCGCCACCCCGCCCTGCTGCCGGACGGTGCCTCCCTGCTGCTGGCCCTCTCAGGCGGCCAGGATTCGATGGCCCTGCTGGGGCTGCTGCTGGAGCTGCGTGCCCAGCACCGCTGGCCGCTCACCCTCTGGCACGGCGATCACCGCTGGCGTCCCGAGGCGGCGGCCCAGGCTGACGAGCTGCTGGACTGGGCCGGCAAGCGCGGCCTGCCGGTGCTTCTGGACTGCTGGCAGCGTGCGGCCGGGCAGCGGCCCACGGAGGCCGCCGCCCGCCAGTGGCGCTACGGGCGCCTGGCCCTGCGCGCCCGGGAGCTGGGCTGCAGCCGGGTGCTCACCGGCCACACCGCCAGCGACCGGGCCGAGACCCTGCTGCTCAACCTGGCCCGGGGCACTCACCGCCGGGGCCTGGCCAGCCTGCGGCTGCGGCGGCCCCTGCAGGGCACCACCGAGCTGGTGCGGCCGCTGCTGGAGTTCGACCGCAGCGACACCGGGCGGATCTGCCGGGCCCTGGAGCTGCCGGTATGGCGTGACGGCAGCAATGACGATGCGCGCTTCAGCCGCAACCGCCTGCGGCTGGAGGTGGGCCCGGTGCTCAACGGGCTGCACCCCGGCGCCGACCGGCGCATCGCCCGGGTGGCCGAGCAGCTGGCCGAGGCTGAGGCCAGTGGCGGCGAACTGCTGCAGCTGGCCCTGCAGGCCCTGCTCACCCCCGCGCCGGCCGCAGCAACCGGCACGGGGCTGCGGCGTCTGCCGCTGGCGGGGCTGCAGCGCTGCAATCAGGCTCAGCTGCTGCAGCACTGGCTGGAGCAGAGCAGCGGCCGGCGCTGGCCGTCCCGCAGCCTTGAGCAACTGCTGGACCGGCTGCCGCCCGCGCGGGGGCCGGGCCAGGCCGATCTGGGCGACGGATGGCAGCTGCGCTGGCAGGGACCCACACTGTGGCTCTGCCGAGTTTCCGCTGCTCCGGAGCCATGAGCCTCACCCCCGAGATCCTGCAACAGCGCTACGCCACCATCGAGAGGCTCTACAGCGAGCGGGAGTGGCCCCAGGTTGAGGCCCTCAGCGAAGCGCTGCTGAGCGAGCTGCCAGCCGAGGCCGACGACCCGGTGCGGCTGCGCCTGGGACTGCTGTTGGGCCACACGCGCCTCTATGGCCTGGGGGCGGTGGCCGAAGCCCGTAACCACTACCAGCAGGTGCTGGACCACTGCAGCGAAACCACTCTGCGTCAGATCGCCGATCAGGGACTGCAGCAGTGCCGGCTGGTGGAGGAGGGCCAGGGCCTGGAGAGCAGCGCCGAAGCGGCGGCCACTCCCTGGATGGAGAAGCTGGCCGTGGACGTGGTGGAGGAGCCTGAGCAGCTGGAAGTGGCCCTGGCCGGGAGCAAGCGCGCCGAGAGCCTCGACCTGCAGGAGGTGGCCGCCCTCACCAGCGCAGCCAGAGACGTCCGGCCGTCTCAGCGCCAGGTGGATCCCCTCAGCTTCGACCCCACCCGCCTCAGCGCCCGGGAGCTGGAAGAGCTCAGCCGGGGGCTGTTGCGACTGCGGCTGAGCTGAGAGCGGGCCTTGCTCAGCTGGCGCCGGCGGCAGAGCGGCGCCGGCGGGTGCGGCCGGAGAATTCCGGCTCCTGGGCGGGCACCGGAGCCGCGGCGACCGGAGCTGCGGCGGCCGCGGCTCCGGCCCCGACGGCCGCCAGCTGCCGTTCGGGCAGGGGGCGGGGGCTGCGCTCGCGGCGCTCAGCGGAGCGCTCGCCAGGACGCTCGGAGCGGATCGGGCGGCCGGCGTCGCGACCACCACGGCCCCGGGGCGCTGGGCGGGAATCGGGTTCGGCATCGGTGCGGCCTTTGTAGACCGGGGTCCCGGCGGGAGCGGGCTGCACCAGGCAGAGAATCAGGGGTTCCACCTGCAGTTCCCGGCGCAGACGCCGCTGCAGGCCGAGTTCCACTTCGCGCTGCACGCCCACCCAGTCCACATCGGGAGCCTGGCCGCCACTGGTGCGGCAGAGCTGTTTCCAGCGGTTCTCCAGCACCCAGGCGATCTCCCGCTCGGCCCAGAGGCTGAGCTTGCGGGGGTCTGCACTGGTCACCACGCCGCGCAGGGTCACCCGCGGCGGGGCCGCCATGGCGCCGTCGGTGCTGATCGCCGCCAGCAGGGTGATCACGCCATCCTCGGCCAGCTGCTGGCGTTCCTTCAGCACACGGGCATCGACGATGCCGTTGCGGGAGGCGTCGAGCAGCTCGATGCCGGCCTTCACCGGCTCACCGCGACGGATCGAATCCGGGGTGAGCTCCACCACGTCGCCGTTATCGATGATGAGGATGTTGTCGGCGGGCACTCCCATCGACTGGGCCGTGCGGCTGTGGCACACGAGCATGCGGTGCTCGCCGTGCACGGGAACGAAGAACTTCGGCTTGGCGAGCGCGAGCATCAGCTTGTGATCCTCCTGGAAGCCGTGACCGGACACGTGGATACCCTCACCCTTGCCATACACAACCTTGGCTCCCAGCATCATCAGGCGATCAATGGTGTTGACCACGGAGATGGTGTTGCCGGGAATGGGATTGGCGGAAAAGATGATCGTATCGCTGGCCTTCACCTGAACCTGGGGGTGGTCACCACGGGAGATGCGGCTGAGCGCCGCGAGCGGTTCGCCCTGGCTGCCGGTCATCAGCAGCAGGGTTTCACGATCAGGAAGATCGCGAATCTGTTTGATCGGCACAAACAGATCATCCGGGGCCCGCATGTAGCCGAGTTCCCTGGCCTTGGCAATCACGTTGAGCATCGAGCGGCCCAGCAGGCCCACCTTGCGGCCGTTCTTCAGCGCCAGTTCAAGGATCATCGCCACCCGGTGAATCGAGCTGGCAAAAGTGGTGATGATCACCCGGCCCTGCGCCTGGGAGATGTGGCGATCGAGGTTGGGGAACACCGAGCGCTCCGAGGGACAGAAGCCTGGCACCTCGGCATTGGTGGAGTCACTGAACAGGCAGATCACCCCCTGCTCGCCGTAGTGGGCCAGGCGGGCCATGTCGAAGTGCTCACCATCGACAGGGGTATGGTCGAACTTGAAGTCACCGGTGAAGATCACCGTGCCCACCGGAGTGGTGATGGCCAGCGAGAAGCTGTCCGCCATCGAGTGGGTGTTGCGGATGAACTCCACGGAGAAGTGCTGACCGACTTTCACCACATCTCTTGGCGCCACTGTCTTGAGAATGGTGCGGTCCATCACACCGGCCTCCTCCATCTTGCCGGTGAGCAGCGACAGGGCCAGACGCGGCCCATGGATCACCGGGATGTTGAAGTTCTTGAGATGGTGAGCGATGCCGCCGATGTGATCTTCATGACCGTGGGTCACGATCATGCCGCGGATGCGTTTCTGGTTCTCTTTCAGGTAGCTGGTGTCCGGCATCACCACATTGACCCCATGCATGCCATCGCTGGGGAAGGAAAGGCCGGCATCCACCAGCATGATGTCATCGCCGTACTCGAACACACAGGTGTTCTTGCCGATCTCATGCAGGCCGCCGAGGGGTATCACCCGCAGGGCCGGCTGCTGGGAACCTTGATTGCTGCCGTTGGAACTGGACATGTAGGAATGGCTTGAAAAGGATTGATTGAAAAGGCTCCGATGCGCTGTCTCGAAGACAGGCCTTGAGCGGGGATCAGCCTTGGCGTCAGGTGGGACGCAGGGCGGCCAGGGTTTCGCAGAGATGTTGTTTCACGGTGTCATCAGCGGGAAGAAGGGGAAGTCTTGGGGCACCCACCGGCCAGCCACTCAGCTCCAGGGCGGCCTTGACGGGGATCGGGTTGGTGGTGCAGAACAGCGCCTTGCAGAGGGGCAGCAGCTGCTCGTGGAGGCGCAGGGCCGCGGCCAGATCGCCGGCGAAGAAGGCCCGCACCATGGCACTGATGCGCTCACCGGCCAGATGGCTGGCCACGCTCACCACGCCGACGGCCCCCACGGCGAGCATGGGCAGGGTGAGGGCGTCGTCCCCGGAGTAGATGGCCAGACGATCGCCGCAGGCGACTCGCAGGGCACTGACCTCATCGGTGCTGCCGCTGGCGGCCTTGAAGCTCAGCACGTTGGGCAGATCCAGAAGGCGGGCCACAGTGGCAGGGGCCAGGCTGGTGCCTGTTCGTGCGGGAATGTTGTAGAGCATCAGCGGCAGCTCCGGCGCCGCCTGGGCGACCGCCCGGAAATGGGCCTCGAGCCCGTCCTGCGGGGGCTTGTTGTAATACGGCACCACCACCAGGGCCCCGTCGGCCCCGAGCAAGGCGGCTGCGCGGGCGGCCTCCACCGCCTCGGCCGTGCAGTTGCTGCCGCAGCCGGCCAGCAGGCGGGCCCGGCCGCCCACGGCGGCGCGCACGGCGGCGAACAGATCGTGCTCTTCCTGCCAGCTGAGGGTGGGCGACTCGCCGGTGGTGCCACAGATCACCAGCCCATCGGAGCCGTGACTCACGAGGTGATCGGCCAGACGGGCCGCCAGGTCCAGATCGATCGCGCCATCAGCCCCGAAGGGCGTGACCATGGCGGTGAGCACCCGGCCGAAAGGAGCGCGACTCAAACAGCACCTCCCACGGCACCACGGGGGCGCTGCAGCAGTTCGGCGATCTGCACGGCATTGAGGGCCGCCCCCTTGCGGATCTGGTCGCCGCAGAGCCAGAGCTCCAGGGCATGGGGATCGCTGAGGTCCTGACGGATCCGGCCCACGGCCACCGGATCCCGACCGGTGACGTCCGTGGGCATGGGGAACCGGTTGTCGCTGAAGTTCTCCAGCAGCTCCACTCCAGGAGCGGCGGCCAGCAACTGCCGGGCTTCGTCCACGGGGAAGGGCTCATGGAACTCGATGTTCACTGCCTCGGAATGGGCCCGCAGCACCGGCACCCGCACACAGGTGGCGGTGAGGCGCAGATCGGGAACAGCCATGATCTTGCGGGTCTCGTTGACCATCTTCAGTTCCTCCTCGCAATAGCCGTTGGGCTGCAGGGGAGAGTTGTGCAGAAACAGGTTGAAGGCCAGCGAGTGGGGCAGCACCTGGCTGCGCGGTTCGCCGCCGGCGAGCACGGTGCGGCTGAGCTGGCGCAGCTCCTCCATGGCCCGCGCCCCGGCGCCGCTGGCGCTCTGGTAGGTGCTGAGCACCACCCGCCGGATCGGCCGCCGCCGATGCAGGGGAGCCAGGGCCAGGGTGAGCAGGATCGTGGTGCAGTTGGGGTTGGCGATCAGGCCGCGGTGCGCAAACGCCGCCTGCGGATTGACCTCCGGCACCACCAGCGGCACCTCTGGATCGAGGCGGAAGGCGCTGGAGTTGTCGATCACCACGGCGCCGGCCGCCCTCGCCACGGGCGCCCACTGGCGTGACACCGAACCCCCGGCGGAGGCGAGCACCAGATCCACTCCCTCGAAGGCCTTGGCGCTGACGGCGGTGACGGGCAGCTCCTGCTGCTGCCAGCGCAGGCTGCGGCCCGTGGAGCGGGCCGAGGCCAGGGGCCGCAGCTCGGCCACCGGGAAGCGGCGTTCATCGAGGAGCTGCAGCAGTTCCTGGCCCACGGCACCGGTGGCGCCGAGAACGGCAACCCGCAGGGGCCGGCTGGGCAGGGTGTTGGCAGTGGTGGCGGGGGCGGTGGCGGCGCTGATCAATGGTGCTGAGGGCTGGTTGTGGCGGAGCGGACCTGGCTGGCTGAACGCAGGGGTGAAGGCTGAAGCGGGCTGGTGATGACTGGCGGCGGCGACCCCGGCGGGTGGCGGCTGGCTGTGGGGCTCTCTGGGAGCGGCAGCGGCGCACTGGAGGGCCGGTGGTAATGGGGTCTGGGATGCCGGGCACATGCGCGCGGCCGTATGAAATGCGCTGAGATGCGCTGAGCCGGCAGGTGGAACCGTTGCCAGCAGGGCTGTGATGTGCCTTCACACTACCGCTCCGGATGGGGAGCGGCCCCTTTCTTAGGATCGGCAGCTGCGCAGCCCTGCCATGAGTCCAGCCGCCAAAGCTTCCCCGAAGGATCCGGCCATCAGCGGGGCCTCGAACCTGCAGGTGACCGCATCCCCCCTCCCCGGCAGCCGCGTGGCGCTGGAGGTGGCCATCCCAGGCAGCCGCAGCCGGGCCAGCTACGAGGCGGCCGTGAACAAACTCAGCCGCAGCGTCAAGCTGCCAGGCTTCCGCAAGGGCAGGGTGCCGCGGCCGGTGCTGCTGCAGCAGATCGGGCCCCTGCGCGTGCGCGCCACCGCCCTCGAGGATCTGGTGGACGCCGCCTGCCGCGACGCCCTGGCGATCGAGCAACTGGCCGCCATCAGCAGGCCGGAGCTCAACGAGGGCTTCGAGCTGGTGCTGGAGCGCTTCGAGCCGGGCAGCGACCTCACGATCACGGTGGAACTGGATGTGGAGCCCACACCGTCCCTGCGCCAGACCAGGGGGCTGAGGGCGACGGCCGAGGCGGTGGCCTACGACCCGGCGCGAGTGGAGGAGCTGATCGAGCAGTCGCGCCGCCAGCTGGCCACCCTGGTGCCGGTGGAGGACCGTGCGGCCCGCAGCGGCGATATCGCCGTGCTGCGCTTCCGGGGGGTGTATGCCGACACCGGCGAGGAGATCGAGGGCGGCAGCAGCGATGCCAGCGAGGTGGAGCTGGAGGATGGCCGCATGATCCCCGGCTTCGTGGAGGGGGTGGTGGGGATGGCCGTGGGCGACACCCGCACCATCGACTGCCAGTTCCCCGAGAGCTACCCCCAGAAGGAATCCGCCGGCCGCAGTGCCCGGTTCGAGATCACCCTCAAGGATCTCAAGTGCCGCGAACTGCCGCCCCTGGACGACGCCTTCGCCCAGCAGGCCAGCGACAAGCAGACCCTCGCCGAGCTGCGTGACGACCTCGAGAGCCGGCTCAAGGCGGATGCCGACAGCCGCGCCGTGGCCGCCCGCCACGACGCCCTGCTCGAGGCGCTCGTGGAGCAGCTGGAGGTGGAGCTGCCGGAAACCCTGGTGCAGCAGGAGGTGCGCAACCTGATCGAGCAGACCGCCGGCCAGATCGCCCAGCAGGGTATGGACGTGAAGAAGCTGTTCACCCCCGATCTGGTGCGCTCGCTGATGGACACCTCCCGTCCGGAAGCCGAGCAGCGTCTGCGCCGCAGCCTGGCCCTGCAGGCCCTGGCAGCGGCGGAGGCCATCGAGGTGGCGGCTGAGGAGCTCGAGGCCAAGGTGCAGGAGGTGCGCCGCGGCCTCAGCCAGGAGGGGCCGATCGATCAGGACCGCCTGCGCCGGGTGGTGGCGGACGATCTGCTGCGCGAGAAGCTGCTCGCCTGGCTGGAGGAGAACAGCAGCGTCAGCGAGAAGGCCACCGGCGACAGTCCACAAGCGGCCGCCGGCGAGGGCGGAGCGGCGGCAGCGCCCGAGGACGGAGACACGGCAGCAGCCTCCACCTGAGCCCGTGGCCCATAGATTGACAGACCCTGCCCACCGCCGCGGATGAGCGACGCCCGCCCGCTGATGCCCCTTGTCACGGCCTTTCCGGACTGCACAGCCCTGCGGCCCCACCCCATCGACAGCCGCTGGGCCGGACCGTCGCCGGCGGCCATCGCCGGTCGGCCCATGGCCGCCCCCGGGGTGCTGCCCACGGTGGTGGAGCAGTCGGGCAAGGGCGATCGGGCCTTTGACATCTATTCCCGCCTGCTGCGCGAACGCATCATCTTTCTGGGCACCGGCATCGACGATGGGGTGGCCGACGCGGTGGTCGCCCAGCTGCTGTTCCTGGAAGCTGAAGACCCTGAGAAGGACATTCAGATCTATCTGAATTCACCGGGCGGGTCGGTCACCGCTGGCCTGGCCATTTACGACACCATCCAGCAGGTGGCGCCTGATGTGGTCACCATCTGCTATGGAGTTGCCGCTTCGATGGGCGCCTTTCTGCTCTCCGGCGGAACCAAGGGCAAGCGCATGGCCCTGCCCAACGCCCGGATCATGATCCACCAGCCCCTGGGCGGCGCCCAGGGTCAGGCCGTGGACATCGAAATCCAGGCCCGCGAGATCCTCTTTCTCAAGGACACCCTCAACGGCCTGCTGGCGGAGCACACCGGCCAGCCCCTCGAGAAGATCACCGAAGACACCGACCGCGACTACTTCCTCTCTCCCACTGAGGCGGTTGACTACGGCCTCATCGATCGGGTGGTGAACGACACCGCCGCCGCGGCTGCAGCCGCCCCCAGTGTGATGCGTTGATCCTTTACGACAACCGCCACCAGCGGCGGTCGGGGCAATCCTGGTTCGTGTGGAGTTGCAGAGGACGTCCGCGAAACCTCGAGATCCGGGGTTTCCGCCCTACCCTCCCTGTCCTGGCTCCCCTCCAGCGGCAGACCACGCTCCACAGCCCGACCCGGCCCCACCCTCCGGCTGACTCACCCGATGGCCAAGTTCGACGCCCACCTGAAGTGCTCGTTCTGCGGCAAGTCGCAGGACCAGGTGCGCAAGCTGATCGCCGGCCCGGGGGTGTACATCTGCGACGAGTGCATCGATCTCTGCAACGAGATCCTCGATGAGGAACTGGTGGATCAGGGCGGGGCCAGCCGGCCCGCCCACGAGCAGAGCCGCGGCAAGCCCACCGCCCGCAAGGCTGCCAAGCCGGCCCCCACCCTGGCGGAGGTGCCCAAGCCTCAGGAGATCAGGGCCTTCCTCGACGCCCAGGTGGTGGGCCAGGACACGGCCAAGAAAACCCTCTCGGTGGCGGTCTACAACCACTACAAGCGGCTGGCCTGGCAGGGCGACGGCGGCGGCGAGGCGGCAGAGACGGCCACCCGTCTGCACAAGAGCAACATCCTGCTGATCGGCCCCACCGGCTGCGGCAAGACCCTCCTGGCCCAGACCCTGGCCGAACTCCTGGCGGTGCCTTTCGCCGTGGCCGACGCCACCGCCCTCACCGAGGCGGGCTACGTGGGCGAGGACGTGGAGAACATCCTCCTGCGCCTGCTGCAGAAAGCGGAGATGGATGTGGACCAGGCCCAGCGCGGCATCATCTACATCGACGAGATCGACAAGATCGCCCGCAAGAGCGAAAACCCCTCGATCACCCGCGATGTGTCCGGTGAGGGTGTGCAGCAGGCCCTGTTGAAGATGCTGGAGGGCACGGTGGCGAACGTGCCACCCCAGGGCGGCCGCAAGCACCCGTATCAGGACTGCATCCAGATCGACACCAGCCAGATCCTGTTCATCTGCGGCGGCGCCTTCGTGGGCCTCGATGAGGTGGTGCAACGGCGCCTGGGACGCAACGCCATCGGCTTCATCAGCCCCGATGGCACCGCCCGTGCCCGCCAGGCCCGCGAGCGCCAGGCCAGCGAAGTGCTGCGCCATCTGCAACCCGAAGACCTGGTGAAGTACGGCCTGATCCCCGAATTCATCGGGCGCCTGCCGGTGAGTGCCGTGCTCGAGCCCCTCGACACCCACGCCCTGCAGTCCATCCTCACCGAGCCCCGCGACGCCCTGGTGAAGCAGTTCCAGACCCTGCTGAGCATGGACAATGTGGAGCTGGAGTTCGAGCCCGGCGCCATCGAGGCGATCGCCGCCGAGGCCCACCGGCGCAAGACCGGTGCCCGCGCCCTGCGCGGCATCGTGGAGGAACTGATGCTCGATCTGATGTACGACCTGCCCTCCCAGCAGGAGGTGCGCAGCTTCACGATCACCCGCGAGCTGGTGGAGCAGCGCAGCCGGGCCCAGGTGGTGCCGCTGGGGGGCAGCATGGAGTCCGTTCAGCAGGCCAGCGCCTGATTCCGAATCCCCTTGGCCGCCGCCGACCATCTGCAGGTGCCCCGCCGGCACGGCCTGTTCAACCACCACGGCATCGATCTGGGGGACGGCACCGTGGCGCACTACCTGGAGGGGCGCGAGATCCTGCGCAGCCCGCTCGACGACTTCGGCCGCAGCGAGCCGATCAGCATCGTCAGCTACGGCGAGCACGACTGCTCTCCCCCCGGCGTCACCCTGCGGCGGGCCATGGGCCGGCTGGGGGAGCAGAACTACAACCTGCTGTTCAACAACTGCGAGCACTTCGCCCACTGGTGCAAGACCGGCCGGCATCGCAGCGACCAGGTGGAGAGCTGGATTCACACCGGCAGCCTCGGGGCCCTGGCGATCGGCCAGTGGCTGCCGGCCGCGGTTCTGGCCGGCACCCGGCTGCTGTTGCGGCAGGGGGTGCCGCTGGACGGGGGCCTGGAACTGGCGCGCCGCACCCTGCGCCAGCTCGAGGAGCTGCGCCAGAGCCTGCAGACCCGGCTGGATCAGGAGCTGGCCCGGGCCGAGTCCCGCTGGGGGCAGAGCCAGTTCGAGGCCCTGCGGCGCGCCGCCCTGCGCCTCGCCGATCAGCTGGCGGAGGTGGAGGATCTGGAGTCAGCCCTGGAGAGCCGCCTGCAGGGGCTGCTCGAGGGCCAGGAACCACCGCACGGCCTGCTGGAGCCCGGTCCACATGCCCAGCCCAGCCTGCCGAACCGGCCCTGACCGGCCCCCGCGCCCCGCAGCCGCCTCGCATGTCCCAGGCCTACCAGCCGCTCCACCACAAATACCGGCCGCAGCGCTTCGATCAGCTCGTGGGCCAGGAGGCGATCGCCGCCACCCTGGCCAACGCCCTGCGCTCGGGCCGCATCGCGCCGGCCTACCTGTTCAGCGGTCCGCGCGGCACGGGCAAGACCTCGAGCGCCCGCATCCTGGCCCGTTCGCTCAACTGCCTCAGTGCCGACGGCCCCACGCCTGAGCCCTGCGGGGTTTGCGAGCTGTGCAGCGCGATCACGGCCGGCAACGCCCTCGATGTGATCGAGATCGACGCCGCCTCCAACACCGGTGTGGACAACATCCGGGAGCTGATCGAGCGCTCCCGCTTCGCGCCGGTGCAGGCGCGCTGGAAGGTTTATGTGGTGGACGAGTGCCACATGCTCTCCACGGCGGCGTTCAACGCCCTGCTCAAGACCCTCGAGGAGCCGCCACCGCGGGTGGTGTTCGTGCTCGCCACCACCGACCCCCAGCGGGTGCTGCCCACGATCCTCAGCCGCTGCCAGCGCTTCGATTTCCGGCGCATCCCCCTGGCGGCCATCGAGGGGCACCTGGGCTGGATCGCCGCACAGGAGCGGATCGGGATCACCGCCGAGGCCCTGCAGGTGGTGGCCCAGCGGGCCCAGGGGGGTCTGCGGGACGCCGAGAGCCTGCTCGATCAGCTCAGCCTGCTGCCGGCGCCGATCGAGGCCATGGCGGTGTGGGAGCTGCTGGGAGCGGTGCCGGAGCAGGAACTGCTGCAGCTGGCCGCCGACCTGGCCGGGGCCGATCCGCTCGCCGTGCTCGAAACCTGCCGCGGCCTTGTGGAGCGCGGCCGGGAGCCGGCGGCGGTACTGCAGGGTCTGGTGAGCCTGCTGCGGGATCTGGTGCTGGCGGGGGTGGCCCCCGACCGCCTGGAGCTCACCGCCATTTCCACCGGGCTGCGCGAGCAGCTGCCGGCCCTGGCACGCCGGGCCGGCAAGGCCCGCCTGCTGGGCTGGCAGGCCCAGCTGCGCAGCAGCGAGCAGCAGCTGCGCCACAGCGTCAATCCGCGCCTCTGGATCGAGGTGCTGCTGCTGGGGCTGCTGGCCGAACCTGGCGCCGGCGAGACCTCGGCCCCCGCCCCTGCCTCGCTGCCGGCGCCACCCCCGGGGCCGGGGCCCCGAACCGCCGACCCTGCAGCGGTCTCTGCCGCCACTACGGCCGCCAGCGCGCCCGCCGCCGCCGCACCGCCGCAGCGGGCCAGCCCTGCCGCTGCTGTCGAAACGGGCTCCGGCGCTGCTCCAAACCTGCCGGAGTTGTGGCAACAGATCCTGGCCGGGCTGGAGCTGCCCTCCACCCGCATGCTGCTCTCCCAGCAGGCCCGCCTGGTGCGGCTCGATTCGCGCCAGGCGGTGGTGCAGGTGGCCGGCACCTGGATGGCCATGGTGCAGACCCGCCAGAGCCTGCTGGAGCAGGCCATCGCCCGGGCCCTGGGCAGTCCCCGGCAGCTGCTGCTGCAGGCCGGGCTGGACCTGCCGGCGCAACCTCCCCAGCCCCCGCCAGCTCCCAGCCCCCAGGCCGCCGCCACGCCCTCAGCCGCTGCGCCGGCAGCCCCAGCTCCAGTCCGCCCGCCCCCGGCCGGGGCGTCTGCGCCGCGGCCGGGGGCGGGGCTCGATCAACAGGCCCGCCGCCTGGCCGAGTTCTTCAACGGGGACGTGATCGACTTCGACGGCTCCCTCGACGAGTTCGGGAGCGACGGCCAGGGGAGCGGGGGCCGCAGCGGCGGCGGCTGAGCTCAGGCGGCGGCAGGGTCCTCCCCCAGATGCAATGTCTTGGCCCACACCAGACGCTTGGGGAACAGGGCCATGCGCAGCGTGGTCCAGGGGATCACCAGGAACCAGTGCCCCAGATAGAGGATCCCCAGGGCCAGGTTGAGCGGTCCGGTGGCCGGCAGGGGCGGGCCCTCGCCGGAGCGGCGGCAGCCGGAGACGATCGACACGCCCGAAAGGCCGAAGGCCACCACCGACAGCGGCCAGATGGTGGGCAGGGTGCGGGTGATGGCGGCCCCCAGCAGATCCGCCGCCGCCACCATGGGCAGCACGTACTGCAGCAGGAAGAAACAGGCGAGGTCGAGCTTCACCCGGGCGCCAAGCCGAGGGGAGAGCAGGCCCGGCGCATAGTCGAAGAAGCGCTGCAGGCCCCCCTCGGCCCAGCGCTGGCGCTGCCGCCAGAGGGCGCGGAGATCGAGCACCGCCTCTTCCTGCACCGGGGGATCCCAGAGCAAGGCCACCGGCTGGCGCTCCAGCAGCAGGCGGATGCTGAGGTCAAGGTCGTCGGTGACCGTGGATTCGTTGAAACCACCGGCAGCGAGCAGGGCGTCACGGCGCAACAGCTGGCCGTTGCCGCGCAGCTCCACCACGCCACCATGGATCAACCGCCCCTGCTGCACCACGGCGTCGAGCACCATCTCCATCGCCTGGGCGCGGGTGAGCCAGTTGGCCTCGGGGTTGGCCACCGCCTTGCGCAACTGCACCGCTCCCCAGCCCCCCGACTCGGCCATGGGGATCAGGCGTTCGAGGGTGTCGGGCTGGAGGTTGGCGTCGGCATCGAGCACCAGCATCCAGGGGGCGCCCAGCTGGTTCAGCGCCAGGTTGAGCGCCCCGGACTTGCCGCCACCGGCATCGGGCTCGCGGCGCAGCACCTGCAGAAAGCGGTGCTGGGTCTTCAGGTCGGCCAGCACCTGGGGCGTGCGGTCGCTGCTGCCGTCATCCACCACCCAGAGCCGCAGCTGGGACGCGGGATAGCGCAGGGCGGCAATGCGTTCCACCAGGCGGCCGATGACGGCCTGCTCGTCACGGGCGGCCACCACCACATCCACCGCCGCCGCCGGCTGGCTGGCCGCCGCCCCCCCGGGGGCGGCAGCCCGCTCTGGGCCGGATGCCGACCGGGTGCCGGAGAGGGCCGGCACCAGCACGGTGCGGATGCTGTAGCCGCCCAGAAACAGCGCCACGGCCACCGCGGGGATCAGCCGCATGGTGGGCTCTAGCCAGTGGGGGCCGAAGCCGGCGCAACCGCACACCAGCACGAACAGGGCCGACTTGCCGCGACGCTGATCGGTGGCACTGGCGTCGGCGGCCATGGCGATCCCGCAGATGGCTGGACTTTAGGGGGCCTCCCCGGTGGCGCCGGCGCCCAGGCTGGAGAGGGGCAGGAGCTGGGTGCCGGGGTAGTAGTGGGCCAGGATCCTCTGCAGTCCCCAGCCGCGGCGGGCCAGGTCGATGGCTCCGGCCTGGGAGAGGCCGGCGCCGTGGCCGAAGCCTCCACCCACCACCCGCCAGCGGCCCGCACCCGCAGGCTCCACCAGGAACAGGGTGCTGGGCAGCTGGGTGAGGGTGCGGCGGATGGCATCAAGCCGCAGCACGACCTTCTGGCCCCCGCTGTCGGTGACCTCCAGCGCCAGCACGCGCCCACTCGGCCCCCGTTCCAGCACCCGCACCTGGGCGGGGGCGCCGAGCTGGGGCGCCCGGGACAGCAGGGCCTGGCGCAGCTGGCCTGCCTCCAGGGTGCGGGTCCAGCGGAAGCGGGGGTGGTCGGCACCGTAAAAGCCAGTGCCGGCCAGCAGAGAGCCCAGCTGGGAGGGCGCCAGGGGCAGCGAAAAGCGCTGCTCCTGGGCGGCTGCGCCATCCACCCGGGGGCGCAGGTAGGGCAAGGGCTCGCCGCTCCACACCTCCTCGAATCCCGCCGACACGCCCCCATTGGTGGCGTGGTAGACGGCGTGGATCGGCCGCCCCTGCCAGGCCAGCACCTGGTTGCGGGTGCCGTCGATGGCCTGGCGCACCGCCGCGCCGGCGGTGCGGGGATCGGCATAGACCTGGCACTGCACGGTGGCGCAGAGGTGGTAGCCGTCCACAGCAAAGCGCTGCAGGTTGCCCAGGGCCCAGGTACGGGCCAGCACCGCCTGGGCGGCCAGGGCCACCGGCGGCGAGCCAGCACCGATTTCGTGGGGCACCACCCCCCGGAGGTAGCGCTCCAGGGGCACCGTTTCCACCAGGCTCCAGCTGCCGTAGGCATCGGGCAGGAGCCGGAACGGTCCGGCAAACACGCCGCCCTGCCAGCGCAGACCCCCGGGGGCTTCCAGGGTGAGGGCGGAGCTGAGGGGCACAGGGCCGCTGTCACGGCGCAGCTCCAGCACCGCCCGCCGCTCATGGGTCTGCTCCACCAGCCGCACTGGCCCCAGGCCTGCCGGCGCGGGGGCGTCCGCCGCCGCCCACACCTCCCAGTCGCGGGGGAAGCCGATCACCGGTTCGGCACCCGCCTGGCGCCAGCGGGCAGCGGCCTCAGCAGCGCTCTCGTAGCTGGCGAAGGGACCGAGCACCTGGCGGCGGATGCGCTGGGGCGGCTGCAGCGGCTCGTCGCGCCAGTGCAGCAGCAGGCTGGGGGACTGGTACCGGGCCCCGTCAGGAGCCACCAGGGTGAGCAGGCCCTGGGCGCTGCGCAGCTCGATCGGCTGGGACGGCCGCAGACGGGAGGCCAGACCCACCCAGATCACCGGGCTGGCCGCCTCCACCGGCGGCGCGGCGGGCACCGGCCAGTGCAGGGCCTCGGCGGCGGCAGCCGGCGGCGGTGGCGGCGCCGACTGCGCCCGGCAGCCACCGGCCAGCAGCACCGGCACCACCAGGGCCAGGGGGGCCAAGCGTCGCAGCCCGGCAGGGCGCGGGGCGGCAACGGGCAGCGCTACGGGGTGGAGCCTGGGCATGGCAGGAGCCGCTCGGGCCCACCAGCCTGGAGGATCGGGCAGAGCGGCAGGGGCGGTGGCAGCTGCGTCGTAAGGTGGCCTCTTGTGCCAGCGTCAGGAGAGATGCCGAAGCTCAAGAGCCGCCGCGCGGCCGCCAAGCGGTTCAAGGTCACCGGCAGCGGCAAATTCATGCGCCGCCATGCCTTCCGCAACCACCTGCTCGATCCCAAGAGCTCCAAGCGCAAGCGCTTCCTGGGCACCATGGTCATGGTCGACGAGCGCGACGCCGACAACGTCAGCGCCATGCTCCCCTACGCCTGAATCCCTCCCGTTCCCGCCGATTTCTGAGTCCCTGCCATGGCCCGCGTCAAGAGAGGCAACGTTGCCCGCAAACGCCGTCACAAGATCCTGCGCCTGGCGCGAGGCTTCCGCGGCGGCAACGGCAGCCTGTTTCGCACCGCCAACCAGCGGGTGATGAAGGCCCTCTGCAACGCCTACCGCGACCGGCGCCGGCGCAAGCGTGACTTCCGCCGCCTCTGGATCGCCCGGATCAACGCCGCAGCCCGGATCAACGGCCTCAGCTACAGCCGCCTGATCGGCGGGCTCAAGCGGGCCGACGTGCGCCTCAACCGCAAGATGCTGGCTCAGCTGGCGGTGGTCGATCCCGGCAGCTTCGCCGTCGTCGCCGGCGCTGCCAAGAACTGACGTCTCTGCATCGGGTGGTCCTTGGACTCTCTCCTGCCTCAGGCCTACCTGATCGGTCTTGTGCTGCTGCTGGGGGTGGCGGCCATCGTGGTGGCTCGCCAGATCTGGCGTGTGCGCCGCGACGAGGTCACCCTGGCGCGGCTCGAACAGGGCGGCCAGGCGGGCCAGAACGGGGATGCCGCCAGCCTCTATGAACTGGCCTCGGTGCAACTGCGCAAGCGGCTCTACGGCCAGGCGGTGGACAACCTGCGCAAGGCGCTGAAGCTGGTGCGGGCCAGCGAGGATCCTCCTGAGGCCCTGGCCCTGATCGAGAACGCCCTCGGCTACGCCCTGGCGGCCCAGAACAACTACAAGAGCGCCGTGCGCCACTACCGCTCGGCCCTGGAGGCCAGGCCCGACTACCCGGTTGCGCTCAACAACCTGGCCTACGCCCTCGAGAAACAGCGCAACCTCGAGGAGGCCAGCGCCACCTACCGCCAGGTGCTCGAGCTGGACGCCGGCAACGGCACCGCCCGCAAGCGCCTGGCCCGGCTGGACCGCACCCTGGCCGTCCCCGCCCCCGGCAAGGGTGGCAAGAATTCCGGCGCCGGCCCTGCACCCCCTTCCGAGACCCGCTCCTGAGGGCTCCAGGCGCAGGGGCTCACCAGAGGCCCCGGATCGGCGCCGAGGAGGGGCCCTGCTCCGGCGGCAGCGGCTGCAGAGGCTGCTGGGGATTCAACTGCAGGCGGCCGCCGGGGTTGGTGAGGCGGGAAGCCTGCCAGCCCGCCAGCGACAGACCCTGCAGTCCGGTGAAGACGCCACCCGGCTCCAGGCTGGCCAGCCCCACCGGCGCCAGCAGCAGCAGGTCGAGTTGATCGCTGCGGGCATTGAGATTGCCCTGCACCGGGCTGACCATCTCGCCAACGCGCATCTCGCCGCGCAGATCCACCACCTGACCGATCGCGCGGGGCCTCAGCAACCGCATCTGCACCGGCACGCTCTGGGCCGAGCCGAAGGGCTGATAGCTGCCGCTCCAGAACAGGGGCATCTGCCGCGCCAGCACCTGGGCCCGGGCCACGGGATCGAAGGTCTCCACCGCATCCAGCCGCGGACTGCCGCCGTCAAGGGTGGCTCCGGACGGGGAGGTGAAGGTCAGAAAGGCCTCACTCCCCAGGGGAACCCCGGCCGATGGCATCTGGGCCAGGGCGCCGGCCCCCGGGCTCAGGGCAGAGGCTGCCAGCAGGGCCAGGGCAGCGGTTCGGGGCCAGGGGGCAGGGCGCCGCCAGGGGGAAGGAACGAAGACCTCGGGGGTGCGCACCACGGCAGGCGGGGGGACGGCTGTGGTGGGAGGCTAGAGCCATTCCGCAGCGCAACGCCCGCTCCCAGCTTGGTTCAGTCCGCCCCCGAACCGCCGCCCACGGGCAGCGAATCCGATGCCCTGGTGATCGGCACGCGCCGTTTCCGCAGCCGCTTGATGACCGGCACCGGCAAGTACGCCAGCATCGAGGCCATGCAGGCCAGCGTGATCGCCAGCGCCTGCGAGATCGTCACCGTGGCCGTGCGCCGCGTGCAGAGCCGCGCCGCCGGCCACATCGGGCTGATGGAAGCGATCGACTGGTCGCGCATCTGGATGCTGCCCAACACCGCCGGCTGCGCCAGCGCCGACGAGGCCGTGCGCGTGGCCCGCCTGGGCCGGGAGCTGGCGAAGCTGGCGGGTCAGGAGGAGAACAGCTTCATCAAGCTGGAGGTGATCCCCGACAGCCGCCATCTGCTGCCCGATCCGATCGGCACCCTGGAAGCGGCCGAACAGCTGGTGCGCGAGGGCTTCACCGTGCTGCCCTACATCAACGCCGATCCCCTGCTGGCCAAGCGCTTGGAGGATGCGGGCTGCGCCACCGTGATGCCGCTGGGTTCGCCGATCGGCTCAGGGCAGGGCATCCGCAATGCCGCCAACATCGCCCTGATCATCGAGAACGCCCGCGTGCCCGTGGTGGTGGACGCCGGACTGGGGGTGCCCAGCGAGGCGGCCCAGGCCATGGAAATGGGCGCCGACGCGCTGCTGATCAACAGTGCCATCGCCATGGCGGGCGATCCCCCCGCCATGGCCAGGGCGATGGCCCTGGCTGCCGAGGCGGGCCGCACCGCCTTCCATGCCGGCCGGCTGCCGGTGCGCGGGCAGGCCAGCCCCAGCTCCCCCGGCAGCGGGCGGGTGGGCAGCTGAGCGCGGCGCTGCCCGGGGAGGCCAGCGTGAAGAAGCATGCAGGCACCGCAGGGCTGGGGCGAGCCCTCCATAGGGTGAGCGGAAGTACTCAGTACCGCTCATGCAGGTCACCCAGGAAGACGGCGGCAAGCTCAATGCCTTTGCCCGTGAACCGCGCATGGTGGTGATGGAGAAGGGAGAGCCCCGCGGGGCAGGCAATCGCAGCCTGCTGATCGCTGGCTCCGTGCTGGTGCTGCTGCTGGTGAGCGTGGCGGCGGGGATCAGCCACTAGCCACCCCGCCCTCCCCCGGGGGCCGGCGGCGGGGCCGCGTAGCAGGATGGGTCGCATTGCAGGATGGGCAGACCTGGCGATGCGGCCATGAAGATCTTCGTTCTCGGCGGCGACGGTTTCTGCGGTTGGCCCTGCGCGGTCAACCTGGCGGATGCGGGCCATGACGTGTTGATCGTCGACAACCTCAGCCGGCGCAAGATCGACATCGACCTGGAGGTCGAGTCCCTCACCCCCATCGCCACCATCGGTGAGCGGCTGCGGGCCTGGGAGCAGGTGGGCGGCAGGGCGATCGCCTTCGAGCAGCTCGACATCGCCGCCGAGTACGACCGCCTGCTGGGTCTGCTGCGCCACGAGCGCCCCGATGCGGTGGTGCACTTCGCCGAACAGCGGGCCGCTCCCTATTCGATGAAGAGCAGCGCCACCAAGCGCTACACCGTGGACAACAACGTCAACGGCACCCACAACCTGCTGGCCGCGATCGTGGAGAGCGGCCTGGACGTGCACATCGTGCACCTCGGCACGATGGGGGTCTACGGCTACGGCTCCCATCGCGGCGCCACCATCCCCGAGGGCTATCTCACCGTCGAGGTGCCCCAGCCGGACGGCAGCCGCTTCACCGAGAAGATCCTGCACCCGGCTGATCCCGGCAGCATCTATCACATGACCAAGACGCTGGATCAGCTGCTCTTCTTCTACTACAACAAGAACGATGCGGTCCGCGTCACCGACCTGCACCAGGGCATCGTGTGGGGCACCAACACCGCCCTCACCGAGAAGGATCCACGGCTCACCAACCGCTTCGACTACGACGGCGACTACGGCACGGTGCTCAACCGCTTCCTGATGCAGGCGGCCATCGGCTACCCGCTCAGCGTGCACGGCACCGGCGGTCAGACGCGGGCCTTCATCCACATCCGCGACTCGGTGAAGTGCGTCCAGCTGGCCCTCGAGAACCCCCCGGTCGCCGGCGAGAGGGTGAAGATCTTCAACCAGATGACCGAAAGCCACCAGGTGGGCGAACTGGCGCGCAAGGTGGCCCACCTCACCGGCGCCTCGATCAACCACCTGCCCAATCCGCGCAAGGAGGCGATCGAGAACGACCTGATCGTGGACAACCGCTGCTTCATCGAGCTGGGGCTCAACCCCACCACCCTCGATGACGGCCTGATGGCCGAGGTGGTGGATGTGGCCCGGCGCTGGGCAGATCGCTGCGATCGCAGCCGCATCCCCTGCCAGTCGGCCTGGACCAGCAAACAGGCCCAGGCCATCGCCGCCGTTCCGGCCGCCTGACCCTCGCCACCGCAGGCCTCCCCTTGAAGATCGCCTTCTTCACCGAGACCTTCCTGCCCAAGGTGGACGGCATCGTGACGCGCCTCACCAAGACGGTGCAGCACCTGGTGGCGGCAGGTGATGAGGTGCTGATCTTCTGCCCCGAAGGGGCCCCCGAGTCCTACATGGGTGCCCGGGTGGTGGGGGTGCCGGCACTGCCGCTGCCCCTTTACCCCGAGCTCAAGCTGGCACTGCCGCGGCCGGCGGTGTCGGAGGCGCTGGAGGCCTTCGAGCCCCACCTGGTGCACGTGGTCAATCCCGCCGTGCTCGGACTGGGCGGGATCTGGCTGGCCAAGACCAAGGGCTATCCCCTGGTGGCCAGCTACCACACCCATCTGCCCAAATACCTGGAGCACTACGGCATGGGCATGCTGGAGCCCCTGCTCTGGGAACTGCTCAAGGCCGCCCACAACCAGGCCCGCCTCAACCTCTGCACCTCCACCGCCATGGTGCAGGAACTGAGCGAGAAGGGCATCCAGCACACCGACCTCTGGCAGCGCGGCGTGGACACCGAGCTGTTCCGGCCCGACCTGCGCAGCGACACCGCCCGCCGCCGGCTTCTGGCCGGCCACAGCGACACCGGCAAGCTGCTGCTCTACATCGGCCGTCTTTCAGCCGAGAAGCAGATCGAGCGCATCCGCCCCGTGCTCGAGGCCATGCCCGACGCCCGCCTGGCCCTGGTGGGGGATGGGCCCCACCGCCAGCAGCTGGAGGCCCATTTCAGGGGTCTGCCGGCCACGTTCGTGGGCTACCTGGCGGGCGAGGAGCTGGCCGGCGCCTACGCCAGCGGCGATGCCTTCCTGTTCCCATCCAGCACCGAAACCCTGGGGCTGGTGCTTCTGGAAGCCATGGCGGCCGGCTGCCCGGTGGTGGGGGCCAACCGCGGCGGCATTCCAGACATCGTCACCGATGGGGTGAACGGCTGCCTGTACGACCCCGATGGCGGCGCCGCCAGCCTGACGGCGGCGGTGCAGCGGCTGCTCGGCAATGCGGCCGAGCGCCAGGCCCTGCGTCAGGCCGCCCGGGAGGAGGCCGAGCGCTGGGGCTGGGCCGGCGCCACCGATCAGCTGCGCAGGTACTACCGGCGCCTGCTGGAGGCCGAACCACTCCGGCTGGTGGCCTGAGTCAGTTCGCCCCGGCGGCGGCCGCTGGCGCCGGCGGCGCCGCTCTGGCGTTCTCGAACCAGGCCTTGAACAGAGCCTGGGCCATGGGAGCCGCCACCGCACCGCCGGAACCGCCGGAGTTCTCCCCCAGGGCCACCACCACGAGCTGGGCATTCTCGGCCGGCGCGTAGCCACCGAACCAGGCGTGCACGGGCCGGGGTGGATCTTCGGCAGTGCCGGTCTTGCCGGCCACCGGCGGCAGGTGGGCCTGGTTGAGCGCCCGGGCCGTGCCCCGCTCCACCGCCAGTCGCAGTCCCTTGCGCACGGTACTGAAGGACTCGGGCTGGAAGCCGATCCACTGGCGCTCGGGAGGCGGCTCCACCAGGTGGGGGGTCACCAGCCAGCCACCGTTGGCCACGGCGGCCATCAGGCGGGCCATCTGCAGCGGGGTGACCAGCACGGCCCCCTGACCGATGGAGGCGGTGATGGTGTCCACATCGGTCCAGGGCTCAGCCAGCACCTCCCGCTTCCAGTCCTTGTCGCCCAGCAGACCCTTGCCCTCCTCGAGGCTCAGCTCCACCCCGGTGGGCGAGCCCAAGCCCAGCTGGCGGGCCGTCGCGAAGATGGGGTCGGCGCCGATGTTGATGCCCGCCCGGTAGAAAAAACTGTTGCTGCTCAGGGCCAGGGCCAGCGGAAAGCCCAGCTGGCCCATGCTCACGTGGTCGCGATAGCAGAGGCCGGCGCGGCAATAGGAGGAACTGGTGAGCTCGGTGGAGGCGGGGTTGTAGCGGTCGGATTCCAGGGCGGCGATGCTGGTGACGATCTTGAAGGTGCTGGCGGGCGGGAACCCCTGCAGCGCCCGGTTCAGCAGGGGGGCCTGGGGCCCGTTGAGCGCTGCCCACTGGCTGATGCTCGGGGCGGGGGAGAAGACGTTGGGGTCGAAGCCGGGCCGGCTGGCCATGGCCCGGATGGCGCCGGTGTTGGCATCCATGGCCACGATCGCCCCCTTGCGTACGCCCTCAAGGGCCGCCTCGGCCGCCTGCTGCAGGGGCAGGTCCAGGGTGAGGCGCAGGTCCTTGCCGGCGCTGGCTGGCTTCTCGCCCAGCACCCGCTGCACCTGGCCGGCGGCGTTCACCTCCACCTGCTGGCCGCCCCACTCGCCGCGCAGGTGGGGTTCGAACACCTTCTCCACCCCACTGCGGCCGACGCGGTCGCGGATGCGGTAGCCCTGATCGCGCAGGCGGAGGTATTCCTCCTCGGTGATGCCGCTGGTGTAGCCGAGCACATGGGCGCCGAGGCGGCCATTGGGATAGCTGCGCAGCACCTCCACATCCACCTCGGCCCCGGGCAGCTCGATGGAGCGCTCGCGGAAGCGCAGCACCTGATCAGGCCCCAGACCCTCCGCCAGCCGGATGCGGAAACCCTCGCTGCTGGCACCGGAGCGGCGCTGCTCATCGAGGCGGGCCGGCGGCAGCTGCAGCAGGGTGGCGAGCCGATCGCGCAGGTGCGGCCAGGCCTCATCGCTCACCTGCTGGGGCTGCACGTAGAGGTTGTAGGTGAGGCGGCTGGTGGCCAGCACGCGGCCGTGGCGATCGAGCAGCCGGCCGCGGATGGGATTGCGCGGCACCAGACGGATGCGGTTCTCGTCGGCGCGCTGCCGGTTCTCGGCCCCGTGCAGCAGTTGCAGCCAGGCCAGACGCGTGACCATGGCGGCGCTGAACAGCAGCAGCGCCAGCAGCAGCCAGAGGGGCTGCCGGCCCAGACCGCTGTGGCGTGCTCCTGTGATGAACGCCATCGGCTAGCGCGGATCGGCGTCGGCCTCGTCGGGGGCAGGTGGCCCCAGCCGCTGTTCCAGCTGCTGCAGCCGGGAGGCGATCGCCGCAAGCCGCTGCTGCAGCTCCGCCGGATCCCCGGGGTCGGGCCCCGCCTCGGCGCCGGCAGGCTGGTCGCCCACATCGCGCACCTCCACCTCCATCACCGGGTTGCCGAGGCCCGGGCTCACCTGATCGAGCTGGGCGCGCACCCGGCTGGCAGCCGGCTCGCCCTCCTGGCGCAACTGGCCGAGGGGATCGGCGCTGCTGCCGTCGAAGGCGGCCATCACCTGGCGCGGCCCGCCCTGGCGGGCGCGCTCCACCACGGCCATGCTCACCGGCAGCACGTCCTGCATCAGGGCGAGCCGCAGGGCATCGAAGGGGGCGGCGGCCATCACCGGAAGGACAGGGCCCTCCAGTCTGCCTGCAGCGGTGCAGGCTCAGGGCAACGGGCTGAGCAGCGCCGGCGGCGCCACAGGCGCCGGGCAGGACTGCTGACCGCCCAGCCACCAACCACCGGCCCAGGCCACCACCAGGAGGGCAGCCACGGGCAGCAGCGCCTGCCTGGTGGCCTCGAGGCTGAACCACTCGCCCCAGGCGCGCAGGCTGCGATCGCGGTCGAAGCGGCGGCGCTCCCTGGCCTGTTCCCGCTGACGGCGCCGGAGGGAACGGCTCACCCAGCGCTCAAAGGCCTGCTTCTTGGTGACGGCCATCTTGCGCTCCACCTCGAGCAGCTGCCCGGCGCTGAGCTCGGGGTTGAAGGTGGTGATCAGCTCCAGGCTCTTGAGAAACATCTCCACCGCGCCGTCCTTGGCCAGGCGCTCGTCGTCGTCGAGCAGCTCCCAGTCGAGTTCGGGATAGAAGCGCCGGCGGTGGCTGGCGATCTGTTCTTCAGGCAGCTGGCCGGGCTCCCGCAGCCAGCGGTCGGTGTTGGCGTCGAAACGGCGCCAGTAGAGGAAGGGGTTGAGGTAGATCGTCTTGCCGCCCAGCTGGATGCTGTCCTGCTGCAGGCGGCGCTGCAGCTCGGATTCGCTGGATGAAGCGGGGGCGGCGCTCACGGCACGACGAACCGGGGACCCGAAGGTAACGGACCCCCACCGGGCACGCCACGGGCCGGGAATTCACTCCCACTCGATCGTGCCCGGCGGCTTGCTGGTGATGTCGAGCACCACCCGGTTCACGCCGTGCACCTCGTTGACGATGCGGTTGGCGATGGTCTCCAGCAAGTCGTAGGGCAGGCGCGACCAATCGGCGGTCATGCCGTCCTCGGAGGACACGCAGCGCAGCACCACCGGGAAGGCATAGGTGCGCTTGTCGCCCATCACACCCACGCTGCGCACGGGCAGGAGCACCGCGAAGGCCTGCCAGATCTCGTTGTAGAGGCCGGCGTCGCGGATCTCCTCACGCACCACCAGATCGGCGTCGCGAAGGATGTTGAGCTTCTCGTCGGTGACCTCGCCGAGGATGCGGATCGCCAGCCCGGGGCCCGGGAAGGGATGGCGACCCACGATCTCGGCAGGCAGACCCAGGGAGCGTCCCACCTTGCGGACCTCGTCCTTGAACAGGCGGCGCAGCGGCTCCACCAGCTTGAACTGCAGATCCTTGGGCAAGCCGCCCACGTTGTGGTGGCTCTTGATCTTCACCGCCACCCGCTCGCCGGAGCCTGGATCGACGTTGGTGTCGGCACTCTCGATCACATCGGGATAGAGGGTGCCCTGGGCCAGATAGTCGAAGGGGCCGAGGCGCTTGCTCTCCTGCTCGAACACGCGAATGAACTCGGTGCCGATCAGCTTGCGTTTCTGCTCCGGATCGGTGATGCCAGCGAGTTTGGCGATGAAGCGCTCGCGCGCATTGATGTACTCCACCTTGATGTGGAACTTGCGGTCGAAGCAGTCCATCAGGAACTCGGGCTCACCTTTGCGCATGAAGCCCTGGTCGATGAACATGCAGGTGAGCTGATCACCGATGGCGCGGTGCAGCAGGAAGGCGAGGGTGGAGGAGTCCACGCCTCCGGAGAGCGCCAGCAGCACCCGTTTCTGGCCCACCTGCTCGCGCACGTCCGCGATCGCCTCATCAATGAAGACGCTGGTGGTCCAGTTGGCCTCACAGCCGCAGATGTGATAAACGAAGTTGCGCAGCATCGCCATGCCGCAGCGGGAGTGCACCACCTCGGGATGGAACTGCACGCCATAGAGGCGTTTGCCGTGGTCGGCCACCGCCGCCTCCGGCGTGTTGTCGGTGTGGGCCAGGCGCACGAAGCCAGCGGGCAGCCTCTCCACCGAATCGCCATGGCTCATCCACATCGTGGAGCCCTCCTCGACGTTGGTGAGCAGATCGGTGGGATCGTCCACCCGCAACGCCGCCTTGCCGTATTCCGCCCGACCGGCCGCCACCACCGAACCCCCCAGCTGCTGCACCATCAGCTGCATGCCGTAGCACACTCCCAGCACGGGAATGTCCAGCCCCCAGATTCCCGGATCGCACGACGGCGCTCCGGGTTCGTAGACCGAGCTGGGGCCACCGCTGAGAATGATGCCTCTGGGAGCCAGCACCCGCAGCTGCTCGGCGCTGGTGGTGTGGCTCATCACCAGCGAGAACACCTCCGTTTCGCGTACCCGCCGGGCGATCAGCTCCGAATACTGAGAGCCGAAGTCCAGGATCACGATCGCCGGATGGCGGGACGACTGGGAGGCGGCATCGATCACGGGCATGGACGATGGGCAGGCCGGCGCTGAAGCCTAGGGGCCGCTTCCGAACGGCTCCGGGGGCGGGCAGCTGAAGGCCGCCAGCAGGCGCTCACCATGGGGACCGCAGGCCCGCAGCTGCCGCCGGCGGTCAAACAGCGCCGCTCCTACCACCAGCGGACCGGCCTGGCCATGGCAGCGCAGGTAGGCCTGACTGCGCTGCTCGATCGCCATGGCGACGCGGGCCCGCAGCCGCTGCGCCAGCTCCGGATCGAGGGCGTCCAGCTCGTTGAGGGCCGTGTCCACGCTGGCGGCGGCATGCAGGCGGGCCAGATCCGCGCCCGCCAGCCCCTCCAGCGCCGCCAGGGCGGTGAGCACCTCGGCGCGGCCGTCGGCCAGGTGGTGGTGGGTGTGGAAGATGCCACCGGCCAGCTTGATCAGCTTGCCCTGCACGCCGAACAGCAGCAGGCGCAGCACCCCCGCCTCGGCGGCCGCCACCAGCAGGGGACCGAGCCAGTTGCCGGCCTTGAGCAGCAGGGCGGGCGGCAGGCCCAGCCGTGGCGCCAGATCCAGACCGTTCTCACCGATCACCAGCACCAGATCACCAGCGAAGGCCGGGGCGGCGGTGCGCTGGCGCAGGGCCGCCAGGGCCTCCTCCAGTTGCTCGGGGGCGGCACTGCGCTGCACCCGGGCCTGGGTGCCGATCAGGGCCAGGCCCTCCACCACGCCGAAGGCGGCGTTGCTGGTGCGTTCGGCCAGGCGGCGGCCCTCCGGGATGGTGAGCTCCAGCGCCAGGCGCCGGCCGGGGGGCAGCAGCGGGCGCAGGTTCCACTCCAGCAGCTGGCGGGCATAGCCCGACAGGCAGGCTTCACCGCTGCCCTCGATCACCCCCACGCCAGCGCCGGCCTGCAGCTCCAGCCAGGGGCCGGCACCCTGGCCCCAGCGCGCCTGCACCCAGATCAGCAGGTCCCGGGTGAGATCGAGCACCCCGGCGCCGGGGTCGCAGCGGGCCATGGCCAGGGCGCTGCCATCACCGAGGGGGGCCGCCGCCTCAACCGGGATCGGCCGCGGCACGCCGCCGGCCTCCAGGCGCAGGGGCTGGGCGGGGGCCGGCGGCTCGCCGAGCAGCACCTGCAGCGCTGCCCGCGCCGCGGCGGCGCACCACACCGGCAGGGTGTAGCCGCCCTCAGCCATGGAGGCGGAGCCGGTGGGTCACGAGCGCTGTTGCAGGTGTGGGCTGTTTTTTATGGTGGTCGATTGCGGCGCCGCCGGGCGCACCCCCTTCACCCCGCTCCGCCACCGCCCCCTCCGCCATGCAGGACAAGCTCGCCCTGATGATCCCCGGCCCCACCCCGGTGCCGGAATCGGTGCTGCAGGCCATGGGCCGCCACCCGATCGGCCACCGCAGCGCCGATTTCCAGGCGATCGTGCGCCGCACCACCGAGCAGCTGCGGTGGCTGCATCAGACCAGCGGCGACGTGCTGGCCATCACCGGCAGCGGCACCGCGGCGATGGAGGCGGGAATCATCAACGTGCTCAGCAGGGGCGAGCGGGTGCTCTGCGGTGACAACGGCAAGTTCGGCGAGCGCTGGGTGAAGGTGGCCCAGGCCTACGGCCTGGACGTGCAGGTGATCCGGGCGGAGTGGGGCCAGCCGCTCGATCCCGAGGCCTTCCGCGCCGCCCTGGAGGCCGACAGCGCCAAGGCGATCAAGGCGGTGATCCTCACCCACTCGGAGACGTCCACCGGTGTGATCAACGACCTGGAGGCGATCGCGGCCCACGTGCGCGCCCACGGCAGCGCCCTCACAATCGCCGACTGCGTCACCAGCCTGGGGGCCTGCAACGTGCCCATGGACGCCTGGGGCCTGGACGTGGTGGGGTCGGGCTCTCAGAAGGGGTACATGATGCCGCCGGGCCTGGCCTTCGTGGCCATGAGCGAGCGGGCCTGGCTGGCCGCCAGCAGTTCCGACCTGCCGAAGTTCTATCTGGATCTGCTCAAGTACCGCAAATCCGCCCAGGCCGACAGCAACCCCTTCACGCCGGCGGTGAATCTCTACTTCGCCCTGGAGGCTGCGCTGACGATGATGCAGGCGGAGGGCCTGGAAGCGATCTTCCGCCGCCATGCCCGCCTCCGCGCCGCTGCCCAGGCCGGGATGACGGCCATGGGCCTGCCGCTCTATGCCGCGGCC
Organism: Cyanobacteria bacterium J06638_7; assembly: GCA_039818745.1. GTDB lineage: Bacteria > Cyanobacteriota > Cyanobacteriia > PCC-6307 > Cyanobiaceae > NIES-981. Next base: position 55,244 of record JBCBTI010000003.1, read on the forward strand.
GGCCACGGCAGCCCGGCGATCACGGCGGTGGCCCCGGAGGGCATCGACGCCGAAGCCCTGCGCAAGCGGGTGAAGGAACGCTTCGACATCCTGCTGGCCGGCGGCCAGGACCACCTCAAGGGCAAGGTGTTCCGCATCGGCCACCTGGGCTTCGTGTGTGATCGCGACGTGCTCACGGCCGTGGCCGCGATCGAGGCCACGGTGCAGGAGCTGGGGCTGCACGGTGCCAGTGCGGGGGCCGGCGTGGCCGCCTGTGCCGCTGCCCTGGCGGGCTAGGGTCTAACCCGAAGGCACCGCACGGGAGCGGTTCCTTCTGCGATGCGGGTGTAATTCAGTGGTAGAATGTCAGCTTCCCAAGCTGAACGTCGCCGGTTCGAGTCCGGTCACCCGCTTGGCTTTATCAGTTCGGTTTTGGCTGCAACAGCCATGCTGAATGTCCTCTGAACTTGTCAACGGCCTCGGCAGGTGATCGACCGTCTCAGGGCCTGAACAGGATCATTGGAGCCATCTCCTCTCAGCAGCTTCAGTTCGGATGGCGCCATGCAGTAGCCGACATTCGCCCCTGTTGATCTGCTCGGCAGGACAGCTGGGCAAGGCCGCTGCCGCGGCTGGCCAGCCTGGCCGATCCGTCCTAGGCCTGCGCCAGTTCCGCCTGCGCGCGTGATGGTCCCTACTCTGCGCTTGCTCCCCCTGATGCTAGGCGCTGTCCTGCTGGCCGCTCTGCTGGCCCCGGAACGGGCAGGGGCCGAGGACACCACCCTGCAGCAATCGCTCCAGCAGCGCCAGCACTTCCCCTTTCGCCCCGACTGCGACGGCAACACCCAGCAGATCGTGGCCTGCCAGTGGCAACGGCGCAATCAGGGCGATGCCACCCTTGAGCCCCTGCTGGGCAGCGCGGCTCTGCTGGAGCAGTGGCGCTCCAGCCGGCGCCTGGCCTGCGAGCGGGCAGCGGCACGGGCCGAAGGTGGCTCCATCCAACCGATCCTGGGGCTGAGCTGCGAGAACGCCCTCAACTCCACCCTGATCGAGCAGCTCAGCACACCCCTGGCACGCTGATCGGATCAGGGCATCGGCCGGTTGCGGCAGCTCCCGGCGGGAGGGGCTAGGCAGGGTTGGTGTCGATCCCCTGCAGTGCCGCCGCCATGGCCATCTCCAGCACTCCCCGGGGCTGCAGCGGCGGCGGCGACCCCTGCGGCAGCGCGGCAGCGCCGGCAGCAGTGATCTGGCGGATCCAGGCGATGGACTGCGCCACGGAGGCCAACGAGATCCGCCATGCCCTGGCCGCCGTGGGCGGTATCGCCGAGCTGCGCCTCCAGCCCGCCCAGCGCACCCTCAGCATCCGCGCCCGGCCAGCCGCCCTCAGCGAAGCGGAGTGCCTGCTGCGCCAGCTCGGCTATCCGCCGGTGCCGCTGGAGACCTGCAGACCCCCCGCCCAGGCAGGCCAGACGCTGCCCTGGGCCCGGATGGTCACGGCCCTGGCGCTGGCGACAGCCGCTGAACTGCTGCACCTGCTGCTGCCGCCCTCGCTGCTGCGCGAGGCCAGCGAGATCGCCCTGGCCCTGGGCGCCATCGGCCTGGCCGGTGTGCCGGTGTACACCAAAGGGCTGCGGGCCCTGCGCCAGGGCCGCCTCAACATCAACGCCCTGATGGCGGTGGCGGTGAGCGGCGCCTTCCTGATCGGCCATTGGCCCGAAGCGGGCATGGTGATCGCCCTCTACGCCATGGCCGAAGCCCTCGAGGCCCGCGCCGCCGAGCGTGCCCGCGCGGCGATCACCCGCCTGATGGAGCTGGCGCCGGATCAGGCCAGCGTGGAGCTTGCTCCAGGCCAGTGGCAACGGTGTGCGGTGGAGGCGGTGGCCCCCGGCCAGCGGGTGCGGGTGGAGCCCGGCGAGCGCATCCCCCTCGACGGGCTGGTGGCCGCTGGCCGCAGCGCCGTGGACCAGGCGCCGGTCACCGGCGAGAGCCTGCCGGTGGAGAAGGGCCCCGGCGATGCGGTGTTCGCCGGCACGGTGAACAGCCACGGCAGCCTGGTGATCACCGTCACTGCCGCCGCGGCCGCCAGCACCCTGGCCCGCATCATCCATGCGGTGGAAGAGGCCCAGGCCACCAGGGCGCCGATCCAGCGCTTCGTGGATCGCTTCGCCGCCCGCTACACGCCGGCGGTGTTCCTGCTGGCGCTGACGCTGGCCCTGCTCGGTCCGCCACTGCTGGGGCTCACGCCTCTGGATGCGGTCTACCGGGCCCTGGTGCTGCTGGTGATCGCCTGCCCCTGCGCCCTGGTGATCGCCACGCCGGTCACCCTGGTGAGCGGGCTCACCGCCGCCGCTCGCCGCGGCATCGTGATCAAGGGCGGCCTGCATCTGGAGCAGGCCCGCCGCCTGCGCACCATCGCTTTCGACAAGACCGGCACCCTCACCACCGGGCGGCCCACCCTGGAGGCCTTCGAGCTGATCGACAGCCGCGTGCCCCGCGAGCGCCAGCGCCAGTGGGCCGCCTCCCTGGCCGCCCGCTCCGACCATCCGATCAGCCGCGCCATCGCCGCCTCCCTTGAGGTGGAGCGACTGCCTGTGGAAGGCCTGGCGGTGCAGGGGGGCCGCGGTGTCAGCGGGGTGGTCGCAGGCCATGCCCTGCGGCTGGTCAGCCCCCGCTGGATCAACACGCCGGCTGCCGATCCCTCCGGGCTGGAGCAGGCGGTGCTGGCCCACCAGCGGCAGGGCCGCAGCGTCAGCCTGCTGGCGGATGAGCAGGGGGTGCTGGCGCTGATCGCCGTGGCCGATCAGCCACGCCCCAGCGCAGCGCTGGCTGTCCGCCGCTTGCGCCAGCTGGGCATCACCCCCCTGATGCTCAGTGGCGACAACGCCACCACCGCCGGGGTGATCGCCCGGCGGCTGGGCATCGAGCAGGTGCGCAGCGAGCTCTTGCCCGAGCAGAAGCTCAAGGCGATCGCGGAGCTGCAGCGCCAGGCAGCCACGGGCATGGTGGGGGATGGCATCAATGACGCCCCGGCGCTGGCCGGTGCCGCGCTGGGGGTGGCCATGGGAGCCGCCGGCAGCGACGCCGCCATGGAGGCCGCCGATGTGGTGGTGATGGACGATGACCCGCTGCGGCTGGTGGACCTGATCGTGCTCTCGCGCCGCTCCTGGCGGGTTCTCTGGCAGAACATCGCCCTGGCCCTGGGCATCAAGGGGGCCTTTCTGTTGCTCACCCTGGTGGGCAGCGCCAGCATGTGGCAGGCGGTGTTCGCCGACATGGGCACCAGCCTGCTGGTGATCGCCAACGGCCTGCGGCTGCTGCGGCAGCGCTGGGGGTGAGCAGGGCGGCGAGCAGGCTGCCGGACGGATCGGCCTCAACCGGGGGCAATCCGATCGGGGCGCCAGCCTGTATCTCCGGCATGCCTCACACCCCGGCCATGGGCGCCAGCGACCACGACCAGCCGCCCCCCGGCGATCTCGCCGGCCTCTACGACGCCTACAGCCCGGCCGTGTACCGGCTGGCGCTGCGCCTCTGCCGCGACACCGCCGCGGCGGAGGATCTCGTGCAGGACGTGTTCCTGCGCTACTGGCGCCAGGAGCGCTATGACCCCAGGCGCGGCCCGGTGCTGGCCTATCTGCTGCTGCTCACCCGTTCGATGGCGATCAACCGCCTCAACCAGCAGCGCAACCGCTGGCAGCTGCTGCAGCGCTGGTCGGCCCAGCTGCTGGGCGGGCACCAGCGCAGCCCCCACGACTGGGCCGAGCTGGGGGATCTGGCCGAGCGCATGCGCGCCGCCCTGGCCGGCATCCATCCCAGCCAGCGCCAGGTGCTGGAGCTGGCCTACTACGAGGGCATGAGCCAGTCGGTGATCGCCGAGCACCTGCAGATCCCCCTGGGCACAGTGAAAACGCGCTCCCGCCAGGGACTGCTGGCCCTGCGCCGGCACCTGCTCGATTTCGCCCCCGGGCCACACACCCCCATCCCTCCGTCCACCGTCGCTGCCGATCGCCATGGGCTCCGCTGATTCCAACCTCGACGAACTGCTGGCCGGCTACGTGCTCGGCGACCTCGAAGAACAGGAGCGGCGGCAGCTGCAGGAGGCCCTCGCCGGCGACCCCGGCCTGCAGCATCAGCTCGATGAGCTGCGCCTGACCCTGGAGCTGCTGCCGATGGCCCTGCCGGATGCGGCGTCGCCACCGCCGCGGCTGCGTCAGCGGCTGCTGCAGGCGGAGGGAAACCGTCGCCAGCCCCAGGCCGGTGTTCAGGCCAGGCCGCCGTGGCGGCCCCGGCCGGGCCAGCTCGGCCTGGCGGCCATGGCCTGTGCCCTGGTGGCGCTGGGCAGTCAGGTGGTGCAGCTGCGCGGGGAGATGGCCGAGCTGCGGCGGAATCCGGCCGCACCGGCAGCCACCGCCCTTGAGCCGGCCCTGCAGGCCAGCCGCACCCTGCCGCTGCGAGGCACCGCCGGCCATCCCCAGCTCTCCGGCCAGGTGGTGGTGAACCCGGACCAGACCCACAACCTGCTGGTGATCAGTGGGCTGCCGCCGGCACCGCCCAGCCATGTGTACCGCCTCTGGGCCAACGTGGGCGGCGCCACCAAGGGCTGTGTGCGCTTCGTGCCCGACGCCGCCGGGCGTGTGGAGATGCCCATCCCCAGCCATCCCTCCAGCGAGGCCCGCTCCCTGAGCATCACCCTGGAACCCCTGCGCACCGATGGCACCGAACCCGATGGCCCCCAGCTGCTCACCAGTGTCTGAGCTCACCGTCTCGGCCACGACCAGCGCTCCCCCCCAGGCATTTCCGCCCCTGCGGCGCAGCCGGCCCGAAACCCTGCAGGTGAACTTGGGCTACCGCTGCAACCAGAGCTGCAGCCACTGCCACGTGAACGCCGGGCCCAGCCGCACCGAGATGATGGACGGCGCCACCGTGAACCTGGTGGTGGACGTGCTGCAGGCCCGGCAGTTCAGCAGCCTGGATGTCACCGGCGGCGCCCCCGAACTCCATCCCGGCTTCCGGGAGCTGGTGATGCGGGCGCGCGCCCTTGGAGTGACGGTGATCGACCGCTGCAACCTCACCATCCTCAGCGAACCTGGCCAGGACGATCTCGCCGCCTTCCTGGCCGACCAGGGGGTGACGGTGGTGGCCTCCCTGCCCTGCTACAGCGCCGGCAATGTCGACAAACAACGCGGCGATGGCGTGTTCGCACGCAGCATCGCCGCCCTGCGCGAGCTCAACGCCCTCGGCTACGGCGGCGAGGGCACCGGCCTTGGTCTGGATCTGGTGTACAACCCCCAGGGCCCCATGCTGCCGCCCCCCCAGGCGTCCCTGGAGGCCGACTACCGGCGGGAGCTGGCCGATCACTTCGGGATTCGCTTCAACCGCCTGTTCACGATCACCAACATGCCCATTCAGCGCTTCGCTGCCGTGTTGCAGCAGCAGGGCCAGCTGGAGAGCTACATGGCCTTGCTGCGCCGCCACCACAACCCGGCCAACCTGGCCCAGGTGATGTGCCGCACCACCATCAGCGTGGACTGGCAGGGGTTTCTCTACGACTGCGACTTCAACCAGATGCTCGGCCTCGCGGCCGGCGGCCGCAGCTCAAGGGTCCATCTGCGTGAGCTGCTGGAGCACGACCCCAGTGGCGAGGCGATCACAGTGGCCGATCACTGCTACGGCTGCACGGCCGGAGCCGGTTCCAGCTGCGGTGGTGCCCTGAGCTGATCAGGGCTGGGGGGCTGCAGGCAGCGGGCAGGTCTGGGCCTCGAAATCACAGCTGAAGATCGCCGGCTTCTGCCAGTTCAGGGGGATTTCGAGCAGGTCCCGGGGACCGCTGATGCCCTGGGCCAGCAGCACCACCGCGGCCAGCACGCTGGCGGAGAGGTGCAGCCGCCGCCAGCGCAGGCTGCGCTGGATTTCCGGCTTGGCCGCCATGGCGAACAGCAGCAGGCCGCAGAGGCCGATGCCGCCCCAGAAATGGGACTGCCAGAACGCCGGCTCCAGGGGATTGTCCCCCAGGCGCCACACCTCCGGCTGCAGACCGAGACCGATCAGCCCCGCCCAGCAGAGCAGGGCGAAGCAGGCCCGGTAGAGGGGAAGGCGAGCCCGCCAGAACGCAATGAAGGCCACCGCCGTCACCACCGTCACCAGGGCCAGCAGCAGCAGCCTGGTGGTGCCGCCCGCAAACTCGGCCAACGGCACCTTGGTGAGGATCACCACCACCAGGGCCACCAGCACGGCAAACACCACGTTGGCGGTGAGCCAGCGGCCGAGGTCGGCGTGGTCACGGCCACTGGTGACCGGCAGCTTGCTCTGACCCAGGCGCCGCTGCCGGGCCTGGATGCCCAGCCGCACCACCATGCCCACCAGGGGATAGACCACCACCACGGCCAGCACCGGATGCAACAGCCAAAGCCAGTCAACCCTCTGCATGATCCAGGCTCCATCGGGTGAACTCAACGATGGCCGCTGGAGGGCCGGCTGTCAGGTGTTGGGCGTCGCTTGTCAAGGTCATCGGGTCGATGGGACAGGGTCGTTGGGTGGGGCAGTGGGGTGAGCGCTGGCGGCTGCTCAGCGGCTCTGACGGTTGAGATCCCAGTCGTAGGGGAGGTAGCCCAGGCGGTAATCACCCGCGAGCAGCAGCTCCCGCTCCTCGGCGGGGCGGTAGCGGGCGATGAACCCCAGCACGGCGCTGTGGTTCTGGTGGCCGGGCACGGGGGCGGTATCGGGGTCAGCGCGCTGCCAGTCCTCGGCAAACCACTCGAAGATCCGTGAGATGGCCACCTCTCCGGCTGCCCGGTCGATCAGCAGGCCCTGGTCACCGGCGAGCCAGAGGTTGGTCTGATCGTCGAGCTGCCGCTCGAGGGCCGCTCCGCTGTAGGCCTCGCGGCGCAGGGGCGGGCAACTGATCGCCGCGCACACCAGGGCGGCGTGGATCCGCGGTTCGTTGTAGTCGCGGCGCAGGATCAGATGCTCGATCTCATCGAGGGTGAGACGCTGGCCCATGAGCGTGTGGCGGCGCAGTTTCCACACCCCCGGAATCGCCTTGATGCTGGGCCGGATCGGGTCGTGGTCGATGATCGAGCGCAGGGTGAGGGCGTTGTAGGCGTTGATCAGCAGGGCAATCCGCTCGGCCTCCGGCCAGGATCTGAAGCGCTCGGGCGGCAGCTCGGCCAGGCCCTTCAGGTAGCGGTCGAGCTGGGCCGGATCGCGCTGCAGGGCGGCGTAGTCCACCATGCCCTGCCCATCCACCACCGCCTGCAGCACAGCGTTGAAAGGGGCCGGATCCAGAGTGGGCTGAGCCGCCCCGGCGGCTGCCGTTGCTGAGCCGCCGGGGCGGCTCAGCAACTCGGAGGGAACGCTGCTGCAGCCGGCTGCGCCGAGCAGCACCAGGCCGCAGCAGAGCAGCAGCGGAATCGGGGGGCGGACGCGGTCCATGGGCTGGCGGACGGGTGGCGGATGCGCGGTCTACAGGTGAACGGCCGGATCGGATCGGCCCCGGCCCGGCAGCCCCAGGCTCAGAGCCAGTCCCAGCAGCAGCGGCAGCCACAACAGCAGCCGCTCGTGGCTGCTGAGCTGCCAGTCCGGGAGCCGTGAGGGCAGCAGGAAGTACACGAAGGCCGAGAGGCTCACGAGCCGCGCGCCCCAGTTCTGACTCGGCACGGCGAAGGGCATCAGCCAGATGAAATACCAGCCGTGCACCACCGGCGAGAGCAGCAGCAGAAGCAGCAGATAGCGCCAGGCGAACACCCCCAGGCGGCGGCTGGCCAGCAGCAGCGGCACCAGCAGCAGCACCAGCAGCAGGCCATGCACGGCGTTGGACTGCAGGGTCCAGGGCCAGAGCAGGCCGATCCAGTGGGGCATCCATTCGGCGCTGCGGCCATGGCGCATGAAGGTGGAGCCCGTGGGCAGCAGGGCGCAGGGCAGCCCGCCGCAGAAGGCCAGGGCCCCGAGCAGCAGCGGCGCCAGCCCCAGCAGCAGGGTGCTGAGCGGCGGCCCTGGCCGGCGGAACCGGCGCCAGCGGCTCCAGGCCCTTTGCAGCAGCAGGGGCAGGGTGATCCACTTGAGCGCCACGCTGAGCCCCAGCAGCAGGTCAACCCAGCCCTCCTGGCCGGGCGCAGCCGGCAGCCGTGGATCGCGCTCGGCCAGCAGCCAGCCAGCCACCAGGGGCAGCAGGAACCAGCTGTCGTAGTGCCCGCCGCCGCTGATGCCGTAGATCACCAGCGGATTCCAGCCGTAGAGCGCCGCCCGCAGGGCCCCGAAACGGGCGACGAGCAGGCCGCAGATCGCCAGGTCGGCCGCCAGGAAGGAGAGCTTGAACACCACCACCTGCGGGGCCAGCGCGGCATGCAGCCGGAACAGCAGCTGGGCCAGGGGCGGGTAGATGGCCGTGGTGTCGGGGTGGTTGATCAGGGGCCACCAGGGCGGCCGCAACGCCGCCAGCGCGGGGGCATCGGGAGGCAGCTGATAGGGGCTGAACCCCTGCAGCTGGATCACCCCCTCCCAGAGGTAGCGCCAGATGTCATCGCCCGGCTCCATCGCCAGCAGCGCCAGCCTGGTGGCCACGGCCACGGCCCAGAACAGCAGCCGGGGCAGGGCGGGCACGCACCAGGAAAGGGCGAAACCGGCGCCCATCAACGCCGCCGCCAGCCAGAACGGCCTCAGGTTGGCCGGGTTGAACAGATCGCCATGGGGCCGCATCAGCAGCGCCCCGGCGATCAGCAGCAGGGCACTGGCCAGCAGCCGCAGCCGAGGCCACAGGGAGCGCGCCAGCGGCGCCGGCGGGGGTGTCAGCTCCATCGCCGCAGCAGCAGCCGGCCCAGGGTGGTGAGGATGACGCTGCCGGCCCGGATGCTGGCTCCCCAGCGTCCCGAGATCTTGGATACGCCCGCCAGCCGCGGCCGATGGCCCACGGGCACCTCGGCAATGCGCAGGCCCAGTTCAACCGCCCGCACCTGCATCTCCAGCGTCCAGCCGAAGCCACGGTCACGCAGGGCCATGGCCTCGAAGGCCTGACGCCGCACCAGCCGCAGCGGGCCCAGGTCGCGATAGCGGCATCCCCAGCCCAGGGCGATCAGCCTGGTGGCCAGTCGGTTGCCAAAGCGTTGCAGGGGAGTGAGCGCGGCCCGACCCGAGGCGGTGGCGGTGCGATCGCCCAGCAGCAGGTCGTGGTTCTGCATCAGGTTCAGCAGGCGCGGCAGCTGCTCGATCGGATCGCTGCCGTCGCCATCGCAGAACAGCAGCCAGCGCACAGTGGGATCGAGGTTCAGGCAGCCCCGCCAGCAGGCCCGGCCATAGCCCGGCCGCGGTTCGCTGAGCACCTCCGCCCCCAGCTCCCGGGCGATGGCCGCACTGCGGTCCCTCGAGCCGTTGTCCACCACCCGGATCCGGCTCAGCCCCTGGTCCCGCAACTGGCCGATCACATGGGCCAGGCTGCGCTCCTCGTCGCGCACCGGGATCACCACCTGGATGGCGTCGAGCCCCGCCAGCGGCGGGCCGGGTGGCGGATGATTCAGGGCCATGGCCACCCCCCTGCGCGCAACGGCCCCTTCACCCTGCCGGGCAATCCGCGCCGAAGCTTCACCGGTAGCTCCTGCACAGGGCACCTGGCATGGCCTCTTCGCCGTCTCCTCAGACTGCACACCCAGCGCGCCGGCGGCAGGTGCTGCTGATCGCGGCCATCGCCGTGGCGGTGGCCCTGTTCTTCGGCCTCGGCCTGCAGCGCCAGCTCAGCCTGGAGGCCTTGCAACGGGCCCATGGGGCGCTGCTGGAGCAGCGGGCCCGCTCGCCCCTGGCGGTGGCGCTGGCCTACATGCTGATCTACGTGCTGGTGACGGCCCTCTCCCTGCCGGGGGCGGCGGTGCTCACCCTGGCCGGCGGCGCGATCTTCGGCCTGGGACTCGGCACCGTGCTGGTGTCGTTCGCCTCCAGCGCCGGAGCCCTGCTGGCTTTCCTGGTGGCCCGCACCCTGCTGCGCGATCTGGTGCGGCGGCGTTTCGGCCGCCAGCTGGCACCGATCACGGCGGGCGTGGAGCGCGATGGAGTGCTCTATCTGCTCAGCCTGCGGCTGGCGCCGGTGTTCCCGTTCTTCCTGATCAACCTGCTGATGGCGCTGACGCCGATGCGGGCCGCCAGCTTCTACCTCACCAGCCAGATCGGCATGCTTCCCGGCACCCTGGTGTATGTGAACGCGGGCACCCAGCTCGCCCAGCTGCGCGGGCTCAGCGGCATCCTCAGCCCACCGCTGCTGGGATCGCTGCTGCTGCTGGCCCTGTTCCCCTGGCTGGCGAAGGCAGCCACCCGCCGCTGGCACACCTGGAGGCTGTACAGGCCCTGGCGGCGGCCCCGCCGCTTCGACCGCAACCTGATCGTGATCGGCGCCGGGGCGGCCGGCCTGGTGACGGCCTACATCGCCGCCACGGTGAAGGCGCGGGTGACGTTGGTGGAGCGGGCCGCGATGGGCGGCGACTGCCTCAACAGCGGCTGTGTGCCCAGCAAGGCGCTGATCAGCTCGGCGCGGCTGGCGGCGCGCATGCGCCGGGCCGACCGCCTTGGCCTCGAGCCGGTGGAGCCGCAGCTGAGCGTGCGCGAGGTGTTCGCACGCGTGGCCGCCAAGGTGGAGGCGGTGGCCCCCCACGACAGCATCGAGCGCTACGAGGGTCTGGGCGTGGAGGTGGTGCAGGGCCACGCCAGGCTGCTCGATCCCTGGACCGTGGCCATCCGCGACCAGCAGGGTGGCGAGCAGCTGCTCACGGCCCGCTCGATCGTGCTCGCCACCGGCGCCGAACCGATGGTGCCGCAGCTGCCGGGGATCGATGCGATCCCCCTGCTCACCAGTGAGAGCGTCTGGAGCTGGCTGGGCAACTGCCCGCTGGAGCGGCCGCGGCTGGTGGTGCTGGGCGGCGGGCCCGTGGCCTGCGAACTGGCCCAGGCCCTCGCTCAGCTGGGCCTGCCGATCACCCAGGTCCAGCGCAGTGAGCGCCTGCTCAAGAAGGAGGACGACGATGTGGCGGCCGAGGTGCAGCGGGCACTGGAGGCCGATGGCGTGCACCTGCTCACGGGTACCCAGGTGCTCGGCTTCGAGCGCGAGCCCGGTCCGCGGGGCGAGGTGACGGTGCGGGCGCAGCGGGGGGAGCGCCAGGAACGCATCGCCTGCGACGCCGTGCTCTGCGCCCTCGGTCGCCGCGCCAGGCTGCGGGGCTACGGCCTCGAGGAGCTGGGAATCCCCACCAACGCCACGGTCACTACCAACGACCGGCTGCAGACCCTCTACCCCAACATCTACGCCGCCGGCGATGTGGCGGGCCCCTTCCAGTTCACCCACACCGCCGCCCATCAGGCCTGGTACGCGGCCGTCAATGCCCTCTTCGGCCAGCTGCGTTCCTTCAAGGCCGACTACCGCGTGATCCCACGCACCACCTTCACCGAGCCGGAGGTGGCCACCGTTGGGCTCACCGAGGCCGCGGCCGCGGCGCAGGGTGTGGCGGTGGAGGTCACCCGCTACGCGCTGCACGAACTCGATCGCGCCATTGTGGACAGCGCCGAGCAGGGCTTCGTGAAGGTGCTCACCCAGCCCGGCGGTGACCGCATCCTTGGCGCCACGATCGTGGGCCAGCACGCCGGCGAGCTGCTGGCAGAGTTCGTGCTGGCGATGCGCTGGGGCCTGGGGCTGAAGCGCATCTTCGCCACGATCCACGCCTATCCCACCTTCGCCGAGGCCAACAAATACGCCGCCGGAGTGTGGAAGAAGCAGCGGGTGCCCCAGCACCTGATGCCCTGGCTGCAGCGCTACCACGCCTGGCGGCGGCGGGGCTGAGCCCGCTGCGCCAGCATCGGCACCGCCGCTTCGGCCTTCAAGCCCTTCAGCCCTTCAGCCCCCATGGTCAGCCGCAGCACCAGCACTAGCAACAGCACCGACACCAGCTGCTGCGACAACAGCGCCAGCGAACTCCAGCGCAGCGTTCAGAAGTACTACGGCTCCACCCTCAGCAGCAGCGCCGACCTGCGCACCAGTGCCTGCTGCGATGCCAGCAGCGTGCCCGCGGCCCTGCGGCCCCTGCTGGCCCGCATCCATCCCGAGGTGCTCTCGCGCTACTACGGCTGCGGACTGGTGGTGCCACCGCTGCTGGAGGGCCTGCGGGTGCTCGATCTGGGCTGCGGCAGCGGCCGGGACGTGTACCTGCTGGCTCAGCTGGTGGGCGCGGGCGGCGAGGTGGTGGGCGTGGACATGACGCCGGAACAGCTGGCCGTGGCCCGGCGCCACCAGCAGCACCAGGCCGAGGCCTTCGGCTTCGCCAATGTGCGCTTTCTTGAGGGCCGCATCGAGCATCTGGAGGCCCTGCCTCTGGAGAGCGGCAGCTTCGACGTGGTGATCTCCAACTGCGTTGTCAACCTCTCGAGCGACAAGCTGGCCGTGCTCGCCGGGGTGCGGCGACTGCTCAGACCCGGCGGCGAGTTCTTCTTCGCCGATGTCTACACCGACCGGCGGGTGCCCCAGGCCCTGCGCCACGACCCGGTGCTGCACGGCGAATGCCTCAGCGGCGCTCTCTACGGGAATGACTTTCTGCGCCTGGCCCGGCGGGCGGGCTTCGCCGACCCCCGGCTGGTGAGCGACCGGCCCCTGGAGATCACGGACCCGGAGCTGGCGGAGCGCACCGGCGCGATTCGGTTCGTGTCGGCCACCTACCGGCTGTTCCACATCCCCGAGCTGGAGGATGCCTGCGAAGATCACGGCCAGGCGGTGATCTACCGCGGCACCATCGCCTGTCTCCCCCAGGCCCTGCCCTTCGACAAGCACCACCGGATCGAGACCGGCAGGGTGTTTCCCGTCTGCGGCAACACCTTCCGCATGCTGGCCGACAGCCGGCTTGCTCCCCATTTCGACTTCATCGGTGATTTCAGCCGTCACCACGGCCCGTTCCAGGGCTGCGGCTCGTCCCTGCCCTTCGGCGGGTCGGCGGCTGACGCCGGCAGCAACGCCGGCTGCTGCTGACCTCCAGCCGCGGGGCTTCAGGCCACGGCCACCGGCAGGGGCTCCAGCTGGATGGGCAGGGCGCTGCGGCGGAACCAGCCCTGCGGCGGCAGGGGGCTCACCAGGGCCACCAGCACGGCCAACAGAGCTCGAGGTTCCCACGGGGCCTGTCGGGTCGGCCACAGTGAACTCTGCCGGTAGAGCAGGCTCTGCAGCCGCTCCCGATCGGCGGCGGCGGCATGCAGCCAGGTTGCTCCCGCACGGATCAGGGAGCCTCGGCGCTCCAGCTGGCGGGAAAGCAGCGTCCAGCCCTCGCCGGCGAGGGCTGGGCCGCCGATGCTCAGGGACTGGTGCGGGTCCATCCCCCAGCCCGGTCGGTCCGCAGCGGGCCAGGCCAGTTCCAGGCCCTGTTCACTGATGGCGGTGAGCCGGGCTGGCCAGCGCCGCCCCTGCTGCTCCAGCCAAACCTCGCTCACCAGAGGCCGGAACCACACCGCCAGGCCGGAGCCGGGCCGGTCCCGGCAGGCCCTCAGGGCGGCCAGCAGGCTGAGCACCGCCAGCGCGCTCCACGCCAGGGGCAGCGCTGGTGCGGCACCGCCCAGCAGCCAGAGCACATTGATCAGCTGCAGCACCAGCAGGGCGATGAGCGGAAGCGCCAGCCGGGCCGCCGGGCCGCCCTGCTGCCGCCGGGTCACGGTTTTGGGAGTGACGCGAAAGCGCCGTGGCCGCCCCGCCATGGTGGCCAGCACCGCCAGCAGCAGCGGCACCAGGAACACCCAGCGGTAGAGCTCGGGCAGCAGGGCCGAGCGCGAGCCGTGGCTGAACCAGCGCACCAGCAGCACCTGGACGGCCACCAGCGGCAGGGCGACGGTGAGCCAGCCGTTGTCGCTGAGCACCAGGGGCGGCACCCCCTGCAGGCCGAAGCTGAGCGGCAGCAGCAGCAGCAGCAGCTGGGGGAACACGTTCAGCCAGTGCAGGATGCCCTCCAGATAGGCGAGCCGCTGCAGGGGTGACAGCCCGGCGATGGTCAGGGGACTGGCCGAGGTGCGCAGGGTCTGCAGGGTGCCGCTGGCCCAGCGGCAGCGCTGGCGGGCCATGGCCTCCAGGCTGGGAGCCGCCAGGCCGGCGCTGAGCTTCTCGTTGACGTAGACACAGCGATAACCGGCGGCGGCGATGCGGATGCCCGTGGCCAGGTCCTCCGAGGGGGTCTCGGTTTCAAAGCCCCCCACCTGCAGCAGCACCTGGCGGCGCATCACGAAGGAGGTGCCGGCGCAGACCACGGCGCCCACCCCCTGGCGGGTGGGCTCGATCCAGCGGTAGAAGTACTCCTCATCGGGCATCAGCCAGCGTTCCAGCCCGAGATTGCGGATCACCGGATCGGCATTCATGTAGCTCTGGGGTGTCTGCACCAGCGCCACCCGGGGATCGTCAAAGAGGCCCACGGTGCGCGCCAGAAAACTGCGCTGGGGAATCACGTCGGCGTCAAAGACAGCCAGCAGATCCCCGTTCAGCTCGCTGAGGGCGTGGTTGAGGTTGCCGGCCTTGGCCTGGCGGCGGTGCGACCGGCTGAGGTAGCGGCACCCCAGCCGGCGGCAGAGGGCAGCCAGCTCGGAGCGGCGGCCGTCATCGAGCAGCCACACCGTCACGCCGGGATGGTCCAGGTCCAGACAGCCGCGCAGGCAGCGCTCCACCAGCTCCAGGGGCTCTCCGCAGCTGGGCACCAGCACGTCCACGCTGGGCAGGCGGCGGGGATCGTGGCGGCGGCAGTGGCGCAGCCGCAGGGCCGCCTGCTCGGCCTCCTCACCCACCGGCGGCTCCCGAAACCAGGCCAGCGCCAGCTGCAGCAGGCCATGGCCGAGCAGGGCGGCTTCGGCCGCCAGCATCGCCAGACTGATGACCGTGGACTCGGTCGTGCTGAGGTTGAGCGTGCTGGTGGCACGCCAGACCAGGTAGCTGAGGCTGAGCAGGGCGCTCACCGCTATCGCGCTGCGGCGGGCGGCCATGGGCAGAGCGGCTTCCGGACAGCGGCGCAGCCACAGGACCCACCCCAGCACCAGCAGCAGCGGCAGGGTGGAGCGCCAGCCAGCCAGGGGGGCCGCCGCCCGAGCCAGGGCAACGGCCATCAGGGGGGCGAGGGCCGCGAACGCGTAAACCCACGAGGCCCGAGGTCGCGGCGCTGCTGCGGGCCTGGCGGGCCTGGCTGCGGCAATCGGTTGGCACACCATGGCTGGGGCAGGCAGGAGCGGCGGCAGGACCTCGTCACAGTCTGTAATCAAAACCGTGACGCCGGGGCCGGCGGCCCCGACCTGCTGACTACAGCCGAACCGGCCCTCCGGATGGCGGGACGGCCATCGGGGCGGGCTGAGAACGCCTGAATCAGGGCCTGGGCTTGATCAACTGCAGCACCTGGGGGCCCGTGGCAGCCAGTCGGCGTTCGCAATCGAGCGCCGCCAGGATCATGCGCGCCGACTGGGCGATCTCACCCGCTTCGGCCGCGCTCCTGGCCTGAAGCTCAAGGCTGCTGATGCGCCCCCGGAGCTCCAGCCGGAGATCCCTCTGCTCGCCCTGGCCATTGCCGCGGGAGGGGCCACCGTGGATGGGGGGCTTGGCCGACAGGGTTGCCGTCATACCGATCCAGGAAGGCGTGAGGAACGGGGCGAAGGCGAGCTACCTGAAGCTTCCCGGGACATGCAGACAGCAGGCAGGAATGCCGCCCGCAGCCGCACGGCAAGGCTGACGCCTTCAGAAATGGCGAGAGAGGTCACGAGAGAAACGATTGTGGGATGCCCAAGAGCATCGCCAGGGGGAAAGCATGCCCGATGCAGGAGGCCAAAACGAGGTTATCCAATGTCAACCACCTGCTCCGAAGGGGACAGAGAACCGACAAGTGAATCCTAGTCAATCACCGCTGATTGTGCCGCCCCATGGGGATGACGCTGTGTGATCTGGCGATGCGGGGGCGATCAGGTGCCCGGTTCTTCGCCGTAGCCACCCAGGGCCGTGATCTGGTTGCGCAGTTCATCTTCCCGCAGCCGATCCCCGCGGGTGAGGGCAACGGCAAGGGCGAACTGCAGCTTCTCACGTTGATGCTCACCGTCATCACTGGCTGCCAGTGGACCTGACTGGGAGCGTGCGGGGGGGGAGGCGCGGTGCGGAGCCGTTCTGTTGCCAGGAGCGGCAGCCGCTTGGGGAACTGCGGGAACCGCGCCGGCTTTGGGAAGCGTGGCGGCCGTAACCGGTGCAGTTGCTGGGGAGTGACCAGAGGAGTGACTGGTGGAGTGTGCGGGGCTGGGGTAAGCCATGAGCTCACTTTCTTCCCATTTTGCCATCCCCTGCAAGCAAGGGCGAGGGTGACTCAGGCCGCCAGGCCCTGCTGATGGGCCTCAGCATCGATCTCGCCGCTGTCCTCAGCAGCGCTGGCCGGCGCACTGAAGGGCGCCACGGCCACGGGGGCATCAGCACAGTCAGCCGCCGCGGGGGACTGTTGATCCAGCCCGAGCAGAAGGCGGCAGTCCAGCAGCAGTTGCTCCACGTTGTCCAGGCTGCTGAGTTCCTGGGGGTCGCGCTCCTCGCCGGGCTCCAGCGCCCGCTGCAGCAGCACTTCCACCGCTTCAAGACGCTGCTCGAGCATCACCAGCCGCTGCGACAGGGCATGGGCGGTCTGGGCCAGATCTTCGGTGCTGCGGGTGATCCGGAAAGACACGGAGGCGGACGTCATGGGAATGCGAGGCGCTGGAGCCGATGACAGCACATCCGCGAAGCCTGCGCACGTTGGCGGCGTGCAGGAGCTGAACGGACGCGCCCTGCGCGCTTCTGGCGATGATGGCGGCATGCCCGCATCCTGGACGCTGCTGCTCTATGCCCTGGCGGGAACGGCCGGGGGCCTGCTGGCGTTGCGCAGCGGCCTGCCGGCCGCGCCCCTGGCCGGAGCCCTGCTGGCGGCGGGGCTGGTGAGTGCCAGTGGCCGCATGGAGCCGGCCCAGTGGCCCCCTGGTACGCGCACCGCCCTGGAGATCGCCATCGGCACGGTGATCGGCACCAGCATCAGCTCCACCGCCCTGCTGGAGCTGCGGCAGCTGTGGCGACCCGCTTTGCTGATCACCGCCACCCTGGTGCTGGCGGGGCTGGCGGTGGCCCTGGTGTGCAGCCGCCTGCTGGGCATTGATCCGGTGATCGCCCTGCTGGGCTCTGCACCCGGCGGCATCAGCGGCATGAGCCTGGCCGGGGCCGAATTCGGCGTGGGGGCCGCCGTGGCCCTGCTCCATGCCCTGCGCCTGATCACCGTGCTGGTGGTGACGCCCCTGCTGCTGCGGCTGATGCTGCCGATTGCCCAGCCGCCGCCCTGACACCGGCCAGTTCGCCCCCCGGCCGCTCTCGACGGCGGCCGGCAGCATCGATACCTTGGGTCCCCGATGCACGAGGGAGTGATGGTCGATCAACACGCCCTGAGGCTGACCCGCCTGCACACCTGCCTGCACACCTGGCTGCTGCCGGTGGCCTTGCTGGCTGCCGGCTGGGCGCCGCTGGGGGCGACCGCCCAGCAGATCCCCGTCACCCAGGCGGGCATGACCACCCCGGGTGACAAGGGGGCCCAGATCTACTGCTTCATGCGCGACAGCGGCAACAGCCACGAGGTCAGCTGGGACGCGGCCTATGAGGTCATCAAGCGCCAGGGCAGCGGGCTGTTCCGGCCCTCACCCCGGCACGGGGCGGTGATGATCACCGAGGCGGTGGTGCAGAACCCCGCCAGCTACCCCAACTGCGGCACCTATCTCGGCGATCTGTTCCCCCAGCAGGAGACCGAGGACGGCTCGCCGCAGACCGCCGATGGTGCCATGACCCGCAGTGAGCGCTACGGGTACTGAGCCCGGGGCCGGCCGCCGGCGCCGCCCCCCGCTGGGGGCCGCAGCCCTGCTGGGCGCAATCCTGACCCTGTTGGGCTGCAGCGAGCAGCCCCTGCCCCGGCAGCAGGGCTTGCGCAGCGACGACTGCCTGCGGGAGGTGAGCCTGGATCGGCTGCAGCAGCAGATCGCCCGCTGTGACGACGTGGTGGCCACCTTTGCCGACGATCCGGGCCCCCGCAACGACCGCTATCTGCTGCACAGCCTGGCCGGTAACGACGCGTCCGCCTGCGAGGACCTGCGCCAGGCCCTGCGCCTGGCGGAGTCCGTGCCGGAGGATCAGCTGGATGCCCAGCTGCGCAGTGACCTGGAGGTGCGCCGGGCCCTCTGCGTTGAAACGCCGCTCACCAGTCCCGCAGCACCTCCCGCACCATCGCCGTGAGCCGGCGGCGCTGCAGTTGCCTGGGGCGGCGGTGGAAGGTGAGGGCGATGGTCTCGGCCTTGCTGGCGATCAGGCCGTCCACCAGCTGATCGGCCACCCCCAGCTGCAGCCAGTGGCTGGTGAGGCTGCCGGTCATGCCGATGCGGTGGCAGCGATCCTCGGCCTGCTCCGCATCCCCCGGGGTCCAGGGGCGCTCGATCAGCAGCACGTGGCGGGCCCTGTGCAGGGTGAAGCCCAGGCCGCCGGTGCCGAAGGTGGCGATCAACACCGGCACAGCACCGGCCTGGAACTCCCGCACCCGACGCTGGCGCTCGGCCACCGGCACGGCCCCGGTGAGCAGGGCGGCTTCACCTAGCGCCCGCTGCAGCATCAGGGCAGTGCGCACGAAGGCCGTGAACACCACCACCGCCTCGCCCTGCGCCAGCAGTGGCTCCACCAGTGCCCGGGCCGCCGGCAGCTTGTAGTCGGAGCCGATCTGGCGCAGGGCCGTGAGCACGGCCAGCACCTCGGCATCCCGCCGCACCTCCCCGCGGGCGGCCCGGCGGCGGTAGTCGAGCACCCGGCGCTCCAGCTGATGCTGAAACCCTCGCCCCTGAGAGGCCTTGAGCTCCACTGGGTGCAGCCGGCGCTGCTTGGGCGGCAGATCGAGGCAGTCCTGCTTGCGGCGGTGCAGCAGCAGGGGGCGGATCAGACGCTGCAGCTCGGCCAGGTTGCTGGCGCCGCTGGCCTGCCAGAGGCGCTGGCCGCGGCGTTCGCTCCAGTGCCCCTGGCAGAAGCAGGCCTCGAACGCACGCCGGTCACGGGCCAGGGGGTGGTCGATGGCGGCCAGCAGGGGGTAGAGCTGGGCCGGACGGCCGTTCTTCATCGGCGTGCCGGTGAGCAGCCAGGCGGCCCGCAGACGGGGGTGGCGGGCCAGGCGCAGCAGGGCCCGACAGCGGCTGGTGTGCAGGTTCTGTGCGAAGTGGGCCTCATCGGCAATCAGCACGGTGCCGGCCGGCGGCAGGGCGGAGGGCAGCCGGGCCCAGCTGTGCAGCTCAAGGCGCAGGCCCAGGGCCAGGGCCTCGCTGTGCCAGTGGTCGTGGAGACCCACCGGAGCCACCACCAGCACACGGCAGTCGGCCAGGCGCACCATGGCCCTGGCCGCAGCCAGGGCGGAGAGGGTTTTGCCCAACCCCATGGCATCGGCGAGCACGGCTCCGCGCCGGGCCAGCAGCCAGCGGGCCGCTGCCCGCTGGTGGGCGAACAGGCGGCGCCCGTCCGCCAGGGGTTCAGCCAGGCTGGCCGCCTCCACCAGCTGGCGGTGGGGCGGCAGCGGCGGCAGCGGCTGCTCCAGCCAGTCAAGCCACTGAGCCAGTTCCGGCTCCACCGGAAAGCGATCGGCCAGGGTGCGGCGCAGGGCGAGAGCAGCCTCCAGGGGAAAATCCCAGCAGCGCTGCCGGCCATTCCACTGGCCGCGGGGACGGATCGCCCGCAGCTGGGCCTGGGTCACCGCGTCGAAAGGACTGATCACCTCGATGCGGCCGGTGGCGCCGAGACGCAGGCGGCAACGAAGGGGTCTGACTGCAGCCCCGGACACAGTGTCAGCGCTCGTGATGCGGCATAACTGTGCCAACCGAGCCACGCGCATGCAGGCCAGGGACAGGGGGTCGCGCCACGCCGCAGGGCATAGCCCAGCCATCAACGCCGTCTCTCTCGAGGAGCTCTGTCCCAAACTCAAACACCGGCGCTGGCGGCGCTCCCTGCACGAGCTCACCGACCACACCTGCATCTACTGCGGTCAGCGGTCCGAATCCATCGACCACGTGCATCCCCAGAGCCGCGGGGGCTCGAGTGTCACCGCCAACTGCGTGCCCGCCTGCCTCTCCTGCAACGGCCACAAGGGCGACGGCGATGTGTTCCTCTGGTACCGCAGCCAGCGCTTCTATGACCCCCGCCGGGCCATGGCGATCAGGGCCTGGCTGGAGGGGGATCTGCGGCTGGCGATCCGGCTGCTGGAGTGGGTGAACCCGGCTGAAGCCACCGGCAGCGCGCCGGCGGCAGCAAGCCATCACCACACCCGGCAGGCCACCGCCCCGTTGTGGCGCTGGCAGATCGCTGCCTGATCCTGGGGCCGTTCGGGCGCCAGGAGCGCCGCCGTCAACAGCAGCAGCCCTGCCACCACTGCGGCGGGCAGCCCCGACGGAGCGCTGGGGAGAGCCCGCCGGAACGCAGCCCCCGCCAGCAGAGCGGGCCTGGCGGCAAGCTGGGGGTGAAGCTTGGCGGCAGGGATGGGCAGGGGCTGGATGGGAACGGGTCGGCGGGGAACGGGTCGGCGGGGGACAGGGCGGCGGGGAGTGGAGCTGCGGGGGGTGGTGGCGCTTGGGGCTGACATGGGACCCGGGACAGTGATACAGGTGTACTCATGAACGCCGCGGCTGTCAAGCCGGCAGGCCGGCTGCTGGTGGTGGGCGGCGGCTACACCGGCCAGCGCTTCGCCCGCGCCGCCGCAAACCTGAACTTCAGCCTGGTGCTGACCAGCCGTCAGCCCCCGGAAGCGCTGCCCCCTGCCCGGCCGGCCGCCTCGGCCCTGCCCGCAGCGGCAGCCTGGCTGCCCTTCGACAGCCGCGAGCCGCGGCAGCCGGATGCGGCCGCCCTGGCGGACGTCAGCCACGTGCTCGTGAGCGTGCCCCCCGACGGCGGGCCTGGCGATCCGGTGCTGCGCAGCCTGGGTGGGGCCCTCGCCCGGCTGCCGCTGGCGTGGGTGGGATACCTCTCCACCACCGGCGTCTATGGCTGCACGGGCGGCGCCTGGGTGGATGAAAGCGCTCCGCCCCGCCCCGGCAGCGGCCGCAGCCAGGCCCGGCTGGAAGCGGAAGAGGACTGGCGGGCGAGCGGGCTGCCGGTGCAGGTGCTGCGCCTGCCGGCGATCTATGGCCCTGGCCGCAGCCCATTCGCGAGCCTGCGCAGCGGTCGCAGCCGCCTGATCCACAAACCCGGCCAGGTGTTCTCGCGGGTGCACGTCGACGACATCGTCGGCGCCCTGCTCCACTGCCTGGCCCTGCCGGCCGGGCAGCGGCCGCCGCTGGTCAACCTCGCCGACGACTGCCCCTGTCCTTCCAGCGAGGTGCTCGGCTTCGCCAGCCATCTGCTGGGCCTCAGCCTGCCGCCGGTGCAGCGCTACGCCGACATCGAAGCCGATCTCAGCCCGATGGCACGCAGTTTCTGGGCCGAAAACCGGCGGGTGAGCAACCGGCTTCTCTGCGGCGAACTGGGCTACCGCCTGCGCTACCCCAGCTTCCGGGAAGGGCTGCCGGCCTGCCTGAGGGACGAGGAGGAGGCCGGCGCTGACGCGCCGCTCGCGGGCGGGCAGTCCACGCCGGCGTCAGGATCGGCCACGAAGGGAAGGCCGAGGTCCTGAAGCATCCGGCCCCAGCGCAGCTCAATCCAGCCGCGGCTGATGCCGGTGCCCAGCCCCCACAGCAATCCCAACAGCAAGAACCAACGCAGCATGGGCAACCGCAGCACCACCCGGGAGCCATCCAACTCGATCCGGCGGCGCCTCGCCATCGCCCTGGGCGATCCGGCCGGCATCGGCGCCGAAGTGGTGCTCAAGGCCCTGGCCCGGCCGCTGCCGGGCGGCCTGGAGCCCGTGCTGGTGGGCTGCCGCCGCTGGCTGGAGGCCAGCCATGCCGCCCTGCGCCAGCGCAGTGAGGCGCCGCTGCGCGATCCGGCCAGCCTGGAGATCCTCGATCTGCCCCTGGAGCGAACCGTGGCCCCGGGCCAGAGCGGCCCGGCCGCCGGTGACGCCAGCTTCACCTGGCTGGAGGCCGCGGCCGGACTGGTGCTGGCGGGCGACTGCCAGGCTCTGGTGACGGCACCGATCGCCAAGGCCAGCTGGCACAGCGCCGGCCATGACTACCCCGGGCAGACCGAACGCCTTGCCGAACTGGCCGGGGTGAGGGAGGCCGCCATGCTGTTCACGGCCCGATCCCCCCAGGGGAGCTGGCGGCTCAACACTCTGCTGGCCACCACGCACATCCCCCTGGCCGCGGTGTCCGCCCATCTCGATGCCGCCCTGGTGGAGCGCAAGCTCGATCTGCTGCTGGCCTTCTGCCAGCGCTTCAGCCCTGAACCCCATCTGGCGGTGGCCGCCCTCAATCCCCACGCCGGTGAGGCCGGCGCCCTCGGTGATGAGGAGCGCGACTGGCTGGAGGCCGGCCTGGAGTCCTGGCGGGCCCGCCACCCGCGGGTGCTCCTGGAGGGGCCACGCCCCCCGGACAGCTGCTGGCTGGATGCGGCCGCCGCCTGGCGCGGACAGGGCAGCGCGGCGGACGGCTACCTGGCCCTCTACCACGATCAGGGACTGATTCCAGTGAAACTGCTGGCCTTCGACGCCGCAGTGAACACCACCCTCGGCCTGCCATTCCTGCGCACCTCACCCGATCACGGCACCGGATTCGACATCGCCGGGCAGGGAATCGCCCGGCCCCTGAGCATGGCGGCGGCGATCGAAACCGCCTGGGACCTGGGCTGAGGCGCGCCTCAGGAGGGCCTGATGCGCATCAGCACCTGGCCGAACTCCACCGGAGTGCCGTTCTCCACCAGGATCTGCACCACCTCCCCGCTCACCTCGGCCTCGAGTTCATTCATCAGCTTCATGGCCTCGAGGATGCACACGGTCTGCCCCTCGCGGATGCGGCTGCCCAGCTCCACGAAGGCCGGCTCGCCGGGGGCCGGGGCGTTGTAGAAGGTGGCCACCATCGGCGCCGTGATCTCCAGCAGCTCGCTGCGGCTGGCGGCCGCCGGAGGTGGCGGCGCCGAGGGCGCTTCGGCCATGGCGGCCGGCTGCGCTGGCGGCAGCGGTGCCGCGACATCCCCGACCTGCCCCGGAGCCACCGGAGCCGGCACGGCGGCAGCCGGCAGGTTGCGGCGCACCTCCAGACGGAAATCGTCGCCCTCGAGCTTGAACTCCTGGATGTCGCTGGTGCCGAGCAGGGCCAGCAACGCCTTGAGCTGATCGTGGTCAAGCTGCATGACGATCAGTTCTCCCGGCCGAGATAGCTGTCAGTGCGCGTATCAATCTTGATCTTGTCACCCACCGAGAGAAACAGCGGCACCATCACCTGGGCGCCGGTCTCCACAATCGCCGGTTTGGTGCCACCCGTGGCGGTGTCGCCCTTCACTCCGGGATCGGTCTGGGTGATCTCCAGCACCACCGAGTTGGGCAGTTCCACCTCCAGGGGTTTGCCGTTCCAGGAGATCACGTTCACCTCCATGCCCTCCTTGAGGTATTTGCGGCTGTCACCGATCTGGGCAGCGCTGAGGCGGGTTTCCTCGTAGCTGCCCATGTCCATGAACACGTAGTCCTCAGCTTCCATGTAGGTGTGCTGCAGGGTGCTTTTCTCCAGCTGAGCCTGGGCCACCATCTCACCGGCGCGGAAGGTTTTCTCCACCGTGTTGCCGCTCTGCACCGCTTTCAGCTTGGTGCGCACGAACGCCGAGCCCTTGCCGGGCTTGACGTGCAGAAATTCAACGACTCGCCAGACCTGCCCATCCAGCTCAATCGAGGTGCCGGTTCGAAAGTCGTTGCTGGAGATCATTCCGACGGTTCGGATCGGGCGGATTGTACGGCTGGCTACAGCAACCCATGAACCGCGCCGGCAGGCGCCGGAGGGCTGTGCCAAAGTCCGGCCAGAGAGGTTGCACGGCCATGGCACCAGGCCCGATCCGCCCTGCGCGCCGGCCCTGGCCGGCAGCGCTCTGGCGTGGCGCCGCGGTCCTGGCGCTCACCCTGCTGCTGCTGGCGCCCGCCGCCCGGGCCGCCCTGCCCCAGGGCAACGCCGTCAAGGATCCGGCGGCGATCCTGCGCAACGCCCTGCCGGTGGACGCTCCGCGTCTGCAGGAGCTGCAGCACCGGCTCGAGGACACCAGCGACGACCTGCGCGCCAAGCGCTGGTCAGCCCTGGTCAACACCGTGCGGCGCAGCCAGTCACTGCTGGGCAGCAACCGCAACGCCATCCTCGACAGCTTCGAGGGCACTGACCAGGTGCGCGCCCAGACGCTGCTGGAGGAGCTGGACGGCCAGCTGCAGCTGCTGGCCGCCGCTGCCGCCGGGCAACAGCGCGAGCCGTTCCTTGACGCCCGCCGGGAGGCCCTGAGCCGCATCGGCGAGGCCGAGGCGCTGCTGGTGGGCCAGTTTCCCTTCGCGATTCCCGCCCAGTTCGACGCCCTGCCACGCCTGCTGGGCCGAGCCAGCGTGCTGATCTCCACCACCAGGGGCGACCTCACCGCCGTGGTCGACGGTTACAACGCACCGCTGACGGCCGGAGCCTTCGTGGACCTGGTGCAACGCGGCTTCTACGACGGCCTTCCCTTCATCCGGGCCGAGGACTTCTACGTGCTCCAGTCGGGCGATCCCGAGGGTCCCGAGCAGGGCTATATCGATCCGCAGACGGGCCAGGAGCGCCGTGTGCCCCTCGAGATCCGGGTGCCGGAGGAAGAGGCTCCCTTCTACAACCAGACCTTCGAGGATCTCGGCCGTTACAAGGCCACACCTGTGCTTCCCTTCGCCACCCTCGGCACCCTGGGCTGGGCCCACTCCGACGACAGGCTCGATGATGGGTCTTCGCAGTTCTTCTTCTTTCTCTACGAAGCGGAACTCACCCCGGCGGGCCTGAATCTGGTGGATGGCCGCTACGCCGCCTTCGGCTACGTGGTGGACGGTTTCGATGTGCTCGAGGAGCTCGGGGTTGATGACGTGATCGTCTCGGCGGAGGTGATCGAGGGAGCCGCCAACCTCCGGCCCCATGGCTGATGATCGCCGCTGAGGGCCCCAGCCTCGCCGAGCTGGGCGAAGCGGCGCTGATCGAGCGGCTGGCGGCCTTCGCGCCAGCGGGCCAGTTCCTTGACGACGCCGCCGTGCTCAGCCTGCAGGGCGCGGTGGTGCTCAACACCGACGTGCTGGTGGAGGGGTTGCACTTCAGCGATGCCACCACCAGCGGCTTCGACGTGGGCTGGAGGGCCGCCGCCGCCAACCTCTCCGATCTGGCCGCCATGGGCTGCCGTGGCGTGCACGGGCTGAGCGTGGGTTTGGTGGCGCCCGGGCACACCCCCTGGCCCTGGGTGGAGGCGGTCTACACAGGCCTGCGCGCCTGCCTGGAGACCTACGGGGGCGAGGTGCTGGGCGGAGACTGCAGCGCCGGTCTGCAGCGCCTGCTGGCGGTCACGGCCGTGGGACCCCTGGCCCACACCCCCAGCGGCGCCCCGGCCCCGATCCGGCGGGCCGGCGGCCGGCCTGGGGACCGGCTGGTGAGCACCGGCCCCCATGGGCTCAGCCGCCTGGGGCTGGAGATCCTGCAGGGCACGCCCTGGGCCCGCAGCCCCAGCGCCGCGGCGCTCGATCCCGGGCTGGTGCAGAGGGCGATCACAGCCCATCAGCGACCCCGCCCACGGCTGGACGCCGTGAAAGCCCTTGCGGCCAGCCGGCCCGAGGG
This sequence comes from Cyanobacteria bacterium J06638_7, assembly GCA_039818745.1. Lineage (GTDB taxonomy): Bacteria > Cyanobacteriota > Cyanobacteriia > PCC-6307 > Cyanobiaceae > NIES-981. The sequence continues at coordinate 80,936 of JBCBTI010000003.1, forward strand.
CATGGCCTGGCGGGTGGGCGGCACTGACAGCAGCGACGGCCTGGCGGCGGCGGTGTCGGCCCTGGCCGCGGCCAGCGGCTGCCAGGCCCAGCTGGAGCTGCGCTGGTTGCCCCTGGAGGCGGCCATGGCCGGCCTGCCCGAGGCTGTGGACTGGTGCCTCCACGGCGGCGAGGATTTCGAGCTGGTGCTGGCGCTGGACTCAGGCTGGGCGGATCAGCTGGTGGCGACCCTGCCCGGCAGCCGCGTGATCGGGGTGCTGGCGGAAGCAAGCGCAGGGGAGGCGTTGATCGCCTGGCGGGATGCGGCGGAAGACTTTCCAGCCCCGGGCGGGTTCACTCACTTCCAGTTGCGGGCCACCACCTCGGCCAGGTCAACGACACGCTGGCTGTAGCCCCATTCGTTGTCGTACCAGGCCACCACCTTGAGCATGTTGTCGCCCATGACCAGGGTGAGATCGGAATCGACGATGGTGCTCTCGTCGGTGCCGGCATGGTCGCTCGAAACCAGGGGCAGATCGGAGTACTTGATGATGCCCTTCATCGGCCCGTCGGCGGCGGCCTTGAGGGTCGCGTTCACCTCCTCGCGGCTGGTGCCGCGGCCCACCTCAAGCACCATGTCCACCACCGAGACATTGGGGGTGGGCACCCTCAGGGCGATGCCGCTGAGTTTCCCCTGAACGGGCGGATACACCAGGGCGACGGCCTTGGCGGCACCGGTGCTGGTGGGCACGATGTTGATGGCGGCAGCGCGGGCCCGGCGCAGATCCCGGTGGGAGGCATCGAGGATGCGCTGGTCTCCGGTGTAGCTGTGGGTGGTGGTCATCGTGCCCTTGACGATGCCGAAGGTCTGATCGAGCACCTTCACCAGCGGCGCCATGCAGTTGGTGGTGCAGCTGGCATTGGAGACGATCTGCCAGTCATCATGCCGGTATTCGTGTTCGTTGACGCCGACCACGAAGGTGCCAACCCCTTCTCCCTTGCCCGGTGCCGTGATCAGCACCTTGCTGGCACCGGCCTGGATGTGCTTGCCGGCACCGGACTGGTCCACGAACACACCGGTGCTTTCGATCACCAGATCAACACCCCATTCCTTCCATGGAAGATTCAGCGGATTACGATCAGAGAAGCATTTGATATGGCGGCCATTGACGATAATTGCATTGTCTGCATAGGAGACTTCCGCATCACGGATGCGACCCAGCATCGAGTCGTACTGCAGCAGGTGTGAGTTGGTTCTGGGATCAGAGGTATCATTCAGACCGACGACTTCAAGGCCAGTATTTGCACCGCGGCTGAGCCAGCAACGCATGAAGTTGCGACCGATACGGCCGAATCCATTGATCGCAACTTTCAAGGTCATGGCAAAGGCGCGGCGGGACCCGCCAGCAGGAGGGAGATTTGGGCGCCGATCATACAGAAATAGCCTTCCGGCCCCCTCAGCGGGACGTCGGCCCCGAGGGGGGCTGCGGTCCTGGCAACGGTTCTGAGCAGGCTTCACCGGGACGGCTTAATTTCGGCCTGCTGCCGCCGGGACGCGTCTCTGGCAGCATCCACAACGCCAGCGGCGCCCACCAGCCCCAGCCACCGGCGTCAAGTCCCTGGACCGGAACCCAACGTTGATCCCCCCGCTCAGCCGACAGCAGCCTCTTCACTTCATCGGTGTCGGCGGCATCGGCATGTCGGCCCTGGCGGCGATCCTGGCGGAGCGGGGCCATCAGGTGAGCGGTTCCGACCGCCGCGACAGTGCCGTGCTGGAGCGGTTGCGGCAGCTGGGGGTGCGGGTGTTCCTGGAGCAGACCGCCGCCACCCTGAAGGAGGTGGGCGCCGCCAGCGTGCGGCCGCCGCAGGTGGTGATCAGCTCGGCGGTGCCCGACTCCAACCCGGAGCTCAGCGAAGCCCGGCGGCTGGGGCTGACCATCTGGCACCGCTCCGACGTGCTTGCCGCTCTGATCAACGCCCAGCCCGCCATCGCCGTCGCCGGCAGCCACGGCAAGACCACCACCAGCACCCTGCTGGCCAGCCTGCTGGCCAGCACAGGCCTCGACCCCACCGCCGTGATCGGGGGCCTGGTGCCCGCCTTCGGCAGCAACGGCCGCCATGGCGACGGCCCCCTGCTCGTCGCCGAGGCGGATGAATCGGATGGCTCCCTTGTGAAGTTCAGACCGCACCTGGGTGTGCTCACCAATCTGGAGCTGGATCACACCGACCACTACCCCGACCTGCAGGCCCTGATCGTCACGCTGCAGCGCTTCGCCGGCGGTTGCCGCAGGGTGCTGGCCAACCGCGACTGTCCGATCCTGCGCGAGCACTTCGGCGCCGATCACTGGTGGTCGATCGAAGCGCCTGAGGGGGTGGATTTCGCCGCCGTCCCGCTCGAGGAGCGCGGTGACGGCAGCCACGTGGCCTTCTACGAACAGGGCCTGCAGATCGGCGAACTGGAGCTCCCCCTGCCCGGCCGTCACAACCTCAGCAATGCCACCGGGGCCCTCGCCGCCTGCCGGCTGGAGGGGGTGCCGTTCAGCGCCCTGGCGGCAGCCGTCGCCGAACTGCAGCCGCCTGGGCGGCGCTTCGATCTGCGCGGCGTCTGGAACGGTCGCATGGTGGTGGACGACTACGCCCATCACCCCAGTGAGGTGGCCGCCACCCTGGAGATGGCACGGCTGATGGTGAGCAGCGGGCGCAGCCCCCTGCCGTCACCGCCCCAGCGGCTGGTGGCGGTGTTCCAGCCTCACCGCTACAGCCGCACCTCCCAGTTCCTGGAGGACTTCGCCCGCGCCCTGATCGGCGCCGACGCCGTGCTGCTCGCCCCGCTCTACGCCGCCGGCGAGCAGCCGATCGAAGGGGTGAGCAGTGAGGCCCTGGCCCGGGCGATGCACCGCCTGGTCCCTTCAGTGCCTGTGAGTGTGGCCGCCACCATGGACCAGCTGGCGGAGCGCATCAGCCACGACTGCCGGCCCGGCGATCTGGTGCTGGCCATGGGCGCCGGCAATGTCAACAGTCTCTGGGACCGCCTCAGCAGCCGCTCCTCCGACCTGGCGACGCTGGTCGCCTAGCCCCGCCATGGCCCCTCCCGCCAGTCCATCGCCGAGCCTGCGCCGCTCTGTGGACCTGCGCTCCGCGGTGGACCTCCGGGACTTCACCACCTGGAAGGTGGGCGGTGCGGCGGAGTGGTTCGCCGAGCCGGCCGACCACGGGGAACTACAGGCTCTGCTCAGCTGGCGCCTCGAGGCCGGGCTGCCCCTGCACTGTCTCGGCGCGGGCTCCAACCTGCTGATCGCCGACGCCGGTCTGGCGGGCCTGAGCCTCTGCCTGCGGCGTCTGCAGGGCAGCCGCATCGATGGCCAGGAGGGCTGGGTGGAGGCCCTGGCTGGTGAGCCCATCCCCACCCTGGCCCGCAAGGCGGCCCGGGCCGGGCTGAGCGGGCTGGAATGGGCCGTGGGCATCCCCGGCACCGTTGGCGGGGCGGCCGTGATGAACGCCGGCGCCCAGGGGGGCTGCACCGCCGACTGCCTGCAGTCGCTGCTGGTGCTCGACCCGGCCCGGCCCGATCAGCCCTTCATCCTGGAGGCCGCCGAGCTCGACTTCGCCTACCGCCACAGCCGGCTGCAGCAGGAGCCCCTGGTGGTGCTCTCGGCCCGCTTCCGGCTTCAACCCGGCCACGACCCCGCGCGCGTCACGGCCCGCACCAGCGCCAACCTGCACAGCCGCACCAGCACCCAGCCTTACCAGCAGCCCAGCTGCGGCAGCGTGTTCCGCAATCCCGAACCGCGCAAGGCGGGCCGGCTGATCGAGGAGCTCGGCCTCAAGGGGCTGAGCAGGGGCGGTGCCCAGGTGTCGCCGATGCACGCCAACTTCATCGTCAACACCGGCAACGCCACGGCGGCCGACATCGGCACCCTGATCGCCGCCGTGCAGGCGCGGGTGCAGGACGCCTACCAGCTGCACCTCCATCCCGAGGTGAAGCGGCTGGGATTCTGAGTCCCCCCGGGCGCCTAGCCTGCCGGAAATGTTTCCTCAGCCATGGCCGGCTTCGGACTGCCCAACTTCGGTCAACTCACCGAAGCCTTCAAGAAGGCCCAGGAACTGCAGCAGAACGCCCAGAAGCTGCAGGACGAACTGGATGCCATGGAGCTGGAGGGGAGCAGCGCCGACGGTCGTGCCAGTGTCTGGCTCTCCGGCAACCAGCAGCCGCTGAAGGTGCGCCTGGCGCCGGAACTGGTGGCCGAGGGAGCGGGCAGCTGTGAAGCCGCCGTGCTGCAGGCTCTGCAGGCAGCCTATGAGCTCTCCACCAACACCATGAAGGGACGGATGGAGGAGCTCACCGGTGGGCTCAACCTCAATCTTCCCGGCGCCGGGACCTGAGAGGCGGCGCACCTTCCGTCCCAGGATGGTCCTCCTCGTCACGGCTCTCGTGCTTCAGCCGTTGCCGGCCGCGGCGGCGTGAGGGCTGACGCAGTCGGGGATCGAGTTGGCTTTCCAGGCCTGCCTGGCCTGCCGCCGGCCGCTCCCCACCGCCACTGCCGCGCAGGCCCTGCTGCCGCTCCAGGAGCGCCTGGATCTGCTCCAGACAGTGCCGGTAGAGCTGCTGCCGGTCCCAGGGGTCGGCAGCGACACAGCCCGGCTCCCCCCGGTGCAGGCAGTTGCCGAAGCGACAGGGCTCCTCACTGAGGCGCTGGCGCAACTCGGGAAACAGTGCCGCCAGCCCCGCCGGATCGGGCGGCAGCCCTGGGCGGTTGAAACCGGGGGTGTCGGCCACCAGGGCGTTGGCCGCCACACGAAAGAGCTGCACGTGTCGGGTGGTGTGGCGGCCGCGCTGGAGACGGCCGGACACGGCGGCGACCCGCAGATCGAGCCCCGGGCTGAGGCTGTTGAGCAGACTGCTCTTGCCCACCCCCGAGGGTCCGCAGAGCACGGCGATGCCGGGCTGGCCCAGGCGGGTCCGCAGCGACTCCAGCCCCAGACCGCTGCGGGCCGATACCACCAGGGGGTCATAGCCCCAGCCCCGGGCCCTGACGCACCAGGCCTGCACCTGCTCGGCGGGCATCAGATCGGCCTTGGAGAACACCAGCTCCACCTGCCGTCCGGTGGCCTCGGCGGTGATCAGGAAGCGGCAGAGCTGCTGTGGGTCGAGCTGGGGCTCCGCCAGGGCCACCACCACCACCACCCGCGCCACATTGGCCACTGCCGGCCGCTGCAGCAGGCAGCTGCGCGGCTCCACCCCGGCCACCGCGCCCCGGCCCGCAGCCCAGTCGATGCCCTCCAGGCGCACCCGGTCCCCCACACAGATCGTCTGGCCGGTCTTGGCCAGCCGGCTGCGGCGGGTGCAGAGCAGCCGCTGCCTGCCGCCAGGCCCCGGACGGTCCAGCTCCACCCAGCCGTAGTTGGCCTGCAGGGCCACCACCAGACCTCTGGGCAGGCCGTCAGCGGCGGCAGGTTCAGGCACCGTGGCAGCGCACCAGCAGGCGGACCCCCGCGGACCCGGCCGATTCTGGGGGTTCTGGCTGCCGGGGTGGCAGCCGCTCCACCCGGTGACCTGCCCGGCGCAGGCCCTCGGCCACCGATAGTTCTGGCTCCCCGGCATCGAGATCCAGCTGCAGCCAGTCCCCGGGAGCGAGGGCCTCAAGGGCCAGCCGCGAGCGGATCAAGTTGAGCGGGCAGGGGAGGCCGCGCAGATCGAGACAGCTGCTGGGGGTGGGGCTGGTCACGGTGGTGTTGGGCAGCGGGAGCTCGCGCACTGGAGCATCGGGAGCGGCGCCTCGCTGGACGTCGCCTTGCGTTCAGTCGCGGTGGCCGAACAGACCGCCGAACAGGCCGCTCTTGTGGGGATGCTTCTGCCCCTTGCTGGTGTGGTGACCGGCCAGCTCCTCGAGCAGACCGCGCTCATGGTCATTGATCCGGGTGGGCAACTGCACCTTGACGCTGAACTGATGGTTGCCGCGGGCCACGGGGTTACCGAGCCTGGGCACCCCCTTGCCCTGGAGGCTGAGCACGGCCCCGGGCTGGGTACCGGCCGGGATCGCCAGCTGCTCGTGGCCGTCCACCGTCTCCACCTCGATCGTGTCGCCGAGAATCGCCTGCAGGTAGTTCAGCGTCACCTCCGACTGGATCGTGGTGCCGTCACGGCGCAGCTGGGGGTGGGGCTGCACGCTGAGGAAGACGTAGAGATCACCGCTGGGGCCACTGCGCTGGCCGGCGTTGCCCTCGTGCGCCACCCGCAGGCGGGTGCCGGAATCGACTCCGGCGGGGATGTTGATGCGCAGTTTCTTGCGCACCTGCTGCAGGCCCTGGCCGCCGCAGGCGGTGCAGGGATCGGCGATCACCTCACCGCTGCCCTCGCAGGCGGGACAGGCAGCGACCTGGGTGAAGCTGCCGAACGGCGTACGGGTGGCGCGGCGCACCTGACCTGCCCCGCTGCAGGTGGAGCAGGTGGTGGGGCCGCTGCCGGCCTTGGCGCCGCTGCCGTTGCAGGCGCTGCAGGTTTCCAGGTGGCGGATCTGCACCTCCTTCTCGATGCCGAACACCGCCTCCTGAAAGCTGATGGTGAGATCCAGCCGCAGGTCGTCGCCCTGGCGCGGACCACGCCGCCGGGGGCCACCGCCGGACCCGCCGAAACCGCTGAAGAAGGTCTCGAACAGGTCGGCGAAGCCGCCCATGTCGCCCATGTCCGGGGCCCCGGCCGCCCCCCCCAGTCCGGCCTCGCCGAACTGGTCGTAGCGGGCCCGGGTCTGGGGGTCGCTGAGCACCTCGTAGGCACGGCCGATCTCCTTGAAGCGCTCCTCGGCGCCCGCCTCCCTGTTGATGTCGGGGTGGTACTGGCGAGCCAGGCGCCGGTAGGCCCGCTTGAGGCTGTCGGCATCGGCGTCCCGGCTGACCCCGAGCAGGTCGTAGTAGTCAGCCATGGATCAGGTGTCTGAGGCGGGGACCCGGGCCTCGCCGTCGCTCAGCGGAGCGGCGGTGGCCGGGGCATCGCCGCCGCCGGCCGGGGCAGCGGGTCCGGGGCCTGAGGACACCTTCACCAGGGCATGGCGCAGCACACGGCCCTGGAGCTGATAGCCGCGCTGCACTTCGGCGATCACCACATCCTCGGGGTGCTCCAGACTCTCCTCCCGCAGCACTGCCTCGTGCAGGCCGGGATCGAAGGGCTCCCCCTCCACCCGCATCGGCGAGACGCCGAGCTGCTTGAACACCTCCACCAGTTGCTTGTAGAGCCCCTGGTAGCTGCGGTGCAGCTTGAGGGCCTCCTCGTCCTGGGGGGTGAGCTGCTGACGCGCCCGCTCGAAATTGTCCACCACCGGCAGGATCTCGCTGAGGGTGCTGCAGGTGATCTGCAGGCGCAGATCGTCCTGGTCGCGGCTCTGGCGTTTACGGAAATTGTCGAAGTCGGCCGCCAGCCGCATGTACTGGCTGTTGAGGTTCTCGTGTTCGGCCATCAGCTCGGCAAGCCGGGCCTCCAGCTGGGCGGCTCCCTGGCCGGGATCGGCAGCAGCAGCCTCGGCCACCGGCGCCGGTTCGCCGCCGGCCTCGGCGACCGCAGCGACCTGCCCATCCTCCCGGCCGCCGGGGTCGCTGGCGGCGGTCTGCGGGAGTGGCGGCTGTAGCTCAGCGCCGGCACTGGACTCGGGCCCCACCGCAGATTCTCCACTCATGGCTGTCAGGCAGACAAATTCGTTCTAGACATGTTGGAACTCGGGGGCCGTCCCCCACAAGCGGGGGAAGCCCGCACCTTCGGCCCATGACCGTCTCGTCCTCGAGGCCCGTACCCGAAGCCGTCAGCGCCGCCCAGCAGCGCCTGGAAATCGAACTGCTGCGGGGCGAGCCGGTGCTGGGCCTTGAGCAGCTGCAACCGGGGCTGCTCAGCACCACCGTGCTGCCGCTGGAGCGCTGGCTGCAGCTGGGCGCCTGTCCGCTCGGCGAACCTGCCGCAGGCCAGCTGCCCGTGGCGGTCCCCAGCCACTGGGACCAGGCACAGCGCCAGTCCCTGGCAGGCGAACTGACCCGCAAGGGCGTTCAGCCCACGTTCCGGCTCGCCCTCAGCGCCGACATCCAGGAGGCCCTCGGCCGCAGCCTGGAGATTCCGGCCAGTCCCACTCCCCTGCATTCGCTCACCGATGAGCTGGGGCTGAGGGCTGAGGCGGGGGAGGAACCCCAGGAGAGTTCCGACCTCGAGGATCTGGAGGCGAACCCGGCCAAACCGGCCGGTGACGCCAACGTCTCGCCGATCATCAATCTGGTCAACCGCCTGCTGGTGGAGGCCCTCAGCATCGAGGCCAGCGACATCCACATCGAGCCCCAGGAGCATGCCCTGGAGGTTCGCTTCCGGCTCGACGGCGTGCTGCAGAAGCGTTTCGAGGATCTGCCCAGGAGCCTCACCCCGGCGGTCACCTCCAGGATCAAGATCATGGCCGACCTGGACATCGCCGAACGGCGCCTGCCCCAGGACGGGCGCATCCGCCGCGCCTTCCGCGGCCGCCGCATGGACTTCCGGGTGAGCACCCTGCCCAGCCGCAGCGGCGAGAAGGTGGTGCTGCGGCTGCTGGACAGCGGCGCCACCGAACTCGGTCTCGACACCCTGATCACCGACCCGGAGGCCCGGCAGAGTCTGCGGGATCTCGGCTCCAAGCCCTATGGCATGGTGCTGGTCACCGGACCCACCGGCTCCGGCAAGTCCACCACCCTCTACGCCCTGCTGGCGGAGCGCAACGATCCCGGCATCAACATCTCCACGGTGGAGGATCCGATCGAGTACATCCTGCCCGGCATCACCCAGACCCAGGTGAACCGGGAGAAGGGACTGGACTTCGCCACCGCCCTGCGGGCCTTCATGCGCCAGGACCCGGACGTGCTGCTGGTGGGCGAAACCCGCGACCTGGAGACGGCCAAGACCGCCATGGAGGCCGCCCTCACCGGCCACCTGGTGATGACGACCCTGCACTGCAACGACGCCCCCAGCGCCATTGCCCGGCTGGATGAAATGGGTGTCGAACCCTTCCTGGTGAGCGCGTCGCTGCTGGGCGTGATCTCCCAGCGGCTGGTGCGGCGCGTGTGCCACGCCTGCCGGACCCCCTACCACCCCGGGCCGGAGGAACTCAGTCGCTTCGGCCTGGCCGGCAGCCAGGAATCCACTGTCACCTTCTACCGGGCCAACACCACGCATGTGGGCAGCGAGGGTTGCTGCCCCGTGTGCACCGGCACGGGTTACAAGGGTCGCATCGGCGTCTTCGAGATCCTGCGCATCAATGACGAACTCTCGGCAGCCATCGCCAAGCGCCAGAGCACCGATGTGCTGCGTCGCCTGGCCCTGGAGACGGGCATGAAGACCCTGCTGGGCTACGGCCTGCAACTGGTGCGCGAGGGCCACACCACCCTGGCGGAGGTGGAGCGGATCCTGCTCACCGATGCCAGCCTGGAGAGTGAGCGGCGCGCCCGCTCAGTGCACGGGCTCTCCTGCAACAGCTGTGGAGCCGGGCTGCGTGAGGAGTGGCTTGAATGCCCCTACTGTCTGACCAGTACCCAGCTCTGAGCCCAAGCCGCTTCGGTTGACCATGGCCGTGATGATCGAAGACCTGATGAGCCAGCTGGTTGCCGACGGCGGCAGCGACCTGCACATCAGCGCCGGCTTGCCCCCCTACGGACGCTTCAACGGCCGACTCAGACCGATCCAGGAGGAGCGGCTCGACAGCGATGACTGCAACAAGCTGATCTTTTCGCTGCTGAACAACTCCCAGCGCAAACAGCTGGAACAGAACTGGGAACTGGACTGCTCCTACGGCCTGCGCGGCGTGGCCCGCTTCCGGGTGAACGTGTTCCGGCAGCGGGGAACCTATGCAGCCAGCCTGAGGGCTCTGGGCAACGAGATCCCCAGCCTGGAGGCGCTGGGCCTGCCGGCGATCGTGGAGGAAACCAGCCGGCTGCCCAAGGGCCTGGTGCTGGTCACCGGCCCCACGGGCTCCGGCAAGACCACAACCCTGGCGGCAATCCTCGAGCACATCAACAAGACTCGCGCCGAACACATCATCACGATCGAGGACCCGATCGAATTCACCTACCGCTCCGACATCAGCGTCGTGCACCAGCGCCAGGTGCACGACGACACCCGTAGCTTCGCCAACGCCCTGCGGGCCGCCCTGCGCGAGGACCCGGATGTGATCCTGGTGGGCGAGCTGCGGGATCTGGAGACGATCCAGCTGGCCATCACCGCCGCCGAAACCGGTCACCTGGTCTTCGCCACCCTGCACACCAGCTCCGCCGCCCAGACGGTGGACCGCATGGTGGATGTGTTCCCGGCCGGCCAGCAGACCCAGGTGCGCGTGCAGCTCAGCACCAGCCTGGCGGCCGTGTTCGCCCAGAGCCTCTGCGTGCGCCGCAACCCCAAGGCTGGGCAACTGGGACGGGTGATGGCCCAGGAGATCATGGTCAACACCCCGGCCATCGCCAACCTCATCCGCGAGGGCAAGACGGCCCAGCTCTATTCCCAGATCCAGACCGGCGGCCAGATGTCCATGCAGACCCTGGAGTCGGCCCTGGCGGAGCTGGTGATCACCAGTCAGGTGGCCATGGCCGAAGCCCTCTCCAAGACCACCAAGCCCGAGGAGCTCAAACGGCTGGTCGCCCAGCTCAGCTGATGCCGACCTTCACCGCCAGCTACACCAACGGCCGCGGCCGCCCCCAGGCCATCGACATCGAGGCCGGCGACCCCCTGCAGGCCAAGCGCAAGCTGCGGCAGCGCGGCATCCGCGTCACCGACATCAAGGTCAAGGCGTCGTCTGCAACCGGCAGCGGGCGGATTGCCCAGGAACTGCGGCGCCGGCAGCGGCTCTCCGGTCTCAAGAGCCTGCTGGAGCGCCGGCCCGGGATCAAGCATCGCGCCGTTTTCGCCAGCAAGATGGGCGCCCTGGTGAGCACCGGGGTGCCGATCATCCGCAGCATCGACCTGATGGCCTCCCAGCAGAGGCTGCCACTGTTCAAACGCGCTCTGGAAGCCATCAGCCTGGAGTTGAACCAGGGCAGAAGCCTGGCTGCCGCCATGCGCAACTGGCCGAATGTGTTCGATCGACTGATGATCGCCATGGTGGAAGCCGGTGAAGCCGGCGGTGTGCTCGATGAGGCCCTGCGCCGCCTCGGCCAGCTGCTGGAGCAGAACGCCAGGCTGCAGAACAAGATCAAGAGCGCCCTCGCCTATCCCATCGCCGTTCTGGTCGTCGCCATTGCGGTGTTTCTGGGCATGATGCTGTTCATCATCCCCATCTTCGCCGGTCTTTACTCTCAACTTGGTGGCGAGCTTCCCGCCTTCACCCTGTTTTTTGTGAACGTCAGCAACCTGCTGCGCTCCAGTGCCTCTGTAATCCTGGCCGCCGCGCTGGCGCTGGCCATCTTCCTGCTGCTGAGGTTCTACAGAACCCACCAGGGACGGCGAATCATCGATGGGCTGATGCTGAAGCTGCCCCTGTTCGGCGATCTCATTCAGAAAACCGCCACCGCCCGCTTCTGCCGCACCTACAGCACCCTCACTCGGGCCGGGGTGCCGATCCTGCTCTCCCTCGATGTGGTGCGGGAAATCACTGGCAACTCCATTATCTCCGACACCATCAGCAACAGCCGCGAGGATGTGATGGAGGGTGTGCCGCTCAGTGTTGCCCTCGGGCGCACCAAGGCCTTTCCCGATCTCGCCCTCAGCATGCTCTCCATCGGTGAGGAAACCGGCGAGATGGATACCATGCTCTCCAAGGTGGCGGACTTCTACGAAGATGAAGTGGAGAACGCCACCAAAGCACTGACGTCTCTGCTGGAGCCGCTGATGATCATTCTCGTGGGTGGGATCGTGGGTGTGATTCTGGTGGCCATGTACCTGCCGATGTTCAACATCTTCGATCAGATCCGCTGAGCCATTGGCTCTCGCCCTGCCGGCCGCTGGGCGATGGCTCGTCCGGCGAGCCAGCCTGATGTCCAGCAGTGCTGGAAATTGAAGCCGCCGGTGACCCCATCCACGTCCAGCAGCTCACCCACCAGATGGAGACCGGAGGTGAGCCGGCTCTCCATGGTGGCCAGGTTCACCTCCCCCAGCGGCACCCCGCCGGCGGTGACGAACTCCTCGCCGAAGGGACCGCGGCCGCTCACGGCATAGGAGGAATCCCGCAGGGCGTCGATCAGGCGGCGGCGCTGCTCCCGGGTGAGCTCGGCCCAGCGCCGATCCGCTTCCACCCCCACCTGGGCCAGCAGGTGCTGCCAGAGCCGGCGGCTGAGTTCAGGCCAGGGCCTGGCACTGGCGAGCTGCCGGCGGGCCTGCTGCGTGCTGCACTGCCGGAACAGCCGCTCCAGGTCCTGCGGCGAGCGGCCGCCGCTCCAGTCGACCCGCAGCCGCGCCCGGTAGCGGCAGGCCTGCAGCTGGCGGGCGGCGAAGGCCGTGAGGCGCAGGGTGGCCGGACCGCTGAGGCCCCAGTGGGTGATCAGCACCGGTCCGCACTGGCGCTGGCGGCCTCCATCGGGCAGCTCCAGGCTGAGACCCACCGGATCCATGACCACCCCCGCCAGGGCCAGCAGGGGCTCAGCGGCCAGGGCCAGGGTGAACAGCGAGGGCACCGGCGGCGCCAGGCTGTGGCCCAGAGAAGCCGCCAGACGGCGGCCACTGGGGTGGCTGCCGGTGGCCAGCACCAGCTGGCGCACGCTGAGCTGTTGGTGCTGGCCGCGCAGTTCCAGGCTGAAGCCGCCATCCCTGCGGGTCGCCGCCTGCAGGGCCAGGCCCGTGTGCAGCGTCACTCCGGCGGCGGCGGCGGCGCGGCGCAGGGTGTCCACCACCGAACTGGAGCGGTTGGAGCGGGGGAAGAGGCGGCCGTCCGGCTCCTGCACCAGTTCCAGGCCGCGGTCGGCGAACCAGGCCAGCGCATCCCCCGCGGCGAAGCGGGAGAAGGGGCCCCGCAGCGCCCGGCTGCCCCTCGGGTAATGCGCCACCAGCTCGCGGGGGTCCCAGCAGGCATGGGTGACGTTGCAACGGCCGCCGCCACTGATGCGCACCTTGTGGAGGGGCTCGGGGGTGGCCTCCAGCACCTGCACCCCTGACACCCCGGCCTCGGCCGCGGTGATGGCCGCCATGAAGCCAGCCGGGCCACCGCCGGCCACCACCAGGGCCAGGGGCTCAGGGCCCATGGCTGGGCAGCATGGGGGAATGGAGCAGCACGTGCATCGAGAGCCCCTGGGACCCAGCTACCGCTTCAGTGTGGCGCCGATGATGGACTGCACCGATCGGCACTTCCGGGTGCTGATGCGTCAGATCACCCGCCACAGCCTTCTCTACACGGAGATGGTGGTGGCCCGGGCCCTGCATCATGTCTGCCGCGAGGGCGGCGGGGAACGGCCGGGGGGACGGCTGGAGCGGTTGATCGGCTTCGATCCCTGCGAGAAGCCCCTGGCGCTGCAGCTGGGGGGGGACGAGCCGGTGCTGCTGGCCGAGGCGGCGCGGCTGGCGGCCGCCTGGGGCTACGACGAGGTCAACCTCAATGTGGGCTGCCCCAGTGAGAAAGTGCAGCAGGGCCGCTTCGGGGCCTGCCTGATGGCTGCGCCGGATCAGGTGGCCCGCTGTGTGGAGGCGATGGCGGCCGCCGGCCCCCTGCCCGTGACGGTGAAGCACCGCATCGGCATCGACAGTCGCGATTCCTATGCCGACCTGCTCACCTTCGTGGACACCGTGGCGGCCGCCGGGGCGCGGCGCTTCAGCGTGCATGCGCGCAAGGCCTGGCTTCAGGGCCTGGACCCGAAGCAGAACCGCACCATCCCACCGCTGCGGCCCGACTGGGTGCATCGGCTCAAGGCCGAGCGGCCCAGGCTCACCATCGAGATCAACGGCGGCTTGCTCAGCCTGGAGCACTGCCTGGAGCAGCTGCAGCACGTGGATGGAACCATGGTGGGACGGGCGGCCTATGACCATCCGCTGCGCTGGGCCGGGGTGGACCGGCTCATCCATGGCGATCCCACGGCAGAGCCGGCGGACGCCGCAGCGGTGCTGCGCGGCCTGATCCCTCACGCCGAGCGCTGGTGCGGCGGCGGCGAGCGGCTCTGGCCGATCGCCCGCCATCTGGTGAAGCTGGTGCAGGGAGTGCCCGGAGCACGCCGCTGGCGGCACTGGCTGAGCCAGGCCGCCGGCGAGCGGCTGGCCGGTGCTGAGGTGCTGGAGCAGGCCGCGCTGACCCTGGAGGCCGCTCAGTCCTCGGCGCCGGGGTAACCGCCGTCACCGTCCTGGGAGCCGGCGTCAAAGGCACCGCCGCTGCGGCGGCGGCGGGTGCGGCCGCCCTCGAAGCCGGGATCGGGGGCAGCGCTGCCGTGGCTGCGGTCTTCCCAGCCGCGGGCCCCGGAATCCCTGGGGCCTGCGCCATCACTGCCGCCGCCGAAGGCGCGGCCATAACCGCCGGCAGCAGCGCCGCTGGCTCCATAGCCACCACCGCCGCCATAGCCGCCACCGCCGTAGCCACCGCCGGTTCGCCGCGGAGCAGTGCCCCGCGGCTCGGCCTTGTTGATGCGCAGCGGCCGGCCCATCAGCTCGGCCCCCTGCAGGGCTTCGATGGCGCTGGTCTCGATTTCGGGGTCAGCCATCTCCACGAAGGCGAAGCCGCGCTTGCGGCCGGTGTCGCGCTCGAGGGGAAGGGAGCAGTTGACCACCTCCCCGTAGGGAGAAAACAGCTCCACCACATCCTCCTGCTCAGCGCGGAAGGGCAGATTGCCGACGAAGATGCTCACATCAAGGAAGCAGGAAGGGGGCAGGCGGGGGATAAGGAACCCGGCCCTGTAACAGCGTCAGCCTAGAACCGGATCTGCCTGGACCCGCACCTGGCCCGCACGGGCATTCAGGCCGGCTTGAGCGGCTCGGGCCCGAGCCGCAGCCGTGCCGCCTCCAGCTGGGCCGCCACCCGCTCGAAGCCGGTGCCGCCCTCGCTGCGACGGGCTGCCACCACCTGGCGCGGAGCGATGGTGGCGGCGATGTCGGCCTCGAAAGCCGGATGCAGCAGCCGCCAGCGCTCCAGGGGCAGGTCCCGCAGCAGCATCCCCTCCTGCAGGCAGGTCTTCACCAGGCCGCCCACCAGCTGGTAGGCCTCGCGGAAGGGCACGCCGCGGGCCACCAGGTAATCGGCCACGTCGGTGGCGTTGGAGAAGTCGGCCGCCACCGCCTGCTCCAGTCGCTGCACGCGGAACTCCAGGCCCTCCTCGAACAGGATCGCCATCGCCTCCAGGCAGTCCAGCACGGTGGCCACCCCGTCGAAGAGGGCTTCCTTGTCTTCCTGGAAGTCCTTGTTGTAGGCCAGCGGCAGACCCTTGATCATGGTGAGCAGGGCCATCAGATGGCCGAACACGCGGCCGCTCTTGCCGCGCACCAGTTCGGGCACATCCGGGTTCTTCTTCTGGGGCATCAGGCTGCTGCCGGTGGCGCAGCGGTCACTGAGGGCCACGAAGCCGAACTCCTCGCTGGCCCAGAGCACCACCTCCTCGGCCAGGCGGCTGAGGTGGGCCAGCACCAGGCTGGCGGCCGCCATGAACTCCACGGCGAAGTCCCGGTCGCTGACGGCATCGAGACTGTTGGCGTAGAGCGCCTCAAAGCCCAGCTCGGTGGCGGTCTGGCGCCGGTCGATCGGCACCGCCGTACCGGCCAGGGCGGCTGCCCCCAGCGGACAGATGTTCACCCGCCGGCGCACGTCGGCCAGGCGGGCGCGGTCGCGCTCCGCCATCTCCAGATGGGCCAGCAGGTGGTGCGCCAGGCAGAGGGGCTGGGCCCGCTGCAGATGGGTGTAGCCGGGGATCAGGGTGTCGGCGTGGCGCTCGGCCTGGGCCAGCAGGGCCTGTTGAAAGCGCAGCAGACCGGCGTCGATGGCATCGATCTGGCGCCGCAGCCAGAGGCGCAGATCGGTGCCCACCTGGTCGTTGCGGGAGCGGCCGGTGTGCAGTTTCTTGCCCAGGGGGCCGAGCAGCTCGATTAGCCGGCGCTCCACGGCGAAATGCACGTCCTCGGCCTCCAGGCCGGGGTTGAAGCGGCCAGCGGCCGCCTCGCTGCGCACCATCTCCAGGCCCTCGATCAGCCGGTCCGCTTCCGAGCCGCTGATCACACCACAGCGGCCGAGCATGCGGGCATGGGCCACCGAACCGTCCAGGTCCTCCTGGAGCAGGGCGATATCGAAGCCGATCGAGGCGTTGAAGCGCTCGATGGCGGGATGGAGGCCCTGATCAAAGCGCTGGCTCCAGGTGGACGCGGAGGAATCGACGGCCATGGACGGGCACGCTGCGGCTGGGCGGGCTGGGCCTCAGCTTGCCACCCGGCCCCCGGGACCGCCCTGGCTCAGCGCAGGCAGCATCACCTCCTCGCGCATCTTGAACACCACCATCGAAGCGTCGTCCTGGGGCGTGCGGCCGGGCCCCACGAAACGGTCCAGGCGGGCGAACAGCTGATCGAGGATGCCCTGGGCCGAGAGGCCCGCCCGACTGGCCACCTGCAGGCTGCGGCGCAGGCGGTCCTCGTCATAGCGCTCGGCACTGAGGCCGCTGGCCTCGGTGACGCCATCGGTGTAGAAGAGCACCACGTCGCCGGGCTCAAGCACGATCGACTCGCTGCCGTAGTCGGCCTCGCTCTGCAGACCGATCAGCAGGCCCGGAGCGTCCAGCCGCTCCACGCGGTTGAGCTGCCCTCGCCACAGCAGCGGCGGATTGTGGGCGGCGTTGCTGTAGCGCAGCAGCCGGGTCAGGGGGTCGAAGTCGGCATAGAAGAGCGTCACGAACCGGTGCGACTGGGAGAGGTCCTCCTGGGCCAGCTGGTTGAGGTCGTGCAGGATGCGGTCAGGGGCATGGCCGCTGAGCGCCCCGGCCCGGAGCATGCCCCGCAGCAGGGTCATCAGCAGGCCCGCCGGCACCCCCTTGCCCATCACGTCACCCACCACCACCGCCCAGCGACCCCGCTCGCGCCGGCGACCCAGCAGCCGCGGGCGGGCGGGGATGAAGTCGATGTAGTCACCCCCCACCTCGAAGGCCGGCCGGCAGCGGGCCGCCAGGTCCACCCCCTCGATCACCGGGCAGCGATCCGGCACCAGCTGGGCCTGGATCTCGGCGCCGACGCTGAGCTGCCGGTCCACCCGTTCATGGCGGCGCATGTCCTGCTGCAACACCTCGTTCTCCAGCGCCAGGGCGGTGAGATCGGCCACCAGCTGCACATGACGCCGGTGCACCTCACTCCAGCTGAACCCCTCCCGCCGGCTGAACACGAACAGCCGGCCGCGCTGGCGGCCGCGCGCCACCAGGGAGGTGGAGAACAGCTCCACAGGGCCCAGCAGCAGCCCCACCTGCTGGTCCAGCCGCGCGGCCTGCTCCAGGCCGGCGTCGCTGCCGGCCTGGTCCGCGACCCCAGGCTCCCTGTCGGGCAGCGCCACCAGGCGGCGCACCAGTTCGGCGCTGGCGCCCAGGGGAGCGGCATGCACCTGCTCCCGCCACAGGCGTCCGTCTTCGCGGAAGGGCACCAGCAGGGCCCCATCGGCCTCCACCAGACGGGCGGCCACCAGCGGCACCAGCTCCAGCAGGCGGCTGAGGTTGGTGAAACTGCGCAGCACGAAACCCAGCGAGGCCAGCAGCTCCTGGTTGCGGCGCTGCTCCCGGTTGAGACTGTCGAGTAGCTGCCGCAGCGAGGCGCCCGGGGAGAGCGGAGCCTGGGCCACAGCGGGCGGCGTCTGGCTCACCGAGCTGACGCGAAGGAGACGCAAGATAGCCGCGGTTGCCGGCGCCTGAGCTCAGCCCGCCAGCAGGGCCTCCACGAATTCGAAGCTGTTGAAGGGCCGCAGATCGCGCAGACCCTCGCCAGCGCCGATGAAACGGATCGGCAGCCCCGTCTCCGCGGTCACCGCCAGCGCCACACCACCGCGGGCACTGCCGTCGAGCTTGGTGATCACCACACCGGTGAGGCCGGCCGCGCGGGCGAAGGCCAGGGCCTGCCTGAGCCCGTTCTGGCCCTGGCTGGCATCGAGCACCAGCAGCGACTCCACCGCGGCAGCGGGGGCCAGGCGGTCAATGATGCGGCGCACCTTGGTCAGCTCCTCCATCAGGTTGTGCTTGGTCTGCAGCCGGCCAGCGGTGTCCACCAGCACCAGCTCGGTGCCCTTGGCCTGGGCGGCACCGATGGCGTCGTAGACGACGGCGGCGGGATCGGCATTGGCGCTGGGATTGGCCACCACCGGCACCTGGCTGCGCTGGCCCCAGGCCTGCACCTGCTGCACCGCCGCGGCGCGGAAGGTGTCGGCGGCGGCGATCAGGCAGCTGTAGCCGCTGCGCACGGCCAGGTTGGCGAGTTTGCCGAGGGTGGTGGTCTTGCCCACCCCATTGACACCCACCAGCAACCAGACATTGAGACGGCCGCGCTCAGGCGCCAGCAGGGGCACACCGCTGGCGCTGACGGGAGCATCGAGAATGGAACGCAGCTGCTCCTTGAGGAAGCGCAGCCCCTCGGCGGGGTCCACCACCTCCTCGTTGAGCCGCTGGCGCAGGGCCTCGAGCACCCGGTCGGTGGCTCCCACCCCCACATCGGCGCGCAGCAGGGCCGTCTCGAGGTCATCGAGCAGCTCCGGGCTGAGGGGATCGTCCCCGAGGTTCTCGAGCAGCTGGGTGACGAAGCCGCGACGGGTTTTCTCCAGGCCTTGGCGCAACCGCCCGAGCCAGTCGATCTCCTCGAGCGACACCTCATCGAGGCGCCGGCCCTGGGCCGCCAGCACCTCAGCCGACCAGGTGAAGGTGTCATCAAACTCCCCCAGCCGGGGCTCGCCGCTCTCGGCGGCAAGCGGCGGCGGCGCGGAGGGCGCAGCGGCGGTGCTTGCGGCAGCTGCGCCAGCCGAAGGGGCGGGTGAGGGGGCAGCGGGCGGGGCCGTGACGGCCTCAAGGCGCTCGGCACGGCGGGCGGCAGCCTGCTCCAGCAGGGACCCTCCCCGGGAGGAGTCCTCCGCGGCCTGGGTAGCGGACTGCTCTGCGGTTCCCGGCTCCTGGGAGGAGGCCTGGCGGAAACCGACCGCTTCGGGGGCTGCCCCCACGGCGCCGGGCTGGGCGGCCTGGAGCCGGGCAGCCTCCTGCTCGGCCTTGAGGCGGGCGTAGGCCTGGCGGGCCCACTCCAGGGCCTCCTCGGACGCGGGCTTGGTGGCGGCGGCGGCGGGCGGGGCGGCGACTGGCGGAGCCGGGGCTGGCGCCTCCAGCTCAGGCTCCGGGGAGTCCGCTGCCGGCGGCCCGGATGGGCCGGGCTCCGGGGCCGCCGGCTCGGCCGGTTCGGGGGGGGCCGGCTCGGGCTGGATGCTGCGTTTGAACCAGTCGAAGACCATCAGGCGAGGTTCCGGGCAGCCGTGATGTAGCGGCGCAGCACCCCGTTGATCATGCGCCGGCCCTGCTCATCGCTGTAGCGGTTGGCCAGCTCCACCGCCTCGCTGCAGGCCACGGCGGGGGGGGTGCCGAACTCGGCCAGGTCCACCAGCGCCAGGCGCAGGATGTCGCGGTCGATGCGGGGCAGGCGGCCCAGACGCCAGCCCTCCATCACCCCATCGAGGCGCGCATCGATGGCCTGGCGCTGGCGCAGCACGGCGGCGGCGCGCTCGATGGCGCCGGAGCGCACATCCTGCTGGTCGGCCAGGAGCAGCAACCGGGGCAGCTCCAGACTCGCCGAGAGCCGGTTCAGGGCCTGCTCCGCTGCCGCCAGGCCATCCTGAAGATGGTGGCGCACGCGCGGAATCTGCTCGGCCCCCTGCTCCTGCAATTCGCTGTCCAGCAGGTGCTGCTGGGCGGTCTGCAGGTCGGCGGCGGAGCGGTCGAGGGCTTCACGCACATGCTGGCCGAGGCTGGCGAGGGCCTGCTGCAGGAGGGCCTCCAGCGCTGGCTGCCCAGGGCTGGGCGGGGGGCCGGAGACGTCAGCACGGTCACTGATCTGGCCCAGCGTCAGCAGGGCCAGCTCGCGGGAGAGACTGCGACTGGACATCAGGACATCTGAGGGGCCCTGAGCTGGGCCAGCAGGCTGGAGAAACTGCGGCTGGAAGGTGCTTCGCGCTCGTCGGGGCTGACAATGCCAGCGGAGATGATCGTGCGGAAGGCATCTTCCACCGAGAGTTCGAGGTCCTTCACCGAGCGCTCCGGCACCACGGTGTACCAGCCGGTGGTGGGATTGGGGGCCGTGGGAATGAACACGCTCAGCATCGGCTCGCTGAAGCCGCTCTGAAGAGCGGTACCCACCGGGCCGGTGACGAAGCCCAGGGCAAACAGCCCGTCCCGGGGATACTCCACCATGACCACCCGCCGGAAGCGGGTGGACTTGCCCTGCAGAAAGGTCTCCAGCAGCTGCTTGAGAGTCTTGTAGACCGAGCCGGCCAGGGGGATGCGCAGCAGCGTGCCCTCCCCGAACTCCAGCAGCCAGCGGCCCACGATGTTGCGGGCCATCAGGCCGATCAGCAGGATGCCGAGCAGGGGCACCAGCAGGCCCACCCCCAGGTTGATCAGCTCCTGCAGGAGCGGGTTGAGGGTGTTGAAGGGATTGAACTGCTTGGGAACCGTGGTCAGGAACGCCAGCACGAAGCGGCTCACGGTGGTCGCCAGCCAGATCGTGGTGGCCAGCGGAATCACCACCAGCAGGCCGGCGATCAGGTCGTTCTTGAGGTCCTGCTGGAGGCGGTTTCCAAGCGGCAGGTCTGGTCTGGGATTGGATTGAACCAAGGCGAGCCCCGCGTTCCGGCCGTCGGCTGAGACAGGCAACTTAGCCAGCCGGCAGGCGCCGGCGATCCTCAGACCAGCGCCACCACCGCCACGAGCGCAAAGCTGATCGCCAGCACCACGGCACGGCCCGTGACCCCGAAACGGCGCTGTTGCAGCGTGAGGTTGCGGGCGAAGCGGGCCTGGGAGAGCTGCTGCTCGGCCTGTTCGAGCTGCGGCCTGATCTGGCTGTCGATGAACTCCCGAGCCCGCTGGGTCTTCTCCTCCTCACTGGCACCTGGCGGAATGCGGCCCTCCTGCTCGGCCTCGGCGATCAGCTGCTGAACGAAACCGGGGTCCTCCACCTGCTGTTTCTGCATCTCCAGCTGCATCGTCTGCTGGGCAATGGCGGCATCCTGCTGCTCGGCTTCGCGGGCCAGCGCCGCCTCACTGTTCAGGGACAACGGCACGGCCACCACCATGGCGATGGCCAGCACCACCGCCAGCACCCCCACCAGCCAGCGCAGGGGGGTGCGGCCGGTCACGCCGTCAAGGCGCTGAGCGGTGAGCATCAGCAGCACGCCCACCAGGGCCATCGGGCCCTCGCCCACGAGGCGGTCGAGGAACACCTGACGGAAGGGTTCGAGGTCCCAGTTCCAGTTCACCAGCAGGGCGGTGAGCTGAAGGACCATCAGCACCACCAGGGTGAGGCCCAGCCAGCGGAGCAGCAGGGCAAGGCGGCTGGAGGAGGCAGGGGTGGGAGTCAAGCGCTACAGAGTGGTGAGTGGCGCAACTGTACGGGTGACGCTGGGCTCTGCCACCGCCCTGGCGGCGGGCCTCCGGACGGAGGCGCACCGACTGGGATTCGATCCCGTGGGAATCGCCGCCGTGCCGGGCGGCGAGCGCATGGCCCTGCGCAGCGCCTCCCTGGAGCGCTGGCTGCAGCGTGGCCACCAGGCCGACATGGGCTGGATGGCCGATCCGCGCCGCCGGGCCGTGGAGACGCTTCTGCCCGGGGTGCGCAGCCTGCTGGCGGTGGGTCTCAACTACCACGTCGCCCCACAGCGCGTCCCCGGGGCGCTGAAGGTGGCGCGCTACGGCTGGGGTCGGGATTACCACCGGCTGATCGACGGCCGCCTGCGACAGCTCGGCCGCTGGCTGGAGCAGCAGGGGGGAGCGGTGCGCTGGCGTGCCTGCGTGGACAGTGCCCCGCTGATGGACAAGGCCTGGGCCGAGGAAGCCGGGCTGGGCTGGATCGGCAAACACGGCAACCTGATCCACCGGCGGCGGGGATCCTGGCTGCTGCTGGGCCACCTGCTCACCACCCTGGAGCTGCCGGCGGATGCACCGGCCCAGCCGTTGTGCGGCAGCTGCAGCCGCTGCATCCCCGCCTGCCCCACCGGCGCCATCCGGGAGCCGTTCGTGGTGGACAGCCGGCGCTGCATCGCCTTCCACACGATCGAGAACCGCGAGGCCGCCCTGCCGGCGCCGATCGCCGAGCAGCTGCAGGGCTGGGTGGCCGGCTGCGACCTCTGTCAGGAGGCCTGTCCCTGGAACCAGCAACCGCTGCAGACCAGCGAGGACGACGATCTGCAGCCGCGGCCGTGGTGGCTGGATCTGCGGGCCGAGCAGGCCCTGGGCTGGAGTGACTCCGAATGGGACCAGCGCCTGCGGGCCTCAGCCCTGAGGCGCATTCGCCCCTGGATGTGGCGACGCAACATCCGCGCGGCCCTCGGCGGCGGGCCGAACACCGATCCCTAGGCTGGTATCACCTGCCTGCTCTCGATGCCGTCGCGCTGGCGGCGCACCCTGGTGCGCACCCTTCCGCTCCTGGCGCTCGGCGTGGGCCTCGGCGCCATGCCACCGGCCCGGGCGCTGGTGCCCTATGTCTACGTGCCCCAGCGACCGGAGCTGGAAGCCACGGGGCTGGGCATCGCCCAGGCGGCGGCACGGCTGCTGCAGCTCGGCCAGGCGGAGGATGCGGCACGGCTGGCCGCCCTCACCGTGCAGCTGCTGCCGGCCGATCCGCGCGGCTGGGTGCTGCTGGCGGAGGCCCAGCTGCGCAGTGACCAGAGAGATGAGGCGGCGGTGTCCCTGGCCCGGGCCCGGGAACTCGATCCGGACAATGCCGGCATCTGGTTCGCCCAGGGCTCCCTGGCCCTGCGCGACGGCCGGCCCGCCGACGGCCTCGAACTGCTGCGCCAGGGACTGCGCCGCGACCCCAGCAACGCCAATGCCTACTTCGATGTGGGCAACGCCCACATTCTGATGGACCAGCCCCGCCAGGCCCTGGAGGCCTTCGCCAAGGCGGCCGAACTGCGGCGCGATTTCTGGGAGGCGATCAACAACCAGGCCCTGGTGCTCTACGAGCTGGGGCAGGTGGAGGAGGCGATCAGGCGCTGGCGGCGGGTGCTGGAGATCCAGCCCGAGGCTGCCGAACCCAACCTGGCCCTGGCCGCCGCCGTGTTCGAACGGGGAGCCGAGGGCCGCCGGGAAGCCCTGGACCGGGCCAGCAAGGCCCTCGCCGTCGAGCCGGATTATGTGCTCGACAGCCATCAGGAGGAGCAACTGTGGGGACCAAAGCTGCGCGGCACCACCCAGAGGCTGCTCGAGCTGCAGGAGCTGCGCAGCGATGTGGATCGGGCCGAGGCCAACGCCGGCCCCTGAATTCGGGCGCTGGGGCCAGGGGCCGGCTCGCTGGGGCGGGCGGGACGACATCGGTAGGCTGATCACCACAATCCGCCCTCACACCGCAGCACCGGATGGCCGAGGCGCGACCAGGAGACCGACCCGAAGACCCCAGGATCCAGCCGATCGCCCTGCATCAGGAGATGCAGCGTTCCTACCTCGAGTACGCGATGAGCGTGATCGTGGGCCGGGCCCTGCCGGATGTGCGCGATGGCCTCAAGCCGGTGCAGCGGCGGATCCTGTTCGCCATGCACGAGCTGGGGCTCACCCCCGACCGGCCCTACCGCAAGTGCGCCCGGGTGGTGGGGGATGTGCTCGGCAAATACCACCCCCATGGCGATCAGGCGGTCTACGACGCCCTGGTGCGGCTGGTGCAGACCTTCGCCAGCCGCCATCCCCTGCTCGATGGCCACGGCAACTTCGGCTCGGTGGACGACGACCCGCCGGCGGCGATGCGGTACACCGAAACGCGGCTGGCCCCGATCGCCAACGAGGCCCTGCTCGATGAGATCGGCGACGACACCGTTGACTTCGCTGCCAACTTCGACGGCTCCCAGCAGGAGCCCACCGTGCTGCCCGCCCAGCTGCCCTTCCTGCTGCTCAACGGTTGCAGCGGCATCGCCGTGGGCATGGCCACCAGCATCCCTCCCCACAACCTGGGGGAGATCGTTGATGCCCTGATCGCGCTGGTGCGCAAGCCGGAGCTCAGCGACCAGAAGCTGCTCGAGCTGGTGCCCGGCCCCGACTTCCCCACCGGTGGGGAGGTGCTGCTCGGCAGCGGCGTGCGCGACACCTATGTGGCTGGCCGCGGCAGTATCCCGATGCGGGGCGTGGCCCACATCGAGGAGGTGCAGCCCGGCAAGGGCCGCCATCGCCGCAGCGCCGTGGTGGTGACCGAACTCCCCTACCAACTGAGCAAGGCCGGCTGGATCGAGAAGCTGGCGGAACTGGTGAACGACGGGCGCATCGGCGGCATCGCCGACATCCGCGACGAGAGCGACCGCGAGGGCATGCGCGTGGTGGTGGAACTGCGCCGCGATGCCGCCCCCCAGCAGGTGCTGGCCGATCTGCTGCGGCGCACCGCCCTGCAGAGCAATTTCGGTGCCATCCTGCTGGCCCTGGTAGACGGTCAGCCGTTGCAGCTGAGCCTGCGGCAGCTGCTGCAGCAGTTCCTCGCCTACCGCGAACACACCCTGATCCGCCGCACCCGCCATGCCCTGCGCAAGTGCGAGGACCGGCTGGAGGTGGTGGAGGGTCTGATCCGGGCCCTCAATGACCTGCGCCGTGTGATCGACATGATCCAGGAGGCGCGCGATGCCGCCAGCGCCCGCGCCAGCCTGCAGGTGCACCTGGATCTGAGCGAGCGCCAGGCTGATGCCGTGCTGGCCATGCCGCTGCGGCGGCTCACCGCTCTGGAGCAGGACGGCCTGCGCCAGGAAGCCGAAGACCTGCGCCAGGAGCGCACGCGCCTGCGGGTGCTGCTCGAAGACCGCGGCGCCCTGCTGGACACCCTGGTGGCCGAGTTCCGGGCCCTCAAGAAGCGCTATGCCACGCCCCGGCGCACCCGGCTCGTGGAGGGCGGCGATGAACTGGTGGCCCAGCGCAGCGCCGCCCAGCGGCCCAATGCCGAACTTCAGCGCCGTCAGGCCCTCAGTTCCCTGGCCGGCGACGCCCGGCTGCTGATCCAGGCCGATGGCGCTGTGAAGATCCTGACCCCCCAGACCCTGGGCCGCCTGCATCTCGAGGAGCCGGCCGCCAGCGGTGACCATCCGGCACCGGCGCAGTTGATCCTGCCGGTGCAGCGCCAGCCGCAGGTGCTGGCCTTCACCACCGATGGCCGCGTGGCGCTGCTGCGCTGGGAATTCGCCGGGCAGCAGCCCGGCCCCCTGGAGCGCTTCCTGCCCGACAGCCTGGAGGGCAGCGCCGTGGTGCAGGTGCTGGCACTGCCGGAGGACGCCGGCGCCAGCGGCACCAGCCTGGGCCTGCTCAGCAGCGACGGCCGCTGCAAGCGGCTGCCGCTGGAGGCCTTCCAGGATCTTTCCGGCCGCGCCGCCACCGTGCTCAAGCTGCGCGAAGGGGTGACGCTCCGCCGGGTGGTGACCTGCCATCAGGGCGGGGAACTGGTGGTGGCCAGCAGCAGCGGCCGGCTGCTGCGGCTGGCGGTGAACGAAACCGATCTGCCCTTGATGGGGCGCAACGCCCAGGGGCCGCAGCTGCTGCGACTGCTGCCGGGCGAAGCCGTGGTGGGCGCTGCCGGAGTGATGGGGCCCCAGGGGTCAGTGTTGCTGGCCAGCCGGCGGGGCTGGATCAAGCGGTTGGCGGTGCCTGAGCTGCGGCTCTGCCGACGCGGGGATCTCGGCCAGATCGGCCTGCACTTCAGCCACCGCCAGGATCAGCTGGCCGACCTCTGCGATGCGGCCGTGCCGCTGGTGGCGGCCCTGCTCAGCAGCGGGCGCAACTGCCGCCTGCAACCCGCCAGCCAGCCGCTGCAGGATTCCAGGGGGACCGGGATCAGCCTGGGGCTGGCGGAGCGGGAGGAGCTGCAGGCTGTGGTGACGCTGACGCTCTAGCGCGCGGCGGTGGCCACGGCACGGGAGGCGGCCGCCAGTCCCGCCGGCTCCAGCATCAGCTTGCTGGAACGCAGCTCGTCAGCCATCTCGATCGGGTAGGCGCCGTCGAAGCAGGCGGTGCAGAAGTTGCCGGAGTGGGCCTGGGCGGCCTCCACCATCCCCTCCTTGCTGAGATAGGCCAGGGAATCAACGCCCAGGTGGTCGGCGATCTCCTCGAGGGTGAGGCGGGCGGCGATCAGCTGGTCCTGGGTGTCGGTGTCGATGCCGTAGAAGCAGGGGTGGGTGACGGGCGGGGAGCTGATGCGCATGTGCACCTCGGTGGCACCGGCATCGCGCAGGGCTGCCACCAGCTTGCGGCTGGTGGTGCCGCGCACAATCGAATCGTCGATCACCACCACGCGCTTGCCGGCCAGCACATCGGGCAGGGGGTTGAGCTTCACGCGGATACCCGCCTCCCGCATCGCCTGGGTGGGCTGGATGAAGGTGCGGCCCACGTAGCGGTTCTTGATCAGACCGTCGGCGAAGGGGATGCCGCTCACCTGGGAATAGCCGATGGCGGCGGGAATGCCGGAATCGGGCACGCCGATCACGATGTCGGCCGCCACCGGGGTTTCGCGGGCCAGCAGCTCACCGATGCGCACCCGGTAGCTGTAGAGCGACTCGCCGAAGAAGCGGCTGTCGGGCCGGGCGAAATAGATCATCTCGAACACGCACAGCTTGGTGGGCTCCTCGCACCAGCGCAGGCGGCGGGGTTCCGCTTCCTGAAGGTGGAAGTGAATCAGCTCACCCGGGAGCACGTCGCCCAGGAAGCTGGCCCCGATGATGTCCAGTCCGCAGGTCTCGCTGCTCACCACCCAGCGGCACTGGTCCTGCTCACCGAAACGGCCGAACACCAGGGGCCGGATGCCGTGGCCGTCCCGCAGGGCGAACAGACCGGCCGGCGTGCCGATCACCAGGCTGAAGGCGCCGCGGCAGCAGCCGGCGGCGTCCCGGATGGCCTCCTCCCAGGCCATGCCGCCGTTCACGGCGCGCTGAACGGCGAAGGCGATCAGTTCGGAATCGGTGGTGGAGGTGAGTTCACTGGCCAGTTCGGCAAGCCCCTGGCGCAACTCGGCGGCATTGACCAGGTTGCCGTTGTGGGCAAGGGCGAAGGGGCCCAGCCGGGTGTTCAGCAACACCGGCTGGGCATTGCACACCTTGCTGCTGCCGGTGGTGGAGTAGCGGTTGTGGCCGATGGCCAGGGAGCCCGGCAGGCGCTGCAGCACCTCCTGATCGAAGACCTGGCTCACCAGGCCCATGTCCTTGTGCAGACGCACCTGGCCATCGTCCCCGAACACGGCGATGCCGGCCGATTCCTGGCCGCGGTGCTGGAGGGCATAGAGACCGAAGTAGGCCAGGTTGGCCACGGGCTGGTCAGCTGCCATCACGGCGTAGACACCGCAGGCTTCCTCCGGCCGGTCGGGACGATCGGGCAGGAGAGGCTCTTCGAGCTGGAGAGGCCGATCCGGGGAAACCATCAGCCCAGGCCTCTCGTTGCATATGGCAGGTTCGCATTCTGCATGAGCGCCCCAGCCGCTGGGGGCAGCTCCGAGCCGGGCCGAGCAGGGCGGGGTGAAGGCTGACTCAGCAAGAGGGCGGCAGATCCACACCGAGGCGCCGCGGCAGAGCCTGCTCGTAGCTCCGGCGCAGATCGGCGACGGCCAGATCCACCACCACCTGCTCCCCCCGTCGCAGGCTCAGACGCGCGCTGGACAGCACGCTCCCCAGCGGTTCGATGGGAAGTGGAGAGCCGGCGGCGGCAGCGGCGGCCTCGATGGCCGCCTGCCAGGCCTGGGTCCGCGAGGGCGCCACGCTCACCAGGATGCGCGCGCCGCCCTCGGCGAACAACAGCCGGTCAAGCCGCTGCGCCCCGGCCGGCAGCTGCAGCTCGGCGCCCAGATCGGCGGCGATGCAGGCCTCAGCCGCTGCCACCGCCAGGCCGCCATCGCTGAGGTCGTGGGCGGAGGCCACCAGATCGGCGGCAATCGCCTGGCGCAGGAAGGTCTGCACGCGCTGTTCCAGGGGCAGATCCACCAGGGGCGGGCGACCGGTGATCTGGCCGTGGATCGTGGCCAGGTAGCTGCTGCCCGCCAGCCCGAAGCGCTCGTCGGCTCCCCCGCCAGGGTGCTGCTGCCCGATCGGCAGGCCCAGCAGCCAGATGGCGTCGCCGGGCTGGCTCCAGCCCAGGCCACAGATCCGGCTGAGGTCATGCACCAGGCCCACCATGCCCACCACGGGTGTGGGGTGGATGGGCTGCATGCGGCCGTCAGGGAGCCTGGTTTCGTTGTAGAGGGACACGTTGCCCCCGGTGACGGGGGTGTCGAGGGCGCGGCAGGCCTCCGAGAGGCCGCGGCAGGCCATGGCCAGCTGCCAGTAGCCCGTGGCGGTGTCGGGGGAGGGGAAGTTGAGGTTGTCGGTGATGGCCAGGGGCTCGGCGCCCACGCAGCTGAGGTTGCGGGCGGCTTCGGCCACCGCCGCCATGGCACCGCGCTCGGGGTCCAGGGCCACCCAGCGGTTGGGACAGTCCACCACCGCCGCCACGCCCCGGCCCGCCGCCGCCATGGCGGCCTCCCCCTGCTGGGGGCGCAGCCGCACCACCGCCGCGTCGGCGGCTCCGGGGGTCACCACCGTGTTGGCCTGCACCTGGTGGTCGTACTGGCGGTACACCCAGCGCTTGGAGGCGATGGTGGGGTCATCGAGGAGGGCCAGCAGCACGTCGTTCCAGCTCAGGGCCGTGCCGGCCCGATCGCCGGTGGAGGGGGTGATTCCAGCGGTGCCGGCAGCGGGCAGATCGGCCTCGCTCCAGCGCCAGTGCGCCTGAATCGCAGCCGGTGGCTCGGCCAGCAGTTCGTGCTGGTTGATCGGCGTGTCCTCGGCCAGGGCGCTGGCGGGCACCTCGGCGGCCACCTGGCCGTGCTGCAGCACCCGCACCACGTTCTCCTGCAGCACCCGGCCCACCACGGCGGCCTGCAGCCCCCAGCGGGTGAAGCGCGCCATCAGCGCCTGCTCGCGGCCGGGCTTCACCACGAACAGCATCCGCTCCTGGGATTCGCTCAGCAGGAACTCGTAGGCGCTCATGCCGCTCTCGCGGGCCGGCACCAGGTCGAGATCGAGCTCGATGCCCAGCCCCCCCTTGGCGGCCATCTCCGAGCAGCTGCAGGTGAGGCCGGCGGCGCCCATGTCCTGGGCGGCCACCACATCGCCACTCTGAAAGGCCTCCAGACAGGCCTCGATCAGGCCCTTCTCCAGGAAGGGATCGCCCACCTGCACCGCGGGGCGGTCGTCGAGGGAGGCCTCGGTGAGCTCGGCCGAGGCGAAGCTGGCGCCGCCCATGCCGTCGCGGCCGGTGGTGCTGCCCACGTAGACCACCGGGTAGCCCACCCCCTCGGCGCCGGAGCAGACGATCTGCTCGGTTTCCATCAGCCCCAGGGCCATGGCGTTCACCAGCGGGTTGCCGGAATAGCTGGCATCGAAGGCCACCTCGCCGCCCACGGTGGGCACGCCCACGCAGTTGCCGTAGTGGGCGATGCCGGCCACCACCCCCTCCATCAGGCCCACGTTGCGCTCGTCCTCCAGCGGACCGAAGCGCAGGGCATTGAGCAGGGCGATCGGCCGGGCGCCCATGGTGAAGATGTCGCGCAGGATGCCGCCCACGCCGGTGGCGGCCCCCTGGAACGGTTCCACCGCCGAGGGGTGGTTGTGGCTCTCGATCTTGAACGCCAGGCGCTGACCCTCGCCCAGGTCCACCACGCCGGCGTTCTCGCCCGGGCCCACCAGGATGCGCGGGCCGCTGGTGGGGAAGCCCTGCAGCAGGGGCCGCGAGTTGCGGTAGCAGCAGTGCTCCGACCACATCACGCCGAACATGCCCAGCTCGGCGCGGTTGGGGACGCGGCCCAGGCGGCGGCAGATCTCCTCGTAGTCGGTCTGGCTGAGGTTCTCCTTGCCCAGGGCCTCGGCGAGAGGGAAGTCGGGGGCCTCATCGTGGAGGGCAGCAACCACAGCCGGCAGGTCGGATCGACCCAGTGTGACCGAGCCAGGCGCCGCGCCGACCCCGGCACGGCGCCTCAGATCCAGGGGTCCTGCTCGTCCTGATCCTGCGGATCGTGGCGCTGGCGGCCGGTGCGGCGGCGGCGGGGCGGCTCGATCGGCTCGTCCTCCTGAGGCCAGTCCCCATCCCAGGGGCGCTCCTCGGCCTCGGGCTGAGGCTGCCTGGCGGAGCGCTGAACGTCCCAGTCGTGCTCATCCCAGGGTTCAGCGGCCGGCCCGGCGTCGGACCAGCCAGGGGCTTCCGGGGGTTCCTCCTCGAGCATCCAGATGCGGCGCAGCGGTTCAACCCCTTCCCAGGGGGGGTCCTCCAGCCAGCCCTCCACCCGCGTCTCCAGCTGCTGGCCCGCCTGCTGCATCTGCTCGCGCCAGCGGCGGGAACGCCGCAGCAGGTCCTGGCGCACACTGGCGCGGGCCAGGGGCAGATCATCGAGTCCGTCGAGGGCCGTGGACACCAGGCCGGGCTGCTGATCGACGATGCGCTCCGGACTGAGGCGCCAGCGGCTGCTGCCGGGCAGGCGGGGATCACTGCGGCTCACCAGGTAGTGGCGGATGGCACCGCTGCGCAGGTCGATGGCGGCATCGGCCAGGGTGCCGATCGGCTGCTGGTGGCGATCGAGCAGGGCGGCATCGATCAGGGTGGGCAGGCGCTCGAGGGTGGCCTGATCGCTGTCCGCCGGCTCGCCGCGCACCAGGGCCTCCAGCTCCAGCAGACCGGCGAGCTGGTTGAGCCGCCACACCAGGCGATGGCTGCCGAACATGGAGGGGCGGCTGACCCAGCCGAGCACGCGGTGAACGGGCGGATGCATCCACACCGCCAGTCCCGTGCCGCGCTCGAGGCCATCGGCATCGCGCACCCGGCGCTTCAGCAGATCGCTGAGCAGCAACTGCTCGGGAAGGACCAAGGGGGGCTCAGGTGCGGATCTGCACCGGCATCACCAGATAGGTGAAGTCGGAATCATCCTGGGGCCGCAGCACCACCGGTGTGGTGGCGGCATTGCAGTGCAGAACAACCTGCTCGCAGGCCATGGCCTTGAGGCCATCGAGCAGATAACGCACGTTGAAGGCGATCTGGATGGGCTCGCCGCTGATCTCGGCCGCCACCGCCTCCGATCCCCGCCCCACATCCTGCACATCGGCCTGCACCTGCAGCTGACCGCCACCAGCCTCGGTGCTGAGCTTGACCACGTTGTTGTGCTGGTCGGCCAGCACGGCCACCCGCTCGAGGGCCGCCACCAGAGCGCGGCGATCGAGGCTGATGCTGCGGCTGAAGCTCGCGGGGATCAGCTGGCCGTAGTTGGGATAGGTGCCGTCAAGGCTGCGGCTGGTGAGCACCTGATCAGCCCACAGGAACACCACCTGGCCGCGGTCACAGAACAGGCTCAGGGGCTCGCTGCACTGACGGCCGGAGAGCAGCCGCTCCAGCTCGCGCAGGGAACGGGCCGGCACCGTGACCGCGAACGGCTCGCCCGCGGCTTCCCCTTCGGTGGCGGCGGTCTCGCCCCCCTGCGGCAGCCGCAGCACCGCCAGGCGATGGCCGTCGGTGGCGGCGGATTCCAGACCCTCGCCCTCCAGGCGCAGGTGCACGCCGGTGAGCAGTTGCTTGGACTCGTCACCACTGCTGGCGAACAGGGTGGCGCGCAATCCCTTCACCAGGGCCTCGGCCTCGAGACGGATCGGTTGACCTGTCTGCACCAGGGGCAGATCGGGAAAGTCCTCGGCCGGCATGCCCCGCATCTGGTACGAGCCGGTGATCGAGGTGAGCTCCACCTGTTCAGCGCCCTCAGGGCAGTGCAGACCGATGGGGCTGTCGGCCGAGAGGCGCGACACGATCTCACCGAACAGCCGCGCCGGCAGGGTGATGGCACCGCTGGCCTCCACCTGGGCGGGCAGGCTGGTCTGGATGCCGAGGTTGAGATCGAAACCGGTGAGGCTGAGGCGGCCGGTGCCGGCGTCGGCGGTGAGCAGCACATTGGCCAGCACCGGGTGGGTGGGGCGTGCCGCCACGGCGCGGCTCACCAGCTGCAGGCTGGCACTGAGTTCCGATTGGGAGCAGACCAGCTTCATGGTGCGCAGGGGGCGGCCCCGAGGGGATCCCCGGTGCTCGAAGGGCTCCACGCTTCCACAGGGCGGCGGATTGCGCAACGCCGGGAAACCGCTGGTTTCGGGCTCTCTACGGATTGAAGAGGATTGAATGAGAAGAATTCTGAATCGCAGCCGTAGGGCCTGGGGAAACAGGGGAAAGAGGGTCTGCTGCCGGTGTCCGAGCGAGGTCTCGCGGATGCGGGCCTGTGCAATCTGTCGGCGCCGATGGGGAGAAGCCGCCGTTCTCCCCTGTTTCCCGGCCCTGGGGAAACAGGGGGGCCGATGGCGGGGCCCTCAGCGGCAGGGATTTCCCCGGATTGCTGCCCACGCTTTGCGTTGGTTCCACAGGCGCTTTGCCAACTGGTTCGCGGGCCAGGCACGGCCAGCGGCCGGCTCAGAAGCCCATCACCTCGGCCACCCTGGCGGTGTCGGCCTCCAGGCCGGTGTGGAAGCGGGCCTCGTTGTGCTCGATCGCGGTGGTGGGGTCCTTGAGACCGTTGCCGGTGAGCACACACACCACCGTGGCTCCCGCCGGCACCTCGTCAGCCCGTTTGAGCAGGCCCGCCACCGAGGCCGCGCTGGCCGGTTCGCAGAACATGCCTTCTTCGCTGCCGAGCAGCTTGTAGGCCTCGATGATCTCGGCGTCGGTGACGGCGGTGAAATCGCCACCGCTCTCGCGCCGCACCGCCAGGGCCTTGTCCCGGTTCACCGGGTTGCCGATGCGGATGGCGGTGGCGATCGTGTCGGGTTGCTCCACCGTGTGGCCCAGCACCAGCGGGGCCGAGCCGGCGGCCTGGAAGCCCATCATGCGCGGCAGCGTGCGGCTGTGACCGGCGTCGCGGTACTCATTGAATCCCATCCAGTAGGCGCTGATGTTGCCGGCATTGCCCACCGGGATGCAGAGCCAGTGCGGGGCTTCGCCGAGGGCGTCAACGACTTCGAAGGCGGCGGTTTTCTGGCCCTGCAGCCGGTAGGGGTTGACCGAATTCACCAGGGTCACCGGATAGCGCTCCGCCACCTCCTGCACGATCGCCAGGGCGCGGTCGAAGTTGCCGGCGATGGCGATCACCTCGGCGCCATAGAGCAGGGCCTGCGCCAGCTTGCCCTGGGCCACGTAGCCGTCGGGGATGAGCACGAAGGCCCGCATCCCGCCGCGGCGGGCGTAGGCGGCGGCGGCGGCCGAGGTGTTGCCGGTGCTGGCGCAGATCACGGCCTCCGATCCCGCCTCGCGGGCCTTGGAGATGGCCATGGTCATGCCGCGGTCCTTGAAGGATCCGGTGGGGTTGAGGCCGTCCACCTTGAGAAACACCCGCACCCCCTTCCCCACCCGGGCGGCGATCGCCGGCGAGGGGATCAGGGGGGTGGCCCCCTCCCGCAGGGTGATCACCGGCGTGTGCTCGCTCACCGGCAGCCAGGGTCTGTAGGCCTCGATCAACCCTGGCCAGTCCTGCAGGGTCGGCTGGGCGATCGCCGGTCCCAAGCCCAGACGCCGCAGGGATTGGAGCAGGGGCAAGGGGGGGGGGTGGACGGCTTCCCCGAATCTAGTTGTCGGTTTCCTCGGTCCCGCGCAGGCCGTCGAGGGGCGATTCGGAGAAGAAGCGCACCAGCTCGCTCACCGAACTGGCGCGTTCCGCCACCGCCAGCAGGTTGGGAATGTTCACCTCCAGCTCCCGGGTGGGGTAGGCCCGCAGGAAAGAGAGCGCCGAGATCGAGCCGTCGCCCTCGGCCAGTCCGATCACGATCGCCGAGCGCAGGGCCGGCACCCCCACCCCGGGGGCCTTGAGGGGGTGAACGATCTGGGCCAGCCGGTCCAGCAGGGCCTGGCCGATGCGGGTGTTGAGCAGGCGGCTCACCAGCGTCACCGGCAGGCTGAGCGACTCGTTGAGCAGGTTGGCGATCTCCGCCGGATCCTGGTTGCTGAAGCGGATCACATCGCCCAGAAGTCCCTGGGCCTGGCCGGTCTCGGCCAGCAGTTCCAGGTCGCTCACCGGGATCGAGCGGCGGAAGGCGCCACTCACGAACACCAGGTTGTCGGCGGCGTTGACGGCCGGACTGGCCAGACTCAGGCCCAGGCCGAACAGGCAGGCCAGCAGCCGCTGGCGCAGGTCAGGGGAGATCATGGCGCAACCCTAGGGGCTTTTCAGGCGCTGACCACCCCATGGGAAGGCCTCAGGGCGGGGTCCACCAGCACGTCGCGCAGCAGCCGCACCACGCTGCGTTCGGCCAGGCCGCGCGCCACGTCCACCCCCATCCGCCGCAGCTCCCGTTCCCCCAGCAGGCGCGGCAGACGTTTCACCAGCAGCTGGGGTTCGAACCCCGGCAGTGCCCGCAGGATCGTCACCAGCTGGCGGATCGGCTCGAGGCTGAGCAGCTCGGCATCGTCCTCCAGGGCCTGGCGGTGGCGCAGACCTGGCGGCTGCAGCCGCTGCGGCAGGCGCTTGCCGAGGCGCAGGGTGGTGCGCCAGGCCAGTGCATCCACCCGCACGATCAGCGAGTCCACCAGCTGGCGCCGCAGCAGGCCGCCGTTGGCCGAGAAGAGGAAGTCGAGCACCTGGTCGAGCAGGCCATCGAGGTCGAGCTGGGATCCCTGGGCCGCGCTGGCGATCAGGTTGTCCAGCCGTTGCCAGCGGAACACCTCACCGTCAAAGAGCATCTCGCGCAGGCTCTGGCGCAGGCTGGGATCGGGATCCTCCATCAGCCGGCGGGCGAAGTAGGGATAGGCGGCACCGAGGATCTTGAAGTCTGGATCCACGCTCAGGGCGATGCCCTCGAGGGTCACCAGCGAGCGGATGATCAGGGCGTAGTAGGGCGGCACCTGGAAGGGGAACCGGTACATCACCCCGGAGAGGTCGTCGGTGACGGCCTTGAAGTCCATGCGGCTGACGCCCATCTCCAGCGCCTGGCCGAACACCCCCTGGAAGGCGGGCACGATCGGCTCGAGATCCACGTCCTCGGCCAGAAAGCCGAGGTTCACGAAGTCTCTGCTGAGTTTGGGAAAGTTGCGGTTGACCAGATGCACCACCGCCTGGATCAGGCCGGTGCGGGCCTGACGGCTCACCTCGCTCATCATGCCGAAGTCGAGGTAGGCGAGGCGGCCGTCCCCCAGGGCGAGCAGGTTGCCGGGGTGGGGATCGGCGTGAAAGAAGCCGTGCTCGAGCAGTTGCTGCAGGCTGCAGCTCACCCCCACCCGTACCAGCTCATCGGGATCGACGCCCTGGGCCCGCACCGCCTCCAGGTTGGTGAGCTTGACGCCATCGATCCACTCCATCGTCAGCACCCGCCGGCTGGTGGCCTGGTGGTGAATGCGGGGCACGGCGATGCGCGGGTTATGGGCATGGAGGCGGGCGAAACGTTCGGCGTTGGCGGCCTCGTTGAGGTAGTCCATCTCCTCGAACACCCGCGTGCCCAGTTCATCGATGAGGGCCACCAGATCACTGCGAATCAGGCGCACGTTGCGGTTCAGCCAGGTGGCCAGATTGCGCACGATGTAGAGATCCAGGGTGATCTGCTCCCGCAGGCCAGGCCGCTGCACCTTCACCGCCACCTGCTCGCCGCTGCGCAGCAGGCCGCGGTGCACCTGGCCGAGGGATGCGGCCGAGATCGGCTCCCGCTCCAGCTCCGTGAAGATCTCCGCCAGCGGTGCCCCGAGATCCTCCTCGATGCAGGCCATGGCCAGCTCCGGGTCGAATCCCGGCAGCTGGTCCTGCAGCTGGGCGAGTTCCTCCAGCAGCACGGGTGGAATGATGTCGGGTCTGGTGGAGAGGGCCTGGCCCGCCTTGATGAAGGCGGGGCCGAGGGAGGCCACCAGATCGGCCGCCTCCTGCGCCCGTGCCCGGGCATGGTCGGGACGGCGCAGCCGGCGGGTGAGCCAGTCGAAACCCACGCCGAGCACAAAGAGACCGATCGGCACCAGGGTCTGCCAGAGGCGCAGCACCAGGCGCCCCGGATGGCCGGCGTAGATCCGCGTGATCGCTGCCGGGTCGTAGGCCAGCAGCCCGGAAGCCTCGATGAAGTCGCTGAGTTCGCCGCCGCCTGGAGCCGCCCCTGCGCCAGCGGGGGGCTGCACCGCGGCCTGCATGGCTACCGCCGCTGTTTCCAGCGCCGTGCGGCCTGGCGCCTGCGGTGCAGCCTCCGCGGCTGCTCGCGCTGTGGCTTCAGGGGCGCCGCTGTCGGCGCTGCGGCTGGAGCTGGTGGCGGGATGGCTCACCATGGCATGGGCATGAACCAGGGGCTGGGCGGGTGTTCTCTTCTAAACGACCGAAACTGCCGCTACGGTCGCTGCGAACACCTGTTCTATTCCGCGGCGGCCGTGCTCACCGGACTTCGCCTCGAGAACATTGCCCTGATCGAGCGCCTGGAGCTGGACTTTCAGGCCGGCTTCACGGTGCTCACCGGTGAAACCGGCGCCGGCAAGTCGATCCTCCTCGATGCCCTCGATGCCCTGCTCGGTGGAGCCCAGTCCGCTGCCGGCGCGCGGCTGTTGCGGCCCGGGTGCAGCCAGGCCCGGATCGAGGCCAGCTTTGCGCTCACCCCCCCGCTGCTGGTCTGGCTGGCCCGGCAGGAGCTCTCGAGCGCGGAGGGGGAACTGCTGCTCAGCCGCGACTGGCGCCTCGCTGACGGCCGCCTCAGCAGCCGCCATCGCCTCAACGGCGTGGCCGTGAACCGGGCCCAGATCCAGGAGCTGCGGCCCCTGCTGCTGGACCTCACCGTGCAGGGCCAGACCCAGCAGCTGGCGCGCCCCGGGCAGCAGCGCCGCTGGCTGGACCGCTTCGGCGGCGAGGACCTGCAGCGTGCCCTCGAACCGGCTCTCGCCGCCTGGCGGCAGTGGAGTGCCGACGCCGCAGCCCTGCACCAGGCCCGGGCTCGCTGGCAGGAGCTTGAGCAGGAGCGGCAGCAGCAGGAGCGGCAGCTGGCCGAGCTCGAGGCGGCGGCGCTGGAGGACCCCGGGGAGCGGCTGAGCCTGCAGCAGGAACAGGACCGGCTCGCCCATGGAGTGCGCCTGCAGGAGGGCGTGATGACCCTGCTGGGCCGCCTGCAGGACGGTGCCGAGGCGGCCCCTTCGGCGCTGGATCACCTGGGCGCCTGCGATCAGGAGCTGCAGCTGATGAGCGGGCTGGACCCCTCGCTGCAACCCCTGCGCGAGCGGCTCGGCGGGGCCCTGAGCGAACTGCAGCACCTGGCCCGCGATCTGGATCGCTATGGCGGCGTGCTCGAGAGCGACCCGGAGAGCCTCGAGCAGCTGCAGCAGCGCATCGCCGGGCTGAGGGCCCTGGAGCGCCGCCATGGCCTGGATCTAGCCGAGCTGATCGCCCTGCGCGACCGCCTCCGCGACCAGCTTGCCCCCGGCGGCGGCGCTGCCGAGCTGGAGCAGCTGGCGGCTGCCGAGAGCCGCAGCCGCGCCCGCCGTGACCAGGTTCATGCCGCCCTCTCCGCAGCCCGGTTGAAGGCCGCCGAGGCCCTGCAGGCCCAGTTGATGGCGGCCCTGCGGCCCATGGGCCTGGCCCAGGTGCGCTTCGCCGTGGCCGTGGAACCCTCTGACCCCGGCGAGGAGGGGGCCGACGCGGTGCGGTTCCTGTTCTCCGCCAACCCGGGCCAGCCCCTGGCCCCCCTGGCGGAGGTGGCCTCGGGAGGGGAGATGAGCCGCTTCCTGCTGGCGCTGAAAACCTGCCTGGCTGCCGGCGATCCCGATGTCACCCTGCTGTTCGATGAGATCGACAGCGGCGTCAGCGGCCGGGTGAGCGGTGCCATGGCGGCCCTGCTGCAGCGCCTGGCCCAGCGGCGCCAGGTGTTCTGTGTCACCCACCAACCCCTGGTGGCGGCCGCGGCGGACCACCACTTCCGGGTGAGCAAGCAGGTGCTCGATGGCGTCACCCACACGCGGGTGTCCCGGCTGCGGGACACCCGCGCCCGCCAGGCGGAGCTGGCGGAGCTGGCCGGTGGTGATGCCGAGGCAGTGCGCTCCTATGCCGCCAGCCTGCTGGAGCGTCAGTCGAGCTGATCGAGGGTCACGAAGCGGTAGCCCCGCCGCTGCAGCTCCGGCAGCACGCAGCGCAGGGTCGCCAGGGTGGCCGCGATCGTGTCGGGGCGGTCATGCAGCACCAGGATCGCCCCAGGGTGCACGTTGGCAAGCAGAAAGCGGCGCAGGAACCACAAGGGCGGCCCGCTGGTGTCGAAGGGAAACACCGACCCCAGCACCAGGCGGTAGCCCTCGGCCTTGAGGGCGCTGAGCATGGACCGGTGAAACCAGCCTCCGCCAGGGCGGAACCAGGGCAGCGCCAGGCGGTGGGGAGCGGCGGCCTGGCGCAGGGCGGCGTCGGTGCGGCGCAGCTGATCGAGAAAGGCCTCCGCACTCAGCCGCGCCGAGACGCTGTCGGTGAACATGTGGTTGCCGATCTGATGCCCTTCGGCCAGGGCCCGGGCCACGAAGCCGGTGCTGCCCCGCGGCAGGTGCGCGCCGATCAGGAACAGGGTGGCCGGCACCTGCAGATCGCGCAGCAGATCCAGCAGCTCCTCGCTGCCGCTGCCACTGGGGCCGTCATCGAGGGTGAGGGCCAGGCGCGGTGGCCCCTGGACCCGAGACCCCCGGGCGCAGACCAGCACCTGCGGGGCGAGGGGCGCCAGCAGGCGGCGGATCAGCCAGGAGAGGGGCAGGCTGAGCAGCAGCGCCAGGCCCCAGCAGCTGCGGTGCCACCAGGGCAGGGGGGTGAGGGTTGCGGGGGCTGCCATGGCGGGATGCTGGCGCCGCACCCCCCAGGCAGCCTTCATACACCGTTACATTTTATCCGGAATCCGCTTCC
Source organism: Cyanobacteria bacterium J06638_7 (assembly GCA_039818745.1). Classification (GTDB taxonomy): domain Bacteria; phylum Cyanobacteriota; class Cyanobacteriia; order PCC-6307; family Cyanobiaceae; genus NIES-981. Next base: position 119,825 of record JBCBTI010000003.1, read on the forward strand.
GGCCCCATGCCCTGGACCGCTGCCGACATTCCCGACCAGGCCGGGCGCCTGGTGCTGATCACCGGCGCCAGCAGTGGCCTGGGCCTGGAGACCGCCCGGGCTTTGGTGGCCAGGGGCGCCACCGTGATCCTGGGCTGCCGCTCCCGGGCGCGGGCCGAGCGGGCCCGTCAGGAGCTGCTGCCCGCCGCCGCCGGCGGTGGCGCCCTGGATCTGCTCGATCTCGATCTGGCCGATCTGGTTGGCGTGCAGAGGGCGGCCCGGCAGCTGGCGCAGCGCTACGGACGGCTCGATCTGCTGATCAACAACGCCGGTGTGATGGGCCTGCCCCGGGCCCTCACCCGCGATGGCTTCGAGCTCCAGTTCGGCATCAACCATCTGGGCCATTTCGCCCTCACTCGTGCCCTGCTGCCGTTGCTGCGGGGCCAGAGCGACGCCCGAGTGGTCACCGTCACCTCCGGCGCCCAGTATTTCGGCACGATCGATTACGACGACCTGCAGGGAGAGCGCCGCTACGACCGCTGGAAGGCCTATGGCCAGAGCAAGCTCGCCAACGTGATGTTCGCCCGCGAACTGCAGCAGCGCCTCGACGCCGACGATGCCGGCGTGCGTTCGCTGGCGGCCCATCCGGGAGTGGCGCGCACCAACCTGCAGCCGGCCTCGGTGGCAGCCAGCGGCTCCTGGGTGGAGCCCCTGGCCTACCGCTTGATGGGTCCGCTGTTCCAGAGCGCGGCCATGGGCGCCCTGCCCCAGCTCTATGCCGCCACAGCCGCCCAGGCTCAGCCGGCGGGCCACTACGCACCCGGCGGCTTCGGCGGCATGCGCGGCTGGCCCGCCGAAGCCCGCGTGGCCCCGGCTGCCCTGGATCCAGCGGCCTGCCAGCGCCTCTGGCAGGTGAGCGAGGAGCTCTGCGCCGGGGCCCTGGAGCGGGCTGCAACAGGTCTGGGAGACACTGCCCTGGTGACCTGAGAGGCAGCTGGCGGCCCCTTGCGTGAGGGCCCAACAGCACCCCACTAAAGTGGTGGATGGCCTTTGCTTCCTGATTCCGTGCTGCGCCAGGTGCTGATCTCCGCTGTGCTGATCGGCGGTGCGTTCACTGCAGCGGTTGCCCAGGACCTCTTCATCTATCCGGCTGAGGGTCAGAACGCCGAGCAGCAGCGCCGGGATCGCCTGGAGTGCCAGCTGTGGGCCACCGATCAGACCGGTTTCGATCCCACCGCTCCAGCCCAGGCCGGCCCGCAGAGCCAGGCCCAGGCGCCCCAGGTGCCGCTGCAGGGCCCTGGTGTGCCCCGCTCCACCGCCCGCGGTGCGGTGATCGGCACGGCCGGCGGTGCCATCGCCGGCAACACCGGCCGTGGTGCGCTGGTGGGCGCCACCACCGGTGCCCTGATGGGAGCTGGACGCCGCGCCGAGCAGCAGGCCAGCGCGGACTGGGCCCGCCAGCAGCAGGCGGCCGAAGCCGAGCGGCAACTGCTGCTGCAGTACCGGCGCCAGGGGTTCAACCGTGCCGTGACCGCCTGCATGGAGGGCCGCGGCTACACCGTGAGCTGAACCCTCACTCCTCAGCGGCCCAGCAGCAGGCGCAGCAGCGAGAGCACGATCATCAGCCCGATGCCGGCGTTCCAGAGCCATCCCGGTTGCGGCTCAGCCTCTCCAGCCATGGAGTCAACCGGCCCTGCAGGCCGCTCATGCCAGTTTCAGGGCGGGATGCCGCAGCCGGTAGCCGAGCTCGTGCAGCCGCCGGTTGGCGATGCGTCGATTGGGCGGCGCCGCGGCCCCGGCCGGCCGGACGGCGGGATCCCAGCACACCGGTGCCAGGCCTTCAGCGGCGAGCACCCGGGCGAACAGATCGCGCATGCGCAGGGGCTCATCGTCCACCAGATTGACGATCCCCTCCACCCCCTCCACCAGGGCCCAGTCCAGGGCCCCCACCACATCGTCGCGGTGGATCCAGTTGCCGTAGCTGCTCCCATCCCCCGCCCTGGTGCTGCCGGCCAGGGGCCGCAGGCGGGGCCCGATCTCCCGGCCAGGGCCGTAGATCGCCCCCAGGCGCAGGATGGTCACGCGCCGCCCGGCGCCGGCGCAGGCCAGCAGACGCTGTTCGCTCGCCAGCAGGATCTCGCCATGGCGGTCGTGCGGGCGCGGCGGTGTGGTCTCATCCACCCAGCCGCCTTCGGCGTCGCCATACACCGAGCAGCTGCCGGTGTAGATCAGCTGCCGCAGCTCCGGCAGCCTCGGCAGCACCTGCTCCAGGGCCTCGAAGGTGCGCAGGTAGGTGCTGGCGTAGCCATCGGCTCCCACCTGGCGCTTGCCCGTGGGGGCGAGGCTGAACACCGCCACCTGACGGCCGGCCAGGGCGGCGGCCAGCCCTTCGGCATCGCTTCCCTCCAGCACCTGCACCGCTTCGGCCAGGGCTGCCAGCTCCTGCCGGCGCGCCGGCGTGGTGGTGGTGACCCGCAGGTGGTGATCGCCCCGCCGCTGCCAGTGGCGGGCCAGGGCCGAACCCACGTAGCCACAGCCCAGGATGGTGATCCGCATCCGCAGCCGCTGGTTCAGGACCGACCCTAGGGATCCAGCCGCTCCCTCGCCATGACGGGCCACGACCGCCAGTGGTTGCTCAACCGCCGCAATTTCGAGGGGCGCTGGTGCGGCCTCAGCCGCTGGTATCTGCGCCCACGGCAGGGTGACGCCGCCGCTGGGCCCCTCAACCTGGAGCGCCCCAGCCGCACAATCCCTGACACCTGCTACGCCATCAGCTTCAGCGATGCGGACACGGGGCTCTGGGACGGCAGCGGCCTGCTGCTGGCCCCCGGCGGCCGGCGCCAGCTGCCGCTGGCGCGCTCCACCTACAACCGCGGCGGCCAGTGCTGGCAGTTTGCCGCCGCCGCCGGCCAGTCGAGCCTGCTCGTGGATCCCTCCCAGCCGCGCTTCGGCCATGAACTCAACTTCTTCACCGGCCGCTCGCGCTCCATGCTCGTGCTGCTCTACGCGCCCGAGGGCGCTGCTGCCGGCGCCCCGCCGCTCTGGCGGCTGGATGCGCTGGCGGCGGTGGCTTTCCGCTGCAGCCTCTCCACTCCCGTCGATCCAGCCCGGCCTGCCGCCACGGACTGGCGGGCGCTGCTGGCGGAGCAGGAGGGCTGGGAGGGCACGCTGGAGCGGCTCGAGCCCCAGCGCTGGCCCGCCGAGGATCCGCCTCCCCAGCCCTGCGACCCCTTCCGCGCCGATCAGTTCGCCCTGCACGGGCGCACGGCCGGCTTCGCCGATGGCCTGCTGTGCTCCCTGCCCGAGCAGCTCCCGGCCGGTGCTTTCGTGCTGCAGGTGGGCTGCCGGCTCGATCCCGGCCGCTTCCACCAGCTGAGCCTGCGTTACGGAGCCGATCAGCGGCTGGCCGGCTGGGAGCTGCGGCGTTTCCGGCGCCCCTAGCCGCCCCGGCCGGCACGGCTGCCTACGGTGCGGCCATGGCTGCCGCCAGTGAGTCCAGCGCCTACCTCGAACTCCAGGCCGTGGAGGCCTGGCTGGGCCCGCGGCCGGTGTTCCGTGACCTCAGTCTCAGCCTGCGTCGGGGGGAGCACACGGTGATCCTCGGCCCCAACGGCTCGGGCAAGAGCGCCCTGGTGAAACTGCTCAGCCGTGAGCTCTACCCGGTGGTGAAACCGGGGTCCTGGCTGCGGATCTTCGGCAGCGCCACGGTGAACCTCTGGGAGCTGCGCCGGCGCATCGGCCTGCTGTCGTCGGATCTGCAGGCGGGCTACCGCCCCCAGGTGAGGGCTGCCGATGTGGTGCTGTCGGGCTTTTTCGGTTCGTTGGGCATCGGCCGCAGCCAGCAGCCCACGGTGGCGATGGCCGAGCGGGTGGCGGCGCTGATGGCGCAGCTGGGGCTGGAGGATCTGGCCGCGCGGCCCTTCGGCCAGCTCTCCGATGGCCAGCGCCGCCGGCTGTTGCTGGCGCGGGCCCTGGTGCACCGGCCCGAGGTGCTGGTGCTGGATGAACCCACCAACGGCCTCGATCTGCAGGCCCGCCACCAACTGCTGGCGATCCTGCGCCAGCTGGCCGGCGCAGGCACCACCCTGCTGCTGGTGACCCACCAGATCGAGGCGATCATCCCGGAGATCCGCCGCGCGGTGCTGCTGCGCTCGGGCCAGGTGATGGCGGATGGCCCGGTGGAGGAGCTGCTGCGCGACGGCCCCCTCAGCGAGCTGTTCGCCACACCGCTGCGGGTGTGCGGCGCCAACGGCTACCGCCAGGTGCTGCCGGCCGGCTGAGCGCCGCCAGCCAGGGGCACAGCCACCCGGCGACTCAGTACGCGCCTATCGCGATTTAACGCTACCGTTATGAACGAACGACGCCGGCCCTGCCCGTCGCTCCCCTGTCCCGCCCCTTCGTTCCCATTCCTGTCATGGCCACAACGTCCCTGGCTCCGAAGCGGAGTCACCCCTGGGAGTCCTTCAAGAACTGGGTCACCAGCACCGACAACCGCCTCTATGTGGGTTGGTTCGGGGTGCTGATGATCCCCACCCTGCTGGTCGCGGCCAGCTGCTTCGTGATCGCCTTCATCGCCGCACCGCCGGTGGACATCGACGGCATCCGCGAGCCGGTGAGCGGCAGCCTGCTCGACGGCAACAACATCATCACGGCGGCGGTGGTGCCGAGTTCCAACGCCATCGGTCTGCATTTCTATCCGATCTGGGCGGCCCGCTCCCTGGAGGAGTGGCTCTACAACGGCGGCCCCTACCAACTGATCGTGTTCCATTTCCTGATCGGCATCTTCTGCTGGATGGGCCGGGAGTGGGAGCTCAGCTATCGCCTCGGCATGCGCCCCTGGATCGCCGTGGCCTACTCGGCCCCGGTGGCCGCCGCCACCGCCGTGCTGCTGATCTACGCCATCGGCCAGGGCTCCTTCTCCGATGCCATGCCCCTGGGGATTTCAGGCACCTTCAACTTCATGCTCGTGCTTCAGGCTGAACACAACGTGCTCATGCATCCGTTCCACATGCTGGGGGTGGCGGGCGTGTTCGGCGGTGCGTTGTTCTCGGCCATGCACGGTTCGCTGGTGACCAGCTCCCTGGTGCGGGAGACCACGGAAACCGAGAGCCAGAACAGGGGTTACACGTTCGGTCAGGAGGAGGAGACCTACAACATCGTGGCGGCCCACGGTTATTTCGGCCGCCTGATCTTCCAGTACGCCTCCTTCAACAACAGCCGCAGCCTGCACTTCTTCCTGGCCGCCTGGCCGGTGGTGGGCATCTGGTTCGCGGCCCTGGCGGTGGCCAGCTTCTCGTTCAACCTCAACGGCCTCAACTTCAACCACTCCGTGCTCGATGCCCAGGGCCGCGTCGTGGACACCTGGGCCGATGTGCTCAACCGCGCCGGCCTCGGCATCGAGGCGATGCATGAGCGCAATGTGCACAACTTCCCCCTCGATCTGGCGGCCGTGCCCTCCGAGCCCCTGGCTCTGCAGGCCCCGGCGGTCGGGTAGCAGGTCTCCGCACCTCGCCCGGCCGAGATCCAGGCCCGGAGTGTTCCGGGCCCTTTCCCCTTCATCCCCGTTCTCGTCGATCCCGTTCCCCTTGGAACGGCTGTTGCCATGCCACGCCTGCCGCACCCGATCCGAAGCGCCTTGAGCCTGCTGGCTGCATGGATCCATCGTCTCAGGCGACTGGAGTTGCCGGCCGCCGCCTCGGCGCTGCCGCTGGTGGCCGCTGGCCTGCTGTTCGCAGCCTTCCCCCCAGCCGTCTGGGCTGCGGCCGGCGCGGGGGACGCGCCGGCCGCGGTGGAGCCCGCTGCCCTCGCCAAGGCGGTGGATCAGATGGAGCAGCTCGACCGCATGCGCACCTCCCTGGCCTCAACCCTGGAGGGCAGCAGTAAAGAGCCCACCATCGACACCATGCGTGAGGTGTGCATGCCCGTGGGCCAGCGGGCGATGGCGATCGGCAAGGAGAACGGCTGGCAGGTGCGCCAGGTGGCCAGCAAGTACCGCAACCCCGACCACGCCCCCGCCGGCGCCCAGGAGACAGGGGTGATCGACCTCTTCTCCCGCCATCCCGAGATCACCGGTCTGTGGGAACCGGCCACGGCCGGCCCCACGGCTGGCGTGAACTACTACCGCCGCATCGACGTGCAGCCCAGCTGCCTGGCCTGTCACGGCAGCAGGGAGAACCGGCCTGCCTTCGTCAAGGACAAGTATCCCGCCGACAGGGCCTTCGATTTCAAGCCCGGCGATCTGCGCGGCATGTACGCGGTGTTCATTCCCGAGGTGCAGGAGGCCCTGCGTCAGGCAGAAAGCGCCGGATGAACGCCGCCAGCGGAATCGGGCCGCAGCGGGGCCGCCAGCGGCCGCCCCCCGGCAGCCGCCGCCAGCACTGCACCTGCAACGCCGAGCTGGCGGCAGCGAGCAGCTGCACCTGGTAGCGGTAGTCGGCATCGGCGGCCTGTTCAACCGCTGCCAGGGCTTCGGCGCCCGGCTGGCTGCTGCGGAAGGCGTCCGCAAAGGCGGCCGCTTCGGCCCGAAGACGCTTTGAAGGGAAGGGAGCCGAAAAGTGGGAGGCATCGATAGTGACTTCAGCCCCGCCGCACCACCACCACGCCGCGGCTGCGGCCGGAGCTGCTGTCGGTGGTGCGGATCGCCTGCCACAGATCCGCCAGGGGCACCCACACCGACGGGTAGCGGTAGCGGGCCACATCCAGGATCAGCACCCGATCGGTGGCGGCGTTGTAGGCGGCCAGCGGGGAGATGTGGCCGCCGCCGGCCTGGCCCAGGGCCCTGCGGTCGTAGTTCACCAGCAGGCGGTCGTCGGCGCCGGCGAGGTTGCCGCGCACCAGCAGGCGGAACTGGGCCAGGCTGAGCCGGTCGCCGTGGATGGCCCGCGCCTGCAGCCCATGGCTGGCCAGCAGCCCCCGCAGTTCCTGCAGCGTCATGCCCTGGCGCGCCACCACCTCGGGGCTCAGCACCGCCCGGGTGGCGGCGGCCTCGAACACGTTGTCCTGCGTCCAGAAGCGGTAGCTGCCGTAGCCCGCCGCCGCCGGGGCCGGCACCGCCAGGCTGTTGAGCACCATCACCATGCTGGCCACGCCGCAGTAGGCCAGGTTGGCCTGGGTGAGGAACTGCTCCGCCAGGGGGCCGTAGTCGGCGCGATCGGCGCTCTCCAGCAGCAGGGTCTGGCCCTGGGGTTCCGGCAGGGGGATCGCGGGCCCCACCGGCTGGGCCAGGGCCCGGGGCAGCAGTGGCGCCAAGGCCAGTGGCGCCAGGGCCAGTGGCGCCAGGGCCAGCAGCGCCAGGCCCACAACGGCCGGCAGGGCGCGGCAGGGGCGGGCGGCAGGCGGGGTCAGGGCGATTCAGCTGGGGTTGGGGCCAGTCTGGCGGCAGATCGTGCCGTCGCTGCGGATCGGGCCTCGATGGGCTGGGTTGCATCACCGGCCCACCCGCCGCGCCAGGCTGGGGGAAGCCTTGCTGCCGGCGACGGCGCCACGCCGATGTGTTTCTCCAGCAGCGCCAGCTTCGTGGTGGCGGCGGCGCTGGTGCCCGTGGGGGTGGCCTCCGTTCGCTATTGCCGCCAAGAGCGACGCAGCGATCTGCTGCCGCTGGCGCTTTCGCCGCTGTTCTTCTCGGTGCAGCAGGCCCTGGAGGGTGTGGTGTGGCTTGGCCTGGCGCCGGGCGGTCCCGCCGCTCTGGCGCATCCCGCCGCGCTGGCCTATCTGTTCTTTGCCTACGCCTTCTGGCTGGCCTGGTTTCCCTGGAGTGCCCTGCGTCTGAACCGGCAGGCGCTGCCCGGCCCGCGTCACCGCCTGCTGCAGACCGCTCTGGTGCTCGGCCTGCTGGTGGGTGCCGGGCTCTGGCTGCCGCTTCTGCTGGATGGCACCCGGTTGGAGCCGGTGGTGGTGAACGGATCCCTCAGCTACAGCACCACCCTGCTGGCGGACCGCTGGATCAGCCTCGGGCTCGGCAGCACGATCTACGGCGTGGTGATCATGGTTCCCTTGCTGCTCAGCAGTTCAAGGAGGTTGCGTGGATTCGCTGCCTCTGTTCTTGCCGCCTTTCTGATGTCGCACCTTCTTTATGCCTACGCCTTCACCTCGGTGTGGTGCTTCTTCAGTGCCCTGTTGTCGGGTTCGCTGTATTGGATTCTTCGGGAACCCGAGCCTGAGGCGCTGGTGGCCTGACGGCGCACCTCAGGCACCGCGCCAGTCGAGGCCGGGCAGGTGGGGAATGATCGCCGGCGTGCTCTGCCGGTAGGCCGCATAGTCGGGATGCAGCGCGCCCAGGCGGCGCTCCTCCCGGCGGGCCTTGAGGCCGAGCACCAGCGCCAGCGCCAGCAGCAGGGCCAGGTGCAGCGGGCTGGCCAGCACCAGGGCGAGCCCCAGGGAACAGAGCAGCAGCGACTGGTAGAGCGGGTGGCGGCAGCGCCCATAGGCCCCCGCGGTGACCAGGGGGCTGCCCGGGATCGGCTCCGGCAAAGGGCTGAGGCTTTGGCCCAGGTTGACGCTGCCCTGCAGGCCCACGGCCAGCCCGATCAGCAGGGTGAGCCCGCCGGCCAGCCGCAGGGCCGGGGGCCAGGAGGAGATCCCCAGCGTGGCCAGCGCCGGCCACGGCGGCAGGGCATGGGCGCTGATCAGGGCCATCTGAGCCAGCACCCACCACTCGCCGTTGCGGTTGTCCAGCAGGCCGGCCCGGGAGAATCCCCAGCGCTGCAGCCGTTCCTTGAGGGTGGTCAGCATGGCTCGCTCTCCGGAGTGCGGCAGTGCGGGTGCCAGAGGCCCAGCCATTCATCGCGGCGCGAGCTGATCGAACCCCTGGCGGGCTCCCAGATCTGCGCCGCCAGCCCCGCCTGCCGCCACTGGCGGGCGAGCGCCTGGGGATCGCTGCCCCAGGGCGGGCCGCCGGGCCGGCCGTGGCACCAGAACAGGCCCAGCAGCCAGCCGCCCGGTTGCAACAGCCGCGCCACCGTGGCGATGTAGGCCTGGCGCTGGGCCGGATCGATGGCGCAGAAGCAGGTGTGTTCCAGCACGCCCCCCAGGCTGCCGGGCCCCAGCCCGGCCGCGGCCAGCGCCGCCGGGTCGAACAGGTCGGCCTGCAGCCAGCGCAGGCCGGCGCGGTCGGGCCCATGCAGCCTGCGCGCCTCGGCCAGGGCCTCGGCGCTGAAATCCAGGCCCACCACCGCGAAGCCGAGCTCGGCCAGCAGGGCCGCGTCATGGCCGCGGCCGCAGCCGGGCACCAGCACCGGCCCGCCCGGCTGGGGAGCGCGGCGGTCGTGGCGCAGGAACGCCGCCAGGGGCGGTGCCGGCTGCCCCAGCTCCCAGCCATCGCCGCCCTCGCGGTAGCGCTGGTCCCAGCGCCCGGGATCGCCCGCCGCCGCCGCCTTCGGCTCGATGCCTGCCTGCGCCGGCCGCGGGGGAGTGGGCATGGACGGGCGAGCAGACAAGACCTCAGCCTGACTAGTCTGAAATGACAGAAACATTCTATGCCGTAATACTCATGAACCGAGGATCCCTGGCCCCGGCCGTTGCCGGCCCCGCCGGCTCCAGGCCAGCGCGGGCGCTCCCGTGAGCGCCCCCGCCCACGTGCAGGTGCTGATCGCCGGCGGCGGCACCGGCGGCCTCACCCTGGCCAGCTGGCTGCGCAAGCTCAACCCCGGGCTGGAGATCGCCATCGTCGAGCCCTCCCCCTTTCACGACTACCAGTCGGGCTGGGTGCTGGTGGCCGGTGGCTTCATCCCGGCCGACGCCACCCGCCGCCGCGAACAGGAGCTGCTGCCCCACGGGGTGAAGCTGATTCACAGCAAGGTGACGGCCTTCGACCCTCACCGCAACGCCGTGGAGCTGATCGGCGGCCACCGCCTGGGCTACGACGTGCTGGTGGTGGCCCTGGGCATCGAACTCAACTGGACCGCCGTGGCGGGCCTGGCCGAGAGCCTCGGCCGCCATCGGGTCACCAGCATCTACAGCCGCCGCACGGCGAGCTACACCCGCCGCTGTTTCGAGGAGTTCCAGGGCGGTGTGGCCCTGTTCACCCAGCCGGCCACGGCGATCAAGTGCGGCGGCGCGCCGCAGAAGATCATGCATCTCGCCCACCAGCAGTTCTCCCGGCGCAGCGGTGTGGGGGTCAACAGCCGCCTGCTGTTCTGCACGGCCGAGGCCAGCCTGTTCCCGGTGCCGGCCTACAGCCGCAGGATGGCCGAGATCGCCGCCCGTCACCACGCCGAGGTGCGCTACCACCACGACCTGGTGGCTGTGGACGGCGCCGCGGGCCTGGCCCGCTTCCGGGTCAGCGAGCCCGGTCAGACCGAGCGTCTGGAGACGATCCGCTTCGACCTGCTGCATGTGGTGCCGCCCATGGCGGCCCCGCCGGTGGTTGCGGCCAGCCCCCTGGCGCAGCAGGGCGGCAGCGGCGGCTGGGTGGAGGTGGACCCGCGCACGGCCCGCCACGTGCGCTACGGCAATGTGCTGGCGATCGGCGACGTGGGCTCCTTCCCCACCGCCAAGACGGCGGCGGCGGTGCGCATGCAGGCGCCGGTGGTGGCCGCCAATGTGCTGGCGGTGCTGGCGGGCCGGCCCGTCACACCCGGCTACGACGGCTACAGCGCCTGCCCCCTGATCACCAGTGATCACGCGGTGATGATGGTGGAGTTCGACTACACCAAGCGACCGGTGAGCAGCTTTCTGGTCAATCCGCTCAAGGAGCGCTGGTTCGCCTGGCTGCTGGAGCGCTTCGGTTTCCCCTGGATCTACTGGAACCGCATGCTCAAGGGTGAGCCCCATGAGGGCGCCTACCTCAGACCGTTCGCGGGCCTGGCCCGGCGCCTGGGCCTGATGCGATGGCAGGCCTGAGCTCGCCGCTGCGCTCCCTGGCCATCGCCCTGGCCCTGCTGGCGGTGGTGGGCTGCGGTCCCAGGCTGCCGCCCCGGGCCAGCGACGCCCAGCTGGCCGCCGAGGTGGAGCGCCGCTACGCCGCCTTCCGCCGGCGTCTGTTTCCGGCCGTGCCCGACATCGGCGTGGCCCCATGGACCGCGGCCGGAGGCGGCGCCGGTCCCGGCCCCCAGGTGCTGCTGGTGGACGTGCGTGAGCCGCGCGAGCAGGCGGTGTCGATGCTGCCGGGGGCGATCAGCCGCCAGGCCTTCGAGCGCGGCCGGGAGCGCTACCGCCAGCGGCTGATCGTCCCCTACTGCACCATCGGCTTGCGCAGCGGCGTCTACGCCCGGCAGCTGATCGCCGAGGGTTTCAGCGCCCGCAACCTGGCCGGCAGCGCCCTGGCCTGGGCCCATGCCGGCTTGCCCTTCGAGGCCGGCGGCAAACCCACCCGGCGGCTGCATGTCTACGGCGCCGACTGGAATCTGCTGCCCCGTGGCTACGAGCCGGTGCTGGGTCGCTGATCACACCTGCCCGGGCAGCCAGCGGCGCAGCAGTTCCTCCTGCTGCACCAGCCGCATCCGGTTGGCATCGCTGGGATCGCTGGCATAGCGCTGCTGCAGGTCGTTGAGCAGGTGACGCATGCTGATCTGCTCCAGGGGGTGGCGGGGCAGCGGCGCCGGTTCGAGCCGCAGCTCCTCCAGGGGCACCTCCTCCAGCAGTTCCAGACCGCCCGCCCCGGGCCCGTGGATGCGCACCTCGGCGCCGGCGGGCGCCAGGAAGGTGAGCAGCTCGAAGGGGAACACCACCCGCTCGAGGAAGAACTGATCCGCCCCGCAGCAGCGCAGCACCACCATCACGTCCCTGGCGTTGCGGTAGCCATAGGCCGGCTCATGCTCACCGCGGGATTCGGGTCTGGATTCGGGTCTGGATTCGGGGCTGTTCCGGCGCGTCATGGCGGTGTCTGGCGAGGGGCCCGAACCCCTGATCCTGTGCCGGCCCGAGGGTCAAAAGGGTGTCGCTGGCCACCGCTGCGGGCGAATGAGTGTTCCTACCCCCGGCCCGGGAATGGCCGGGGTGGGTTGCCGCTCAGCCCAGCTCCAGGCAGGCCAGCCCGTAGACGTCATCGAGGGGCACCGACGGTGGCCTGCCCCGGTACATGCGCAGGGTGCGGGAGAGGGGCCGGAAGCCCAGCTCCTGCAGCAGCGGCGCCGCGGACGGGTTGGCCCCGGGCGCGTCGATCAGCACCACGCCCGCGTGCCGCTGGATCAGCCCCGCCAGCAGCCGGGCCGCCAGGGCCGGGCTGGCGGCCAGCAGCGGCCCGATCCGCCAGCCCTCGCCCCGGCGCAGCAGGCAGGGCCGGATCCGCCCGAAGCCCCGGCACTCCCCGTCGGCGTCCACCAGCGCCAGCACCGTGCCCGCCGGATGGCGCAGCCAGTCGGCCAGGAAATGGGGCCGCGGGCTGGGCTCGCGCTGGGCGTCGTAGGCCTGCACCGCCGCCGTCGGGATCGCCCTTCCCTGCAGCAGCCGCGGCGAGCCGGCCGCCGCTGGGGGGGTGCTGTCCTGGCCGCCGCTGATCAGCTGCCAGCGGGTGGTGGGTGTGGCCGGCTCAAACCCCCAGCCGGCGTAGTCCTGGGCCCGCTCCGGTGCCGCCTCCAGCCCGATGCAGTCCAGGTCGTCCAGGTGCTCCAGGGCGTGCTGCCAGAGCGCCACGCCGTAGCCCCGGCGGCGCTGGTCGGGCCGCACCAGAAACAGGCCGAGAAAGCCGTAGGCGGCGTTGTAGCGAACACCGGCGATGCAGCCCACCGGCTGCCGGTCCAGCCAGCCCAGCCACAGCCCCTGGCGGTCCGTGTGCCGGTAGATGGCCACATCGCCCCTGCCCGGGGTGAAGCCCTCGGCGCGGGCCCAGGCGGTCACCAGCGCGATGTGGCGCCGCTGCAGCGGACGGATGCTCAGCACCGCATCCACCCGCCCGAGTCTGCTCTGGGCCCATCGCCTGCCATGGTGCGACCCTGCTCTCGCTCACCCACGAACACTCCTACAATCCACTGTTCCACGGGCCGCCGCATGCCCCCAGCCGAGAGCTCAGCGCCAGCCCGGGGCCGGCAGGCTCGCCAGCGGCAGGCGGTCCCTGCGCAACGGGCCCTGGAGAAGACCGTGCTGGAGAAGGCGGCGCTGCGCACCCTCAACGGCGGCAGCCTCGAGGATGTGATCCGGGTGCGGGGCGCGCGCCAGCACAACCTGCGCAACGTGGATCTCACCATCCCGCGCAACCGGCTGGTGGTGTTCACCGGGGTGAGCGGCAGCGGCAAGAGCTCCCTGGCCTTCGACACGATCTTCGCCGAGGGGCAGCGCCGCTACGTGGAGAGCCTCTCGGCCTACGCGCGCCAGTTCCTGGGCCAGGTGGACAAGCCCGATGTGGACGCCATCGAGGGCCTGTCGCCGGCGATCTCGATCGACCAGAAGTCCACCAGCCACAACCCCCGCTCCACCGTCGGCACCGTCACCGAGATCCAGGACTATCTCCGCCTGCTGTTCGGCCGCGCCGGCGAACCCCACTGCCCGGAGTGCGACCGCTCGATCCGGCCCCAGACCATCGATGAGATGGTGGATCAGATCCTCACCCTGCCCGAGGGCAGCCGCTACCAGCTGCTGGCGCCGGTGGTGCGCGGCAAGAAGGGCACCCATCTCAAGCTGCTCTCCGGCCTGGTGGCCGAGGGCTTCGCCCGGGTGCGCATCAACGGCGAGGTGCGCGAGCTGGCCGACAACATCGAACTGGACAAGAACCACGCCCACACCATCGAGGTGGTGGTGGACCGGCTGGTGGCCCGCGAGGGGATCCAGGAGCGCCTCACCGACTCCCTGCGCACCGCCCTCAAGCGCGGCGATGGCCTGGCCCTGGTGGAACTGGTGCCGAAGGCCGGCGAGGAGCTGCCGGAGGGCCTGGAGCGCGAACGGCTCTACTCGGAGAACTTCGCCTGCCCGGTGCATGGCGCCGTGATGGAGGAGCTCTCACCGCGGCTGTTCTCCTTCAACAGCCCCTACGGCGCCTGCCCCGACTGCCACGGCATCGGCCATCTGCGCCGGTTCACCACCGAGCGGGTGATCCCCGATCCCTGCCAGCCGGTGTACTCCGCCGTGGCCCCCTGGGCGGAGAAGGACAACGCGTATTACTTCTCACTGCTGTTTTCGGTGGGCGAGGCCTTCGGTTTCGAGATCAAGACCCCCTGGAACCAGCTCAGCGGCGAGCAGCAGCGGGTGCTGCTGCAGGGCTCCCAGGAGCCGATCGCCATCCAGGCCGACAGCCGCTACCGCAAGAGCCAGACCTACCTGCGGCCGTTTGAGGGAATCCTGCCGATCCTGGAGCGCCAGCTCCGCGACGCCAGCGGCGAGGCCATGCGTCAGAAGCTGGAGAAATACCTGGAACTGGTGCCCTGCGCCAGTTGCCGGGGTCTGCGGCTGCGCCCCGAAGCCCTGGCGGTGCGGGTGGGACCCTACCGGATCCATGAACTCACCGCCACCAGCGTGGGCGAGAGCCTGCGCCGCATCGAGGCGCTGATGGGGGTGGGCGAGAGCGAGCACAGCGAACCGCTGCTCTCCTCCCGCCAGATCCAGATCGGCGAACTGGTGCTGCGCGAGATCCGCATGCGCCTCAAGTTCCTGCTCGATGTGGGGCTGGATTACCTCAGCCTCGACCGGCCGGCGATGACCCTCAGTGGCGGCGAGGCCCAGCGCATCCGCCTGGCCACCCAGATCGGCGCCGGCCTCACCGGGGTGCTCTATGTGCTGGATGAACCCAGCATCGGTCTGCACCAGCGCGACAACGACCGGCTGCTGGCCACCCTCTTCAAGCTGCGCGATCTGGGCAACACCCTGATCGTGGTGGAGCACGACGAGGACACCATCCGCGCCGCCGACCACCTCGTGGACATCGGTCCCGGGGCGGGGGTGCACGGCGGCCACATCGTGGCCGAGGGCAGCCTCGCCAACCTGCTGGCCGCCCCGGACTCGCTCACCGGTGCCTACCTGAGCGGGCGGCGCGCCATCCCCACCCCCGCCGAGCGGCGCTGCGGCGGCACCCGCCAGCTCAACCTGCTGGGCTGTGAGCGCAACAACCTCGACGGCTTCGATGTGCAGGTGCCGCTGGGACGGCTGGTGTGCGTGACGGGGGTGAGCGGCAGCGGCAAGAGCACCCTGGTGAACGAACTGCTGCACCCGGCCCTGGAGCACCACCTGGGCATGAAGGTGCCCTTCCCCGCCGGCCTGGGCGAGTTGCGGGGCATCCAGGCGATCGACAAGGTGATCGTGATCGACCAGAGCCCGATCGGCCGCACCCCGCGCTCCAACCCGGCCACCTACACCGGCGCCTTCGATCCCATCCGCCAGGTGTTCGCCGCCACGGTGGAGGCCAAGGCCCGCGGCTACCAGGTGGGTCAGTTCAGCTTCAACGTCAAGGGCGGTCGCTGCGAGGCCTGCAGCGGCCAGGGGGTGAACGTGATCGAGATGAACTTCCTGCCCGATGTCTACGTGCAGTGCGACGTCTGCAAGGGTGCCCGCTACAACCGCGAGACCCTGCAGGTGACCTACCGCGGCCACACCATCGCCGAGGTGCTGGAGATGACGGTGGAGCAGGCCTGCGAGGTGTTCGCCGCCATCCCCCAGGCCGCCGACCGGCTGCGCACCCTGGTGGACGTGGGGCTGGGCTACATCAAGCTGGGCCAGCCGGCTCCCACCCTTTCGGGGGGCGAGGCCCAGCGGGTGAAGCTGGCCACCGAGCTCTCCCGCCGGGCCACCGGCAAGACCCTCTATCTGATCGACGAGCCCACCACCGGCCTCAGCTTCTACGACGTGCACAAGCTGATGGAGGTGATGCAGCGGCTGGTGGACAAGGGCAACTCGATCCTGGTGATCGAGCACAACCTGGATGTGATCCGCTGCGCCGACTGGATCATCGACCTCGGCCCCGAAGGCGGCGAGCGGGGCGGTGAGATCGTCACCTGCGGCACTCCCGAGGAGGTGGCCCGGCACCCCACCAGCCACACCGGCCGCTACCTGCGCGAGGTGCTCGAGCAGCATCCGCCCCTGACCGTGGCGGCCTGACGCCTCCGGGCCACGGCTGGTGTGATGCTCACGGTGAGCACTCCACCACTGGTGCGGCCGCTTAACGTTGCCCCGGACGACTCCCCTCCGCCCGCGCCACCACCGCCGATGCCTGCCGGTTCCTCCGTTCGCCTGCCACCCCGCGCGCCGGTGCCGGCCCCGAGCCCCCGGCCTGTCCAGGCCCCTGCCGCCCGCCCTGCGCTGGCGCTGCCTTCCATTCCTCAGCCCCAGCCCCCGCCGCCGCTGCCCCCTGAACCGTCTGCGCGCCGAGGGGCCATCGCCGCCGGCCGCTCCCTGCTCTGCCGGGTGCGCTGGCTGGCCGACCTGCTGGTGCTGGAGCCCGTGGCAGCTCCCGACCCCGGGCCCTATGTGCACACTGCCGCCCTGCACAGCACGGCCAACCTCAGCGCATCGCTGGCCGGCATCACCCAGCTGAGCCGCGAGCAGGGCTTCAGCCGCGATCCCGAAACCCACTACGGCGATGCCGGCCTCAGTGCCAGCTATCACGTGGATCACCGCGATCTGCCCGTTTCCCTGAGCGTGAGCTGCAACCCCCTGCGCCAGACCGTGGCCATCGCCGTCAGCGGTCTCGACTGCGACGAGGCTTACCGCTGCTTCCAGGCCCTGGAGGCCGCCCTGTTCGGCGACTGCTGAGCTCCCGCAGCAGGGCGATGTGGGGAAATGTCAACACGGGCCCCGGCCCCGGTGCTGGGCTGCAAATCACCCAACCCCCTTGACAACAGGCGTGTTGCGCAGTGCGACTGGCGCTGCTGTTCGGTGATCCCGCCCGCCGGCAGGGGACGCAGGGCGATTTCCGGGGTAGGACCACAGCAGTCGGTGTTGATCCCGCGGCCACCGGATCTCCGTTCCGGACCAGTCCCAGCGCACCCCTAGCCATGGACAGGCCCGCCAAGACCGGGCTCCACATCCTGCATCTCCATCTGCATGGGCTGTTCCGGGCCCGTGACCTGGAGCTGGGCCGCGATCCCGACACCGGCGGCCAGACCACCTACGTGCTGGAACTGGTGCGGGCCCTGGCAGCCCGGCCCGAGGTGGACCGGGTGGAGGTGGTGACTCGGCTGATCCGGGATCGGCGCCTCTCCGACGACTACGCCAAGCCCGAGGAGCGGATCGTTGCCGGCGCCACCATCTGCCGCCTGCCCTTCGGGCCGCCGCGCTACCTGCGCAAGGAGCTGCTCTGGCCCCACCTCGACGAACTGGCCGATGCCCTGGCCGTGCGGCTGGCGGCCCAGCCGCAACGGCCCCACTGGATCCATGCCCACTACGCCGACGCCGGCTATGTGGGGGCCCTGCTGCAGCGCCGGCTGGGCATCCCGCTGGTGTTCACCGGCCATTCCCTCGGCCGGGAGAAGCGGCGCCGGCTGATGGCGGCCGGCCTCGAGGCCGGCCAGATCGATGGCCAGTACGCCATGGCCCAGCGCATCGATGCCGAGGAGCTGGCCCTGGCCCATGCCCAGCTGGTGGTGACCAGCACCCGCCAGGAAAGTCAGCAGCAGTATGCGCGCTACGGCCGTTTCCGGGCCGACCGCGCCCGGGTGATCCCCCCCGGGGTGGACAGCCGGCAGTTCTACCCGCCCCTGGCCGGTGAGCAGGAGACGGCGGTGCAGGAGCTGGTGGCACCGTTCCTGCGCGATCCCGCCAAGCCGCCGGTGCTGGCCATCTGCCGTGCCGATCAGCGCAAGAACATTCCTGCCCTGGTGGAGGTGTTCGGCCGTTCCGAGCACCTGCGCCGCCACCACAACCTGGTGCTGGTGCTGGGCTGCCGCGATGACCCCGGCCAGCTGGAGCGGCAGCAGCGGGAGGTGTTCCACCAGGTGTTCGAGCTGGTGGACCGCTTCGATCTCTATGGCCAGATCGCTTACCCGAAGCACCATCAGCGCAGTCAGATCCCCGAGATCTACCGCTGGGCGGCGCGCCTCGGCGGCCTGTTCGTGAACCCGGCGCTCACCGAGCCCTTCGGCCTCACTCTGCTGGAGGCCGCCGCCTGCGGCCTGCCGGTGGTGGCCACCGACGACGGCGGCCCGCGCGACATCCTCGGCTGCTGCCGCAACGGCCTGCTGGTGGATGTCTCCGACCTCGATGCCCTGCAGAGCGGTGTGGAGGAGGCCCTCGCCCAGCCGGAGCGCTGGCGGCGCTGGCGTGACAACGGCATCGAGGCGGTGAGCCGCGCCTACAGCTGGGACGCCCACGCCATCCACTATCTGGGCGTGGCCCTGGCGGCGACCGGCGAGGCGCTGCCCCAGGTGCCCGGCCTCTGGTTCCAGCAGGCGGTGGAGGGCCCAGACCTGGACAGCCCTGCTGCCGCCGCTGCGGCAGCCACCGCACCCCAGCGGCTGCTGGTGCTCGATCTGGATGTGAGCCTGGCCTCAGCCGATGGCCACAGCCTGGCGGAGCTGCGCCGGCGTCTGAGCGTCGACCCGGACCTGGGCATCGGCGTGGTCTCCGGCCGTGGTCTCGCCGCCGCCCGACTGGCCTACGACGGCCTGCACCTGCCCTCTCCCCGGGTGTGGATCAGCGCCGCGGGCACCGACATCAGCTACGGCAGTGAGACGGGACACTGGCGCGACCAGCACTGGCAGGCCCACATCGCCCGCCAGTGGGACCGGGATGGCGTGCTGGCCAGCATGGCGGCGCTGGAACAGCGCCTGCGTCGCCAGAGCGACCCTGACCAGGGCCCCTTCAAGGTGAGCTACCTGCTCAACGAACCCGATCAGGGGATCCTGCCCCTGGTGCGTCAGACCCTGCGCAGCCACGGCCTGATGGCGAGGCCGCACCTGTTTCATCACTGGTTCCTGGATGTGCTGCCGCTGGCGGCATCCAAGAACGAGGCGCTGCGCTACCTGGCGCTGCGCTGGCGGCTGCCGCTCCATTCCCTGCTGGTGGAGGCGAGCCAGCAGGGCGACGGGGATCTGCTGCGGGGCCTGTCGCTGGGGGTGGTGCCCCAGGACCATGACCCGTCCCTGGACGGGCTGCGGGGGCACCGGCGGGTGTTCTTCGCCAAGCGACCCCAGGCCTGGGGCCTGCTGGATGGACTCGACCATCACCGCTTCCTGCGCCGCTCTCAGTAGAGCCGCCGCAGCGGAGCACCCTGGGCTTCGAGGTCGGCATCACCGGACCAGGCGGCTTCCGAGGCCCAGGAGTCGCCGCTGCTCCAGGGCTCTTCACGCCAGGGTTCGTCCTGCCAGGGTTCCTCACCCCACTGGGGTTGCGGCGAGGGATCCGGATGCCAGTGCTCGCCACGCTCTTCGGCAGCGATCTGCTCGGGCGTGCGGCCGTACTGGGGGTTGCTGTCCGGCATCCAGAAGCTGAGCTCGTTGTACCAGTACAGGCGGCCGGGCATCTGGTCGGCGATCAGATCGGTGCTGGCCATGGACCTCACCAGCTGACCGAATTCGAGCATGGTGAGGTCGGTCTGAATGTCCTCCCCGGCGATACGCAGCAGTTCCGGCAGCCGGGTGAGCATGGCCGGCTGGGCCAGCTTGCTGAACACCTGATCAAGCACCAGCCGCTGGCGCTGCATCCGGCCCAGGTCGCCCTCGGGGTCGTGGCGGAAGCGCAGGAATCCCTCCAGCTCCTCACCCTTGAGCAGCTGGGGACCGGGGTAGAGATCGATGTAGAGCCCCTGGGCGGTGTCCACGTAGTAGAGCCGCTTGGGCACATCCACCTGCACACCCCCCAGGGCATCGGCCACCCGCTGCACGGCCCGCAGATTCACCAGCAGATAGCGCTGGATGGGTTCCCCCAGCAGAATGCTCAGTTCCCGGCGGGCTCCGTCCATGCCCCCGAAGGCGTAGAGGGCATTGGCCTTGAGCACGCCGTAGTGCTCCGACTCCACGTAGGTGTCGCGCGGCACCTGGGTCACCCGGGTATCGCCGTCCTTGACCTCCACAGTGAAGATCACATCGGTGTTGTCGCCCACCTTGTCGATCCCCATCACCAGGATCGATTTGCCGCTCAGGGGACTCAGGGGGCTGACTGTTTCGGAGAGGTAGGTGGAACTCCCCTTGAGGGCCGCCACCGCCCCGTTCACCAGGCCGGGCAGGGGTCCGGACAGGCCGTAGCCCAGGGCCAGCCCGAGGGCGAAGGGCATCAGCGTGAGACCGCGGCCGCCGGCTCCAGGCTGGCGGGGCCGCTGGTTGGACTCGCGACCGCGCAGCCATCCAGCCCAGCGCTGCCTGCGGGCGCCCGGGGACTGTGGTTGCGGCTGCCGCTGACCCATGGGCGCTCCTGCTGGGCGCACCTTAAGGTCCGTGGGCCCAGCCCACCAGGGGTCAGGCGGACACTACGCGGATCTGGCCGGCGGCGGCATCGGCCAGCCGGCGCGCTTCGGTCTCGCTGGCGCCCCGGGCCAGGGCCACTCCCAGGCGCCGCCCCGGCCGGGCGTCGGGCTTGCCGAACAGCAGCACCTGGGTGCCGGCTTCGCCCAGGGCCGCCTCCAGCCCCTGGAAGGCCACCCGCTCAGCCCTCTCGGCGGCAAGGATCACACGGCTGGCGGCCGGCCCCAGGCTGTCGATCCGGGGTATGGGCAGCCCCAGCACCGCCCGCAGATGCAGCTCGAATTCGCTCAGGTTCTGGCCCACCAGTGTCACCAGGCCAGTGTCATGGGGACGGGGGGAGAGCTCCGAGAACACCACCTCCTGGCCGCAGAGGAAGAATTCCACCCCGAACAGGCCGGCGCCGCCCAGGTTGTCGGTGACTGAGC
The DNA here is from genome assembly GCA_039818745.1 of Cyanobacteria bacterium J06638_7. GTDB lineage: Bacteria > Cyanobacteriota > Cyanobacteriia > PCC-6307 > Cyanobiaceae > NIES-981. The sequence continues at coordinate 140,484 of JBCBTI010000003.1, forward strand.
GGGCCATCGACTGCGCCGCCAGCAGCTGGGCGGCGCCGAGCGCCGCCGGCTGCCAGCTGCACTGGTAGTCACCCCGCTCCTGAATGTGGCCGATGGGCGGGCAGAAGAGGGTGGTGCCGTCCCACTGGCGCACCGTGAGCAGGGTGATCTCCAGCTCGAAGCGCAGAAATTCCTCGGCGATCACCCGCGCTCCGGCGCCGCGCGCGCCCGCCATCGCCGTCTGCCAGGCCGCGGCGATGCCCTCGGGGCCCGGCACCACGCTCTGGCCCTTGCCGGAGGAACTCATCACCGGCTTCACCACCACCGGCCAGCCCAGGGGGGCGGCCACCGTGGCCAGCTCCTCGGCGCTTTCGGCGTAGGCGAAGCGGGCCGTGCGCAGGCCGAGCTCCGTGCTGGCCAGATCGCGGATGCGGTCGCGGTTCATGGTCACCGCCGTGGCGCGGGCGGTGGGGATCACCGTGATGCCGTCGGCCTCCAGCTCGATCAGGGCATCCACGGCCAGGGCCTCGATCTCCGGGATCACCAGATCGGGTCGATGCCGCCGCACCACCGCCTTGAGGGCGTCCGCATCGGTCATGGCGATCACCTCCGAGGCCGTGGCCACCTGCATCGCCGGGGCGCCGGCGTAGCGGTCCACGGCAATCACGCGGCAGCCCAGCCGCTGGGCGGCGATCGCCACCTCCTTGCCCAGCTCGCCGCTGCCCAGCAGCATCAGGGTGCGGGGAAACTCGAGGGCCATGGCCGGCGGCGATTCGACAGCGGCGATCCTGCCGCAGCCCCGGCAGCCCCAGGCCTGGGCAGCACCCTGCTAGAGAAGGCTGCACTGTGCCGCACCGCAGATGCCAGGGGTGATGGATCCGGGGCTGCAGTCGCCTGCCCGCCTGCTGGGCCTGAGCACCGCCGGGGAGGCGGCGGCGGGCCTGCCCTTCGGGCTGGACATCGCCACCCTGCAGAACTGGGTGCTGCTCTACCTGGGCCTCTCGTCCCTGGCGTTCGTGGTGGTGTGGGTGCTGGGCTACCTGCGCAGCCGCTGACCTCAGGGCCCCTCGTCGCCGTCTTCGCTGAGCAGGGTGAGCTGGCCCACCGCCGGCTCCTCGCTCACGAACCCGTAGGCCTCGAACACCGCCGGGTCAGGGTGGGTGATGCGCTGGCGCTCGCCGCGGCGTTCGACGCGAAAGCCCTCCGAGGCCATGCGCCGCATCAGGGCCGCCGCCTCCTCGAAGCGGGCCGCCATCGCCTCCAGGCTGGCGCAGTCGGCGGTGAGGCCGGTTTCCCTCCAGGTGAAGTGGGCCATGGGGCGCAGCGGGGGACGGGTGGTGGGGGTGCCGGCAGGTCCGGATCAGGGCAGCAGCACCAGTGCCACCAGTACCAGTAGCAGGCTCGCGATCCAGAAACGGCTCACCACCTGCACCTCCGGCAGCCCCCCCAGCTCCAGGTGGTGGTGCAGGGGGGCCATGCGCAACACCCGCCGGCCCACGCCGTCGGGGCCCTTGGTGGCCTTGAACACCCACACCTGCACGATCACCGACAGCGACTCGGCCAGAAACACCCCACCCATCAGCAGCAGCGGCCAGAGGCTGTTGGAGAGCAGGGCCACCGCGCTCAACGCCGCCCCCATCGCCAGCGACCCGGTGTCGCCCATGAACAGCCTGGCCGGGTGGCGGTTGTGAGCCAGGAATCCCAGCCAGCAGCCGGCCATGGCGGCGCAGAAGCCGGCCAGGGAGGGATCGCCCTCGTGGCCCCTCAGCATCAGTTGCAGGGCCATGCCGGTGAAGACCACGGCGCCGCAGCCCGCCGCCAGGCCGTCGAGGCCATCGGTGAGGTTGGTGGCGTTGCTTTCCGCCAGGAACACGAACAGTGCCAGGGGCCAGATCAGCAGCCCCAGGGGCAGCAGCCAGCCCAGGGGCAGGGCCACGTCACCCGGGCTGGAGCCCCCCAGCCACTGACCCTGGGCGGCCCAGATCAGGAACAGCAGGGCGGCGCCGGCCTGCAGCAGCAGCTTGCCCCGTGGCGAGAGGCCGCTGTTGGTGCGGCGGGTGAGGCTGCGCCAGTCATCCACCGCACCCACGGCCATGTAGGCCAGGGTCACGGCCGCCACCGCCAGCAGGCGTGGATCGCGCGGACTGATCAGCCCGCCCACGATCACCCCCACCGGCACCACCAGCAGGCCGCCCATGGTGGGGGTGCCGGCCTTGCTGTGGTGGGCCTGGGGGCCCTCCTCGCGGATCACCTGGCCCAGCTTCAGCCGCCGCAGCCGTGGTTGCCCCCAGGCGGTGAGCCCGGCGCTCACCAGCGCCGCCACCAGCAGCGGCGGGGTGAGCAGGGAATTGGCCACCAGCCAGTCACTCAGCAGACACACCGCCAGCAGCACCAGGGCCAGCAGTGCCGCCGCCCGGCGGCCGGCCTGAGGTTGGGCCTCGGCCTCAGGCCGCAGCGCTGCGCGCACCACCGCTCAGTCTTCCCAGGCTTCGTCCTGCTGCTCGTCGTCCTTGTTGTAGTCCTCCTTCTCGCCCATCAGTGCCGAGAGCTCCTCCTCCTCCACGGTGCTCACATCGGTGGTGGCGCTCTCCTCATCGGCCACCAGTCGACCGCTGCTCTCCAGCCAGCTGAGCAGATCGGGCTCGTCGCGCAGGGGCAGCACCGGTGCCGGTTCGTCGCGGTCGTAGCGGGTGAGAGAGGGATTGACGCTCTCCAGACGGCTGAGGCTGGAGGAGGAGAGCTTGCTCATGCGGTCCGGTGTTCGTCAGGCTTGGGGTGCTGTCGCTGTTCGGCGTCCTGGTGGCTGAGGCCCCGCTGAGAGGTCTTGCGGCCAGGGCTGGTGTGGCGACCAGAGGGCAACACGACCCACCACTCTACCCATCAGCAGCCAGGGCGCCCTCCCGCGTCCTGCCGTGCTCAGCCCACCTCCCCCGCCCTCGCCCCCTGTCCTGCCGGCTTGCCATGTCCCCCCCCTCGATGCCCCCAGATCCAGGCCCTCCTCCCGAAGCGGGGCCGCCTCTCGAAGCGGCCCCGCCCCCGGCGTCGCCGCCCGAGCGCCCCGGCGCCGTGCTGGTGCGGGCCGTGCTGGGGCTGTGGGCCCTGGCCCTGGCCCTGAGCGCCGCCTTGGCGGCGGCCGCCCAGCGCTGGCCCGCTGCGCTGCCCCCCGACGGCCGGCTGGTGTGGGCGCTGGTGCTGGGCCCACCCCTGCTGATGGCCCTGTGGCTGGCGGCCGCCTGGCGCCTGGAGCCCCACCCCCAGCCCGCTGACAGGGGACAATCAGGCGATCGAGCACAAGGACTGCGTTGATGGGGCGTGCCAAGAAGGCCGTGCTGGCCTATTCCGGCGGGGTCGACACCAGCGTCTGCATCCCCTACCTGAAGCAGGAGTGGGGTGTGCAGGAGGTGATCACCTTCGCCGCCGACCTGGGCCAGGGCGACGAGCTGGAGCCGATCCGCCGCAAGGCTCTCGACGCCGGTGCCAGCCAGTCGATCGTGGGCGATCTGGTGGAGCCCTTCATCACCGAGTTCGCCTTTCCCGCCATCCGGGCCAATGGGCTCTACCAGGGCCGCTATCCCCTCAGCACCGCCCTGGCCCGCCCCCTGATCGCCCGCCGCCTGGTGGAGATCGCCCGCGAGCTGGGCGCCGATGCGGTGGCCCACGGCTGCACCGGCAAGGGCAACGACCAGGTGCGCTTCGATGTGGCCATTGGCGCCCTGGCGCCCGACCTCAAGGTGCTCACCCCGGCCCGGGAGTGGGGCATGAGCCGCGAGCAGACGATCGCCTACGGCGAGCGCTGCGGCATCCCCTCGCCCGTGAGCAAGAGCACGCCCTATTCGATCGACCTCAACCTGCTGGGCCGCTCGATCGAGGCCGGCCCCCTGGAGGACCCCGATGTGGAGCCGCCGGAGGAGGTGTTCGCCCTCACGGTGAGCGTGGATGCGGCACCCCGGCAGCCGCGCACGCTGGAGATCGGCTTCGAAGCCGGCAATCCGGTGAGCCTGGACGGCGAACGCCTCGACCCGGTGAACCTGATCCGCCGCGCCAACGCGCTGGCGGGCAGCCATGGCTTCGGCCGGCTGGACATGATCGAAGACCGGGTGGTGGGCATCAAGAGCCGCGAGATCTACGAAACCCCCGGTCTGCTGCTGCTGATCAAGGCCCACCAGGAACTCGAGAGCCTCACCCTCGTCGCCGACGTGCTGCGCGCCAAGCGTCAGCTGGAGATGCAGTGGGCCGATCTGGTGTATCAGGGGCTGTGGTTCGGAGCGCTCAAGGACGCCATCGATGGCTTCTTCGAACGCACCCAGCGGGCGGTGAACGGCAGCGTGCGCATCCGCCTGCACCGTGGCAACGCCACGGTTGTGGGCCGCAGCAGTGCCGGCAACAGCCTCTACGTGCCCACCATGGCCACCTATGACGCCGGTGACCAGTTCGATCACCGCGCCGCTGAGGGCTTCATCTACGTGTGGGGTCTGCCCACACGGCTGTGGGCTGCCAGCCAGCGCCGCTGACTCACGCCCCTGGCCGGTCACCCAGGCCGAAGGCATGGCGCAGGCTGCGGCCAAGGCTCTGGCGGCGGCTGCCGCCGGCTGCCGCTTCCTCGTCGGGGTCGGCGGCCATCAGTCTGCCGGCGATCGGCGTGGTGCCGGGCTGCAGGCGGCTGAGTTCCTGGCGCAGGTCCTGATTGCCCTCGAGCAGTTGCTGCCGCTGGTCCAGCAGCGGCTCGAGGCGCGCGGTGAACTTGCCCTCGAAGATGTGCGGCAGGTAGTCGAGCAGGGCCCGCATCGCCGCCAGTTCGTGGCTGCAGGCGGCCAGTTCCTGCTCCAGGGAGTCCCGTCTCCAGTGCCGCTGATGGGAGGCGAACACCGCTTCGGTGGTCTCCGGCGCTGGGGGGATGGGGCCGGATTGCGGTGGATCTGAGGAGGACCGTTTCCGTGCCATGGGGAACGCTCGGCCCGGCTCAGGCGGGCGTGCCCTGATCCTCGCCGGCGCCGCTGACGCCCGCGGGCACGCTGCGGGGCGGGGGCATGGGCCCGTCCTGCTTGACGGTGAGGTACCGGATCACGTCCTCCGAGAGGCGCATCGCCCGCTCCAGGGGCCCCACCTGCTGGCCGTCGCCATTGTGGTTGAGCTGCACGTAGACGCCTTCCCGGTGCTTGTTGATCGAGTAGGCCAGGCGGCGTTTGCCGCGCATCTGACAGTCGAGCACCTCGCCACCGGCTTCGATCACGAGCTCGCGGTAGCGGCTGATGTGGCTCTCCACCTCCTCCTCCGGGATGTCCGGACGAAGGATGTACATCGTTTCGTAATAGGGCTGCGTCATGGTCGCCTGTGCGAGGGGCCGATGGGCGGTGCCCACCAGCGACGGATCGACCAACCTATCCCAGCGGCCGGTTTCCCTTCCCAGCGCTGGCTTCAGTAGAGCTGCATGCGCACCGCCTGGGAGAGGCTGGGGATGTCGGCCTCCTGGCCCCGCAGGCTCTGAACCACCCCGAAGCTCACCAGCAGCAGGGCGCCGAGGAACACCGTGTTGCTGAGCGTGCGCAGGGCGAACCCACCGGCCAGGGGCGCCAGCAGCACGCTGAAGGCCAGGGTGAGCAGGATCAGCAGGATGTCGATGAGGATCGCCTGCAGCACGTTGAAGCGGATCAGATAGGGCACCCGGCCGTTGCGCACCACCGCCAGGAACAGCACGAGGAACAGCACGAAGCCGCCGAAGGGCACCGCCTGCTGCAGCAGCAGCAGGGGCAGGGCAGGCAGGGTGAGCCACTGCAGAGCCGGAAACAGCCCGAACAGGCTGCGGCCGAAGCCGAGGGCATCGCTCCAGGGCAGCATGTAGGCCAGGGCAGCCAGCAGGCGCTGCCAGATCGGGGGTCCCTGCATTGCTGCCGGCATCACTGCGGCACAGGCTAGTGAGGGCGGCCGCCGCCCTCAGCGGGCCAGGGCGGTTGCGGCGGCGCTGCGCATCGCCGCCAGGGGAACGTCGGCCCGCCCGCTCCACAGGCGCAGGGCGGCGGCCCCCTGCTGCACCAGCATCTCCAGGCCGTCGAGGCCGCGGCAGCCCCGCTCTGCCGCCGCCCGCAGCAGCGCCGTGGGTCGCGGTGTGTAGATCAGGTCGTAGACGGTGGCGCCGCTGGTGAGGGCAGCGAGCTCGTGCGCGCTCAGGGGGCAGCGCCGGGCACTGCCGGGATCGCCGCCGGCCGCCATGCCCACCGGGGTGGTGTTCACCACCAGGGCGGCGTCGGCCAGGGCGCCCGCCAGCTGCGGCCAGGCCAGGCCCTGCAGCTGCGGCGCCCAGCTGCGGCAATCGGCCACGAAGGCCGCGGCGGCCTCGGCCCGCCGGGCGGCCACGGTGATGGTCTCCATCTCCAGCTGCACCAGCCCGGCCACCGCGGCCCGGGCGCTGCCGCCACAGCCCAGCACCACCGCCCGGCGCCCGCTCCAGGCCTCGCCGCCGGCGGCGCGCAGCGGCGCCAGGAAACCCTCCACGTCGGTGTTGGCGCCCAGCCAGCCACCGCCGGCGCGGGGCACCAGGGTGTTCACGGCCCCGAGCCGTGCGGCCAGGGGGGTGAGCTCGCGGCACAGGGCCGCCACCGCCTGTTTGTGGGGGATGGTCACGTTGAGGCCGCGGCAGTCCAGCGCCGCCAGCCCCTCCAGCACCGCCGCCAGCTGCGCGGCCGGGGCGGGCAGGGCCAGATACACCCAGTCCAGCCCCAGGGAGGCCAGGGCGGCGTTGTGCATCACCGGCGAAAGCGAATGGCGCACCGGATCCCCCAGCACCCCCACCAGGGCCGTGGCGGCGGTGATCGGCGAAGCCATGGCGGCACGGCGGCGGCAGCTCGAACCGTAGGTCTCGGTTCGGCACCTGTTCGGGAACCACACCTCGCCCCGGAAGGCTTCCGTTGCTGAGGATGCAGCCATCAAATCTCAGTGACTACGAGGAGGTAGGAACCCATGGGCAAGGTTGTTGGCATCGATCTGGGCACCACGAACAGCTGCGTGGCCGTGATGGAGGGTGGCAAGCCCACGGTGATCGCCAACGCCGAAGGGTTTCGCACGACCCCCTCGGTGGTGGCCTACACCAAGAACCAGGATCAGCTGGTGGGCCAGATCGCCAAGCGTCAGGCGGTGATGAACACCGAGAACACCTTCTATTCCGTGAAGCGCTTCATCGGCCGCCGCGTCGATGAGGTGAATGAGGAATCCAAGGAAGTGAGCTATGCGGTGGAGAAGTCCGGCGCCAACCTGAAGCTCAAGTGCCCGGTGCTCAACAAGAAGTTCGCCCCCGAGGAGGTGAGTGCCCAGGTGCTGCGCAAGCTGGCGGAGGACGCCGGCAAGTACCTCGGTGAATCGGTCACCCAGGCGGTGATCACGGTGCCGGCCTACTTCAACGACTCCCAGCGCCAGGCCACCAAGGACGCCGGCAAGATCGCCGGCCTCGAGGTGCTGCGCATCATCAACGAGCCCACCGCCGCCGCCCTCGCCTACGGCCTCGACAAGAAGAGCAACGAGCGCATCCTCGTGTTCGACCTCGGTGGCGGCACCTTCGACGTGTCGGTGCTGGAAGTCGGTGATGGCGTGTTCGAGGTGCTCTCCACCAGTGGTGACACCCACCTGGGCGGCGACGACTTCGACAAGGTGATCGTCGATCACCTGGCCAACAGCTTCAAGGCCAACGAGGGGATCGATCTGCGCACCGACAAGCAGGCCCTGCAGCGCCTCACCGAGGCCGCTGAGAAGGCCAAGATCGAGCTCTCCAGCGCTACCCAGAGCGAGATCAATCTGCCCTTCATCACCGCCACTCCCGAGGGGCCCAAACACCTTGACCTCACCCTCACCCGGGCCAAGTTCGAGGAGCTGGCCTCCAGCCTGATCGACCGGTGCCGCGTGCCCGTGGAGCAGGCCCTCAAGGACGCCAAGCTCTCCAGCAGCGAGCTCGAAGAGGTGGTGATGGTGGGTGGCTCCACCCGCATTCCGGCGGTGCTGGAGCTGGTCAAGCGCATCACCGGCAAAGACCCCAACCAGACCGTGAATCCCGACGAGGTGGTGGCCGTGGGCGCCGCCATTCAGGGCGGTGTGCTGGCCGGTGAGGTCAAGGACATCCTGCTGCTCGACGTCACCCCGCTCTCCCTGGGCGTGGAGACCCTGGGCGGCGTGATGACCAAGATGATCTCCCGCAACACCACCATCCCCACCAAGAAAACCGAGGTGTACTCCACGGCGGTGGACGGCCAGACCAACGTGGAGATCCACGTGCTCCAGGGCGAGCGCGAGATGGCCAGCGACAACAAGTCACTCGGCACCTTCCGCCTCGACGGCATCCCCCCCGCCCCCCGCGGCGTGCCCCAGATCGAAGTCACCTTCGACATCGACGCCAACGGCATCCTCAGCGTCACCGCCAAGGACAAGGGCAGCGGCAAGGAGCAGAGCATCTCGATCACCGGCGCGTCCACCCTCAGCGACAACGAGGTGGAGAAGATGGTGAAGGATGCGGAATCCAATGCCGCAGCCGACAAGCAGAAGCGCGAGCGCATCGACCTCAAGAACCAGGCCGAGACCCTCATCTACCAGGCTGAAAAGCAGCTCGGCGACCTGGGCGACAAGGTGGGCGCCGAGGACAAGGCCAAGGTGGAGGCCTCCAGCGCCAAGCTCAAGGAGGTGCTTGCCAAGGAAGACTTCGACGCCATCAAGACTGAGCTCGAAACCCTTCAGCAGGCGCTCTATGCCGCCGGTGCCGCGGTGTACCAGCAGGCCGCCGGTGCCGATGCCGCCGCCGGCGCCGCTCCCGGTGGCAATGGGGCCGGCGGCGAGGCCGGCAGCGGTGCCTCCAGCGACGATGTGATCGACGCCGAGTTCACCGAAAGCAAGTGATGCCGGGCAGCTGAGGTCACGGGCCGGGCCCGGCCTCGATCTGTCCGGCCACCCACTCGGCGCTCGCAGGGGCCAGCAGCACCCCGTTGCGGTAGTGGCCGCTGCTCACCAGCAGCCCTGCTTCCGGAGCCTCCAGCACCGGAGCGGGCTGGCTGCAGGGTCTGCAGCGCTGGCCTTGCCAGCGGCGCACCACCGCGGCCTGTTCGAGCCAGTCGAGCCCCGCATCCGCCCAGCTGCGCAGCCCCGCCAGGGCAGCGGGATCGGCCCTGCTGCCTGGCTCCAGGGTGGCCCCCAGCCAGAGTCGCCGGCCGCCGGGCAGATCGGGCCGCGGCACCAGGTTGAGGCCGCGCCACTGCACCACGCCAGGCCAGTCGCTGCCGGGCGCGGCCCAGGCGGGCCGCGTGGGCAGCTCCAGTTCCACCGCCTGACCCAGCACCGGCTCGCTTGCCAGACCGTGCCCCAGCTCCTGCAGCAGGGCCCCGGTGGTCACGCCGGCCGCCAGCACCAGCCAGGGAGCTTCCAGCACGCTGCCGGCGCTGGTGGTCAGGCGCCAGAACCGCTCGCCCCCCCGGCCGCCCCGCTGCAGCCGCACAGCGGCTTCACGCCGGCAGCTGAGACCCTGCCGGCGGGCGCTCGCCAGCAGGGCTGCCATCAGTTGCCCAGGGTCGAGCTGGCCATCCCCGGCCGCGTGCAGGCCGCCCAGGGCCGCAGCCGGAAGGCCGGGCTGCAGGGCCTGCAGCCGCTGCGCTGACCACAGGCTGAGGGGCAGTCCGCGCCTGCTGCCCTCGGCGGCGAGGCGCTGCTGGTAGGCCAGCTCCCCTGGATCACAGGCCAGCAGCAGCAGGCCCCGGCGCCGGGCCACGGCGTGACCCTCGGCCTGGAGTGCGGCGAGCCACTGCGGCCACAGGGCATGGCTGCGCTGGCGCAGCCGCCAGCCCCGGCCGCTGCGGCGGTGGGACACCTGGGCCATCAGCACCCCCAGGGCGGCCCAGCTGCCGCCAGCGGCGGGGGCCGGCCCAGCGATGCAGGGATCCACCAGCTGCACCCGGTGGCCGCGGCGCTGCAGCAGCCAGGCGGTGGCGAGTCCCACCAGCCCCCCTCCCACCACCAGCACCTGGCGAGGGGAGGGGGGCTCTGGGCTGAGCACCGCGGGCAGCGCTCAGATCTGCTTGAGGTCTTCCTGCACCTGGGCGGGCAGGATCTGGGCGTACTTGCCGAAGCCGCTGGCCACGGAGATGTAGGTCTTGCGCAGAGCGTCGCCATCCTGCAGGCGGGCGGCCTCATCGAGCTGGGCCAGGGAGCGCTTGAGCTGATCGGCCAGGCGCTCGGCCTCCGGCCGCTCGTCGGGCAGCAGGCGCTGGTTGATGTAGAGCATCTGGCGGCCCACCTCCTGCATCGGCCCGTGGATCAGGTTGCGGGTGAAGGTCCAGTCGCGCTTGTTCACCAGTTCGGCGAGCTCCGGAAGGCGATCCCGGGCCGCCAGGAAGCCCACGGCCTGGCGCTCGATGGCGGCGATGTCGTCACTGCTGAGGGTGGGCGGTTGGGCCTGGGCGCCGCCGCAGGCGGCGAGGCTGACGCAGAGCACCACTGCCAGGGCGAGCATGAGCATCTGGCGCAGGGGGCGCAACGGGTGCAGCGGCTTGGGCGACCAGGGCAGCGTGTGGGGATCCGGCGCGGCGCTGGCCGTGGCGCCGGCCGCCGCAGTGGCAGTGGCGGTGGCAGTGGCAGTGGCGACCAGCACGGGATCGGGCAGGGAGGCCATCGGCGTGCAGCGAGAACGGGTGCTGGGGCTGACTGTATCGGCCACAGGCGGCGCGCCCGGGTGGTTGTCGCCGCTCGCAACCTCGGCGACCATCCCGAGCTAAAACGGAGTGACTATGAGTTAGTTCCATGCGCGAAGCCGTGCTGCCCCTGGCCGCCATCCGCCGGCCCCTGCAGCGTGTCCTCGATGAAGCCAAGGTGCGGCGGCTGATGGCGGCCATCGCCGCGGAGGGTCAGAAGGAGCCCATCGACGTGCTGGAGGTGGAGGGTGAGCTGTGGGGCTTCAACGGCTGTCACCGGGTGGCGGCCCACGAGCGTCTCGGCCTCACCAGCATCCGCGCCCGGGTGCGGCGGGCGAACCGCCAGGTGCTACGCATGCACCTGCTCTGAGCCACCGGTCTTCCCCCGCCGCCTGCCGCCCGATGCCGCCTGCCACAGCCATCCTCCAGGTGATTTGCCCCGACCGGCCGGCGCTGGTGAGCGAACTCTCCGGCTGGGTGGCGGCCAACGGCGGCAACATCCGCCACGCCGACCACCACACCGATGCCGGTGCCGGCCTCTTCCTCAGCCGCATCGAATGGCAGCTGGAGGGCTTCGGGCTGCCGCGGGAGGCCATCGCCCCGGCGGTGCGAGCCCTGGCCGAGCGCCTCGGCGGCGAGGGCCAGGTGCACTTCTCCGACGAGGTGCCGCGGGTGGCCATCTTCGTGAGCCGCCAGGAGCACTGCCTGCTGGATCTGCTCTGGCGCACCCGCGCCGGCGAGCTGCCGATGACGGTGCCGCTGGTGGTCTCCAACCATCCCCAGTTGCGCGCCAGCGCCGAGGCCTTCGGGGCCGTCTACGCCCATCTGCCGCTGAGCGCCGCCACCAGGGCAGAGGTGGAGGCCGAGCAGCTGCAGCTGCTGGCCGAGCACGGCATCGAGCTGGTGGTGCTGGCCAAGTACATGCAGGTGCTCAGCGGCGAGTTCCTGGCGCGCTTCCACGCCCGTGCCGGCAATGGTGCCGGCGCCTCAGGCCACGGTGTGATCAACATCCACCACTCCTTCCTGCCGGCCTTTCAGGGCGCCCAGCCCTACCACCGCGCCTGGGAGCGGGGCGTGAAGCTGATCGGCGCCACGGCCCACTACGTGACCGAGGAGCTGGACGCCGGGCCGATCATCGAGCAGGCCACCGTGCACGTGGGCCATCGCGACGAGGTGGAAGACCTGATCCGCAAGGGCCGCGACACCGAGCGCCTGGCCCTGGCCCGGTCCCTGCACCTGCACCTGCGCCGTCAGGTGATGGTCTACCGCGGCCGCACGGCGGTGTTCGACTGAGGCCTGCCCGCGGCCAGGGCCTCCTGCCGGTGCCTGAGCAGGGTGGCTGGGGGCAGGGGTCCCTCCAGGTGGTGCCAGGGAAGCACGCGATCGTCGCTCCAGGTGGTGTGGATCACTTCCTCCCAGGGCGGCGGTGGCAGGGGCGGCGACTCCCCGCTGCAGGCCGGCGCCGTGAAGGCGCCGGCCTGCACGGCGCGGTAGGCCTGTTTCCACCCCCCCAGGCTCTCCTGGCGGCCGCGGGCGGCGGCGATCACCGGGGCCAGACGGCGGTCGCTGCGTGAGAGCAGGGCCTGGATCACGCTCCAGCCATAGCTCTCGGGGCGCAGCTCGATGCCCCTGGGTCTGAGCCGCTTGGCCAGCAGCTTCAGCCGCTTCTCAGCCTCGGGGCGTACCCCCTGCCACTGGAAGGGCGTGTGGGCCTTGGGCACAAAGGTGCTCACGCCCAGCGACAGCCGCAGCCCGGGGGTCGCTTTCTTGAGAGCCAGCAGCAGTGCGCCGGTGGCCTCCACATCGGCCTCCTCCTCGCTGGGCAGGCCCACCATGCCGTAGAGCTTGAGGCCGGTCAGGCCGCCTTCTCTGGCGTAGCGGGCCGCGGCGTAGATCTCTGTGCTGGTGAGCTTCTTGTTCACCAGCGTGCGCATGCGCTCGCTGCCGCTTTCGATGGCGATTGTGAGCGATTTGCTGCCCCGTCTGGCCAGGATGCGGCCCAGTTCCGGGGTCACGGTGGCGGCCCGCACCGAGCTCACGCTCACCCGTGTGCCGTCGAAGCGGTCCTGATCCAGCCAGGCCAGCAGCTCGGCGAACTGGGGGTGCTGGGTCACCGAGGCCCCCAGCAGGCCCAGGCGCCGCGTGGCGCTCAGACCCTTCTCCACCGCAGGGATCAGGCCGTCATCGAGGCTGGGTGTGCGGAAGGGCAGGGTGAGGTAGCTGGCCAGACAGAAGCGGCACAGTTCCGGACAGCTGCGCACCACCTCCACCAGGTGGATCGAGGGCCAGGCCGCCGCCGGCGTGATCACAGCCGAGTGGCTGAGGGTGTTGCCGCGCCAGGTCTGCTTGGCCACGCTGGCCGGGATGCCGGCGGCAATGGGCTCCACCCCCAGCAGACGGCCCCCGCCGTCATAGCGGGGGCGGTAGAGGCTGGGCACGTACACGCCCGCCACCCCGGCCAGCTGCCGCAGCCGCTCGGCCCGCGGTGCCCCGCGGCAGGCCTGCAGGGCATCGAGGAAGGCCGGCAGCAACAACTCGCCGTCGCCGAGCAGCACCGCATCGAGGAAGGGCGCCAGAGGCTCGGGGTTGGCGGTGAGCACCGGCCCGCCCCCGAACACCAGCGCATCGTCGTCGCCGCGTTCGGTGGCCCAGAGCGGGATGCGCTGCCGCTCCAATAGATCGAGCAGCACGGGTCCGTCCAGCTCCCAGCTCAGCGACAGGCCGAACAGATCGAGCACGGGTCCCTGACGTCTGCCGCCGCGATGGGGGGGATCCCCCTGGTCGGTGAACAGGCGGCGCACATCCACATCCGGGCGCTGAGCCAGCGTGGCCCAGACCACCTGATAGCCCAGGCTGGTGATCCCCACCGCATAACTGCTGGGAAAGGCCAGCACCGCTCGCAGAGCCCCGGGCTGGGGCACCGCGGGCGTGAACAGCAGGGTTTCCTGATCCAGAGGTGTGCCGGGGCAGGGTCTCCGCCCCAGCGTGTCACCCCACGGGCGTCACTGGCCCACCAGGGCCGAGAGCGGGCCCAGCAGGCTGCCGATGGCGCCCTGGGCCTGGTCGGCGGAGGGCTCGGCGCTGGCGAAGGTCTCCTGCAGTTTGGTGGCTGCGGTCTCGATGGCCGGCCAGCGGTCTCCGGCCAGGGGCTGGATCACCGGAGCGGCCTTCGCCCACAGGCCCTCGAAGCCGCCCATGGTGGTGACGGCGGCCCCGAGGTTGCCGGCGGCCACCTGGCTCTGGCCCTGGCGCAGCAGATCCAGCACCGGCGCCAGGGCGGGCGCCAGGGCGGCCTGGCCGGTGCCGGTGGCTGCCTTCTGGGCCTTCTCGCCCAGCTGGGCGCAGCCGCTGAGGACGAACCCGCCGGCCACCGCCAGGGCCAGCCCGAGGCTGAGCAGGCGGCCTGGGGCCGATTTGGTGTGGTGACCTGCAGTCATGGAACCGGGGGCGTACAGCGCCCGAACGGTAGTGCTGGCGACCAAAGCCTGCATGGTTGTGGGATCCCTGGACTCAGGCCGGTGGTGGCTGGCCAGGCCCAGACTCGCCCCCCGTCCGCGGAGCCTCAGCGCCGAGTCGCGGCCGCAGTGGCACCGAGCTGGGCCCCGAGCCGCGCACCGGGGCGGTGGTGGCCCCAGGCCAGTTCTGCTGGCCGGCGGGGGCCAGCTGGATCAGCCGCTCGAACAGCGACTCGCTGGCCAGCAGCCTGGCCACCAGGATGCTGCCCAGGCAGGCACTGAGAACCGGCTTGAGCAGCAGCCACTCCTTGCTCAGGGCGAACACCAGGAACAGGGCCGTGATCGGCGTGCGCGCCGTGGCGGCCAGAAACGCCCCCATGCCGGCGAACACGGCCGTGTCCGGGGCTTCGATGCCCATCAGCTGCACCAGCTGCACCGCCACCAGCCCGAGGGCGCCGCCGAGGGTGAGCATGGGAGCGAACAGGCCTCCAGGTGCCCCCACGGCCGCGGCCAGCCCCGTGGTGAAGAACAGCACCACGGAAACGCCCACAGCCATGGCCACGTCCACCTCCCCACTGGCCACCGCCAGGCGGATGCCGGCGTTGTTGACAAAGGCCTCGGGCAGCAGGGCATCGGTGAGACCCAGCAGCGACCCGGCCAGGGCCAGCTTCAGGGCCAGGGAGCTGCGCCAGGCGCTGGTGAACCGATGCAGGGCCAGCAGGAAGCGGCAGTAGGTCTCGGCCACCAGCGCCACCAGGCCGCCGAGCCCGAACAGCAGGATCAGATCGAGGGGCTCCACCTGCACATACACATCCACGGTGCGCCGGAGCTGCAGCGCCCCGCTGGTGATCACCCGCGTGCTGTCCACGCCCAGGCCCGCCAGACCCAGCAGATCGGCCCAGATGTCGGTCCAGAAGGTGAGCACCAGCACGATCAGCATCACCACCGGCCGCCCGCCCCGCAGCAGGGTCTCCAGGGTGTAGAAGAAGCCGGCGATCGGAGCGCTGAACACGGCGGTGATGCCGGCGCCGCCGCCCCCCGCCACCAGCACGCGCATGAAGGCCCGGGGCGCCTTGAGCAGCCGCGCCAGGCTCCAGCCCATGGAACTGCCCATCTGGATGGCGGGGCCTGAAGGGCCGAGGGGAAAGCCGCTGCCGATCGCCAGGATGCCTGCCACCAGCTTCACCAGGGCGATGCGCAGGCCGATGGGCACCCCGCGCTTGCGCAGGAACAGCATCACCTGGGTGATTCCGGCCCCGGAGGCGGCCGGTGCGAGGGTCTGGATCAGCAGCCCGCAGAGCAGACCGCCCGTGGCGCCGAAGGCGGGCAGCAGCAGCCAGGCGGGGCCGGTCTCCAGCAGACCGATGCGCCAGCTGCCCAGGGCGTCGATGCCGAGGGTGAACAGCAGCACGGTGGCGGCCACGGCCAGACCCGTGAGGGCCAGCCCCAGCACCACCCCAACACCGCGGCGCTCGAGCAGCTGGCGAATCGACCGCAGCTGCAGCCATTCGTCATGACGGATCGGGGTGCCGGTCTTGCTGACCACTCCGGGGTCAGCCCACTTCCGCCAGCACCTGGGCCTCCTGCTCGGAACTCACCACCCGACCGGAATCCTCGAAGCCCTCGATCTGATCGAAGTTGAGGTAGCGGTAGAGCTCAGCGCCGTAGGGATCGATCTTCTCGGCGGCGATGGCCAGATACTCCTGCTTGCTGGGGATGCGGCCCAGCTGGGCGCACACCGCCGCCAGTTCGGCGCTGCCCAGGTACACCTGGGCGCCGTTGCCGAGGCGGTTGTTGAAGTTGCGCGTGCTGGTGGAGAACACGGTGGTGTTGTCCTCCACCCGCGCCTGGTTGCCCATGCACAGGGAGCAGCCCGGCATCTCCATGCGCGAGCCGGCCGCTTCGAAGATGGCGTAGTAGCCCTCCTCCTTGAGCTTGTCCTCGTCCATGCGGGTGGGCGGACACACCCACAGCCGGGCGGCGATCTCACCCTGGCCCTGGAGCACGGTGGCGGCGGCGCGGTAGTGGCCGATGTTGGTCATGCAGGAGCCGATGAACACTTCGTCCACACGGTCCCCCGCCACCTCCGAGAGCGGTTTGACGTTGTCGGGATCGTTGGGGCAGGCCAGGATCGGTTCCCTGATGGCATCGAGATCGATGTCGATGATTTCGGCGTACTCGGCGTCGCTGTCGGCAGCCAGCAGCTGCGGGTCGGCCAGCCAGGCCTCCATCGCCCTGATCCGCCGCGCCAGGGTGCGGGCGTCGCCGTAGCCGCGGGCGATCATGTTCCTGAGCAGGGCCACATTGCTGCGCAGGTATTCACTCACCGTCTCCACGCTGAGCTTGATCGTGCAGCCGGCGCAGCTGCGCTCGGCGGTGGCGTCGGTGAGTTCGAAGGCCTGCTCCAGCTTGAGATCGGGCAGACCCTCGATCTCCATGATGCGGCCGTTGAACACGTTCTTCTTGCCCTCCTTGGCCACCGTCAGCAGCCCCTGCTGGATGGCCACGTAGGGAATGGCGTTGACCACATCGCGCAGGGTCACCCCCGGCTGCAGCGAACCGCTGAAGCGCACCAGCACCGATTCGGGCATGTCCAGGGGCATGGCGCCGATGGCGGCCGCGAAGGCCACCAGGCCGGAGCCGCCCGGGAAGGAGATGCCAAGCGGGAAGCGGGTGTGGCTGTCGCCGCCGGTGCCCACGGTGTCGGGCAGGAGCATGCGGTTCAGCCAGCTGTGGATGATGCCGTCGCCCGGTTGCAGGGCCACGCCACCGCGGGAGGCCATGAAGTCGGGCAGCTCGGCGTGGGTCTGGAGGTCCACCGGCTTGGGATAGGCGGCGGTGTGGCAGAAGCTCTGCATCACCAGATCGGCGCTGAAGCCCAGGCAGGCCAGCTCCTTCATCTCGTCGCGGGTCATCGGCCCGGTGGTGTCCTGGCTGCCCACGGTGGTCATCAGCGGCTCGCAGCTGGTGCCGGGGCGCACGCCGGCCAGGCCGCAGGCTCTGCCCACCATCTTCTGGGCCAGGGTGTAGCCCTTGCCGGTGTCGGCCGGCGGAGTGGGGCGGATGAACAGCTCCGAGGCGGGCAGCCCCAGCTGGGCGCGCACCTTGTCGGTGAGGGCGCGGCCGATCATCAGGGGGATGCGGCCGCCGGCCCGCACCTCATCGGCGATCGTGCTGGGCTTGAGCTCGAAGCGCGCCACGATCTCGCCGGCCCCCGCCTCGCCGGCGGCGCGCTCGATCGTGCCGGCATGGGGGCGGATCGTGATCACATCGCCGCTGCTCAGGGCGGAGACGTCACATTCGATCGGCAGCGCGCCCGAATCCTCGGCGGTGTTGAAGAAGATAGGCGCGATCTTGCCGCCCAGAATCACCCCCCCGCTGCGCTTGTTGGGCACGTGGGGGATGTCGGTGCCGATGTGCCAGAGCACCGAGTTGATGGCCGATTTGCGCGAGCTGCCGGTGCCCACCACATCCCCCACATAGGCCAGCGGATGGCCCTTGCCCTTGAGTTCGGCGATCAGCTCCAGCCCCTGGGGCATGCGGGTTTCCAGCATCGCCATGGCGTGCAGGGGGATGTCCGGCCGGGTGGTGGCGTGGGTGGCGGGCGAGAGGTCGTCGGTGTTGGTCTCACCCTCCACCTTGAACACCGTCACCGTGATCGCCTCCGGCAGGGGAGGCTTGGCGGTGAACCACTCGGCCGCGGCCCAGCTCTCCACCACCTGCCGGGCCAGGGGATTGGACTCGGCCAGCGCCAGCACGTCGTTGTAGGCGTCGTACACCAGCAGGGTGCGGCTGAGACCGGCGGCCGCCGTCCCGGCCACGGCCGCATCGGCGCTGCCCAGCAGTTCGATCAGGGCGCCCACGTTGTAGCCGCCGATCATGGTGGCCAGCAGGCGCACCGCCTCGAGGGGGCTGACCAGGGGGCTGGCGGCTTCGCCCTTGGCCACGGCCAGCAGCCAGCTGGCCTTCACGTAGGCCGCCTCATCCACTCCCGGCGGGATGCGTTCGCTCAGCAGATGCAGCAGAAAGGTCTCCTCTGCGGCCGGGGGGGCCGCCAGGAGGGCACACAGGGCTGAGGTCTGGGCAGCGGTGAGCGGCAGGGCCGGAACCGCCAGGGCCTCCCGTTCGGCGGCGGCGGCGTGGTAGTCGACGAGAAAGGTGGTGGCGCTCATCGCGGATCGGTGCACTGTCGTTCCATTGTTCTTGGCAGCAGGCCTGGTTGGTGGTGACGATCGCTGCCGTAGTTCCCTGCCGCCGGCCAGGGGGGCGGATAGGGCCTTGATTAGGGTGACGGGCTGAGCGCGGCACCCGAAGGCAGCCTGTTACCCATGCACGCCACCACCAGCGACCTTCATGTGGTGGAGACCCGGCCCCTGGTGCCGCCGGCCGTGCTGCACCGCGACCTGCCGATCAGTGATCCCGCCGCGGCCCTGGTGCAGCAGACCCGCCGGCGCA
This sequence comes from Cyanobacteria bacterium J06638_7, assembly GCA_039818745.1. GTDB lineage: Bacteria > Cyanobacteriota > Cyanobacteriia > PCC-6307 > Cyanobiaceae > NIES-981. The sequence continues at coordinate 159,025 of JBCBTI010000003.1, forward strand.
TCCAGGACATCCTGCATGGCCGGGATCACCGCCTGCTGGTGATCGTCGGTCCCTGTTCCGTCCACGACGTGGCCGCCGCCAAGGAGTATGCCGGCTTCATCGCCGGCCAGCGGCAGCGCCACGCCGCCGAACTTGAGGTGGTGATGCGCGTGTACTTCGAGAAACCCCGCACCACCGTGGGCTGGAAGGGGTTGATCAACGACCCCCACCTCGACGGCAGCTACGACATCAACACCGGCCTGCGGCTGGCCCGCTCGCTGCTGCTGCACGTCTCCGACCTGGGCCTGCCCGCGGCCACCGAACTGCTCGATCCGGTGGTGCCCCAGTACATCGCCGATCTGATCAGCTGGACGGCCATCGGCGCCCGCACCACCGAGAGCCAGACCCACCGCGAGATGGCCTCGGGCCTGTCGATGCCGATCGGCTTCAAGAACGGCACCGACGGCAGCATCGCCACCGCCGTGAACGCCGCCGAGGCTGCCGCCCGGCCCCATCATTTCCTGGGCATCAACCGCGATGGCCATGCCTCGATCGTGACCACCACCGGCAACCCCGATGGCCATCTGGTGCTGCGGGGCGGGAAGCACGGCAGCAACTACCACCCGCAGGCGATCGAGGCGGCTGCCGCGGCGCTGGCGACGGCAGGCCTGCCCTCCCGATTGATGGTGGACTGCAGCCATGGCAACTCGAGCAAGGATTACCGTCGCCAGGCGGAGGTGGCGGGCCGGGTGGCCGAGCAGGTGCGCTCCGGATCGCCCCACGTGATGGGGGTGATGCTCGAAAGCCACCTGGTGGCGGGGAACCAGCGGATTCCCGCCGACCTCAGCCAGCTCACCTATGGCCAGAGCGTCACTGATGCCTGCATCGATCCCGCCACCACCGCCGAAGTGCTGGCTGCGCTCGCCGCAGCCTGCAGGGATGGCGACGGGGTGGCCGGTGGCAGCGGCGGACGCCGGGCGCTGATGGTCTGAGACCGCGGGCACAGGCGGCCATAGAGGGTGCACAAACTGGCACTGAGGTGAGGCGAGTGCCAATCAACGAACACCACAACATCGTGCAACGAACTGTTCTCCCTGAACAGCTTTTTGGGGCTGGCTCCATAGGGTCAGTGCGTCTTGATGGGAGGTGCGTGATGGGGTATCTGCTGCAGTTCTGCGGTCTATCCGATCCCTTGCAGGTGTTCTATCTGGAACAGCGCGAGGGCCCGGCCTTCGCCGGCTTCCGTCCCGTTCAGCTCGACGGATTGCTGATCTGGGCCCAGGCCATCGGCCGCCAGCGCCACTGGGACCTCGAGGTGATCCAGCAGGCCGTGATGCAGGCCTGGATGGAGCGAGCCGATGTGATCCGTCAGTGGCAGCTGCGCCTGGCCCACGAACCTCACGACCGCTTGCTGCTGGCCGGCCTGGGCACGCCGCGGGACTGGGAGCGGCGCTGTGAGGAGCTGTTGCGCGCCTAGGCGGGGAGGCCTGGGCTGCCGGCTCAGCTGAGCTGCTGCCACAGCCAGGCCACCCCAAGCGGCACGCTGAGGTTGTCGACGCCGCCGATCGCCACCTGCTCCAGCAGCGTGGCGGCGGCGGCAATGGCCACCAGGGCCGGCCATGCAGGCGCTGCCGCCTCCAGACCCAGAGCCGGCGGCACCAGGCGCAGCAGCACCAGCACCAGCAGGCTGCTGACGGCCATCACCGTGGTGCCCACCAGCGAGCGGCGCTGGCCCAGCACCTGCCAGCTGGGACTGGCCACCTGGGGACCGACCAGTCCGGCCAGGCCGTCGCCGAGGGCCATCACCAGCACCCCGGCGCACACCACTGCCGGCTGCCGGGGCCAGAACTGCCATAGCAGCAGCGTGATCGAGGCGCCGTAGGCCACCGTGCCGTAGCTGGCACGACCCACATCCTCCACCGCAGGCAACAGGCGCAACCGGTGGTTCAGGGCAGCCAGCACGGTGATCGCGGCCGCGGCCGGCACGGCGATCAGACGATCAATGCCGAAAGCCCAGGCGATCGGCACCACGGCGCCACTGCCGATATGCACGAGCTTGCGGCTCCATTCGCGCTGGGCTGGGCTGGCGGTCCCGTTCCAGCGGCGGCGCACGGCCAGCGCCAGCGTCGCCAGCAGGGCCAGCCAGGCGGCGACCGCAGCCACCCCGAGGGCCTGCTGGGGCCAGTTCAGCCCTGGCCAGGTGATCGCTGCAACCAGGGAATCTTCAGGCTGCTTTGTGCACGTTACTGAGCAGCCTCAGCTTCATGATCGCCTTGGCCTCCAGCTGCCGCACCCGCTCCCGCGACACGTTGATCAGCCGGCCGATCTCGGCGAGAGTGAGGGGTTCGCTGCCCTCGAGGCCGAAGCGCAATTTGATGATCGTCTGTTCGCGCTCGTTGAGCTGGGACAGCCAGGCCCCCAGATGCTCCTTCTGGAGGTGGCGGTCCATGGCGTCGAAGTGCTGATTGCTCGCCGGATCGGCGATCAGCTCCCCCAGGGTGCTGCGATCCTCTTCGCCCCGCGCGTGGGAGTCGAGGGAGGCGCAGGGGGCGCTCTGGGTGATCAGCACCTCCAGATCCTCGGATTTCATGCCCAGGGCATGGGCCAGCTCCAGGCGGTTGGGCTGCCGGCCCAGGCGGTGGGAGAGTTCCCGGCTCACGCGCCGCATCTTTGAGAGCTTCTCGCTCACGTGGATCGGCAGGCGGATGGTGCGGGCACTGTTGTCGATCGCCCGGGTCATGCCCTGGCGGATCCACCAGTAGGCATAGGTGGAGAACTTGTAGCCCATGGCGGGATCGAACTTGTCGACCGCCCGCTCCAGACCGATGGCTCCCTCCTGCACGAGATCCAGCAGTTCCAGCCCCTGGTGCTGATATTTCTTGGCCACGCTCACCACCAGCCGCAGGTTGGCGGACATCATCCGTTCGCGGGCTCGCTGGGCCATGCGCAGCTGGCGGCGCTGCTGGGGGCCGAGTTGTTCGGCCGGCTGCTGCTGCAGGCGTTTGCCGGCCTGAACATGATGGGCGAGCTCAATTTCCTCGGCCGGAGTGAGCAGTGGCACACGGCCGATGTTACTCAGATACCAGCCGATGGAGTCAGCGTTGATACGCGTGGTGGGCCTGGATGCACCACGGCCGTTGCCTGAGCTGGATTTGGTTGTCGTCGCTGGCTTCGCGGCACCGTGTGAAGGAACACCGGAAGCGGATTGCGCAGGCGTCCCCACACCCTTGCCTCCCGAATTGAATTGTGCGCGGAATGTAGCACCTGTGGGATGGTTAACGGTTGTCGATCTTGAACAGTTTCTGGATTGGTGATCGACTGTGATTGTGTTGGTTCGGTGGCCTTTGCCACCGACAGCGGCGCCGGCACCGCGGCGGTGAGCTGGTGCAGCCGAATTCGCTGTCAGGTGATGCCAGCCGGTGGCAGCCCTGCCAGCCCCGCCCTGGCCGGATCAGGTGGCTGCTGCCAGCAGTCCGCCCCGCCAGCGCTCCATCAGCTCCTGCTGCGCCAGTTGTCCGTCGGCCTCGTGCTGCGGCTGACTGAACCGCCCCTCCGCATCCATGTGCCAGGCGCCCGTGTCGCTGAAGTACACCTCCAGCAACTGCTCGAGTTGCTGGCGCAGCAGTGGATCGTCCACCGGGGCCACCGCCTCCACGCGGCGGTCGAGATTGCGGGGCATCCAGTCGGCGCTGCCCAGGTAGATCTCCGGATCGCCGGCGTTGCCGAACCAGAACAGCCGCGAATGTTCCAGAAAGCGGCCGATCACGCTGACCACGCGGATCTGATCGCTGATGCCCTCCAGCCCCGGCCGCAGACAGCACATGCCGCGCACCACCAGCTCAATGCGCACACCGGCCTGGGAGGCCCTGTAGAGCAGGCCGATGATCGACGGATCCACCAGGGCATTCATCTTGGCGCGGATGTGGCCGCCGCGACCCGCTTCGGCATGGGCGATCTCGCGGCGGATGAGGTCCTCCATGCCCTTGCGCAGGGTGACAGGCGCCACCAGCAGCCGGCGGAAACTCTGCTGTTTGGAAAAGCCGGTGAGGTAGTTGAACAGCTCCACGAGGTCGGCACCGAATTCCGGCCGCACCGTGAGCAGGCCGATGTCGGTGTAGAGACCTGAGGTCTTGGAGTTGTAGTTGCCGGTGCCGATGTGCACATAGCTGTTGAGTCCCAGTTTCTCACGGCGGATCACCAGCAGGATCTTGGTGTGGGTCTTGAGGCCGATCACCCCGTACACCACGTGCACGCCGGAGCTCTCAAGCTGGCGGGCCCACTGGATGTTGTTGTCCTCATCGAAGCGGGCCTTGAGTTCCACCAGAGCCATCACCTGCTTGCCGTTCTCGGCCGCCCGGATCAGGGCCGCCACCACCGGCGAATCCTTCGATGTGCGGTAGAGGGTCATCTTGATGGCCAGCACCGAGGGGTCGTCGGCGGCCTGGTTGAGGAATTCCTCCACCGAGGCGGAGAACAGGTCGTAGGGGTGCTGCAGGAGCACATCCCCGCGCCGGATCACCGAGAAGATGCTCTCGAACTCCTCTTCCTTGATCGAGCCGTCCTGCAGCTGGCTCTTCTGGGTGCGTGCCAGGGCGGGGGGGGTGCGGCCCTTGAAGGGCTGGTCCTTGAGCCGGGCCAGGGGGATGGCCAGCAGGCTCATGAGGTCATCGAGGCCGAGGGGACCGTTGATGCGGTACACGTCCTCGGCTTCCACGTTGGCCCCCTCCATGAGCTGCTGCAGCACGGATTCCGGCATCTCATCGGCCACCTCCAGGCGCACCACCTCGCCACCGCGGCGGCGCTTGCGCAGGCCAGCCTCGAGGGCCTCCATCAGGTCGTCGGCCTCCAGATCGCGCAGCTCCAGGTCGGCGTCGCGGGTGACACGGAAGAAGTAGTGCCCCTCCACGGTCATGCCCGGAAACAGCAGGGAGAGGTTGAAGGCCACCACCTGCTCCAGCGGCACCGCCGTGAACACGGGCTCCGGTGTCCGGCCCCAGAGCTTGCTGGGGATGGTCACGAAGCGGGGCAGGATCTTCTGGGGCACCTTCACCCGCGCGAACTGCTGACGGCCGTTTTCGGGGTCACGCACCAGCACCGCCACATTGAGGCTGAGGTTGCTGATGTAGGGAAAGGGGTGCGAGGGGTCCACCGCCAGCGGTGTGAGCACCGGGAAGACGGCGTTGCGGAAGTAGTCGTCCAACCACTGCCTCTGCTCCTGCTTGAGGTTGGCGTAATCGATCAGGTGCACGCCGTGCTCGCCCAGCTGGGTCTTGAGCGAATGGCGGTAGTGCTTCTGCTGCAGGTCCAGCAGAGGGCGCAGTTTCTGCTGGATCGCCTCCAGTTGCTGCAGGGGCGTGAGGCCGTCGTCGCTGAGGGTGGCGACACCCGCTTCCAGCTGGCTCTTGAGGGAGGCCACCCGCACCATGAAGAACTCGTCGAGGTTGTTGCTGAAGATGGCGCTGAACTTCGCCTGCTCCAGCAGCGGGGTGTGCTCGTCGAGGGCCTGGGCGAGCACCCGGTAGTTGAAGTCGATCCAGCTGAGCTCCCGGTTGATGTAGAGCTCGGGGGCGACCTTGGATGCTGCTTTACTCATGGTCGAACCGTAGCAATCACAGGCGGTTGCCTCTGTGCCGCCTGTGCTTGACGGGCGCCGGCCCCGTGTAGTTCAGGGGGCTGCGCCCATGCGCCGGCCACCGCCGGCCACCAGCGCCGCCACCCCCAGCAGCAGGCTGAGGCCGAGCCAGAACGGGCTGGTGCGGCCGAGGGTCTCGTAGGCCAGTCCGGCCAGGGCCGGGCCGATGAAGCTGCCCAGGCTCTGCAGTCCCTGCAGGCTGCCCAGGGCCGCCCCCTGGCCACTGGCATCGAGGCGGCGCGACACCAGGGACCGCAGGCAGGGGGTGACCAGGCCGGTGCCCAGGGCCAGGATCGCCACCGCCGGAAACACCACGCTGGGGGCGTTCTCGGCCCTGGCCAGCAGGATCAGGGCGCAGCCGGCGATCACGCAGCCGATCCCCGTCAGGGTGAGCCGCCACTCGCCGAAGCGTGCCACCAGCGGGCCGATCAGCCCGCCCTGCACCACCATCGCCACCACCCCCACCACCACGAAGGCGGCCCCGGCCAGGCCCGGTCCCCAGCCGAACTCCTGCTTGAAGTAGAGGATCAGCACCGCCGCAAATCCGTTGAAGGCCAGGAAGAACAGGAAGAAGGCCCCGCACAGGCGCCGCACCTGAGGGTTGCCGAACACGCGCGCCAGCTGGGTGAAGGGCTGCAGCTCCCGCTTGCGCGGCAGCGGAATGCGCTCCTCGGGAGGATGGGTTTCCGGCAGCCGGGTGATCACAAGCAGCAGGTTGAGCAGGGCGATGGCCACGGCCACCACCAGGGGCAGGTTCACCGACACCCGGCCCAGCAGGCCGCCGAGGGCAGGACCGAGGATGAAGCCGAGGCCGAAGGCCACGCCGATCAGACCAAAGGCCCGGGCCCGCTGCTGGGGTGGCGAGACGTCCGCCAGCACGGCCCCGGCGGTGGCGGCGGTGCCGCCGCTGGCGCCGTCGATCAGCCGGGCCGTGAACAGCAGGGCCAGGGGCAGGCCTGAGCCGGCGGCCCAGGGCAGACGCTGCCAGTCGGTGGCGATCGTGAGCGCGAACAGCCCCAGCCCCAGCACCGAGCCGGCCACGCACACGGCGATCACCGGCCGGCGGCCGTAGCAGTCGCTGAGCGCCCCGATCAGGGGGGTGACCGCGAATTGGGCAAGGGCGTAGCTGCCGGTGAGCAGGCCGAGCACGCGTCCGTCGCCGGTGAAACCGGCCAGCAGGAAGGGCAGCAGCGGAAAGATCAGGGTTTCGCTCAAGCGGTCGTTGAGCAGGGTGAGAAAGGCGCAGAGGAAGGCCGAGCGGCGCAGCCCCGGGGTGATCGGCTGCGAGACGCTCAACAGGCCACCAGCACACGGTGGCGGTGATCGCAGGCCAGGCAACGGATCTGGCTGAAGCCCGCCTGGCGCAGGGCGGCCTCCATGTCGAGGGCGAAGTAGTCGGCCAGGTAGGGCTCGGTGCTCTTGAGCAGGGTCGCCAGGGGCGCAGGCATGCTACGGATGCTGGCCGACTGGGGGTCCTGGTCGACCATCGCCAGCACACCGCCGGGGCGCAGCAGCCGGGCCGACTCCCTCAGCACGGCGGTGGTGGCCGCCGCCGGCAGCTCGTGGCACAGGAACTGCAGGGTGATCAGATCCACACTGGCGCCGGCCAGGCCGGTGGCCTCGGCTGCGCCATGGATCCAGCTGTCGATGCGCCCCTGGGGGTCGCGCACCTTCGCCACCGCCAGCATGTGAGGGGAGAGATCGAGGCCACTCACACGCACAGGCTGGCCCTCGCGAGCCTCGATCCAGTGCTTCAGCAGCAGGGTGCTGATGCCCACCGAGCAGCCCAGGTCGAGGGCATCGCGCACAGGCCCCGTGAGGCTGGGCTCGATCGCCGCGAAGATCGCCCGGCGCAGGCGCTGCTGGGCGGCCTGGGGGCTCAGCCGTTCGCCCTTCCACACCCGCAGCGCCATCGAAGCCGTGGCCTGCTCGGCTTCACAGGCCGCCTGCCAGCAGAGATTGCCCTCGTTGTAGGCATGGAAGCGGGCCCGGTAGTAGGCGGGGATGGAGGTGGCCGGGTTGGTGCAGGCGGCCAGCAGCGGTTCGGCCTGGCGGCGCAGTTCCTCGCGACGGGCGCGCCAGGGGATGCCGCGCTGCTCGGCCGTGCGGATCATCATCCGCCGCGCCTGGTGGAAGAGCAGCTGGCGCAAGGGTTCGATCGCCAGCAGGGCCGAGATCAGCCGCCCCAGGGGGGTGGCGTCGCTGGCCCAGGGGGGCGGGGCGGCGGCTGCGGCTGGGGTGGTCAAGCGCTCTGCACTGGGCACCCGGCCATCATGGACTCAGCTCTGGCGCCAGTGCACCAGCCGCTGCAGGGCGGCCTTCACGGCCCCGCCGCTGATCAGGTGGCGAGCCTGCTCCAGGGCGGCTTCGAGCGGCTGGCTGCGATCGCTGAACCAGAGGTAACAGCCGCCATTCCACAGCAGCGGTTTGGCCAGGGGGCCGCTGCCGTCGAGTGCCTCCAGGGCCGCGGCTGTCCAGGCCTGCGAGCCCTCCCAGGCCAGCTCCGGGCCGTAGCAGTTGTGGTCGCGCGGATGCAGGATCAGCCGCTGGCTTGATCCGTTGTCCACCGCAGCGGTGACGCAGGCCCGGCTGGTGGGCAGATCGGTGCTGCCCTCAAGCCCCTTCACTGTGACCACCCGGCCCTCGCCAGCCTGCTCCAGGGCCTGCCAGGCGCGGGCTTCGGTGGGCGGGTGGACGAAGCCGCTCACCAGCAGATGCTCCCCCTGGTGGGCCGTCCAGAGCAGCTCCAGGCTGGCCACCGGTGGCCGTTTGCCCAGATCCTCCCGGTAGGGGATCAGCGACTGGGCCAGGGGAAAGTGATCGGGCTGATGGATCAGGGCCAGGCCTTGGCTCTGAAACCCCTCCTGCAGCGCTTCGATCGCCAGGCCGCTGAGGTCGACCCCCAGAGCGGCGAAGAGTTCCAGGGCAGTGACGCCGTATTTCACCGGCATCCGCTCGCCGCCCTGGAGCACCACCGGCCGCCCTGCCGCCAGCAGCACCAGCGCCGTGAGCGGAAACACCGGTGCGGTGCGACTGCGCCCGTCAAAGGGCATGCCGAAGCAGAGGGGCAGCGATGTCGCCCCTGCCGGACCGCCGCCGCGCAGCTTGGGGCCCAACCGCCGGTAGGTGTCGAGCATGCCGGCCAGCTCCTGGGGTTCGGGCCGGCGGATGCGATGGGCGATCAGGAAGGCGCCGATCTGGGCGGGGCTGGCGCCGCCGTTGAGCATCAGCTCCAGCGACTCAGCGGCCTCCTCACGGCTGAGGCCCTTGCTGGTGTGCTCACCGCTGCCGATGCGGCGCAGCAGGTCCTTGAAGCGCTGGCGCTGGGCGGCGGAGGCCGCCACCGGCAGGGGCGCCTGCACGGGGGCCGCCACGGGCAGGGACGGGGCGGTGCCCTGGTCCGGCTGTGCTGTTGAAGGCCCCTTGGTCAACGCTGATGCTCCCGAAATCCAGGCGATGCACTGACCGTGAGTACCAACTCCAGCCTGGCTCGCCAGACCGTGAAGCGCGTTGCCGTAACGGGTTCATGGTGAACCAGTCCGCGCTCGTCATCCTGTAGCCGTTGCTGCCGGAGGGCAGGGCCTGCCGGGGAAGACTCCTGCTCACCCATCGAGGCACCGTGTCCATGACCGATTCGCTCCCCTCCCCTCAGGCGGTCACCGCCGATCTGTTGGCGGCCAAGAAGGCTTGCGGACTCAGCTTTGCAGAGCTTGGAGCGGCGCTCGGCCGGCATGAAGTGTGGGTGGCATCGCTGTTCTACCGGCAGGCGACGGCCTCGGCAGAGGAGGCCACCAGGCTGGCTGGTCTGCTGGATCTGACTACCGCCACCATTGCCGCCATTCAGGACTGTCCCACCAAGGGTTCGCTGGATCCTGTGATCCCCACGGATCCCCTGATCTATCGCTTTTACGAGATCATGCAGGTGTATGGAATGCCGATGAAGGATGTGATACAGGAGAAATTCGGAGATGGCATCATGAGCGCGATTGACTTCACGCTGGCGGTGGACAAAGAGGCTGATCCAGCCGGCGATCGTGTGAAGATCACGATGAGCGGCAAGTTTCTGCCCTACAAGAAGTGGTGAGTTCAGGCGACTGACCGGGACCACGGCGGCCGGAGCCAAACCGATCGAAAGTCGCGATTGCCTCGAGCTCAGCCTCACCCTCTCTGGGAGCATGGTTCGGGAGGGTGAAGCTGAGGCTCTCAGTGCTCAGCGAGCACCGAGCTCGGCTGCGAGTTCCCGTTCAAGCTTGTCGTCATGCTTCATGGGCAGAACGTTGCTGATCGGAGAGCGGTGGGTGCTGTAGAAGAGCATGCCGATGAAGACCATGCCGCCCACGATATTGCCGATGGTCACCGGCAGATAGTTCCAGAACACGGTCTGGCCGAAGCCCACGCCGGAACCCAGCAAGGGTCCTGTGGTGTGCAGGAACATGTTGACGACGATGTGCTCCATCCCCAGGGCCTGGAATGCCGTGATCGGCAACCAGCAGGCCATGATCTTGCCGGGAACACTCTTGCTCACCAGCGCCAGGGTGACGCCCAGGCACACCAGCCAGTTGGCGATCAGGCCGCGCAGGAAGGCGAGAAAGAAGCCGAGTGCGCCCAGGTCCTGATACTTCACGATCACGTTGGCTCTGTTGAGACCAATGATCTTGTTGGCTACGGCAACCCAGTCCCCGGTGCCTGTGGCCAGGTCAGCGGTGCCGCCACTGGTGAGGCTCATGGCGAACAGGATCCCCACCGTGCCAGTGCCGAGGAAATTGCCGATCCACACCCACATCCAGTTGCGGAAGGTTTTGCTCCAGGTGGTCTTGCCGGCCCACACAGCCATCGGCAGCAGGGCGAAGTTGCCAGTGACGAGCTCCATGCCAAAGAGCACGATGCTGGCGAATCCGAACGGGAAGATGAAAGATCCGATCCAGGGGATCCCGGTCTGGTGCATGATTGTGAGCGCCAGGCACAGGGCGAGCCCCAGAGCCGATCCGGAGTAGAAGCCACGGATCAGAAGGTTCTTGGCACTGACGCTGGATTTTTTGCCGCCGGCGGCGATCATGCCGTCGACGAGCTCATTGGGCAGAACGTAATCCATGGCAGTTGGTCAGATGTTGGAGAGTTGGGAAATCAGGCCGTTGGGCAGCTCATGCTGGCTCAGCCTCAACGGCTGATGCGATTCATCAGCCTGCTGAAGGGATCGTCCTGACGGCCGTTGCTGAGGTCCTGGCGGTCAGTGCTGCTGGCCTCAGGCGGGGCCTCGGGACGATCGGGTCCCTGGCTGCTCAGCCAGTTCATCAGGCGGGAGAAGGAGTCCTGGTTGGATGTGGTCATGGTGGGGAATGCGCTGCTGAGCGCGTCGGGGGTGAACTCAGGGGTGGAACCGGATCTGCCATGGGTAATCCCTGACACGGAATCGGCGGTTCCGGGGGTCGGGGCGAAGGAACTCAGCCGTACCGGGGAGACGGTCGGCAACGAGGGGGGCTGGAGTCAACCGGTGCGGCAGAAAACAGCAGCGCAGCGGTTAACGGGAGACTGACTCAGCGCTTCGGAAAAAAGCGTCGCTGAGGTACATCATTGACGCCCGAAACACCTGGAACTTGTTGTGATCTCCGTTACGAAACGGTCGATCCGTACTGCCGCTCCCCTTCAGGAGCTGCCGGCCATCGTTTTCAGCCAGCGTCCGGCGCCACGGCGCAGCATGCGGGCCACCACCGCCATGGCCCGCATGTCCCGTTCCAGCCCCTGGCCACCGGCGAGGCTTGTGGCGCGGCGCCTGGCGGCGGCGACACTGCCGGCCTGGCGCATCGCCTCGTTGCCGGGATGGCCGGCCCGCCGGGAACGGGGCAGAAGGCGGGTCGGCGATGCCATCGGCGCTCCAAGCGGGGAAGGGATGCCGAGTCCAGCAGCTCCCGGGGGCGGCGTTGGTGATCGTTGTGACCGCTGCAGCGGCGGGCCGGCCTGCTGCCGGCGGATCGGGGTGCGGTTGGTAGTGCTCGCCACAGAGAGCTGCAGGGCCCCGGATCAGCATCGATTGCCATGCCCGAGCCGGGTCTGCAGCAGACCCCCAGCCAGCCCGTCACCCCAGGTCCTCCATGAACCCGCAGACCACCCCGGCCCCGGATGCCCCCGCCCTCAGCAAGATCGAGCAAGCCAAGGCCGAGCTCTGCGGACTCGACCTCGAGCCGCGGCTGGCCGATCTGGCGGCCGAGGGCTGGGAGTCGCTCGATGAAGCCACCCTCACCATCCGCCTGAAGTGGCTGGGGATCTTTTTCCGGCCGGTGACCCCCGGGCGCTTCATGCTGCGCCTGCGGCTCGCCAATGGCGTGATCCGATCCGAGCAGCTGGAGGCGCTGGCCGAGGCGGTGGACCGCTGCGGCGAGCATGGCAGCGCCGACATCACCACCCGCCAGAACCTGCAGTTGCGGGGCCTGCTGCTGGAGGACATGCCCCCCCTGCTGGCGCTGCTCGAGCGGGTGGGGCTCAGCTCACGCCAGTCCGGCCACGACAACCCGCGCAACATCACCGGCAACCCCCTGGCGGGCATCGATCCCGAGGAGATTGTCGACACCCGGCCGCTGGTGCAGGCGATCCAGGCCGCCCTGCTCGGCCCGGGCGGACCCCGCAACCTGCCGCGCAAGTTCAACGTGGCCGTGGGGGGGGCTCCTGACAGCTTCCTGCTGCACAACGACCTCGCCTTTCTGCCCTGCGAGCGCCTGGGAGAGCTGGGCTTCACCGTGATGGTGGGGGGCTTCTTCTCTGCCCAGCGCAGTGAGCTGGCCATCCCCCTCGGCCTCTGGCTGCGGCCTGAGCAGCTGCCGGGCTTCACCCTGGCCGTGTTGCTCCACTACCAGCAGCACGGCAACCGGCAGCAGCGCAGCAAGAGCCGCCTGATGTACCTCGTGGAGCAGCTCGGCCTGCAGGGCTACCGCGAGGCCGTGCTGGAAGCCTGGCGCCAGCAGGCCGGTGCGGAGGCCGTGGCGGAGCTCCATGACGGCTCCCACCGGGTCAACCGAGCACCGCGTGACGGCCTGGGTGTGAACCGCCAGAAGCAGGACGGCCTGCACTGGCTGGGGCTGCACGTGCCGATGGGTCGGCTGGACGCTGCCACCATGGCGGAGCTGGCCCGGCTGGCGCGCTCCTACGGCAGTGGCGAGCTGCGCCTCACCGAGGCCCAGAACGCCCTGATCGTGGATGTGCCCGGCGCCCGCCTGGACAGCCTGCTGGCCGAGCCCCTGCTCCGCCAGCTGCGCCCCGACCCCTCCACCCTGCAGGCGGAAGCGGTGAGCTGCACGGGCAACGCCTACTGCGGCTTTGCCCTGATTCCCACCAAGGGCACCGCCCAGGAGGTGCTCGAGCGGCTGGAGCAGCGTCTTGAGCTGCCCGAGGCCGTGCGCATGCACTGGACCGGTTGCCCCAACGCCTGCGGCCAGCCGTTCATGGGTCAGATCGGCCTGATGGGCGCCAAGGCCCGCAAGGACGGCGAGATGGTGGAGGCCGCCAAGATCTTTCTGGGCGGCTCGATGGGCGCCGATCCCAAGCTGGCCGAACTGCATGAGAAGGCGGTGCCCCTCTGCGACCTGGCCGATGTGCTCGAATCCCTGCTGGTGGAGCGCTACGGCGCCCGCCGCCTCGTCAGCTGACGCCCCGGGTCCGCCAGGCTGGGCCGGGCGTTCAGGCACCCCTCGAGCCCATGCCCATCCTCCGGCCTGGTGATCTGCCCACGCACGGTGATCCTTGCCGCTGGCCCTGGCTGCAGCAGCTCAGGCGCAGCGACAGTGTGCCTCTGGAACCCTGGCTGCTGGCGCTGGAACGGGGCGAACTGGTGCTGGATCGCGATCTGGTGGCGGCCCTGGCCGACCGGCTCGACGCGTCGGCCCAGCTCAGGCTGCTGCGCCGGTGGCTGGCCGGTGCGGCCCCCGACCCCGACCTGCCGGCCCTGATCGGCAGCCATCGCCATCCCGCCACGGCGGCCTGGCTGCTCGATCAGCTGGCCCAGGGACCGTCGGCTCTGCAGGGCCATCTCGCTGAGGCCAGCGCTGCAGCCCTGTTGCCACTCCTGGGCCATCAGCGCTGCCGGCAGGCCTGGCCCGTGCTGCTCAGCTGGCTGCAGGCACCCCTGCCCCATGCCCTGCGGCTCTCGGCCCTGGAGGGTCTGGCGGTGGGTCTGCCGGCCTGGCCCCGCGGCCCCCTCGCCCACTGCCTGCTAGGGCTGGCCAGCGGCCTCGACGCGCGCCTGGCGGCCCCCGCGGTGGATCTGCTGGCCCGGCTGCCGGGCGCCCGCCGCCATCTGCTGCCGCTCGCCCGCCGCCCCCTCGATCCTGGAGTCGAGCGCCGGCTGCGCCGCCGGCTGGCGGCCACACCGGCCCAGCCCCTGCTGCTGGTGGTGCATGGCCGAGCCGGTGGCGAGATCCCCGATGACGTGCTCGATCTGGCGCTGACGCTGGAACAGCGGCGCGGATCGCCGGTGAGGATCCAGGCGCTGAGCGCAGCGGCGCCACCGGAGCCTGGCGAGCTGCTGCGGCCCGCCTGTGGCCTCACCCTGGTGCCCCTGCTGCTGCTTCCCGGGGGCCATGTGCGCCACGATCTGCCCGCCATCGTGCGCCACTGGGGCGGTCTCACCGCCGTGCGACACCTGCCCTTTCTGGGGTCATGGCCCAGTTGGCAGCAGGCTCTGCGCCGGGAACTGCAGGCCCTGGCCGCAGCAGCAGCGCCGCAGCCGCCGCTGCTGCTGCACCATCCGCTGGAGGGGGCTCTGGCCGGCCGCTTCCTGCTGCAGCTGGAGCGCGCCCTGGCTTGCCGCTGCCTGGCCACTCCATACAGTGCCCTTCAGCTTGCGGAACTCGCGCTGTCCCTCACAGCCCCGGCTCTGCCCCTGGCGCTGGCCTCCAACCGGCTCACGGATCGGCTGTCGTCCCGGGTGGGAGCGCCCCTGCTGCAGCGCGTGGGTCTGCGCAGCCAGCTGCTGGATGCGCTGGAGGCCCTGCCGTGACCAACGGCCGCGGCCAGGCCGGCCTGGTGCCTGCGGGCACCGTGTATCTGGTGGGGGCAGGTCCTGGCGATCCGGATCTGCTCACCGTGCGGGCCCACAGGCTGCTGGGCCGCTGCGATGCCCTGGTGCATGACGCCCTGGTGCCCAGGGCCCTGCTCGATCTGGTGCCCAGCGGCTGTGAGCTGCATTTCGTGGGCAAGCGCCGCGGCCACCATTCCCTGCCCCAGCCCAGCACCAACGCCGTGCTGGTGGATCTGGCCCGCCGCCACCGCTGCGTGGTGCGCCTCAAGGGCGGCGACCCCTTCCTGTTCGGCCGCGGCGGCGAGGAGGCGGCCCATCTGGTGGCCCACGGCGTGCCGGTGGAGGTGGTGCCCGGGATCACCGCCGGCATCGCCGCCCCCGCCTATGCCGGCATCCCGGTGACCCACCGCTGTGCCGGCTCCAGCGTCACCTTCGTGACCGGCCATGAGGAGATCGACAAGCAGCGCCCCGGCGTCGATTGGCGCGGGCTGGCCCGCAGCAGTGATGGCCTGGTGATCTACATGGGCCTGCACAATCTGGCCAACATCACCGCCGAACTCCTGGCGGGAGGACTGGCGGGCGACACCCCGGCAGCGATCATCCAACAGGGCACGGTGCAGGGTCAGCGGCTGCTGCTCAGCCCCCTGGCCCGGCTGGCCGAGCGGGCGGAGGCGGAGGGTTTCGCCTCCCCCTCGATCGTGGTGGTGGGGCAGGTGGTGGCCCAGCGGGTGAGCGCCTGCTCACCGGTGCCGGCTGCGGTGGAGATGCCGATTCCGCTCTGATCAGTCCAGCTGCAGCACGCTGCGGGTGCGCTGGCGACGGCGCTGGTCCTGGGCGTCATAGCGCTCCATGCAGTTGCCCTGGGGTGCCAGCAGGCAGCTCACGTAGTCGGAGGCATCCACCAGGGCGGCCCGCAGCGCCTTGCCCACCGGGGTGCGCTGGGTCTCGCTGCTCGACGAGTCATAGCGGAAGGTGCCCGCCGCCCCCACCAGCGCCTGGCCGCCGCGGTTCATCGGCACCCCGAGGATGGTGAGGCCGGCCGCCGGCAGCAGATTCACCCCCTGCTGCTGGCTTTCGGCCGTACTGGTGGCCGTTCCCTCCACGGTGCGAAATCCCACCACCTCCCCGGTGGTGCTGTCCACCACGCGGATGTCGATGGCCAGGTAGTCGGTGGTTTCCGCCTGTTCGCGGCGGCCGCCGATGCCCAGCAGGCTCATGCCGCCGCCGGAGGTCTTGGCCGCCACGTTGGATTCATAGGAGCTCACGGTGCCCAGCACGATGTAGCGGGCACCGGTCATCTGTCTGCTCTGGGCTGCCTGCGGGCCCTGGCGCACGATGCCCAGCTCCGCCAGTTCCTGCTCGCTGAGCACCGCCTTGAGGTCGCGCCGCTCCACCACCTGCAGCCCGCCGCTGGCCTGCAGTTCATTGGCCAGGGCTGCCGAGAGGTCCTCGGCCACTGGGCCGCTCCACCACCACGACTGATTGACGGTGTTCTTGAACTCGGGCACCGAGACGGTGGGTCGGCCCCCGGGGGCACCCTGGGCCAGGGCTGCGGCGCCGCTCGTGCTCAGGGTCAGCGCCAGCAGCAACAGGGCACCGCTGGCTGCAGGCCAGGAGCTCGCAGGCCAGGAGCTCGCAGGCCAGGGGAGGCTCGCAGGTCGCATGGGGATCCCCGGTGAGAGGCGGACATTCAAGCAGCGATCGGCGGGATCCACCATTGCAGCTGGGCGCCCAGTGCCCTGTTTGGTAGTTCTCGCCACGGCCGACGGCCCCGACGCTTCGGTTCACTTGAGGTCTCCTCCCTCCGCTCCCGGGCTACCCCGCCATGGCTGCCATGCCCCTGCACCGCAACCCCCGGCTGCTCGAGAGTCAACCATCGGCGCCGGCCCAGCTTGCGCGGCCGGCGCCGATGTTCGAGCTGATCCCCTACGAGCGCTTCCGCGACACCCCCAGTGTGCGCTTCTTCGATATCACCGTGGCCGCCTCCAACGCCCGCGATCTGGTGGTGCATTCCGGCCCGGCGGTCTCTCCCCCCGATGACGACACCGGAGCCTGGCAGTTCTATCTGCATCCTCACCAGGAGGACAACCTGCTGGCTCTGCACGGCGGCCGCACCTTCTTCCTGGTGAACTTCGGCTGGAACTACCCCTTTCACATCGTGCGGCTGGACACGGGCGGCGACATCCTGCGCATCCCCCCCGGCACCTTCCACCGTTCCGTGTCCGATCCGGAGGGCTCTGTGGTGCTCAACCAGGCGGTGCGGGAGGAGAACGCCAGTCTGGTGAGGGAGTTCCGGGTGTACAACAGCCGCCGGATTCCGCGCCTGTTCGCCACCACCTGCAACACCGCACCGCTGCCGAAGCTGCACGGCCTCAACTGGTAGGGACCCGGGGGCGCCGGCACCGTCTCGACTTCAAGGGCTGGGCAGAAAGGCGGTGACGTCCACTCCGTGGCCGGCGGACACCGCTCCGGTGATGTTGTGGGCGGCATCGAGCATGTCGGCTTCGATCTGCCAGTCGAAGCTGCTGCTCACCCCGGGCGGACCGGAGAAGCTGCCGTTGATGGCGGCCGTGAGCTCCGGCTTGGAGGACGTGGCCAGGGTGATGTAGCGGTCGTCGTTGATGCCGCTGCCGCTGGGGTCGACGCCGCGCCAGCCAGCACCGGGCAGGTACACCTCGGCCCAGGCGTGCAGGTCGTAGCGTTCGGGCTTGGGCTCCACCAGGTGGTAGCCGCTCACGAAACGGGACGGCAGACCCACGCAGCGGCAGGCCTCCACCATCAGCATGGCCAGATCGCGGCAGGAGCCCACCCGCTCCTTGAGGGTGCGGCCGGCGGGCCAGGCGGGACCGATGTGGCGCTGGGTGTACTTGACCCGGTCCTGGATCATCTCCACCAGTTGCTGGAGGAACAGCAGGGCCCGCTGATCGCTGCCCATCAGGGCCTCCTGGGCCAGATCCACGGCCGCCGGATCGTGCTGGCCGTTGGGCAGCCAGCCGTGCAGGGAGCCCATCAGATCGCCGTTGAGGTGGCCCACCGGATAGGGCAGATGGGGTTCGTTCTCCTCCAGGCAGGCCTGCAGCAGCGGCGGCGTGTCCGTTTCCACCACGCTGGTGGCCCGCACCAGAAAGTCCTGGCAGCTTCCCTGGAAGCGGGCCCTCAGGATCTCGTCGCTGCTGGCGGCCACCAGCGGATAGAGGCGGCAGGGCTCCGGGCTGATCTGCAGCTGGAAGTCCACGAGCTTCTGGAACCCGTGGCCCCGCGGCTTGAGGCAGAAACGGTGGGGCCCCAGCAGCACCGGTGCGCTGTAGTGGTAGGTGAAGGTGTGGGTTACGCGAGCACGCATGCCGGATCGGTGCTGGCCGGTTGAAGGCTGATGAGGTCGTCGTCACCGGTGGCGATGAAGTAGCGGCGCTCGATCAGCTGATGCAGCTGGTTGAGGTCGCTCTGCAGGGCATCAATCGACTCGTGCAGACCGCTGGCGATCAGATCCTCGATGTGGGTGTAGCTCCAGCGGCCCAGGGTGATGCCGCTGAGACATTCCAGGTCGTCGGGCACCGCCGGCACGGCCTGCCCGCGCACGATGTGCAGGGTTTCGTGGATGCGCTGCAGGCAGTAGCGCACCGAGCGGGGAAAGATCGGATTGAGCAGCAGGAAGGCGGCCACCTCCTTCGGTTCGATCGCCTGCTGGCGGGACTGCCGGAACATCTGGTAGGCCCCGGCGCTGCGCAGCAGGGAGATCCACTGCAGTTCATCCAGCACGCCGCCCACCTCATCGGGGGAGGGCAGCAGCAGGAAGTACTTCACATCCAGGATCCGGGTGGTCTTGTCCGCCCGCTCCAGCAGCCGCCCCAGCCGGCTGAACTGCCAGGAGAGGTCGCGGCTGAGGGTGGCGTCGGTGATCCCGTAGAAGAGCTGGCAGGCGCGGCGGATCTCGCGCAGCACCTCCTGGGGCTGCTGGGACCAGAACCCCTCGTTCTCCTGCAGCGTCCAGTAGATGTCGTTGATCTGCTCCCACATCTCCGTGGTGATCACCTCCCTGATCTGGCGCGCGTTCTCACGGGCGTGGCGGATGCAGTTCACCACGCTGCTGGGGTTGGCCTCCGCCGACACCAGGAACTCCACCACCTGCTCGGGTGTGCCGTGGGGATAGAGGGAGTCGAACAGCTCCCGGTCTCCGCTGGCATCGATCAGCGGCAGCCAGGGCTCGGCGCTGCCCGGCGGGCAGTCGAGTGCCATCGCCTCGCTCACCTCCACGAAGCGGGAGATGTTCTCGGCTCGCTCCACATAGCGGTTGATCCAGTAGAGCGAGTCGGCGACGCGGCTCAGCATGAGGGCTCTCCCACGATCCAGGTGTCCTTGCAGCCCCCGCCCTGGGAGGAATTCACCACCAGCGAACCACGCCGCAGCGCCACCCGGGTGAGGCCGCCCGGACTCACCCAGGCCCCCTTGCCGCGCAGCACGTAGGGACGCAGGTCCACGTGGCAGGGGAACAGTTCACCCTCGCTCAGGGAGGGCACGGTGGAGAGCTCCAGGGTGGGCTGGGCGATGTAGTTGCGGGGCCGGGCCTTGATCTTCTCGGCAAACTCGCCGATCTGCTCCGGGCCGGCATGGGGGCCGATCAGCATCCCGTAGCCGCCGGCCTCCGCCACCGCCTTCACCACCAGCTCCTGCAGGTGGGCCAGCACATAGGCCTGATCGTCGGGCCGCGAGCAGATGTAGGTGGGCACGTTCTCGATGATCGGCTCCTCGGCCAGGTAGTAGCGGATCATCCTGGGCACATGGGCGTAGATGAGCTTGTCATCGGCAACGCCGGTGCCGGGGGCGTTGGCGATCGCCACCCGGCCGGCCCGGTAGGCGGCCATCAGACCCGCCACCCCCAGCACCGAGTCGCTGCGGAACACGGTGGGATCGAGGAAGTCGTCATCGATGCGCCGGTAGATCACATCCACCAGTTCCAGGCCGGTGGTGCTGCGCAGCCACACGCGGTCGTCTTGGGCCACCAGGTCCCGGCCCTCCACCAGCTGAATGCCCATCTGCTGGGCCAGGTAACTGTGCTCGAAGTAGGCGCTGTTGTAGACCCCGGGGGTGAGCAGCACCACGTTGGGGGTTTCGGTCCAGGGCGCCAGCTCCCTCAGGCTCTGCAGCAGGTGGGAGGGGTAGTCGTCGATCGGCTGCACCGTGCGCCCGGAGAAGAGACTGGGGAACATGCGCTTCATCACGCGCCGGTTCTCCAGGAAGTAGGCCACGCCGGAGGGGCAGCGCAGGTTGTCCTCCAGCACCCGCCAGGTTCCCTGGCCGTCACGCACCAGATCGAGACCGGAGATGTGGCACCACTTGCCCAGGGGCGGCTTGAAGCCCAGCAACTGCGGGCGCCAACCCTGGGAGGTGACGATGTCCTCGCGGGGCAGCACGCCGTCGCTGAGGATGCGCTGTTCGCCGTAGACATCCGCCAGGAACAGGTCGATGGCCTCCAGCCGCTGCACCAGCCCGCGCTCGAGCCGCTGCCAGTCACCGCTGCTGATCAGACGGGGCAGCGGATCAAAGGGCAGGATCCGCTCCACGCCCCGCTCGTCGGAGTCGTTGAGACGGAAGGTGGCCCCCAGGCGCTTGAGCAGGTTGCCGGCCGCGGCGTGGTTGCGGTTGAGCTCGTCGAGGCCCAGCTGGCCGAGGGAGGAGAGCAGCGGCCGAAGGGCATTGCGCGGCTCATCGAAGGCACTGAAATACTCGTCATAGCCGCGGCTGGGACGGTAGTCGGTGAACATGGCTGGCCAGGGAGGCGCTCTGGGATCATCCGAGAGCGGGTGCGCCCCTTCTGGTGTGGGTTGTTACAAAGCACCATCACCGTCACAGCAGCAGGTAGCGCTGAGCCATGGGCAGCACCTCAGCCGGCTCACAGCTGAGCAGTTCGCCGTCGGCCACCACCTCGTAGGTCTGCGGGTCCACCTCCACCCTCGGCAGGGCGTCGTTGTTCTGCATCGAGCGCTTGCCGATGCCGGAGCGGGTGTTGAGCACCGGCACGCAGGGCCGCTTCAGGCCCAGCTGCCGGGGCAGGTCGGCATCGAGGGCCGCCTGGCTCATGAAGGTGAGACAGCTGGGGGCCAGGGCCGCCCCGTAGGCGGCGAACATCGGCCGGCCGTGCACGGGGCCGGGGGTGGGGATCGAGGCGTTGGCATCGCCCATCTGGGCCCACACGATCGAGCCCCCCTTGATCACCAGTTCCGGCTTGACGCCGAAGAAGCCCGGTTTCCAGAGCACCAGATCGGCCAGCTTGCCCACCTCCACCGAGCCGATCTGGGAATCGAGGCCATGGGCGATGGCCGGGTTGATCGTCACCTTGGCGATGTAGCGCTTGAGGCGGGCATTGTCGTGGCGGCCGCCGCTGGCTGCGTCCTCCGGCAGGGGGCCGCGCTGCACCTTCATCTTGTGGGCGGTCTGGAAGGTGCGGGTGATCACCTCCCCCACCCGGCCCATGGCCTGGGAGTCGCTGGCGATGATCGAGAAGGCGCCCAGGTCGTGGAGAATGTCCTCGGCGGCGATCGTCTCGCGCCGGATGCGCGATTCGGCGAAGGCCACGTCCTCGGGGATGCGCGGATCGAGGTGGTGGCACACCATCAGCATGTCGAGGTGCTCCTCGAGCGTGTTGCGGGTGTAGGGGCGGGTGGGGTTGGTGCTGCTGGGCAGCACGTTGGCTTCACCGCAGATCTTGATGATGTCGGGGGCGTGACCGCCGCCGGCCCCCTCGGTGTGGAAGGTGTGGATGGTGCGGCCGCCGATGGCGCGGATCGTGTCCTCCACGAAGCCCGCTTCATTGAGGGTGTCGGTGTGGATGCACACCTGCACGTCGAAGCGGTCGGCCACGGTGAGGCAGCAGTCGATCGCCGCCGGGGTGGTGCCCCAGTCTTCGTGCAGCTTGAGGCCGCAGGCGCCGGAGCGCACCTGCTCCTCGATCGCCGCCGGGGTGGAGGCGTTGCCCTTGCCGTAGAAGCCCAGGTTCACCGGCAGCCCCTCGGCGGCCTGGAGCATGCGGGCCAGGTGGAAGGCGCCGGGGGTGCAGGTGGTGGCGTTGGTGCCGGTGGCCGGACCGGTGCCGCCCCCCAGCAGGGTGGTGACCCCGCTGGCCAGGGCCGTTTCGATCTGCTGGGGACAGATGAAGTGGATGTGGGTATCGATGGCACCGGCGGTGAGGATGTGGCCCTCGCCGGCGATCGCCTCGGTGCCCGGGCCCACCACGATCGTCACCCCCTGCTGGGTGTCGGGATTGCCGGCCTTGCCGATGGCCGCGATGCGGCCGTCGCGCAGGCCGATGTCCGCCTTGACGATCCCCCACCAGTCGAGGATCAGGGCGTTGGTGATCACGGTGTCCACCGCCCCCTCGCTGCGGGGGGTCTGGCTCTGGCCCATGCCGTCGCGGATCACCTTGCCGCCGCCGAACTTCACCTCATCGCCATAGACCGTGAAGTCTTTCTCCACCTCCAGGAGCAGCTCGGTGTCGGCCAGCCGCAGCCGATCACCGGTGGTGGGGCCGTAGGTCTCGGCGTAGGCGCGGCGGGAGATCCGGTAGGGCATGGCGGGGGGAGGGAGGAGCGAGGGCGCGCTGGCTCAGTCCAGGGGACCGTTGATCAGGCCGTTGAAGCCCACCACCCGGCGGTCGCCGGCGAAGGGCACCAGGTTCACCGTGCGGCTGTCGCCCGGTTCGAAGCGGATGGCGGTGCCCGCGGGGATGTCGAGCCGCAGACCGCGGGCGGCCTCGCGGTCGAACTCCAGGGCGCTGTTGGCCTCGTGGAAGTGGAAGTGGGAGCCCACCTGCACCGGACGGTCGCCGGTGTTGGCCACCTGCACCACGGTCACCGGCCGGCCGGCGTTGAGTTCGATCTCACCCGGTTCGGGGATCAGTTCGCCGGGAATCAGGGAGGGCATGGCAGGAATGCAGCGGCAGCGGCCGGGAGGGTCAGCGGATCGGGTCGTGCAGGGTCACGAGCTTGGTGCCGTCGGTGAAGACCGCCTCGATCTGCACCTCCTGCACCAGTTCGGGCACCCCCTCCATCACCTGCTCGCGGCCCAGCCAGCCGGTGCCCTCCTCCATCAGCTGGGCCACGCTCTTGCCGTCGCGCGCGCCCTCGAGCACCAGGAAGCTGAGCCAGGCCACGGCCTCGGGGTGATTGAGCCGCAGACCACGCTGCAGCCGCCGTTCCGCCAGCAGGGCGGCGGTGACGATCAGCAGCTTGTCCTTTTCCTGGGGTGAGAGGTGCATCCGGGACCTGCCCGTGCGGGGGAGCTGGGCCTGCAGGGCGGTGGCGGGCAGGCTGGCATGGAACGGCCGCCGCATCAGCCTGGCAGCGCCACTGGCGGGCGCCGGTTCAGGGCGAACTTCCCTGGGTCCAGGGATCCTCCTGGAACGGCCACACCCGCGGCAGCTGGGGCGGGCTGAGCTGGCGGCAGCGGCGCGTCAGGGCCCACAGGCGGGTGAACCAGTAGCGGGCGGCCTGGCTGGAGCCGCCGCGGTAGCGGGCGATCAGGCCCTGGTCCAGACGGCCCACCGCCATTTCGCCCTCCAGTCCCCGGCGGGCTGCCCGCGCCCCATCGGCCAGTTCCGTGAGCTGGTGCGCCGGCAGGCCATCGGGAGCGGCCCACACCAGCGAGCCCAGCACCGGCTGGCCGCCCATGCCGTGGGGGCTGGTGAGGGCGTCGCCCTCCAGGCAGAGGCGCTCCACCAGCTCCCAGCGCGGCCCTGCGGCCGGGTCCTGGCGCACGATCTCCAGGCTGGAGCGCCAGCAGCCGGCCGCCAGCCCCTCGCCGGCGGCGCTGCGCCCCAGCCGCACCACCTCGGCCCCCAGCCAGCTGGCCCCCGGCGCCAGCTCTACCCGGCAGTGCTGCCGGTACAGGGCGTTGGCGTAGAGCACCAGCTCCTGGGGCAGCCACTCCAGGTCGGCTGCCTCTCCCAGCTGCATCTGCAGGGTGTGGCAGACCCAGCGCGGGGACGGCTGCGGCTGGCGGAAGCGGCCCACCGAGCCGTACACCTTCTGGGCGGCCACGGTGGTGAGCAGGCCGCGGCTGCCGGCCACCGCCTCCAGCTCCAGCGCCAGGCCGTCGCCGCCCACCAGGCCGCCGGCTGTGTGCAGCAGGGGCAGTTGCAGGCGCCGGTCGGGGCCGGGGAAGGCCCGTTGCCACTTCAGCGGGGCGGTGGCGCCGGCGCGGTAGCGGCCCGGCTCAGGCTGCAGCCGCAGCCAGGCCCGGCACTGCCAGCCCGCGGGTGCTTGAGGCAGCGTCATCGGCAGGCGGGGCCCTGATCAGTCGCCAAACCCTGGCAGAACAGCAGCCCGTCATGCTGGGATCGGGCGCACGGCACTCCTCAGGCCCGGCTGCGATGACGCCACCGATCTTCCGCTGCCGCCACCCGGGACCCCCGCCCGTGGCTGCTGAGTGCTGGCAGTTGCCGCTCACGGCCGAGGAGCGCTGCCGCTGCCGCGGGCGGCGCCGCAGCGCCCACGGGCAGGATCTGCTGCTGCAGCTGCCCAGGGGAGAGGCCCTGCGGCCCGGAGAGTGGCTGTGCAGCGACGATCCCAGGCCGCTGTGGCTGCAGGTGCAGGCGGCACCGGAGCCGCTGCTGCTGGTGCGGGCGGAGGACAGGCTGGCCCTGCTGCAGGCGGCCTACCACCTGGGCAACCGCCATGTGGCCCTGGAGATCGGCGCCGCCGAGCTGCGCCTGCTGGAGGATCCCGTGCTGGCGCGGCTGCTGGAGCACCGCGGCCTGCGCCTGGAGCGCGGCACGGGGCCCTTTCAGCCGGAGGCCGGCGCCTACGGCCCCGGGCACAGCCACAGCCATAGCCACAGCCATCAGCACAGCCCGGAGCCGCGGAGGGCTGAGCGGTGAGCGCAGACCTGCAGCTGCTGCGGCTGTTCCAGCTCGTCAGTCCGGCCCTGCCGGTGGGGGCCTTCTCCTATTCCGAAGGCCTGGAGGTGCTGGTGCAGGCCGGCCGCCTGCCCGATGCCCCTGCCGTGAGGGCCTGGCTGGAGGCGGAACTGAACCGCGGCCTGGTGGCCGTCGAGGCCGCTGCGCTGCCGGTGCTCATGGAAGCACTGGCTGCCGGCGACTGGGACGCGGCCGCCGAGCGGGACGGCTGGCTGCTGGCCCAGCGGGAGGCCGCCGCCATGCGCGCCCAGCAGCGTCAGATGGGCCGCTCGCTGCTGCAGCTGCTGGCCGATCTGGGCTGGCCGCCCGGCCTGCCCCTGGGTTGGCCCGGTGCCTGGGCCTGGGCCGGCGTCTGCCTGGCCCTGCCCGACGCGGTCCTGGTGCCGGCCTATCTCCACGGCTGGACGGCCAACCAGCTGAGTGCGGCGGTGCGGCTGGTGCCCCTCGGCTCCACCGAGGCCCAGCGCCTGCAGCTGGCCCTGGCGCCGCTGATCGCCGGGCGGGCCGCCGAACTGCTGGAGCCGGCACCGGCCGCGTCCTCTGGGCCAGAGGGGGGCGGCAGTGACCTCTGGAACAGTGGCGTGGGGGCGGGCCTGGCCCAGCTCGGCCATGCTGAGCTGTACTCGAGGCTGTTTCGCAGCTGAGTACCCAGCTGAGGAGGACGGGCGCCGATGAGCAAGCTGCGGGTGGGTGTGGCCGGGCCTGTGGGCTCGGGCAAGACGGCGCTGGTGGAGGCCCTCTGCCGGCGGCTGCGCCAGCGGCTGCAGCTGGCCGTGGTGACCAACGACATCTACACCCAGGAGGATGCCCAGTTCCTCACCCGCGCCGGAGCCCTGGAGCCGGAACGGATCCGCGGGGTGGAGACCGGTGGCTGCCCCCACACGGCCATCCGCGAGGACTGCTCGATCAACCGTGCCGCGGTGGCTGAGCTGGAGCAGGCCTTCCCCGATCTCGATCTGGTGCTGGTGGAGAGCGGCGGCGACAACCTGGCCGCCAGCTTCAGCCCCGAACTGGTGGACCTCTGCATCTACGTGATCGACGTGGCCGCCGGTGACAAGATTCCCCGCAAGGGGGGGCCGGGCATCACCCGCTCCGACCTGCTGGTGATCAACAAGATCGACCTGGCGCCGCTGGTGGGCGCCAGCCTGGAGGTGATGGAGCGCGACACCGAGCGCATGCGCGGCGGTCGGCCCTGGTGCTTCACCAACATCCGCAGCGGTGAAGGGGTGGAGACCGTGGAGGGATTTCTGTTGCGGCAGCTACCAACCTGAGCCCTGCTCCGCGCAGCGCACGGTTGTGCGCGAGTTAAGAAACTGTGCCTGTCGCTACAGGGCTCAACTGCCCGGCTGAATACCTTCACCATCTCCGCTCAGATGCAGCGGATCACCAACGGGTTCCCAGCGTGCCGATGTATCCATCTTTTCTGCGAGGCGCCATGGCGCGTCGTTCACCCCTGCGCGTGGTGGCCGGCACCACGATGTTGGCCATGTCGATCTCCCTCGTGGCCTGTGGCCAGGGAGCTGACGAGGCAGCCGGCGACTTTGACGGCGAAGTGAAGGTGGGAATCCTGCATTCCCGCTCCGGCACCATGGCGATCTCCGAGAACACGGTGGCCGAAGCCGAGTTGATGGCCATCGATGAGATCAACAAGGCCGGTGGCCTGAAGATCGGCGAGCAGAGCCTGAAGATCGTTCCGGTTGAAGAAGACGGCGCCTCCGACTGGCCCACCTTCGCCGAGAAGGCGCAGAAGCTGATCGATCAGGACGAGGTGGCCGTCGTCTTCGGCGGTTGGACCTCGGCCAGCCGCAAGGCGATGCTGCCCGTGTTCGAATCCCGGGATCATTTCCTCTTCTACCCCATTCAGTATGAGGGTCAGGAATGTTCCCGCAACATCTTCTACGCCGGCGCCGCTCCCAACCAGCAGGCTGAGCCCGCTGTGGAATGGCTGCTTGAGAACAAGGGCAAGGATTTCTTCCTGGTGGGATCGGACTACGTCTACCCCCGCACCGCCAACACGATCATGAAGGAGCAGCTCGCTGCCTCCGGCGGCACGGTGGTGGGCGAGGACTACCTTCCCCTGGGCAACACCGAGGTGGCGCCGATCATCTCCAAGATCAAGCAGGCCCTTCCTGATGGTGGAGTGATCGTCAACACCCTCAACGGTGACAGCAACGTAGCCTTCTTCAAACAGATGCAGGCCGCCGGCATCACTCCCGAGAACGGCTACACGATCATGAGCTTCTCGGTGGCCGAGGAGGAAGTGGCAGCCATCGGTCCGGAGTATCTGCAAGGCACCTACGCCGCCTGGAACTTCTTCCAGACCCTCGACACCCCGGAATCGAAGGAGTTCACCAAGGCCTTCCAGGAGAAGTACGGCGACAACCGGGTGACCAACGACCCAGCGGAATCGGCCTACAACATGGTCTATCTCTGGGCGGCCGCAGCGGAGAAGGCCGGCACGGTGGAAAATGCTGACGTGCGCCAGGCGATGATCGGAGTCAGCTTCGACGCCCCTCAGGGCACCGTCACGGTGCAACCCAACCACCACCTCGAGAAGCGGGTCCTGATCGGTGAGGTGAAGGACGACGGCATGTTCGAGATCGTCGAGGACAAGGGCTTCGTCAAGCCCGTGGCCTGGAACCAGTTCGTACCCGAAACCAAGGGCTACACCTGCGACTGGACCCGCACCGACGTGCCCGATCCCGGCAAGTTCCGGATGTGATCTCCTGCGGGAGATTGGACCACACGCCATGGGGGGGGAGTCCTGGGCTTCCCCCCTTTCTGGCGCCACATGCCGACCTTGATCCGCCCAACTGGGCCGCATGACTCTTCTCTACGACACTCTCTTCAACGGCCTGGCCATCGGCTCGGTGCTGATGCTCGCTGCCCTCGGGCTGGCCGTGGTGTTCGGCCTGATGGGGGTGATCAACATGGCCCACGGCGAACTGATGATGGTGGGGGCCTACACCACCTTTGTGGTGCAGAACCTGTTTCGCAACGGGCCCCTGGAAGCGCTGTTCCCGATCTACATCCTGGTGGCCATTCCAGCCGCATTTCTGGTGAGCGGACTGGTGGGTCTGCTGCTGGAGAAAACGGTGATCCGGCGCCTCTATGGCCGCCCCCTCGAGACCCTGCTGGCCACCTGGGGCGTGAGCCTGATCCTGCAGCAGTTCGTGCGTTCGGTGAGCAGCGCCTTCTTCCTCGGTGTGGTCACGGCGGTGCTGCTGGGCATCCTGTTGCCCCGGCTCACCCCCTCACTCTGGTGGCGCCAGCGCTGGACCCCCCTGCTGGGGGTGGGCAGCTGGCTGGTGGCAGGTGCCGTGGGCATCGCCCTGGCCACCGCCCTCTCCGGCGTGCGCGAACTGCGTCAACCCTGGTTCAGCGCCCGCAACATCGATGTGACCGCTCCCCAGTGGCTGCGTGGGGCGGTTGATCTGGGGCCGGTGACCATGCCTGTGGCCCGCCTGTTCATCATTGCCCTCACGCTGGTGTCCGTGGTGGCGGTCACCTGGTTTCTGCAGAAGAGCGTGTGGGGGATCCGGATCCGTTCGGTGACTCAGAACCGGCCGATGAGCAATTGCCTCGGCATCCCCACCGAAGCTGTCGATGCACTCACGTTCCTGGTGGGATCGGGCCTGGCGGGCGTCGCCGGCGTCGCCGTCACCCTGCTGGGCTCGGTGGGACCCAACCTGGGCGGCAACTACATTGTGGACTGTTTCATGGTGGTGGTGCTGGGGGGCGTGGGCAAGCTCCTGGGCACGGTGGTGGCGGCCCTGGGCATCGGCCTGCTCAGCTACATCGTGGGGTCCGGCTCCCTGCTGCTGCTCTGGCCGGCCATGCCGGAGGCGCTCAATCAACTGGTGACGTTCTTCGCCACCACCTCGATGGCCAAGGTGCTGGTGTTTGCCCTGATCGTGGTGTTTCTGCAGTTCAGGCCCGCCGGCCTGTTCCCCCAGAAGGGCCGCCTGGTGGAGGCCTGAGCCATGGCAGCCTCCGACTCCGCCTCCAGGCCTGACACCGCCACTACCAGCGCCCCTCCACGCTGGCGGGGCTGGCTGCTGCTGGGGGTGATCGTGGCGCTGGCGCTGCTGCTGCCGGCGATCCTGCCGGTGTTCCGGCTGAAGCTGCTGGGGCGATTCCTGTCCCTGGGCATTGCCGCCCTGGGCATCGATCTGATCTGGGGGTTCACCGGCTTGCTCAGCCTCGGCCAGGGCGTGTTCTTCGCCCTCGGCGGTTATGCCCTGGCCATGAACCTGCAGCTGCTCAACCTGGAGCCGGGCCAGCTGCCGGAATTCTTCGGCCTCTATGGCGTCAGCACCCTGCCGGCCTTCTGGCAGCCCTTCAGCTCGCCGCTGTTCACCTTCTTCGCCATCTGGGTGATTCCAGCCCTGGTGGCCGGCCTGCTGGGCTACCTGGTGTTCCGCAACCGCATCAAGGGGGTGTACTTCTCGATCCTCACCCAGGCCTCCCTGCT
Organism: Cyanobacteria bacterium J06638_7; assembly: GCA_039818745.1. GTDB lineage: Bacteria > Cyanobacteriota > Cyanobacteriia > PCC-6307 > Cyanobiaceae > NIES-981. Next base: position 188,027 of record JBCBTI010000003.1, read on the forward strand.
GGTGTTCTTCAACTTCTTCAACGGCCAGCAGCGGCTGATCAACGGCACCAACGGGCTGAAGACGGAAACGGTTGTGATCTTCGGCCAGCAGCTCGGCAGCGATCCCATGCAGCGCTATCTGTTCTGGCTCTCGGTGGTGCTGGTGGTGCTGGCCTTCCTGCTCTGCCGCTGGCTCACCCGCGGCCGCTTCGGTGATGCCCTGATCGCCATCCGCGATGACGAACCGCGCATGCGCTTCACCGGCTACAACCCCACGGCCTACAAGACTGTGGTGTTCGCCATCGCCGGTGCCCTGGCCGGCATCAGCGGTGCCCTGTACACGGTGCAGTCGGGCATCGTGTCGCCCCAGTTCATGGCGGTGCCCTTCTCGATCGAGATGGTGATCTGGGTGGCGGTGGGGGGCCGCGGCACCCTGATCGGCGCCGTGCTCGGGGCACTGCTGATCAACTACGCCAAGAGCTTGGTGAGCGAGGCCCTGCCCGAAACCTGGCTGTTCATCCAGGGGGCCCTGTTCCTGCTGGTGGTCACCGCCCTGCCCGACGGACTGGTGGGCTGGTGGCGACAGGGGGGACCGGCCCGCATCCAAGCGATGGTGGGCTGGCCGCCGCTGGCGCCCACCTACCCAGCCATCGACCTCGACCCCGCGGTTCAGGCCGAGAAGTCAGAGCTGGAAGGGGGCCCCCGATGAGCGCCGTCAGCGCCGCCGCCGGCAGAACCCCAACGCCCCTGCTCGAGCTGCGCGGGGTGAGCGTGAGCTTCGATGGCTTCTGGGCCCTCAATGACCTCAACCTGCGCCTCACCCCAGGCGAACTGCGGGCGGTGATCGGCCCCAACGGTGCCGGCAAGACCACCTTCCTCGATGTGATCACCGGCAAGCTGCGGCCCACCAAGGGGGAGGTGCTCTTCTGTGGCCGTTCGCTGGTGGGTATCGCCGAACATCACATCGCCCGGCTGGGCATCGGTCGCAAGTTTCAGACGCCGCGGGTGTACCAGAACCTCACACCGCGCCGCAATCTGGAACTGGCGGTGAGCCGGCGGGCCTCTCCCTTCGATCTGCTCTTCTCGCGCCTCGATTCCAGCGCCCGCGACCGTGTGCAGCAGCTGCTCGGGGTGGTGGGTCTGGAGCCCCAGGCCAACCTGCCTGCCGGGGGCCTCTCCCATGGCCAGAAGCAGTGGCTCGAGATCGCCATGCTGGTGGCCCAGGATCCCCAGCTGCTGCTGGTGGACGAGCCGGTGGCGGGCCTCACCGATGAGGAAACCGAGCTCACCGCCGCGCTGCTCAAGGATCTGGCCGGCGATCACACCGTGCTGGTGATCGAGCACGACATGGACTTCATCCGCGACCTGCGCTCACCGGTCACGGTGCTGCATGAAGGCCACGTGCTCTGTGAGGGTTCGATGGACCAGGTGCAGGCGGATCCACAGGTGATCGAGGTGTACCTCGGCACCGAGACCGACGGGGAGTTCAACTGACCATGGCCATGAGTCCAACCCTTCAGGTGCAGGGGCTGAATGTGTACTACGGCGAGAGCCACATCCTGCGCGATGTGGATCTGAGCGTGCAGCCCGGTCAGATGGTGTGTCTGATCGGCCGCAATGGCGTGGGCAAGACCACCCTGCTGAAGACGGTGATCGGATTGCTGCGTCAGCGCAGCGGCGCGGTCGAGCTGATGGAGCGGGAGGTGTCGGCGCTCCCGCCCCATGCCCGCGCCCGCGGCGGCATCGGCTACGTGCCCCAGGGCCGCGAGATCATCCCCCAGCTCAGCGTGCGGGAAAACCTGATGCTGGGCATGGAGGCCCTGCCTGGCGGCCTGGCCAAGAACCGGCGCATCGACCCGGTGGTGTTTGAGCTGTTCCCGGTGCTGGAGAAGTTCCTGGCTCGCCGTGGCGGCGATCTCTCCGGCGGCCAGCAGCAGCAGCTCGCCATCGCCCGCGCCCTGCTGGGCAAGCCCAAGCTGCTGCTGCTCGACGAACCCACCGAAGGCATTCAGCCCTCGGTGGTGCTGGACATTGAGCGGGCCGTGCGCCGGATCATCGACAGCACCGGCATCAGCGTGCTGCTGGTGGAGCAGCACCTGCACTTCGTGCGTCAGGCCGACTGGTACTACGCCATGCAGAAGGGCGGGGTGGTGTCCAGCGGTCCCACCGGCGACCTCAGCAAGGATGTGGTGGACCGCTTCCTGAGCGTCTGATCTGCCCAGCCTGGGTTCAGGACCCCAGTAACCGCCGCCAGAGCGCCTCGGCCAGTGCCTCGGCCAGCCCCTCGGCTTGCTCCTTCGGCTGGCCGCCGAGGGGCTTGCCCTCCAGCCGGCTGATCGGCCGGCAGCCGAGGCTGTTGAGCAGCACGGCGCCGCTGCCTGCCGCCAGCTCCTCAGCGCTGATCACAGCCTCCCGCGCCAGCTCCAGTTCCAGGGCGCGGCCGCGCATCACCCCCGCCAGGCAGCCGCTGGCCAGCGGCGGGGTGAGCCAGGGGCCGCCGGGGCCACGCAGCAGCAGGTTGGCGCTGGTGCCGCAGCAGAGGCCGCCGGCGCTGCTGGACAGCAGCGCGTCGTCGGCCCCTGCGGCCCTGGCCTGACGGCGGGCCTGGATGGCACTGCCATAGCCGAAACTCTTGCAGCGGCTGAGCAGGCTGCTGGCACAGCGGCGTTCCGTAGGGCTGACGATCACCCGCAGCGGAGCGAAGCAGGGGTTGGCGGCCGTGAGCTGCAACCAGAAGCGGTGCCGGCTGCGGTCGGGGATGGTGAGCCCCCGGCCAGGGCCGGCGGCCGGCGCGCCGCGGCTCCAGTTGAGGCGCAGGGCGCCGTTGCGGATGCCGCTGCGGGCGATGGCCTCCCGGGCCAGGGCGGCAACCCGCTGCCTGTTCGGTGGCGGCTCCAGCCCCAGCAGGGCCGCACCGCCGTGCCAGCGGGCGAGGTGCTGCTCCAGCAGCCGGGGCCGGCCATCGAGCACCAGCACGGTGTCGAACAGGCCGTCGGCGAGCTGCAGACCCCTGTCGCAGAGGGGCAGCGCCAGCTCCTGCGGGGAGCCCCAGCGGCCGCCGGGGGGCGGCGCGTCGATCCAGGCGATCGCCGTGTGGGGCCCAGCGCTCACGGCTCCTCGGCGGCCAGCGCCGCCAGCAGGGGCTCCAGCTTCCAGCCCATTTCATCGGCTTCGGCGGCGGGGTCGGAATCGGCCACCACGCCGCAGCCGGCATGGGCGCGCAGGCGCCGACCCTGCACGAACAGGGAGCGGATCAGGATGCTGCTGTCGAAGCTGCCGGCATCGAGCCGGAACAGGGACCCGCAGTAGGGGCCGCGGGAGACCGGTTCGAGTTCCGCCAGGCGCTGGCAGGCGCGGATCTTGGGGGCGCCGGTGATCGAGCCTCCCGGCCAGCAGGCCCGCAGCAGGGCCGCCGCCCCCAGCCCGGGGCGCAGCCGGCCCTGCACCACCGACGTGAGGTGGTGCACCTGGCGGTAGCTCTCCAGGCCCACCAGCTGGGGCACCTGGATCGAGCCCGGGGAGCACACCCGGCCCAGGTCATGGCGCAGCAGGTCCACGATCATCACGTTCTCGGCCCGGTCCTTGGGGCTGCTCACCAGCTCAGCCGCCGCCTCGGCATCGGCGGCCGCCTCGGCGTGGCGGGGCCGGGTGCCCTTGATCGGGCGGGTCTCCACCAGGCCATCGGCGCCCAGCTGCAGGAACCGCTCCGGTGAGGCCGACAGCACCGCCTCTGCGGGCGCGGCGCTGCCGCCGATCGCCAGTCCGGCGAAGGGGGCCGGGCAGTGGCGCCGCAGCCGGCCATAGAACCCCAGCAGGGTGGCGGCGCCGGGGGGCTGGCCCAGCTCCTGCTCACAGCAGGCGGTGAGGTTGGCCTGGAACAGATCGCCGCTGGCGATGCGCTCCCGCAGCGACTGCACCTGGGCGGCAAAGGCCTGCCGGTCGGTGTGCCAGTGCCAGCCCGCCCGGGGCAGGGGCGGGGCGGGGGCGGGCTGCTCGCTGCCCTCGCTCACCGCGGCCTCGGCCCGCTCCAGGCGGCGGGCCATGGCGTCCAGCCGGAGCTGGTCATGACCTTCCAGCCACAACTGCCGCCGCCGGTGATCCGCCACCAGCAGCGGATCCGCCTGGATCGCCCAGAGCAGCGCCATGGCCGGCCGCTTCCAGTGCCGGGCCGGTTCCAGCCAGGCGCCGGCCTCGTAGGCCAGCCAGCCCAGCCAGGGCCTGCCGCTGGCCTCCAGCTCGGCCAGCACTGTGAAGGGGTCCTCGGCGCCGGGCTCCCCCGGCAGGCCGCGGCAGACGCGCTCCGCCAGCGGTTCGAGGGCCACCAGGCTGCGCCCACCCAGGGCAGAGCTATCACTGTCCAGCCACACCAGCCCCGGGCGCTGCAGATCCCCCAGCAGCTGCAGCAGCAGCGCCTCGGGTTCACACCAGGGCAGCGGCCGCCGCAGCGGAGCGCTCATGGCGCCGGGCCGTCGCCGGCCCCACGGGCCAGATCGGCCCGTCCCGCCTCGATCAGGGCGGCGTCGCGGATGCGGCAGCTGTCACAGCGGCCGCAGGGGCGCTCGCCGCCGCCGTAGCAGCTCCAGGTGTGCTCGATCGGCACCCCCAGCCGCAGGGCCTCGCGCACGATGCGGGTCTTGCTCCACTGCACCAGCGGCGCCCACAGCCTCACGCCATGGCCTTCCCTGCCGGCCCGGCTGGCCAGATCCGCCAGGCCCTGAAAGGCCTCCAGGTAGTCGGGCCGGCAGTCGGGGTAGCCGGAGTAGTCCACGGCGTTGACCCCCAGCAGCAGCCGCTCAGCGCCTCGGGCCTCGGCCAGGCTCAGCCCCAGAGCGATGAACACCGTGTTGCGGCCGGGCACGTAGGTGCTGGGGATCACCCCCTCCCGCACCCCGTCCTCCGGCACCGCCAGGCCGGGGTCGGTGAGGGCCGAGCCGCCCCAGGCTGCCAGGTTCACGGCGATGGTGTGGTGCTCGGCCAGCCCCAGGGCGGCGGCCACGGACGCGGCTGCGGCCAGTTCGCGGCGGTGGCGCTGGCCGTAGTCGAACGACAGGCCGATGACGCGGCAGCCCGCCTCGATCGCCAGGGCCGAGGCCACGGCCGAATCCAGGCCACCGGAGAGCAGGGCGATGGCGGTGGGCTGGGCAGGCATGGCCGGGGCAGTGCGGGAGGCGGAGCGAAGGGCTGGATCGCGGGCCCTCAGCCACGCTTTACAGATGTACACCCTCTCCAGGGCCGGTGGGGTCATCCGGGGAGGATGGCGGCGCTGCGGGCGAAGGATCGATGGACAGGGGCACCACAAGCGGCTCGGGACCACGGGCGCCGCAGGTTGGGAAGCTGGCGCCGCTTGCCCGCCGGGCCGCGGCTGCGCCCCTGCTCATGGCACTCGCCGCCGCCCCCGCCGCGGCCATCCCACGGCTCGACCTCAAGCCCTTCCCGGCCCCGGCCGCCGGTGAAACCCGCTGGGTGATCCAGCTGCCGGGGGTGTTGCGGCCCAGCGCGGATCCGGCGATCTCCGCCGATCCCGATGACTGGCGCGTGCAGCTGATCGTGGGCCGGGAGCTGGAGGTGGACTGCAACCGCCGCCTGCTGCAGGGGCGCATCAGCTCCGAGAGCCTGCCCGGCTGGGGCTACACCATCCACCGGGTGAGTGGCGGTGAGCTGGTGGCGTCCACGCTGATGGCCTGCCCCCCGGATCAGCCCGCGCGCAGCGCCTTTGTGCCCCTGAGCGGCGAGCCCACCCTGGTGCGCTACAACCCCAGCCTGCCGATCGTCATCTACGCCCCCAGGGATCTGCAGGTGCGCTGGCGGCTCTGGAAGGGCGAAACCGAATCGCGGCAGGCGCAGCAGCTCTGATCGGCCCGGCGGCGATCAGGGCAGCCCCAGCCACTTGTGGCTCTGCAGGCTGAGGCGCCAGCGGGGCCGCCGGCGCACGTGCGCGATCGCCAGGTCCTGCCCCAGCTCGCTCTGCCAGCCGGGCTGGAGCAGCAGGGCGGGCCGGTTGCCGGCGGCGGCGGCGGCATCGGCCATGGCCTCGGCGAAGGCCAGATCGGCCGGCTCATGCACCACCTGCTTCAGTTCCTGGCAGGCCGCCAGCAGCTCGGGCCGCGGCGGCCGATGGCGTTTGGGCGAGAGGGTGATCCAGTCGAAGCGGCCGCTGAGGGGGTCCACGCCACTGGTCTCCAGGTGCAGGGGCAGGCCGGCTCCCTCCAGGGCTTGGCAGAGGCCGCCGAGGTGGTGGTGCAGGGGTTCGCCGCCGGTCACCACCACGAAGGCGGCGCCAGCGTCAGCGGCGGCGCGGGCCTGGCTGGCCAGGTCGGACAGCTGGTGCGGGGGGTGGGCCTGCAGCGGCCAGGAGTGCTTGGTGTCGCACCAGGGGCAGCCCACCACACAGCCCGCCAGGCGCACGAAGAAGGCACTGCGCCCCGCATGCATCCCCTCGCCCTGGAGGGAGTGAAAGGTTTCCACCACAGGGATGGCGGCTGCTGCTGCCGGCATGGATCAGGCTGCACCGCACCTGCAGGCCAACCCTAGAGAGCGGCAGGCCGCCGGTGTCCGGCAGTGCTGACCGGGGCTGCGGAAGCAGGGCAGGATGGGGCCAGACGCGGCCAGCGATGCTCACCCCGGACCCGGCCCGCCTGGCTCGTTACGGCTTGCTGCGCAGCTACCTGCGCCAGGCGGTGCTCGAGGAGCATCTCGCCGGCGTGGCGCTGGACGACCAGGAACGGGAGGCGGCCATGGCCGAGTTCCTGGAGGAACGGGAGATCGCCGATCAGGAGGAGCTGTTGGCCTACGCCCGCAGCCAGTGTCTGGGGCTGGCGGATCTGGACTACCGGATCACCTATCCGGTAAGGGTGTGGAAGTTCTGCCAGGAGCGCTTCGCCCCCAAGGCCGAATCCCGTTTTCTGGCCCGCAAACAGAGCCTCGACCAGGTGGTCTACAGCCTGCTGCGCACCCAGGACGCCGGCCTGGCCAGGGAGCTGTACCTGCAGGTGAGCGAGGGGGAGGCCGATTTCTCCGAGCTGGCGGTCCGCTATGCCGAGGGTCCTGAGCGGGCCACGCGCGGCATCGTCGGGCCGGTGCCTCTCAACCAGGGCCACCCCGAGCTGGTGTCCCGGCTGCGGGCGCTGGAGCCCGGGGTGGTGATGGAGCCGTTCCGGATCGAGAGCTGGTGGCTGCTGGTGCGCCTGGAGAACCTGGTGCCGGCCAGCTTCGGGCCCGATGCCGCCGACGCCATGATCCAGGAGCTGCTCAACGTGTGGCTGGAGGAGGAGGTGGAGCGCCGCCTGCAGGCCCTGGCCGCCGCCGCGGCGCCATCCCAGGTCTGAGTCACCCCCGTTGCCATGACCGCTCTCGACCCCCAGGCCGCCCTCACCGGTGCCGATCAGCAGGCCCTCAGCCCGCGGCTGCGGGAGCAGCTGCTGGCGAGCGGCGAGCGGCGGGTCTACGCCCTCGGCCAGGCGCTCTGCCACGACGATCTGATCCCCTCGGACATCCTGCTGCTGCTGAGCGGCTCGGCGCGGCTGCTGGTGCGGGACGCCGGCGCCCTGCGCACGGCCGAGAAGCTGGGGCCGGGGGCCTGGGTGGGGCTGGCGTCGCTGCTGCGGGCGGCCCCCTGCGAGGAGGTGGCGGCCGCCTCTGAGCTGGAGGTGCTGGCGATCGCCGATGCGCGCGTGCTGGCCCTGCTCGAGCAGGAGCCCGAGTTTGCCGCCTGGTGCGCCAACACGCTGTTCAGCGCCGAGCTGCTGGCCCTGCTGGAGTCGCTGCTGCAGCGCCGCCCCCAGGCCGATGTCTCCGTGCTGGCGCTGGGGCGGCAGCTGGGCCCGGCGGCCCGGCTGGTGCCGCCCACGGCCGCCGGCCTGGCCAGCCTCACCCCCCGGGAGCGGCTGTTCGCCGCCAGCCACAACCTGGCGGACCATCCCCTTGCCAGTGCCCTGGACGCTGGGGGGGAGCCGCCCAGGGCCAGGCCGCCGCTGCCGCCGCGCCTGATCGCCCTGCCGGCCGCGCCGCTGCAGGAGCTGCTGGCGCCGCCGCAGAGCCCCCGGCCGGACGGGGCGGCCGTGGTGGCGGAATCAGCGCTGGTGCCCCAGGCCGCGGCGCCCCTGGCCAGCGGCCTCGATCTGGGCCAGCGTGACCGCCCGGAGCTGCTGCTGGTGCGCGGCGCCGGCCCCCTGGAAGAGACCCTGGCCTGCTTTCAGATGCTGGCCGCCCAGCTGAAGCTGCCCTTCCGCCGCGACTCGATCGAGAAGATCCTGCGCGACGTGCTGCGCCGCGGCCAGACCCCCGACCTGCAGCTGTGCGGCAGCATCGCCGCGATGATGGGGCTGCACGTGAGCGGCGTGCAGGTCCCGCCCCAGCTGGGCACCCGGCTGCAGGTGCCGGCCCTGGTGAGCTGGAAGGGGGGCTTCGCCCTGGTGCGGGCCGCCGATGCCCGTGGCCTGGTGCTCGCCTCCCCAAGCGAGGGCTGGGTGGAACTGCCACCGCAGGCGATCGAGGCGGCCTTCCCCGACGGCATCGACGTGCTGATGCTGGAGCGCAGCAACACCACCCCGGAACAGCGCTTCGGCTTCAGCTGGTTCTGGCCGGCCCTGCAGCGCTACCGCGGCATCCTGCTGCAGGTGCTGGTGGCCTCCTTCGTGGTGCAGCTGTTCAGCCTGGCCAATCCGCTGCTGATCCAGGTGATCATCGACAAGGTGATCAGCCAGCGCAGCCTCGACACCCTGCAGGTGCTGGGCATCGCCCTGGTGGTGGTGACGCTGATGGAGGGAGTGATCGGCGCCCTGCGCACCTTCCTGTTCACCGAAACCACCAACCGCATCGACCTGCGCCTCGGTGCCGAGGTGATCGATCACCTGCTGCGCCTGCCGCTGAGCTACTTCGACCGCCGACCGGTGGGGGAGCTGGGCACCCGGGTGGCGGAGCTGGAGAAGATCCGCGAATTCCTCACCGGTCAGGCCCTCACCACCCTGCTGGATACGGCCTTCTCGGTGATCTACATCGCCGTGATGCTGATCTACAGCTGGCTGCTCACGATCATCGCCCTGTGCGTGCTGCCGATTCAGGTGGGGCTCACGGTGCTGGGGGCGCCCCTGTTCCGGCGCCAGTACCGTGCCGCCGCCCAGGAGAACGCCCGCACCCAGAGCCACCTGGTGGAGGTGCTCACCGGTATCCAGACGGTGAAGGCCCAGAACGTGGAGATGATCAGCCGCTGGAAGTGGCAGGACCTCTACACCCGCTACATCGCCCGCAGCTTCGAGAAGACGGTGACCGGCACGGCCCTGGTGGAGACCTCCCAGGTGCTGCAGAAGCTCTCCCAGCTGCTGGTGCTCTGGGTGGGGGCGTCGCTGGTGCTGAACGCCGAGCTCACCCTGGGCCAGCTGATCGCCTTCCGGATCATCTCCGGCTATGTCACCCAGCCGCTGCTGCGGCTGTCCTCGATCTGGCAGGACATCCAGGAACTGAAGGTGTCCTTCGAGCGCCTGGCCGATGTGGTGGACACCCCGGAGGAGAGCAACGAGGCCGACCGGGGCAAGATCCCGCTGCCGCCGATCGCCGGCGAGGTGGTCTTCCAGAACGTCAGCTTCGCCTTCCCCGCCACCACCACCCGGGTGCTGCAGCACATCGACCTGCGCATCGCCGCCGGCACCTTCGTGGGCGTGGTGGGTCAGAGCGGCAGCGGCAAGAGCACGCTGATGAAGCTGCTCTCGCGCCTCTATCCCCCCAGCGAGGGCCGCATCCTGATCGACGGCTGCGACATCGACAAGGTGGAGCTCTATTCGCTGCGCCGTCAGATCGGCATCGTGCCCCAGGAACCGCTGCTGTTCAGCGGCAGCGTGGCCGAGAACATCGCCCTCACCGATCCCGATGCCGGCAGCGAGGCGATCATCAGCGCCGCCCGCCTGGCCTGCGCCGATGAGTTCATCATGGATCTGCCTGGCGGCTACAGCGCCCCGGTGGGTGAGCGCGGTGCCGGACTCTCGGGCGGGCAGCGCCAGCGCCTGGCCCTGGCCCGCACCCTGCTGAGCCAGCCGCGGCTGCTGGTGCTGGATGAGGCCACCAGCGCCCTCGACTACGACACCGAGCGGCGGGTGTGCGACAACCTGCTCGACAACCTCGAGCAGAGCACGGTGTTCTTCATCACCCACCGGCTCTCCACCATCCGCCGCGCCGATCTGATCGTGATGCTGCACGAGGGCGCCATCGCCGAGGTGGGCCGTCACGATGAGCTGATTGAACGACGCGGGCGCTACTACGCCCTCTACCGCCAGCAGGAGACGAGCTCATGACCCTCACGCGCCGATCCGGAGGGCTGGTGAAGGCCGGCCAGGATGCCCTCGAACGACGGGTGCAGGGCAGCCATGAAACCCTGGCGCTGCAGCAGTCGCGCTGGCTGGCCCGGGCGATCACCTGGGCCCTGATCGGCACCACCGGCGCGGCGTTGGCCTGGCTGGCCCTGGCCCGCACCGACGAGGTGGTGATCGCGGCGGGCAAGCTGCAGCCGGTTGGTGATGTGCGCACCGTGCAGATGCCGGTTGGTGGGGTGCTCGACAGCTTGCTGGTGAAGGAGGGCCAGCGCGTGAGCGCCGGCCAGGTGCTGCTGCGGCTCGACAACCAGGCGGCGCTGGATCGCCAGCGGGCGCTGCAGGAGTCGATCGCCGCCCGCCAGGAGCAGTTGCGCCTCAAGCAGCTGGAGCTGGAGCGTTACGGCAGCCTCAATGACACCGAGCAGCAGGTGCTGGTGGGCAACCTGGAGCTGGAACAGCAGATCCTCGCCCGCATCGAGGGGCTGCAGGCGGAGGGGGCGGCGCCGGAGCTGCAGGTGTTGCAGCAGCGCAACCAGGTGCGCGATGTGCAGGGCGAGCTGGAGAAGGTGCGGGTGGACCGCAGCCGACAGACCGCGATCCTGCAGCAGGCCGTCGCCGAACTCCAGGGCGAACTCTCCGACCTGCGCGGCCGGCTGAGCGAATCGGGGGTGACCGTGCGCTATCAGGACGTGCGCGCGCCGGTGGACGGGTTGGTGTTCGGCCTGAAGCCCAGCGGACCGGGGTTCGTGGCCCAGGGCAGCGAACCGGTGATGACGATCGTGCCCCTCACCGATCTCGAAGCCAAGGTGGAGATCAACAGCAGTGACATCGGCTTCGTGCAGGTGGGCAAGCCGGTGGAGATCAGCATCGATTCCTTCCGCGCCAGCGACTTCGGTACCCTGGCGGGCACGCTGCAGTCGATCGGCTCCGACGCCCTGCCCCCCGATGAGCGCAATCCCGGCCTGCGCTTCCCGGCCACCGTCGCCCTCGACAGCCAGCAGTTCGTGCTCAAGTCAGGCCAGGAGCTGCCCCTGCAGGTGGGCATGTCGCTCACGGCCAACATCAAGCTGCGCAAGGTGAGCTACCTGCAGCTGCTGCTCGGCGGCTTCCAGGACAAGGCCGATTCGCTCAGGCGGCTGTGACCGCCGTGCCGGCGGCCGCCGCCAGGTGCGAGTGCTGGGCGGCCTCGATCAGGCCCCGGAACAACGGGTGCGGCCGGCCCGGCCGGGAGAGGAACTCCGGGTGGTACTGGCAGGCAGTGAAGAAGGGGTGGTTGAGCAGTTCCACCAGCTCCACCAGGCGGCCGTCGGGGGAGCTGCCGCTGATCCGGTAGCCCGAATCCACGAACGCCTGCCGGTAGGCGTTGTTGAACTCGTAGCGGTGGCGGTGGCGTTCGTAGACCACCTCCTCGGCGTAGAGCCGCTGCCCGAGGCTGCCGGGGGTGAGGCGGCAGGGGTACACCCCCAGGCGCATGGTGCCGCCCAGGTCCACCACGTCCTGCTGTTCGGGCAGCAGGTGGATCACCGGGTGGGGACTGTCGGGATCGAGCTCGGCGCTGGTGGCGCCGGCCAGGCCGGCCACGTTGCGGGCCCACTCGATCACGGCGCACTGCATCCCCAGGCAGAGCCCCAGGAAGGGCACGCGCTGTTCGCGGGCCCAGCGGATCGCCGCCACCTTGCCATCCACGCCGCGGTTGCCGAAGCCGCCGGGCACCACCACCGCGTCCATGCCGGTGAGCAGGGTCTCGGCCCCCTGCTGCTCGATCTGCTCGGCGCAGACCCAGTGCAGGTCGAGGGAGGCATCGCGCTCCAGGCAGGCATGGCGGAGAGCCTCCACCACCGAGAGGTAGGCGTCGTTGAGCTGCACGTACTTGCCCACCAGCGCCACCTTCACCGCCGGGCCGGGGTGGCGCAGCTTGTTCACCAGCTCCGCCCAGCCGGCCATCTCGCTGCTGCGGTCCTCCAGTTGCAGGGCATCGAGCACCTCGCGGCACAGACCCTCCTGCTCCAGCGCCAGGGGCACCGCGTAGATGCTGTCGGCGTCGAGGGCCTGGATCACGGCCCGCTCGGCCACCCCGCAGAAGCCGCCGATCTTGCGCTTGAGGTCGTGGCTGATCAACCGGTCGCTGCGGCACACGAGCACATCGGGCTGGATGCCGATCGAGCGCAGCTCCTTCACCGAGTGCTGGGTGGGCTTGGTCTTGAGTTCGCCGGAGGTGCCGATGAAGGGCAGCAAGGTGACGTGCACATAGGCGATGTCGCGGCGGCCCACGTCGCCGCGGAACTCACGGATCGCCTCCAGGAAGGGCAGCGATTCGATGTCGCCCACGGTGCCGCCGATCTCGCCGATCACCACCTCGGCGCCGCTGTTGGCGGCCACCCGGTGGATGCGCTCGCGGATCTCGCCGGTGATGTGGGGGATCACCTGCACCGTGCCGCCCTTGTAGTCGCCGCGGCGTTCCTTGTTGATCACCGCCTGGTAGATGGAGCCGGTGGTGACGCTGTTCAGGCGCGACAGGGGCGTGTCGGTGAAGCGCTCGTAGTGGCCCAGGTCGAGGTCGGTCTCGGCCCCGTCCTCGGTGACGAACACCTCCCCGTGCTGGTAGGGGCTCATGGTGCCCGGATCCACGTTCAGGTAGGGATCGAGCTTGAGGATGGACACGCTGTAGCCGCGGCTCTTGAGCAGCCGGCCGAGGCTGGCGGCGACGATGCCCTTGCCGATGCTGGACACCACGCCACCCGTCACGAACACGAACTTGGCCGTTCGCTGGGCGTGGGGGCTGGGCATGGGGCTCCGGCTGATTGTTCAATGTACCGAGCGCCATCAACCCCTGGCCTCACGCCGTGGCTGGGTTGTGCTGGATCGCTGGTTGACCCGCCCAGCCCTGCCCAGGCCAGGGGCGGCGAGGCCCTCAGTCCTCGAGCAGGCTGCGCAGCATCCAGGCGGTCTTCTCGTGGATCTGCAGCCGCTGCGTGAGCAGGTCGGCGGTGGGCTGGTCGTTGGCCTGTTCGGCCACGGCGAACACGCCGCGGATGGTGCGGGCCACGGCCTCATGGCCCTCCACCAGCTCACGCACCATCTCCAGGGCGGTGGGAATGCCGCTGCTTTCGGGAACCGAGGAGAGGCCGCTGTAGGTGCTGCCTCCGAAGGGGGCGGGGCAGCCGAGGGCGCGGATGCGCTCGGCGATCTCGTCGAGGGCGTTCCAGAGCTCGGTGTACTGCTCCATGAACATCAGGTGCAGGGTGTTGAACATCGGCCCGGTGACGTTCCAGTGGAAGCCGTGGGTCTTGGCGTAGAGCACGGTGCTGTCGGCGAGCACGCGGCCGAGGCCCTCGGCGATCCGCAGGCGCTGGCCTTCGGGGATGCCGATGTCGATGGGGGGTGCGGTGACGGGTGCCATGGCTTGCTAACTCGTAGTGACTCCGTTTTAGCGCGGCGGGGGTGGATCGGTCCAGCGCGCCGGCTCAGCGCTCCTCGTCGCTCCAGGTGCTGGCCACGTGCAGCTCCTCCAGCTGGCTGGCCGCCACCCCGGCCGGCGCCTGGGTGAGCAGGCAGCGGGCCTGCTGGGTCTTGGGGAAGGCGATGGTGTCGCGGATCGACTCCTCCCCCGCCAGCAGCATCACGATCCGGTCGATCCCGTAGGCCAGGCCGCCGTGGGGCGGGGCGCCCATGTCCAGGGCCTCCATCAGGAAGCCGAACTGATGCTCGGCCTCCTGCGGCGGCAGGCCGATGGTGTGCAGCACCTGGCGCTGCAGGGCCGAATCGTGGATGCGCAGGGAGCCGCCGCCCAGCTCCAGGCCGTTGAGCACCAGGTCGTAGGCCTGGGCGCGGGCGGCGGGCAGGGTGGTGGCCCAGGCGGCGGGATCGTCGCCCAGATCGGCGCTGTTGGGGGCGCAGAAGGGATGGTGCAGGGCTTCGAGGCGGTTCTCAGCGGCGTTGAACGCGAACATCGGGAAGTCCACCACCCAGAGGAAGTTCCAGCTGCTGTTATCCCGCTCGGCCGGCACCAGCTCCAGCTCGCGGGCCAGGTACTGGCGCACGCGATCGAGGGCCTTGTTCACCGTGGCGGTGTCGCCGGCGCCGAACAGCAGCAGGGTGCCGGGCTCGGCGCCGCTGCGCGCCAGCAGCTCGGCCCTGGTGTCGGCGCTGAGGTTGTCCCTGATGGCGCCGATCGTGTCGATCTCGCCGCCGTCGCGCACGCGGATGAAGGCCAGGCCGCCGGCGCCGGCCGCCTGGGCCTCGCTGAACACATCACCGCCGGGCTTGATGCGCACGTTGCTGATGGCGTCGTTGCCGCCGGGCACGGCGATGCACTTCACGGCGCCGCCGGCCGCCACGGCGCCGGAGAAGACCTTGAAGCCCATGCCGGCCACCAGATCGCTCACATCGGTGAGCTCGAGGCCGTAGCGGGTGTCGGGCCGGTCGGTGCCGTAGCGCTCCATCGCCTCGTGCCAGCAGAGGCGCGGGAAGGGGCGGGGCAGCTCGATGCCCTTGGCGGCCCGCCAGATGGCGGCGATCAGCCCCTCGTTGAGCTCCAGGATCTGCTCCTGGTCCATGAAGCTCATCTCGATGTCCAGCTGGGTGAATTCCGGCTGGCGGTCGGCGCGCAGGTCTTCGTCGCGGAAGCAGCGGGCCACCTGGTAGTAGCGCTCGATGCCGCCCACCATCAGCAGTTGCTTGAACAGCTGGGGTGACTGGGGCAGGGCGAACCATTCGCCGCCGCACACACGGCTCGGCACCAGGTAGTCGCGGGCCCCTTCCGGGGTGGAGCGGGTGAGCACAGGGGTTTCCACCTCGATGAAGCCCTGCTCCTCCAGGAAGCCGCGCATCGCCCGCACCGCCCGGTGGCGCAGGCGCAGGTTGGCGTTCATGCGCTCGCGGCGCAGATCCAGATAGCGGTGGCGCAGGCGCAGGTCTTCGCGGGTGTTCTCGTCGTCGTGCACCGACACCGGGAAGGGCAGCACAGCCTTCACGGCGTTGAGCACCTCGATCGTTTCCGCCAGCACCTCCACCGCGCCGGTCGCCAGCTTGGTGTTGACCGATTCCGGCGGCCGCTGCCGCACCCGGCCGCTCACCTGGATCACGGTCTCGTTGCGCAGGTGTTCGGCCGCAGCGAAGGCCTCAACCCCCAGCTCGGGGTCCACCGTGATCTGCACCGTGCCGCTGCGGTCGCGCAGGTCGATGAAGATCACGCCGCCGTGGTCGCGGCGCCGGTCCACCCAGCCGCAGAGCTGCACCTCCTGGCCGGTGCTGTGCTGACGCAGGTCGCCGCACCCGTGGCTGCGCATACCGTGAGGACCAGAGCAAGCCGCGATCTTCCCATCCAGGCGGCGCTCAGCGGCGTGGCGGGGGCGTCAGCGCCGGTAGAAGGGACGCTTGACCACGGTGGCCGGTTCGGCCCGGCCGCGGATCTCCACCGCCAGCTCGGTGCCGGCCCTGGCCAGGGCGGCGGGCACCCTGGCCAGGGCGATGCCTTTCTGCAGGCTGGGGGACCAGCTGCCGCTGGTGACGGTGCCCACGGGCTGGCCGTGCTGGAGCACCGCATAGCCGTGGCGGGGGATGGCCCGGCCGGCCAGCGCCAGGCCCACCAGCCGGCGGTCCACGCCGGCGGCGCTCTGGCGCTCCAGCACCTCCCGGCCGATGAACGGCCTGGGCATCTCCAGGTGCACCAGCCAGCCCAGCCCAACCTCCAGCGGCGTGGTGGTGGCGTCCATGTCCTGGCCATGGAGGTGCATCGCCGCCTCCAGGCGCAGGGTGTCGCGGGCGCCGAGACCGCAGGGGGTGACGCCTTCGGCCAGCAGCTGCCGCCACAGGGCCTGGCCCGCCTCGGCTGCCAGCAGCAGCTCGAAGCCGTCCTCGCCGGTGTAGCCGGTGCGGGCCACGAACACGGCCGCCGCCGCTGCCGCGCCGCTGGCCGTGCCCCGCAGCTCCAGCTGCCGGTGGCCGAAGCGCGGCAGCCCGCCCAGCGACTGGCCGCAGAGCCGCTCCAGCCGCTCGGAGGCCTGGGGCCCCTGCAGGGCCAGCAGCACGCCACCACCCTTGTGGTCTGTGACGGCGATGCCCTCCGGCTGCAGCTGGCTGCCGAGCCAGGCCGTGTCGCCCGCGGCACAGGCGGCATTGATCACCAGCAGCAGTTCGTCGTCGCTGTCGCCGCCCGCTTCAGCCACCACCCGGCCGCGGTCGTAGACGATCAGGTCGTCGCGGATGCCGCCCTGCTCGTTGAGCAGCACGGTGTAGCAGGCCTCGCCGGGGCCGATGCGGAACAGATCGCTGGGCACCAGGGCCTGCAGGGCATCCTTGGCGCCGCTGCCCCGCAGCCGCAGCACGCCCATGTGGGAGATGTCGAACACCCCGCAGGCGCTGCGCACGGCCTGGTGCTCGGCCACCAGCCCCTGGAACTGCACCGGCAGCTCCCAGCCGGCGAAGGGAACCAGGCGCCCGCCGGCTGCCCGGGCGAGCTCGAACAGGGGAGTGCGCTGCAGGGCCAAGGGCTGGCGGACGGCTGGGGGGAGGCTATTGGAGCTGGGGGATTGAGCTGCCGGGCGGCGGGTGCGACGCGAAAACAATCGGAAGAAAGGGGGTGACCACGGCGACAGCCAGCTGTCAAGCCCCTATGGTTCGCGCCCCGGGTCATTCGGCACGTCGCCACCCCCTCCATGCCCCACCGTCCCAACTGCCGCAGCTGCAGTCAATGCGCTCTCCCCCAGGGGGGTGGCGCTGGGTGGTGCCGGCTGCGGCAGCTGCCGATCCATGCCGAGCTGGCCGGTGAGCTGTGGTGCCACCACTGGATGGCACGCTCACCCCGCCTGCCGGCCACCAGCCCTGCCGGTGGTGCCACGGCGATGGCCGAGCCTTCCGGACGCTGCCGCCAGCTGAGTCTGGAGACGCTGCTGCCCCAGTTGCAGGACTGAAGCCTCAGTGCTGAACGGATCCAGCGTCCCGGCACGGCCGCCGGAGCGAGGCTGAAGGGCCAGCTCCCTTGCGTTTTCCACGCTCTGGTGTTCACCGCTACGTCTGGCCGCTGCGGGCAGGCCGGAGGCTGTCCTTAGATTCGCTTCAGCCCTTCGCCGCCGCCCTGATTGGTCGTCACCCCCGTGCCCAACTCCGCCGTCGATCTGATGGCCGTGCAGGTGGAGAGCGAACGCCTCACCCTGCCCACGGGGGCCTCGGTGTTCGAGCAGGGCATGGAGGCCGATTCCATCTACGGCATCCGGCGGGGAATCGTGGAACTGATCGGCAGTGCGGGGGAGAAGCTCAGCTACCGACCCGGTGAGCTGTTCTGCTACCAGGACATCGTGTGGGGTGTGGGCCGGCACCGCAACACCGCCATCGCCCGCACGCCGGTGGAGATCCTGCGGCTGGAGCGGCTCTGTTTTCTCAACCTGCTGCACAACCACCCCACCCTGGCAGTGCTGCTGATCGCCCAGCAGCATGACCGCCTGCGGGAGCAGCGCACCAGCGGCACCTGCTGCTACTGAGCACCGAGCAGCAGCAGCAGGCTGCGCACCACCTTGGCGGCCAGCACACTGCCGATGCCGCTGCCATCGAGCTGGGGGGCCAGCTCCACCACATCGGCGGCCACCAGCCGGTGATGGCGCAGTTCCTCCACCAGCGCCGCGAAGTGCGACCAGAGGAACCCGCCCGGTTCGGGGGTGCCGGTGCCGGGCATCGCGGCCGGATCAAACCAGTCCAGATCCACGGTGAGGTAGAGCGGCTGGCCGCGCAGCGGCACGAGTGCCTGGGCCATGGCCTCGATCGCCACCAGCCGGCCGCTGTCGCGCAGCTCCCGGAACTCCGGGCCGCTGCCGCTGCGGATCGCGATCTGCAGCAGCCGGCCGCTGGGCAGCACCTCCAGACAGCGCCGCATGGCACAGGCGTGGCTGTGGCGGGCCCCGAGCCACTCCTGGCGCAGATCGGCATGGGCGTCGAGCTGCACCAGCACCAGCTGCGGATGGCGCTGCGCCACCGCCGCCACGGCCCCTGAGCTGATCGAATGCTCGCCGCCCAGCATCAGCGGCCTGAGGTCCAGGTCCAGCACCGCCGCGGTGGCCCGCTGCACCGCCGCCACCACCGGTTCGGGGGCGCCGAAGGGGATCACCACGGCGCCCAGGTCGGCGAAGGCCAGATCCTCCAGATCCGCATCCAGCTGGGGGCAGTAGCTCTCCAGGCCGCTGCTCACCTCGCGGATGGCGGCCGGCCCGAAACGGGCGCCGGGCCGGAAGGAGGTGGTGCCGTCGTAGGGCACGCCGAACAGGCCCACGCGGCAGTGGCGCGGGTCGCGCCGGCTGGCCATGAACACGGCGCCGTCGGTGTCGAACAGCTGGCTGGCGGCCGGGCCTGGCTGCCAGCCGGGGCTGATGGCGGGGTGGGGGTCGCTCATGGCACCAGTCTCCGCCGCCGTCGCTCAGGCTGCGGCGTCGAGGGCGCGCTCCACGAAGGCGGGCATGGCTGCGAAGCCGCCGCCCTGCCAGCGCGGGCTCCAGATCTCGCAGCCCGCGGCGATGGCGGCGACGCGCTCGGGCCGGGGCTGAAGGTAGCGGGGTCCGTCGCTGGCGGCGAAGGTCCAGCTCCACCAGCCGCTGGGATACATCGGCACCCAGCCGTAGAGGGGATCGGCGTGGCCGAACACCTCGCGCAGCAGCCGCACCGTGGCGATATGAACGCTGCGGAAGGCCTCGGGTGACTCGCTCTGGGTGGCGAACACGCCGCCGGGGCGCAGGATGCGGCGGCAGTGCTGGAAGAAGGCCTCATTGAACAGGCCCTCGGCCGGGCCGGCGGGATCGGACCCGTCCACGATCACCACGTCGTAGCTGGCAGTGGCGGCCCGGGCGGCCCAGGCGATGCCATCGCCCACGCTGAGGTGGAAGCGGGGATCGCTCCAGCAGCCCCCGCCGATGCTGGCCAGGTGCCGCTGGCTCCACTCCACCACCAGGCCGTCGATCTCCACCAGGTCGAGGTGGCGAACGCCGGGATGGCGCAGACATTCGCGGGCGGTGCCGCCGTCGCCACCGCCGATCACCAGCACCCGCTCGATGGCCTCGGCGGCGCACAGCGCCGGGTGCACCAGGGGCTCGTGGTAGTGCCGTTCCTGGCGCTCGGCTGTCATCCAGCAGCCATCGAGCAGCAGGCCGCGGCCGTAGCGCTCGCTCTCGATCAGCGTGACCCGCTGGAGGCCCGAGTGCTGCTCGGCGATGCGCGTGCCCGCCAGGCCGTAGCGCACGCCGTGGAACTCCTCATCGATCCAGTGGGTGTTGCTCAATGGGACGGCTGGCTCTGCTCACCAGCTAAGCGTCCGGCCCGGGGCTCGTGCGCCGTGGCCGGAGCTGCCAGGCTGGCGCCATGGCCCCCGATGCACCCGCCCCCCAGCGGCCCGGCGAGGATCTGCACCTCGGCGAGGGCCTCGCCATCCCCGCTGCCGAACTGCAGTGGCGCTTCTCCCGCAGTGGCGGCCCTGGCGGGCAGAGCGTGAACACCAGCGACTCGCGCGTGGAGCTGGTGTTCCCCCTGGAACGCTCGCGGGCCCTGCCGCCGACGCTCCGGGCCCGGGCGCTGCAGCGGCTGGCGGGCAGGCTGCAGGACGGGGCCGTGGTGGTGGTGGCCTGTGAGCACCGCTCCCAGTGGCGCAACAGGGTGGCGGCGCGGCGGCGGCTGCTGGCGCTGCTGCAGGAGGCCCTGCGGCCGCCACCGCCGCCCCGGCGCCCCACGCGCCCGGGCCGGGGGGCGGTGGAGCGGCGTCTGGCGGCCAAGCAGCGACGCTCGGCGCTCAAGCGCCGGCGCGGCCTGCCAGCCTCGGCGGACGACTGAACGCCGGGCATGGAGCCGGCGCGGCCGCCTAGCTGCCCTCCGGCAGCACCACGTTGACGGTGAAGTGGGGCATGCGCTTGTGGGCCACCGCCTCCTGGGGATGGAATTCCAGAATCCCCTGCACCCGCTGGCCCACCTGCAGGCTGAGGTTGGGCTGGCACCAGAAGGCGGTGCCGGCGGAGTCGTCACTGTGGCGCAGGTGCGGATCGAGCAACTGGGCGGTGCCGTCGGGGTCGACCCGCAGCACGCTGAAGATCTCCTCGGGGGGGATCAGATCCGCCGGATCGGGGGCGCGCCCCGGTTGGGTGTCGTTCATCGCGGGCTGCGGCCCGGGCCGCTGGTTCGCCCCCCCAGCCTGGCGGCGTCCGCGGCGATGTCAGCCGCGGAGGGCTGGCGATGTCGTGCGGATCACATCGCCGCGGGCTGGATGGGCGGCTCAGGCCCCCTGTTCGGCGCGGATCTGGGCCTTGGCCTGCCGCCAGAGACCCTCCAGTTCAGCGAGGCTGCGGCCCTCAAGGTCGCCACCGAGGGCTGCCTCCACCCGTGAGAAGCGCTCCAGAAAGCGGCGGTTGGTGCCGGCCAGGCCGGCTTCCGGGTCGAGACCGCACCAGCGCGCCAGGTTCACCAGGGTGAAGAGCAGATCGCCCAGTTCTGTCTCGGCTGCGGCCCGGCCAGCCTCGGCATCGCCCTGCCCAGCCTCGGCATCGGCCGTTGCCAGGGCCTGCTTGAGCTCGTCGAGTTCCTCGTGCACCTTCTGCCACACGCCGGTGATGGCGTCCCACTCGAAGCCGGCGGCGGCGGCCTGCCGGGAGATCGTCATGGCAGCGGCCAGGGCCGGCTGGCCCCGCACCTTGGCCTGCAGCCGAGCGCTCACGGGGCTGGCGGAGGCGGCCCGGGGCCGTTCGGCGGCCTTGATCTCCTCCCAGCTGGCGGCCGCGGCGGGGTCGCCGGGGGCGAACACGTGGGGATGGCGGCGCACCAGCTTGGCGCTGATGCCCCGGGCGACGGCCTCCAGATCGAAGTCGCCGGCCTCGCTGGCGATGCGGGCGTGCAGCACCACCTGCAGCAGCAGATCGCCCAGTTCCTCCTGCAGGTGCCCCTGGTCGCCGTGACGGATGGCATCGGCCACCTCATGGGCCTCCTCGAGCACGCAGGGCACCAGGGAGGCGTGGGTCTGCCGCAGGTCCCAGGGGCAGCCGCCCTGCGGATCGTGCAGGCGGTCCACCACCGCCACGAGCTCCGCGAGGGCATCGAGGCTGGCCGGCAGCTGGGAATCGGCGCTCATCTGCGGCGGCGGGCGGGGGAACGGGGCCGCCGCCAGCTGGGCAGCCGCGGCAATGGATCGCCATCCTGAATCAGGTGCAGCCAGCTGCTGGCCTCCACCCCCGCCAGGGCGCTGAGCAGCAGGGGCCGCTGGCGTTGCCACAGCTCCAGGGCGGCGGCCAGCAGCTGGGGCGGCGCCGGCACCCCCAGGGGCAGGGGCGCCAGCAGGGCGGAGGCCAGCAGCACCAGGGCCGCCAGATAGGCCAGCCGTCCGGCGCTGCCCAGCAGGGGGCTGTGGGAAAGCAGGGAGCGGTGGGCCAGGCCGCGGCGGTAGGGCGCCCACAATGGCCGCAGGGGGCCCCAGCGGCGGCTGGCCTTGGAGTGGGTGTCGAGGTCGGGGGAGAGCAGCAGGCCACCGAGCAGAAACCCCAGGCCGGCGCAGCCGAGTCCCGCCAGTCCCAAGGCCGGTGCCCAGAGCAGCCCGAAGGGCAGGGCCAGCGCCCAGGTGGCGCGGTCGTGGGCGCGGCCGCTGGCCATGGCTCAGGGTGCAGGCGGCTGCAGCTGCCGCAGGCGGGTGCCGCTGCCGTCGTCGGCCCGCCAGCGGCGCTGGATCCAGTAGTACTGCTCGGCATAGGCCTGGATCCAGCCCTCCTGCCAGTGGGCCAGGGCCTGGGCCTGGGCCGTGAGCCCCGCCGCTCCTGGCTGCGGTGCCAGGGCGGGGCCGCAGATCAGCCGGAAGCGGCCGTCGTGCTCACGCACGTGGGCCACGGGGAACAGGGGGGCCCCGGTTTTCTGCGACAGCGCCAGGGGGGTGCGCAGCACGTGGGTGCTGAGGCCCAGCACGTCCACGGCCAGCGGGTTGCGGGGGCCATAGAGGTCGCTCATCACCACCAGCGCCCCGCCGCTGTGCAGCCACTCGAGCATGGAGCGGGGGTCGAACTGGGAGATCCAGCGGCAGTGGCTGTTGGCGCTGCGGGCGGCATTGAGCAGCCGGTCGGCCTCGGGGTTGTGGGCGGGCCGGTAGATCACCGCCAGATCGCCGAGCTGCTGGCTCAGCCAGCGCAGACCCAGGTCCCAGCAGCCCAGGTGCAGCGAGGCGATGATCACCCCCCGGCCGGCGCGGCGCGGCGCCAGCAGTTGGGCCAGCCCCTCGCCCTCGGCCCGGATCCGCTCCGCTGCCACCGGTTCGATGATCGACTCCAGGCAGGAGAGCAGGAAGTTCTGCAGTGATCGCCTCGCCAGCCGCTGGCGCTGCAGGGGGGAGAGCCCGTCGCCGTAGACGCGCTCGAGATTGGCCGTGGCGGTGGCCAGGTGGCGGCGCAGCAGCGGCTGGCCCAGGCGCACACCGATGCCGATGCCGCGCCGGATGGTGTCGTGATGGCGGCCGCGGAGCAGCGCCAGCAGCATCCGCAGCAGCAGGGCCTCGCCCTGCCAGCGCAGGCGCTGCCAGCGGGAGGCATGGATCCAGCGCCGCCGCCGCCGCGGCGGGCGGGGGCGCGGGATGGGCTGGGGTAGCGTCTCGATCACGCGCGATTAGCTCAGCGGTAGAGCGCCTGCCTTACAAGCAGGATGACGCTGGTTCGAGCCCGGCATCGCGCATCAGCATAAACCCGCTCCACGACTGGGCAGATGCCATGCGGGGAATGAGATTTCGGGCGGGCTCCGGGGCCCCTCAGGTCCCCTATTAGGGCCTCTTTGCCCCAGAAAATGCCAGGATTTCACGCAGATTTCACGCGCGCGTGAAGTGATGGCCTCACCCCCCTGGCTGCGGAATCTGAGCCAGGCCTTCAAGGCGCACCGGCTCGGCCGAACGGGCTGGTACATCGAGCTGAACCGCGACCGGTTGCGGGTTGTCTCCGCTGAACTGCCCCTGCGGCCTGGTGAGTCGCCTTCGCAGACTCACCAGCGCAGGGCCGTAACCCTCGCCGCTCCACCAGGACCTGCTTCCGCCGCTGCTGCTTTGGCAGAAGCCTGCAGCGTCTTCGATTCGGTCTTGGACGGCACCTGGAGCTGGCCTGATCCCGACGCTGCGCCTGCTGGCGACGATCCCTCCCGCCTGCAACCAATCCAGCTGGAGCGGCTGGTGCGGCAGCTCCGCTCCAGGCTTGTTGGCGAGCAGATGAGTGGCAGGACCTGGGAGCGCACCTGGGCGCCTTACTTGCGTGAGCTGGTCGCTGCGGGGGGCGGGCAGCATGGGCGCGACGATGCCGCCCTGGTGGCCGCCTACCTGCGCCGCTGGCAGCCCGACAGCCGATCGAGGCAGATGGCCTATGACCGCGCCCGCCGGCTATGGAAGGAAGCCAGCTGGACCTGGCCTGACGAACTTGCCCCGCTGAGGGGTAACGGCAGGGCCGCTGCAGATCCCGCCGGTGTTCGGGCCTTCACCGATGAGGAGATTGCGCTGCTGCGTGAACGGGTGCAGCGGAGCACCCGCCTTGCCGCCTCGGATCTCCTCGCCTGGGACGTGCTGGTGTGCTTCGGCCTCCGCCCGCAGGAGCTGATTGACCTGGAGGTGCGTGCAGGAGCTGGCGGAACCCCCGTGGCCAACGTCAACCGGTCCAAGCGCAGCAGCAGGGGCGCGACCAGGCCGCGGCAGGTGCCGGCGGTGCCACCGGCTGGCTGGCCAGCTGACTGCTACCGGCTGCTGCAGCGGTGGTGCACCCACGGCCTGCCGGAGTGGAGCCAGCGGTTGGCAAGCCCAGGCCAGCACCTCACCCAGCAGCTCCGCCGCCTGCACATGCCCGCCGATCTCACCAGTTACGGGCTGCGTCATGCCTTTGCTTTGCGGCTGGGCCTGGACCTGGGGCTGCACGTCAGAGAGGGCGCCGAGCTGATGGGGCACAGCCCGCAGGTGCACTTGTCCACCTACGGGCGCCAGCTTGACGGGCCAGCCCTCCAAGGGAAGGTGCAGCGGCTTCTGGCTGCCAGGGCAGATTGCTAGTCCCACCTGTGCCATCTACACCCCCGATTGAAGAAGGAACTGTCAGAAAAGAACTATTCCTTCTTCATGCATATGCTGCCTGGGGCGACTGCGGGTTGCGATGATGTCAAGGAGGAGCAGGTGCTGCCGTCGATTTAACCGCCCATCGTTTCTCCAGTGGCCTTCACATACACCACCGCCCAGTAGGCGGACTCTCTCGGCGTTGCAAAATATATGCTCGATCGTATGCGGCGCCCTGGCACTGCTGGTGGTGCTGATCGTGATCGAGGGGGAGGGCATCCCGCCGGAGCGCTACGAGCCCGTGGCGGCGGCGATCCAGCGCCATTGCTCCTCCCAGCGTGTGTGGGTGGCCATCCCCCGCTTCCTCGGCGATTCCCCCATTCCCCGCGAAACGCCGCTGGTGGTGGCCCAGGCGCGGCGGACGCTGGAGCGGAGCGGCCTGCCCGCCGGCGCGCCCAGTTTGTTTCTGGCCCACTCGGTGGGGGGCATCGCGATTCAGAAATGGCTCAAGGCGTTCCCGAAGCAAGGCATCGGCCAGGTGCTGATGGGCTCGTTCCTGGGGCGTTGGAATCTCAACCGGCTCGATGAGCAGGGCCGCACCCTGATCGACTACCCGCTGCCCACCCTCACCCTGGCGGACACGCTCGATGGTCTGGCACGGATCAGCCGCTTCGCGGTGGCCACCTGGCAGCAACGGATCAACGCCGCCCCCGGCAGCCGGCCAGAGCAGTTCCCGGTGATCACGATCGAGGGAGCCAGCCACATGCAGTTCGCCTCCGGCGAGGCGGTGCCCTATGTGAAGGCGTTCGATCTGGTGCCCACCGCCAGCGAAGCGGCGGTGCATGAACGCGTGGGCGAGCTGGTTGCCGCCTTCCTGCCCAGCTGCCTGGAGGGCAGCTGCAATCCGCCCACCCCCGCACTCATCGAGGCGGCCGAGCAGAGCGCGGCCTGGCTGCAGCCGCTGATCGAGGCACTGCGGATGGAGGGCTACTACGGCTTCAAGCCACCCTGCTACGACACTGCCGAAACCAACAGCCGCAGCAATCCCTGCTGCACCCCCTATGCCCCCTGGATCCAGAACCACGCCAATGCCCTGATGGCCGGCGAAGCGGAAGCACCCGTGCGCTTTGGGATCACCGCGCTCGACAGCTTCCACCGCAGCGCCACCACCAACCCGTTCGCCAAGCCACCGGTCCACATCCCCCAGATCAGCGCTGAGTGCCAGGCCCCCAACCCGTGCCAGGTGGCGGTGACCAGCGTGACCCAGGCGCTGTATGGCGTGTTCACCGCGCTGGACACGGGCTTCTTTCCGATCAGTGCCTTTTCGCTGCGCTGCAAGCTGAACTCAAGGCAGTCGTTCTGGAGCCACGGCGGTGTGGCGGATCCAGAGTTCAGCAGCACCGACGGCCCCAGCCGCGGCCAGCCGATCAACGCCGCGTCCTTCCAGTGGGCCCTTGAGCACTGCGGCACCAGCAGCCGCGAACGCTTCGAGAACCTCGGCCAGCCGATGGTGATGGAAGCCGACACGGTGCGGCCGGCGGTGGGACCGTTGTGGATCTGGAGCTACCCCCGCTTCGGCTACCGGCAGCAGGGGGAGACCACGGTGTGCGCGGTGAGCTGCACGGTGATGAAGACACCGCTCGGCTACCCGCTCCCCGCCGTCCGAGGCTTCCACTACTGCCAGCTGCTCTCGCCCGCTGCGGCGATGGAGTGGATCCACATCGACGGGCTGCGTCAGCGGGCGTCTCTCTCGGGCCGACTCTTGGTATACGGGCCGTTTGCTAGGTTCGACAAGGCTGGGGCTTACTTCGGGCGTTCGCTTCTCAGGCAGACGCGGGTGGCGGGGCTGGTGCTGAAGAGAAGATTCCCATGATCGAAACGATTGGGGGGAACTGAGCTCGCCACAGCGCTTTGTATCCTCTTGAACAAATGGGTATCGGACCCGTGAACCATGCTTAAAATTGGGGGGGTCATCGCGCAAAGACCTTGCAGCTCAATGGGTCCGCAATTGCTCATTCTCTGCGCTCACTGTGGCTCACGGGCAAAGCAAGGTAGTCGGCGGTGGTTCACAGAACCGTCCAATGAATAGCTGTGTCACTGAATAAAAAACGTGTTGGCGCGCACATTCGACGCGGCGTTTCGCATGAACGATCCCCAATGCTCTTGGAGTCGCTTATTGCCTGTAGTCTCATCACCTGCTTTGAGTAAATTCATGAGTGATCATCTGTGCCTGTGAACCACAGCGAGGACCATTCCTATGGATGAGTTCGAGCGGGCCTTCCGTGAACTCCAGTTCAAATCCGCCTACTTGGAAAAGAACGGGAACGAGTTCCAAGACTGGTTCGCTACGATCATGGAAAAGCGGTTTCCGAGCGACTTCATTCGTGTTCGGCCGTGGGGCAAAGGTGGTGACCGCAAGAACGACGGCTACGTGATCTCGAAGCGCTGGCTCTTTCAGGTCTACGCACCGAACGACATGTCGGCCAAGGACGCTCTAGCAAAGATCGACGAGGACTACAACGGGGCGCTCCCGCATTGGAGGCAGCACTTCGACACATGGATCTTCATGCACAACTCGAAGCAGGGCCTCGGCCCCGACGTGACTGCCAAGCTCATTGGACTTAATGGTGCGGGGCCTCCCGCCGTGTGCTCGTGGGGCTTCGAGGAACTGCGGCGAGTTGTGTTCGAACTCGCTCCAGCGGAGTTGGCGTCGCTCTTCGGCCCCGCACCCGGCAGAAGGGATATGGTGAATCTGGGGCTTGACAGCCTGACGCCCGTGCTTGACCACGTTGCTGCGATGGAGCCGAACCCGATTCCCGACCTGCGACCACCCCCGGCCGACAAGATCGACCGCAACATGTTATCGGATAATGTTGCCATCTTGTTGAGGGCGGGCATGTCCCGGGCTGATCTCGTGAGGAGGTACTTCGAGGTGCAGCCGGGCCGGAAGGACGAGATTGCCGAGAGCTTCCGCCACCGATACGCCGAGGTCTGCAGTGACGGCCAGTCACCGGACGGGGTATTCGCCGAACTCCAGCGCCACGCCACTGGCGATGGTGTTCCATCACCTTCACGCCAGAGTGCGGCTCTCGCTGTTCTGGCATTCTTCTTCGAGGAGTGCGACATCTTCGAGCGGGAAGTAGCCGACGGAGGGGCGGCATGATTCTCCCAACCAAGGGAATCGGAGCCGACAAGGCGCTCTTGTCCATCGGGGCCTTCATCCTTCTAGACCTCGAAGAGCCGAAGACCGTCTCCCGGCTGTGGGCTGACCTGCGCCGAGTCGAAGAAGGGCCGCCGGTCATCACGTTCGACTGGTTCGTCCTCGCACTCGACCTGCTCTACCTGATGGGCACCTTGGACTTCCTCGGAGGACGTGTCGTCCGAGTCGGCCCCTTCGAAGCAGAGGGGGGAGCGTGATTCACCGGCTTTTCAGCGACCTGCCTTCGTTCAAGGAGCTTAGGTTCACCGAAGGGCTCAACATCTTGTTGGCCGAGAAGAGCGAAGGTGCAACGGAGCGACACACACGCAACCGTGCTGGCAAGTCGAGCATGGTGGAAATGGTCAACTTCCTCCTCGGATCCAACGCTCGCACGGACTCGCTCTTCCGGACGCCTGCCATCGCCGACTACACGTTCGCCATGGAGTTCGACCTCGCCACAGAACGCACATTGGTGAAAAGACGGGGAGCGAAGGCAAGTCCGCTGGCCGTCGAAGGTGACTTTTCGGCTTGGCCGGTGGAGCCAAAGCTCCGAGACAGCAACTACTGGATCAGTAACACCAACTGGAGGCTTGTTCTCGGGGAGCTGATGTTCGGCCTCGAAGACTACCAAGAGAGTTGGACTCCGACGTTTCGATCGATCATCTCCTATTTCACCCGACGGGAGCGTAACGGAGGGATGCACGTCCCTGTCAAGCAAAGCGAGAAGCAGGCCACTGCAGACCAGCAGGTCAACCTCTCGTACCTTCTCGGGCTCGACTGGTCAATCCCGTTGAAGTGGCAAGAGGTTCGAGACAGGGAGAAGAACCTCTCCGAGTTGAAGAAGAGCTTGAAGGACGGTTCATTCGGCCAAGTCATCGACAAGGCTTCCACTCTGAAGACGCAGGTGCTCGTCGCCGAGGACATGGTTAGCCGCCTCAAGAAGCAAGTGGCCGACTTCAGGGTCGTTGAGGAGTACCACAGTCTCGAACGTGAGGCTTCAAGGATAACGACGGAGCTTGCCGCCCTCGCCGACGAGAACACGCTGGACCACCGCTACATCAGCGATTTGGAGCTGGTTATGGAGGAGGAAACACCCCCATCGCCGCCCGACCTGCAGAGGTTGTACCGGGAGGCGGGCGTCGTTCTTCCCGAGCTCGTGCAACGTCGCTTCGACGACGTGCAAAGCTTCCACGAGTCGGTCGTCCAGAACCGAAGGTCGTACCTCCAGACGGAGGTGACGGCGGCGAAGGAGCGGATCGCACAGCGGGGCGAGGAGCAGCAACGGCTCGATGCACGCCGTGGCGAGATTATGCAGATCCTCAACGCCAGTGGCGCACTGGACCATTTCACTGCACTACAAGCCGAGATCACCAAAACGGAAGTTAGACTCGAAACGCTACGACAGAAATTCGATACGGCCGATGCTCTGGAGTCAGGGACCACCAAGCTCAAGATGGAGCGTGCTCGACTCCAAGAGCGACTGCGTGATGACTACACCGAGCAGCAGGAAGTCGTGAGGAAGGCCATCCTGACCTTCCAGCAGATCTCGTCGGCCCTGTACGAGGACAAGGCGGCGGGAAACCTGACACTGACGCCCACTGAGAACGGGCCGGAGTTCGAGATCGAGATACAGGGGGCAAAGAGCCGAGGCGTAAGCAACATGCAAATCTTCTGCTTCGACATGATGCTCACGCTGTTGAGCATCGAAAGGGGGCGGAGTCCAGGATTTCTGATTCACGACAGCCACCTGTTCGATGGCGTTGATGAGCGGCAGGTCGGCACTGCATTGGCCCTCGGTATGAGGCTAGCCGAACAGTACGGCTTTCAGTACATCGTGACCCTCAACACGGACGATGTTCCCACCGAGGTTCCCGAAGGCTTCAACATCGAAGACCATACCCTCGATGTCCGGTTGTCCGACTCGACCGAGGACGGCGGGCTCTTCGGATTCCGCTTCGGTTGATACGTTGATACGTTTACATCGCTGAGTTTAGCGCAGCGCTCAACATACAAGCCATGGGAGGTCCAACAAGACGCTCGACCGGACGCCATCGGCGCAGGTGAGCTATAAAACTCGCCAACAGTATTCCCCAGTTACGCTTCTTAGAATCAGGGCCTTGAGCCATCAAGGCCAATTCGTTGCGATTGTAGCCATAGTCATCAAAGATTGACCGTGTGCCGACTCCCCTGGTGTGTAGCAATGCCATAGCAAACCATCACCCTCAGCCATCTCAACAACGACAGCCGCAGCACTGTCACCCACCTCTTCACAGCAACCTTTACCGCCTCCGAAGGGGAGCATGAAGGCAACCTGGTAGGCAAACTGGCCTCAGAACTCAGCGCCCTGATCGACGATCAGGAGGTGATTGCCATCGGTGCCCAGCAGGAAGGCTCACTGGTGGGCTGCGTGATCTTCACCCGCCTGCGCTTCGAACACCCCTCACTGATCTACCTGCTCGCCCCCTTGGCCGTACGCACCGATCGGCAGCGCCAGGGCATCGGCCGCCAGCTGATCCACGACGGCCTGCAGGAGCTCAAACAGCGCTCAGTGGCAACCGTGATCACCTACGGCGACCCGGCCTACTACGGCAAGGCAGGCTTCCAGCCCATCCCCCCAGGCACCATCCAGCCGCCCTACCCGCTCTCCCAGCCCCATGGCTGGCTGGGCTGTTCGCTCACAGGCGAACCGCTGCCCGCCCTGCCGGGCCGCCCCAGCTGCGCAGAGCCCTTCAGGAATCGCCTCTACTGGTGAACGCCTGCGCTCAGCCCAGCCCCTCCAGCCGCTGGCGGGCCAGGGCAGCCTGGGCTTCGGCTTCAGCCAGGTTGGCGCGGCACTCGGCCACCACCTCAGGCGGCGCCTTGCCGGCGAAGTTGGGGTTGGCGAGGCGACCGGCCAGGCCCTTGATCTCCTTCTCGGCCTTGGCGATGTCCTTCTCCAGGCGGCCACGCAGGGCGGCCAGGTCCACCAGGCCCTCGATCGGCAGCAGCACCTGAAGTTCACCGCTCACCGCCGCCAGGCAGCGTTGAGGCACTGCCGCCTGGGCTTCGGCTGCATCGCCTCTCGCGGCGCCCGGATCGCGCACCTCCACAGAGGCGGCGCGGGTGAGGGCGGTGATGTCGCCCATGGCCTGGCGCAGCACTGCCGCCAGCTCCGGCCGGCCGGTAAGGAACACCACCGGAGCGCTCTGGGAGGGCTTGAGGCCCGCCAAGGCGCGCAGGTTGCGCACCACCCGGATCGCCTCGATCAACTCGGCGAACTGGGCCTCGAGGCCGTCATCGAGGGCGGCTTCGTTCACAGCGGGCCAGCTCTGCAGGGCCAGGAAGCTGCCTTCCGCCTCGCCGCTGA
>JBCBTI010000004.1:0-208203 GCA_039818745.1 Cyanobacteria bacterium J06638_7
CGGCAATCGGCTGAAGCTGAGCGGGCTGGGATCACCTCTGGGCTTGCTCAGCGGTGGGACCCAGCCTTCCCTAGCTCCAGAGCGGACGGAATCCCAGCCTCCCTCCTCGTGAGGGGGGCTTTTTTGTGGTGACGCCCCCTACGCTCGCTGCAGCGTGTGGCAGCCATGGGCAGCAGCTTCGGCCAGCTCTTTCGCATCAGCAGCTTCGGCGAATCCCATGGCGGCGGCGTGGGCGTGATCGTGGACGGCTGCCCGCCGCGGCTGGCCCTCCCCGTGGAGGTCATCCAGCGGGATCTCGATCGCCGCAAACCGGGCCAGAGCAGGATCACTACCCCCCGCAAGGAAGACGACCGCGTCGAGATTCTCAGCGGTCTGCTGGACGGCGAGACCCTTGGCACCCCGATCGCCATGGTGGTGCGCAACAAGGACCAGCGGCCGGGCGACTACAGGGAGATGGCGGTGGCCTTCCGCCCCTCCCACGCCGACGCCACCTACCAGGCCAAGTACGGCATCCAGGCCCGCAGCGGCGGCGGCCGCGCCTCGGCCCGGGAAACCATCGCTCGCGTGGCGGCGGGCGCGATCGCCAAGCAACTGCTGGCCAGGGCGGGGGGCACCGAGGTGCTGGCCTGGGTGAAGCGGATCCACACCATTCAGGCCGAGGCCATCAACCCGGCCAGCGTGAGCCTCGACGACGTGGAGGCCACCATCGTGCGCTGCCCCGACCCCGAGGCCGCCGAGCAGATGGTGGAGCGGATCGAGGCGATCGGGCGGGAGGGCGATTCCTGCGGCGGCGTGATCGAGTGCGTGGTGCGGCGTCCGCCGGTGGGGCTGGGCATGCCGGTGTTCGACAAGCTGGAGGCCGATCTCGCAAAGGCGGTGATGTCGCTGCCGGCCACCAAGGGGTTCGAGATCGGCTCCGGCTTCGCCGGCACCCTGCTGATGGGCAGCGAGCACAACGACGCCTTCCTGCCCACGGACGATGGCAGCCTGCACACGGCCACCAACAACTCGGGCGGCATCCAGGGCGGGATCAGCAACGGCGAGATGATCGTGATCCGGGTGGCCTTCAAGCCCACCGCCACGATCCGCAAGCAGCAGCAGACCATCGACGCCAGCGGCGCCGCCACCACCCTGGCCGCCAAGGGCCGCCACGACCCCTGCGTGCTGCCCAGGGCGGTGCCGATGGTGGAGGCGATGGTGGCCCTGGTGCTGGCCGATCACCTGCTGCGCCAGCAGGGGCAGTGCAGCCTGTGGTAAGGGGTCACCCCGCCGGGCACTCCAGTCGTCTCACCAGCTGGGCCAGGGCCAGCCAGGACTGGGGCGAGCCGAGCTGCCCTCCCAGGGCCACCGCGTCCACGCCGGCGGCCAGCCAGGGCTGCACATCCTCCACGCCAAGGCCGCCGGCGGCGATGCAGGCCGGCAGCCGGCCCAGGGGCCCGCGCAAGCGCGGCCAGAAGTCGATCCCCAGGCTGCTCGCCGGAAACAGCTTCACCACAGCGCAGCCCAACTGCCGGGCGCGATGCACCTCGCTGGGACTGAACACCCCCGGCACCAGGGGCAGGCCGCAGGCGTGGGCAGCCTGCAGCAGCGCCTCATCCAGCACGGGAGAAACGCCGTAGCCCAGGCCAGCCGCAACCGTGGCCTCCAGGGCCTCGAGGCTGGATACCGAGGCAGCCCCAAGGCGCAGCCGCGGGAAACACCGCACCAGTGCGGCAGCCTGGGCACTCCACTGAGGGTGGGAGCTCCAGGCCAGCTCCACATGCAGCAGCCCGAGGCCATCGAGGCGCTCAAGCTCTGTGAACAGCTCCTGTGGCTGCTGGGCCCGCAGCACCACCAGCAGGGGCTGGAGATGCAGGCCATGCAGAAGAGCCTGGGCGGAGTCGATCGTGCCGGAAGGGAGGTGAGGGGCTGAAGGCGCGGGGCCTGAACTCAGACGTACTCGGCCACCTGGACGTCGCGGCTGATCAGCAGTTCCTGCAGATCCTCCGCATCCACGGTTTCCTTCTCCACCAGCATCTCGGCCAGCTCATCGAGCAGGGGCCTGTTGGTGGTGAGAACCTCGGTGGCTCGGCGATAGGCCTCATCCACCAGCTGGCCCACCTCCTCATCGATGGTGGCGGCGGTGTCCTCGGAAAAGTCGCGCTCGGCGGCGATGTCGCGGCCGAGGAACATGCCCCCCTGGCTGCGGCCGAGAGCCACCGGCCCCAGGCGATCGCTCATGCCGAAGCGGGTGACCATCTGGCGTGCCACCCGGGCCACCTGCTGGAGGTCGTTGGAGGCACCGGTGGTGACTTCGTCATCGCCATAGACGATTTCCTCGGCCACCCGGCCGCCGAGCGCCACCGCCATCTGGTTATGCAGGTAGGCCCGGGAGTAGAGGCCCGACTCCATGCGCTCCTCGGAGGGGGTGAAGAAGGTGAGACCGCCGGCCTGGCCACGGGGAATGATCGAGATCTTCTGCACCGGGTCGTAATCGGGCATCAGGGCACCCACCAGGGCATGGCCGGCCTCGTGGTAGGCCACCAGGCGCTTGCGCTTCTCACTCATCACCCGGTCTTTCTTCTCAGGACCGGCCATCACACGCTCGATGGCGTCGTTCACCTCGTCCATGGAGATTTCATTGAGCTGGCGACGCGCCGCCAGGATCGCCGCCTCGTTGAGCAGATTGGCCAGGTCGGCACCGGTGAAGCCTGGGGTGCGGCGCGCCACCTTGTCGAGATCCACGTCCTTGGCCAGGGTCTTGCCGCGGGCATGCACCTGCAGGATCTGCAGTCGGCCGGAGTAGTCGGGGCGGTCCACCACCACCTGGCGGTCGAAGCGGCCGGGACGCAGCAGCGCCGCATCGAGCACGTCGGGGCGGTTGGTGGCCGCCACGATGATGATGCCGGTGTTGCCCTCGAAGCCGTCCATCTCGGTGAGCAGCTGGTTGAGGGTCTGCTCGCGCTCGTCGTTGCCGCCGCCGAGACCGGCGCCGCGCTGACGACCCACGGCATCGATCTCGTCGATGAACACGATGCAGGGGGCATTTTTCTTGGCCTGCTCGAACAGATCGCGCACCCGGGAGGCACCGACACCCACGAACATCTCCACAAACTCCGAACCGGAGATGGAGAAGAAGGGCACGCCGGCCTCGCCGGCCACGGCCTTGGCCAGCAGGGTCTTGCCGGTGCCGGGAGGGCCGACCAACAGCACTCCCTTGGGGATCTTGGCGCCGACGGCAGTGAAGCGGTCAGGGTTCTTGAGGAAGTCGACGACTTCCGTGAGCTCCAGCTTGGCGCCTTCGATCCCGGCCACATCGCCGAAGGTCACCTGGGTCTGGGGTTCCATCTGCACCCGGGCCTTGCTCTTGCCGAAGCTCATGGCCGGGTTGCCACCGCCGCCCTGGGCGCGGCGCAGCAGGAAGAACAGACCACCGAGCAGGAGCAGGGGGAAGATCAGGCTGCCCACCGCCTGCTGCCAGGCCGCCGGTTCGCGGCTGGGCTGCACGGCGATGTCGACGTTGTGCTCGGTGAGCAGCTTGAGCAGGTCCTGGTCGGGGGCGAGATTGACCGTGGCGCGGCGGCCATCGCTCTCCACCACCTGGGCGGTGCCGCGATCCGGGGAGATCAGCACCCGCGACACCTCGTTGGCCTGCACGGCCTCGACGAAATCGCTGTAACGCAGGGTGCGCGGCGCGCTGGCGGGATTGGGGCGGTCGAGGAAGGCGGTGCCCACGGCGATCATCACGATCACCAGGAGCACATAGAGCCCTGCGTTGCGCCAGCGTTTGTTCACGGCCCTCGCCTCTGCTTAGAATTAAAGTAACAGAATGTTAACCGTGGGATCGGCGGCAAGTGGGCTCAGGCAGCCGACCGCAGCACCTCCACCACACTACGGAAGGCGAACCATTCCGGGATGTCCTCGCCGCCGCGCAGCATCTGGCGGAACTGGGTACCGCTGAGCTTGCGCACGTGCAGGCCCCGGGCCTGGGCATGCTCGGCGGTGACGTAGCCCTCCTCTTCCGTGAACACCAGGTTCAGCGATGGCACCGTCTCCATCCCCAGTTCGCTGGCATGGTCGCGGGCGAAGTCCTGGGCCTGGTAGGGGCCGTAGAAGTCGTCACCGCTCAGGGAGCTCTTGCAACCGGCCATGTCGCGGCCAATGATGAAGTGGGTGCAGCCGTAGTTCTTGCGGATGATCATGTGCTGCAGTGCCTCCCGGGGCCCGGCCATGTGCATGGCGTAGGGCAGGTAAGCCCAGCGGATGCGGGGGTTGGCCACCTCATCGGCCAGCCGTTCATAGGTCTGGAAGCGCACCTCGCCGGGAATGTCGTCCTCCTGGGTGGGGCCGCAGGTGGGATGCACCAGCACCACCCCCCCCTCGCTGACGTTGTCGGCATGCAGGGCACGGGTGAACAGCTCGTAGTGGGCGCGGTGGATGGGATTGCGGCACTGGAAGGCCACCACGCTCTGGCCGGCGGGCAGGGTCGCGCGCACCTCGGCGGGGGTGCGGCAGGGAAACACCCGCTGCGGCAGCTCCAGGCCCTGCACACTGCCGCCCAGATAGATGGGGCCGCGCTCGGCGCTGATCATGCGCACGGCGGGATGCTCGATGGAGGTGGTGCCGTAGCAGCCCTGCGCCTCCTTCGCCTTGTCGGGTTCCCAACGGCTCTCCACCGTGAGCAGGGCCAGCTCCTGGCCCCGGTAGGTGAGCAGCAGCCGGTCACCCACGGCGATCGTGTCGTCATCAGTGTCGAAGACGATCGGCAGGCCGAACAGCAGCCCGCTGGTGGTGCGGTGGCCGGCGACCACGGCGTCGTAGTCCTCCTGGTGCATGAAGCCCAGCAGGGGAGAGAAGCCCCCCACCAGCAGCAACTCCACGTCGCAGGCGTTGCGGTGGCTGCACTCCAGCCGCCGGCCGGCGCTGGACCTCACCGCCTGGCGCTCGGCTTCGCTCACCATCAGATCCACCAGGCTGCCGCCATGGGGGGCGATCAGAGCGGAACCGCTGGCGTTGAGGGTGGATCCGGTGCTGGTGGTGGCGGTCAAGGCTTGCTGGGGCTGGGACAACGCTCTGGATTCTCCCAGAGAGGTCTTCAGACCTCCTCCAGGCGGCCGTAGATCTCGCCGGTGATCTTCACGTCCAGGGGATCCTTCGAGCCCATGTCGGTGTCGGAGGGCTGAAGGGCCGTGAACACACCGGCGAACTCACCGCTGCCGGCATCGACGCGGGTGATCGAGAGCTCCATCGTGCCGCTGCCATCCACGTAGCGCTTGATGTTCTCGCGCTCCAGGCCGTCGCCGTCGGCGCCCAGGCCAACCAGACCCTGGGTGTAGTCCACACCGGTGGTGAGGCCACGGGCCTTGGGATCCAGGAAGTTGGAGGTGCGGTAGCTGGGAACGCGGTAGCTGCCGTTGAAGTCAGTGCTGGTGCTGATGGCGGCACCCTCCGCTGTGGCCTGCAGCTGCTTGCTGGAGAACACAAAGGGCACCTCTTCACCGCCGGGCAGCAGCACGGTGATCAGCTGGAAGTCGAGACCGCCCTGCTCCTTGAAGGTGAGGGTGTCGCCGGAGACGCTGAGGTCGCCGTAGACCTGATCCAGGCTGGTGGTGAAACGGGTGAGGATCTTGCCCGGCACGAAACGGGCCTCCTGGCGCTTGTTGGTGGGCTCACCCTTGACCGACACCTCAGCCGGGTGCATGCAGATTTCCCGCAGCTGATAGGCGGAGCCGGATTTGAGAGCGATGGATCCCCGTGCCGCCTCCGGCAGGGTGGGGCAGTCGTTGGCCAGACCGGTGTTGTGGATCTGGTCGTAGGTGAGCTGGGAGCGATCCATGGCCTTGGCCCCGCCGCTGCACGCGGTCACCAGGGTCAGACACAGCGCCAGCACAAGGGCCAGCAGAGGACGGAAGCGCATGGGAGAACGCCGCAGAGAGGGCACAGGGACTGGGCTGGCGCGGATCCTACCGGTGCCAAACCCCCACTCCCCGTACGATGACGTCGCTCTCAACAACCTGTATGCGATCGCGATCGGACGGTGACCGTCAGCAGCGCCAGGCCGCAGTGCTGGAGCACCTGGAGGCCCTGGCCAGCGAGCTCAACGGCGATCCTGAGGCCCTGCTCGATCTGCTGCGCCAGCTGGAGCACCTGCACCGCCGCATTCAGGACGGGCCCTTCCGGAGCAGCCTTCCGGCTGACCGCAGCCATCTCTTCGGCCTGCTCCATGAGATGGAGCGCAGCGGCGGCTGGCCCTACATCCCGCGCCTGCAGCTCCGCACATTCATGGATCTGCTGCAGCGCGAATCGCGCGAGCAGGCAACGGAGACTCCACTGGCGGCCTGAGCCGCTGGCCCAGGGCACTGAGCAGGAGGTGGGCCAGCCCCAGCTTGGAGGCCGGCCCAAGCTCCCTCGCCTGGTGGGCTGCGGGCCCCAGCAGCCAGCCGCGGTTGCTGGGGCTGGCGAAACCGGCAGCGGGATCATCGATGGGGTTGGCGAAGAGCAGGTCGCAGCCCTTGCGCTGCCACTTGGCGCGGGCCTGGGGAAGCACGTCGCCACTGTGGCCGGCAAAGCCGAGGATCACCTGGCCTGCTGAGCGCCGCCGCACCAGGGCCGCCAGGATGTCGGGGACGGACTCCCAGCCACCGGCCAGCGCGGCCTCCAGCTCCACCTTGGCGAGCTTGTGGGACAGGGGAGCGGCGCGGCGGTGATCGGCCACGGCCGCGGCCATGGCGATGGCATCGGCGCGGGGCTGGGCCTCGGCCAGGGCCGTTTCCAGCTCGGCGGCGCTGGTGACGGCCCGGCAGCTGAGCCCCTCGAGCCACGCCGACGGCACCTGCAGGGGCCCGTGGATCAGCTCCACGGCAGCGCCGCGCAGGCGGGCGGCCTGGGCCAGCAGCACGCCCATGCGGCCGGTGCTGGGGTTGGTGATGCAGCGGGCTGGATCGAGGGCCTCGCGGGTGGGGCCGGCGCTCACCAGCAAGCGCCGATCCTGCCAGTCGCGGCGCCAGCCCCACAGTGCCAGCGACTCCAGCGCCAGCAGCAGCAGTTCGGGATCAGCCATGCGCCCATCGCCGCGCCGGTCGCAGGCCAGCAGGCCGGGCGCCGGGGCGATCGGCAGCAGCCGCTCCCAGGCCTGCAGCTGCTGCCAGTTGGCCCGCACTGCCGGCGAGGACCACATCGCCGTGTTCATGGCCGGGGCGACCAGCACCGGCGCTTCGCAGGCAAGCAGGGTGCTGGCCAGCAGGGTGTCGCCCAGGCCGTGAAGCCAGCGCCCCAGGCTGGTGGCGCTGAGGGGTGCCACCAGCACCAGGTCGGCCCACTCGGCCAGCTCCACGTGCAGGGGCCTGGCGGCCCGGTGGCTCCACTGGTCGGCGTCGAGGTGGCAGGGACTGCGGCTGAGGCAGGCCAGAGCCTCGGCGCTCACCAGCCGCTCGGCGCTGGGGGTGAGCAGGCAGCGCACCTCGGCGCCCCGCTGCACCAGGGCGCTGACCAGCAGCGGCAGCTTGACGGCGGCGATGCTGCCGCTGATCCCCACCAGAATGCGGCGCCCGGTGAGGGGATCGGCGTTCACGGCTCAGTCCTCGTCAAAAGGCTCCTGGTCCACCAGATGCACGTAGGGGCGGGCCAGATCGGGACGGTGAATGGCCACGGCCCGCATCAGATGCCAGTCGGCAAGCCCGTCGAAGGGGGTGGGGTAGTCGTCCTCCTCCAGGCGGCGGGCCAGCTCGGCAACGGAGCCCTCATCAAGGGCCGCCAGGGTTTCCGGTGTGATCGAGGCGGTCATGGTGACAGGAGCTCGCTGCAGGGGCTCAGACGATGGCTGGGGGTTGGATTGGGCTGAGGAATCAACCGGGGATTCAACGGGGGTTGGTTGCAGGGGCACGCCTGCCGCTGGGGCGAAAGGGAATAATGGGGCAACGAGGGGAATTAGCTCAGCTGGTAGAGCGCTGCGATCGCACCGCAGAGGTCAGGGGTTCGAGTCCCCTATTCTCCACTTCATTCTCTGCCGCCAAGCCCTGCCTGAGCGCAGGCTGCTGTGTTCCCCTCCTGTCCGGGGCGGCCCGCTCTGGCTGGCCTGAGCTCAACAGGCCTGGGCTGAGTCAGGCCAACGACCTGCGGCTTTCCCTTCAGCCCGCCTCGCGGGATGGGGCCTCAAGCTCCACAGCCTCGCCGGGTCGCTGGTCAGCCTCTGCCGCCGGGAGCTCAGGGATCCGGCAAACCGGTGATGCGGTAAAAGAGACGCAATTCCGGCGTCCAATCATGTCGCAGTCCAAGCGCGAACAGGTGGTGAGCCACCTGCGCTACATCCGTCAGGAGCTCCGCGAAATGCATCAGGGCGTGATGGAGGACGGACTCCTGCCCGAGGCCGGCGAAGTGCGCGGCGTGATGGCCCAGATGGAAGCGCTGCTGGAACTGCTGGAGGGCAAGTCCGGCCGCAAGAAAGACAGCGACAGCTGAGCGACCGGAGAGCCTTCTGCCGGTGCTGACATTGCCCGCCGCCGGCGTCAAGAGCTCAGGGGGACGCTCCCGCAAACGTCCCGAGCCCCCTTGCTCCCGGTGCGGCTGAGCGCTTTGGTACAGGAGTCCCCATCACCCGGCTCGGGCCATCAGGTCCCGAGCTTTTTTTATTGGTATCCCCTATCAGTAGCGCAGAAAAGCTGGCACGACCCAAGAGATGGTGTAGACAGGGGTTGGCGGGGCTGGGCCGGGTGATGGGGATCACCACTTCCTGACCCTGCCACCTTCTTTCAGCGCCCCTGTCCAACCGGCAGGGGCTTTCGCCGATGCGATCCCCCCTACAGGCAGCGCCGGCCAGTCCCCCAACCCTGCAGCAGACCCGCTTTCAGCGCAGCCTGCTGGAGGCCGGCAAGCGCCTCGTGGCCTGGGCCCGCAACCCCTGGCGCCGGGCCTCCCTGCAGCTGATGGCGCTGCTGATCAGCTTCTCCATCGGCGGGGTGGTGGCCTCCATCGGTGGGCAGATCGGCCAGAGCGACCCGGTTGGTGCCCTGCTCTGTGTGCTGACCCTGGAGTTGGCGGTGCGCGCCCGCGGCCCGCTGCGCCGCCGCGGCGGCGATCGCCTGCCGCTGCAGCTGCTGGACATGGCCCGCATCGGCCTGCTCTACGGGCTGCTGCTGGACGGCTTCAAGCTGCTCTGAACCCATCGCCCCCTCAGGCGTCGCCCTCGCCGCCGGCGGCCAGCAGGTAGAGCAGCGCCATCCGCACCGGAATGCCATTGCGCACCTGCTCCTCCACCAGGCTGTGGGCGGTGTCGTCGAGCAGGGGGCCGGCCAGCTCCACCCCCCGGTTCACCGGGCCCGGATGCAGCACCGGCACCGGCCGGCCGCAGAGCGCCAGCCGCTCATGGCTGAGGCCGTAGCTGCGGTGGTAGCTCTCGAGGCTGGTGAGCAGATGCTGGTGCATGCGCTCCTTCTGCAGCCGCAGCGTCATCACGGCGTCGGCTCCGGGCAGGGCCTCCTCCAGGCTGCGCACCAGCCGCACCGGCCCGCGCGCAGGCACCGGATCCGCCGCCTGGCCAGGCGGCGGGGCGGCCACGAAGTCCACGAAGCACTGCGGCAGCAGGGTGGGCGGCCCGCAGAGCACCACCTCAGCGCCACAGGCAGTGAGAGCCCAGAGGTTGGAACGGGCGACACGGGAGTGCAGCACATCGCCCACGATCACGATGCGACGGCCCCGCAGCGCCTCGGGAGAGGGGGCCTCCGGGCAGAAGTGACGCGCCAGCGTGAACAGGTCGAGCAGGCCCTGGCTGGGATGGCTGTGCAGGCCATCGCCGGCGTTGAGCACCGCCACCCGCTCACCGCCACGATCGAGGTCCTCCGCCAGGATCTGGGGCACACCGGCACAGCCGTGGCGCACCACCAGCAGATTCGCGCCCATGGCCACATAGGTGCGGGCGGTGTCGAGCAGGCTTTCGCCCTTGGCCAGGGAACTCGATCCCGGCGCGAAGCTCTGCACATCGGCCGAGAGCCGGCGGGCGGCCAGTTCGAAGCTGCTGCGGGTGCGGGTGCTGGCCTCGAAGAAGAGGGTGGTCATCAGTCGGCCCTGCAGGGCCGGCAGCCGGCGGGCCCCTGCCACCGGCAGGCTGCGGAAGCGCTGGGCCAGTTCCAGCACGGTGGTGAAATCGTCGGTCGAGAAGGCCGAGAGATCAATCACATGGCGGTGCACCCAGCCGCTCAACACCCGGCCCCTCCTGGCCCCCTCAACTTACGGTCCCCTTCGGCCCCAGTCGCGGCGGCTGACGATCACCGCGCGCCCGGCGGCTGACGGCTCGGCTGCGGCGCAGGTACCAGCGCCAGGGGAGATCCTGACCCTGACTGATGCCGATGCGCGACGCCTGCACCAGGTCCTCGGCCGCCACGGCCAGGCCGGGCGGGCGCGGCGCCAGCCACAGGTCCCCAGCGGCATCGAGGGGCACTCCGTCATGGCGGCGGTCGATGCCGAAGCGCCGGGCCAGCAGCCCAGGCCCCGCCGCCCAGCGCTCCTGCTCCCCGGGCAGTTCCGCGGCCCGCAGCAGCAC
The DNA here is from genome assembly GCA_039818745.1 of Cyanobacteria bacterium J06638_7. Taxonomy (GTDB): domain Bacteria; phylum Cyanobacteriota; class Cyanobacteriia; order PCC-6307; family Cyanobiaceae; genus NIES-981. The sequence goes on from JBCBTI010000004.1 coordinate 10,514, forward strand.
ACCGCTGGCCCACTCACAGCGGCCCGTGACCACATTCACGCAGTGGTGCACGCCGTAGGTGAGATACACATACCAGCGGGCCGGCGGGCCGAACAGGGTGGCGTTACTGGCCGAGCGGCGGCGGTGGCCGTGGCAGGCGGGCTCGCTCTGGCAGTAGGCCTCGGTTTCCACCACCACGCCCCACAACCGGGAGCCGTCAGGGCGGCGACGCACCAGCAGGCATCCCACCAGATCTGGCGCCACCTGCTCGGCCGCCCGCGCAAAGAAGGCTTCGGGGAGCACAATGGAGCCGAACTCCTCCTGCTCTGCCTCCGCCATGGACAGCTCCGCCGCCAGCGCGGCCTCCGGTTTGACCCTGGGCACCGTTCTTCTGGCCGTGAGCGGTCTGTTCTGTCTGGCCACGCTGTTCTTCGGCACCAAGGGCGGCTACTACGACACCGACGCCTACGACGGCAACGGCACCGCCCACTGACTGCGGCGCTGTCGTTCAGCATGCCGCGGTGTCGATCAGCCGCTGAGGCGCTCGGCCTCCGGGCAGTCATCGGCGGTGGGCAGGTCCTGCCCGGGTGCGGAGCATACGTACGAGAGCCTGGTGCTGACAGCTCCGATCGAGTCCAGCCGCACGCTCTCCTCCCAGCTGTGGGACTCATCGTCATCGACGGCGTCGTAGCGCAGAGTCACCAGATCGCCGTCGATCTCCACCACCAGGGCCTCTTCGATCCAGCGCTGCTGGTCGCGCAGGAATATCCACACCGGGCGGCGCTCGGCGCAGAATTGATAGAGCTTGCGATGCAGCATCGGTGCCATTAGCTCCGCTCGCCAGGCAATCCTAGGCAGCTGAGGTGGCTGCGCCGCTGTTCACCCTGACCCATTCGGGCAACGACCTCGGCCTTCCCTCCTGGCCCCCCGCACTCCCGCCATGTCGAACACCGCCGCCCCAGGCGCTGAGCCCAGCGCAACCCAGGCCCTGGAGCCCGCCGGGCGGGAGCCGCAGGCCACGGCCAGCAGCGACGGTGCGGCGATACGGCTGCAGCTGCGCAGCTGGCCGCAGGTGGAGGCCTATCTGGAGCACTGCCGGGGCGTGATCGTGCCGCTGGGCTCCACCGAGCAGCACGGCCCCACCGGCGCCATCGGCACCGATGCCCTCACCGCCGAGGCCGTGGCCCTGGAGGTGGGGCGCCGCACCGGTGTGCTGGTGACCCCCACCCAGGCCTTCGGCATGGCGGAGCACCATCTGGGCTTCCCCGGCACCGTGAGCCTGCAGCCGAGCACGCTGCTGGCCGTGCTGCACGACGTCGTGCTCTCCCTGGCCCGCCACGGCTTTGAGCGCATCTATGTGATCAACGGCCACGGCGGCAACATCGCCACCGCCAAGGCCGCCTTTGCCCAGGCCTACGGCACGGCGACCGACCGAGGCCTGCCGGTAGCGCCGCGGCTGCGTTGCAAGCTGGCCAACTGGTTCATGGCGCCGGCGGTGATGCGCAAGGCGCGCGAGCTCTACGGCGATCGCGAGGGCCATCACGCCACCCCCAGTGAGATCGCCCTCACCCTGCATCTGGAGCCGAGCCTGATCGGCAACCAGCGACCGCTGCCCGAGCCAGCCCCCGCAGGCCCCATTCACGGCCCCGACGACTTCCGCCGCCGCCACCCCGACGGGCGCATGGGTTCGGATCCCTATCTCGCCAGCGCCGACCACGGCCGCATCCTGCTCGAGCTCTCAGCCGCTGCCCTGGCAGAGGACCTGCAGAACTTCCTGGCAGGCGAGGGCTGAGCCGAACCCACGCACAGCCTCGACGCTAGCGTCGCGTTCCCGCCCGCTCCAACCCGATGAGCAAGATCAGCACCGACGATGTGCGCAAGGTTGCCGCGCTCGCCCGGCTGGCCCTGCCGGAGGACAAGATCGCCGCCTACACCGGCCAGTTGGAGCGCATCCTCGACTACGTCGACCATCTGCAGGCCGTGGATACCGCCGGCGTGCCGCCCACCACCCGGGCGGTGGAGGTAGTGAACATGACCCGTGAGGACGCGGTGCAGGCCACCCCGGTGCGCCAGGAGCTGCTCAACCTCGCCCCCCAGCGGGAGGGCGATTTCTTCCGGGTGCCCAGGATCCTGGGGGACTGAGCACCAGGCCGATTCACAGGCATCTGGGTCTCGATCAAGACCGCCCCTACTCCCTGCTGCAGAGGTCAGCGGGCCGGGGACACGGCCGTGCGGTGCAGCAAGGCCAGCACCCGCCGTCGAGCATGGCGGGTGGGCATCAGAGCGGCGATCGGACGCAGCTTGCTGCGGCGTTTGCGATGGCTGCGCACACCGAGCACGATGTCATAGAGAAAGTTGAGAACATCGCTGCGGGACTCAAACACCCCCAACCGCTGCGGCGACCCCTTGGCATCCAGAAGATGGCGGGTGGCCTGGTAGGCGGGGCGGTATTCAAACCATGGAATCGAGGGCCATAGATGGTGCACCAGGTGATAGTTCTGGCCCATGATCAGCCAGTTCATCATCCGCCCGGGGTAGACGCGGGCATTGTGCCAGCGGCTGCGGGACTGAAACGGGCGATGCGGAAGGTAGTCGAAGAACAGGCCGAGGGTCACACCAACCATCAGAGCCGGGGCAAACCAGCAGTTGAAGATGAAGGGCAAGAAATCATATCGGGCAGCGGCAATCACGATCATTGCGAAAATGCCCCGGGCGATGCCCCACTCCAGCAACTCGTAGCGGCGCCAGAGCCGGCGGCGAAAGAAAAACAGCTCGTGGTAAAAAAACCGAGGGGCGATCAACCACAGCGGACCGAAGGTGCTGACGATGTGGTCGGGATCGTTCCTGGGGTCGTTGACATGGGCGTGGTGCTGCAGATGCACCCGCGTGAACACAGGGAAGCTGAAGCCCAGCAGCAGGGCCGCTCCATGGCCCATCAGCGCATTCCAGAAGCGCTGGGGATGGGCGGCATTGTGGCAGGCGTCGTGGATCACCGTGCCCTCCAGGTGCAGGGCCAGGAATCCGGTGATCAGCAGGGGCAGCAGGGGCCAGTGGCCCACGAACCAGCCCCAGATGGTGAGGCCCGCCAGGCCATAGCCGGCCAGGAACAGGCCCACCGTGGGATTCCAGGGGCCCGGCGGGTCGATGTACTGCCTGGGAACCGAACGACTCAGCGCAGCGGCCGGGGCCTGGGTCATGGGCGCAGACAAACCCGACGGGAGGACGTGGTGGACTGAAACCTAGGCACGACGCGAGTGGGGCCGGTGGCCGCGGCTGGCCCGGCGATGCCCACCGGGGGACTTGAACCCCCACGACCGAGGTCACTGGAACCTAAACCCAGCGCGTCTACCAATTCCGCCAGGTGGGCAGCTGGCCGACTGTAGGCAAGCTCGCCAGCGCCACCGGCGGCACAGAATGGCGCTGACCCGCCCCCCGGCCATGCTCGCCACCCTGGGCGGAGCCCTCGCTCTGCTGCTTGGGCTCGCCGTGCTGCTGTTGCCCCTGCTGCTGCCGGAGCTGAGCCGCTCCCGCGATGCCGTTTGGGGAGCCGTGGTGCTGCTGCTGGGACTGGTGCTGGTGACCTGCGCCGAGCGGCTCACCGGCGCCCCGATGCTGGGAGTGCTCAGCGGCGCCCTGCTGATCGGTCGGCTGGGGGTGGAGGTGGCCCAGGGCCGCTGGCGCCAGCTCACGCCCGAGGAGCAGCAGCGGCTGGCATCGGCCGAGCGCTGGCAGAAGGCGCTGGCCGAAGCGGGCAGCGCCGCAGGCCGGCTGCTGGAGCTGGCCAGCCAGTGGAGCGCTGCCACGGCAGAGTGGCTGCGCCAACGGCGCCAGCCGCGCAGCAGCGGCAAGCTCTGGGTGCGCCCGGAGGCCGGACCCGCCGCGGCGGACAGCACGCCCTCCAGCCCAGCAACAGGGGAAGCGGCGGAGGTGGTGGAGTCTTTCGAGCAGATCGACGCCCTGATCGAGGCCAGCAGCGACGACGACAGCCCACAGCAGCAGAGCCCGGCCGCCGAGCCCACTGGTACCGCCCCTGCGGCGGACGGAACAGATGCCGCAGGGACTTCAGGCCGGACGGGATAATCCGTGGTTGCTGCCCCCGGCCCCGTGACCGCCAGGCCCGCGTCCGAGCCGACCGCCTACAAGGACACCCTCAACCTGCTGCAGACCGCGTTCGCCATGCGCGCGAATGCCAAGCAGCGTGAGCCGGAGATCCAGGCGTTCTGGGGGCAGCAGCGGCTCTACGAGCGCCTCAGCCGCGACAACCCCGGCGAGATCTTCACCCTGCATGACGGCCCGCCCTACGCCAACGGGGCCCTGCATGTGGGCCATGCCCTCAACAAGATCCTCAAGGACATCATCAACAAGACGGCCCTGCTGCAGGGCCGCAGGGCGCGCTTCGTGCCGGGCTGGGACTGTCACGGGCTGCCCATCGAACTCAAGGTGCTGCAGGGTCTGAGCAGCAGCGAACGGGCCGCGCTGACCCCCCTGAGCCTGCGCCAGAAGGCCCACGCCTATGCGCTTGAGCAGGTGGCCGCGCAGCGGACGGGCTTCGAGCGCTGGGGGATCTGGGCCGACTGGGAGGCCCCGTACCTCACCCTGCAGAAGGCCTACGAGGCCGCCCAGATCGGCGTGTTCGGGGCCATGGTGCTGGCGGGCCACATCTACCGGGGCCTCAAACCCGTGCACTGGAGTCCCAGCTCGCGCACGGCCCTGGCGGAAGCCGAGCTCGAGTACCCCGAGGGCCACATCTCCCCCAGCGTCACCGTGGCCTTCCCGGTGGTGGAGCTGCCGCCCGCCCTGGCCAAGCGGCTGGCGGCCAAGGGCGTGACCGTCGGCGACGCCGGAGGCCTGGCGGTGGCGATCTGGACCACCACCCCCTGGACCCTGCCCGCCAACCTGGCCGTCTCAGTGAACGGACGGCTCGACTACGCCATCTGCACCGTGGCCCCCCGCGCCGGGACTGCGGCCCCGGCCGCCCGCCATCTGGTGGTGGCTGCCGAGCTGCGCGAGAGCCTGGAGTCCACCCTGGGGCTGCAGCTCAGGCCGGTGCTGGCGGTCAAGGGCACCGAACTGGAGGGGATCCTCTACCGCCACCCGCTGCTGGAGCGGCGCGGCCCCGTGGTGCTCGGCGGCGACCACGTGACCACCGAAGCCGGCACCGGCCTGGTGCACACCGCCCCGGGCCACGGCGTTGACGACTTCAACACCGGCAAGGCCTACAACCTGCCGGTGTTGTGTCCGGTGGATGAGGCCGGCACCCTCACCGCCGAGGCCGGGCCGTTCGCCGGCACCAACGTGCTGCGCGATGCCAACCCCACGATCATCGAGGCCCTCGAGGCCGCCGGCGCCCTGCTGCGCCAGGAGAACTACGCCCACCGCTATCCCTACGACTGGCGCACCAAGAAACCCACGATCTTCCGCGCCACCGAGCAGTGGTTCGCCTCGGTGGAGGGTTTCCGCGCCGCCGCCCTCGAGGCCATTGCCCAGGTGGAGTGGCTGCCGGCCAGCGGCCGCAACCGCATCGAGGCGATGGTGGGCGAGCGGGGCGACTGGTGCATCAGCCGGCAGCGCACCTGGGGCGTGCCGATTCCCGTGTTCTATCACCGTGACACCGGCGAGGTGCTGCTCACGCAGGCCACCCTCGGCCACATCCAGGCCCTGATCGCCGAGCACGGCAGCGACGTGTGGTGGCAGCGGGACGTGGCCGGCCTGCTGCCGCCGGAGCTGGCAGACCAGGCCGCTGCCTGGCGCAAGGGCACCGACACCATGGACGTGTGGTTCGACTCGGGCTCGTCCTGGGCCGGCGTGCTGCAGGAGCGGGGGCTGGGCTATCCCGCCGACCTCTATCTGGAGGGCAGCGATCAGCACCGGGGCTGGTTTCAGAGCAGCCTGCTCACCTCGGTGGCCGTCAACGGCCAGGCCCCCTTCCGGCGGGTGCTCACCCACGGCTTCACCCTCGATGAGAAGGGCCGCAAGATGAGCAAATCGCTGGGCAATGTGGTGGATCCGGCGGTGCTGGTGGAAGGCGGCAGCAACCAGAAGCAGCAACCTGCCTACGGCGCCGACGTGCTGCGCCTGTGGGTGAGTTCGGTGGACTACTCCGCCGATGTGCCCCTGGGCCCGGGGATTGTGAAGCAGCTCGCCGACGTGTACCGCAAGGTGCGCAACACGGCCCGCTACCTGCTGGGCAACCTGCACGACTTCGATCCCAGGCCCCGATCCGAGGGGGGTCAGGCGCTGCCGGTGGACGAGCTGCCGCTGCTGGACCGCTGGATGCTGCAGCGCACCGCCGCCCTGATCGAAGCCGTGACACTCGATTTCGAGCGCTTCGAGTTCTACCGCTTCTTCCAGTCGCTGCAGAACTTCTGCGTTGTCGACCTCTCGAACGTCTATCTGGACATCGCCAAGGACCGGCTCTACGTGAGCGGCGCCGACGCCTTCCGGCGCCGCAGTTGCCAGACGGTGCTGGCGCTGGTGGTGGAGCGGCTGGCGGGCCTGATCGCGCCGGTGCTCTGCCACATGGCCGAGGACATCTGGCAGAACCTGCCCTACCCGGTGGCCGAGGCCTCGGTGTTCGAGCGCGGCTGGCCGCTGGCGCCGCCGTCGTGGCGCGACCCGGCGCTGGAAGCCCCGATGCAGGCCATCCTCGAGCTGCGCTCACTGGTGAACCGCCAGCTGGAGAGCTGCCGCGCCGAAGGTCTGCTGGGGGCCTCCCTGGAGGCCCAGGTGCAGGTGGAGCTGCTGGCCGGCGGCGCTGGCGGCAGCGGCCCCGGCCTGGCCGCGGCCCTGAGCTGGCTGGAGGGCTCCGCCCGCCCGGAGGTGGACAATCTGGCCGACTGGCTGCTGGTGTCGGCCCTGCACATCGGTGACGGGGCCCCGGCCAAGCGGCTGGGGGCGGCTGAGTTGCTGCGCGAGGCTGAGGCGGGCGCCGTGCGCGTCCGCCTGGCCCGTGCCGCCGGCCGCAAGTGCGCGCGCTGCTGGCACTACGAAACCGACATCGGCAGCCATGCCAGCCACCCCAGCCTCTGCGGTCGTTGCGTGGCCGTGCTGGAGGGCTGAGAGCGCGTGGCAGAACCCAGCGCGCTGGCGCCGGCCCACCTGATCCGGGCCCTGGAGCTGATCCCTCACCCCGAGGGCGGCCACTACCGGGAGACCTACCGCGCCGGTGAGCTGGTGCAGACCCCACGGGGACCCCGGCCTGCCAGCACCGCCATCCTCTACCTGCTGGCGGCGGGCGACTGCTCCCACTGGCACCGCATCCGCGCCGATGAGCTCTGGCACCACCACGGCGGTGGCGGCCTGCTGATCTACGAGCTCAGCCCGGCCGGCTCGGTGCGCCGCACCCGGCTGGGGATGGACCTGGCCGCCGGCGAGCGGCCCCAGCATGGGGTGCCGGCGGCCAGCTGGTTCGCCGCCGAGCCGGCAGAGGCCTGCGCCTGGGGGCTGGTGAGCTGCACGGTGGCCCCAGGGTTTGCCTTCAGCGATTTCGAGCTGGCCCGTTGCCAGCAACTGGAGCCCCACGGCCCCGCCCTGGCCGGGCTGTGTGCGCACTGGCGCCGGCTGTGCAGGCAGCCCTGAGGGCTGCAGCACCGCGACTCAGCGCCAGGCCTCAGGCTCGAGGAAGGTGTGCGCCGGCAGCGGCCCGGCCAGCCGCTGTTCGGCAGTGGGGTCGAGGGGCCCGCCCAGCAGTTCCGCCGCCTCGATCAGCGCCTGCTCGGGCAGGGCGGGCTGATCGGGATCGAAGGCGGTGGGATGGCTGACGCTGCTGGAGAAGCCGCGGAAAATCAGCAGTTCGAACGGTTCCCTGCCCTCCCCTGCCGCCGGCACGGTGCCCCGCAGCCGCAGCACCCGGTCGGGCCTGGTGCGGCTGATCACCTCCAGTTTCGCCAGCAGCTCGGTGACGGACATGATGCAGAGCTCCTGGGGAGTGAAGAGTGGGCCGGCGCTCAGAACTCGCCGGCGACCCGGCCCAGGCGTGGCAACCGCACCAGCAGCCACTGCAGCAGCCCCACCGCGTAGGCCACCAGTCCCAGATAGCCCACGAAGGCGGCCACGGCGGGGGTCCACTGGCCGCCGAACACGAAGGCGAACAGACGCTCGAGATGGCTGTGCAGCCGGATCGGCGCCTCCATCCAGAGGCTGCAGCGGGCCGTGGCCCGCAGGCCGGCATCGAGGCAGCCCAGGGCCGTGGCGCTGAAGGCGGCGCTGAGCAGAGACCAGAAACTCAGGCTCCAGCGCCAGATACGGGTGGTGAGCGGCAGTGCCCGCCAGGGCGGCAGGTCGGCGAGCTCCTCGTTGAGATCCACCCAGAACCACAGGCTGAGCACCACCAGCAGGGGAGCGACCACCAGCAGCACGAAGGCCAGCGGACGGCGGTCGGCGAGCAGCAGGGTGGCCAGCAGCAGCAGACTCGCCACCTTCCAATAGAGACCCAGCAGGCGCAGCAGGGAGCGCTCCCGACGCAGCCCCGCCCACACCAGCAGCACCAGCGGCACACCCAGGCTGAACAGCACCCCCAGCCGCACATCGAGCCACACCAGAGAGCGGTAGAGCGTGTCCGGCACGGCAAGGGTTCGGCAAGACGCCATTATCCGTACCTCCCCCACGGCGATAGGGTCGCTCCCATGGCTGCTCTCCCTCTCTCCGGCTGGCTGAGCCGTCGGCTGGGACCCAATGGCCCTCAGGCCTGGTGCCGCACGGCCCTGGCCACCGACGTCTCCCTGGAGGCGGCCGTCGCCAGCGCGGCCCGCCAGCTGCGCGGTGCCGGCCCGGCCGATCTGGCGCTGGTGTTCGTGTCGGCCAGCTATGCCAGTGACCTGCCCCGCCTGCTGCCCCTGCTGCAGGGGCGCATCCAGGCGCGGCACTGGCTGGGCTGCCTGGCCGGCGGAGTGATCGGCACCGCCCCCGATGCGGCGCCACGGGAGCTCGAGCAGGAGGCCGGCCTCAGCGTGACCCTGCTGCGGCTGCCCGGAACGCGGCTTCGCCCCTTTGCGATCGAAGGCGGCCAGCTGCCCGATCTCGATGCACCCGCCGCTCCTTGGCTGGCTCTGCTGGGGCCGGTCGAGCAGGCGGCCGAGCTGGCCGGCAGCCGCTCGATGCTGCTGCTGCTGGATCCCGGCTTCACGGGCATGAACGATCTGATCAACGGCCTCGACTACGCCTGCCCGGACACTGCCAAGGTGGGCGGCATCGCCTGTCCCCACAGCGCTTCCGCCAGCTCGCTGCTGTTCCAGAGCCAGGTGTGCGGCGGAGCGGTGGGTTGTCTGATCGATGGCGACTGGAGCCTGGAGCCGGTGGTGGCCCAGGGCTGCCGGCCGATCGGGCCGGTGTTCGAGGTGGAGGAGGCCCAGCGCAACGTGGTGCTGCAGCTCAGCCGCGGCGAGCAGCGCAGCACGCCCGTGGCGGCGCTGCAGGCGATCCTCACCGAGCTCAGCCCCCGGGAACGGGAGTTGGTGAAGCATTCGCTGTTCCTGGGCGTGGGCCGCGACAGTTTCCGGCTCGAAGCCGACGGCAGCGAGGACGAGACGCCCACCTTCCTGGTGCGCAACCTGCTCGGGGTGGATCCCCGCAACGGGGCGGTGGCCGTCGCCGAGCGCATGCGGGTGGGTCAGCAGGTGCAGTTCCAGCTGCGCGACGGCGCCGCCTCACGCCAGGAGCTGGAGCACTTGCTGCGCCGGCAGCGGCAGCGGCCCGCCCAGCCCCTGGCGGCCCTGCTGTTCGCCTGCCTGGGCCGTGGCCAGGGCCTCTACGGCTGCCCCGACGGTGATGTCACGGTGGCCCGTGAGGTGTTCGGGGCCCTGCCGGTGGCCGGCGCCTTCTGCAACGGCGAAATCGGTCCGGTGGCCGGCAGCACCCACCTGCACGGCTACACCGCCAGCTGGGCCTTCCTGCTGCCCACGGCAGCCGACTGATGGTGCGGCAGCACGTCAATCCGCTCAGCCGCGTGCACCAGCGGCCGCTGCGGTTGCCACCGCTGAACGAGATGTTCGCCGATCCGAAGCGGCCGATCCAGCTCGACATCGGCTGCGCCCGGGGGCGCTTCCTGCTGGCCATGGCGGTGGCCGAACCGCAGCGCAACCACCTGGGAGTGGAGATCCGCCGCCCCCTGGTGGAGGCCGCCGAAGCCGAGCGTCTGGCCCTGGGGCTGGAGAACCTGCGCTTTCTTTTCTGCAACGCCAATGTGAGCCTGCAACAGTGGCTGGCGGGGCTGGGGCCTGGGCAGCTGGAGCGGGCCTGCATTCAGTTCCCCGACCCCTGGTTCAAGACGCGGCACCACAAGCGCCGGGTGCTGCAGCCGCCTCTGCTGCTGGCCCTGGCCGCTGCCCTGCAGCCGGCCGGGGAGCTGTTCCTGCAGAGCGATGTGCTGGCGGTGATCGAGCCGATGGTGGCCCTGGTGGAGACCTCCGGCTGCTTCAGCCGCCCAGCGGCGGCGCAGCACCCCTGGTGCAGTGCCAATCCGCTGCCGGTGGCCAGTGAGCGCGAACGGCATGCGCTGCGGCAGGGACTGCCGCTGTACCGGGTGCTGTACCGCCGCAATGGCCGCCCCCTGCCGCCGCTGAAACGGCTCGCCGGGGCCGCCTCCGGGCCCACCGGAGCCGAGCCGGGGGGCGGCCGATAATCGCCCTCAAGCCACCAGGGCCTGCCGTGGGTGAATCCAGCCTGTCCAGCCCGCCGCCGCTGCTGCTGCGCTGGCAGGGCCTGCTGGCCCACCAGCCCGTGGGACCGCTGGGCAGCCGGCTGGTGCCCCTGGGCGGCCTGGTGCTGTGTGCCCTGATGGCGGGCCTGCCGCTGCTGAGCCGGGCTGGACTGAGCCTGCTGATCCTGGCCAGCTCGGGCCTCTGGCTGCTGCTCTCCCTGCGCCGTCCTGCCCGCGGGATCACTGCCATCAACGCCTGGATCCTGGTGATCCTGGCGGTGGCCCTGCTGGCCACAGGCTTCTCTCCGGTGCCTTCGGCCGCGGCGAGGGGGCTGGTGAAGCTGGCCAGCTATCTGGGGGTCTACGCCCTGATGCAGGAGGTGCTCAGCGCCGCACCGCTGTGGTGGGACCGGATCGTGGCCTCACTGCTGGGGGGATCGCTGCTCACCAGCGTGATCGGCCTGCGGCAGCTCTATGCCGACACCTCGGAACTGGCCCGCTGGGCCGATCCCACCTCGGTGGCCGCCGGCACGGTGCGCATCTACGCCACCCTGGGCAACCCCAACCTGCTGGCGGGCTACCTGCTGCCGATCCTGCCCCTGGCGGTGGTGGCGGTGCTGCGCTGGCGGCAGCCGGCCCGGCGCCTGTATGCGCTGGCGGCGCTGGCGCTGGGCCTGGCGGCCCTGGTGCTCACCTACAGCCGCGGCGCCTGGCTGGGACTGGTGGCCTCGGCAGCGGTGATCCTGGTGCTGCTGGCAGTGCGCCACACCCGCCGCTGGCCGCCCCGCTGGCGGCGCCTGGTGCCGGTGCTGGTGCTGGTGGGGGGAACGGTCCTGCTGGCCGTGCTGGTGTTTCAGGTGGAGGCCCTGCGGGTGCGGGTGTTCAGCCTGCTGGCCGGCCGCGGAGACAGCTCCAACAACTTCCGCATCAACGTGTGGCTGGCAGCCCTGGACATGATCGAGGCGCGGCCCTGGCTGGGGATCGGGCCCGGCAACGATGCCTTCAACCTCATCTACCCCCTCTACCAGCAGCCGCGCTTCAACGCCCTCAGCGCCTACTCGATCCCGCTGGAGCTGGCGGTGGAGGCCGGCATCCCGGGTCTGCTGGCGGCAATCGCTCTGGTGATCGCCGGCCTGCGCCGCGGGCTGGAGGTGTGGCAGGGCTCGGGACCCTTCGCCCTGCCGGCGCTGGGGGCGCTGGCGGTGATCGCCGGGCTGGGGGTGCAGGGCCTCACCGACACGATCTTCTTCCGGCCGGAGGTGCAGCTCAGCGCCTGGTTCTGCCTGGCCACCCTCTCGGCGGCCTCACCCCCGGGGCCGCCGGCCGCCGGGCCAGCAGCGGGTGGCTGAGCTGATCGCCGGCTTCGATGCCGGCCAGACCGGCAGCCGCTGCCGGCTGGCCGACGCGGCCAGTGGAACGGTGCTGGCGGAGGGCAACGGGCCGGGGGTGCGGCATCTGGCCAGCCCGGGCGGTGCCGAAGCCTTCCGCGCGGCCCTCACAACCAGCCTGGCGGGGGCCATGCAGACCCTTGGGCCCGGCTGGCGCGGATCGCTCCAGGCGGCGGCGGTGGGGGCCAGCGGCATCGAGGTGGGCAGCCCGGTGCAGGAGCAGGGCCGGCAGCTGGCGGCCGCAGCCCTGGCGCTGACGCTGCAGCGCACGGCCGTGACCGGCGATGAGCGCACCGCCCTGCGGGGCGCCATGGGCGAAGCCCGCGCAGGGGTGGTGCTGATCTGCGGCACCGGCACGATCGCCGTGGGCCGCAACCGCCATGGCCGGGAGCATCGCTGCGCGGGCTGGGGCTGGCTGCTTGATGGCGCCGGTTCGGCGGTGGACATCGGCCGCGACGGGCTCAGCGCCAGCCTGCAGATGGCCGATGGGCGTCGGCCCGACACCGCCTTGCGGCAGCACCTCTGGCATGCCCTGGAGCTGGATCACCGGGACCCGGCGGCGGCGGCGGCGATCAAGGCCCGGGTGGTGCAACCACACTTCGGGGCGGCGGGCTTCGCCGCCCTGGCGCCGCTGGTGGTGGCGGCCGCCGGCGATGGCGACCGCACCGCCCAGGCGATCGTGCAGAGCAACGCCGAGGCCCTGGCGGCCATGGCGGCAGCGATCAGCCAGCGGCTGGGGCTGCAGCAGCCGCCGGTGTGGGCGATGGGAGGAGCCCTGAGCCACCTCCCCCTGCTGCGGCAGGAACTGGCGGGGGCGCTGGCGGTGCAGCTGCCGGCGGCGCAGCTGGCGACTCCCGCCGGCGATGCCTGCACCGGTGCCCTCAGCCTGGCCCGCGAGCTGCTGGGGCTCAGGCGACGTTGAGGTGCTGCTCGGCGGTGGCAGCGAGCTGCTCGGCCCAGTGGCTCACCAGGCGCGGTTCAGCCGCCTCCACCATCACCCGCAGCAGGGGCTCGGTGCCGCTGGCGCGCACCAGCACCCGGCCCTGCCCCTGCATCTCCGCTTCAGCCCGCTGCAGCTCCCGGCAGAGGGGAGCGCAGTGCTGCCAGTGCTGGCGGCGCTGGCGATCGGGCACGCGCACATTCACAAGGCGCTGGGGATAGGGCCGGAAACTGGCGTCCAGCCAGTCGGCCAGGCTTAGGTCCCGGCCGTGCAGCAGGGTGGCCACCTGCAGCGCCGTGAGCACACCGTCGCCGCTCATGCCATGGCGGGCCGAGAGGATGTGGCCGGACTGCTCGCCACCGAGACCCGCACCGAGTTCCTCCATGGCGCGGTGCACGTGCTGATCCCCCACGGCCGTGCGCTCCAGCAGGCCGCCGCGCTCCTGCCAGGCCCGCTCGAAGCCGAGATTGCTCATCACCGTGGCCACGAGGCGGCGATCGGGCAGGCTGCCGCAGTCCTGCAGGGCCGACCCCCACAGGAACAGGATCTGGTCGCCATCCACCACCCGGCCGCGGCTGTCGACGGCCAGCATTCGGTCGGCATCGCCATCGAAGGCAAAGCCCATGTCGGCAGCGCCGGCCAGCACCGCCTGGCGCAGGGGGTCGAGGTGGGTGCTGCCGCAGTTGACGTTGATGCGCTCCCCGTCCGCCTCCCCGTGCAACACGGTGACCTCGGCCCCGAGAGCACTGAAGACCGCTTCAGCGCAGGCGGTGGCCGAGCCGTGGCAGAGATCCAGCACGATGCGGCAGCCTTCGAGGCGCCCATCGGCACTGGCCACCAGGGCCTGGCGGTAGTCGGCCATGAGATCGCCGCGCTCGAGGCTGCGGCCCGTGCCATTCAGGGTCGGGAGTGGCCGCTGGCCAGCCAGGCCGGCTTCGATGGCCTGCTGCAGGTCGGCACCGAGCTTGGCCCCCGATGGGCCGAACACCTTGATGCCGTTGTCGCCCGGAGGATTGTGGCTGGCCGACACCATCAGGCCGCCAGCGGCGGCGCAGCTGCGGATCGCTCCGGGCACCGCCGGCGTGGGGCAGATCCCCAGGTGCCACACCTCCCGGCCCGCCGCCGTCAGGCCCGCAGTCAACGCCGCCGAGATCATCGGGCCGCTGCTGCGGCTGTCGCGGCCGATCAGCACCGGAGCGTCGGCGGGCAGCACCTGGCCACACCAGAAGCCCACCTGCAGCGCCAGGGCCGGGGTGACCTGGCTGCCCACGTGGCCGCGGATGCCATCGGTGCCGAACGCCGCGATCCCCTCACCCAGCGACTGGCCCAGGGGATGAACGCTCAGCTGGGACATGGTGACGCCAGGAGTGGCGACAGCGTATGTCCAGCCCGCGCGGACTCAGGACCGCGGAGTGCCAGCTGGCTCAGCGCCAACGCCGCGGCCACCACACCCAGCCGCTCAGCTCCACCAGCGCCCAGAGCAGGAGGCTGCCCACCGCCCAGCCCGGCAGCCAGCTGAACGGAATCCAGGGGCGCAGCAGCAGCACCAGCGCGGCCAGCGCCAGCACCCGCAGGCAGCGCAGACGCTGACCGCTGCCCGGAAGGCTGGTGAGGTAGGGGGGCAGAACAGGCCGGCGCATGAACCCTGGGAGAGTCGGCAACGGACCACCAGAATGCCGCCTTTGGTCCGCCGGCCCTTGCAGCGCCTCCCGATGCTCCTGGCCTTGACCTGCCTGGGCAGTGTCGGCCTGCTGCTCGGCGGTCGCCAGCTGCTGCAGCTGCGGCCCGACCTCACCCCCAGCCTCAGCAGCCGCAGCCTGGCGCGTAGCTGGCGGCTGGATCCCGATCCCCGGCGCCGCCGTGAGGCGGCCCTGCTGCTGGTCGGTGGCACCAGCCCTCAGGCCGAGCGGCGCCTGCTGCAGGGCCAGGGCTGGGGCCAGGAGCCCCTGGCCGCCCTGGTGCTCAAGCGCGAGGCGCTGGTGGCGGAAGAGCTGGGAGATGGCGGGCTGGCTGCCAGCCGCTGGCAGCAGGTGCTGAAGCGCTTCCCCGACGATCCCGCCAGCGCTGATGCCCTCTATTCCCTGGGTCGCCGGCAACCTCAGCTGCGCCGGCAACTGCTGGAGCGCTTTCCGGGTCATCCGGCGGCCCTGGCCGCGGCGCTGGAGCAGGGGCCGGAGGGGGCCCTGCATCTGGCCCGCTGGGGGGTGCGCTGGCCGGGAGCGGGGAGCGAACTGCGGCGGCGCTGCGAGGCCGGCCAGCCCCCCCTGAGCGCCGGCGAACGGGACCGTCTCGCCGGCGCCCTGGCCCGGCTCGGCGATGCCGAAGCAGCCAGCACCTGCCTGGCGGCGCTGCCGGCCAGCCCCGCCACCAGCCTGGCGCTGGCCCGTGCTGAGCTGCTCGACCCGCAGCTTGAGACGGAGGCGGAGGCGCGGCTGCTGGAGCTGACCCGCAGCGCACCGGCAAGCGACGAGGCGCGCGAGGCCGTGCGCATCCTCGGCGAGGGGACCAGCGCCACCAGCCTGGAGGCGATCGCCCAGCTGCCGCCGGACCTGCGCGACAGCGCTCCAGCCCAGGCCCGGCTGGCCCGCGAGAGCGAGGACAGCCGGCGGGTGCTGGCGGTGCTGCGGCAGTGGCCCGGCGATCCGGCCAGCTGGTCGCTGCAGTGGCACCAGGCCAGGCGAGAGGCGCTGGCGGGAAACTGGGCTCAGGTGGCACAGCTGCTCGAGGAACCCAGCCTCAGCGGCCGTCTGCCGGTGGTCCTTGAAGGCCGCCGACGCTTCTGGCTGGGGCTGGCCCACTGGCAGCTGGGCGAGCAGCAGCAGGCCCGCGCGATCTGGAGCACCCTGCTGGAGCAGCTCCCCGGCGGGTACTACGGCTGGCGCGCGGCCGCGCGTCTGGGTCGCGGTGATGTGGAGCTGAACCCCCTGCAGGCACCGCCCCTGGTGGCGCCCCCCTGGCAGCCCCTGGGCAGCGGGGATGGCGACCTGGAGCGTCTCTGGCGCCTGCACCAGCCACTGGAGGCCTGGGAGCACTGGCTGCTGGGCCAGCAGCAGCGCTCGGCCGACGACCCGGTGCCGCAGATCCGGGAGGGCCGCCTGCGGCGGGCGGTGGGCGACCACTGGCTGGGCCTGGACCGGCTGGAGCAGGCCAGCCTGCGGCTGCCCGCCGGGGACTGCCCCCGCGCCCGGGTGCTGGAGAGGGAGCTGCATAGGCCCGCCTTCCTCGCCGAGCTCAACGCCGCCGGCGCCGAGGCCGCGGTGCCCGCCACGCTGCTGGCGGCGGTGGCCCTGCAGGAGTCACGTTTCTCCGCCGCCGTGCGCTCGCCTGCGGGTGCGGTGGGGCTGCTGCAGCTGATGCCCGCCACGGCGGCGGAGCTGCTGGGCCGCCCGCTGGAGCCAGCTGAACTGGAGCAGCCGGACCTCAACGCCCGTCTGGGTGCCCGCTACCTGAATCAGCTGCTGCGCCGCTGGCAGGGGAATCCGCTGCTGGCGGTGGCCAGCTACAACGCCGGCCCCAACGCCGTGGCCGCCTGGGTGGACCCGCGCCTCGAGAGTGAACCGGAGCTCTGGGTGGAGGCCATCCCCTTCCCCGAAACCCGTCTGTACGTGAAGAAGGTGATGGGCAATCTCTGGAGCCTGCAGGAACCGCGACTGCCGTCCTGCGCGGCGGCCACGCTCAGCCCCGGCTGACCAGCCAGCGGCCGAATCCGCAGCTCACCATCACCAGCACGCTCAGGCCAAGCGACAGCCGCCAGGGTGAGGGCACCATGCGGATGCGGGCCAGATCGAGGCGGGCCAGAAGCACCGCCGCAGCCAGGATCAGCACCCGCGAGAGGGCCTCCAGCCGCAGCATGTAGAGGGCCCCCAGGGTGACGATCAGCAGCGTGAGCACCAGGGTCATGAACTGGCTGGCCGCCATCACCCCGGTGACGGCGCGCAGCAGCCGCAGGGGCATGCTGCACACCACCACCACCAGCAGGGTCTGCAGGGCATCGAAGGACCCATACCAGCCCAGCAGCGCCAGCAGGCTTTCGCCGTCCCTGGGCATGGGGCCCCAGGACGTGCCGATGTAGCCCGCCACCACCACCAGCAGCAGCACCAGCGGCGCCCGCAGCGGCACCGTGAGCCAACGCAGCAACGGCAGGATCACAGCAGCCCTCGATGCCATCGTTCAGGACGGGTCGAGCACGAGCGCGATCGCCTCGACCGGGCAACTGGGGATGCACTGTTCACAGACCAGACAGCGGGAGGCCTCAAACTGGAGGCGCCAGGCCGGAGCGGCGAAACTCATCGCACCGCTGGGGCAGACGCTCGAGCAGATGCCGCAGTCCACACAGCGCTGGCGGTCGATGGCGATCTGACCGGGGGCGCGGTTGAGGCTGAGGCCCTGGCCCTCCAGCCAGGACTCGGCGGCTTCGAGTTCATCGATGTCCCCCGAGAGCTCCACCACCATGGTGCCGCTCTGGTTGGGGGCGATCTGGGCCCGCAGGATCTTGGCGGCGATGTCAAAGTCCACCGCCAGCCGGTAGGTGATCGGCTGATGCACCACCTCCCGGGGGAAATGCAGGGTGAGACGACGCTTCATCGCGGAGGGGTAACGGGCAGGTACGCGGCGGGCCGAGCCTGGCAGAGTGCTCCCAGCCTGGAGCACTTCGGCCCGTCCCCGCCATGCCGTTCCCGGAAACCCACGCAGCACTGCCATGAGCACCTCTGAGCGCGGGGCCGGTCCCGGCCGCCGCGAACGGCTGACGCTGCTGGCGATCGCCGCCCTGCTGACGCTGCTGGTGCTGTGGCTGCGGGGGGGTCTGCAACCCCAGGCGCCGCTGGAGGCCCTGGCCCGCCGCTCCCCCGACCTGGGCACCGCTCTGGCCGATGGCCGCCCCACGATGGTGGAGTTCTACGCCGACTGGTGCGAGGCCTGCCGCGCCATGGCGCCGGCGATGGAAGGAATCGAACGCCAGCGCCGCGGCAGCCTCGACGTGGTGCTGCTCAACGTCGACAACCCCCGCTGGCAACCGCAGCTGGAGCGCTACGCCGTCAACGGCATCCCCCATCTGGAGCTGTTCGATGCCGGCGGCAGCAGCGTGGGCCATGCGATCGGGGCCCGTTCGGCCCCTGAACTGGAGGCCCTGAGCAGCGCCCTGCTGAGCGGCGAAGCGCTGCCCCAGCTCGCCGGCGTGGGCGCCATCAGCAGCCTGTCGGGCAGCCAGACCGCGGCGGCAGCGGTGCCTGCAGCCCCGATCGCCCCGCGCAGCCATGGTTGAGCCGCGCATCGACCCCCGCTTCCGGGTCACACGCATCGCCGCCACCCCCAACCCCCAGCAGTGTGTGTGGGCGGCCATGCACCAGGACTACAGCGAAGACTTCGTGGCCAGCGAGCCGGCTGACTGGCCGGATGAGCGCCGCTGCGGCGAGATCTGCGTGAAGCGGCTGCTGGCCGGCGAGCGCGGCCACTACGGTCCCCTGGAGCATGCCCAGATCGTGGTCAACGTGGGCTGGTTTCCCCACTCGGTGATGCAGCAGGCACGCACCCACAGAGTGGGCGTGAGTTTCGATGTGCAGTCGATGCGCTACACCGGCGACCGCATCCGCCGGGCGGCCGACGGCGAGCTGGAGCTCGAGGAGGTGTTCTATCTCCGCCCCGAGGGTGACTACAGCGACCGCCAGGGAAAGCGCTATGCCTACAGCGCCGAGCAGCGCCAGATCGATCTGGACCTCTGCCGCCGGGCCGCCGAGCGTTACCGCGATCTGCTCGGCGCCGGCTACGCCGAGGAGCATGCCCGCGGCATCCTGCCTTTTGACTACCGCCAGCACTTCGTGGTGAGCTTCAGCCTGCGGGCGTTGCTGCACTTCCTCGATCTGCGGGCCAAGCTCGACGCCCAGCTGGAGATCCGCGCCCTCTGCGACCTGCTCTGGCCCCATCTGCAGAGCTGGACGCCGGACATCGCCAGCTGGTACGAGAAGAGCCGGCTGCATCGGGCCCGGCTGGCGCCGTAGCGTGGTTTCCGCGTGAGCGGGAGGATCTCATACCCGGGCCAGGGTCACACGCTCGGGCTGGTGCTGATATTTGCCGGCGCGGTCCTGGTAGGTGGTGTCACAGGGATCGCCCTCAAAGAAGAGCAGCTGGCAGATCCCCTCATCGGCATAGATGCGGCAGTCGGCACCGGAGGAGTTGCTGAACTCCAGGGTGAGGTGGCCCTCCCAGCTGGCCTCCGCCGGTGTGGTGTTGACGATGATGCCGAGCCGGGCATAAGTGCTCTTGCCCAGGCAGATCACGGTGATGTTGGCGGGCACCTGCAGGCGCTCGAGAGCCACCCCCAGGCCATAGGAATGGGCCGGCAGAATGAAGTAGCGGCCATCTTCATCGGCATGCAGCGGTGCGGGTTCCAGGTTGGCGGGATTGAAGCGCTTGGGGTTCATCACCGTGCCCGGCACATGGCGGAAGATGAGGAACTCCTGGGGTGAAAGCCGCAGGTCGTAGCCGTAGGAGGAGCAGCCATAGCTCAGCACGGGCCGGGCGGCGTTGTCGGGGTCGAGGTGACGCACCAGGCTCCCCTGGAACGGCACCAGCATCCCGGCGGCGGCCTGCTCGTTGATCCAGCGGTCGTTCTTGAGCATCGAGGGGCGGTCTCAGAAGCTGCGGCGCAACTGGGTGACCTGATCGGCCAGGGCCATCAGATCCGGCGCCATGGGCAGGCCTGTGAGGATGACATCCATCGGTGCCGGCCTCTGCTCGAGCACCGCCAGCACCTCCTCGGAAGGCAGGAAACCCAGCTCGATCGCCAGGCCCAGCTCATCGAGCACCATCAGATCCACCGCCCCGGTGAGCAGCTGCTCACGGCTGAACGTCCATAGGTCCCGCACCGCCTGCCGCACTGCCGGCTCATAGTGAGGAGCCGGTTCGGCCAGACAGGCCTCCACCGCCGGCCGCAGCCAGCGCAAGCGACCACAGAGACGGGGCCCGCCGTCGACCCCCTGCTGCACGCCGCCCTTGAGGAACTGGCACACCAGCACGCGGCTGCCCAGGCCGGCGCTGCGCAGGGCCTGGCTGAACACGGCCGAAAAGCTGCCCCGGTAGGGAGCGGTGTGGATCTGCAGCAGGCCCTCGGGCTGGGCCACCAGCCGCAATGGCGCTGCGGTGGCCAGGGGGATCGCCGGGGCGGCGGCTGGGCGCAGATGGCGTCCCGGGCCGGCGGGAGTCACAGCCATCACACCCTGAGGCCTCCCACCATAGGCAGATCCAGGGGCAGATCCGGCTGCGGAGCCCGGGCCTGCAGCGGGTTTCAGGGAGATGTCACCGTGACCGGCGGGCAGGCTGGCGGTCATGGCGAGGAGGATGGCGGAACTGAATGTAGCGGCTTCAGGGGCGATCACAACGGCCACACACCACCGGTGGTGGAGAACGCCTGTACCAGTGCGGAAACAGTCCGGAACCCGGTCGGCTGCGGGGCCTCAGGCCGGGGCGGGAGCGGTGATCGGTGTGCATTGCTACAAGTGAGCTTCAGCCCGATCTTTAGGGTTTCGCCACATCCGTGCGCGGTCCATGGTCGGCGCCACCCGCGGCTTCAGCCGTACCGCCAGCACCCCCACCACCGGGACTCCGGGTGCCGTGACCACGATCGGCAGCGGCGCTCAGGACAGCACCACCCTGCTGGAGGTGATGCGCGGCCTCGGTGGCAGCAGCAGCGAAACCATCGAGCGCGGCAAGACGATCTTCTTCCCCGGCGATCCCGCCGAGAGGGTCTATCTGCTGCGCCGCGGCGCGGTGCGGTTGTCGCGGGTCTACGAAAGCGGTGAGGAGATCACCGTGGCCCTGCTGCGCGAAAACAGTCTCTTCGGGGTGCTCTCCCTGCTCACCGGCCAGCGCTCAGACCGCTTCTATCACGCCATCGCCTTCACCCGGGTGGAGCTGATCACGGCCCCGGCCACCTCCCTGCGCAAGGCGATCGAACTGGACGCCAGCGTGGGGCTGCTGCTGCTCCAGGGCCTCTCCTCGCGCATCCTGCAGACCGAGACCATGATCGAAACCCTCACCCACCGCGACATGAGCTCGCGGCTGGTGAGCTTCCTGCTGGTGCTCTGCCGCGACTTCGGCATGCCCGGCAGCGAGGGGATCACGATCGATCTGCGGCTCTCCCACCAGGCCATCGCCGAGGCGATCGGCTCCACCCGGGTCACGATCACCCGGCTGCTGGGGGATCTGCGTCAGGATGGATTGCTGCTGATCGACCGCAAGAAGATCACCGTGTTCGATCCGATCGCCCTGGCCAAACGCTTCAGCTGAGCTGGCGTTGGGCTTCCCCTGAGCTGGTGACGGCGCGGACCTGGGGAAGCGGCGGCGAGACGCGGCCGGGAGATACTGACCCCGTTCGAGCAAGGTCGTGTCGGGCTGGCTGCTGATCCTGGCGCTGCTGGTGCTCGGGGGTGTGCTCGCCACCCTGGGCGACCGCCTCGGCAGCCGCGTGGGCAAGGCGCGGCTCAGCCTCTTCGGGCTGCGTCCCCGCAACACCGCCGTGGTGATCACGGTGCTCACGGGCAGCCTGATCAGCGCTGTCTCGCTGGGGCTGATGCTGCTGGTGAGCGAGCGTCTGCGGCGCGGTCTGTTCGAGCTGGATCGCATCGAGGAGCGGCTGCGCACCAGCCGCGACCAGCTGGAGGAGAGCCGCGACGAACTGCAGGCCAGCCAGGCGCGGGTGGCCCGGGCGCAGCTCGGTCAGCAGCGGGTGCAACGGGAGCTGGCCGGGGCCGAGCAGCGGGCCGCGACCCTGCGCAACGAACTGGCCCCGCTGCGCGAGGAGCGCAGCCGGCTGGAAGCGGAGCGCGACCGCTTGCAGGCCGATCGCGGCCGCCTGCTCGGCGAACGGGAACGCCTGAGCCGGGATGTGGCCGGACGCGACGCCGAACTCAGCCGCCGGGAGAGCGAACTGGCGCAGCTGCGCCAGCGCATCGACGCCGGCAGCCGCGAGCTGGAGGACCTCGAGGACAACCTCATCGCCCTGCGACGCGGCGATGTGGTGCTCACCAGCGGCGAGACCCTGGCCAGCGCCAAGGTGCGGCTGGAGCGGCCCGAGCAGGCGCGGGAGGTGATCGATGCCCTGCTGCAGCAGGCCAACCTCAACGCCTTCCGCCGCGTGCTCCCCGGCGAGCCCCCGGACCGCCAGATCCTGCTGGTGCCCACCGCCGACATCAGCCGGCTCGAGGGGATGATCCAACGCCCGGGCAGCTGGGTGGTGAGCATCCTCTCGGCCGCCAACGTGCTGCGGGGCGAGAACCAGGTGCTGGTGTTTCCCGACCTGCGTCCCAACCGCCGGGTGGTGGATGCCGGCGAGGTGCTGGCCCGCACCACGATCGAGGGTGATCTGCGCGATCCCGATCTGCTGGCGCGGCGCCTCAACCTGCTGCTGGCCCAGGCCTTTGGCCAGGTCCAGAGGCAGGGCACGATGGTCGATGGCCTGCAGGTGGATCCGGCGGCCTTCAGCGCCCTGATCCGCAGCATGGCCAGTCAGCCGCTGGGCCAGGTGCTGCAGGTGCAGGCCGTGGCGCTGCGCAGCGCTGACACTCCCGATCCGATCAGCGTGGAGCTCCGCCTGGCCCAGCAGCAGAACCGCCCACCCCGGCGCTCGCGGCGATGAAGCCTGGCGCCCTGCTGGCGGCGCTGGATCCAGGCCGCAGCAAATGCGGCCTTGTGCTCGCCGATGGCCCCAGCCGCACCCTGCTGGCGGCGGCCATCCTGCCGCCGCTCGATGCCCAGGCCATGATCGCGCACTGGCGCAGGGTGGGACTGGCGAGCGTGGTGCTCGGCAACGGCACCGGCAGCGCCGGCTGGCGCCAGCGGCTGGAGGAGCTTGATCTCAGCGTGCAGCTGGCGGACGAGCACGGCAGCACCCTGGCGGCGCGCCAGCGCTACTGGGATCTCGACGGGCGGCGGCACTGGCGGCGTTGGCTGCCGGCCGGCCTGCGGCTGCCGCCCCGGGACATCGACGACGTGGTTGCCCAGCTGCTGCTGGAGCGTCACCTCGGCGGCGAGCTGCGACGGCCGGCACTGAAGGTGTGGCGGCGGCTACCGCCGCTCAGAACCGGGCCCGCACCGTGAAGGCGTAGTCGCCACCGGGCTCGAGCTGGTAATCGGCCTGCAGCAGGAAGCGCAGCAGGGCGTCCTGGATCAGGGCCCGGCCCAGGGAGGGCTCAACGCTGAGCTCGCCGCGATCGAACGCCCAGCAGAAGCTCCAGCGAAAGCCTCCGGCCGTCACCTCCCCCTCCAGCAGCCGGCTGCTGAAGCTCTGGTGCAGCACCCGCAGCTGGGCGGTGGTGGCGGGGAGGCGGGCCATGGGCTCAGGCTGACGCCGCCCGGGCACGAAAACCGTTCAATCGGTTACCGGCCTGATCCAGCCCCAGACGCTGGATCAGGCCAATGCCGGCCGTCACCTCGCTGAGCACATCCTCCAGCAGGGGCTGCTCGTCCGCAGTGAAGCGGCCAAGCACGTGGCCCACGGTGCGGGCCCGTCGTTCAGCGGGATCCAGCGCCGGCGCTCCGATGCCGATGCGCAAGCGGGGAAAGTCCTCACTGCCGAGGTGGCGGATGGCACTGCGCAGGCCGTTGTGCCCGCCGGCGCTGCCGCGGGCCCTCAGGCGCAGCCGTCCCAGGGGCAGATCCATATCATCCACCACCACCAGCAACTGGCCGGGATCGAGCGAGAACCAGTCGAGGGTGGCGCGGATCGAGCGACCGCTGTCGTTCATGAAGGTTTGGGGCATCAGCAGGCGCAGCCGCTGCGGACCCTGGCCCACATCGGCCAGCAGGCCGTTCAATCTGGCCTGGGCGTGGAAGCTCGCCGCCGATTCGCTCGCCAGCCGCTCCAAGGCGCTGAAGCCCACGTTGTGGCGGGTGTCGCGGTAGCGCGCTCCGGGGTTGCCGAGCCCCACCACCAGGCGCAGGGCGGAGGTTGGGGCACCCTGGCCAGAGGCCGCAGCGGCCAGGGCCCCAGCTGGGCTGGCGCTGGGGCCGCCGGCACCTGGCATCGCCATCACACAGCCGGCGGCTCGCCTTCAGCAGGGCCGGAGGCCGGCGCCTCGGGGCTGGCAGCGGCCGCACTGGACAAGGGCGCCGTGGCGACGGGTTCAGCAGGTTCGGGGGCATCGACCGTGGAGAGCGCCGAGCGGAATTCCTGCTCGAACTCAGAGGACGCGTTCTGAAAACCGCGCAGGGTGCGGCCAAGGCTGCGACCCATCTCCGGCAGCCGCTTCGGACCGAAGACGAGCAGGGCGATGGCGGCAATCACCGCCATCTCAGGGAGCCCGATACCGAAGACGTTCATGGCGGCAGAGGTGTGAAGCGGAACTCAGCCGGCGCCGTCCCAGTTGACGTTGATGCCCTCCAGGAGCAGGGACTGGTTGTACAGCTGCAGGATCACCAGCAGGAACACCAGGAACAGCAGCATGAACACACCCATCACCGGGGTCGTGCCCCAGCCGGGAACGACCTTGCCGTACTCCGAGTTGAGGGGGCGAAGAATGTCGCCGAGGCGGGTGCGTTGGGCCATGGGAAAGAGCGAGCCTCTCGCGCTGGAAATCGCTGCAGGTACTGTACGGGACATCGACGGCCGGACGGGTGGCCGGCGTTCAGTGCCCGGCAGACCGGCTTGCCGCAGCCCCGTTCCACCTCTCCTTCCCGCCCTACGGCCATGGACCCCAGCAGCACCAGTTCTCCAGCGCTGTCCATCGCCCTCACCGTGCTGGCGGTGCTGCTGGCGCTCACGGGTTTCGGGGTCTACCAGGCCTTCGGGCCCCCGTCCAAGGCCCTCAGCGACCCCTTCGACGACCACGACGACTGAATGCCGTCCGCCCTCAGCGCGGCGTGATCCGCCAGAAGCCCAGCTGCCAGGGCCTGAGCTGCAGCTGAGCCGCGGCTGGCGGCTGTGCTGCCTGGGGACGGTCAAGGCCGTCGAGACAGGCCTCCAGGTGCCAGAGCGGGCCCAGGTCAACCACCTGGCGGCACGGGGAGGTGTTGACCAGGCTGAGCACCGCCGCCCCACGCCCCGCGGGCCTGAGGCCCAGCAGCTGCACCCCGGTGGGCAGCGCCGGCAGCGCCTGGCAGGCCGCAGACCCGCCGGCGCCGGAAGGGCCCCCGGCCTGCAGCAGCAGGGGTTCCCGGAAGGCCAGGGCCTGTTCCGGCACCCCCGCCCGTCGCCAGCCCGGAGCACAGGGCAGCAGGGCCAGCCGCAGGCGCTGCCAGCCGTTGTCGGCGCCCGGATCGGGCCAGGTGGGGGCACGCAGCAGGGACACCCCGAGCCGATCGGAGCGGGCCGACACACCCTGGGGGCCGTCGAGCAGCACGGCCAGCTCGCCGCCGCCGCCACAGGAGGCCAGCCAGCTGATCGCCGCCACCTCCCAGCGGGCCTTCTCCCGCGGGGTGAGCGGCTCGGCGGGGCGCTCCAGCACCCCCCCCGCGGTGTCCGCCGCCCAGCGAGCGGCCGGATGCGCCAGGGGCAGCTCCAGGCGCAGGAGCTCATGGCGCTGGCGCCAGTCCATGCTCAGCACCAGCTCCAGCCAGGGAGAGCCCGCCAGCAACCGCCCTTCAAGGCGCGCGCGACTGGAGCCGCAGCACCCAAGCCAGCGGAAGCTGGCGCAGAGCGGCCCCCGCTCCCGCCACTGCGGCTCGCCCTGCCAGCTCCAGGGCAGGGGATGGCTGCGGTAGTCGGCAGCGATGTCCCAGGCATCCCAGAACTGGCCCCGATCGGCGTAGCGGCACCAGGCCAGGGGCCCGCCCAGAAGCGGCCGGGCCCGGCTGTCGAAGAGCTGCTCGATCCCCCCCGGACCTAGCTCGAGGCTGAGGGCGCCATTGCCGCCGCGGCGCCCGTCCACCCAGACGCCAGCCTCAACGGGCGCCTGGTCTGCACCGGCGCTCGGGGGCAGGCGCCGCAGGGGCATGGCGCCGATACCGGCCAGGGCCGGCAGCTGCACCCAGGTGCCGCCCGCCGCTGCCGGCTGGCTGGGCAGGGGCAGGTCGCCGGCCTGCCAACGGCCGGCCGGCAGCCGCAGGGTGGGCCGGCGGCTGGCCAGCGGCTGCAGCTGCACCGCCCACCAGCAGGCGCCGGCCAGCCAGGCGGCCAGGGCCTGATCGCGAGCGCGGCGGGCTGCGCGGCGAGCAGCACGCCACTGGGGTTCGGCCTGCTCGAACACCTCCGGGATGGCCGTGCCGGGAAGGATGTCGTGGAACTGCTGGAACAGCAGCAGCCGCCAGTCGGGGGGGGGCTGGGGGGGCTGCGCCCGGGGCCCGGCCAGCACCGACGCCAGCTCCGCCTGGCGCAGCAGCCGCTCGAGGCTGCGGTTGTGACGCTTCTGATCCGGCCGGGTGGTGGCGCAGCCGCGGTGCAGCTCCAGGTAGAGCTCATCGCGCCACACCGGCAGCCGGGCAGCATGGGGTTCGAGGCCAGCCAGGTAGCTGCGCAGGCTTCCGTGCCGCTGGGGCGCGGCCTGGGGCTGGCGGTTCCACAGCTCCAGCTGCTCCAGCATCTCCGCCGTGGGGCCTCCACCGTGGTCGCCCACCCCCGGCAGCCAGAGCAGCTCCCCCAGACCAGTGGCCTGCTGCCATTCCAGCCGGTGGCGCTCCATCGTCAGCGGGTCGCCATCGCTGCCGATCGGGGCCGTCATCAACGCCAGCTGCTCGGCACCGCAGCGGGCGCGCCAGCGGAACAGGCGGTGGGGGAAGGGGGTGGTGGCGTTCCAGAACAGCTTGTGGGTGCAGAACCAGCGCACGCCCGTGGCCGCGGCCACAGCCGGCAGCCCGGCGCCGAAACCGAAGCTGTCGGGCAGCCAGGCGAGCCCGTGATCGAGGCCGGGGAAACGGGCACGGCTGTCCCGCTGCCCCAGCTGGAACTGGCGCAACAGGGAGGCGGTGCTGATCAGCAGGCAGTCGCTCTCCACCCAGGGGCCGTTGACGGGCTCGAAGCGGCCCGCGGCCACGGCCTGCTGCAGGCGGCTCCAGAGCCGGGGCCGATGCTTCTCCAGCCAGGCATAGAGGGCGGGCGTGGAGTGGGCGAAATGCAGGCCCCGCCAGCGCTCCATCAGATCGAGGGCGGAGGCGAAGGTGCGCTCGGCCGCCTGCCAGGTGTCGGCCACCGGCCACAGCCAGGCCAGATCGAGATGGGCATGGCCGAGCACGTGGAAGCCGGCGCCGGCCTGGGGCACCTCGCTCACCCCGGCTTGGCGGCGCAGATCGGCCAGCTGGCGGCACTGCGGATCCAGCACCCCCAGCGGGTCAGCGGCATCGAGAGGCTCGAGCTCCAGCCGGCTGTGGATCAGGGCACCGTCGTCATGGCGGGGGCTGCGCAGGAGCAGCTCCAGCTGCAGCGGCCTCCCCCGCCACCAGGAGGGGGGCAGCAGCCAGCGGCAGCTGGTGTCGAAGAGATCACCGCTGTGCACGGGCTGGCCATCGACGCGCAGGTGCATCGCTTCGGCCCACCAGCGCAGAGCCAGCCTGGCCTGCACCTGCTCGTGGGGCTGCTGCAGGGCCCGCCAGGAGGGCGGACAGACCAGGCGCAGCTGCAAGCGGCAGCACTGGCCGCCGCGGGGCCAGATCACCAGGCCCCGGGCGTGCCAGTCGGGGCGGTGGCGGGCGCCCCAGGGGTGATCGAGAGCCGCGGCCCGCTGGCTCTCACCATTGCCGTCGGCACGGCGCCAGAGGGGCTGGAGGTCGACCCGGCTCCCTTCGAGGCCAGCCGGGCCAAACGTTTCGAATTGGTGAGACTGCCCGGCTGCAGGGGCCTCAGGCATCGTTGGATGGCCACTCAGGTCCCATAGGATGATGCCGCTGCCGCAGGGTCGACCAGGCCCATCGCGGGGCCCGTCACTCCCTGTCACCCACCCCGCGCGCTAGGGCGAACCATGCTGGCTCTCAAGATCTCGGTTTATTCGGTCGTGTTCTTCTTCATCGGGATCTTCGTCTTCGGCTTTCTGGCCAGCGACCCGAGCCGTACGCCCAGCCGCAAGGATCTCGAGGACTGAGCCGCCTGATCGGCTGAAGCCTGCTCCGGCCCGCTTCCAGACCCAGCTGCTCCAGGGTGGGTTGCTGCCCCTCAAGCGCGGCGGCCGCTCCAGCCCCCGACCACCTGCCCTGCGCAAGCCGTGCTTGTGCCATAGGGTCGCCGCTGGTTCGCCAGCCTGCCGCCGATGCGCCCCACCCCCGGCAGCAGGCTGGTGCAGACGCTGGCAGCCCTGGTTCTGCCCCTCGCCGGTGCCGCCATCCCGGCGCCAGCTCCAGGCCATGCCGCCCCGGCGGCTGCCGAGCAGCCGCCGGGGCGGCAGCGTTTTCTGCTGGTGTCCGCCGATCGCCAGAGCGTGGACACCCAGCTGGGCAAGCTGATCGCCGAGGGACGGGTGCAGGCCCGCTTCGACGGCTGGCTGCTGCTGGCCGACCGGGTGGAAGTGCTGGAGGCGACGCGCACGGTCTATGCCAGCGGCCGGATCCGGCTGATCCGCGGCGATCAGAAGCTGCAGGCCAGCCGCCTGCGCTACAGCGAATTCGAAGGCCGCGGTGAACTGGAAGATGTCTACGGGGTGATCGACCAGGAGACCCTCGAGCAGCAGATCACCGCTGCCACCGGGGCCAGCGGCACGAACGCCGGCGAACCAGTGAGCGAGCCAGCCAATCGGCCAGACGCTGAGTCGGCCCGTGAGCCGGCCGGCGACCTTCCAGCAGCGAGTGCGCAGCCCAGCTCACCGGCGAGCGCTGAAGCGGAGGCAGAGGCAGAAGCAGAGGCAGAGGCAGAGGAGCTGGCCTTCGCCTGCCCGGACCTGGTGAGCGATCCCCAGCGGCGCAGCGTGCTCGAGCTGGTGCCCCCCCGGCGGGTGCCCCTGCCCACGCTGCCGGCGCCCGCCGGCTGCCCCGGGGCGGAGGCCGGCTCCAGGCCCAGGCCCCTGCGCGAGCTGCTGGTGGATGTGGCCCTGGGCCCGCCGCCCGGCGAGGACGGGGCAGCCACCAGCCCGGAGCAGACACGGCAGCCTGTGGCCGAGATCGATCCCGGTACCCGACCGATCCCCCAGCGGGTGCGTGATGTGCGCTTTCGCCAGGGGGTGGACACCGCGGTGCGCTTCGATCTGGTGGACATCAACGATGAGGACGATCAGGACAGCCCCAGCGGCCGACCCACCGGTCCCAGCGTGCTGCGCCGGCCCAAGCCCCAGTCAGGAAGGCTCAACCGGCTGCGCTTCCAGGCCTCCCGGGTGACCATGGCCGGCAACCGCTGGAGCGCCCGGGAGGTCGCCCTCACCAACGACCCCTTCACACCGGCCCGCTCCTGGCTGATCGGCTACGGCGTGGAAGCGCAGCTGGAGGAGAACGGGGTGACCCGCCTCCGCGCCCAGCGCACCCGCATCCTGCTCAGCAACCGCCTGTCCCTGCGGGGAATCAACACCACCACCGTGGGCGAGGAGGGCCCGCAGTTCAGCATCGACGCCGATCGCCGCGACCGCGACGGCATCTACCTCGGCTACAACCTGCCCCCCCTGCGGCTGGGAGCCAAAGGGCGGCTCGATCTGCAGCCCCAGTTCATGCTCCAGCGCGCCATCGAGGGCAGCACCGACAGCTACACCAAACCCGGCCGCAACCTGGCCGGGCCCCGTGTCAACCAGACCATCAGCCTCGGCGACGCGTTCGGCCTGGTGGGGGTGCTGGACACACCCATCGACCGCTTCCGCCTGCGGGCCCGGGCCGACCTCTCCACCCTCAACCCCGACAACATCCGGGCCGGCACCCGCAGCCGAGGCACCTTTGACACGCCGATCCCCCTGCCGGGGCACGAGGCGGCCAGGGCGGGCGCCTTCGCCAGCTACCGCGAGCGGATCTTCAACGGCAGCCTCGGCCGGCAGACCGTGATCACCTCCTACGGGGTGCAGGTGGAGGGCAGCCTCACCTTCAACCGCCAGGAGGGGGACCGGATCGACCGCGAGCGGCGCACCCCCTATCTGGCGCCGGTGCGGCTCGACTGGAGCGCCATCAGCGGCAGCTACCGGGCCGAGCTGTTCAACACCAACAACCTCGAAACCCAGTGGCGCACCCGCCTCAACGGCAACCTCAGCAGCTCGCTGCAGCTCTGGGAGGCGCCCCTCGACCCGCAGCGCCGCGAGCTGGCGGGGCTGCGCTACTCCCCCGTGCCGGTGCGGCCTGGCCTGGCCCTCGATTTTGGCCTGGTGGGCAGCGGCGGGTTCTATCAGGACGGTGAGCGCCAGAACACGCTCACGGTCTACGGCGGCCCGGCGCTGACGCTGGGGCGGTTCCGGGACCCCTGGTTCGACTTCACCCAGCTGACGGTGCTGGTGGGGGGGACGCTGCGGGACGGCGTCAGCCCCTTCAGCTTCGACCGGGCCGTGGATCTGCGCACCGTGAGCTTCCGGGCCGCCCAGCAGCTCTATGGACCCCTGGTGCTGGAAGCGGGCGCCACCGTGAACATCGATCAGAACTCACGCTTCAGTGGCGACGTGAGCAGCTCCTACGTGGAGCTGAGGCTGGAGCAGCGCTCCTACGCGCTGGGCATCTTCTACAGCCCCTACGAGGGCACCGGCGGCATCCGCGTGACCCTCAACGACTTCAATTTCGGCGGCAGCGGCACCCCCTTCGTGCCAAGGCCTGCGCCCGCCGCCGCCACCCCCCTCAGCGAAAGCCGTTGAGATAGGGCAGAGCCGTGGCGGTTGCCGTCAGCTCGGCGTCGTGGGCAACGAGCTGGGAGGTGCCGTCCCAGTGGCCGCTGAGCAGCATGCGGTGCGGGCCTGGATCGAGGAACACCGGCCAGCGGTTGGTACCGACGAATTCACTCTCCAGCTCCACCTGCAGCACCTCCAGATCGAGCAGCAGTTCGGCGCCGGGGTCGACGGCGATCGCCTCCTGCAGTTCGGCCACATGGCGGCCCTCGGCCGACAGGCAGGGGATCCCCAGGGCCAGGCAGTTGCCGAAGAAGATCTCGGCGAAGCTCTCGCCGATCAGAGCCCGGATCCCCCAGCGCATCAGCGCCTGGGGGGCATGCTCACGGCTGGAGCCGCAGCCGAAGTTGCGGTTCACCACCAGCACCGAGGCGCCCTGATGGTGCTCGCGGTCGAAGGGATGGTCGCCGGGCCGCTCGCTGCGATCGTCGGCGAACACTCCGCTTGCCAGGTCATCGAAGCTGACGCACTTGAGAAAGCGGGCCGGAATGATCCGGTCGGTGTCGATGTCGGCTCCCACCAGGGGCAGGCCGCGGCCGCGGTGGCAGGTGATGGGGCCGGCGGGGAAGGGCTGGGGATTCACGGCGATGAGGGCCTCAACAACTGGCGGAGGATGGGGAGGCAGCGGCGGTGAGCAGGGGGCGCACGTCGACGACGCGCCCGGCCAGGGCTGCGGCCGCCACCATCGCCGGGCTCATCAACAGGGTGCGGCCGGCCGCCGAGCCCTGGCGGCCCTTGAAGTTGCGGTTGCTGGAACTGGCGCTGATCTGCCGGCCCTCGAGCCGGTCGGGGTTCATGGCCAGGCACATCGAGCAGCCGGGCTGACGCCACTCGAAGCCGGCGCTGCGGAACACCGCGTCGAGACCCTCCGCCTCGGCGGCGGCAGCCACCTGCTCACTGCCGGGCACCACGAAGGCCCGGATTCCGGGAGCCACCCTGCGCCCCTGAGCCACGGCCGCCGCAGCCTGCAGGTCGCTGAGCCGGCCATTGGTGCAGCTGCCGATGAAGCACACATCCACCGGGGTGCCGGCGATCGGCGCGCCGGGGCGCAGGGCCATGTAGCGGTAGGCCTCGCCAGCCAGCGGACGCTCCTCGGGATCGAGTTCCTCCGGGGTGGGCACCGTTTCATCCACGCCGATCCCCTGGCCGGGGGTGATCCCCCAGGTCACGGTGGGGGCGATGGTGGCGGCATCGAAGCGCACCTCGTCATCGAAGCGGGCTTCGGGGCCGCTGGCCAGGGTGCTCCACCAGGCCACGGCGCGGTCCCAGGCTTCAGCGCCGGGCGCTTCGGGGCGGCCCCGGAGGTAGGCGAAGGTGACTGCATCGGGATTGACGTAGCCGCAGCGGGCACCGCCCTCGATCGCCATGTTGCAGAGGGTCATGCGCTCCTCCATCGAGAGCGCCGCGATCGCCGGCCCGGCGAACTCGTAGGCATGGCCCACGCCCCCTTTCACGCCCAGAGTGCGGATGATGTGCAGCACCAGATCCTTGGCGTAGACGCCCCGCTGCAGCCGGCCGTCCACCCAGATTCGCCTCACCTTCAGCTTGGCCATCGAGAGGCTCTGGCTGGCGAGCACGTCCCGCACCTGGCTGGTGCCGATGCCGAAGGCGATCGCCCCGAAGGCGCCATGGGTGGAGGTGTGCGAGTCGCCGCAGGCCACGGTCATGCCCGGCTGGGTGAGGCCCAGTTCGGGGGCGATCACGTGCACGATCCCCTGACGGCCGCTGCCGAGGCCGTGCAGGGTGATGCCGTGCTCTGAGCAGTTGGCCTCAAGGGTGGCGAGCATCGCCTCGGCCAGGGGATCAGCGAAGGGCCGGGCCTGGCTGGTGGTGGGCACGATGTGATCCACCGTGGCCACCGTGCGCTCGGGGTGGCGCACCGCCAGGCCCAGGTCCCGCAGGGCGGCGAAGGCCTGGGGGCTGGTGACCTCGTGAATCAGGTGCAGGCCGATGAACAGCTGGGTGGAGCCACCGGGGAGTTCGGCGACCCGGTGCAGGTCCCAGACCTTGTCGTAGAGAGTGCCAGCGCTCACGGAACCGCACAGGAGCGATCGCCCACCCTAGGCCGAGGCCCTTGCCGCAGCAGGGGTGATGGCGTCGATCCCGTCGCCTTCTGGGCAGGTCAGCCGCCCTGTGGCTAGGACGAGGGGCGACCCTCCCCGGCTCCGATGTCCCTTGCCGTCACGGCCGTTGGCATGGTTCTGGTCGCCAACCCGATCGGCAACCTGCCCATCTATCTCTCGTTCACCAGCGGCAATCGGCGCAGCGACCTGGCCATCGCCCGCTCCTGTGCCCTCACGGTGGCGATCACCCTGCTGCTCTCCGACTGGCTGGGGAAGGCCCTGCTGCAGCTGTTCGGCATCAGCGTGGAGGCCTTCCAGGCAGCCGGCGGCCTGATCCTGCTGCTGATCGGTCTGTCGATGCTGCGCTCGGAGACATCGGCGATCCACCACGACCCTGCCAGCGTGGAGCGGGATGCCGATTCGGCGCTGAAGGGGGTGGTGCCGCTGGGCATACCGCTGATCGCCGGACCCGGCACCATCGCCCTGGTGCTGGCGGCTCCGGAGGTGAACACGATGGCGGGTCGCGTGGGGCTGAGTGTGGCGATTCTGCTGATCAGCGCCCTGGTGTACGTGGTGTTCGCCGCCGGTGAGCGCATCAGCGGTTATCTCAGTGCCTCGACGCTGCAGATCCTCACCAGGATCATGGGGTTGCTGCTCAGCTCGATCGCCGCCCAGATGCTGATCACGGGGCTCTCCAAGGGCTTCCCCGGGCTGGCGGGGGGCGGTTGAACAGCGCAGCCGCTCAATCGTCAGGGGCCAGAAGGCTCCCGCTCGGGCTCGGTGCTGTAGCGCACGGTGCATCGGTAGGAGTAACTACCACCTCTGATGCCAATGGCCTGACAGCGGCTTGACACCACCGTGGCCCCCTCGGGGAGCTGGTCAATGGCGCGCTGGGTGGCAGAGGCCTCGCTGATGATCGAGGAGGCCGTGATGCTGCCGGCCCTGGCAGGGGCTGTGGTGAGCACCAGCAAGAGGGCGAGCAGCGCTCTCGCTCCGAACGGAGCGAAGACAGGGGGAACAGCGGCAAGCATCGGGTGCGAGAGCGAAGACCCGAACCACCCCTAGCAGCGAGTTCATCTCCCGGCGCTGCCGTCCGCGGCAGCCGGCCGCAGGATGGAGGCCAGCGAAGTCCCAGTCCGGTGTAGCGCACGTTCGCT
Source organism: Cyanobacteria bacterium J06638_7 (assembly GCA_039818745.1). Classification (GTDB taxonomy): domain Bacteria; phylum Cyanobacteriota; class Cyanobacteriia; order PCC-6307; family Cyanobiaceae; genus NIES-981. Next base: position 44,370 of record JBCBTI010000004.1, read on the forward strand.
GCGCCGGCACAGCGGCCTGACGGAAGGGAGGGCAACCCTGCCGCCTCTGGGCTCAGCCCGCGGGATCGGGGAGGGTCTGCAACCTCGGGTTCCGCGCTTCTGGCTGCACGCTCACCCTGGCCGGTGATGGGGAGCCCGGTGCGGGTTCGGGTTCGGCGATCCGTGCTTGCCCATCGCCAGGCCGATCTACACAATCTGAAACGCAAAATCGCAGATTCCCGCAGGCGCTGCGTTCGCTGCCTTCCAGGCCGGCCGCGGGGCCACGCAGGAGGTTCATCCAGCCGGCGGGCACGCCGGGATCCGCCATGCGCATCGCCCAGATTTCACCCCTGTTCGAAAGCGTTCCCCCCCGCCGTTACGGCGGCACCGAGCGGGTGGTGCACTACCTCACCGAAGAGCTGGTGCGCCTCGGCCACGAGGTCACGCTGTTCGCCAGCGGCGATTCCTGCACCAGCGCCAGGCTTCAGGCCAGCGTTCCTGAAGCCCTGCGCCTGGCCGGCTACGCCGGCGACCCGCTGGTGCCCGATCTGATCCAGCTCGATCAGGTGGCGGACCAGCTGGAACGCTTCGACGTGCTGCATTTCCACACCGGCCCGGTGCACTACCCGCTGCTAGCCCGGCTGGCGGTGCCCCATGTGAACACCATGCACGGGCCCCTCGCCGCAAGCCACCTGGCGCAGCTGCACCGGCACTTCCCAAGCGCGCCCCTGGTGTCGATCTCCGATGCCCAGCGTGCCCCCCTGCCCCAGGCCAACTGGCTCGGCACGGTGCACCACGGATTGCCACTGGATCTCTACCGGCCCGGTGGCGGAACTCCGTGCGGCAGCAGGCCCTACCTGGCCTTCATCGGCCGGGTGTCGCCCGAGAAACGGCTCGATCGCGCCATCGCCATCGCCACGGCGGTGGGGCTGCCCCTGAAGGTGGCGGCCAAGATCGACACGGCCGACCGCGCATATCACGATGACGCGATTGCCCCGCTGATCCAGGCCAATCCCCTGGTGGAGTTCATCGGCGAGGTGGACGATGCCGGCAAGCAGGAGCTTCTCGGCTCCGCGCTGGCGCTGCTCTTCCCGATCGACTGGCCGGAACCGTTCGGGCTGGTGATGATCGAGGCCAACGCCTGCGGCACCCCGGTGATCGCCTGGCGCAACGGTTCCACCCCCGAGGTGATCCGCCCGGGGATCAACGGACAGCTGGTGGACTCGATCGAGGCGGCCGCGGAGGCGGTGAGGGGCATCGACGGGCTCGACCGCGGGCGGGTGCGCAGCGACTTCGAGACCCGTTTCAGCGTCACCCGCCAGGCCGCGGCGTACGAACGCCTCTACCGCCATCAGATGCAGGCCTGCACTGATCTGACCCTGCGCCGGCGGCCCCGGCTGGAGCCACTGCAGCCCCTGGGCCATGCCGCATGACCAGCTGCCTCCGTTCGTGCTCAAGGACGGAGAGACCTTCGCCATGCTGGACGCCCGGGGCGGGATCCGCCCCGAGACCCACCCGGAGTCCGGTGTCTACCACCGCGGGTGCCGGCAGGTGAGCCGCCTGGAGCTGCGCCTCTGGAACACCCTCCCCGCGGTCCTCAGCGCCAGCGAGCGCGGCGAGATGGGGGTGCACATCAGCCATCTCAGCCATGCCGACGGCTCACTGCATCTGGAGCGCACGAGCGTTCTGCGACCGGGCGGCTTCCTGCAGCAGATCCGCTTCACCAGTTTCGCCGAGCGGGCCCTGCGCATCCCGATCACCCTGGAGGTGGATGCCGATTTCCGCGACATCTTCGAGGTACGGGGCGTGCGGCGCAGCCGCCGGGGCGTCACTGTGCGCCGCTGCAACCGGGACGGCCTGGAGGCGGTGTACAGCGGCCTCGACGGCTGCGACCGCCACACCCGGGTGAGGCTGTCCGGCCCGCTCCTGGCGGTGGAGGAGAACCGGGTGGAACTGCTGCTGGAGCTGGAGCCGCGCTGTCCCCGGCGCCTGTGCCTGGTGCTCGCATTGCAGGACGCTGCGGAGCCTGAAGAGCGCACACCCGAGCAGGCCTTCGACTCCGCCCTGGAGGCGACGATCAGCCGGTTCCGGGAAGCGCGCCGGCTGGCAGCGACCGTGAGCAGCGACAACCCCGCCTTCAACAGCTGGATCAACCGCTGCTACGCCGACGTCCACCTGCTCGCCAGCCAGCTGGAGCACGGGCTCTACCCCTATGCCGGTGTGCCCTGGTTCAGCTGTCCGTTCGGACGCGATGGCCTGATCACGGCGCGGCAGCTGCTGCTGTTCGAGCCGCGGCTGGCCCGCGGGGTGCTGGGCTTCCTGGCGGAACACCAGGCCAGCCACGAGGATCCGGCCTGGGACGCCGAGCCAGGCAAGGTGCTGCACGAAGCGCGGCTGGGGGAGATGGCCGCCCTCGGGGAGGTGCCGTTCGCCCGGTACTACGGCAGTGTCGACGCCACGCCGCTGTTTCTGATCCTGGCGGGCGACTACCTGCTGCGCAGCGGCGACATAGCCTTCATCGCCGACCTCAGGCCCGCCCTGCAGGAGGCAATGGCCTGGATCCGCCGGGCCGAGGCGCGTGATCCACGGGGCTTCCTGAGCTACCTGTGCGCGGCCCAGGGAGGCCTGCGCAACCAGGGCTGGAAGGATTCCGACGACGCGATCCACCATGCCGACGGCCGGCTGGCGGCCGGCTCGATTGCCCTCTGCGAGGTGCAGGCCTACGCCTACGGCGCCCGCCGCTCCCTGGCCCACATCGAGCGCAGCTTCGGGAACGGCGACGCGGCCGAGCGGCTGCTGGAGGAAGCCCGGGCCCTGCGGCGCCGCTTTCAGCAGGCCTTCTGGTGCGAGCGGCTGGGCACGTTTGCCCTGGCCCTCGATGGCGACGGGCGAGCCTGCGAAGTGCGCGGCTCCAACGCCGGCCACTGCCTCTGGACCGGCATCGCCAACCGGGAGGAGGCGGCGGCGATCGCCCGTCAGCTGCTCTCGCCCACGAGCTTCAACGGCTGGGGGGTGCGCACCCTCGATGAACGCGAAGCCCGCTACAACCCGATGAGCTACCACAACGGCTCGGTCTGGCCCCACGACAACGCCGTGGTGGGCCTGGGGCTGGCCCATTACGGCCACACCGCCGAGGCGATGCGCATCCTGATGGGGCTGTTCGACACGGCCAAGGCCCTGCCCCTGTTCCGGCTGCCGGAACTGTTCTGCGGCTTCCCCCGAGAACCGGAGCAGGGCCCGACCCTGTATCCGGTGGCCTGCAGCCCCCAGGCCTGGGCCAGCGGCGCCCTGTTCGGCCTGCTGGAGGCGATCACTGGCATGGGCGTGGGCAGGGATCAGGCCAGCGGGCACATGCAGGTGCTGTTCCGCAACCCGGTGCTTCCCGAGCGCATCAACCGCCTGGAGATCGATGGCCTGCGCCTGGGTGAGGAGGACATCGACCTGCAACTGCAGCGTGGAGAGCAGGACACCGGTGTGCTGGTGAAGCGCCGCACCCCGGCAGTGGAGGTGATGGTGCACAAGTGAAGGGCCTGGGCCGGAGGGGGCGGTGAGCCGCCTCAGCTGGCCAGCAGCCGCAGGCGCAGCCGGTTCAGGGCCTCGCCGGTGGTGAGGGTCTGGATCCAGCCGCGGCCGCGGCTGGCGCTGAAACGCACCCCCTCGCTGTGGCTGCCGTCCGGTCCCGCCACGGCGATGTGCACCAGGCCCACCGGTTTGGCGGCCGTGCCGCCGCCGGGGCCGGCGATGCCGGTCACGGCGATGCCCCAGCCGGCGCCGGTGAGTTGCCGAACTCCCGCGGCCATCGCCAGAGCCACCGGGTCGCTCACCGCTCCGTTCACCGCCAGGCTGGTCTGCGACACCCCAAGCACCTGCTGCTTGACGGCGTTGGCATAGGCGATCACACCGCCCAGGAAGACATCGGAGGCACCGGGCACCGCCGCCAGGGCCGCGCCGATGCCGCCGCCGGTGCAGCTCTCGGCCACGGCCACGGTTTCATCCCGCCGGCGCAGCAGCTCCAGCACCACCGAGGCCAGCGAGTCGTCGCCGGCTCCAAAACAGCACTCACCCAGGCGCGAGCGGATCTCAGCCTCCAGCGGCTCCAGCAAGGCCAGGGCAGAGCTGTCCGAATCCGCCCGGGCGGTGAGGCGCAGTTTCACCTCACCGGCCCCGGCGTAGGGGGCCAGGGTGGGGTTGCTGCCCTCGAGCAGATCGGCCACGCGCTCGGCCAGATCGGATTCGGCCAGCCCCCAGAAGCGCAGCAGACGACTGGCGAACACGCCGCTGGCGAGCCCACTGGAGCGCAGCCAGGGGGCGGCGGTGGCCTGCCACATGGCGCGCATCTCGCTGGGCACCCCGGGAAAGGTGAGCAGCGTGAAGCCGGGCCGGGGACTCCAGATCATGCCGGGGGCAGTACCGGTGGGATTGGGCAGCAGCTGGGCTCCGGGTGGCAGCAGGGCCTGACGGCGCAGGCCGGCCGAAACCGTCCCCCCGCGGTGGGCCAGCCGGGCCTGGAGAGCCGCCCAGGCCTCGGGCCGCTCCTCCAGGGGCGAGTCGAAGGCGGCGGCGATCGCCTCGGTGGTGAGATCGTCGGGGGTGGGACCCAGACCGCCGGTGGTGATCAGCACCTCGCAGCGATCCGAGGCCTCACGCACGGCGGCGATCAGCCGCTCGCGGTTGTCTCCCACCACCTGCTGGCGCCGGTGGGGGATGCCCAGGCCGGCCAGTTCCTCGGCGATCCAGCGGGCGTTGCCGTTGGTGATGCTGCCCAGCAGCAACTCGGTGCCCACGCAGAGGATTTCGGCGCCGCAGCGCAACTCGCTGCCCTGAGCAGCCGGCAGCGCCGTACCAGCGCTCATCCCGGGCCGTCCTGGCTCATCTGGCAGCGGCGCGTGCTCACCAGCACCCAGATCAGCACGGCTGTGGCCAGCCCCAGCCAGAGAAAGCGCATCTCGGCGTTCACCAGCACCAGCGCCAGGGAAGCCAGCCACTGGGTGAAGGCGTAGATCACCAGCACCGTGCGGCGATGGCTGAGACCGATGCGCAGCAGCCGGTGGTGCAGGTGGCGGCGATCGGGATGGAAGGGCGAGTGGCCGGAGCTCAGGCGGCCCATGATCACCGCCGACATGTCGGCCAGGGGCAGCGAGAGGATCAGCAGCGGCAGCAGCAGACTGACGCTGGTGAGCCCCTTGGCCGGCCCCACGATGCTGATCGCCGCCAGGGCGAAGCCGAGGAAATAGGAGCCGCCGTCGCCCATGAAGATGCGGGCGGGGTTGAAGTTGTGGCGCAGAAAGCCAAGGCAGCCGCCGGCCAGAGCCGCCGCCAGCAGTCCGGCGGCGGGCTGGTGCAGGCTGAAACTCACCGACAGCAGACCCACAGCGGCGATGCCGCTGACGCCGGCCGCCAGACCATCGAGACCATCGAGCCAGTTGATGGCGTTGGTGATCCCTACAAGCCAGATCACTGTGGCCAGCAGGCTGAGCCACTCCGGCAGCTGCACCAGGGTGCTCGACTGACCGGCCCAGCCCGAGGGGATCTCGATGCTGCCGATGCGCACTCCCTCCAGCCACACCACCAGGGACACGGCGAGCTGTGCTCCCAGCCGCGGCAGGGGCGGCAGGGCGAACAGATCATCGGCCAGGCCGATCACGAAGAAGCAGAGGCAACCCGCCAGGGTGGTCCAGATCAGCAGGTCCTTGCTGGGCTCCAGCTCGGCGAAGCCACCGAGCAGCCAGGTGAGGGTGAGGGCGAGGCTGAAACCGATGACGATGCCCACACCCCCCAGCCGCACCATCGGTCCGCTGTGCTGCTTGCGGGCGTCGGGCTGGTCGGTCAGACCCCAGCCGAGGGCGATGCGCCGCACCCTGGGGACGACCAGAGCCGTCAGGGCCGCCGCCACAGCGAAGGTGAGCAGAGCCGCCGCGTTTGGACTGTAGGCAAGGGTCACGGCAAGGGGCCGGGGCGGGGGTGGCGAGGGCCGGGGGCCGATACCCTACGGGTGGTGTCGGCGGGCTCAGGCGGGCAGCAGCTCCCGCTCGCCGCTGTAGAGGGGGAAGCGGGCGCAGAGGTCAGCCACCTGCCTCCGGCAGCGCTCCTCGATGGCGGTGTCCTCCGGGTTGAGAAGGCGGTCGGCGATCAAATCCGCCACCTGCCGGAAGGCTTCCTCATGGAAACCGCGGGAGGTGCAGGCGGCGGTGCCGAGCCGCAGGCCGCTGGTGACGAAGGGGGATTCGGGATCGAACGGCACGGTGTTCTTGTTGGCGGTGATGTGCACGTCGCTCACCAGCAGGTCGGCCACCTTGCCGGTGAGGCCGATGGAGCGCAGATCCAGCAGCACCAGGTGGTTGTCGGTGCCACCGCTGACCACGGCGATGCCGCGCTCCTGGATGCGGCCGGCCAGGGCGCGGGCGTTGGCCACCACCTGCTTGGCGTAGGTGGTGAAGGAGGGCTGCAGGGCCTCGCCGAAGGCCACGGCCTTGGCGGCGATCACGTGCTCCAGGGGGCCGCCCTGGCTGCCGGGGAACACCGCCTTGTCGAAGCGCTTGCCGAACTCGGCATCGCGGCAGAGGATCAGGCCGCCGCGCGGGCCGCGCAGGGTCTTGTGGGTGGTGGTGGTGACCACATCGCACACGGGCACGGGGTTGGCGTGCACGCCGGCGGCCACCAGGCCGGCGATGTGGGCCATATCGGCCAGCAGGAAGGCGCCCACCTCATCGGCGATGGCGCGGAAGGCCTGGAAATCGATGGCGCGGGGGTAGGCGGAGTAGCCGCACACGATCAGCTTCGGCCGGTGCTGCAGCGCCAGCTGGCGCACGCTCTCGAAGTTGAGCTGCTGGGTTTCGGGATCCACGCCGTAGTGCACGGCCTTGAACCACTTGCCGCTCACGTTCACCGGCGAGCCGTGGGTGAGGTGACCGCCGTGGCTGAGGTCCATGCCCAGGATCGTGTCGCCGGGCTGCAGCAGGGCCAGGAACACGGCGAAGTTGGCCTGGGCGCCGCTGTGGGGCTGCACGTTGGCCCAGGCGGCGCCGAACAGCTCCCTGGCCCGCTGGATCGCCAGCTCCTCGATGGCGTCCACGTGCTCGCAGCCGCCGTAGTAGCGCTTCGAGGGCAGGCCCTCGGCGTACTTGTTGGTGAGCACCGAGCCTTGGGCCTCCATCACGGCGCGGGAGGTGAAGTTCTCCGAGGCGATCAGTTCCAGGTGGGTCTGCTGACGCTCCAGCTCCTTGCCGATCAGCTCGGCGATGGCGGGGTCGCCGGCCGCCAGGGACTGATCGATCGCGGCGGTTTCGGCCATCGGGGCGCCAGTGGACTGGAAAGTCATCGTAAGAAAGCGGCGGCAGACAGCCGCGAGCGAGCGCCGAGCCCGGAACCCTGGATGAAAAAACCGCCCCGGAGACCGGAGCGGCAGAAGCGCGCCTGGAGAGATTCGAACTCCCGACCCTCTGATCCGTAGTCAGATGCTCTAATCCGCTGAGCTACAGGCGCAGAGACGGTTTGAACAGCCGTTCATCGTTCATTCTCAGCGCACGGAGGGGCCTTCCGTCAACTGCCGCACCCCGGGGCTCGGTACGGGCGGCGTTCGGGGCCATGATCGGGAGCAGTTCCGCGCCGCTGTGACCCATGCCGATCCGCTGGTACGGCCCGGCCGATCCCGCCGATCCCACCTACCGGCACTTCGAGCGGATCGTGAACCTCACCCTGCACGCTGCCCTGTTCGCCGCCATCAACAGCGGCCTCTGGGTGGTGCAGGAACTACGCCGGCCCTGGCAGCACCTCGACTGGCTCACCCTGGGCTGGCTGCTCGCCCTGGTGCTGCATGCCGGGGTCGTCATCGCCCTGCGAGCCGCCAGAACCCCCGAACCATGAATCTCTCCGCCACCGAGCTCAACGAGCTGCGGGACGCCCTGGCCGACCGCCTCTACCTGCAGGTGGCCGGCTGGCATCTCTACCTGGGGGATGCGGGACTGGCCCGCGACCTGGCGATCGAATGCGCCGCCCGTCTCGACCAGGGCCGCGGCGTCTGCGCCCGTCAGGCCCTGGAGGCGGTGCAGGTGCCGATCGGCGGCGGCAGCACGCGCCTGCCGATGGCACGGTTGATCCCCGCCGGCCAGCTGCGCGACCTCGAGGACATCCTCGAACCGTTCTGCCGGCAGGCCTGAGGGCGGGGAAGGCTGTTCAACGGCGGCCGGTCCAGGCCAGACGCCTCCCCAGCATCGCCATCACCTGCCGGGCCTCGGGCACACCGGCGGCACCGGCAACGGCGCCATAGATCAGCAGCGCCACACCACCGCTGAGACCGGTCTGCAGCAGCCGGCCCCAGAGGTTGGCGGGCCAGCCCACGGTGCTGGCCAGGATCCAGGCGGCCGCCGCCGCCAGCAGCGCCGCCAGCAGCAGCAGCGCCGTATCCCGGCCCCAGGCCTGCAGGGGCAGGCCGCCCAGGCGCTGGCGCAGGGCCAGCAGCAGCCCGGCGGAGGTGATCATGTTCACCGCCACAGTGGCCAGCACCAGCCCGGCGGCACCGAAGTAGAACGCGGGCAGCAGCTGGACATTCCAGGGCGTCGGCCCGCCCACGAACACCCAGCAGAAGAAGGCGTTCAAGCCGATACCCGCCAGCGACCAGCGAAACGGAGTGACGCCGTCGCCGAGGGCATAGAACACGCGCACCAGCACATCGCGGGCCAGATAGGCGGGCATGCCCAGGCCGTAGGCCATCAGCAGCTGGCCCACCAACGTGGCGGCGGTCTGATCGAAGGCACCGCGCTCATAGATCAGCGCCACGATCGGCACCGCCAGAGCCACCATCAGCGCCCCGAGCGGCAGCATCGAGGCATTGGAGAGCATCAGGCCCTGGCGCACCCGCTGGATCAGCTCCGGCCGATCCTGGGGTGCCGTGAGCCGGGCGTAGAGCGGCAGCAGCGGCACCAGCAGGGCATTGGAGATCAGGCCCAGCGGGGTCTGCACCAGCAGGTTGGCGTAGCCCAGGCCGGCTGCCGCCGCCGGGATCCCCGAGGCGAAGAACAGCGACACGAACACATTGATCTGCAGCATGCCCGAAGACAGGGTGGCCGGAGCCATCACCTGCAGCACCTCGCGCACGCCGGCATCGCGCCAGTCCCACACCAGCCGGAACTGGTGCAGCCCGCGGCGCATCAGCTCGGGCAGCTGGATCAGCCACTGCAGCACCGCCCCCACACTCGTGGCGCCTGCGAGCACCACCCCCCCCAGCAACGCCTGATCGGGCAGGGCGATGGCGTCGCCCAGCTGCCACCAGAGCAGGGCCAGACCGGCGATCACCGACAGGCTGGAGAGCATCGGACTCACCGAAGGCAGCCAGAACACGTCGGCGGCGTTGAGGGCCCCGAAACCGAGGCCGATGAGGCCGGCGAACAGGGCCATGGGCGCCATCCAGCGCAGCTGCACCACGGCGATGGCGTGCAACTGGGGGTCGAGCCCCGGGCCCACCAGCCGGATCAGGGGATCTGCCCCCACCAGCAGCAGCACCGTCACCAGGATCAGTCCGGCGCCCACCAGCGTGTTGATCGCCGCCAGCACGTGGGCTCCCTCCTGACGAGGCCGGCGCGCCAGCACGCTCACCATGGCGCTGTGGAAGGGCCCGTTGATGCCTCCGAGCAGGATCAGCAGGAAGCCCGGCAGCACGTAGGCGTAGTTGTAGGCGTCGTAGGCCGCGCCCACCCCGAAGGCGGCGGCGATCACCTGCTGGCGCACCAGACCGGCCACCTTGCTGAGGGCGGTGGCCATGGCCACGATCAGGGCGATGCGGCGCAGCGAGGGGGCCATGGCGGGGCCGGTGGCGCGAGCCTGGAGCCCGCTGAGTTGAGCGGCAGTATGGCCGCCGCCCCCTGCGGCCCCAGCCGATGACCATGCCGATCCTGAACCCGGGGCCCCTGGTGGAGGGGGTGCTGCTGAGGCGCTACAAGCGCTTTCTGGCCGATGTGGAACTGCTCCAGCCCGGACCCGCTGAGGTGCCGGCCGGGGCCGTGGTCACCGCCCACTGCGCCAACACCGGGCCCATGACCGGGGTGCTCCACCCCGGCGGCCGCGTGCGTCTGCGCCACGCCCCGTCGGCGACCCGCAAGCTGGCCTGGACCTGGGAGCAGGCGGAGGTGCCCGGCCCTGGCGGCACCTCCACCTGGGTGGGCATCAACACCGCCCTGCCCAATCGCCTGGTGCGGGCCACGGTCGAGGCCGGCTGCCTGGAGCCTTGGCTCGGGCCGATCGGCGCGATCCGTGCGGAGGTGCCCTACGGCCAGGGGCGGCGCAGCCGCATCGACCTGCTGCTCAGCCCGGCACCGGAGGCCGCCGATCCGCGGCCCATCTACGTGGAGGTGAAGAACACCACCTGGAGCCGGGGCGAACTGGCCCTGTTCCCCGACACCGTGACCGAACGGGGCCAGAAGCACCTGCAGGAGCTCACCGCCCTGGTGCCCATGGCCAGGGCCGTGCTGGTGCCCTGCCTGAGCCGGGATGACGTGCGCCGCTTCGCCCCCGGCGATTCGGCCGACCCGCGCTACGGCGAACTCTTCCGCAGCGCCGTGGCGGCCGGGGTGGAGGTGTTGCCCTGCATCTACAGGTTCGAGCGCACGGCGGTGAGCTGGCTCGGCCTGGCCGCAGTGGACAGCCACGAGCCCAGGGTGGATCGCCAGCAACCGGAGCGGCACCCATAGAGTCTGCTCACCAAGCGCTGGCGACTGTGGATACCCGGGCCTTCAAGCGTTCCCTGCACCATTCGGAGCGCTACAACCGCCGCGGCTTCGGCCTCGGAGACGAGGTGGCCGGCAGCCTGCAGACGGCCTACCAGAGCGATCTGGTGGCCACGCTGCGCACCAGCGGCCATGAGCTGCGCCGCGGCCGGCTCACCGTGCGCCTGGCCGAGGCCTTCGGGTTCTGCTGGGGGGTGGAGCGGGCGGTGGCGATGGCCTACGAAACCCGCCGGCATTACCCCAGCGAGCGCATCTGGATCACCAACGAGATCATCCACAACCCCTCGGTGAATGATCACCTGCGCACGATGAATGTGGAGTTCATCCCCGTGGACGGGGGTGTGAAGGACTTCTCGGACGTGGCCGGCGGCGACGTGGTGATCCTGCCCGCCTTCGGCGCCACCGTGCAGGAGATGCAGCTGCTCAATGAACGCGGCTGCCACATCGTCGACACCACCTGCCCATGGGTGTCGAAAGTGTGGAACACGGTGGAGAAGCACAAGAAGCACGCCTTCACTTCGATCATCCACGGCAAGGTGAAGCACGAGGAAACCCTCGCCACCAGCAGTTTCGCCGGTACCTATCTGGTGGTGCTGGATCTGGCCGAGGCCCAGCTCGTGTGCGACTACATCCTCGGCAAGGGAAACCGCGAGGCATTCATGGACCGCTTCGCCTCCGCCTGCTCACCGGGCTTCGATCCCGATCGCGATCTGGTGCGGGTGGGTGTGGCCAACCAGACCACCATGCTCAAGAGCGAAACCGAGGAGATCGGCAAGCTTTTCGAGCGCACCATGCTGCAGGGCTATGGGCCCGCTCACCTCAACGAGCATTTTCTGGCCTTCAACACCATCTGCGACGCCACCCAGGAGCGGCAGGACGCCATCTTCGCCCTGGTGGACGAACCCCTCGATCTGATGGTGGTGATCGGCGGCTACAACTCCTCCAACACCACCCACCTCCAGGAGATCGCCGTGAGCCGCGGCATCCGCTCCTTCCACATCGACACCCCCGAGCGCATCGGACCGGGCAACCGCATCACCCACAAGCCCCTGGGCGGTGATCTGGAGGTGGAGGAGCCCTTCCTGCCTGCAGGACCGATCCGGGTGGGCATCACCTCAGGTGCCTCCACGCCCGATCGCATCGTCGAAGCGGTGATCGAGGGGCTGATCCAGCTCAGCGCCGATTGAACGCCCTGGTTCGCCGTCCGGTCGCCGAGGCTGCAGCCCGCATCCAGGGACGAGCTTTACATTGGTTCATGTTGACCGGTGCCTGAGCCCTTGCTGTCGTCGAGTCCGCTGCTGCCTGGCCCCGCCGACAGCCTGCCCGGCTTCCGGCCCCAGGGTTCCGGCCTGCGCGACGCCGATGATCCGCGCGTGCGTCGCTACGCCAGCAGCTTCGCTGACCTGATGGAGATGGGGGCCGGGGCAGCCAGTGTGGCGGCCTACCTGGACCGCCATGAGGGCTGGTTCCGGCGCTGCGCGGCGCCGATGGCCGTCGCGCCGCTCGGCAGCAACGGCTACCGCCTCACCCTGGGCCGCTTCGGCCATCTCGGCTTCGATGTGGAGCCCACGATCGCCCTCGAACTGCTGCCCCAGCGCGAGGGTGTCTACCGGATCATCACCGTGCCCGGCGACAGCGGCGGCCACTCCCTCGATGGGGTCTACGACGTGGACTTCAACGCCTCCCTGGCACTCGAGCAGCCCCGCAGCGATCTCACTCTGGTGCGCTGGGAACTGGACCTCAGCGTATGGATCCGGCTGCCCGGCGTGATCACCCTGCTGCCGGCAACCCTGGTGCAGAGCAGCGGTGAGCACCTGCTGCGCCAGATCGTGCGCCAGATCTCCCGGCGGCTCACCTGGAAGGTGCAGGAGGATTTCCACGCCAGCCACGGGCTGGAGTGCCCACCCCGGCGGCGGGCCCAGTTCTGAGTTCCGCTGCGGAGGAGCCGGCACCTGGAACTCAGGCGGGGCGGTTCTCCCAGATCTTGTTGAGGATCTGCAGGCCGCTGAACGCCTGCCAGGCAAACAGGGTCATCATCGCCATGTTCAGGCCCACATGGACCTTGCGGGCGATCAGATTGCCCTGCTGCATCAGCGGTGTGAGGGACACCGCCAGGGCGATCAGGCAGACCATGCCGATGCCCACGAACAGGTGGGGCCCCACGAACAACTTGCCGTTGTTGAGGTAGGTCACCGCCATGCCCCCGAAGCAACCCAGCACGAGCAGGGGCAGCAGGATGCTGCCCATCTGGAAATGGCGGCGGCCGAACTGACCCTTGATCAGTTCCTTGCGCGTCTCGGCATCGGCAGTGCGGGTCTTCTTCGCCTTGATGCCCAGCACCATGCTGTAGGCGGCCAGGGCCAGCAGGCTCCACATCATCAGCGGATGCAGGAAGTTGAGGTTGTAGGCGAGCGACTCGGGCATGGGGCCGGGGTGGAGCAAGGGCTCGAAGCTACAACCGCTCAGTGCAGGAAGTGACGGCGGCCCGTGACCACCATCACCAGACCGAGTTCATTGCAGGCCGTGATCGAATCGGCATCGCGCACGCTGCCGCCCGGCTGAATCACGGCCTGGATGCCGTGGCGGGCCGCCAGGCGCACCGTGTCGTCGAAGGGGAAGAAGCCATCGCTGGCCAGCACGGCGCCACGGGCCCCGTCGCCGGCGGCCTCCAGGGCCAGCCGCGCCGAACCCACGCGGTTCATCTGGCCAGCACCGATGCCCAGACTGCATCCCTGGCGGGCCACCACGATGGCGTTGGAGCGCACATGCCGCACCAGTTTCCAGGCGAAGCGCAGGTCGTCGAGCTCCTCGATCGCGGGCTGACGCTCACTCACCACCTGCCAGCTGCTCTCATCCACGAGAGCGTCGTCGAGGTGCTGCTCCAGCACTCCGCCAAGCACGGAGCGCAGCTGGCGCCGTGGCGCCCTGGCCACCGCCTCGGCATCAAGCTCCAGCAAGCGCAGATTGGCCTTGGCAGCCAGCTGCTCTCGGGCGCCGGCATCGAAACCGGGGGCGACGACGCACTCCAGGAACAGGCCACTGAGCTGCGCCGCCGCCGCCGCATCCACGGGCGTGGTGAGGGCCACGATGCCGCCAAAGGCCGAGAGGCGATCGGCGTTCAGTGCCCGCTCCAGCGCATGGGCGCAGCCGCTGCCCACGGCCACGCCACAGGGATTGGTGTGCTTCACCACCACCGCCGCCGGCTGGGCTGCAGCGCCGTAGCCGAACTCGCGCACCGTGGCCAGGGCGGCATCGAGATCGATGAGGTTGTTGTAGCTGAGCTCCTTGCCCTGCAGCTGGCGCGCCGCCCCCCAGCCGGCATCGCTGAGGCTGTACCAGATGGCCGGCTGGTGCGGATTCTCCCCGTAGCGCAGGCTCTGGCGCGGCTGCAGTTCGAGCTGCAGGGGTGCGGTCTCGGCGGCACGCTGATCGGCGAGGCGGCCTGCCAGCCAGGCGCTGATGGCGGCGTCGTAGCAGGCCGTGTGCTCGAACGCCGCCAGGGCCAGTTGCCGGCGCAGCCCCTCGTTCACCCTGCCCTTGTGCAGGGCATCGAGAAAGGCGTCGTACTGGTCCGGGCTGGTGAGCACCGTCACATCGGCATGGTTCTTGGCAGCGGCACGCACCATGGCCGGCCCGCCGATGTCGATGGTCTCGATGGCTGTGTCGAAGGCCACGGCCGGGTCGGCCACGGTTTCCCGAAACGGGTAGAGGTTCACCACCACCACATCAATCGGGGCAATGCCCTGGTCGGCGAGGTCAGCCTGGTGGGAGGCCTCCGCGCGGCGGGCCAGGATGCCGCCGTGGATGCGGGGATGGAGAGTCTTGACGCGGCCGCCGAGGATCTCCGGGGCGCCGGTGTGGTCGGCCACCCTGGTGACCGGCAGGCCTGCCTCCTGCAGAGCTGCTGCGGTGCCGCCACTGGAGAGCAGCTGGTAGCCGGCCTGCAGCAACCCCTGGGCCAGGGGCACCAGACCATCCTTGTTCGAGACGCTCAGGAGGGCCGTGGGCGCCATGGCTCGCAGTCGGACAGCAGTGCAGGCCAACCTACGCAGCGGCACCGCGGCAGCCATCACCAGGGAGCAGCAGATCGCCATGAGCCAGCACCACCCGGGCAGGGATCAGCACCAGGCAGCCGCGGGAGGCGATCGGATCGACCGCGGCCCCGCCGGCGCCGAGCAGCGGCTGGTGCTGCTGCACGGCTGGGGCGCCGATGCCGACGATCTCTGCGACCTTGGCGTGCTGCTGGGCGGCCCCGAGCTGAGTGTGGTGGCTCTGCGTGCGCCACTCCCCCACCCCGGCGGCGGCGGGCGCCAGTGGTACGACCTGCAGCAGCCCGGCTGGCCACAGCTGCCGGCGGCCCGGCGGGATCTGCGCCGGCGCCTGCTCGCCCTGGCCAACGACATCCCCCTCAGCCGCACAGTCGTGCTGGGGTTCTCCCAGGGGGCGGCCCTGGCGCTGGATGTGGCGACCGCAGCAGAGGGGCTGCCGCTGGCCGGGGTGATCGCCTGCAGCGGCTACCCCCATCCGGACTGGCAGCCCGGTGCTGTTGAGGCCGGCCAGGGCGGGCCGGTGCCAGCCGTGCTGCTCACCCATGGGCGCCAGGACCCTGTGGTGCCCTATGCCGCCAGCGAGGCCCTGCTGCAGCAGCTGCGGGGGAGCGGCCGGCCCGCGCAGCTGATCGGCTTCGCTGGCGGTCACGCCATTGATATCGCTGATGCCGCCCTGAGTGAGGCCCTGGGCCGCTTCCTCCAGGCCTGCTGGCACGGTGCCGGTCAGCGCAGGCTGAGGGACACCTGCGCCGATTCCTCCCCGGAATGACCGGGATCGGCACGGGCATGGCCAGGGCCAAGCCTGGGAGAAAGGCGGTGGCGGCGCCAGTGGCGGCGGCGGTGCCGGTGGCCGAGCCGGGTCAGGTGACTGGGGTCAGGCGAGGGTGGTCAGACGAAGGCGTATTCGTACTCCTCCATCTCCTCCCAGTCGTCGGCGGCCAGGGCCTCGATGCCTTCGAACAGCACCTCCTCTCCGATGCCGTCGACGATCACACGCAGGGACGGGAAGAGAAAGTGATTCTCTTCGGCGTACTGGGCGCTGAACAGACCCTTCTCCCCCCAGAAGAAGCGATCGGTGGTGTGCTCGTTGCGGCGCACGTTGAGCAGGGCCGGCGGCACCAGGGCCTGCTCGGCGATGTAGCGGCGGGCTGCGGTGACGGGCTTGTGAGAGCCGGTTTCGAGGTTGAACGTGGCCACATGGGCCAGCACCCGCTGACCGGCCAGACGGCGGCGGCTGATCCGCTTGCGCTTCTTGGACATCAGGTAACTCCCGGCGGCGGGAGGATCGAGGAACAGGAGGGGGGAACACGGGCGGGACGAACCCGCAACACGAGCCGGGACTCCTGTGAGCCCCGGCGAAGACGTCCAACCGGCTGATCGGGCCAGCGGCTTCAGGAGCACCGGCACGATCGGGAAGCACCACCCAATCGGGGGGCTTGCCAGCAGTTGGGCGGTACAGGTCCTGGGATCCCAGAGCCTGGACATGCCTCTGCTGTAGCCTCAACTACGACGAAGCGCAACTGAGCCATCGGCGTCGGCGACCTCAAAGCCCGCTCGCGAATCGCGCGGTAGTGGTCGATACGAGCATCTTAAGACTTTTTCCTGGAATTTCCCCTCAGGCTGCAGATTTTTTTCGGCAGCTCTCCGGGAGGCCATCCCAGCCCAGCCGATGCCAGTCTCCAAGAGGTTTCTGAGCCTGCTCAGCTTCCAGCTGGCCCAGTTCGCCGACCGCGGCGACGTGGCCTCCCTGGTGGTCTACGTGACCGAGCCGGGGCCCGCCGAGGCCCCCAGCCTGATTCCCGTGGGCCAGTGGCCAGCCGGCAGCAGGGCGCTGCCGCCGCTGGCGGCGGACAGTCCGCTGCGGGCACCTGAGGAACGGCGGCGCTGGCTGCCCCTGCGTCACGGCGGCGTGCTGCTGGGGGCCCTGCAGGTGGAGACCAGCCAGGTGCCCTGGCCCGATCCGCTGCGGCAGCGGCTGCAGGCGGTGGCCCTCTGCCTCACCGAGGGGCTGTGCCTCGATCTCGAGCATCGCCGCCTGCAGCACCAGCTCAGCCGCCAGCAGGAGCAGCTGGGTGTGCTGCTGCATCAGCTGCGCAACCCGCTGGCCGCCCTGCGCACCTTCGCCCAGCTGCTCCTGCGCAGGCTTGATGGCGACAGCCGCAACCGCGACCTGGTGGAGGGCCTGCTGCGGGAGGAACAGCAGCTGCGCCGCTATGTCGATGCCATCGACCAGCTGGGACGCGGTGAAGCGGCCTTCAGCGCCGCCGAGACAACCACGCCCCTGCTGCTGCCCCCGAGTCTGGGAGGCGGGCTTCAGCAGCCCCTCGACGAACTGCTGCAACCTCTGCTGCAGCGGGCCGCCGCCAGCGCCACGCTTCAGGCACGCCCCTGGCACCCGCCGACGCAGCGGCCCACCTGGCAGGGGGATTCGGGCAGCGTGGCCGAGATCCTCGCCAACCTGCTGGAGAACGCCTTCCGCTACAGCCAGCCGGGCGCAGCGGTGGGGGTGCACGTGGCGGCTTCAGCCGGGGGGGGCTGGGAACTCGGCGTCTGGGACGGCGGGGACCCGATCGCGGCTCCGGACCGGGAGCGGATCTTCGAGCCGGGCGAGCGCGGCGAGCGCGGCCGCGATCTGCCCGGCTCCGGCCTGGGCCTGGCGCTGGCACGGCAACTGGCCCGGCGGCTGGGAGGGGAGCTGCGGCTGGAGTCCTCCCCCCGCAACCTCGATCCTCTCCTGCCGGAACGGGGCAACGCCTTCCGGCTCAGCCTGCCACCACCCAGCTGCCCAGCAGACCCGTGAGCAGCAGCGCCAGGGTTTCCCCCCATTCCACGCAGGCTCCGTAGCTGTCGCCACTGTGGCCGCCGAGGCGGCGCCCGAGCCACCAGGGCACCAGCAGCGCCGGCGGCAGGCCCGCCAGAGCCAGCCCCGGCACGCCCCCGGCAGGCAGCGCCGCAGTCGCGACCAGCAGAGGCAGACCCACCAGCAGGGCCGGGAGCAGTTCACGACCCAGACCGCGCCAGTGATGGAGATGAAAGGCCGCGCTGCCGCCGGCCTCCGGCTGCGGGCGCAGGTAGGGGTAGCGCTGCATGGCCAGCAACGGTGCCACCCGGCCCCAGAAGCCTGCCCAGAGCATTGCCATGGCTCCGATCGAGGCCGAAAGCTCCACCAGGCAGAGCAGACCGGCGGCCCGCAGCAGCGCCAGCAGCAGCGCCGCCTGCACCGCCGCGGCACCTACCCGGCTGTCCTGCATGGCCTCCAGGGCCCGGGGGCCGGCAGCCAGGCCATCGGCGGTGTCGAGCGCACCGTCGTGATGCAGGCCGCCGCTGAGCACCAGGGCCAGGGCCATCACCAGCGCCACCCGCGGCGCGGCCGGCAACCAGCTCTCACTGGCCAGCCAGAGCAGGCCCTGCAGGCCGCCGAGCACCAGGCCGATCAGGGGCGCGAAGCGGGCGATGCGCTGGAAGCGGGGGGCGATGCCCGGCCAGGCCGGCAGCACCGAATAGAAGATCCAGGCGCCGGCCAGATCCCGCAGCCAGGCCGGAACGGCGGCGCCGCCG
This sequence comes from Cyanobacteria bacterium J06638_7, assembly GCA_039818745.1. Classification (GTDB taxonomy): domain Bacteria; phylum Cyanobacteriota; class Cyanobacteriia; order PCC-6307; family Cyanobiaceae; genus NIES-981. Next base: position 62,674 of record JBCBTI010000004.1, read on the forward strand.
CACGTAGCGTCGTCGCAGCTGCGATGCGGCCCCATCAGCCTTCCCCCCGTCGGCGGCGGTTCACCCGGCAGCTCCGGGGGCGGGCGGCCGTTCAGCTTCACGATCAGCGCGCGCTGCAGCGGCAGCCGCGCCCGTTGCGGCCTGCTGCAGACAGCCCATGGCAGCCTGGATACTCCCTGCTTCATGCCGGTCGGCACCCAGGCCACCGTGAAGGGGATCACGGCCACCCAGCTGGCGGACTCCGGCGCCCGCATGGTGCTGGCCAACACCTACCACCTGCACCTGCAGCCAGGTGAGGCGGTGGTGGCGGAGGCCGGGGGGCTGCATCGGTTCATGGGCTGGGAGGGGCCTCTGCTCACCGACTCGGGCGGCTATCAGGTGTTCAGTCTGGGCGACATCAACCGCATCGACGAGCGCGGGGTCACGTTTCGATCCCCCCGCGATGGACGCCGCATTGAGCTCACCCCAGAGCGGGCGATGGCCATTCAGGGGGAGCTCGGCGCCGATGTGGCCATGGCCTTCGATCAGTGCCCTCCCTACCCCGCCAGCGAAGCCGATGTGGCGGCGGCCTGCGGCCGCACCCACCGCTGGCTGGAGCGCTGCATGGCCAGCCATCCAGGCGGCGATCAGGTGCTCTTCGGCATTGTGCAGGGAGGTTGTTTCCCGGCGCTGCGGGCCGAATCGGCCCGGGTGGTGGCCGCCATGGGGCTGCCCGGCATCGCCGTGGGCGGTGTGAGTGTGGGCGAGCCCGCGCAGGAGATGCACCGCATCCTGCGCCAGCTGGGGCCGCTGCTGCCGGAGCAGCGGCCCCACTACCTGATGGGGGTGGGCAGCCTGCCGGAGATGGCGCTGGCGGTGGCCCAGGGCTTCGATCTGTTCGACTGTGTGCTGCCTACCCGGCTGGGTCGGCACGGCACGGCGCTGGTGGGCGGCGAGCGCTGGAACCTGCGCAACGCCGGCTTCCGTCATGACCACACCCCCCTCGATGGCCGCTGCCCGTGTCCGGCCTGCCGTCACCACAGCCGTGCCTACCTGCACCATCTGATGCGCTCGCAGGAAATGCTCGGCAAGACCCTGCTCAGCCTGCACAACATCACCCATCTGGTGCGCTTCACCCGGGCCATGGCGCAGGCCATCCGGGAGGGGTGTTTTGCGGAGGATTTCGCTCCCTGGGAACCGGGCTCCCCGGCCGCACACACGTGGTAGCGTCCGGAAATCTCCTGACGTTTGAGTTCCGGGATGGCCGCCTACGCCCTGCAGACCCTGGCCCAGCTGCCCGAGGCCTACCAGGCTTTCGGTCCACTGGTCGACATCCTGCCGATCATCCCCCTGTTCTTCCTGCTGCTCGCCTTCGTGTGGCAGGCCTCTGTGGGCTTCCGCTGAATCTGGGCTTCCGCTCAACCCGCTGCCCAAGCGCAGGCCTCTTCAGCCCCCGCCATTGCCGCGGCCATCCCGCAGCACCGCCCAGGCGAAGGCCGGCAGGGCCAGCATGCGGCGCCAGCGCCTGGGTTCCTGAACCAGCCGGTACAACCACTCGATCTGCAGGGCCCCCATCCACCCTGGCGCCCTGGTCTTGACGCCCGCCCAGACGTCGAAGCTGCCGCCCACCCCCATCCAGAGACCGCCGCGGCGGCCGGGCAGATCGGCGATCCAGGTCTCCTGGCGCGGCACTCCGAGAGCCACCAGCACCAGTTGGGGTCGTGCCGCCAGCAGCCTGGCCTCCAGGGCCGGCCAGGCTTCGGCGCTCTGGTAGCCGTGGGCGCTGAACACCAAATCAAGGGCGGGCAGTTCACTGCGCAACCGTTCCCGCAACTGCTGCATCACCGGCGGCGATGCCCCCACCAGAGCCACTCGCCAGCCATGGGCCGCAGCATGCTCGAGCAGCCGGTGGGCGAGTTCAATTCCGGGGCTGCGGCGCACCCTCTGGCCTTGGCGTCCCAGGGCCCAGACCACGCCGGCACCGTCGGGGATCACCAGCTCGGCGGCGGCGATGGCCCGGCCCAGAGCAGGGTCGGCGCGGGCCGCCATGGTCATCTCGGCATTGAGGGTGACGATCTGCCCCCCGCCCCTGCGCCCCAGGGCCAGGGCCGCGGTGCTGACGTCGGCGCAGACATCCACCGGCACCCCCAGCACCTGGGAGCGCAGCGGCGCTGCCGCATCGCTGGCGATCACTGCCATGGGTCCTGGCGCTGCGGGAGAGAATCTATGGGGTGCCTGATCCCTCCCCCCCACCCCCTGCCGCAGCGCTCCCCGAGATGGCCAGTGCCCCGCCCCTGACGACCCCGGCCGACGCTGACCAGGCCCGGGCGGTGCTGGCCGCCCTCGACCGTCAGATCGAGCAGGTGGTGCTGGCCCGTCAGCATCCGATCACCGGTCTGCTGCCGGCCAGTACGGCCCACACCGTGCACGGCAACTACGGCGATGCCTGGGTGCGCGACGGCGTCTACACGATCCAGTGCGTGTGGGGGCTGGCCCTGGCCCATCGCCGTCTGGGGGGCGCCAGCCGGCGCAGCTTCGAGCTCGAGCAGCAGGTGCTGCTGCTGATGCGCGGTCTGATGAACGCCATGCTGCGGCAGGCCGCCAAGGTGGAGCGCTTCAAGCACAGCGGCAACCGGCTCGATGCGATCCATGCCAAGTTCGACACCGCCACAGGCAACCCGGTGGTGGCCGACGACGGCTGGGGTCACCTGCAGCTCGATGCCACGGGCCTGTTCCTGCTCCAGCTCGCCCAGCTGACCCGCGGCGGGCTGGTGGTGGTGCGTTCCGCCCACGAACGCACGTTCATCCAGAACCTGGTGTACTACGTGGCGCAGGCTCACCGGGTGGCCGATTACGGCATCTGGGAGCGGGGGGACAAGGGCAATCACGGCCTGCCGGAGCGCAACGCCAGTTCGATCGGCCTGGTGAAGGCGGCCCTGGAGGCACTCCAGGGCCTCGACCTCTACGGCCCCCATGGCGATGGCAGCGCCTGCCTGGTGATCCCTCACGACGCGATCGTGCGGCTGCGGCGAGCCCTGCTGGGGCTGCTGCCGCGGGAATCGGCCAGCAAAGAGGTGGATGCAGCCTGCCTGGCGGTGATCGGCTACCCGGCCTGGGCCGTGGAGGATTCCCAGCTGGTGGAGCGCACCCGCACCCGCATCCGCAGCGACCTCAGCGGCGGCTACGGCTACAAGCGTTTCCGGCGCGATGGCCACCAGACGGTGGTCGAGGACCACAGGCGGCTGCACTACGAGCGCGAGGAGCTGGCCCAGTTCGAGCACATCGAGTGCCAGTGGCCGCTCTTCTGGGCCTACGAACTGATCACGGCCTGTTGCGAGCAGCGCTGGGATGAGGCCCGTCAGTGGCGCCAGCGCCTGGCGAGCGTGAGCGTGATGGTGGGTGGCGTGGCCCTGCTGCCGGAGCTCTACCTGGTGCCTGAGCAGGCGGTGGAGGCCGAGCGCCGGCAGCCCGGCAGCCAGCCGCGGCTGGCCAACGCCAACGTGCCCCTGCTCTGGACCCAGAGCCTCACCTGGCTTGGTGACCTGCTGCTGGCAGGGCTGATCACCCCGGCCGACCTGGATCCCTGCGGCCGTCGTCTGCCCGCCGGCCTCGGCGCCGAGCGGGTGCTCGTGGCGCTGGTGCCCGACACCGCTGCCATCGCCGCGCGGCTCCGCCAGGAGGGGTTGCCCTGTGGCCCCAGCGACGGCGTCGAAGGGGGCTTCGCGATCGAACCCTCCACTGCCCTGGCGCGGCGGCTGGCCCGGGTGGGCGCCAATCCCCGCCTGGGCCTGAGCGGCCATCCGCCGAGCAGCATGCGAACCCTCGCCACCGCCCGGCTCTACCGGCGGCAGGGGGTCTGCGGCGCGCAGGAACGGCTGGCCTTCCTGCCAGCGGTGCTGGAGGAGAACAGCTTCTACCTCGCCGACGATCCCGAGCAGCTGGTGGACAGCGTGCTGGCGGAGTTGCGCCTGCTCTGCCGCAACTGGCGCGGCCCGGGGGTGCCGCTGCTGCTGATCCCGCTCTCCGAGGCGGCCTTCCGGGCCAGCCCGGAGCCCCTGCTGGCCCTGGCCCGGCAGCTGCGTTCGGGCCTGGTGGATGAGGTGCCTGTGCAGCTCGGCAGCCTGGAGGAGCTGGCCGAGCATGCGAGCTGGGTGGAACTGCCGCCGGAGGCCGAGCCGGAGGGAGCGGCGCCAGCGCCGCTCCCTCCCCTCCAGGCCAGCACCCGCCAGGCGCCGCTCACGGCCGCCGAGGAACTGGAACTGGAACGCGACGACCTCAGCATCGCCGACCTGGCCGGCCGACTCTGGAGCAGCACCTCCCTGGAGGAGCAGGCCGAAGTGCTTGAGCAGCTGGGCCGACGCCTGGGCCTGGATGCAGAGCTTCAGGGTCCTGATGGCCAGTCGGTGGCCCTGCGCCGTCTGTTGGACGTGGTCTACCACCGGGCCCTGGCGGAGGCCGACTGGGATGGGGTGCGGCGCATGGCCGCCCAGCTGAATCTGGTGCATCCCCAGCTGGAGGATGCCCTCACCGATCTGCTTGCCCGCCAGAAGCAGGTGGTGGTGGGCCGCAACTACACCGCCGAGTCCCTGATCACCTACCCCTGCTCCAGTGGGGTGATCGCCGCCATGATCCGGCGGTTCAGCGGCGAGGACGGGCGGGAGTGGATGCTGCAGCAGGAACTGCTGCTGGCCCTCGATGGCCTGGCCCGCCACGAACCCAGCCTGCTGAGCGGCAGCCTCACCCTCCAGCTCGGCCAGTTGCTGCTGCTGCTCACCGGTGAACTGGCCCAGGAGGAGGATCTCAGCCCCATCGATGCGTTCGAGGCCCTCTGCCGCCAGCCCCCCCACGCGATCCGCCGGCGCCTGCGGGCGGTGCTCCTGGACGCGGATCACGCCAGTGCCGCGCTGCAGCGCAAGGAGCAGCTGCATCTCAGCGGCCGGGTGCGCTGGACGGTGCCGGACCCGCTGGAGAACCTTCCCCGGGGCGAGTGCTGGCTGCAGCACCGGATGCGCCTCGGTGCCCTGGGGCGGGTGCCGCGAGACTTTTACGCCGGCGTCTGGGAGTTGCTGCACCACTGCCGCGGCATCGTCATCGGCGACAAGCTGGAGAAGCGCAACCGCCTGGCCAGCGAACCGCTGCTGAGCGAGAAGACCCCCGGAGAGCGCAACTTCGCCTCACTGGTGGAGCATCTGCTCAGCAAGATCGAGGCGCCGGAATACCGCCAGCTGTGCACCGAAACCCTGATCACGCTGATGGCCTTCGTGGAGGCCAACCCGCAGCTGCGCTTTGAGGACGACCTGGCCCTCGACGTGGTGATCGGCCATGCCGTGCGCGTGGGCTGGCAGGGCCACCATCCCCAGGTGCCGGCGGAGGAGTACGGCAGGCACAAGGCGGGCGCGTGGGACCGCTTCTACCGCGCCTCACCGGCCGACTGCAGGCGCTGGCAGCTCGAAGCCCTGCGGGAGCTGAGCCAGGTCGGCTGAGTCAGATCGGCTGCGCCAGATTCAGCGAGAGGCTGGACTGCTCGACGCACTGCTCGATCAGTTCCGCCAGCAGCAGGGCCCGGGAGGCCTGCAGACCATCCACCGCCGGCGACTCATCGCCGCGCACGCAGGCCAGGAAGTGGGTGAGCTCGGCATAGAGGGGCTCGATCGCTGTGGTGCTGACCTCCTCCACCAGGCCGTCGGAGCGGTAGACCAGCTCGCCGTGATCGGCACTCACCGACTGGTGGGAGCGGCGGTGAATGTGCAGGGTGCGGTTGAGGAAGTCGGTTTCCACCAGGCTGGCCCGGCAGTGGGCGCTGAGGCTGCGGATCTTGCGGTGAGCCATCTTGCTGGCCGTGAGGCTCGCCACCACACCGTTGGCGAAGGCCAGGGTGGCGTTGACGTAGTCGATCGGCCCCTCGGCGCTGCGTCCCCCCGCCGCCGCCAGCCGCAGCACCGGAGCGCCGGCCAGCTCCAGCACCAGGTCGATGTCATGGATCATCAGGTCGAGCACCACCGACACATCGTTGGCGCGCTCGGAATTGGGGCTGTGGCGCCGGGCCTCCAGCACCACCACCTCCTCGTTGGCCACCACCTTGATCAGCTCGCGGAAGGCGGGATTGAAGCGTTCGATGTGACCCACCTGAAGCTGCACACCAGCGCGCTCGGCGGCGGCGATCAGCTCGGCCGCCTCCTCCTGGCTGGCGGCGATCGGCTTCTCGATCAGGACGTGCTTGCCCGCCTGCAGACAGGCCAGCCCCACGGGGTGATGCAGCAGGGTCGGCACGGCGATGCACACCGCGTCCACCTGCTCCAGCAGCGACTCGTGGGAGGGATGCCAGGCGCAGCCGAGCTGCTGGGTGGCCAGCTGACCTCGGCCCTGGTGCGGATCGGCCACGCCCACCAGCTGGGCATCCTTGATCAGGCTGAGCACGCGGGCATGGTGCCAGCCCATGTTGCCGATGCCGATGACCCCCACGCGGACCGGGTTCATGGCACGGGCACCCAAACGGAGTGATTATCAGTGATCGTCAGGCGGGTCATCCGCGCCCCTGATCCGACGCCGGCTCCTGGACCTCGCTGGCCGCCGGGTCGATCGGTCGGTCGATCTGCACCCGTTCGATGCGGGGGCCATCCATGGCCAGGATCTGGAACTGATAGCCCTGCCAGCGCAGACCCTCACCTGCGGAGGGGATGTGCTGCAGGCGTTCGAGCAGAAAACCGGCCAGGGTGTGGTGATCGTCCGCCTCGGGCAGGGGCAGCGGCAGCTGACGGTTGAGCTCAAAGATCTCCAGATCCCCCGCCACCGACCAGCACCCCTCGGCCAGCGTGGTGAGGTCGTCATCGGGATCGAGGGGATTCTCCTCCTCCCCCACGATCTCGCTGGTGAGGTCAGCCACCGTCACCAGGCCCTCGGTGCCGCCATGCTCATCCACCACCACCAGCAGGGGCTGGCCACTGCGGATCAGCGGCAGCAGCTCCGCAAGGGAGGCACTCTCCTGCACCTGAACCACTGGCCGGATGTAGGGGGCCAGCGGCGTATCCGACTGCAGCAGGCCGCGGGCAATGGGATCCGCCAGATGGCGCAGGTCGAGCAGGCCGCGCACATCGTCGAGGGAGCGGCCGATCACCGGGAAACGGGCATGGGCCGTGTCATGCACGGCCCGCATCAGCTCCGCGAAGCTGACCTCCAGGGGCAGGGTGACCATGCCCGAGCGGGGCACCATCACCTCGCGCACTCGGGTGTCGCGCAGGGAGAACACCCCCTCGAGGATGTTGCGCTCATCGGGCAGAAGTCCGGTGACCCCGCCGGTTTCGATCAGCGTCTCCAGCTCTCCGGCCGACAGCACCGGCACCAGCTCATCCCAGTTGCGCGGCAGACCCAGCAGCCGCAGCAGCAGCGCCCCGAGCCGTTCCACCAGGCCCAGCAGGGGAGCCAGGCTGCGGCTGAGGGCAGCGAGCAGCGGGGCCAGCCGCAGGGCCGAGCGCTCCGGGCTGTGCAGCACCCAGGCCTTGGGCGCCAGCCCGCCGAACAGGGTGGCGACCAGCACCATCAGCAGGAACACCACGAGATCCAGCCAGGCCTGGGGCGGACTGCCGCCACCGCCCTGGGCCAGCCCCGCCAGACGTTCCGCCAGGCCCCGGCCCGCCCAGCCGAAGGCCACCAGGGCCAGCACCGAGCCCAGCTGCGTGGCCACCAGGGCGCGGCGCAGCCGGCGCTGGAGCTTGGCGATGGCGGCCGCTCCGGGTTCGCCCGCCTCCAGAAGCTGGTTCACCCGGCTGGGCCGCAGCTGAATCAGGGCTGCTTCGCCGGCGGAAAAAAACGCCCGCAGCGCCACCAGAGCCGCCAGGGCGATCAGCAGGATCACGGCAGGGGTGCCGGCCATGGAGGGCGGGGAGGCGCGGTTCGCTGCATGGACGCAGGCATGGGGGTCGCGGGGATCGAACCCGCCTTGGGCGGATTATGAGTCCGCTGCATTCACCAGATTGCTAGACCCCCGGCGGGGTGCGCCGCGCAGCCTGGCGCAGCGCAGGCCCGGGCACGGGATCACCACAGACCGCGCACGGGGGCCGACCAGGTGGCGTCGTTGCCCGGCAGGGAGAAGGCCTGGGGAAGCTCCGGCGAGCTGGGCTCAACCGGCAGGGGCTCGGCGCCACCGCTCAGGCTGCCGGAAAAGCCACTGGAGATGTCGCCGGTGCGCAGGGGCATCGGATCGCTCTGCTGGTCGAACAGAAAGTTGGTGGTGTTGCCTACGGCGCTGCCGTCCCACACGATCGTCTGATCGGGGAAGCCGAAGCCCATCACGCGATTGCCATCACGCCCGCCGATGGCGATGCCGAACAGATCGGTGATCTGGTTCCTGAGGCTGACGCCGCGGGCAAAGGGGCCCGTGTAGCTGAAGAAGCGATCTTCCACAAGCTGGGGCACGGTCTGCACGCTGCCGCAGCGGGTGACCTCCACCGGGGCTGCGGGAGCGGCGCCGGCACTGCCTGCCGGCGGAGCCTCAAGAGTGGTGGTGCAGACCACCGGTCCGGCCAGAGCTGGAGCGGCAAGGGGCCCGGCGAGCAGGGCGACCACTGGCAGGAGGGGCGCCAGAAGCAGGCTGGGGACCACAGACTGGCAGGGGCGGGAAGGGGTCGACATGGCCGGGACGTCCGCAGGTAGCGGGGCAGAGGTGGCGGGGGCGATCAAGCAGGGGTGATATCAAGGAGGGGTGATGAAGCGGCTGCGGCCAGCAGGGCCACCCTGCCACCAAACTAGGCGTCCCCTCGCCGATTCACCAGTGCCGCCTCTGGAGTCCCAGCTCCGGCTCGCCCTGCCGAACACAGCTGCGGCGATGCGCAGCCTGCTGCGCGAGCGGCTGACCGCTCGTGCCTACCGTCGTGGCAGCTTCACCCTGGCCTCGGGGCGCACCAGCCCCCACTACGTGAACTGCAAGCCGGTGAGCCTCAGCGGCGAGGGCCTGGCCCTGCTGGGGGTGCTGCTGCTGGCGGAGGTGGAGGCCGAGGCCGTGGCCGTGGCCGGTCTCACCCTGGGTGCCGATCCCCTGGTGAGCGCCGTGGCGATGCGTGCGGCCCTGGACGGGCGCTCCCTGGAGGCGCTGATCGTGCGCAAGCAGGCCAAGGGGCACGGCACCGGCGCCTGGCTGGAGGGGCCGCTGCCGGCGCCCGGTGCCACGGTCACCGTGCTGGAGGACGTTGTGACCACCGGCGGCTCATCCCTGCAGGCGGTGCAGCAGTTGCGTGAGGCGGGCTACCGGGTGAGCCGGGTGGTGGCGATCGTCGACCGGCAGGAGGGCGGCCTGGAGGCGATGACGGCAGCTGGACTGGAGCTGCGCAGCCTGTTCCCGCTGGCGGAGCTGGCGGCCTGCAGCGCGACGCAGGCGGAGCCGAAGCGATGAGCAGTCCCTGGGGCTGGCGGCCGGCACGCCCATCCCTCAGCCGGCAGCCGGCGAGCCTGATCCGCCTGGAGGGCGACGACACCCTGCGGGTGCTGCACGGCCAGACCAGCGCCGACATCGAGGGCGCTGGCTGCGGCCAGTGGATCGCCACCTGCTGCATCAGCGCCACCGCCCGGCTGCGGGCCCTGGCGGAGGTGCTGGTGGACGGGCGCGGCGCCTGGCTGGTGGTGAGCGCCGGTGACGGCGCGCTGGTGCATCAGGCTCTCGACCGGGTGTTGTTTCCTGCCGATCGGGCGCAACTGCAACCGCCCAGCCCGGGCTGGCTGATCACTCCGGTGCCCGGGCAGCAGGAACAGCTCGAAGCGGGGCCGGCGGGCCGCTGGCTGAAGCTGGACGGCGGCGGCTGGCAGCTGGGGGCGGGGGCACTGGGACTCGGCCTGGTGCTCGGGGAGTCAGACCCCATGCCGGAGCTCTGGGCCGGGCGTGAGCTGCTGGATGCACAGGAGCAGGAGCGCTGGCGCATCCAGCAGGGCCGCCCGGCGGTGCCCTCGGAGATCAACGACGACCACAACCCCTTCGAACTCGGCCTGGCGGATCGGGTGAGCCTCAGCAAGGGGTGCTACGTGGGCCAGGAGACCCTGGCGAAACTGGCCACGTACGACGGCGTCAAGCAGCAGTTGCGGCGCTGGCACTGGCGGGCGGACGGCAGCGCTGCCCCGCCGACGCCGGGCCAGGTGCTGCAGGCGCTGCCAGCTTCAGGGGCCGATGGGCCTGCCGCAGGCGAGGCCGCCCTGCGCCTCGGGCTGATCACCTCCGCCCTGGAGCTGGCGAACGGCGACTGGATCGGCCTGGCCCTGGTGCGCCGCCGCGCCCTTGAGAGCGGCGAGCTGCAGGCCGGGGAGGGCAACCGCGCTCCCCGGCTGGAGCTGTCGCTTCCGGATGGCTTCGTGATGCCACCCGCGGGAGCCGGGACTCAGCGCTCCTGATCCAGCAGCCAGCGGGTCACCGCCCAGGTGGCCAGGTTGTCGTCACGGTTGTAGGTGAAGATGCGCCGCAGCCGTGGTGTGCCCCCGTCCCGGCGCCACTGGCGCCACCAGAGCAGACAGCGGGCCCCCTCCACGCCGGACTGGGTCCAGCGGAACCCGAGCCAGCTGGCCACCGCCTTGAGGCCGTAGCTGTTCACCGGCAGGCGCCAGTGCTGCCGCAGACGGGCATGGACGTCGAGCAGCCTCACCCTGAGAGCATCCCGTTCCGCCTCGTCAGCCCCCTGACGACGCGCCAGGCGCAGCAGGGCAATCGCCTCGGTTTCGCCGTAGTGGAGCAGGGGCCAGCCGGGGTAGTGCGCCAGGTAGCGCCGCAGCCGCTGCCACAGGCGCGCCTCCCCGTGCTCCTGCAGGGCCAGCAGGGGGTGGTAGCGGCAGGATGCGGCCGCGCCGGGGCCGGCAGCCCCAGGCCAGGCACCGGCGGCAGGGCGCCGCACCACCACGAAACCGTGCAGGAAGTCGTCGCGGGCGTCCGGATCCGACTCGATGTCGTAGAGCAGCACCCCGGGCGCCGCTACAAGCTCCGGCAGCGGACCGCCGGCGGCAGCGGCGGGTCGCAGGCGCTGCGGCTGGCCGCTGGCCTGCACGCGCGCCTGCGCCACCAGGTCAGCGGCGATGTCGCGGTGCTGATCGCCATGCACCGCCAGGGCCGCAGCCAGGGCGGCCGGATCACAGGCCGCCAGCTCACCCAGGCTGGTGATGCCCTGCTCCAGCAGCAGTTCCCGGCGGCGCCCGCCGATGCCGCTCACCTCGCTGAGGTGGCCCTGACGGCGGGCCTCCTGGTCGCAGAGGCCGCGCCAGCCGCAGAGCACGCATTTCTTGCGGTCGGCCACCAGCGGCGGCGGCTCCTGGCGGCCCAGATCCCCCGCCAGACGCCCCACGGCCTCATCCAGCTGACGCTGCAGACCGGCACCGAGGGCCAGGCGTTGGCGCTGCAGGCCACGGCCCTCGCCCGCCACGGCCAGGGCCAGGGGCACCGGCGCCCCCTGGCGCTCAGCCAGCAGCCGTCCCCAGAGGGTGAGCACAAGGCGATGTTCGCGGGTGAGATGGCGGCCCTGGCGGCCGAGCACGGGCCAGTAGGCATGATCTCCCCAGGTGCTCCGGCCCTTCACCCGCTCCAGCAGGGCCGGATGGGCCTGCAGCCCCTGCCCCCCCGGCGCGATGCCGTAGAGCCGCAGGCCCACCACACCGACCGCGCCGGCGGCGCAGGCGGCCTCGCCGTGTCCGGGCCGGCCGGGCAACAGGGTCTGGAAACTGCCCAGCTGATCGCTCAGGGCCAGGGCCCGGTGAGCCGTCCAGAGGCGCTGGCCCGGGTCGCCGTGGCGATCGAGCCAGGCCCGGCGCCGGCAGCGCAGCCAGCTGCGCAGCAGCCTGTCGGTCACCAACTCCTGGACCATGACGCCACGCTAGGCAGCGGCCGGCCCGGTACCGGCCGGCGGCGCCGGGGCTCGGGCATGCTGGCGGCCGCAGTCCTATGGCCCAGTCTCTGTTCATGGCCTCAGCTCCCCTGCCCCTGGAGGCGGCTCCGATCAGCTTCGGCACGGACGGCTGGCGGGGAATCCTCGGCGTGGACATCACCGTGGAACGCCTGCTGCCGGTGGCCGCCGCGGCCGCCGCCGAGCTGGCCTACGCCGCACCGCAGGGGCTCGACAGCCGCGAGGTGGTGATCGGCTACGACCGCCGCTTTCTGGCCCCTGAACTGGCCGCGGCCATCTGCAGTGCCGTGCGGGGGGTGAACCTGATCCCGGTGCTGGCCGCCGGCGCCACCCCCACCCCCGCCTGCAGCTGGGCGGTGGTGGAGCGTGGCGCCCTGGGAGCGCTGGTGGTGACCGCCAGCCACAACCCGCCCGAATGGCTGGGTCTGAAGATCAAGGGCCCTTTCGGTGGATCGGTGGAGGGCGACTTCACCCGGCGGGTGGAGACCCGCCTGGCAGCCGGTGGCATCAGCGTGCCGGTGCCACCCGCGGACGCCGCTGGCGAGACCCGCTTCGATGCCCACGCCGCCTACGTGGGAGGACTGCGGGCGAGGCTTGACACCGCTCCCCTGGCGGCCGGGCTGGAGCGCCTGGGACTGACCGTGGTCGTGGATCCGATGCACGGCTCGGCTGCCGGCGTGCTGCCCGCCCTGCTCGGGGCGGAGGCCGTCGCCAGCGGCGTTCTGCGGGAAATCAGGGAGTGGCGCGATCCCCTCTTCGGCGGCCACCCGCCCGAGCCCCTGCCGGCCTACGTGCCGGAGCTGATCGCGGCGGTGCGGGCCAGCACCGCCGCCGGCCGGCCGGCGATGGGGATCGTGTTTGACGGCGACGGGGACCGCATCGCCGCCGTGGATGAGCACGGGCGGTTCTGCAGCACCCAGCTGCTGATGCCCCTGTTCATCGACCACCTGGCCCGCGCCCGGGGGCTGCCGGGAACGGTGGTCAAGACCGTGAGCGGCTCCGACCTGATGCAGCGGGTGGCGGAAGATCTGGGCCGCCCGGTGCTGGAGAAACCCGTGGGGTTCAAGCACATCGCCGCCGAGATGCTCAGCGGCGATGTGCTGGTGGGCGGCGAGGAGTCCGGCGGTGTGGGCTTCGGCATGCATCTGCCCGAGCGCGATGCGCCCTTCGCTGCCCTGCTGCTGATCGAGGCCCTGGTGGAGGGCGGCACGCCCCTGGGCCAGCGGCTCGATGCCCTGCAGCGGGCCCATGGGGGTGCCGCCTGCTACGACCGCCTCGACCTGCGACTGGCCGACATGGGCGCCCGCCTCCGCCTGGAGGAGCAGCTGGCCCAGGCGTGCCCACGGCAGGTGGCGGGGCAGCCGGTGCTGGAGGTGCAGCGCAGCGATGGTTTGAAGCTGCGGCTGGGTCCCGCCCACTGGCTGATGCTGCGCTTCTCCGGCACCGAACCATTGCTGCGGCTCTACTGCGAGGCCCCCACTGCCGAGCGGGTGGCCGCCGTGCTGGGCTGGGCTCGCCAGCTCGCCGAAAACGCCTGAGCCCGCTGCCCCCTTGAGCCAGACAGACCCCCGATGAGTCCAGCCGCCCCCATGCTGGTGATCGCCAGCGGCAATGCCGGCAAACTGCGGGAGTTCAGCCAGCTTTTCGCCCCCCTGGGCCTGAGGATCCGGCCCCAGCCCGAGGCGCTGAGGGTGGAGGAAAGCGGGGCCAGCTTCGCCGAAAACGCGCGCCTCAAGGCCGTGGCCGTAGCGCACGCCTGCGGCAGCTGGGCCCTCGCCGACGATTCAGGGCTGAGCGTGGATGCCCTCGCTGGGGCACCGGGGGTGCACTCGGCCCGCTATGGCGCCAGCGACCCGGAGCGGATCGAGCGGCTGCTGGGGGAACTGGCAGCGGCCCAGGCCAGGGCCCCTGGCCGGGCGGCAGACCGCAGCGCCCGCTTCACCGCCGCCCTGGCCCTGGCCGACCCCTGCGGCCAGGTGCTGCTGGAGGTGGAAGGCGTGTGTCCGGGCATAATCCTCGAGCAGCCGCGGGGCCAGGGCGGCTTCGGCTACGACCCTGTGTTCCTGGTGCCGGAGCTGGGGCTCAGTTTCGCGGAGATGGAGCCCGCTCTCAAGGGCCGGATCAGCCATCGGGGCCGCGCCCTGGCGAAGCTGCTGCCGGGGCTGAGGCAGCTGCTGGCAGAGCATGAAGACTGTGAGCCGGGCCTGGCCGGAAGCGATCCCTAGGCCGGCGCCCAGCTGCCATGCAGGCCATGGGGAATCGCCAGCGGCAGCTCCAGCACTGCCTGCTCGCCCATATCGGCGGCATTGAGAATCACCAGATCACTGGCGCAGCGCGCACCGTTCCACACCAGGCACAGCAGCCAGCCGTCGTCCTCGGCCGTCGCACCAGGCCGGGGCACGACCACCGGCTCGCTCACGAATCCCCGGGGAGCGGCACTCCACAGGCGCCGCTCTCCGCTCACCAGGTCGAGTTTCTCGATCGCCTGCAGGGGGTCATTGCCCCGCTCCCGCTCGGCCACAGCCATCCAGGCGTAGCGGGGCTCCAGTCCCTGGCGGGCGGGGTGGACGGTGGCGAACTCGCAGCAGCGCTGCTCCAACCAGTGCTGACGCACGGCCGTGGCCGGGTCCCGCCCGGCCTGCTCCAGATCGATGCGGCAGCGCAGCAGCTGCCCTTCGGGAATGGTCGCGAAGTCCACCGCCCGGAAATCGGTATCGGGGCCGATGGAGGGGAAATCGGCGTAGTAGATCGAATCCACCACCAGCTCGCCGCTGCTCCGATCCTCGAAGGCGTTGAGGTGGTGAAACACAAAACCCTCCGGCGCCGGCACCCGCAGCGGCTGCGGATGGCGGGCGGCGGCTTCGGTGCCGGGCCGGGGCACCAGCCAGAACTGGCCCGCTTCACCGGGCTTGGAGGCCAGGCACTGGGCAGCCCCTTTCTGGCCGAACACGTAGGGCAGCGGATTGAAGGCGATGGCGTTCTGCAGGAACACGGCCCACTGGGGTGTGATCGCGAAGTCGTGCAGGAAGGCGAAGCCCCGGAAGCTGTCACGGCGCTCCGCCAGCAACTGGCCGGCGGCAACCCCGTTGGCGGGATCATCGGCGGCGGCGAACTCCATCAGCCGGATGGTGCTGGTGGGACCGGCCTTGACGCCGAAGGTGACCATGCGGCGCCCACCGTGGTGGCCGGGATCGAAGCGGGGGTGGGCAGCAAAGGCCTCGCCGGGTTTGAGGGCCCCATCCAGCAGGGTGATGCCGCGGGTCTCCAGCGTGTCGGGGTCGAGGGCGTGGGGCTCAGCCGCCTCCCAGAGGGCCAGCAGCTGCTCGCCCAGGCGCACCACATGGGTGTTGGCGATGTTCTTGAGGCGCAGGTCGAAGGCGTTGGCGAGCAGGCCCCCGGGCTTCTCGGTGCCGAACACTCCCCGGTACACGAAGCGTCCTGCCGCCTCCTCGGCCTGCCAGCCGGTGGTGCGCACGAAGCGGTTGCTGATCCGGGCGCGGCCCTGCTCGAAGTGCAGAGCGGTGATCATGCCGTCGCCATCGAAGGGGTGGTGCACCCAGCGCCCTCCCCGTTCCAGGCGGCCGGGACCGTTGCGGTAGAGGCAGCCGCCGAGCTCAGGGGGGATCGCGCCCCGGGCGGCGCTGAGGGGCTCACCGCTGAGCTCGCTGGCCACGTTACGGAAGGCGCTGGCCCAGTCAGAGCGGTCGTAGCCGGCGGGGGAGTGGGGGGCCGGGGCAGTGGCGGCTGAGCTCATCAGGGCGATAGCGCTTCTGCGGTTGCGAATTGTGACGAAACTAGGCCGGCATAGACGCCGCCGCGAGCGAGCAGATCGGCGTGCTGGCCCGACTCCACCAGACGACCGGCGGCGATCACACAGATCCGGTCAGCGTTCACCACGGTGGAGAGGCGGTGGGCCACCACCAGAGTGGTGCGG
Source organism: Cyanobacteria bacterium J06638_7 (assembly GCA_039818745.1). Lineage (GTDB taxonomy): Bacteria > Cyanobacteriota > Cyanobacteriia > PCC-6307 > Cyanobiaceae > NIES-981. The sequence goes on from JBCBTI010000004.1 coordinate 78,451, forward strand.
TTCGCCATCAGGCGGTCCAGGGCTTCCTGCACCACCTGTTCGGAGGCCGAATCGAGAGCCGAGGTGGCCTCGTCGAGAAACAGGATCGGGGCGTTCTTGATCAATGCCCGGGCGATGGCGATGCGCTGGCGCTGTCCTCCCGAGAGCATGGCGCCGTTCTCACCGATCAGGGTGTCGTATCCATCGGCGAGGTTCTCGATGAAACCATGGGCGTTGGCCGCCCGGGCCGCCGCCACGATCTCCTCAGGGCCGGCCTGCTCACGGCCGCTGAGCCCGGCGCCACCAGCGGGGCCGCCCGCGCAGAGCGCACCTTGGCCGGCGGTGCCGGATCTGCCGACGAAGCCGTGGCCGTAGGCGATGTTGTTGGCTACCGAGTCGTTGAACAGAAAGGTGTTCTGGTCCACCAGGGAGATCTGGGAGCGCAGGTCGGCCAGCGAGATCTCGCGCAGATCCAGCCCGTCGATGCTGATCCGCCCGGCGGTGGGGTCGTAGAAGCGGCAGAAGAGGTCGATGATCGTGCTCTTGCCGCCTCCGCTCGGCCCCACCAGGGCCACGGTGCTGCCACGGGGAATCTCCAGCTCCAGCCCGCGGATCACAGGTTCCTGGTCGTAGGCGAAGCTCACGGCCTCGGCCCGCAGCACCCCCCCGAAGGTGCCCAGTGGCCGCGGCTGGGGCGGGTCGGCGGGGTCGGGCGGCGTGTCCAGGATGGCGAACACCTCGCCGGCGGCGGCCACCCCCTGCTGGAGCACGGCGTTGGCCTTGGCCAGGCCCTTGAAGGGGGCGTAGCAGAGGTAGAGGGAGGTGAGAAAGGCGAAGAAACTGCCAGTGGTGCGGGTGCCGGCGATCACCGCCTCACCGCCGTAGAGCAGCACGGCGCTGAAGCCCGCCGCCCCGAGCAGCTCCATCAGGGGTTGGTTGGCGAGTTTGGCGCGGGTGGTGCGCAGGGCGGAGCGCAGCACTGAACGGTTCTCCAGCTCGAAGCGCTCCAGTTCGTAGCCCTCCATGCCGAACACCTTCACCACCCGCGATCCCACCACCGCCTCCTGCAGGGTGGAGGCCAGGCGGGCGAGGCTCGACTGGCCCCGGCTGGAGTGGCGCCGGACCTTGCGCGAGGAGCGCAGCACCGGCCAGACGCCGAGAGGGAACAGGATGAAGGCCACCAGGGACAGCAGCCAGTCCTGATAGAACGCCACCAGCACCAGCACCAGCAGGGTGAGGCTGTCCTTGGCCAGGGAGGTGAGTCCGTCCACCAGGCCGGTCTTCACCAGGGTGACGTCGCTGAGCACCCGTGAGATCAGGCTGGAGGAGCTGCCGCGGTCGATGTAGGCCTGGGGCAGCACCATCACCCGGGCGGCGATCTCCGCGCGCAGGTCGGCCGTGATCCCCTGGCCCACGGTCTCACTGAGGTAGGCGCCCAGGTACTGGCAGAGGGCCCGCAGGCCGATCACCACCAGGATCACCGCCGGCGCCGCATAGAGACGGGTGCGGTCGGCGCTGGGCAGCACCTCATCGAACAGGTAGCGGATCACCAGGGGCACCACCCCGGTGGAGGTGCCGTAGCCGAGGTTGAACAGGAAGGCCAGCAGGTAGGTGGGCCAGAGGTAGCGGCGGCCGTAGGCCAGCAGGCGGCTGTAGCTGAACCCGGAGGGGGTGTGCTCGACGGCCTGGTTGGGGTTGCTCATGGCAGCAGCTCCAGCAGGGCCTCGGCAGCGCGGTCGGAGGCGCCCGGCGGGCCCATGCGCCGGCGCAGCTCGCTGATGGCCGCCTCCAGCCGGGGGCGATCGCTCAGCAGCGTGCTCAGGGCGGCCACCAGATCGGCCGGGTTGACGCGTTCCTGCAGCAGCTCGGGGAACACCATGCTGCCGAGGATCACATTGGGCAGGCCCAGAACCCGGTGGCGGGTGACCAGCCGGGCCAGCAGATGGGTGAGCCAGTTGAAGCGGTAGACGATCACGTGGGGACAGCCCAGCAGCGCCGCCTGCAGGGTGGCGGTGCCGGAACTCACCAGGCCGGCATCGGCCGCGTGCAGCAGGTTGACGGTGTCGTCCTCGATGCAGGGCGGCAGCGGCAGGGAGCCGCCAGCCGCCCGTTCCAGAACGGTGGGGTCAATGGTGGGAGCCCGCAGCAACACCACCTGCCAGCCCTGGCGGCGCTGGTGCTCAGCGGCGGCCAGCAAGGAAGGCAGCAGCAGGCGCACCTCACTGCGCCGGCTGCCGGGCATCAGCACCAGCAGGGGCCGCTCGGGATCCAGGCCATGGCGCCGTCGGGTCTCTTCCGCACTGGCGGTGACGCGGATCTCATCGAGCAGGGGATGCCCCACATAGCGGGCGAAGTCGCGGCCATGGGCATTGAAGAGAGCCTCCTCAAAGGGGAAGATCACCGCCAGGCGATCGATGAAGCCAGCCATGCGCCGGGCGCGGCCCCGCCCCCAGGCCCACACCTGGGGGGCGATGTAGAAGAACACCGGGATGCCGCGGCGATGGGCTTCACGGGCCACAAACAGGTTGAAGCCGGGGTAGTCGATCAGCACCACCGCCTGCGGCCGCTGGGCGTCCATGCGGCGCTTCAGCAGGCGCATCACCCGGTGATGCCGGCGAACGCTGCCGAGGATCTCCACCACCCCGGCCGCCGACAGGCTGCTCACATCGGCCAGCACCTCCATGCCGGCGGCCCGCAGGCGCACGCCACCCACCCCGGCCACGGCCAGATCCGGCTGCCGGCGCCGCAGGGCTCCGAGCAGGGCACCGCCATGCAGATCGCCGGAGGCTTCACCAGCCACCAGCAGCAGCTCCCCCCTCTCAGCCACGCCGCCCCCAGCCCCGACTGACCAGCTCGGCCAGCACCTGCTCGGCGAGCTGGGCCACGGCCCGCGGATCGAGCCGCAGGGCCACCGGCACAACAGCGGTGCGCTCAGCAGGGGCGAGCACAGCTGTGAGCCGCTGCCAGTCCTTGCCGGTGGTCACCAGGGTTGCGTTCTGCTGGGACCGGGCCAGGGTCAACAACCTCTCCACATCGCTGCGAGCATAGGGATGGTGGTCGGGAAAGGCCCTGCAGGCCACCAGCCGACAGCCCTCGTGGCGCAGGGCGGCGAAGAACTTCTCCGGCAGGCCGATCCCGCAGAACGCCAGCAGGGGCCGCTGCCGCAACACCGCCGGCACCTCCAGCCTGGCCGGCACCCGCAGCCAGGGGCGGCCGGCTGGCCAGGGCAGTCCCGTGGCCGCCACGGCGAGATCAGCCTGCGCCCCGGTGAGCACCAGCAGGTGAGCCCGCGCCAGCGCCGCGGCCGGCTCGCGCAGGGGGCCGGCGGGGAACACCAGCCCGTTGCCCAGGCGCCGCTGCTCGTCGAGCACGGTCACATCGCAGTCCCGGCTCAGGCGCCAGTGCTGCAGGCCGTCATCGAGCAGAAGCAGGTCGGCGCCCTGTTCCAGGGCCCGGCGAGCGGAAGCCACGCGGTCAGCACCGATCCACACCGGCACCCCGGGCAGCCCGCGCACCAGCTCCAGCGCCTCATCACCCACCGCTGCGGCGGCCATCTGCGGCTCCACCCGCAGCGGCTCGCGGCGACCACTGCCGTAGCCGCGGCTGAGCACCGCCGGCCGCCAGCCGCGGCCGCTGAGTTCCCGGGCCAGGGCGATCACCAGCGGCGTCTTGCCGGTGCCCCCCAGGGTGATGTTGCCCACCGACACCACCGGCAGCGGTGGTTGCCAGGCCCGGCTGCTGGCCCGGTGGCAGCGCACGGCCAGGCCGTAGAGCCAGCCGCATGGCCACAGCAGCAAGGCCAGCAGACCAGGCCGCTGGCGGTACCAGAAGCGGGGTGTGGCGAGCAGCATCAGCGGGCTGAAGCAGGCGGCACCGCCAGCGGCAGCCGCTCGAGCACACTGGCGGCGATCAGGGCTGAGGGGCCCTGCAGCGGCGGCAGGGCAGCAGGCCGGGGCGGTTCCCGCAGCCAGGCGATCACGGTCTCCCAGGCAGCATCGGCGCTGGCACAGCGGCGCAGCCAGCCGCCGCCCTCAAGCTCCGCGCTGACCTCAGCGAAGTTGGCCATGTCGGGGCCGCAGACCACGGGCCGGCCGCCACGCACGGGTTCGAGGGGGTTGTGGCCGCCGATGTCCAGGCCCCCGATCCGGAAGCTGCCCCCCATCACCACCACCGCGGCAGCGGCGATCCAGGTGCCCATCATCCCGAGGGCGTCCACCACCAGGGCGTCCCGGGCGCGCGGGGCGGCGGACGGGTCGGCGGCGGACGAGCGCTCCAACTGGCTCCAGAGCTGCGCGGCGGGAAGGCTGGCCCGCACCAGAGCCAGCACCTGGGGCGCCCGCTGCGGATGGCGCGGAGCCAGCAGCAGCGCAGGGCGCCGGGGCGCCAGGCGCCGGCAGATCTCCGGCCAGGCAGCCAGCAGCAGCGCCTCTTCGCCGACATGGCTGCTGGCGAACAGCAGCACCGGCCGCTGGCACCAGAGCCGCCGCACGCGCTCCAGGCTGGGGCCATCCACCGCCAATGGCGGCGCATCCCACTTGGTGGAGCCGAGGGCGCGCGCGGCTGGAGCACCGAGGCGCCGCAGCCGCTCGGCATCGGCTGCGGACTGGGCGAAACAAGCCTGGCAGCGCCCGTACAGCCAGCGGCTGTAGAGCGGCAGGCGGCAATGGCGCCGGTAGGAGCGGGCGCTGACACGGGCGTTGATCAGCACCGGCCGCGGCATGGCGTGCACCAGTTCCGGCCACAGCTCCGCCTCCGCCAGCAGCCCCAGATCGGGCCGCCAGTGGCGACGGAACAGGGCCATGGCCAGGCAGTGGTCGATCGGCACGTACTGGTGCAGGACACCCTGGGGCAGCAGGCTGGGAGCGAGGCGGGCGGCGGTGCGGGTCACGCTGGTGACGAGCACGGCCGGGGCGGGGCGGCCGGCGGTGCGGCAGGTCACGGCCAGAGCCTCGAGCAAGGGCAGCAGGCTGGTGAGTTCACCCACGCTGGCGGCATGGATCCACACCAGGGGCCCTGCCGGCCGGGGATGAGGAGCCACCCCCAGCCGCTCCGGCAGACGCCGCGGCTCCTCCCGTCCCCGCCAGCTGCGCAGCAGCAGCAGCAGCAGCAGCAGCGGGGTGAGCAGCAGCGTCAGCAGGCGGTAGCTGAGCAGGAGTGCCAGCCCTCGTACAGCCATCAGCGGACACCGCGGCCCAGGGCCAGGGACGCCTGGCCGCTGCTGGCCTCCAGGGCCTCAGCCAGCACGGCGGCATGGGGCAGGCAGCCAGCAGCGCCATCGCGCTGCTGGCCCGTCCCGTCACCGGGAGCCATGAGGTAGATGGGTGGACCGAGCGCCAGCACCGCCCGGCCGAAGGGCAGGGGCAGCACCGAGCGGTCCCAGGAACGCAGCCGGCGCCGTCGGCTGAGAGCCAGACCCACCGGCACCACGGCGCAGCCCGACTGCCGGGCCAGGTGAAGCACACCCCGCTTCACCTGCCTGGCCGGCCCCCGGGGCCCATCAGGGGTGATGCACACCGACTGCCCCTGGCGCAGCCGCTGCAGCAGCTCCCGGTAGGCGGCCACGCCGCCGCGGGTGGAGGAGCCCTGCACCAGCTCCACGCCGCGCATGCGCGCCGCCACGCCCACGATCCGGGCATCGCGGTGGCTGCTGAGCAGCACAGCCACAGGCCGACGCGTGTGCAGCCGCAGGAGCGGCATGAAGAACACGTGGCAGTGCCAGAGGGCGTAGATCACCGCTCCTCGCCTCTGCAGCACCAGGCTCTCCGTCTCGGGGTCGGCAAGCACCCGCACCCCGGAGGTGATCAGCACCAGCTGGCCATAGGCATTGAGCAGGGCCCCCGCCAGCCAGGAGAGGGCCGGATTGCCCAGCAGGTGACGCTTCTTCACGCCCCCGGGCCCCGACCACACAACCAACGCTTGCGAGGGCTGGGGCGGCCCCCATGGCGGCGGTGGAGCTCAGGCATGGGGTCAGGACGCTGCCCTGATTCAGGCGCCGCCGGGATTGTGCGCGAAGGGTGGCATCAGGCGGAGCCGACGCCGGAGTAGGAGCCGTAGAAGAACAGTCCCACCACGAAGATCACGGCCATGCCGCCAGCGGTGGCGACCAGCCAGAGGGGGAGCACGCCCTCGGTCCAGCGTGAGCGCCAGGCCACCGAAGGCCGGCCGTCGGGAAGACGGTCCGGGATCCGGCCGTCGGGCATGGTGGATTTCTTGCCGCTCATCGGATCGACTCCTGCGTCAGTTGAAGAAGTAGCTGGTGAAGAGCACGCCGGTGACGAACACCAGCAGCAGGCCCAGGTAGAGGCTGGTGCGGTTCAGCTCGACGGGCAGGTTGTTGGGATTGGGATTGCGTTGCATGCCCATGGCGTTCGGCTGACGTGGCGGTGGTTGAAAGGAGGTGGAGGGTCAGCGGCGCACGAACTGCATGGCCGCCAGGGCGCCCAGGAAGAACACCGTGGGGATGCCGAGGGCGTGGACCGAGAGCCAGCGCACCGTGAAGATCGGGTAGTTGCGCGGCGTGGTGGAGACGGGAGACTGGGTCATGGGTTACTGAAGGCGCAGGTCAAGCTGGCTGCGGCCCTCGTAGCGCTGGCTGACGACGGGAGCCTTGCTTTCCTGAGCCTGGAAGTAGGCATCAGGTCGGGGCGTGCCGAAGGCGTCGTAGGCCAGACCGGTGGACACGAAGAGGAACCCAGCCAGGAAGATCGCGGGCAGTGTGACCGCGTGGATCACCCAGTAGCGGATGCTGGTGATGATTTCGAAGAACGGACGTTCTCCTGTGGAGCCGGCAGCCATGGCGACAAGCGTTCAGCTCAGCGATCCTAGGGGCAGGTCCTGAGCCCCCGGCAGCGGGGGCGGGCCATGGTTACAGAAGTTGGCGGCACCCTCGCCCCAGCCCAGCCCACCCCATCAGCCCACCCAGCGCAGCAGCGAGCCTCGCTCGCCCAGAACGAAGCCCTTGCCGTCGCCGGTGAACACGATGCGGGTGAGGTTGGAGGGCTGCTGCTGGCCCACCGGATCGCGGCGCCAGCTGCCGCCGCCGTCGTCGCTGGCCAGCAGGGTGCCGCTGCCGCCGGCGGTCCAGATGGTGCCGCGGGGATCCCAGGCCAGATCGAGGTAGCCGTAGCCGTTGGTGATCGGGATGATCGGCTTGCCCCAGCGCTCGGGTTCGCCCAGCTCGGGGCCGAATCGCAGCTGGGCGCCGCGGGCCAGCATCCACAGGGCTCCGTCAGGCTGGAAGCCCATCGACTGCAGACGCTGGCTGCTGACCCGCTGATGCACCTGCCAGGTGGGCTGCCCCGGATCCCAGGTGGAGAAGAAATTGCCCAGGCTGCTCACGCTCACGTAGCGGCCATCGGGGCTGCGGCGCAGTTCCCGCACCGCTCCGGCGGCGTCCTGCACCCGGGCCTGCCAGCTGCTGCCGCCATCGGCGGTGTCGTAGACGGCACCCACATTGGTGGCCAGTTCGGCACTGCCGCGGCCCAGGGCCGTGACCAGATAGGGCTCGCCGGGCAGCTTGGTGTCCAGGAACAGGCGGCTCCAGTTGCGGCCGCCATCGGTGCTGCGCAGGAGCAGTCCCGGCTGGCCGGCGATCCAGCCCTCCTGGCCGTCGAAATCGATGCTGATCAGCCGGAAATTCTCGTCCTCGGGCAGGTCGAGGGCGCGCTCCTGCCAGCTGGCTCCACCGTCGTCGGTTTCAAGGATCAGCCGGTTGCTGCCCACCAGGAAGCCGTGGCGGTCGTCGCTGAAGGCCACCGCCAGGGGGTTGGAGCTGGTGGCCAGGGCAACCGGCTGCCAGGGGCTGGTTTCGGCCACCGGCAGGCCGGTGGTGACGCAACCGCTGAGGCTGAAGCCGAGGCCGAGCACCAGCACCAGGCTGAGCAGGGGGGAGAGCAGCCGCCTCAGGGAGCCGGGAAGGACAGGCTTCATCAGCGCAGAGAGTAGAGGGAAAGGAAAAAGGCGATGGCCAGGGCGAAGGCACCGAAGATCAGCACATTCTTCTGGCCCGGGGTGAGCCGGTTCACCCCCAGCCCGTAGTTGAGGTTCTCCTCGAAGCCGCTGGGCTTGCTGCGGGGACCGATGTCCTTGAAGGCGGCCATACGGCTGCGGCACACGGGGCAGCGGAAGCTGGCCGGATCGAGCCGAAGGAAGGGCGTTCCCGCGGCGATCCCCACCTTCTGCACGCCCTCCTCGGGGTCGTAGACATACCCGCAGCTGCGGCATTCGAAGCGGTGGCCATCGGGGTCATCGTCCGCTTCGCCCCCTGCCGGACCAGCGCCTGCCGGATCAACGGCAGCGGCAGGATCGAGGGCAGCGGCCGGCTGGGCGCCGGGTTCCACGGGGGGACTGTCGGCGGGCGTCTCGTCGGTCACCGGGATCTGGCGCGGCAGCTGGACTCTAGTGACCGCCACAGGTGCCAGACTGAGCCGCAGCTTGGGCCCAAACGATGTTCGTGCTCTCCGGCTACGACGCCTTCCTCGGCTTTTTGCTGATCTCGGCGGCCGTGCCTGTGCTGGCGATCGTGGCCAACAAGGTGCTGGCGCCACGCAGCCGGGCAGGGGAGCGCCAGCTCACCTATGAGTCGGGCATGGAGCCGATTGGCGGTGCCTGGATTCAGTTCAACATCCGCTATTACATGTTCGCCCTGGTCTTCGTGATCTTCGACGTGGAGACCGTCTTTCTCTACCCCTGGGCCGTGGCCTTTCACCGCCTCGGCCTGCTGGCGTTCATCGAAGCCCTGGTGTTCATCGCCATCCTTGTGGTGGCCCTGGCCTACGCCTGGCGCAAGGGCGCGCTCGAATGGAGCTGACCCTGGCCTGAACGGATCCCTCCACAACCGTCCCAGACCTCCCTGGCCGTGCCCCTCGCCCCGTCGAATCCATGACCCCACCCACCTCACCTGTGAGCGCCAGCCCTGACACCGCCAGCCAGGCGGAGGCTCCCTCGATCCAGGCCCTCAAGGATCTGCGCGCCGCCAGTTGCGGGCCTGTGGGAGCTCCCACGGTGACCTCGGATCTCTCCGAGAACGTGATCCTCACCACCCTGGATGACATACACAACTGGGCGCGGCTGAGCAGCCTCTGGCCCCTCCTCTACGGCACCGCCTGCTGCTTCATCGAGTTCGCCGCCCTGATCGGCTCTCGCTTCGACTTCGACCGCTTCGGTCTGGTGCCCCGCTCCAGTCCCCGTCAGGCCGATCTGATCATCGTGGCCGGCACGGTGACCATGAAGATGGCCCCGGCCCTGGTGCGGCTGTATGAGCAGATGCCCGAGCCCAAGTACGTGATCGCGATGGGCGCCTGCACGATCACCGGCGGCATGTTCAGCGCCGACTCCACCACGGCCGTGCGCGGTGTGGACAAGCTGATTCCTGTGGATCTCTATCTGCCGGGCTGTCCGCCGCGGCCCGAGGCGATCTTCGATGCCGTGATCAAGCTGCGCAAGAAGGTGGGCAACGAGGCCCTGGCCGAACGCGCCAACCTGCTGCCCACCCACCGCTACTGCACCGTGCCCCACGGCATGGTGCCCACCAGCCCGATCGTCAACGGCCGCTACCTGCGGGCGGAAACCCAGCAGGCCGCGCTTGCGGCGGCGGCCGGTCTGCCCCTGGGCACCCTGACCGCCGAGGGCGAGGTCCCTGTGCAGGCCGGGGCCGCCAGCACCGATGCCAACGCCACCTCCTGATCCGATGCCTGAGGACACCCCCATCCCGGCGCCCGCCGCCACGCCGGCAACCGAGCCCGAGACCAAGCCCGCAACCAGCGCCGGTGTGGTGAGCCGCTGGCTCAGCAGCCAGGGCTTCGACCATCAGGTGCTGCCCCCAGACCATCTGGGGGTTGAAGTGATCGGCGTCGAGCCGGCCTTTCTGCCGCTGCTGGCCACGGCCCTGAAGGCCGACGGATTCGACTACCTGCAATGCCAGGGGGGCTACGACGAGGGCCCCGGCGGACGGCTGGTGAGTTTCTACCACCTGATCAAGCTCGGGGCCCTGGCCGATCAGAGCGCCGCGGTGCAGCGGCTGCCCGCCGAGGTGAAGCCCCAGGAGGTGCGCCTCAAGGTGTTCCTGGAGCGTGACGGCGACCTCACCATCCCCACCCTCTACGGCCTGTTCCGGGGCGCCGACTGGCAGGAGCGCGAAACCTTCGACATGTTCGGCATCCGCTTCGAGGGCCATCCCCATCCCAAACGGCTGCTGATGCCCGAAGACTGGAAGGGCTGGCCCCTGCGCAAGGACTACGTACAGCCTGACTTCTACGAGATGCAGGACGCCTACTGATCCCGTTCCAGGCTGGCGGCAGCGGCCTCGGCGGGGCCGTCGCCGGCCGGCCAGACGGGACCGAGCCGGTGGCGGGTGTTGCGGTAGAACCGCATCACCGCCAGCGCGAGGCTGCGGGGGTCATGGCGCAGGGTGGCTGTGGGACGGCTGCCGTGCAGCGGGGCTTCCATCACCGTGTAGCCCTGGCGCTGCAGCTGGCGGGAATCGCAGGTGACTGGATCGGCGCCCTTGCGGCGGTACTGATCCAGCAGCGCCGTCTGCGGCAGGGCTTCCTGAGCCAGCACGGCGGAGAACAGACGCTGCTCCACGCCCAGACTGGCGAGCTGGGCCTCGATCGCCCGCAGATGGCCGGCTACGTCCAGTCCGTCGGTTTCCCCCGGCTGGGTCATCAGATTGCACACGTAGAGCCGGGGCGCCTTGCTGCCGGCTATGGCCTCCACCAGTTCCGGCACCAGCAGGTTGGGCAGCAGGGAGGTGTAGAGGCTGCCCGGGCCCAGCACGATCAGATCGGCCTGGGCGATGGCCTCGATCGCCCGCGGCAGCGCCGGCGGCCGTTCCGGCAGGCAGCCCAGGCGCACGATCGGGCTGGACGCCCGGCTGATGCGCGATTCCCCCTCAATGCGCTCGCCGTTCTCCAGCTCCGCCCAGAGCCGCACATCGGCGTTGGTGGCGGGGACCACCTGGCCCTGCACCGCCAGCACCCGGCTGCTGGCGGTGATGGCGCTCTCCAGACTGCCCGTGATCGCCGTGAGAGCGGTGAGGAAGAGGTTGCCGAAACTGTGGCCCTCCAGGCCGGTGCCGGCCGGGAAGCGGTACTGGAACAGACGCGTGAGCAGGGGCTCCTCCCGAGCCAGGGCAGCCAGACAGTTGCGGATGTCGCCCGGCGGCTGCACCCCCAGTTCGCGGCGCAGCACCCCACTGCTGCCGCCGTCATCGGCCACGGTGACGATGGCGGTGAGATTGGAGCTGTAGCGCTTGAGACCGCTGAGCAGGGTGGAGAGACCTGTGCCGCCACCGATGGCGACAATGCTGGGACCGCGGTTGAGCCGTCCCTGGGCGGCGAGGGCGTCCACCAGCAACGTGTCGCGATCGGGCGCCAGGGCCTTCTGGATGCTGCCGAAGCTGCGGCTCTGCCCCAGCCACACCAGAGCCGCTCCGATGGCCAGCACCAGCGGGCCGGTGATCTCGCGGGGCAGCACCCGGGTGAAGTTCTGAAGCAGCCACTGGATACCGGCCAGGGTCCAGTAGATCGGCTGCAGGTCAGCCCACACGGCAGCCCCCAGCAGGGCGATCACCAGACCCAGGCCGGAGGTCACCACCCAGCGTTTCACCACCAGACCGGGCTGCAGCCAGCGCACCGCCCGGCGGGAGCGGCTCACGAGGTCGCGCTGACGGCGATCCCCGCGGCCCACCCAGCTCGGCGGGGATCGCGTTGGTCGCAGCCGGCGCGGAGTGTTGGGCGTGGCGGGAGGGAGCAAAGGAGAGCCGGAACGGGAAGGGAAACCGGCCAGGTTCAGCCCAGACTGTAGGCAGGGCAGCCACCACCTTCCTCAGCCCTGGCAGGATGGGGCCAGCGGAGTTGCTGACCTGAACCAGCCGGCAAGCGCCCAGGCGGAGCTCCGCGACGTGACCGTGCGCTGGGGAGAGAACCGCGTGCTCGACGCGGTGAATCTCAGCCTCCAGCAGGGCGAGCAACTGGTGGTGGTGGGACCGTCGGGGGCGGGGAAATCCACGATCCTGCGCCTGCTGGCCGGGCTGATGCTGCCGTCGCGGGGCGGTGTGCTCCTGCATGGCGAGCCCCAGCGCTACCTGCGTCTGGATCAGCAGAACCCCCCGGATGTGCGGCTGGTGTTCCAGAACCCCGCCCTGCTGGCTTCGCTCACCGTGGAGCAGAACGTGGGCTTTCTGCTCTACCGCTTCAGCCGCCTCAGCCAGCGCGAGATCCGCGAGCGGGTGCACCAGGCCCTGGAGGCCGTGGGACTGGGAGGCATCGAGCAGCAGATGCCCGGTGAGCTCAGCGGCGGCATGCAGAAGCGGGTGAGCTTTGCCCGCGCCCTGATCCAGGCCCCCGGCCAGCCCAGCAACCGCATGCCGCTGCTGCTGTTCGACGAACCCACCGCCGGCCTCGACCCGGTGGCCTGCACCCGCATCGAGGATCTGATCGTGCGCACCACTGAACTGGCTGGAGCCAGCTCTGTGGTGGTGAGCCATGTGCACAGCACGATCGAGCGCACAGCCGAGCGCGTGGTGCTGCTCTACGAGGGCAGCTTCCGCTGGCAGGGGGATCTGAACAGCTACCGCAGCACCGACAACCCCTATGTGGTGCAGTTCCGCAGCGGTAGCCTGCGGGGGCCCATTCAGCCGGCGGAGGCCTGATCGATGCGCCGCTCCGTGCGTGAGGCGATCGTGGGCTTTTCGCTGCTCGCGGCGATCACCAGTGCCGTCGGCCTGGGACTGTGGTTACGGGGCCTCTCGCTCACGCGCCAGTACTGGACCGTGGAGGCACGCTTCAGCGAGGCCAGTGGCCTGGCCGTGCGCTCGCCGGTGGTCTTTCGCGGTGTTGTGGTGGGCAGTGTGCGCACGGTGGCGATCACCCCGGAATCGGTGATTGCCCAGCTGGAGATCACCAATCCGTCGATTCGCCTGGCCCAGCCCACCGTCGCCCAGATCGGCCAGGTGTCACTGCTGGGGGGGGAGGCCCAGGTGGTGCTGGTGAGCCAGGGGGAACCCCTGCCCGCGGACGCCCCCAGCCCCCGGTCCCGCGACTGCGAGCGTGAGCGCATGCTCTGTGACGGCGCCAGCATTCAGGGCAGCGAGGGGGCCAGCCTGGCTTCGGTCACCACCAAGCTGTTCGAGCTGCTCAACCAGGCCGATCAACAGCAGCTGATGAGCAAGGTGGCCGGCGTGGCCACCAGTGTGGAGGCCACGGCTCAGCAGGCCGATGCCTTCCTGCGCGAGGGCCGCGGGCTGGTGCAGGACGGCAGCGGACTGGTGCGTCGCGGCCAGTCCCTGGTTGGCGAGCTGGAGGGCTCGGTGCAGGAGGTGCAGCCCACCATCGCCAACCTCAACGCAGGTTCCGCCCGGCTGCGGCAGCTGATGGCCCGGCTCGACGACCCCGCCCTGGTGGCCAACCTGCAGCAGACGGTGGCCAATGCCGAGCAGCTCACGGCTCGCTGGGACGCGGTGGGGGGCGATGTGCACCAGCTCACCGGCGACCCTGCCTTCATGGACGGACTGCGCAGCGTGTCGGTGGGCCTGGGCGCCTTCTTCGACGAGCTCTACCCGGCCCAGACGGGCGCCGCCCGTGACAAGGCCGCCGCCCAGGGGGCTGGGGGTGAGGGCGCCGCTGCTGATCCAGCAGCGGCGCCGAAGGTGGATGCCGGCAACGGCCGCGGAACCCCACGGCGCTCGCGCGCGCCGGCGCCGGCCCCCAAGACCTCCCCGTTGTCTACACCCCGCTGATCGCCTCCATGGCGATGGCGGCGATGGCCTGATCGCTGGCCTTGGGCAGCTGCACGTACTTGCCGCCGGCGGCTTCGGCCAGCTCCTTGCCCATGCCGCTGCCGATGAACTTGCGCTCGGTGTCGATCACCAGCAGTTTGAGCCCCAGGGCCCGGTAGCGGCTGGCCACCTGCTTCACCTCCTCCTTGAGGTCCACCGGCTCCTCCCCCTCCAGCACGGGCTGTCCCAGGGAGCGACTCAGGGGCACGTTGCCGCGGCCGTCGGTGATCGCCACCACCACCACCTGGCCCAGATCGCCCGTGGCCAGGGCGTTGGCCCCCACCCGGGCCGCCTGGGAGAGGCCATGGGCCAGGGGTGAACCGCCGCCGCAGGCCATCGATTCGAGCCGGCGGCGGGCGGCGGTGATCGAGCGGGTGGGCGGCAGCAGCACCTCGGCCTGCTCGCCGCGGAAGGGGATCAGGGCGACTTCATCGCGGTTCTCGTAGGCCTCGGTGAGCAGCCGGATCACGGCGCCCTTGGCGCTCTGCATGCGGTTGAGGGCCATCGAGCCGCTGGCATCCACCAGGAAGATCACCAGGGCGCCCGCCTTGCGCTGCAGCTGCTTGGCGCGCAGGTCACCGTCCTCCACGATCACCCGGCGGTGGGGTTCCCGCTCGCGGCGGGATTTCTGGTAGGGAGCCGCGGCCCGCAGGGTGGCATCCACGGCGATGCGCTTCACCGGGCCGCGGGGCAGCATCGGCTTCACGTAGCGGCCGCGGGAGTCGCTGAACACCACGGCCCGGCTGCCGCTGCCGCCGGAGCGGGCCTTGGGGGCCCCGAACAGCAGGAGGTCGGGATCGATCGCCACGGCCTCGGGATCGAGCATGAACTCCTCCGGCACCGAGGGGGGAGCCTGGTCTTCGGGGGTGTCGTCCTCCTGGTCGGGCTCCTCCGGATCGCTCTCGTCTTCGGGCTCCTCCTCGCCCTGCTCCGGTTCGGGCGGTTCCTCCGGCTGCTGCTCGCCCTGGGGCGGCGGCGGCGGTGGCTCGGTGGGCTGGTCGGGATCGGGCGGCGGCAGCTGCAGGGCCCGCGGGGCGATCACCAGCCGCACGGCCACCTGCAGGTCGTCGGCCTCGACGCGATCGCGGCCGCTGAGGGCGGCATGGGCGCGGGCGACGCGCACGGCGTAGAGCTCGGAGCGATGGCCCTCCACGCCACCGCGCACGGCCTCGGTGACCAGGTAGGCGATCTGCTCGCGGCTGATCCGCACATCGGGCAGCCACTGCCGGGCCAGCAGGAGCTGGGTGGCGAGGGCATCGGTCTCCTCCTGCCAGCGCCCGCGGAAGGTCTCACCCGATTCGGCATGGTCGAGGGCCGAGCGGGTGATCGCCACCCGCTGCTCGAGCTCCAGGGCCTGGTTGGCGCTCAGGCAGATGGCGAAGCGATCGAGCAGGTGGTCGCGCACCGCCCCCTCCTCGGGGTTGTAGGTGGCGATCAGCAGGCAGCGGCAGGGGTGGCTGAGGCTGAGCCCCTCGCGCTCGATGCGGTTCTCGCCGCTGCCCACCGCCGCCAGCAGCAGGTTGGTGATGCCGTCGTCGAGCAGGTTGAGCTCATCCACGTAGACCACACCGCGGTGGGCCTCGGCCAGCAGCCCCGGCTGGAACACCGCCTGGCCGCTGGCCAGGGAGGCGGTGACATCCACCGAGCCCACGAGCCGGTCTTCGGTGACGCCCAGCGGCACCTGCACGAAGGGGGCGGGAATGACCCGGGTGGGCAGCAGGGCCTGGCTGTCGCGGCCGCTCGGATCGGCGCCCAGCTGCTGCAGGCGCTCGCGGATCGCCTCGTTCCAGTCGTCGGGGCGCTGCGGATCCACGTTGAGGGCCTGCACCGGCGCGGTGCCCAGGTCGAGCACGTCGATGGGCGGCAGCAGGGCATGGAGCCCCCGGGCCAGCACCGACTTGCCGGTGCCGCGGCCCCCGGCGATCACCACGCCACCGAGGCCCGGGTCCACGGCGGCCAGCAGCAGGGCGAGCTTGAGGGTGCCGTGACCGGTGATCGCCGCCAGCGGGAAGGAGCGATCAGCACCCTGGCCGGCCGGGGCCGGAGACGCTGCTGAGCCGCTGACAACCATGGGGCGCGGGGGGGCAGAGGAACAGTGAGGGAAGCAGTCTCGCCGATGGGGCCTGGAAGGGAGGCTGACGACCGACGACTCCTGAGGCTCTGACTCCATCGTGCTCAAGCCCAACGGCCCTAGGGAGCTCAGGGGCGTGGCGGCTGGGCCGCTCTCATCTCCAGGAATGATGACGGGACTGAGCGGGATCGCCTCAGGGCTGCTCGACAGCCCTGAGAACATGAGCTGCCTGGCCCAGGTCATGTCAGCAGGTCTCCTGAAATCAGATCCACAGCCCCGTAGCCTCCAGACCGTCGGCGACAACGATTCCCGCTGCCCCCATGTCCCTCTCCATGCATGCGGCCGCCGTGCCGCCCCTGCAGCGCACGCTCACCAACCTGGCGGCGGTGCTGGCCAAGGCCGAGGCGCACGCCGAGGCCGGCGGCATCGATCCGGCCGTGCTGCTGGCCAGCCGCCTCTACCCAGACATGTTTCCCCTGACCCGGCAGGTGCAGATCGCCGCCGACATCGCCCGCCGCGGGGTGGCCCGCCTCGCCGGGGTGGAGGCCGTCGCCGTGGCCGATGACGAGACCACCTTTGCGCAGCTGATCCAGCGCCTCGAGGCCGCCGTCAACGAGCTGGGCGGCTACGCCCCCGACCAGCTGGAGGACAGCGCCGAGCGGGAGGTGAGCGTGCCGATCGGCCGCGGGCAGAGCATCACCATGATCGGCTGGCCGTTTCTCTCCGGCTTCGTGCTGCCCAACGTCTACTTCCACACCACCACCGCCTATGGGATCCTGCGCCACAACGGCGTGGTGCTGGGCAAGCGCGATTTCCTGGGGGAGCCCTGAGCGCAGGCGCGGTGAACCCAGCCGCTGCCAGCACCGCGGCGCCCGGGCCCTCCACGGCCATCGCCCTGGGGGCCAACCTGGGCGACCCGCTGGCCACCCTCACGGCGGTGCGGCCGCTGCTGAGCCAGGTGCTGCAGCACTGGGCCGGGGCGGATCCGGCGGTGGGCTCCTGGCGGCTGCGCTGGTCGCCCCTGTTCCGCACCGCTCCCGTGGGGGGTCCAGCCGGCCAGCCGCCCTATCTCAATGCGGTGCTGCTGGCCAGCCACCCTGGCGACGAAGGAGCGGCGGCGGCGGCGCCGAGCGGGGGCGATCCGCTGCCGCTGCTGCTGGCCCTGCAGAGCCTGGAGGCGGCCTTCGGCCGGCAGCGGCTGCAGCCCTGGGGGCCGCGCAGCCTCGATCTCGATCTGCTCTGGTGCGGCGGCCATCGGCGCCAGAGCGCCGCCCTGTGGCTGCCCCATCCGCTCTACCTGGAGCGCACCTTCGTGCTGGCGCCGCTGGCGGCCCTGGCACCGGAGCTGGTGCCGCCAGATGCCGGGCGCCGGGTGGACGAGCTGCTGGCCGAGCTGCTCGCTGCTGGGCAAGATGACGGCAGCCCGCCACCGCAGCGGCTGGCCCCCCAGGTGGGCTGGCCGGAGTAGGTGCAGGGCGGCACGGCCGCCGGACTGCCCTGATCAGCCACGATGCTGGAGACAGCCGCTCCGCCGCCATGGCGCCCCTGCCCGCCCCCGAACCCTCACGCCATCTGGAGACCACCGCCGCCCTCGAGGCCCGCAAGGTCCGCTTCGAGCTGAACCGGGTGGAGCTGCCCATGGGAGTGGAGGGCCACTTCGGCGTGATCCGCCACCCCGGTGCCTCCCTGGCGGTGCCGCTGCTCGCAGACGGCCGGGTGCTGATCCTGCGCCAGTACCGCTTCGCGGTGGCCGCGCGGCTGCTGGAATTTCCAGCCGGCACCTTGGATCCCGGCGAGACACCGCTGAGCACCATGCGGCGCGAGCTCCAGGAGGAGGCCGGCTACAGCGCCGAGCGCTGGGATCCCCTGGGGACGATGCTGCCCTGCCCGGGCTATTCCGACGAGGTGATCCACCTGTTTCTGGCGCGCGAGCTCCAGCGCCTCGACCAGCCGCCAGCGGGCGATGACGACGAGGATCTGGAGGTGCTGCTGCTGACACCGCAGCAGCTGGACGCGGCCCTGGCCAGCGGCGATGAATACCTCGACGGCAAGAGCGTCACCGCCTGGCTGCGGGCCAAGCAAGAGCTCGGGCTCTGATCCCCACCACCGGCGCCGCGATGACCCCACCCCGCTGGATCTTCTGGCACCGCCGCGACCTGCGTCTGGCCGACAACCGCGGCCTGGCGGCGGCCGCCGCCGGCACCCCCGCGCTGACGGGGGTGTTCGTGCTCGACCCGGGGATCCTGAAGGCGCCGCCACCGGCTCACGTGCCCGCCCAGCTGCCGTCGCAAGCGCCGGCACGGCTGTGGTTTCTGGGCGAGAGCCTCAAGGAGCTGGAGCAGGGCTGGCGGTCTGCCGGCAGCCGTCTGCTGGTGCTGTGCGGTGATCCGCTGGCGTTGCTGCCGCGGCTGGCCGCGGCCCTTGGGGCCGAGGTGGTGGCCTGGAACCGCGATGTGGAGCCCTATGGCCGCGAGCGCGACCGGCAGGTGGCGCGGGCGCTGCAGGCCGAGGGACGCAAGGTGCTGGCGGGCTGGGACCAGCTGCTGGTGGAGCCCGAGGCCCTGCGCACCGGCGCCGGCGCCCCCTACCGGGTCTACGGCCCCTACTGGCGCAGCTGGCGGCGGCGACTGCAGGCGATGGGGTCCGCCGCAGGCGGTGGCCTGGATCCGCTGCCGGCCCCGCGCGGCCTGATCGACTGCGATCCCGCCCAGCTGGCCGAACTGCCGCTGCTGGCCCTGGAACCGGGCGCGGGCGCCGCGCCGCCGGCCTGGCTGCAGCATGGCTTCAGCGGCGTCGAGCTGTGCCCCTGCCGTCCCGGCGAAAGAGCCGCCCAGGCGCAGCTGGCCGCCTTCTGTGGAGGCAGCGCTGGAGGCGGCCGCCGCGCCCCCCTGCGCCACTACGCCGAGGGGCGCAACCTGCCGGGTGAGGCCGGCACCTCGGGGCTCAGCGCGGCGCTCAAGTTCGGCACCCTCAGCCCGCGCCAGGCCTGGGCGGCAGCAGGCCAGGCCCGGCACACGGTGGCTGCCCTGGGGGGAGGCCAGGAGGCCCTGGCCTCGATCGAGGTGTGGGAGCAGGAGCTGGCCTGGCGCGAGTTCTACCAGCAGGCCCTGTTCCATTTCCCCGAGCTGGCCGATGGCCCCTACCGGCCCCAGTGGCAGCGCTTCCCCTGGCAGAACGATCCCGCCTGGTTCGAGGCCTGGCGCCAGGGGCTCACGGGCATGCCGATCGTGGATGCCGCCATGCGCCAGCTGAACCAGAGCGGCTGGATGCACAACCGCTGCCGCATGATCGTGGCCTCCTTTCTGGTGAAGGACCTGATCTGCGACTGGCGCTGGGGCGAGGCGGCCTTCATGGCCCGGCTGGTGGATGGCGATCTGGCGGCCAACAACGGCGGCTGGCAGTGGAGCGCCAGCAGCGGCATGGACCCCAAGCCGCTGCGCATCTTCAACCCGGCCACCCAGGCGGCCCGCTTCGACCCCGAGGCCAGCTACATCCGCACCTGGTTGCCGGAATTGCGGCACGTGGGCACAGCCGACCTGATCAGCGGCGAGATCGCACCCCTCGAGCGCAGGGGCTATCCGGCGCCGCTGGTGAACCACCGGCAGCAGCAGGCCCGCTTCAAGGTTCTCCACGCCCGGATCCGGGGCTAGGCAGGCCGGCAGTCGCCAGGGGGGTTCAGGCGTTCAGGCCGCCAGCGGCTGCTGGGCCGGCACCAGGCTCTGGAGCACCGCGATCACCCGCCGCTGGCGGGCGTCGCCGAGTTCGGGGAAGATCGGCAGGCTGAGCACCTCAGCGCAGAGCCGCTCGGTGACCGGCAGCGAACCCGGTCCGTAGCCCAGAGCGGCGTAGGCGGGCTGGCGGTGGATGGGAATCGGGTAATAGATGATCGTGCTCACGCCAGCGTCCTGCAACTGCTGCTTGAGCCAGTCGCGGCAGGCCGGGGCCTCACTGGGGCAGGGCGAGGCCCCGGGCAGCTCGCAGCGCCGCGCCCCGGCGCAGGGGGTGATGCGGAGCACGTACTGGTTCCAGCTGTGCCCCGGCGGACCGGCAGCGGGGAGAGCGATACCGCGGAGATCGGCCAGCAACTGGCCGTAGCGGCTGGCGATCCGGCGGCGCGCCTCCAGCCAGCGCCGCAGGTGGGGCAGCTTCACCGCCAGCACGGCGGCCTGCAGGGCATCGAGGCGGCTGTTGTAGCCGAGGGCGGTGTGCAGATAGCGGCGCGGCATGCCGTGCACCGCCAGCTCCCGCACCCGCTGGGCCAGCTCGGGATCGCGGCAGGTGACGGCACCGCCATCGCCTGCTCCGCCGAGGTTCTTGGTGGGAAAAAAGCTGAAACAACCGGCATCCCCCCAGCTGCCCACGGGTCGGCCCGCCCAGCAGGCCCCGGTGGCCTGGGCGCAGTCCTCGATCACCTCCAGGCCGTGGCGCTCGGCGATGGCGCACACCCGTTCCATATCCACCGGCCGGCCGAACAGGTGCACCGGCAGCAGGGCGCGGGTGGCGGGGGTGATCGCCGCCTCGAGCTGATCGAGATCGATCAGATAGCTGCTCTCCTCCACATCCACGAACACCGGGGTGGCACCCACGGCGCTGATCGCCTCGGCGGTGGCGAAGAAACTGAAGGAGGCCGTGATCACCTGGTCGCCGGGGCCGATCCCCAGGCCGCGCAGGGCCAGCACCAGGGCATCGGTGCCGCTGTTGCAGCCCACCGCGTGGGGCACGCCGCAGGCGGCTGCGAAGTCCCGCTCAAAACCGGCTGTCACCGCTCCGCCGATGTACTGACCGCTGCGCAGCACCTCAAGCACAGCCTGATCAAGAGCATCACCGAGCTCCTGGATCTGCTCGCCCAGGCTGAAGGGAGGCACAGTCATGGCTGCGACCCTAAACGGCCCGCCGACCGGGGTCAGCGGGCCCATTCCGGTTCCTCACCTGGATCCCACTTGATGTTGCAGCCGATCCCCGGCCGCTGCTCGGCCGCCACCGGCCCACCCGCCAGCACCGCCCCGATGGCGGCGCGCAGGTCGCGGCCATCGAGGGGCACGCCGTTGCCGGGACGGCTGCCATCGAACTGCCCCCGATACACGAGCTCCAAGCCGCTGGCGGCGGGGGCGAACAGGTAGGGATCGGGAGTGCAGGCGGCTCGGAAGGCCCGGGCCAGCCGCTGGCCCTGATCGAGCAGGTAGGGAAACTGCCAGCCCTGGCGCTCGGCCTGGGACCGCAGGCCCTCGGGACCATCCTGCGGATGGGTGCGCGTGCTGTTGCTCGAGATCGCCAGCAGGGCCAGGGGCGGCGCGGAAGCATCCGCGCCTGGGGTGCAGAATTCTGCCTGCAGGCGGGTGATCTCCGGCTCCACGTGCTTCACGAACCGGCAGTGGGCGCAGATAAACAGCACCAGCAGGGGCTGCTGCTTGAGGATCTCGATCGTCAGGGGCTCGCCGCTGACCTGCAGGGCGTGACCCGAATCCAGTTCAGCGCTGATCGCAGCGAACGGCAGAGGCGTTCCCAGGGGAAGCATGGTGGAGGGCGTCAGCGCCATCGGGCCGTTCCGCAAGCAATGCCAGCCGTCAATTGTGGGATGGAACGCCTCCGGATCCGCTGGCGTTCCCCGCGCCCGGCGTCTGCCGCAGCACTGGCCCTGGCCGGCCTGCTGGCCGCCGGCTGCGTGCCCGCCCATCGCCACCCCAGCTGGGCCATCTATCCGCTGCAGCGGCGCAACCCCCACGACGGGCTGGCGGTGGTGAGCCAGCCCGACGGCTACGGCCTGCACATCTGGATCGACACCGACACCAGCGAGGGCGGCATCTGCCGGCCCCGCTGGACTCCCCAGCCGGCGCGGCTGTTCAACGGCAACGGCACGGCCCCGTTCAGCTCCGGGCTGGCCAGCCAGGAGGAATTCTTCGCCGCAGTGGCGCGCGAACCGGTGCGCAGCGCCCTGCGGCGCGAGAGCGAGGCCCTCTGCCGCAACCGGGACCCGCGGCGCAGCTTCCGCTGGCTGGAGCCGCCCCGCAATGCCGCGGAGGTGAAGGCCGAGGCCTTCCCGCTGCTGCAGGAAGAGGATCTGCTCAGCGATCCGGAAGCCGTGCAGCAGCAGGAGGATCGGCTGCTCAATCCCAGCAGCCCGAACTAGCCCCTCACCAGCACGCCCAGACCAGCGGCTCTGCCACCCGCCAGTAGCGCGAAAACCGACGCAGGTCGAAGGCTTCAGGCCCTTTACCGGGAAGAGCCACGAAGGGCTCCGGCTCCAGCACGCTCACGGGCAGCGCCACCGCCAGCTGAGCGGCCATCCTGCGCAGGCGAGGGTCTGCAGATCGGCTGGTGACGATCCCATCGGCCCCTGCGGCCCGCGCCGCCGCCAGCAGCACCGGAACAGCATCACCCTCCCGCACGGCAACGGGGAGTTCCGCCAGGCTGGCGCGCAGGAAGCGCAGCCGGCCTGGCGCCAGCGGCTGGCAGGCCGGCTGCGCAGGGCGGCCCGCCAACAATTCCCGTTCCAGCACGAACAGCGCTGGCGCAGCGGGATGGGCGCGCAGGGCCGGGTTGGCCGGACCCACGGCCCCATCGTGAATCCACAGCAGCGGCCGCCGTGGGGTGGGCCCTGCTTCGGCAGGCGATGGGCTGGCGCCGGGAGCCGACGGGGCTGGGCCCATGGGCAGTGCGGCAGCCCCGGTGGCCGCAGCGGGCTGGGCCACCGGGGCAAACAGACGCGCCTGCAGTTCCTCGTAACTGGCTTCGAAGGGACAGCCCGCCCCGGCCAGGGCACAAGCGCGGCAGTGGCGCTCGCCACCGAAGCGCTCCAGGTTGGCCCGGTTGAAGACGTAGGGCTTGCTGCTGAAGCTGCTGGCCACCCACTGCCAGCTGAGGTTGTTGCTGGCCGGATCGCCATCCAGCAGGTGCTGCAGAAACCAGCGGGCACCGGCCTGCCAGCGCACCCGGCGCCAGTGCACCAGATAGCTGGCCAGCCACAGGCGGGCGTGGTTGTGCAGCCAGCCGCGGGCCATGAGCTCGCCGGCGAAGGCATCCATGCAGGCCAGGCCGGTGGCGGCGGCAGCCACATAGGCGGGCAGCTCCGGGGCATAGGTGCAGGCCGGATGGCCCGTCTTGAGCGGCTCGAGGTCATGCCAGATGCCATCGCCGAGCTGCAGCCAGAGCCTCTGCCAGTAGTCGCGCCAGCCCAGCTCACTGATCAGCTTGCCGGCCAGGCGGCGGCCCTCGGCCCGGCGCTCGGGGCTGGCGTAGCCCCGCTGCCGCAACCAGGCGAACACGGCCTCACGCACCTCCGCCAGGGTGAGCACCCCATGGCGGATGTAGGGCGAGAGGCGCGTGACGGCGCCATCGAGGTGGTTGCGGCTGGTGCCGTAGGCCAAAGGATCGATCTGCTGCAGGGCGGCCCGGGCCGCCGCAACGCCACCGCGGAAGGCCACGGGGATCGCCGGGGTCGCAGGTGGCTGATCAGCCACGGCGGATGAGGCCGGCCGCGCGTCTGCCAGAGGCGGTTGCCGTTTCAGCGTCGGACCCTGCGCCAAGCAGCGCCAGGGCTCCGCAGTAGCCGGGCGGCAGCGCCACGCTCCAGCGCTTCAGAGGGGGCTGGGCTGGCGCTGAGGCCGCACCATGGCCGGCGAAACCCAGGCCACTGGCCTTGAGCCCGGCCTCGAGCAGGCACCAACCCTGCAGAAAGGCCTGGGCCTGCTCGGCGGGCGGGCGGTGCATCAGGGCCTCGACCTGGGCGCTGGAGAACACCCGCCGGGCGATCGGCGGCCAGTCCAGAGCGGGGCGGTGCTGCTCCACATCGACCCCCACGGGCCTGGTGGGGTGCAGGGCCAGCAGGATGAGATCCCCGGAATGGCTGACATTGAACTCCGGTCCGCCAGGACAGCGGGGCTTGCCGTGGGGGCCGAACTCGATCGCCACATCAGCTGCGGCGATGTGCAGCCATCGGCCCAGCAGCGCCCGCACCAATCCCCGGCCGAGCAGGAAGCGATCGCGGTCAGCAGCCAGGCGATAGGCCACGTGGCGCTGCTGTTCAGCCGGAGACAGGCTGGCCGCCCAATCCGCCATTCGCTCAGCGCCTACGCCGCTGCGGCGATCCAGGCAGTAGAGCAGCGGCTCAGCCGGCAAGTCCTCACCTGCAGATGCGGAACGGGAGAACGGCGCTGTGGACTCGGCTGCGGAGCCCAACCCAAGCGCCCGGGGGGTGAGGCTGCCCTCCCCGTCCCACCAGCTCATGGTTTCCGCCGGGGCGAAGCACCCAGCCTGTCTGCCGCGGGGAGGATCAGCCGGAGTCACGCCATGGCAGCCACCCGGAGCGATGTTAGAGCTGGCTCAACCAAAGCACTGCACGGCGGGCCCCAGCCAAAGCAATCCATCCCCTTGGGGGAGAATCGCCCCATGGCATCGATGGCGGCCTGGGCTCGCCAGGAGTTGCCGACTGCCCGCCCCGTTTCCCCTCCTACCCCCCATGCTCCTCGATCTGCGCGGCAAGAAGGCCCTGGTCACCGGCATCGCCAACAACCGCTCGATCGCCTGGGGCATCGCCCAGCAGCTCGCCGCCGCCGGCTGCGAGCTGGGGGTCACCTACCTGCCGGATGAGAAGGGCCGCTTCGAGGCCAAGGTGCGGGAGCTCACGGCGCCCCTGAACCCCAGCCTGTTCGAGCCCCTGAACGTGCAGAACCCCGCCCAGATCGAAGCGGTGTTCGAGCAGGTGAAGCGGCAGTGGGGGCAGCTCGATGTGCTGATCCACTGCCTGGCCTTCGCCGGCAAGGAGGAGCTGGTGGGCGACTACTCCGCCATCAGCCCCGAGGGCTTCGCCCGCGCCCTGGAGGTGAGCGCCTACTCCCTGGCCCCCCTCTGCCGCCACGCCAAGCCCCTGTTCAGCCAGGGGGCCAGCGTGATCACCCTCAGCTACCTGGGTGCCGAGCGCGCCATCCCCAACTACAACGTGATGGGCGTGGCCAAGGCGGCCCTGGAGGCCTCGGTGCGCTACCTGGCCGCCGAGCTGGGTCCCAAGAAGCAGGTGCGCGTCAACGCGATCAGCGCCGGGCCGATCCGCACCCTGGCCAGCTCCGCCATCGGCGGCATCCTCGACATGATCCACAACGTGGAGGAGAAGGCCCCGCTCCAGCGCACCGTGACGCAGGACGAAGTGGGCGCCACCGCCGCCTTCCTAGCCAGCCCCCTGGCCTCGGGCATCACCGGCCAGGTGCTCTACGTGGACGCCGGCTACTGCATCACCGGCATGTGAGCACCCGCCGCATCAGGGGGTGCTGAGGAACTGCTCCGTGCGCATCGGCATCACCGCCCCCATCCAGTCGATTGTGGTGGTGTGCAGGTTGTAGAAGGCCGCTTCCACGCTCAGCCGGCCTGCGCGCAACAGGTCGGTGAGCAGCACGCTGGAATCCACCAGGTTGCGGGCGGCATTGAGCGTGTGGTGGCGGGAGGCCTGATCCAGGTCGTGGTAGCCGCCGAGGTTGATCAGCTCCATGCGCAGCTGGCCCACCAGCTGGGCCAGGCTCGGCGTGAGCGTGAGCGCCGGGTTCAGGGCCGCCTCCACGGCGCCGCAGCGTTCATGGCCCAGCACCACGATCACCGGCACGCCCAGATGGGCCACGGCGTACTCCAGCGAGGCGATGGCGGCGGTGGTGGAGAGGGTGCCGGCGTTGCGCACAACGAACAGGTCGCCGAATCCGGTGTCGAACAGCAGCTCCACCGGCACCCGCGAGTCGGCGCAGCCCAGCACCGCGGCGGTGGGATGCTGACCCGATTCCACCTCCAGCATGCGCTCGCGGCTGCTGTGGGGATGGAGCGATTCACCATCCAGGAAGCGCCGATGGCCCGCGCGCAGCGCGGCGAGCACCACCTGGGGAGAGTTGGTCAAGCGGGGGCCGCAGCGGTGGGAGTGATTGTGGACCGATTCCAGTCATCGACTTCGGCATGATTGGTACAGTCCCGTCCCTTTGGCCCGTGTCCTCCCTTCCGGACCTCAACCACGACGGCCCCGGCGGCGGCCGCAGCGGCGGCCGCGGTGGCACCGTGCACCGGCTCACCGGCGAAACCGACGTGCGCGTGCAGCTGGGCCTCGATGGCAGCGGCCGCTGCCAGGTGGGCACCGGCGTGCCCTTCCTCGACCACATGCTCCATCAGCTGGCCAGCCATGGCCTGCTGGACCTGGAGATCAGCGCCGTGGGGGACACCCACATCGACGACCACCACACCAATGAGGACGTGGGCATCGCCGTGGGCCAGGCCCTGGCCCAGGCCCTGGGAGACCGGCGCGGCATCCACCGCTTCGGCCACTTCGTGGCACCCCTCGACGAGGCGCTCGTGCAGGTGGCCCTCGACTGCTCCGGGCGGCCCCACCTCAGCTATGGCCTGGAGATCCCGGCCCAGCGGATCGGCAGCTATGACACCGAACTGGTGAAGGAGTTCTTCGTGGCGGTGGTGAACAACTCCGGCCTCACCCTGCACATCCGCCAGCTGGCGGGCTCGAACTCGCACCACATCGTGGAGGCCTGCTTCAAGGCCTTCGCCCGGGCACTGCGGCTGGCCACGGAGATCGACCCGCGCCGCTCCGGCGCCATCCCCAGCAGCAAGGGGGTGCTGGAGCGCGCCGGCGCGGCCTAGCGCAGGGCGGGCCGGGCCCAGAGGAACAGGCCGTGGCGCTCGGCCTCGGCCATGGTCTGCTCGGCATCAAGGAGCAGGGCGCCGCGGGCCTCCCAGGCCACCCCGGCCAGGCCGGCGGCCGCCGCCTTGGCCACGGTCATCGGACCGATGGCCGGCAGATCCAGGCGCCGGTCCTGGTTGGTCTTGGGTGCCTTGTAGAGCACGCCCGAGCGGCTGCCCTCCGCCGGTTTGACGCGGGTGCTGGCCACCCACTCGAGCATGGCGTCGGTGCCTGGCAGGGACTCCGTGGCCAGGCACAGCCCCCCGGCCACCACAGCCCCCTGACCCACGTCCACCGCTGAGATCGCCTCCACGATGTCGGCCGCCCGCTGCACATCGGCGCGATCGGCTTCGCTGGGTACCCGGCTGGCATAGAGCCCCGGCTCGGGCAGCAGGTGGGGCGCCACCTCCTCCACCCCCACCACTTCCAGCCCCAGTTCCTCGATGATTTCGGCCAGGGCCCGCAGGGAGGCGTCATCGCCCTTGCGCAGCGAGGAGAGGATGCGGGGAGCGGCCATCAGGGTGGAGCCCTCGAAGCGCAGGGGATTGAGCATGCGCGGACGCTGGAACTTGCCCACCATCACCACCTGGCAGATGCCACGGCGCTCCAGGGAGCGGAAGAAGGAGATCGCCCGCTCGAAGTAGAACTCCTCGGCATCCTCCAGGTCCACCTCCACACCGTGGGGGTGGCAGCAGAGGTGGGGACGACCGGAGGCTTCCAGGGCGCGCGCGAGCATGCGGGGCAGCACTCCGGAACCGGCGATGAGGGCGAGGGTGGGATCTCCCATCCGGGCCGGCGGCTCAGGCAGTGGGTCGCAGGCAGTCAACAGCCCGGAACCCAGCGACTGCCCGCGTCAGTGGACAGGTGCTGGGGCGTCATGCCACCGGCCGCCGGGCCGCCGGCCCCTGCTCCAGGACGCCCACCAGCGCCTCCAGGCCAAGGCGCCTCTCCGCCGCTTCGCCGCGCAGATTCTTGAGCACCACCTCCTGGGCAGCGGCCTCGGCGTCGCCGATCACGGCGGCGAAGCGGGCGCCGCAGCGATCGGCGCGGCGCAGCTGCTTGGCGAAGGCGGCGCCGCTGGCATCGAGCTCCACCGCAAGGCCGGCAGCCCGGCAGCGGCGGGCCAGGGGCAGGGCCAGGGCCTCAGCCGCCTCGCCCCGGCTCACCACGTAGAGATCGGGCGCGGCAGCCGGCGCGGCGGGCTGGTCGGCCTGGCTGAGCAGCAGCACCAGCCGCTCCAGACCCAGGGCCCAGCCGATGGCGGGCGTGGCCGCTCCGCCCAGCTGTTCCACCAGGCCGTCGTAGCGGCCGCCGCCACACACGGTGGCCTGGGCGCCCAGCTGGCTGCTGGTGATCTCGAAAGCGGTGTGGCTGTAGTAATCGAGGCCGCGCACCAGGCGGGGGTTGAGCCTGAAGGGGATGGCCAGGGCCTCCAGGCCCTGGCGCACCCGGGCGAAGCGTTCCCGGCTCTCCGCGCTGAGGGCAGCGGCCAGGGTGGGAGCGTCGGCGAGCAGGGACTGGGTGGCCGGGTGCTTGGAATCCAGGACCCGCAGCGGGTTGGTGGCGATGCGCTGCTGGGAATCGGGATCGAGCTGGTCGCGGTGAGCCTCCAGCCAGGCCACCAGCTCGGTGCGGTAACGCAGCCGATCAGCGGCACTGCCGAGGGTGTTGATCTCCAGCGCCAGACCCCCCACCCCCAGCGAGGCCAGCAGGTCCCAGGCGATGGCGATGGCCTCCACATCACTGCGCGGGGCGGCGAAGCCGAGCAGCTCCAGGCCGATCTGGTGGAACTGGCGCTGGCGGCCGGCCTGGGGGCGCTCGTAGCGGAACATCGGCCCGCCGTACCAGAGCCGCTGCGGCCCCTGGCTGAGCAGGCCGTGCTGGATGGCGGCCCGCACCACCGAGGCGGTGCCTTCGGGCCGCAGGGTGCAGCTGCGCTCGCCGCGATCGAGGAAGGTGTACATCTCCTTGCCCACCACATCGGTGGCCTCACCGATGCCGCGGGCGAACAGCTCGGTGACCTCCAGCAGCGGCGTGCGGATCTCGGCGACGGCGGCGCGGCGGAAGTGCTCGCGGGCGGTGGCCTCCACGTGCTGCCAGAGGCCCGTGGCCGCGGGCAGCAGGTCGACCATGCCGCGCAGGCTCTGCAGCGAAGACAAACCGGAGGCGCTCAGGTGGGCACGAGTCTGCCTGGCGGCCTTCAGCCGTGGTAAGAGCGGTACCAGGCCGCGAAGCGCTGCACCCCCTCCTGCAGCGGCGTGGACGGCCGGAACCCCACCCACGCCTCCAGCAGGGAGGTGTCGGCGGCTGTGGCCTGCACATCACCCGGCTGCAGCGGCAGATAGGTCTTGATCGCCTGCCGCCCCAGGGCCCGCTCCAGGGCGGCGATGAAGTCCAGCAACTCCACCGGCTGGTGGTTGCCGATGTTGAACAGGCGGTGCGGCGCCCAGCTGGTGGCCGGATCGGGAGCAGCGGCATCGAAGCCTGGATCGGCCGTGGCCGGCTTGTCGAGGCAGCGGATCACCCCCTCCACCACATCGTCGATGTAGGTGAAGTCGCGTCGCATGCGGCCGTGGTTGAACACCTTGATCGGCTCACCGTCAAGGATCGCGCGGGCAAACAGCATCGGCGCCATGTCCGGCCGCCCCCAGGGCCCGTAGACGGTGAAAAAGCGCAGCCCGGTGGCGCACAGGCCGAACAGATGGCTGTAGCTGTGAGCCATCAGTTCGTTGGCTCTCTTGGTGGCGGCATAGAGGCTCACCGGATGGTTCACCGGCTGGCGCTCACGGAAGGGCAGGTTGGTGTTGCCGCCGTAGACGGAACTGCTGGAGGCATAGACCAGATGGGCCACCTGATGCTGACGGCAGGCCTCGAGGATGTGGCCGAACCCCGTCAGGTTGCCCCGGATGTAGACGGCGGGGTTGTCGATCGAATGGCGTACGCCGGCCTGGGCCGCCAGGTGGATCACACGATCGGGGCGCTCCCGGGCCACCACCTCCAGCACAGCGCCGGTCTCGCTGATGTCGAGATCTTCGAAACGCCAGGGGGCCTGGGCAGCGGTGGCGATGCGCTCCAGGCGGGCCTGCTTGAGGGCCGGGTCGTAATAGGGATTGAGGTTGTCGAGGCCGATCACCCGCTCGCCGCGGCCCAGCAAGCGCTGGCACACGGCGGCGCCGATGAAGCCGGCAGCGCCGGTGACCAGGACCGCTGTGCTCATTCAGGCCGGCGTGCCTTGCCCCACGCACCACACCTGCAGCCCCGCCGCCCGCGCCGCCCGGGCATCGGCCTTCGCGCGCGCATCGAACAGCCAGGCTGGCTGGCGCATCACCGCCGCCACCGCCTGCCAGTCGATCCGGGCGAACTGCTGCCACTCGGTGAGCAGCAGCAGCGCATCGGCCCCAGCCGCCGCCTGCAACACATCCGACGCCATCCTCCAGCTGGCATCACCGTCTCCGGGGCCCTGGCCAAGATCGTGGGCGATCTGCCCCTCACTCACCTTCGGATCCACGATCTGCAGCACCGCGCCCTCCTCGAGCAGGTCCCTGCAGATGCGGATCGCCGGCGATTCCCGCGTGTCATTGGTGTCGGCCTTGAAGGCAAAGCCCAGCACGCCGATGCGCTTGCCGGTGACGGTGCCGAACAGCTTCTGCACCACCAGCCGCGCGATCCGCTGCTGCTGCCAGCTGTTCAGCCTCACCACCTGCTCCCAGTAGGCGGCCACCTCGTGAAGCCCGTAGTGGCGGCAGAGGTACACCAGATTGAGGATGTCCTTCTGGAAGCAACTGCCCCCGAAGCCTGGGCCGGCCTGCAGGAACCTGGACCCGATGCGCGAATCGCTGCCGATCGCCCGGGCCACCTCACCCACGTGCGCTCCCGAAGCCTCGCAGAACGCGGCGATGGCGTTGATCGAGCTGATGCGCTGGGCCAGGAAGGCGTTGGCCGTGAGCTTGCTCAGCTCACTGCTCCAGAGGTTGGTGGTGAGAATGCGCTCGGGCGGCACCCAGTGGCCGTAGATCGCCGCCAGGGCTGCGATCGCCGCCGGATCCTCGCCACCGATCAGCACCCGGTCAGGCTGCTCGAGATCGGCGATGGCCGTGCCCTCGGCCAGGAATTCCGGGTTGGAGAGCACCGCAAAGGTCTGTGAGCCGGGGGCGGCCCCCAGGATCGTCTTGACCGCCTCGGCGGTGCGCACCGGCAGGGTGCTCTTCTCCACCACGATCGTGTGGCCTCGCGCCGCACTGGCCACCGTGCGGGCGCTGGCCTCCACCCACCGGAGATCACTGGCCAGTCCTGCCCCCAGCCCCCTGGTCTTGGTGGGGGTGTTCACCGAGAGGAACACCATGTCCGCCGCCGCGATCGCGTTCTCCACCGCGGTGGAGAACGCGAGGTTGCGGCCCCGGGCACGGCCCACCACCGCGTCCAGCCCCGGCTCGTAGACGGGCAGCCGGCTGAGGTCGGGATCGTTCCAGGCGGCGATCCGCTCGGCGTTGAGGTCCACCACCGTCACCTGCACCTGGGGACAGCGGTCGGCGATCACCGCCATCGTGGGCCCGCCCACATAGCCGGCGCCGATGCAGCAGATGGACCGGACCGGCTGGCTGGAGGCCGCAGGGCCCGCGATGCTGCCGCTCGTGCCGCTCACAGGATTCCAGCGAGGTTCGCGCGACGCTACGACGAGGGCTGGGCGGGGGCCTGGGGCCGCAGCGTGGTCCAGCGGACCTGCTCGATGGCACCCAGGGTGCGGCACTCGCCCGTGCCGATGGCCACCTCGAGCAGGTCGGGGCGGCCCGCCAGGAGTTGCAGCCCATCCCCCAGGGCCAGGCTGCGTTCCTCGCCCGGCTGCAGGGTATCCATGAACAGCCGGCGGCCCTCGAGACTGCGCACGTCCACCCAGCACGGCCCACGTGCCCGCAGCCGCAGGCTGCCGGCACGTGGGGCCGCGGCGTTGGGGGACTCGGCAGGCGCAGAGGGGGCCGCGGCGGCGGGCTCCGGCTGAGCCTCGGGAGCGGCCGGGGCGGCGGCTGGCGCCGGCCGGGTTGAGCGGGAGCGGATCGAGATGCCGAGGGCTGCCACCAGCACCGCCACCGCCAGGGCCGTGACAGCCGAGAGCAGGATCAGGCGCAGACTGGCACCGGAGTGAGGCACTGGCTCTGCTTCGGGAGGGGCCGCGATGGGGGGCAGGGCCTGCTCCGGCTGGCTGCCCTGAAGGGCATGCTCGATCTGCTCTTGAAGGGCATGCCGTTCATCCAGCAGCCGACGGATGTCCCGGGCGACATCGCTCAGGTGGTAGCGGAACTTGCCCTCGTAGATGGAGGGCAGGTCCTCAATCAGGGCCTGATAATTCTCCAGTTCGGCCTTGATTCGGCCAAGTTCCTGTTCCAGGGCCTCGATCGAGGTGTCCTGGTCGGCGGGCTCCACGGTCATCGGCTCAGGTCGCGGCAAGGCGCAGGCGAGGGCGGCAAGGCCGCTCAGAAGCCGTTGCCGTTCTGCAGAGCAGAGCCGAAGAAGTCTCGCACCTGGTTGGTGCCGGGTCGATACCCGTAGCCATAGAGACCACCGTCGCCATCATCAACAATGCGTGGTGTCACCATGATCACCAGCTCTCGCTTCTCCCGACTTCGGCCCGAAGCCCGGAAGAACTGACCGATCAGTGGGATGTCGCCGAGAATGGGCCACTTGGTGACCTCCTCACGGTCAAATTCCGAGATCACCCCGGTCATGATCAGGGTCTGTCCATCACGCACGCGCAAGGCGCCGGTATCGAGACTGCGCACACTGAGAATGTTGAGCGGTGACCCGCAGGCCGGCGGTGGCGGTTCCTGGCCGGTGACGGCTGAAACGCTCGGCGAGAGGGTGAAGGTGACAAAGCCATTGTCATCGATCTTCTCAACCCGGGCCCCGAGCACCAGGCCAGCCGTGGAGAGGATGGGTGTGCAGACCACGTTGCCGCCACCTTCAGGGCTTTCGGTGTCGTAGTTGGTGACCACATTCGTGCCCACGCGTACCACTCCCTCATTGGCTCTGGCACGGCCGATGGGGGAATCGATATTGAATTCACCCAGGCCCTGATTCCCAGACACAAAGGGAGAAGCGCTGGACGACTGATCCCGAAGCACGGAGGGATTCTCCTGCAGGATCAGGGTGGGGCTGGCAAGCAACTTCGTGGAGCCGGAAACGATTTGTGCCCGGATGAAGCTGAAGAAGCTGTCATCCGGATAATTCAGTCCCGGGTTGGGATTCGCACTACCTGTCCTGAGGTTGGCAGTACTGCGCTGTCCGTTAACATTGCTTTCGGCAAAGACCCGCAGATTCGGTGGTGGGTTTTCCAGGTCAAACTGGACTCCCGTTTCATCGATTTGCACATCGATGGAGTCTGGACCTCTTCGCTGGAAGGAATCTTCCGCCGGGGGAAGATTCCTGCCGAAGGCACCCAACAGCTGACCACTGTTGTTGACAATGAAGTTATTGCCGAAGCGGAAGGCAAAGGAATTGTCGATCTCCGAGACATTATCCAGATTCACATCGAGGATCTTGACATTCAGTGCCACTTGCCGCTGGCGCAGATCAAGTTGCTTGAGATACTGCTCACCAACTCCCACGATGTCGGGGGAGCCCACCATTGTGATCGTTCCCAGCCGGTCGTCGGTGGTGGCGCGCAAACCCAGCAGGGGTCCGCGGGTGGCGCCAAACTCCTCAACCAGAACGGTTTCGGTGGAGGCGGTGGTCTGCGAGGCCGTGGACCCGAACACCACCGCCGCATTGGCAATGCCCTCGGTTGTGGACTCGCGCTCGATCTTGGTTCTGATCACGGTGGCCCCCAGGTTGGCCAGGTAGCGCGCGGCGTCAGCGGGGCTCACCTGATTCAGCCGATAGACCTTGGACATCTGCGGGCCGATGCCGACGCCAAGCGCCTGGGGGCCGGCGAAGATCACATTGCCTTCACGGCGTCCCTGCAGCCCGGCGGAAAGGAGGGTGGTGTTGATTGCTGTGGAATAACTCTCGTTGCGGAAGGCGATCGAGATGGGCCGATCCCCCCGGGAGAGGCTGACGCCGGCAGCAGGCAGCGGCTGGCCCGGAATCGGGCCGGCAAGGCCCGGCTGGGCCCCGTTGCCGAAGTCCTCCACATAGGCAAACCCGTACCCCCCCAGCTGGGCCAGGGCCATCAGGGCATCCTTCGCCGGTGCATTGCGCAGGGTCATGGTCACCGGCGGCCCGGCAACGTTGAGGAAGCCAGCGCTGCGCATCATCATCGTGCCCACTGCCATGTCGCCGAGGGGCGGCGCCACCGCCCGCGGCTGCAGCGGCGGGGCATAGGTGGGCAGCGGCACGGCCCCGGGCTGGGCCAGGTTCAGGCGGTTGACCTGCAGGCTGGCCTGGGGCACTGGGGCCGCGAAGGTGAGAATCAGGTCGCGGCCATCGGCGCTCACCACCGGCCGGCCCAGGTTGACGCCTCCCGACGGGGTGACGGCGATGGTGTAGGCGCTGCCGGAGCCGTCGAAGGAGATCGACTGGAAACCCGCCTCCGGCAAGGAGATCCGCTGGGGTCCCGCCCGCAGGCCCGAGGGGGCCGCCGTGATCAGCCGGCCCTGCCAGCCACCGCCGGCGGCGGACTGCTGAAGCTGGGGGCCTGGTCCGGTGCCTTCGATCACCAGTTCCACCGCGTCCGGCAGGCGCCGCACGCGCAGCTGCAGGGGGCCGCTCGTGGGCGCAGAGCTTGCCTGGGCCAGCAGCACGGTGGGCGCCTCGCCGGTTTCGGGAACCTCGGCGCGGGCCGGGCCTGGAAGCAGCGGATGGGCGGCGCCGGCTCCGGCAAGTGCCGCGGCCAGGACCCGGGCGAGCTGTGACCTGCCCACTAATCGGTATCGCGTCGTGCCGGTGACTGTACCGGCTGTGGGGGATGACCAGCAGCCAGCGCTTCGATTTCTTCAGGGTGCGGGCTGACCATCGCCGGCGCCGTTGGTGTCAGCAGCGGGCTGATCGGCGCTGCCCTGGTCGGCGGGGGGAGCGGTGTAGTACCTGAGCTGCACCTTGATCTGGGGTGCCGTGGGCGCGGGGGCGTTGGCGGGCATGTCGGCAGCACCGCCAGGGGTAGGCAGCTCCACCAGGGAAACGGCGAAGTTGCTCGGCACCACCAGCAGACTCAACCGCTCCACCGCGCGCATGAAGGCCAGCAGGTTGGGGTAGGGGCCCTGGGCCGTGAGCAGCACCGTTTCCGAGGCCAGTCCTGCCGCCTCCAGCGCCGAGCCCTCAGCCGGTTTCGGGGCACCCTCCCCGGCGGCAGGATCGGTCTCCCCGCCAGCACCGTTCTGCTGGGCGCCTTCCTGCTCCGGTTGCGCCGGCGGCACCGGTTCAAACAGGTCGAGCTGCACCCGGTTGCGGCGCGCCTCCCGATCCAGCTGGGCCAGGAAGGTGCTGAACTCGCCGCTGCCCTGGATCAGGGTGAGGATCTGGCTGCGGCGGCGAGTGGCCCGCTCCTGATCGCTGGAGGTCTTGGCGAGTTGATCGCGCAACAGAGGCAGGCTCTGCTCCAGCGCCTCGATACCGTCGATGCGCTCGCGATTGGCCCGCAGGGTGAGCCACTGGGGCACCACCCCAACGGCGAAGACCCCAGCCGCCAGCACGGCACCGATGCCGATGGGCAGGCCCAGCAGCAGGCGTTGCTTGAGCTGCTGCTGGCCCTGGCTGGCCGCCTGCTGAAAGTTGGTCATTGCAGCACCCCCTCCTGCTCCAGCAGCGCCAGGCGCCGCGCCAGCCCGTCGGATCCCAGCTCTTCGAGCAGGGCCTTCTCGGCGGCGGCGGGGATGGGGGGGCGGAAGCCCAGCACCAGCTCGAATTCCACCATGTCGGCGGCGGCGGGCTGGCCACCGGAGCTGGCGGCCTGCAGCTGCCGGGAGCCCTTCACCAGCCGCACCTTGTTGGGATCCACCAGCGGCGAGCGCGCCAGATCCAGCTGCAGGGCGTTGATGCGCTCGAAAGCCTGGGGATCGCGCGCCCGGCCTTTGAGGGTGAGTCCATCGCCCTGCTCGGTGGCCTCGGTGAGCTGGATGCCCTGCGGCACCCGCAGCTGCAGGTCGCGCATCAGGGCCGATCCGGAGCGCGCGTTGACCAGGCCCTTCACCAGCTCCTGATTGGCAGTGTTGAGCTGGGTGAGGCTGGCGCGCTCAGCCTCCAGGCGACTTTCGAACTGCTCCACTTCCGCCTCCACGCTGGCGAGGGTTTCCAGCCTCGAGGCCTGCATGGCGGAGCGCAGAGCCAGCAGGGCCGCCAGCCCGAGGGTGAGCCCCAGCAGCGCCACACCGATCACCACCCCCTTGAGCAGGGTGCCGCGGGCTGCGGCCGTGGCGTCCGCCGGCTCGAGCAGGCCCAGCTGTTCGCGCCTCTCGCGCAGCAGGTCGAACGGTGTGCTGCTCATGGGGTTGTCGCCAGTCATCGGGCCAGCTCGAACTGCCCCAGGCCCAGCAGGTGGAGGGAACCGTAATCCCCGCGCTCGGCACTGTGCAGCGGCGCTCCCAGCTGCTCGGCGATGGCCTCGCTGCCCTCGAGCTGTTCCGCCAGGATCAGCCGCAACCCGGACGCGCCGAGACGGCTGCGGCAGAAGCCGAGGGCCTGGAGCAACACAGGAATGAGCTGGTCCACCGCCAGGGGCAGGGTGCGCTCGTATTCCGGGATGCCATCGCGCCACACCACCAGCTGGCAGTCCGTGGTGGTGGGCTGCAGCAGCGCCACCAGTTCGCCGGCGGGGGCCGCTTCCAGCTCCGGCTGCAGCGCCGCCATCAGGGCAACCTGGGAGGGGAAGAGGTGCCGCAGGGTGCCGCCGGCGATGGCGAACACCTCAATCCAGGCGTCCACCGCCTGGCGGGGGGCACCGGCCACCAGGGAACAGGACCCGGAGCCGGGCAGGGGCTGAACATCGAAACAGGCGTCACTGAGGCCGCATGACCAGCCCAGGTCGACGGCACCGGCGCGCAGGGCGGCCGCCGGGTCGCTCGGGGCGCTGCCGCCGGGCCACTCGATCACCCGCCACTGACCCAGCACCCTGGGCAGGGCCACCACGAGGCCGGCGAAGGGGCTGCTGTGCTCCAGCAGCAGATCACCGATGAAATCGCCAAGGGCATCGGCCACGATCGGTATGCCGTCGCGCAGGGTGCGGGCCGGCACCGGGGCGGTCCACAGGGGTTCCACGGGCTGGCCCGCCTTGAGCGCCTGACCGATCAGCAACTGGGGCTGGCTGAGGTCGAGCAGCACGATCTGGGGAAGCAATTCCGCCTTGAGGGGCCGCCACTTCTCCTGGAATCCCGCCAGCACCAAGGCAATGCTACCCGCGAATGGGTATGAACCTACCTGACTTTCAGCGCCACACCAGGCCGCTGCCCACAGCTTCACCGATGTGGCCGAGGCCATGGCGGTCGAGCTGCTGGCTGAGGCCCTGCAGGATGGCTGGCACCAGGCCGGGCCCGCGGTAGATCCAGCCGGTGTAGAGCTGCACCAGGGAAGCTCCGGCCGCGATCCGCTCCCAGGCCGCCTGCGGCGAATCGATGCCGCCCACCCCGATCAGGGGCAGGGCCGGACCGGCAGTGGCCCGCAGCCGCCGCAGCACCTCCAGGGCCCGCTGGCGCAGGGGGGCACCGCTGAGCCCGCCGGCCTCTTCAGCCAAGGTGCGGCCGGTCTGGCTCAGGTGGCGCCCCTCCAGCCCGAGGCGGTCGAGACTGGTGTTCACGGCGATCACCCCGGCCAGCCCCTCCTGATAGGCCAGGCGGGCGATGGCGTCGATGGCGTCATCCTCCAGATCGGGGGCGATCTTCACCAGCAGCGGCGGACATCCCGGCAGGCGCCGCAGACGCTCCACCAGCCGGCGCAGCAGCACCTCGTCCTGCAGGTCGCGCAGTCCGGGGGTGTTGGGGGAGCTCACATTGATCACGGCGTAGTCGGCCAGGGGGGCCAGCAGCTCCAGCGAGGCGGCGTAGTCGTCGGGTGCCTGCTCCAGCGGCGTGAGTTTCGATTTGCCCAGGTTGATCCCCAGCACCGCCGGGCGCTGGCCGGGGGGCGCCAGCCGCTGGCGCTCCAGCAGGCGCCGGCAGGCCTGGGCACCGAGGTTGTTGAACCCCATGCGGTTCAGGGCCGCCTGCTCGGCCGCCAGCCGGAACAGCCGCGGCCGCGGATTGCCCGGCTGGGCCTGGGAGGTGATCGTGCCCAGCTCGGCGAAACCGAAACCGAGCTGATGCCAGATGCCGGCGGCGACCCCGTTCTTGTCGAAACCGGCGGCCAGGCCCACTGGATTGGCGAAGCGGCAGCCGAACAGGGTCTGCTGCAGGCGCGGGTCCTGGTGACGCAGCTCGGCGCCGAGCCCCGCCAGCAGACCGCTCACCAGCGGCCACTGGCGCCGCAGGGAGGCCTGCGCCAGGGCCGCCAGGCTGAGCTGGCTGAGCTGCTCGGCATCGGCTCCCTGATCACGGCGGAGCAGCGGCCCCACCAGCCGCTCATAGAGCGGTGCGGTCCTGCCGCCGCCGGAGCCCCCGCCCCCTGTGTCCGCCGCCATCGCCTCGTTCACCTCTGGCGTTGCTGCCGCTGCCGCAATCCTGCCGTCCCGCGCCGCAGGCGCCAGCGCCCATCCCCCAGTGGCTCCACCTGCCAGTCGCGCCAGGCCCAGGGTTCACGGCGGCTTTCCAGGCTGCTGAGGGGCTGCTGCACCAGCTGGGCCAGCTCCACCAGGCTGAGGCCATGGTCGCCAAGGGCCAGGCGGTCGGCCAGCTCCAGACGGCTGAGCAGGCGCTGCAGTTCGGGCGGCGCCGGATCGGACGGGAGATCGCCGCTGGGCTCGGGGCTGCCCGCTGAGCCCGGCCCGTCGGCCAGCCGGGGCTGCTGGCCGCGGGCGAAGGCCACGGCGATGGCGTCGCAGCGGTCGTTGTCAGGGTCGCCGCTGTGGCCGCGCACATGGCGCAGGGCCACATCGGCCAAGCGGGCGCGGTCGAGCTGCTCCCAGAGCTCGCGGTTGAGCACCGGGCCTCCGGAGGCCGTGCGCCAGCCCTTGCGCTTCCAGCCCTGGATCCATCGCCCCAGGCCGTCGATCAGATAGCGGCTGTCGGTGCGGATGGCCAGCCCGGGATGGCGCGGCAGGGGGCGCAGCGCCTGCAGCAGCGCCAGGGCAGCGGTGAGCTCCATGCGGTTGTTGGTGGTGGCGGCCTCGGCACCGCCCAGTTCGCGCACTGAACCGTCCTCAAAGCGCATCAGCGCTCCCCAGCCCCCCGGGCCCGGGTTGCCGCTGCAGGCACCGTCACAGGCCGCCGCCACAACCCTCACCGGCTCATCCGGCACTGGACAACCCTCCCAATTCCGCTAGACATTCGTCCTGATCTGTCCATGCCCCCCGGGCACAGGAGCACGGCGATGACCCTCAAGCTCAGGTTCTGGCGACGCTACCTGGCGGCGGCGGCCACGGTGAGCCTGGCGTCCACGGCCCTGCCCCAGACGTTCGCGCGAGCGGCCACCGCCTTCGACAGCGCCCCCGTGGAGGCCGAGCGTGCCCTGGCGCTGGCCCAGCCCCTGAGCGGCAACCGCTGGAACCTGGTGGTGATCGAGCAGTTGCAGGCCGCGCCTCCCTGCTGGCGCCGCTTCGAAGACGGATCGGTGACCACCTACGAGAGCGACCTGCCCGCCAGCACCTGCGGCATCTACTCCTCCAGCAGCGCCTACTCCCTGCGCATTGCCGGCAACGACCTCGGCCATCCCTGGCGGCTGCGGGTGGACAGCCGCGCTGGCCGCCTGGAACTGCTGGCCACCAGCCCGGAACAGGCAACCCCTTTGGTGGTGGGCAGCGCTGAAGCCGCCGGCGACGGCCTGGTGGAGCTGCACCTGGCCGAGGGCTGGAGCTTGGAGCGGCGCCAGTTCCAGGGCCAGAACCTCAACCACCTCTATCTGGCCAACACCGAGCCGCTGCCGGTGCTGCTGGCGCGGGCCAACGCCGGCGGCGACCCCCTGCTCGGCCTTGCCAGCCCGCCGCCGCCCCCCAGCCCTGTGGACACCGCCACGGAGCGGGTGGCCAACTCCCGCGGGTCCCAGACCAGCAGTTCACGTTCCCGCCTGGCGCGCCTCGAGAGCCTGCGTCTGGGGCGTTCGCGCCCCCGCACCTGGTCTGAGGAGAGCGGAGAGGCCGAGGCCGGTGGCGTGATCGCCCTGCAGGTGGTCCCCTTCAGGCCCTGAGCCCAGTTGAGCGAGTGTCCCCCGCAGCTTGCCCACCCCATCACCTGCTCATAGGTTGCACTCGTGTGAGGAGTGCGGAACGACCATTCCGGGGTCGAAACGAGGACAGACTCCCAGAAACCGTTCCAAGCCCTGTGCCCCGCCTTCGGCGGGGTTTTTTCTTGGCCACCGATTGCGGGCCACCGAGCCCAGCAAAAAGCCGGCCCCGCAGGGCCGGCAGCTGGGGCCGCCGAGGCGACCCGTCAAGGGCGGGCGATCACTTGATGGTGACCTTGCCGCCCACCTCCTCGATCACCTTCTTGAGGGCCTCGGCATCGTCCTTGGAGACGCCTTCCTTCACCGCCTTGGGGGCGGCTTCCACGAGGGCCTTGGCATCGCCGAGACCGAGGCCGGTGGCTTCGCGCACGGCCTTGAGCACCTTGATCTTGGCGGCGGCATCGAAGCCGTCGAGGATCACGTCGAATTCGGTCTGCTCCTCCACGGCCTCGGCGGCGGCGGCGGCGGGGGCCGCCATCACCACACCGGCGGAGGCGGCGGCGGAGACACCGAAAGCCTCTTCGATCTGCTTGACGAGCTCGGAGGCTTCCAGCAGGGAGAGGGTCTTGAGTTGGTCGAGAATCTGGTCAGTGGCAGTGGTCATGGTTGGGAATCAGCAACAGATCTGTGGGAAACAGTCGGATCGATGCAGCGCGGCAACCGCGCTGACAGCGGGCAGACCTCAGGAGGCCGAACTCTCGCCGTCGGCGTGCTGCTGCAGCGCCCGGGCGAGACCGGAGGGAACTTCGTTGATGCCCACCGCCAACTTGGTGGCCACGGCGTTGATCGCACCGGCGATCTGGGCCATGAGCACCTCCTTGGAGGGCAGGTCCCCGATGGCCTGGATCTCGGCTTGCGAGAGGAGCTTGCCTTCGAACAGGCCGCCCTTCGTTGCCGATTTCTTGCTGTCCTTCTGGAAGGACTGCAGGGCCTTCACCGCACCGCCCACGTCGCCCTTGACGAGCACGAAGGCGTTGGTGCCGGTGAGCAGGGAGTCGAGTTCCGACCAGGCGCTGTCGCCATCAATGGCCCGGCGCATCAAGGTGTTCTTGGTCACCTTGCAGATGCCGTTGCTGGCCTGCAGACGGGTGCGCAGGTCAGACATCTCCTTGATGGACAGGCCCTTGTAGTCAAGGACCAACGCCATTTCGGCTTCGCCGAGGAGCTGCTTGAGCTCATCGACGATCTGTTGCTTGCTCTCCAGAGTGCGGCCCATAGGGAAGGAACGGATCGGGGGAACAAGCTGGGTACGCGGCCCTGAAGGCCCAAACGGGAACCCACCGGACGGGCCGGTGGCACACCATTGGGGCTCGAGGCCGCTGCACGTTCCGGTGCCGATCAGTTCGCCAGCGGCCTGAAGCCACTGGTGCACTGGTAGCTGAAACCTGTCGCGTTCACCTCGGCAGGGCTTACGGGGATGCCTGCTGTCTTGGGTCGGGCGCGTGCCCTTCTGGCCGAAGCCAGAGGTTTACCCTACCTGAGGATGGGGCCAGGCCTAGGGCCGGCCGGCTCCGCCTCACCCCTCCGGCTTGTAATCCTGCAGAGCGCTGAAGTCCACCGACACCGAAGGGCCCATGGTGGAGGTGATGTAGAGGGAGCGCCAGTAGCGGCCCTTGGCGCCGCTGGGCTTGTTGCGGTCGATGGTTTCCTGCAGGGCCTTGAGGTTCTCCAGCAGCCGGGCCGGATCAAAGCTGGCCTTGCCGAAGCGCACGTGCACGATGCCGGTGCGGTCGGCGCGGAACTCAAGCTTGCCGGCCTTGAACTCGGCGATGGCGCCGGCCAGGTCGGTGGTGACGGTGCCGGCCTTGGGATTGGGCATCAGGCCGCGGGGACCCAGCACCCGGCCCAGCTTGGCCACCTTGGGCATCATGTCCGGAGTGGCGATCAGCAGGTCGAAGTCCATCTCCCCCTGGGCGATGGCCTCCACCAGATCGTCGTCGCCGGCCAGGTCGGCCCCGGCGGCCTTGGCGGCAGCGACGGCTTCACCGCGGGCGATCACGGCGATGCGGATGCTCTGTCCGGTGCCGTTGGGCAGGGCCACCGTGGTGCGCAGCTGCTGGTCGGTGTATTTGGGATCGATGCCCAGGCGCACGTGAGCTTCGATGGTTTCATCGAACCTGGCCGTGGCATTGGCCTTCACCAGTTCGATGGCCTCGAGCGGCGCATAGGCCCGCTCCTCGATTCTGGCGGCCAGATCGGAATAGCGCTTGGAAACGTTGGGCATGGCAGAGATGGGGTGCGGACGACCGTTGGGTCTCCCCCGCTGAGTGGTGGGAAAGGGTGGGGATGAAGCGAGCGCAGCGAAGCCCTGGGGGCTCGGCGGCTCAGTCGCTCACGGCGACGCCCATGTTGCGGGCGGTGCCTTCGATGATCCGCATGGCCGACTCCACGCTGGTGCAGTTGA
Organism: Cyanobacteria bacterium J06638_7; assembly: GCA_039818745.1. Classification (GTDB taxonomy): domain Bacteria; phylum Cyanobacteriota; class Cyanobacteriia; order PCC-6307; family Cyanobiaceae; genus NIES-981. Next base: position 120,572 of record JBCBTI010000004.1, read on the forward strand.
GGTCGGGCAGCTTGGTCTTGGCGATCTCCTCGAGCTGGGCGCGGCTGATGGCACCCACCGCTCCTTTCGAGGAAGTGGCGGCACCCTTCTCGATGCCGGCGGCCTTGGAGATCAGCACCGAGGCGGGAGGGGTCTTGGTGATGAAGGTGAAGCTGCGGTCTTCAAAGACCGAGATCTCCACCGGAATCACGTAGCCGGCCTTCTCCTGGGTGCGGGCGTTGTACTCCTTGCAGAACGCCATGATGTTGACCCCGTGCTGGCCGAGGGCAGGGCCCACCGGCGGTGCGGGGTTGGCTTTGCCGGCATCGAGGGCCAGCTTGATCACGGCAACGACTTTCTTGGCCATCGTCTGGGGCTAGGGGGCGGATCTGCGGATGACCCCCATCGCCGGGGGTGTGCGGGTGACGGCCGCCCTCCGCAGGGAGACGGCCGCGCAGCTGGAGGCGGTGCCTCAGCTCTGTTTGCTGATCTGGGAGAACTCCAGTTCCACCGGGGTTTCCCGGCCGAAGATCGAGAGCAGGGCCTTGAGCTTGTTGCGGTCGCCCGACACCTCGATCACCTCGCCCTGGAAATCCTTGAACGGCCCGGCCGTCACCAGGATCTGATCCCCCTCGGTGAGATCCACCTTCACCACAGGCTTCTTCTCGGCGGTGCGCTTGAAGATGCGGTCCACCTCCTGGCGGCTCAGGGGCCTGGGCTTGATGTGGCCGCGGGCGCGGGCGGTGGCGCGGCGCTCCTCGGCCCCCACGAAATTGATCACGTTGGGGGTGCTGCGCACCGCCATCATCGTGTCCTCATCGAGCACCATGCGCACCAGCACGTAGCCGGGGAACACCTTCTCCTCGGTGGAGGTGCGGTTGCCGTCCTTCTTGATCTTCACGCCGGAGGTCTGGGGGATCTCGATCTCGAGAATGCGGTTGTCGACCCCCAGGGTCACAGCCCGCTGCTCCAGGGTGGCCTTCACCTTCTTCTCGCAGCTGGAGGCCACCTGCACGGCATACCAGCGCGCCACCTGGCGCTTCTCGGCCTGCTCGGCGGCCACAAGCTCCAGCGACGCTTCGCTGAGCGCAGCGGTGCTGAGGGAGGCTTCGCTCTCCACGGCGGTGGTGGGGCTCTCGGGCAGGGACTCGGACACGGGACTCACGGGAAACAGATGCGGCGGCGATCAGCAGACGGAAGGGAAGCGGAGGGCGGCAGCGGGCGGGCGCCTGGCTCAGCGGAACACCTGGGAGGCGGCCCAGCCGAACAGGCGGTCGATGGCGGCGATCGCCGCGGCCGACAGGCCCACCATCAGGATCACCGCCACCGACTCGCTGAACAGCTGCTGGCGGCTCGGCCACACCACCTTGCGCAGCTCATCGATGGTGGCCGCCCCGAACCCGGAAGGCTTGGGATCGGCAGCGTCGCCGGCTTCAGCAAGGTCGGCTGAGGCCACCGCGCCGGCCCCGTTGGCGGGGGCCGGTTCGGTGGCCGTGGCGGCCTCCTCACGGGGCTGGGCGGGTTGGGGGGAGTCGGGCTCCACGACGGACTTGGCTGGGGTGGGCTCGGCTGAAGTGGGCAACCGCGGCGCTGCCGCTGGTGCCTGCGCGTGGGGACAATCGCCCACCCTACCGGAGGGCCTGGAAGCTGAGCTCGCCTCCCCCCGCAGGGGCCAGCTCCACCCGCACCCCCGCGGCACCGCTGTAGCGCTCCGCCAGCAACTCGCTGGCCAGGGGGTTCTCCAGGCGGCGGCGCAGCACCCGCCGCAGCGGCCGGGCGCCGTACTCGGGCTCATAGCCCTGCTCCGCCAGGGCCAGCACCACAGGGTCCGCCACCACCAGCTCAAGCCCCTGCTCCGCCAGCAGGGAGCCCAGCTCCGCCAGCTGCAGCCGCACGATGCGCTGCAGGTCAGCTGCCGCCAGGGGCCGGAAGCGGATCACTTCATCGATGCGGTTGAGGAACTCGGGGCGGAAGTGGCTCGCCAGAGCCGCCTCCACCGCCTGCTCCAGCTGCCGTTCCCGGGCCTCGGGTTCACCCCCGGCCCTGGCGTTCTCCAGAATCGCCCGGCTGGCCAGGTTGCTGGTCATGATCACCACCGTGTGGCGGAAGTCCACGGTGCGGCCCTGGGAATCGGTGAGCCGGCCGTCATCGAGCACCTGCAGCAGAAGGTTGAACACCTCGGGGTGGGCCTTCTCCACCTCATCGAGCAGCAGCACGGCATAGGGACGGCGGCGCACGGCCTCGGTGAGCTGACCGCCTTCCTCGTAGCCCACATAGCCAGGCGGAGCCCCCACCAGACGGGCCACGGCGTTGCGCTCCATGAATTCGCTCATGTCGAGGCGCACCAGGGCCTCCTCCTCGTCGAAGAGGGCCGCCGCCAGGGCCTTGGCCAGCTCGGTCTTGCCCACGCCGGTGGGCCCGAGGAACAGAAACGAGCCCACCGGCCGGGTGGGGGCCTGCATCCCCGCCCGGGCGCGGCGGATCGCCGCCGCCACCGCTGTCACCGCCTCGGCCTGGCCGATCACCCGCTCCTCCAGACGGGCCTCCAGCTCCAGCAGTTTCTGGCGTTCGCCCGCCAGCAGGCGCTGCACCGGGATGCCGGTCCAACGGCCCACCACATCGGCGATGTCCCCCGCCTCCACCTGTTCGCGCAGGATCGACTCGCCGCTGCGCTGATCAGCCAGCTGCTCGGCCTCCAGGGCCTCGCGCCGCTGCTGCACGGCCTGCAGCTGATCCACCTGCAGGCGGGCGGCCTCCTCCCAGGCGCCGGCCCGCTCGGCCTCGCTGATGGCCTGACGCAGTTCGTCCTCACGCTGGAACAGGTCTCCCAGCTCGGCCAGCTGCTCCCGCTCCCGCCGCCAGCGCTCCTGCACCCGCTGCAGGGCCTCGGCAGCCCCCTGCCGCTGCTGCTGCAGGGCCACCCGCTCCGCCTGCGGCGCCGCCTCGGCGGAGAGCAGGGCCAGCTCCACCCGCCGCAACTCGGCCTCGGCGGCCTCCACCGGCTGGGGCTTGGAGGTCACCTCCATGCGCAGCTGGGCGGCGGCCTCATCGATCAGGTCGATGGCCGAATCGGGCAGGCTGCGCCCGCTGATGTAGCGGTCGGCGAGCCGGGCGGCCGCCACCAGGGAGCCATCGCTGATGGTGACGCCGTGGTGCAGCTCGTAGCGCTCCTTGAGGCCCCGCAGGATGGCCACACTGGTGTCGAGGTCCGGCTCGCGCACCACCAACTGCTGGAAACGGCGCTCCAGAGCCGGGTCCCGGGCGATGCTGCGGCGGTACTCCTCCGTGGTGGTGGCGCCGATGCAGCGCAGCTCACCCCGTGCCAGGGCCGGTTTGAGGATGCTGCCGGCATCGGCGCTGGAGCGGTCGCTGCTCACCACGGTGTGCAGCTCGTCGATGAACAGGATCACCCCCGGGTCGGCATCGCGCACTTCCGCCAGCACCGCGCGCAGGCGCTCCTCGAACTGACCGCGGAACTTGGCACCGGCCACCAGGGCCCCCAGGTCGAGGGCCAGCAGGCGCTGGCCGAGCAGAGCCTCCGGCACTTCGCCGGCCAGGATGCGCTGGGCCAACAGTTCCACCACCGCGGTCTTGCCCACCCCGGGTTCACCGAGCAGCACCGGGTTGTTCTTGCTGCGGCGGGAGAGCACCTGGATCAGCCGGCGGATCTCGGCGTCGCGGCCGATCACCGGATCGAGCTCACCGGCACGGGCGGCAGCGGTGAGGTCGCGGCCATAGCGCTCCAGGGCGGTGGCTTCGGCCTCCTCGGCCTCCAGGCGCAGCTCCGGGGCAGCGGCGTCCGGGGCGGGGGCCGCAGCCGCGGCGCTGGCAGGGGTAGGGGCGGCTCCAGGGCCCGCGCCGGCTCCGGGGGCGTCAATCCAGGCATCGCCCGGCACGCCACCGGCCGCAGCAGCGCCGGCAGTGCGGGGCGCCATGGCGGAACGGGGCGGCTCGGGATCGGGCTCCGGGCTCGCCGCCCTCTGCGGCGGCGGATCGGGCACCCCGGGCCTCAGCCGCCTCAGCAGCTGCTCCTCCCCCAGCCCCTCGGCCGCCAGCACGGCCCCGCCCAGGCGTGGTTCATCCGGCAGGGCCAGCAGCAGATGGGGCAGGTCGATCAGACGGGAACCCCAGGCGGCCCGGCAGCGGTCGGCCTGCTCGAGCAGATCCTCCAGGGCATCGCCGATGTAGAGCTCGCTGCTCTGGGCGCCGGGCTGATCGGTGCAGAAGCTCTCCACGGCGTCGAGCACCCGGTTGGCATCGATCTGCAGGCGGTCCAGCCAGCCCCCGAAGCGCCGCTCCAACAGCAGGGCCTGGAGCAGGTGCTCCACGTCCATGGCGCCATGACGCCAGCGCCGGGCGGTGTCCTGGGCGGCCAGCAGCAGCTCCCAGGCGTCCTCACTGAACCGATCGGGGTCCGCGGTGAGGCTGCCGGGCTGCCGCTCCTCGGCCAGGACGGGGGAGTCGCTGCGCATCTCAGGCGGCGGCGCGGGAGGACAGCTGGATCAGCTCCACCTTGTAGCCGTCGGGGTCCTCCACGAAGGCGATCACGGTGCTGCCGTGTTTCATCGGCCCGGGCTCACGCACCACCCGCCCGCCCTTGGCGCGGATCTGCCCGCACACGCCCGCGATGTCGTCCACCCCCAGGGCGATGTGGCCGTAGGCATCGCCGAGCGCATAGCTGCTGGTGTCCCAGTTGTGGGTGAGCTCCAGCACCGTGTGGTCGCTCTCGTCGCCGTAGCCCACGAAGGCCAGGGTGAAACGGCCACTGGGGTAGTCCTTGCGGCGCAGCAGGCGCATGCCCAGCACGCCGGTGTAGAAGGCCAGGGAACGCTCCAGATCGCCCACCCGGAGCATGGTGTGCAGCAGTCGCATCGGCGCAGTGATGAGGGGGCTGAACGGCGGCAGCGGGGAGCCCGGAGCTGCCGGGTGAGGCGGCGCTGCGGGCCAGAAGAGGGCTGCCGCCCTGAAGCCATTGTGGTGGCGCACGGGATCGCGGCGGTGCGGCACCGTGTTGGTTGGCCGACGCGGTGCCCGCGGGCACTGCGTCGGTGCCGGGGATGACCCATAAGATCCCCAGCAGCACTGCGGATCCTGGCCCTGTGATCGACTCTCTCGACCTGGTGATCGACACGGTGGTGGCCCGAGAGCTGCTCGATTCGCGCGGCACCCCCACGGTGGAGGCCGAGGTGGTGCTGGAGGGCGGGGCCAGCGGCCGGGCGATCGTGCCCAGCGGCGCCAGCACCGGTGCCCACGAGGCCCACGAACTGCGCGATGGCGGCAGCCGCTACATGGGCAAGGGCGTGCAGCTGGCGGTGAGCAACATCGAGGAGAAGATCGCCCCGGGCATCTGCGGGCTCTGCGCCCTCGATCAGGCGGCCGTGGACACGACCATGACCGAGCTGGACGGCTCAGACAACAAGAGCGGCCTGGGAGCCAACGCGATCCTGGCGGTGAGCCTGGCCACGGCCCGTGCCGCCGCCAATGGCGTGGGGCTGCCGCTCTACCGCTATCTGGGCGGCCCGATGGCCAGCCTGCTGCCGGTGCCGCTGATGAACGTGATCAACGGCGGCGCCCACGCCGCCAACAGCCTGGATTTCCAGGAGTTCATGCTGGTGCCTCACGGTGCTCCCAGCTTTCGCGAGGCCCTGCGCATGGGCACCGAGGTGTTCCACGTGCTCAAGGGGCTGCTCAAGGACAAGGGCCTGAGCACGGCGGTGGGCGATGAGGGCGGCTTCGCGCCCGACGTGGGCAACAACGAAGCGGGGGAGCTGCTGGTGCAGGCGATCGAGAAGGCCGGCTACCGGCCGGGCGATCAGATCTCCCTGGCCCTCGATGTGGCCAGCACCGAGTTCTTCAGTGACGGCCGTTACGCCTTCGACGGCGGCAGCTACAGCAGCGCCGAGATGGTGGACCAGCTGGCGGCGCTGGCGAGTCGCTTCCCGATCGTGTCGATCGAGGACGGCCTGGCGGAAGACGACTGGCAGGGCTGGACCCTGCTCACCGAGAAGCTGGGCGGCACCCTGCAGCTGGTGGGCGACGACCTGTTCGTGACCAACACTTCCAGGCTGCAGCGGGGTATCGATCTGGGGGTGGCCAACTCGATTCTGATCAAGGTGAATCAGATCGGCTCCCTCACAGAAACCCTTCAGGCCATCGATCTGGCCGGCCGCGCCGGCTACACCAGCGTGATCAGCCACCGCAGCGGTGAAACCGAGGACACCACGATCGCCGACCTGGCTGTTGCCAGCCGCGCCGGCCAGATCAAGACAGGTTCCCTGAGCCGTTCCGAGCGCGTGGCCAAGTACAACCAGCTGCTGCGCATCGAGGATGAACTCGGCAGCCAGGCCACCTACGCCGGCGCCGAGGATCGTGGGCCCCGCGGCAAGGCCTGAACCAGGCCCCTACTGACCGCCCGCCATCCCCGGCAGTTGATCCAGCCGGCCATCGCGACGCAGCCTGGCCTGAAGCTTGAGCCAGCTCAGGCTCAGCGGAGCGCCGAGCACCAGCGGCACCGCCACCAGGGCCGGACGGGTGCTCACCGCCAGCAGCGCGGCCGCCACCGCCAGTCCGGCCAGCAGCATCGACTGGCCGGCCACCTGCTGGGCCAGGGCCAGGCGCCGCAGCAGGCGGTCGGTTTCACCGGCACGGATCTGCACCTGCAGATCACCCTGCTCGATGCGGGCGAGGCTCTCATCCAGCCGGCGGGGGATCCCCAGCGCACGACTGCTCGCATCCGCCGCCTGGCGAGAGAGTGCGGCGAAGAGGTCGGAACCACCCGCACCGCCGCCAGCACCACCGGGTCCACCGCTCGAGGTCATCAGGGGCAGCAGGTAAGGGCGGGCAATGGACACCAGGCTAAAGCCGGGATCGAGGCTGCGGCCCACCCCCTCAAAGGTGGAGAGGGCCCGCATCACGAAGATCAGCTCCGGCGGCAGGCGGAACGGCTGGCCGTAGACCAGGGAGTACAGATCACCGGAGAGCTTGCCGATCACATTGGCGGAAAAAGGTGGTGTCAGGGCCTCGCTGAGCATCACCCGCACCAGACGGCGCACCGGGCCCGGATCCACCCCCGCCGCGATCACGCCTGCCGCCTGCAGCTCCTGCACCAGCCCGCCCGCATCGCGGCCGGCGGCGGCCCGCACCATCCGTCCGAGGCGCGAGCGCAGCCGGCCTGAGAGCTGCCCCATCATGCCGAAGTCGTAGTAGATGAGGGCGCCATCGCCGGCCACCGCCAGATTGCCGGGGTGGGGATCGGCGTGGAAAAAACCGAAACGCACCAGTTGCTGCAGGTAGCTGGCGGCACCCTTCTCGGCCACGGCGGCCGGGTCGATGCCGGCTTCTAGCAGGGCCTGGCGGTCGGTCACCTTGATGCCGGGCACGTAGTCGAGGCAGAGCACCCGCCGGGAACTGAGCTCCCAGATCACCGCCGGGATGCGGATGCCGGGGTCATCGAGAAACTGCTGGCGGAAGCGGGCGGCATGTTCGGCCTCGAGACGGAAATCGAGCTCCCGCAGCAGCACCCGCCGGCATTCCTTGGCGATGCCCACCCAGTCCCGTCCCCGGCCCCAGCGCGGGTGGCGCTGAACCAGTGCCGCCACCTGCTGCAGCACCTCCAGATCGAGCCGGAAGAGGTGTTCGAGCCCCGGCCGCTGCACCTTCAGCACCACCTGCCGGCCACTGCGCAGGCTGGCGCGGTGCACCTGGGCCAGGCTGGCGGAACCCAGGGCGATGGCGTCGAGGTCGATGATCTCGGCGCAGCGCTCGCCCAGCTCCGCCTCCAGCAGCTCCTGCACCACCGTGAAGGGGAAGGCCGGCACCCGGTCCTGCAGCAGCGCCAGTTCCTCCACCAGCTCGGCGGGCAGCACGTCAGGGCGGGCCGAAAGCAGCTGGCCGAGCTTGATGAACGCGGACCCCAGGGCCAGAAACTCGGCGGTGAGCCAGCGGGCGCGGCGGCGGGCGCGATGGCGACGGCGCTCGGGGGTGCAGCCGCCCGGATAGGTCCAGCCCTGGCCATCCCACCACAGTCCCAGACTCAGGCTCAGGGCCAGCCACCAGATGCGCAGCGGACGCCAGAGCAGGGGCTGACCGATCACGACAACGGGTCGAAGCGACGGCTGAAGCCGGCCACCTGGGCCCTGAGGGCATCGATGCGATCCTGCAGTTCGGCCGCAGCCACAGGCGCGGTGGAGGGCGCCGCGGATCCGGGGCCATCCGCCCCGGAGCGCTCGGACCGATCGCTGCCGGGGCCCGCCAGGTCGGAGACGCCGGCATCCCGTTCGAGCCGCTGGGCCTCCTGCTCCACCTCATCCCAGAACAGCTGCAATTCCCGGCGCAGCTGCTGGGGAGCGTCCTGGAACACCACGGCGGCATTGGCCGCCGCATCCAGCAGACCGCTGCCGAGGCGCACTCCCAGCCGGGCGAAGGCCGCCTGCATCAGGGTCTGGGGAGCTGGCATCGAGGCCGGCGGCGGCTGAGAGAACTGTGGCAGATGGAGCCTCAGGGAGTGGGCCCCGGCGGGGCCGGCGGGGGCGGTGGCGGCGGCGGCGTCTCCTGGCGCGGCACAGGCGCAGGAGCGGGCGGGGCTGGAGAGGGAGCAGCGGGCTGGGGCGCCTGCGCGGGTACGGGTGCGGGTGCGGGCCGGGGTGCCGGCGTGGGCGCTGGCCGTGGTGCGGGAGCCGGTGGACGGACCGGGGCTGGAGCGGGCGCACGCAAGGGGGCGGGCTCCGGCAGGCGGGCGGGAGCGGGAGCGGGTCGCGCCGCGGGGGGTGGCGCGGTCTCCTCCTGCTCCGTGCCGCCGGAAGGGGCCTGGTCCTGACGCTTGCGCTCGGCCTCCAGCCGCTCCTCGCGCTTGCGCCGCTCGGCCTCGGCCTTGCGCTGCTGCTCCTCCCGCTCCAGGCCACCGAGATCGCCGCGCACCGGCTTCGGTTCCTCGCCCAGCCGCAGGCGCAGGCTTTCCAGAGTGGTGCCGGGGAACTCGCGCATCCGGAACGACTCCACCAGCCCCCCCCCCACCGGCAGCTCCAGGTGCATCAGGCGCTGCACCACGCCGTAGCCCAGACCGAAGCAGAATCCAGCCACCAGGGGGATCCGCAGGCCCAGCGCCAGCATGGGGCGGGAGGAGCGATCCGGGGCGGGACTCACCATCGATCGAGGCTAGGTGGTGTAGTCGGCGTTGATGCGCACGTACTGATCCGAGAGGTCGCAGCCCCAGGCCCTGCCTCTGCCGGGGCCCTGCCCCAGCCGCAGGCGAATCAGCACCGTGTCGCCGCCGGGCCCGCTGCCGCCCAGATAGGTGCCGGCGGCGCGATCGCGCAGGTAGGCAGAGGCGGCAGGCCGATCGAAGGGCAGGGGCTGGCCGGCGGCCATCAGCTGGTGCTCCCCCAGCCACAGGGCCACCGCCCCGGGATCAAAGGCCACGCCGGCGCGGCCGGCGGCAGCCACGATCCGGCCCCAGTTGGGATCACGGCCATGCACGGCGCACTTCACCAGCGAGGAGCCGCAGACGGTGCGGGCCACGGCAATGGCGCCGGCCTCGTCGGCGGCCCCCTCCACCTGCACCTCGATCAGGCAGGTGGCCCCCTCGCCATCGCGGGCGATCGCCCGGGCCAGGTGCTGCGACACCGCCGTCAGGCCGGCCTCCAGCGCCTCGAAGTGCTCGGGGCTCAGGGGCTCGCCGGCTGCAAAGGCCAGGACCGTGTCGTTGGTGCTGGTGTCGCCGTCCACCGTGATCGCATTGAAGGAGCGATCCACCGCCCGCCGCACCATGGCCTGCCACCGGGGCGCCGGCACGCCGGCATCGCAGCTGAGGTAGCCCAGCATCGTGGCCATGGCGGGGTGGATCATCCCGGAGCCCTTGGCCATGCCGCCGATCCGCACGGTGCGGCCCCCCAGCTGCGCCTCCACAGCGATCTGCTTGGCCACCAGATCCGTGGTGAGGATGGCACTGGCAGCGGCGGCGCCGCCCTCGGGGCTGAGGGCCGCCGCCAGGGGATCGAGGCCCGCCAGCAGGGTGTCCATCGGGATCGGCACGCCGATCACGCCGGTGGAGCAGATCAGCACCTCCTCGACCGCCAGCCCCAGCCGCTCGGCCAGGGCCGCGGTGGCGCGCTGGCTGTCGATCAGGCCGCGATCGCCGGTGCAGGCATTGGCCTGGCCGGAGTTGGTGAGCACCGCCCGGGCCCGGCCGCCGCTGGCCGCCAGCCGCTCGGCGCAGAGGTCCACGCAGGCCGCCCGCACCAGCGAGGTGGTGAAGCTGCCGGCGCACACGGCCCCCTGCGGGGCCAGCAGCAGGCAGAGATCGGGATTGCCGGAGGGCTTGAGCCCGGCGGTGATCGCCGCCGCCAGGAAGCCTGCGGGGGCGGCGACGCCACCGGGGATCGGGTGCCAGGTGGGGGTCACGGCGCCAGGATGAATCGGCCCATCCTGCCGAGCCGCCGTGGCGGAGCTGAACGCCAGCGCCAGCCCCTCCCTCGTTGAAGTGGAGGCCGTGTGCCGCCAGCTGGCCGGTGAGCTCTTTGCCTGGGAGATCACCCGTGCCCTGGAGCTGGCCCTGCTCAAAACCTTCTGCGTGCCCTCGATCTCCAACCTGCTGGCCCGAACGGGCGAATTCACCGATCGCCCCCGCAAGCGCTACGACGACACGGGGCTGATGGTGGCGGAGCTGCTGCGCTGGGGCCCCCGCAGCGCCGAAGGCCAGGCCGTGATCGGCCGGATGAACCGCATCCACGGCGCCTACGCCATCAGCAACGACGACTTCCTCTACGTGCTCTCCACCTTCGTGGCCGAGCCGATTCGCTGGCTGGCCCGCTACGGCTGGAGGCCCCTCAGTGCCCATGAACAGACCTGCCTGTTTCTGTTCTGGCGGCAGGTGGGCGAAGCCATGGGCCTTCAGGCCCTGCCCGCGAGCCTGGAGAGCCTGCTCGCCCTGAACCGGGAGGTGGAGGCCAAGGCCTTCCGCCCGGCCGCCGGCAACCGGCGGGTGGCCGACGCCACCCTGGCGATGCTGCTGGCCGACTGGCCTGCGCCGCTGCGGCCGGCCCTGCGCCGGGTGCTGGTGGCGCTGGTGAGCCAGGAGGTGTGCGGCGGTCTGGGCTGGAACTGCAGCCCTGGCTGGTTACAGCGGCTGGTGCTGCGGGCTCTGCAGCTGCGCAGCCGCCTGGCCCGCCACTGGCCGCGGCGCCCCGGTGCCACGCGCTTTTATTCCCAGCGCCCCACGGCCAGCTATGGCAAGCACTTCGGGCTCGAGCAGCTCGGCCCGCCGGCCATGCTGCCCGGTCTGAACCGTGCCCGCTGGAGCGGCCGCCAGCGACGCATTGGCCTCACGGGCGGCATTGCCAGCGGCAAGAGCACGGCTGGCCGCTGGCTGGAGCAGCAGGCGGGCCTGCCGCTGCTCGACGCCGATCATCTTGCCCGTGAGGCCCTGGCCCCGGGTTCAGCCGCGGAAGCGGCGGTGCTGGAGCGCTACGGCGAAGCCGTGCGGGCAGGGGGCGACGACGAAACGGCGATCGACCGGGCCGCCCTTGGTCGCATCGTGTTCTCCGACCCAGAGGAGCGGACCTGGCTGGAACAGCTGGTGCATCCGCTGGTAGGGCAGCGGTTCAAGGCGGAACTGGCCCGGCTGGCGGACGACCCGGTGGTGGTGCTGATGATCCCCCTGCTGTTCGAAGCTGGCCTGGAGGACCTCTGCAGCGAGGTGTGGCTGATCGACTGTGATGAAGACCAGCAGATGCAAAGGCTGATGGGCCGCAACGGGCTCAGCGAGGCCGAGGCCAGCGCCCGGATCGCTGCCCAGTGGCCACTGGAGCGCAAACGGCAGCTGGCCGATCGCCTGATCGACAACCGCGGCACCCCACAGGAACTGGTCGCCCGGATGCAGGCCTTGATACCCCCTCTGGTGCAAGCACCGGGGCCTGAGGTTCCGCTCATCGCAGTGGCGGAATCAGAGCGCCTCTGAGTGCTGCGAAGGGTCATCAATCGGCGCGTTGGGATACTGCCGGAACCACTTGGTGATGACATACTTCATTCCGCGCACCACCTTCAGAGAGCCATGCAGAGTGTGAGGGTTGCCACGACCTTCAGCATCAAGATTATTCCAGGCCAGTGCCATCCCCAACTCCGGCTGGAAGCGCCTGCCGAGACGATAGAACAAGGTTTGCCCGCCCTCATCAACCGCATTGAGATAGATCATCACGGTCCAGGTGCGCTGGCCCAGCCGTTCCAGATGGGCACCGCCCCCTGGGGACTTGGCTGAGAACCAGTCGACGTGCCCCCCATAGGACTGTCCGGGCTCATAGCGGTGGCCCTGCAGCGGTTCGGAGTAGACCGGATCGAGACCGATCAGCTGGGAGCAGCGGTTGTCGATCTTGCTAACCAGTTCCGGCTCCCAGCGCGAGAGGGAGCAGGTCTGGCTGGTACGGTGATCGGAAATCCCGCCCACGGTGGTCGAACGCTGCAGGTGGCGATCGATCGTCTCGATCAGAGTGCGGCAGTCCCGTCTGCTCAACAGTCCCGGGATCTCGTAGATCTGGGCCAGTGGACTGTCCAGACGCCAGGCTCTGGGGCGGTGCTCCCTGCGCGTGAGGGGTGGGGCCATCATCGCCTGAAACAGGAGGCCCGAATCCAGCTCTGCCGCAGCCATCACCCGTTGAGCTTCTCGGCCAGGATCCGATTGGCAAGCTTGGGATCGGCCTTGCCGCCTGTCTGTTTCATCAGCTGGCCCACGAAGAAGCCCTGAAGTTTTGTCTTGCCGCCGCGGAAGGCCTCCACTTCGCCCGGATGGGCCGCCAGCAGCTCTTCCACAATGGCGCTGATCGCCGCCGGATCTGAGATCATGCCGAGGCCGCGTTCGGCCACGATCGCCTTCACGGAACCGCCCTGCTCCAGCAGCTCGGGCAGGAGGTCCTTGGCGATCTTGCCGCTGATCGTGCCGTTCTCGATCAGCTGCACCATCTCGGCCAGCTGATCGGGGCGCAGCGGCAGCTCCCCATAGGCGAGGCGGTGGGCGTTCACGTGGGCGGCGATGTCGCCGGTGATCCAGTTGGCGGCGGCCTTGGCATCGGCGCCGGCCGCCACCACCGCCTCGAAGTACTCCGCCATGGGGCGCTCATCGGTGAGTACCCGGGCGTCGTAGATCGAGAGGCCAAGGCCCTCGGCGTAGCGGTGTCGCTTGGCAGCCGGCAGTTCGGGCAGCTCGGCGCGCCAGGCTTCCCGCTGCTCGGCACTCACCTCGATCGGGCCGAGATCGGGATCGGGGAAGTAGCGGTAGTCGCTGCTGCCCTCCTTGGAGCGCATGCTCTTGGTGAACTGCTTGGCCTCATCCCAGAGGCGGGTTTCCTGCAGCACCGGCTCACCGGTTTCGTAGGCCTTGATCTGGCGCCGGATCTCGTAATCGATCGCCTTCTGGATCGCCGAGAAGGAGTTCATGTTCTTGATCTCCACCTTCGTGCCGAAGGGGGCCTCGGGTCCGCGGCGCACCGAGATGTTCACATCGCAGCGCAGGGAACCCTCCTGCATGTTGCCGTCGCTCACGCCCAGATAGCGCATGATGCGGCGGATCTCCGAGGCGTATTCCGCCGCCTCGCGGCCGGTGCGCAGATCGGGCTTGCTGACGATCTCCGCCAGGGCCACACCAGCGCGGTTGTAGTCCACCAGGGAGTGGGTGGAGCCGGCCAGGCGGTCGCTGCCGGCGTGCACGAGCTTGCCGGCGTCTTCTTCCATATGCAACCGTTCGATGCCGATGCGCTTGCGGTAGGTGTCCTTGCCCTTCTCGGCCACCTCCACCTCGATCCAGCCGTTCTCGGCGATCGGCTCATCGAACTGGGAGATCTGGTAGTTCTTGGGCAGGTCGGGATAGAAATACTGCTTGCGGTCGAACTTGCTGTGCTCGGCGATGTGCAGATTCAGGGCCATGGCGGCCTTCACCGCATACTCGAGCACCTTCTGGTTGAGCACCGGCAGGGTGCCCGGCAGGCCGCACACCACCGGGTCGATGTGGGTGTTGGGCTCGTCGCCGTAGGTGGTGGAGGCGCCGGTGAAGATCTTGCTGGCGGTGCCCAGCTGCACGTGGGTCTCCAGGCCGATCACGGCCTCCCAGTCGGCTTGCCCTGCCATGGCCTCGCTTGTGCACCAGAACCGATCCTATGGACCGGCCAGCCGCAGGCCTCCGCCCGCTGCAGCTTCCCGCCCGGATCGGTCTGAAACACTGAACTGCTGATCCCCATGCCCCCTGTGGTCGCGATGACGGGAGCCGGCGGCGAACCGGTGCTGGTGCTCGGCGGGGGGCTGATGGGCCTGGCCACGGCCCACGCCCTGGCGCGCCGCGGCCGGGCGGTGCTGGTGCTGAGCCGGCGGCGCAGCGAGGCGGCCGGCTTCGTGGCCGCCGGCATGCTGGCCCCCCACGCCGAGGGTCTGGAGGGGACGATGCTCGAGCTGGGTCGGCGCAGCCTGGAGCGCATCCCGGGCTGGGTGGCCGCCATCGAGGCCGATGCCGGCCTCTCCTGCGGCCTCTGGCGCTGCGGCATCGTCGTGCCCTTCCCCAGCCCCGAGGAGCGCGACGCCTTCCCCACAGCCCGCCACGGCATCCCCCTCGAGCGCAGCGCTCTGGAGCGGGAGGTGGCCGGCATCGGCCCGCGCTGGCGGGCCGGTCTGCTCTTCGCCCAGGACGGCCAGATCGATAACCGCAGGAGGCTGATGCGGGCCCTGGAGCGGGCCTGCAGCGCTCTGGGGGTTCGCTTCCAGGAAGGCAGTGAGGTGCTGAGCCTCGACGCCGCAGGCGGCCGGCTTGCCGGCGTGTGGACCCGCACGGTGGAGGGACAGGAGCGGCTGATCAGCTGCCGCCAGGCCGTGCTCGCCTGCGGCGCCTGGAGCGCCCGGCTGCTGCCGGAGTTGGCGGTGTTCCCGGTGAAGGGGCAGATGCTGTCGCTGCAGGGACCTCGGCAGGCGGTGGAGCGGGTGCTGTTCGGCCCGGGCACCTACCTGGTGCCGCGCCGGGACGGGCTGCTGGTGGTTGGGGCCACCAGCGAGCCGGAGGCGGGCTTCGGCGGCGGACTCACCCCCCAGGGGCAGCGGCAGCTGCAGGAGGGGATCGAGGCGCTGCTGCCCGCCGCCGCCCACTGGCCGCCGATGGAGCGCTGGTGGGGGTTCCGGCCTGGCACGCCGGACCAGGCGCCGCTGCTGGGACCTTCCCCACTGGATGGGCTGTGGCTGGCCACCGGCCATTACCGCAACGGCGTGCTGCTGGCGGCCATCACCGCCGAGCTGATCAGCCGGCAGCTGGCCGGTGGGGCTGGCGCCGGGCACGACGATGACGTCCAGGACCTGTTGAAGTGCTTTCACTGGGATCGGTTCCTGCCCAGCGGTGAGTCCCGGCCGCCACTGGCCTCGCCCCCCGCTCAGGGATCCGTCTGGCCCTGAACCCGGCGCTGCATGGAGTCCAGATAGGCGTCGAGTTCCTCGGTGCTGGCGAACACCGAAGCGAGATCCACCGCCATGACGATGTCGAACACCTTGCGCACAGCAGGCTGTGGGTCCAGGAACAGCGACTCACCCTGCCTCTGGCGCATCTCCTTCTGAGCGCGGAACAGGGAGCGGATGCCCAGGCTGCTGATGTAGATCAGGCGCTTGAGATCGAACACCAGCACGCCCACCGAGCTCTTCCAGAGCTGCTCGAGTCGCTGATCGAGGGCCGCCGCCGA
This sequence comes from Cyanobacteria bacterium J06638_7, assembly GCA_039818745.1. GTDB lineage: Bacteria > Cyanobacteriota > Cyanobacteriia > PCC-6307 > Cyanobiaceae > NIES-981. Next base: position 136,243 of record JBCBTI010000004.1, read on the forward strand.
TTCGTTGTCCAGACGGCCGTCGAGGGCCACGGTCGTGGTGCCGGGGCGAGTGTCTTCAATGCTGATCGAAAGCGCCATGAGGAAGTTCAAGCGGCAGCGGATCCGCACTTCACAGTAGGAATCCCATTGGCCGCCCTCAACACCCGCTCGGCCGCGGAGCTCCGGCGTTCCAGCTGCTCGGCTGCTCGCGGACCAACCGCCGGCCACGCTGGCCCCCTGCCGGTTGGTGGCGCGGAAACGGATCCTTCCGCTCGTGGCGGCGCCTGATTCGCTGGCGATGGTCTGGGCCATCGGCTGGGACACCCGGCCAGCCGCTCGGGAGGGTCAGCCCGGTCCGAGGGCTTCCATCGGGCCAGGTTCTGGACGGATCAAGGGCCTGCGCTGCTGTCGCCTCAATCGGGGTGAGGGTCGTTAGCGTGATGAACCTCCGCCGGTCGCGCCCATGGGCGACAGGGCCTCCGCTTCCTCCCCCGCGTCCCCCGCTGCCGGTGGCTCACCTGCTGATGCCGGCGCCCCCGGGGTAGGTGGTGGCTGGCCGGTGATCGACGGCTGGGCCAGGGCCACCCTCTCGCCGAAGGGCCCCCTGCTCTGGCAAACCCTGCTGCACAAGAGCGCCTGCCTCTCCTGCGCCTGGGGCACCGGCGGCCAGAACGGCGGCTTCCGCGACGAGCTGGGCGAGCCCCTGCAGCGCTGCCTCAAGAGCGTGGAGGCGATCAGCGCCGAACTGCAGCCGGCGGTGCCCGAGGCCGTGTTCGGCCAGCGCAGCATCGAGCAGCTGCAGCGGCTCAGCTCCCGGGAGGCCGACCGCCTCGGCCGTCTCAGCCATCCCCTGATCCTGCGCGAGGGCCGCAGCCACTACGAGCGTCTGGGCTGGGACGACGTGTTCGAGCTGGCGGAGATCGCCTTCCGCCGCCCGCCGCAGCGGGTGGCCTCCTACAGCTCCGGCCGCTCCTCCAACGAGGCCGCCTACCTGCTGCAGCTGCTGCTGCGGGCCCTGGGCTCCAACAACCTGGCCGACTGCTCCGACCTCTGCCATGCCCCCTCCACCGTGGGGCTGGGCGAGGTGTTCGGCTCGGGCACCTCGATGGTGAGCCTGGAGAGCCTGCAGCAGGCGGAGTGCGTGGTGCTGGTGGGCTCCAACGCGCCGGCCAACCACCCCCGGCTGATGAACGAACTGATCCGCCTGCGCGAGCGCGGCGGCAGTGTGATCGTGATCAATCCGGTGCTGGAGGTGGGCCTGCTCAAGTTCGGCTCCCCCGCCTTTCCGATCAAGTCGATGCTGCGCGGTTCGGAGATCGCCTCGCTGTTCCTGCAGCCCGTGCCTGGCAGCGACACCGCTGTGTTTGTGGGGATTCAGAAGGCGCTGCTGGAGGCCGGCCAGGTGCAGACGGAGTTCCTCAAGGCCCACGCCGAAGGCGCCGAGGCGGTGCTGGAGCAGGTGCGCAGCACCGGCTGGGAGGCGATCACCAGCTGCTGCGGCCTCAGCCGCGAGGAACTGGAGCACGCCGCCGCCCTGATCGCCCGCTCCGATGGGGTGGTGTTCGCCTGGGCGATGGGGATCACCCATCACGCCAACGGCACCGCCAACGTGCACGCCATCGCCAACACGGCCCTGCTCAGCGGCAACGTGGGCCGGCCCGGAGCCGGCACGATGCCGATCCGCGGCCACTCCAACGTGCAGGGCTTCGGCTCCATGGGCGTCACGGTGAAGCTGCGCGCGGCGATGCAGCAGGCCCTCGAAACCCTGCTGGGGCGCCCGCTCAGCCGCGTGCCCGGCTACGACACCCGCGCCCTGATCGAAGCGGCGGCAGCTGGAACGGTGGACACCCTGCTCTGTCTGGGGGGCAACCTCTGGGGCGCCAACCCCGATTCCGGGCAGGCCCGCCGCGCCCTGGGCCGCATCGACACGGTGATGTATCTGGCCACCAAGCCCAACCAGGGCCACTTCCACGGCCTGGCGGCCCGCCAGACCCTGGTGCTGCCGGTGTTCAACCGCTTCGAGACCCCCCACCGCACCACCACCGAATCGGGCAACAACTTCGTGCGCCTCAACGAGCCCGGCAGCACCCACCTCAAGCAGGCCGATCTGATCAGCGAGGTGGGCTTCCTGGCCGAGCTGGCCCGGCGGCTGATGGGCAGCGATCCGATCGACTGGGGCCGCCTGCAGGATCCCGCCTACATCCGCGAGCTGATCGCCCGCACCGTGCCCGGCTACGGCCCGATCGCGGAGATCGATGCCACCCAGCGCGAGTTCAGCGTGGAGGGGCGGGTGTTCGAGCAGCCCAGCTTCCCCACGCCCTCAGGGAAAGCACGGATGGAGCCCACACCCCTGCCGGCGCTGGAGCTCCCGGAGCCGGCCCACTTCGGCGGCCTGGCGCCGGGGGAATCCGGTCTGGTGCTGAGCCTGATCACCGCCCGCAGCTACGGCCAGCACAACACCGTGGTGTACAAGGCCGCTGACGCCTACCGGGCCATGCCGCACCGCCAGACGATCCTGATGAACCGGGCCGACCTGGCCCGCTCCGGCCTGGCCGCCCACCAGCGGGTGACGGTGCAGGGCGAGGCCGGCCGGCTGGAGGCCATCGAGATCATCCCCGGCGAGATCCGCGAGGGCGCCGCGCTGATGTTCTATCCGGAGGTGAACGCGATCATCCGGCCCCCCGTCGATGCCCGCAGCGGCACGCCGGCCTTCAAGCGGGCGCCGGTGCTGGTGCGCGGCGGCTGACGCCCGGGCCTCCCCGGACCCAGCCCTCAGCCGCCCAGATAGGCCATTTCGGCATGGTTCTTCGGGGGGAGGGCGCCGGCCCGATCGATCGCCTGGTCCTGCCGCTCCTCGCTGTAGCGGTCACGGCGCTGGCGCCAGAGCCCTTGCATCGCCTCCCTCAGGGCGGCCGCCGGGGCGGGCCGGGGTCGCAGCCAGGGCCGCAGATCCATGCCGCTGGAGGCGAACAGGCAGGTGTAGGCCACCCCGTCTGCCGTGATCCGCAAGCGGTCGCAGTCGCCGCAGAACGGGGCCGAAATCGAGGCCACCACGGCCAGGTGGCCGGAGCCATCGCGGTAACGCCAGCGGCTGGCGGTGCCATGGGCCGGGCGCCCGAGGGGCTCCAGCGGCAGGTGCAGTCCGATCCGGCGCACCATCTCGGCGGCGGGCAACACCAGATCCGGCCGCCAGCCGTTGCGGTTGCCCACGTCCATGAACTCGATCAGCCGCAGCTCGATGCCCAGACGCCGCGCCAGTTCCGCCAGGGGCAGCAGCTGCTCCTCGTTGCGCCCCCGGGCGATCACGGCGTTGAGCTTGAGGGCTCCGCGGGCCGGGTCGAATCCGGCGGCCCTGGCGTTCTCCAGCGCCTGGAGCACTTTCGCCAGCACCGCCGAGCCGGCCGCCTCCCCCCCCGGCAGGCCCGCCATGCGGGCAACGCTCTCGCCGTCGGTGCCATCGAGGCTGACTGTGATCCGGTCGAGTCCGGCGGCCCGCAGATCCCGGGCCCGCTGGCCATCGAGCAGCACGCCGTTGGTGGTGAGGGCGATCTCCCGGAGCCCGCCCCCGGCCGGCCGGTCCCGAGCCTGCCGCAGGGGTTGGAGGACCTCCACCAGCCCCTCGAGGCCGCGGTGCAGCAGCGGCTCCCCACCGGTGAGCCGCAGCCGGCCGAAGCCCAGGGAGGCGGCAGCGGTGACCACCGCCACCCGCTCCGCCTGGTTCAGCAGGTCCGGCGGATCGTGGCTGTCCGGGCAGCAGTAGGGACAGGCCAGATTGCAGCGCGCGGTGAGGGAGAGGCGCAGCACCCCCGGCGGCCTGCCGTGTTGATCGAGAAGGGGGATCGCCATGGGCCAGATCAGCGCAGCCGGAGCCGCCGGCGGCCGGGAGCTCAGCCTGGCGCAGGGGGGCTGGAACCGTCGTGCCCCCGGCCCGGCCGGGGCCCCAACCCGGAGCGGATCAGCAGCTGCCTGGCGCGGCATCAGCGCTGCGCCGCCGGCGGCTCACCAGCAGCACGTTGCAGCCGTGGCGGTACTGGTAGGTCACCGTGTCGGCCAGGCTGCGGATCAGGTGGATCCCCAGACCGCCCGCCACCCGCTCCTGCAGAGGAGCCGCCAGGTTGGGCGGCTCGGCCTCCAGGGGATTGAAGGGCTGGCCGGAATCGCGGAACTCGAGGCTCACCTGGGCCGCTGTGCAGAGGCAGTGCAGCTGAATGGGGCGGGCAGGGCCGCCCGCGAAGGCATAGGCAACGATGTTCATCAGAACCTCCTCCGCCAGCAGCCGCAGCTCACCCCGCTCCTCCTCCTCCAGCCCAGCCGCCTGGAGCAGATCGTCGAGGGCCTCCAGGGCCGGGGGCAGCTCCTGGCGATGGCCTGGAAGGGTGCGCTGCAGACGCAGCTCCCCCGGCTGCGGCGCCGGGCGTTCAGATGGCTCCAGGGAAGGCCCAACCATCGGCCTGACCTTCAGCCCTGCCAGAGCCCGGGATCAGTCCTCACGGCGCCAGATCTGATCAGCGGGGGTCCAGTCGCTCAGCTCGGAGGGCGCAAACCACAGGCCGATCTCGAAGCTCGCCGTTTCGGGGGCGTCGGAACCGTGGATCACGTTGCGGCCGATGGTCACGGCCAGATCCCCGCGGATGGTGCCGGGCTCGGCCTCCAGGGGCTTGGTGGCGCCGATCAGCTTGCGGGCGCTGGCGATCACGCCGTCGCCCTCCCACACCATCGCCACCACGGGACCGGAGGTGATGAAGTCCACCAGGCTGGCGAAGAAGGGGCGCTCCCGGTGCACGCCGTAGTGGCTCTCCGCCAGCTCCCGGCTGGGGGTGAGCTGCTTGAGGCCCACCAGCTTGAAGCCCTTGCGCTCGAAGCGCCCCAGGATTTCGCCCACCAGCCCGCGCTGCACACCGTCGGGCTTGATGGCAATGAAGCTGCGTTCGGCGGTCATGGAAGGGGCGGGACGGAATGGCGCCATCGTGTGCGGCGGCCCCGCCACTTGGCAAGCACGGTGCCGGCTACGGCGGCAGCAGCAGGCGGCGCTGCCGCTCCAGGCCGTACACGGCGAGGGGCTCCGGCCAGCCCTTGAGATGCTGCTGGCCCAGGGCCTGGAGCGGCAGGTCGGCGGGCAGCAGCGCCCGCAACTCTGCGCTGAGCAGCAGATCGCAGTGGGGAAACTGCCGGCCCAGATCCTGCAGACGGTTGGCCACATTCACCGGCGCCCCCACCACGGTGAATTCCAGGTGCCGCTGACTGCCGAGGTTGCCGGCCATCACCTCACCCACATGCAGCCCCAGCCGCTGGCGCAGGGGCGGCAGCCCTTCGCCGGCCAGCTCCCGGTTGAGGGCCGCCAGGCCCTCGCGCATGGCGGCCACCGCCCGCAGGGCCGCCAGCGCCTCCTGCCGTTCGCCCCGGGAGCGGGGCACACCGAACTCCGCCATCAGGGCGTCGCCGATGAACTTGTCGAGCAGCCCTCCTTCGGCCACCACCGCCGCACCGATGGCATCGAAGTAGCGATTGAGCAGGGCGAACAGGGCTCCGGGTTCCAGACGTGAGCTCAGGGTTGTGAATCCCTCCAGATCGGTGAACAGCACCACGCAGCGGCAGCGGGACCCCTGGGCCTGGGTCCAGAAGGGGGCTGGATCCCGCAGGATCTCCTCCAGCAGCGCCGGCGAGAGCCGGCTGGCCAGCAGCAGGCCCCCCAGGGACAACCCCAGCCCCAGCAGCCATGAGCGCTGGGAGCTGGGACTGCGGCCCAGGCCGATGGCGCTGCTGGCCACCATGGCCACCAGGGCGACCGCCGCCAGGGGGGCAGGCAGGGGATGCAGGCCCCGGTCGCTGAGCACCGAGGCGATCGCCGCCGCCTGCACATCGGTCCCGCTCTGGGGACCGAAGGGCGTCTCCAGCTGGCCCCCCAGGCGGGCGGCGGTGGCGCCGATCACCACGGTGCGGCCGCGCCAGAGGGCAGGGTCGGCCTGCGGCAGCTGCCAGGCACTCAGGCGGGCGACGGTGCCGGCCGGGCCGGGATAGTTGATGCCGGTGGGCGCCTGCGGAGGCTCCCGTCCGGCAACGGCATGGGCGAGGGGCGGCGGCAGCGGCGGCGGGAACGACGCCAGGTTGCGCGCCATCCAGGCGCGCCCGGGGATGGAATCGGCCACCCCCTGGGGGGACTGCAGCACCGTGGTCAGGCCCTCCCGGGGGATCGGCGAGCCCCCAGCCCTCCACGGCTCGACGAGGCCAGGGCGGCGCAGGCTGCCCAGGGCCTGGCCTGGGGATGGCCGCTCGACGGTCCAGCCGGCCGCCAGCACCAGCTGGTCGCGCCACGGCCACAGCCGCCGCAGGAAGGCCCCATCGTCGTCGGGCCCGAAGCGACTGGGATCAGCCAGCACCACATTCAGCACCACCTGGCGGGCCCCCTGCTCCAGCAGCTGGGCCGCCAGTTCCGCCTGCAGCGCCCGGGGCCAGGGCCAGGGGCCCATGGCGCTCCAGAGCGGCGAGGTGCGGCGCTCTTCGGGGCTGAGCAGCTGGTCCAGGCTCAGCGAGGGGCCGTCGATGGCCAGGATCACCAGGTCGTCCGGAGCGGGCTTCGGGCCCCGCAGCTGGAAGGCCAGCACCTCGAGCTGGGCGTCGATGGCGCTCAGCCCTCGCCCCGCCGGGGTGGAAGCCAGGGGCGGCAGCAGCAGCAGCGGCAGCGCCAGCGGCAGGGTCCAGAGCAGCTCGGCAGGCGCCCTCACCGCACCTCGATCTCGAGCGCCTCCTCGATCAGGGGCAGGGTCTCCATCGGCGTGTCGAAATCCCGCAGCAGATGGCTGCGGGCACTGCGCTCGGCCGCCTGCTCGCGGCTGAGTCGCCGGGGGGGCTGCCAGGCACCATCGAGGAAGGCCAGCTCCTCGCCGCTGTTGAGGATCACGGTGTCGCCGGCATCGGTGACCACCCGCACCCTGCCCTCCCAGCTGAACAGGCGCAGATCCCGCTCACCGGCGTCAACGAACAGCGTGGTGCCCTCGATCGAGGCGCTGGCGCTGCGGGTGCGCACCTCCAGGGGGCCGGCAGCTGGGCTTCCGGGTGTGACCCAGGCGATGATCTGGCCACGCAGAAGCTTCAAGCTGCGGGGGCTAACGCGCAGCAGGGCTTCACCGCCGAGGCGGAAACTGCGGCCATCGGCCAGCTGCACCTGCAGGCGTCCCGGCTTGCTGGTGCGCACCAGGGAGTTGGTCACCAGGGTCTGACCCACGGCCGCCGGGCGCTCAGGGGTGCCCGGCGGCTGGACCCAGCCCGGCCGCGAGGGCACCGACACCACGCGGGGAAGCACCGGCGGCGGGCTGGCCGCCTGGGGCGCTGGCGCCACCAGGCCCGCCGCCATCAGCACCAGCAGAACCGCGCCGCTGCGGGCAGCGGTTGCAGGCGGCCAGCTCTGGCTCGGGGAGCGAGCTGCGGACCTGGTGGTGGGCATGGCTCAGTTCTGACAACAGATGGCAGCTGGCGCAAGGCACCTGGCAGCAGCGCCCGCGAACCGGCCCAGGCCGGCGCCCATGGCTGCGATCCGCGGGCGGCGACGGGCTGGGGAGGCCTGCAGGGCCTGACTACAGTTGCCGTGAGGGCCGAATCACTCCCTCCCCCGCGCCCATGCCTGCCGAGACCGTCGCCATCGCTCCCCCGGACCTGGCCTGGAGCGTGGCCGACAGCAGCCGGCTCTACGGCCTCGATGGCTGGGGGGATCCCTATTTCGGCGTCAGTGGCCGCGGCCACGTGATGGTGCAGCCCCGCGGCGACCGCGGCGGCTGCCTCGATCTGGTGGAACTGGTGCGGGAACTCCAGGGCCGCGATCTCAGCCTGCCGCTGCTGATCCGCTTCGACGACATCCTCGAAGACCGGCTGGAGCGACTGCATGCCTGCTTCGAGCGGGCGATCGCCCAGTACGGCTATGCCGGCCGCTACCAGGGCGTGTTCCCGGTGAAGTGCAACCAGCAGCGCCATGTGGTGGAGCAGCTGGTGGAGAGCGGCCGCCAGTGGCATTTCGGCCTGGAGGCCGGCAGCAAGGCGGAGCTGCTGATCGCCCTGTCGCTGCTCGACGACCCCGAGGCCCTGCTGATCTGCAACGGCTACAAGGACCAGCGCTACATCGAGACGGCGATCCTGGCCCGCCGCCTGGGCCGCCAGCCGGTGGTGGTGATCGAACAGCCGGACGAGGTGGAGCGGATCATCCGGGCCAGCCGCGACCTCGGGGCCGCCCCCCTGATCGGGGTGCGGGCGAAGCTGTCCAGCCGCAGCACCGGCCGCTGGGGCAGCTCGGTGGGGGAGCGGGCCAAGTTCGGCCTCACGGTGCCCGATCTGCTCGCCAGCGTGGAGGCCCTCAAGCAGGCCGGCCTGCTGGGCGAACTGCGGCTGCTGCACTTCCACATCGGCAGCCAGATCAACGACATCGCCGTGCTCAAGGACGCCCTGCAGGAGGCCGGGCGCATCTACGTGGAGCTCACCCGGCTGGGGGCGCCGATGGGCTATCTCGATGTAGGCGGAGGTCTGGGGGTGGACTACGACGGCAGCCGCACCGCCAGCGCCGCCTCCAAGAACTACTCGCTGCAGAACTACGCCAACGACGTGGTGGCCACGGTGCGCGAGTGCTGCGAGCCCCACGGGGTCACGCCGCCCACCCTGGTGAGCGAGAGCGGTCGGGCGATCGCCAGCCACTTCTCGGTGCTGGTGTTCAACGTGCTGGGCAGCGCCTCCCTGGGCGGGGCGGTGCCCGAGGCTCTGGGGGATGAGGCCCTGATCCTGCGCAACCTGCGCGAAACCCTGGCCACCGTGGAAGCCTGGCCGGCTGCAGACCACCCGACAGCCAGCGGTGCCGGCCTCGAGCCGCTGCAGGAGGCCTGGAACGATGCCCTCAAGTTCCGGGACGACGCCCTGGCCGCCTTCCGGCTGGGCTACCTCAGCCTGCCGGAGCGGGGCCGGGCCGAGCAGCTGGCCTGGGCCTGCTGCTCGGCGATCGCCCGGCATCTGGCGGCGCTGCCGGCCGACCAGCCGGTGCCCGAGGAGCTGCGCACCCTGCCGGCCGAGCTGGCCGCCACCTACTACGCCAATCTCTCGGTGTTCCGCTCGGCGCCGGACACCTGGGCGATCGATCAGCTGTTCCCCGTGCTGCCCCTGCAGCGCCTGCACGAGCGGCCCCTGCGGCTGGGCAGCTTTGCCGACCTCACCTGCGACTCCGACGGCAAGCTGGCCCGCTTCATCGACCGGGGCCAGGTCAAGCCGCTGCTGGAGCTGCATGGGCTGCGCCCCGGCGAGCCCTACTGGATGGGGCTGTTCCTGGGCGGCGCCTACCAGGAGGTGATGGGCAACCTGCACAACCTCTTCGGCAGCACCAATGCGGTGCACATCCGCCTGGCGGCCGGGGGCGGCTATCAGGTGGACCACGTGGTGCGCGGCGACACCAACGCCGAGGTGCTGGAGGCGATGGAGCACAACCCCGAGCTGCTGCTCGAACGGCTCAGGGTGGCCAGCGAAACGGCAATCGCGCGGGGCCGGCTGGGGATCGCCGACGCCCGCCGTCTGATGGCCCACCTCAGGTCAAGCCTCGCGCAGACGACCTACCTGGAGGAAGCATGATCGCTCCCACGGGCAAGGCCGGCTCAGCGGGGAGCTGAATCAGGAGAGCCGCACCAGCCCGAAGAGGCCGACCCAGCCGTTGGCCAGCATCACCACCACCCAGAGAACCTTGCAGATCAGATGCAGCAGCTGGTCGAATCCAAGGCTGTAGCGGTGGCGACATTTGCCGTCGTCGATCAGCATGTGCACCAGCCATTCCGCCAGACCCAGCCAAGCCACACCCGTGATCACTGAAACCACCAGGGCATGGATGGCGGCGTGGGAGGCGAGCCACCACTGCCAGGGCAGGGTGTGATCCTTGCCCCGGCATTTCTCCTGGGCCATGCGATCACTCTGCAGCCCGAAATCGGCCAGGAAATGCCCCATGGCCAGCAGCAAGAAAACCTGGACCCCAGCTCCGAGGATGACGCTGGGACTGGCCATCGACCATCAAAGTAATCCTGACATTTTGCCTCACCGTCAAGGCGTTCACCCTGATCGCGTCAACAGTTGTTGGCTGTTCGATTCATCCCGGGATCAGCGCGCACAGAACCGCACCATCAGCTCCAGCCGGTCGACCGGCCGGGGGAGTTCCTGGGGATCGAACTCCGGAGTCGCCGAGCCATCCCGCAGGGCCGCAGCCATCGGCATCGGCCGGAAGCCCGACTGGATCTGCACCTGCAGCGGGGCCGGGGTGCCCACACCGATGGCCGCTGCCATCTCCCGGGCCTGGTCCAGCGCGTCCTGGTAGGCGGCCCGCAGCAGCTGGCGCCGCACCAGCGCGGCCTGGCTGTCATCGGCCAGGGCGCTCACCGGCGCCAGGCGCACCCCGGGGAGGCCGCCCACCTCGCGCACCAGGGCCTGCAGCCGATCCGGCTGCAGCTCGCCACTCAGCCGCAGGCCGGCACGGGCCACCGGGGCACGACCGCGCTCAGCCGGCAGCAGGGAACTGGACGGCGAACTCACCTCCAGGTCCTGGCCATCGAGGCGTTGCAGCGCGGTGCGCACCGCGGCCAGCCGCTGCTGCAGCAGGCCGAGGGCCTCGTCGCTGCTGGCGCCCTCGGCCTCCAAAGCGAGCGCGAAGCGCAGGCGCTCGATGGCGCGTTTCTGCTCGGCGCTGCCCTGGGCCTCCAGCAGGGTGCCGTCGCAGCGCAGCTGCACCTGCTGAGCAGCGAGGGGAGCGGGGGTCGAGACCAGGCCGCCGATCAGCAGCAGCAGGGCCGGCAAGGGGCTGGGGCAACGGATGGCAAAGGGCACGGAATCGGGGAGCAGCACTGGCAGAACACCTGGGATCTACCACCGATCCGGATTCAGCGCCGATGGGCAAGGCCACCTAACCTGCCTCCGGGCTCAGCTCCGGCCGCCAGATCGACCGCCACCCCCGTTTGATCCGCTGTCCGGATGGCACTGCTGCAGGTGTGGTTCACCGTCCTCACGTTTCTGGCCCTGCTGCTGCCCCTGCAGCTGCTCACCCGCCGGCTCAAGCTTCCTGATCTGCCCGTGCGCCTGGCGGCGACGATGCTGCTGGCCTGGGCCGTGGTGCGATCGCTGCCGGCGGAGCTGCCGGCGGAGCCCTACCGCACCTGGATCCTGCTCGCCGACGAGCTGCTGGTGAGCTACCTGGCCATCCGCCTGCTGCTCTGGCTGTCCCTGGAACTGCCGCCCGCCCTGGGCTGGTGCAAACCACAGCCCCAGATCCTGGTGCAGCTGCTGATGCTGGGAGGATCGGCGATCGCCACGGTGATCGTGCTGCGGGAACTGGCCCGCCTGGACGTGGTGGGACTGGTGACCACCTCAGCGGTGCTCACGGCCGTGCTCGGCCTGGCGGCCCAGGAGCCGCTCAAGGATCTGTTCGCCGGGTTGGAACTGCAGATCGATGACATCTTCATGGTGGGGGATTACATCGAAGTGGATCAGCATCATCGGGGCGTGGTGGTGTCGGTGGACTGGCACGACACCTGCCTGCGGGACATGACGGGAACCCTGGTGGTGGTGCCCAACACCACCGTGACCGAGTCGGTGGTGAAGAACTTCGGCCGCTTCGGGATCATGGGCAACCGGTTCCACGTGGGACTCGACTACGCCCTGCCCACCGCGCAGGCCTGCGCTCTGGTGGAGGAAGTGCTCCAACGGCATCCGCTGGTGCTGCCCGAACCGCCGCCCCTGGTGCTGGTGGAGAGCTTCGACGAGAGCTCCATCCGTTACGGAGTTCTGGTGTATCAACCGCCAGGGTCTGAACTCGATCAGCTGCGGCTGCGCAGCGAACTGCTGAGCCAGATCTGGTATGCCCTGGAGCGCAACGGCCAGAGCGTGCCCTACCCGGTGCGCGAACTGCGCCCCAAGCGCGCCCCGGTGGACCGGAACCACCCCACCCGCCTCGAGAGCAGCGAGCGCATCGCCCTGCTGAGGCACAATCCCCTCTTCGGCCCCCTCAGTGACGACGAGCTGGCCAGCCTGGCCAGGCAGGCCCGCTGTCTGCGTTTTTCACCGGGCGAGGCGGTGGTTCAGGAGGGCGATCCCGGCGATTCGCTCTACCAGCTCGTGAGCGGCAGCATGGAGGTGCGCAAGCGCAAGGCCGGCGTGGCGCCGCTGCCGGTGGCCCAGCTCCGGGCCGGCGATATCTTCGGGGAGATGTCCCTGCTCGGTGACAGCCCCCGCAGTGCCAGCGTGGTGGCCAAGGATGAATGTGTGCTGCTGGAGGTCGCCCAGCAACACATCGCCCCCCTGATCCAGCGCAATCCGGCACTGCTCGATCAGCTGGCTCGTCTGGTCACCGCCCGCCGGCATCAGCTGGAGGATCTGGCCGGCGGGGCCGCGATCGCCCAGGAGAACCAGCTGCTCAAACGGATGAAGCAGATCTTCACCCGTCCGATCTGGTGAGCGCCCTGCAGCCCGGCCCGCACGGCGTCAGCGACAGCGGGCAATCGACTGCTGAATCCGTTCGTTCACCCCGGGTGGCAGCTGCAGCTGGTCATCGGTGAAGCGGTTCAGGGCCGCCAGCAACTGGGTGCGGCTGAGGGCCGCCTGCTGCTCAAACTCTCCGTCAAGACTGAACCGGGCCACCTCACAGCCACAAATGTAGGTGGTGCGGCCGCTGGGATCGCCATCAGTGACCTGGAACGAGCCGCTGCCGGACGTCCCCTCCGGCGGGGCGACGGGCTGAGCGGGGGGAGCCCCGGTTCCCGTCTCAGGAGCGGGCTGGTTCGGACGCAGCTCCTCGAAGCCACCGGGCTCCCCCACGTAGGCCACACCCTCGAGAGTGATCACATTGAAGGAGTCCTGCTCCCGCTGCACGATCGTGGTGGTGCCCCGCACCCCGAGCACCTTGGAGCCGAGGCAGGTCTTCTGGGGGCCGCTGATCAGCACGGCGCCACGATCGAGGCGCAGGCACTGGCTGCCCACGTTGAGCACGCTGGAGCGGCCCATGAAGCCCACGGTGCGCGCGTCGAAGAGCAGCTCGGCGCGGCTGCGGCCGGTGCGCAGCTGCTGGCCGGACCGGGCCACGTTGCCCGGCTTGGCGGTGCGGCCATCGATGAACACTTCGCGGCCATCGATGACGCGCCGCACCTGGGCGGTCTGAACAGCCGCCGCCCGGGCAGGGCCCGAGCCGGGCAGGAACGGCGCGGCCAGGGCGGCGATCAGAGCGAGGGACCCGGCGCACCAGAGACGGAAACGCGATCCCTCCGACCACGGACGGGCACCATTGAGGCGATTCACGTTGATCAACCAGGGGACTTCATCCGGCAATCCTAGGCGGCCTGTCCCGGGGGGAAATCGAGGTCCTGATGCCCGTCGAGCCCGAAGAGTTCCTGGCTTCCCTGACCACGAATCTCGAAGTCTCCGAGTTTGCGCAGGCTCCATTGCGGCCTGGCCTCGCGGGCCACAACCGCGTTCACCACCACCTCACTGTCAAGCTGCTTGGCCAGCGATTCGATGCGGCTGGCCATGTTCACGGTGTCTCCGATCACGGTGTAATCCATGCGGCTGGCGCAGCCGATGTTGCCGCTGATCACCGGGCCGCCACTGAGCACCAGCACCTGCTGCCAGGGTTCCCTGCCCTGGTCGATCCAGCGCTGGTTGAGCTCGGCGAAGGCCGCCTGGATCTCGACCACGGCCGCGAGGGCCTCCTGCACCTCCCGCTCCAGGCCGCGGCTGAGGGGAACGCCGAACACCGCCAGCACCGCATCCCCCATGTACTTGTCGATCGTGGCGCCATGGCGCTGCAGCACGCTCACGAGCACGGCGAAATACTCGTTCAGCTGGGCCACCAGTTCACCGGCCCGGCCCTCCTGGCTCATGCGGGTGGTGCGCTGGGTGAAGCCACGCACATCGCACAGGAACACCACCACGTCCGACACGCGACCGCCCAGAAGTTCATCGGCCTCCTCGGGCTGGCTGGCGATCTGGGCGGCCACCGCCGGAGAGAGGTAGCGCTCGAGCATGCGCCGCAGGCGCAGCCGGTTGAGCTGCAGCCGCACAGTGGCCTCCCCGGCGCTGACCAGTCCGGTGGCGAGCACGAATCCCGAGAAGCCCACCAGCACGATCCCCATGCCCAGCGAGCTCATCAGGATCAGAGCGAGCAGGAACAGCAGGCCGGCGATCAGCGCCAGCCCGCCGAGACGCACCTGGGGCCTCTCCCAGCGGCTGGAGAGCAGCCCCAGCAGCAGCACGCCCAGCCCCAGCAGCGGCGCCCACAGGGGGGAGGTGACGGGCACGAACAGGGCCCGGCCCTCCAGCCGGTTGGCGATCTCGATCGCGTGGATCTCCACCCCGGGCATGCCCACCTCACCGGCGAAGGCCGTGCGGTGGATGTCCTGCAGCACGCTGGCCGTGGGGCCGATCAGCACCGCCTGACCCTCGAACACCCCCTGCTCACGCAGGCGCTCGAAGCTGTCGCTCTGGAGCACATCCCAGATCGGCACGGTGGGGATGGAGCGGGCGGGGCCGTAGGGATCGATCAGGGGCCTCCAGCGGGCGGCCAGGAGCGGCGGCGGCTCGGTCACCAGACCGCCCTTGTCGATCACGCGGTCGGCCAGGCCGGCGGGCACGTCGAGCAGGCCGCTGCTGCGCAGTTGCTCAGCGTAGCTGGTGGGCCGCAGCCGGATGTAGCCATCGGCATCCTGGAGGCCGTTGAGGAGGCCGGAACTGGCCGGTCCGGCCGCGGCGGCGAGCTGATCGATCGGGCTGCTGAGGGTGAGCCCACCCACCTGGCCGCGGGTTTCGAACACCTGGGCACCGAGCACCACGGCGCCCCGATGGCGGCTCAGGGCCCGGGCGAAGGCCGCGTCGTCGGCGGGGCCATGGCTGCTGGGGCCGTCGAACAGCAGATCGAAGGCCACCACCCGGGCACCGGCGCCGAACAGCCGCTCCAGCAGACGGTCGTAGATGGCGCGGGGCCAGGGCCAGCTCACCAGGGGTCGCAGTTCGGGGTCGCTGCTCAGGTCAGCATTCGCGCCCTGCACGAGGCTGTGGTCGTCGATGGCGACGATCACCACCCCCTCCGGCGGCTGCCGGGGACCGCGCAGCTCCTGGGCGCGGGTGGCCACCATCAGCTGCCAGCGGTCGTAGGTCCCGGCGAACAGCACCAGGCCGAGGGTGCAGCCGGTGGCCCAGAGCAGGAACACGGCGTGGCGACGGAGCCAGGGGAGAGGGCTGGCCTTGATCATGGAGATGACTGGCCCGGGGAACCGGAGAGCCGGTGGGCCCCCAGTGTCGATCGGCGCCGGGGCGGTGTCACCGGGGTTGCCCCCCGGAGGCTGCCGAAGCCGCACCCAGGGCGTCCTGCAGTTGCCGCCGCGCCTCGGCCAGGGCACCGTCCAGGGCCGCGCCATCCCGGCCGCCGGCCTGGGCCAGGTTGGGGCGGCCGCCGCCGCCGCCGCCGCAGGCCTTGGCCACGGTGCCGATGAAGGCACCCGCCTTCGGGCCGGCGGCGATCACGGCGGCGCCGAAGGCGGCCACCAGCACCACCTTGCCGGCATCCGCCGGGTCCGGCAGGCCGCCGAGCACCACGGCGGCGCCGTCGCCCAGCCGGGCCGCCAGGTCCTGGGCCGCCCCCTGCAGGCCGGCGCCATCCACCGCGTCGAGGCGTGTCACCAGCAGCCGGAAGCCGGCTCGCCCCCCCTGGCCGGCGATGGCTTCGGCCTGGTGCACCAGGGCTGAGGCCTTGGCCACAGCCAGCTCGGCGCGCGCGGCCGCCAGGGCCTTGCCGCTGCCCCTGACTTCCTCCTGCAGGGCCGCCACCCGCTCGACGATCTCGCCCGGCTGGGCCTTGAGGCGCTCGCCGAGCTGGCGCACCACCGCATCGCGCTCCCTGAGGTAGGGGAGCACCGCCGGACCGGCCACGGCCTCGATGCGGCGGATGCCGGCGGCCACGCCGCTCTCGGCCACGATCTTGAACAGGCCGATCTCGGCGGTGTTGGCCACGTGGGTGCCGCCGCAGAGCTCCATCGACACGCCGGGCACATCCACCACCCGCACCACCTCGCCGTACTTCTCGCCGAACATCGCCACGGCGCCGGCGGCTCGGGCCGCCTCGATCGCCATCTCCCGCACCTCCAGGCCGTGGGCGTCACCGATCCAGCCGTTGATCAGCGCCTCGATCTGCTCCAGCTCGGCGGCACTGACGGCCCGCGGGCAGTGGAAGTCGAAGCGCAGCCGCTCGAAATCCACCAGGGAGCCGGCCTGGCTGATGCCCGGGTCCACCACCTGCTTGAGGGCCGCCTGCAGCAGGTGGGTGGCGCTATGGTGGGCCTGCACGCGCCGCCGGCAGGCGCGGTCCACCCGGGCCGTCACCAGATCCCCCACCGCCAGGCTGCCCCGCTCGACGCGACCGTCGTGCACGAACACGCTGCGGTTGCGGCTCACCGAGGCGATGCTCACGATCACGCCGGCATCGGCGGTCGTCTGGTCGCCACCGCCCAGCAGCAGCCCCCGGTCGCCCACCTGGCCGCCCCCCTCGCCGTAGAAGGGCGTGCCATCGAGCACGACCTGCACCCCATCCCCGGCCGCGGCCCGCTCGGCCGGGGCGCCGTTCACCACCAGGGCCAGCACGCAGCTGGGGTGCTCCAGGGCCTCGTAGCCCTTGAAGGCCGTGGGCTCCAGGGATCCCGCCAGCTGCTCGATGGCGTCCTGCTGGGTGAGATCGAGGCTCACCGCCGCGGCCTTGGCCCGCTGGCGCTGGGCCTCCATCGCCGCCTCGAACCCCTCCAGATCCACCGTGAGCGCGTGCTCCTCGGCGATCTCCCCGGTGAGCTCCAGGGGGAAGCCGTAGGTGTCGTAGAGCTCGAAGGCCTGCTCGCCGCTGATCTGGCGGGGGTTGTTCGCCAGGATGTTGGCCAGCAGCGTCTCGCCCCGTTCGAGGGTGCCCAGGAAGCGGGCCTCCTCCCGCTGCAGCTCAGCGAGGATCAGCTCGCGGCGCTCCAGCAGCTGGGGGAAGGCCTCCCCCATCAGGGCGATCGCCGCCTCCCCCATGGCCCCCAGGAAGGGCTTGGCAATGCCCAGCAGGCGGCCGTGACGCACCACCCGCCGCAGCAGCCGGCGCAGGATGTAGCCGCGGCCCAGGTTGCTGGCGCTCACCCCATCGCCGATCAGCTGGGTGATGGCGCGGCTGTGGTCGCCGATCACCTTGAGGCTCGTCCGGGCCCGCTCGTCGAGGTCGGGATAGGCCACACCGGCCAGGCCCGCCGCCGTTTCGATCAGCGGATAGATCAGATCGGTTTCGTAGTTGTTGGCCACCCCCTGCAGGATCTGGGCCATGCGCTCCAGGCCCAGGCCGGTGTCGATGTTGCGGGCCTTCAGCGGCGTGAGGGTGCCTTCGGCGTCACGGTTGGACTCCATGAACACCAGGTTGTAGAACTCGATGAAGCGGCTGTCGTCCTCCAGATCGATGCCGTCATCGCCGCGTTCGGGCTGGAAGTCGTAGTAGATCTCCGAGCAGGGGCCACAGGGGCCGGTGGGGCCCGAGGCCCAGAAGTTGTCGGCCTCATCCATGCGGATGATGCGCCTGGGGTTCACCCCCACCACGTCGCGCCAGATCGCCGCCGCCTCGTCGTCGTCGCGGAACACGCTCACCACCAGCCGCTCCGGTGGGAGGCCGAACACCTCGGTGCTCAGCTCCCAGGCCCAGCGGATCGCCTGCTCCTTGAAGTAGTCGCCGAAGGAGAAGTTGCCCAGCATCTCGAAGAAGGTGTGGTGCCGCGCCGTGCGGCCCACGTTCTCGATGTCATTGGTGCGGATGCACTTCTGGCTGCTGGTGGCCCGCGGCGCCGGCCGCGGCGCCTGGCCCAGGAACACCGGCTTGAAGGGCAGCATGCCGGCGATGGTGAGCAGCACCGTGGGGTCGTCGGGAATCAGCGAGGCGCTGGCCAGGCGCCGGTGGCCCCGCTGCTCGTAGAAGTCGAGAAAGGCCGCGCGGATCTCGGCGCCGCTGCGGGGGCGGGCACCCTCGGACCGGTTGGCGGGGGGGGTGGCGGCGGCCATGGCTCTGGTCATCAACCCTGTGGGGGCATGATCGCTCAGAGCCCCCCGGCGGCTGGACCCGGCTTGGCGGACGCCTCCCCCTGAAACAGCTCGATGCGCCGGGTCTGCTGGCGCAGCAGGCTGCGGGCGAACCCCGACGACTGGTGCAGCAGCTGCTCGAAGGCCGCGGCCTCGAACACCAGCGCCCGCACCGGCTCCAGGGCCGTGACGGCCGAGCCCCGGGGGCGGCCGCTGAGCAGGGCCATCTCGCCCAGCGTCTCCCCCGCCGCCACCCGTGCCTGCCAGTCCTCGCCGCTGACCAGGGCGGAGCCCTCCAGCAGGATCGCCATCCAGGTGGCCTCGTCGCCCGCCCGCAGGATCCCGGCTCCGGCCGGCCAGGCCCGCAGCTGGCCCCAGGCCGCCACGTTGAACAGGGCCGAAGGCGAGAGCTCCGCGAACAGGGGCACCTGCACCAGCAGCTGCAGCAGCTCCGCTTCGGCCGGCGGCCTGGCGGCCTGGAGCGCCTCCAGGTGGGCCGAGCCCGGCAGGCCGCTGCGGGGCGTGCGCCGCAGCCGCGCGGCACGGGCCGGGTCGCGCTGGTCCAGCAGCCACAGCACCCAGAAGGCGTTCTCGGGATCCGGGTCGCTCCAGAGCTCCTCCAGCACGGTGAGCGGATCCGGCAGGGGATCGAGCAGCAGGGGTTCGGGGTCGGCTTCGGCGTGGGGCAGCAGGGTGAGGTCGCGGCGCAGCACCTCCCCCACCACCCCGGGCGGCAGACGGGCCTGCAGGGCGGCGAACTGCCGCAGCAGGGGATCGTCGGCCTCGAACTCGGCCAGCAGCGGCAGCAGCGGCAGCAGGCGGCCCACGATGCGCAGATCGATCACGGGCAGCAGGGGCCTGAGCAGGCCGTCGGCGGTGGCCCCCGCCTCCAGGGCCTGGCGGCGCGCCAGCTCGGCGCACAGCTCCTCGATGCCGGCGCTGAGCTGCCGCTGGGCAAAGGCCGAGCGGGGGCCGAAGCGCAGCAGCAGGTCCTGCCAGGCCCCGTCGTCGAGGCCCGAATCCTGGCGGATCATCTCCAGCCGCCGGCTCTGGGCGGCGTCCAGGGCACCGGGGCGCAGGTCGTGCTGGCCGGCGAACTGCAGCAGGTCGTGGATCGCCTCGGCGGCGGCGTCCTCCCGCAGCTGGCGGCTGGCCCGCTGGCGGGCATCGAGCTGCAGCAGCTGCGGGTCCTCCAGGGCCAGCTCACGCAAGGCGGCGTGGTGGTCGGCCTCCTCGAGGCCCAGGGCCAGGCGCAGCTCCTCGAGCTGCACGGCACTGGTGGCCCGCTCCAGGCGGCCGCTGCGCACCAGATCGGCGAGCACGTCGCGGTAGAGCGACTGGCTGGTGGCGGCCAGCTGGGCCGGCAACGCCTTGGCCAGGGTGAACACCTCGCCGGGGGTGAGCTCGTCGAGGGTGCGCCCGTCGAGATGGGCCTCCAGATCGGGGAAGCGCTTGCGCAGTTGGGTGCGCAGGCTGGCGCTGGTGTTCTCACGCCGGTAGGTGTCGGCGTCGCGGGGCCAGCCGCGGTAGAGCCAGATGGCGCTGGCGATCAGCACCAGGGAGCGGATCAGCTGGCCCACCTTGCCCTCGGCCGCGCCGAGGCTGGGATCGGCGAACCAGAAGAACAGGTTCACGGCCAGGAAGGTGGCCAGCAGACGGGTGCGGGAGCGGGCCATGGCCCGGGCGCGCTCGGCGCTGTGGTCGGCGCTCAGGCCCTGCTGCAGGGCGCTCTCCAGCCCGCTGAACAGGGCCACGCTGCCGGCGCCGGCGGCGCTCAGCAGGGCCGGAATCGCCAGCAGCCGCGGCACGCCCCAGCCGGCATCGGCCCGGGGCCAGAACTCCAGGGCCCGGGCGGGCAGGTCGGCATCGAAGGCCCACAGGCCACTGCGCAGCATCTCGATCGACTCCGGACCCTGGTAGCGGGCCAGCAGGAAGAAGGCCAGCACCAGGCCGGGATAGGAGAGCCAGGCCCAGCGCAGACCCCGCTTGCCCTCCAGAGCAGCCCAGTAGCTGCGTTCGGAGTCGATGTCCAGGCAGGGGGACTGGCAGGCCACGCAGGCCGAGCGCTCATGGCCGTCCTCGGCCACGGTGCGGCACATCGACTGGGTGATGCGGCTGGAATCCAGGTGGGCGGCCCCCGCCAGCGGGCCGCGGGGCCCGGTGACCACCTGCTGCACGGCGCCCATCGGGCAGACGTACTGGCACCAGGCCTTGCCGGCGTAGGCCCAGCCCACGACGATCGCCGCCACCACGGTGAGGGCCAGCAGCAGGCCCAGCCCCAGGGGACTGCTGTTCACCGCCAGCAGCCGCAGGCACAGGCCCGCGATCAGCAGGCTCCACTGCAGGGCCAGGTGATGGCGCCCCAGCCAGGACTCGCTCTCCACCTTGGCCACCTGGGGCTTGCCGTTGCGGCCCGGCACGCGGCGCTGGCGGTCGAGGGCGCGGAACAGCTGGGAGGCGAAGGCCAGGGGACAGATGCGGCGCCAGAGCTCATGGCTGCCGGCCGCCAGGATCAGCAGACCGCTCGGCACCACGGTGCCCCAGAACAGCTGGTTGCCGCCGTGACCATGGCAGGTCACGGCCTCGGGGCAGAGGGGTGAGCGCAGGGCCCAGCCCCCCAGGGCCGGACTCAGCAGCGAGGCGATCAGGGCCAGCCAGCCCAGCAGCAGCAGCCAGCGCACCAGGTGGGCCTGCCGTTCCGGCCACCGCGAGAAGAGCCACATGGTGTGCGGACGGGCTGGCCGCAGGCTAGGGGCCTGACAGCACCGCCAACCGCCGCCGATAGCCCTCGAACAGCTGATCGGCCTCTTGTCGCAGCTCCGGCTCCAGCACCAGGCCGGCGTCAGCCCTGGCGGGCTCGGGGCCGTCGAAGCAGGCCTGCCAGGCCTGCCCCCACACCCGCTGAGCAAAGCGCTCGTTGGCGGCGTCGCAGCATGCCTGCAGCTGCCGCCGCAGGGGGCCGTTCCAGCCGCTGAAGCGCTCCCCCACCCAGCCGCGCTGCCGGGCCCGGGCCCGCACCTGCTCCACCAGCCGGTTGAGCCCATGGGCTCTGATCAGGCGGTGGCGCCGCAGGGGCAGCTCATCGAGCCGCTGGTTGAGCAGATAGGCCAGGCCCAGCCCGCGGCGGCCCAGCTGTTCATTGGCCTGGTCCTGAGGAGCCTGCTTCCAGGCACCGGGGGGCAGACCCACGGCCGCGATCAGCTGCTCAAACGGATCGCTGCGCCGCGGACGGAAGGGCAGAAAGGTGGTCCGCAAGCCGTCCGCCTCCAGCAGCGGTGCGAAACGGCGCTCGAAATCCAGGGCCAGGGGGCCCATGCGCATCCAGCGGCGGCGTGCGCTGCCCCGCAGCCTTCGGCCCGCCAGCTGGGCGCGCACGTAGTCCGGGAAGCGGGGGCTGCCGTAGAGGCGGCCGAGGGCGTGGCCATAGAAGGAGTTGAGCAACCCGTCCTGGGGGCGCACCACATTGATCACATGCAGCCCGTAGCCATGGGCTGCGGCCCGGGCCCGCAGCTGCTGCAGAGCCGCCGGGCGCGCCAGCAGGGGCACGAAGTGCTCAGCGCTGAGCAACAGATCACCGCTCCAGCGCTGCTGACGCCGCAACAGCTGATCGAGGGCCTGGCCGCGCCCCTGGCGCAGAGCCCGAGCCAGCTTGCGGTGGGAATGCTCGCCCCAGGGGGTGGGGTAGCGGAGCCCCAGCTGCTCCAGCCCCCGGGCGTTGCGCTGCAGCCGGGCCTGGAGGTAGGTGCTGCCGGTTTTGTGCGGGCCGGCGTGGAGGTGCAGGGTGCGCTGGGGCGGCATGGCAGACCGGCAGGGGAGCATGATCGCCCGGCAGAGGCCCTGCCCCGCCGGGGCGCCGCCGTGAGTCAGGCCGCCAGCACGCCATCCCGCCGCCAGTTGCGCCTGCGCTCCCTCGCCTGGGCGCTGGGGGCTGGGGCCAGTGCCCTGCTGCTGGGCCTGCCGCTGGGGCTGGAATCCGCCCTGCGCGCCGGGGGCTGTGGCCTGTTCTACGGCCTGCTGGCCTTTCATCTGCAGCGGGTCGACCCCGACGACGGGCACCTGCAGGCCGGCCTGGTGGGGGCGGTGTGCGGCATCCACAGCCTGGGTCTGCCAGCGATCAGCCGCTGGCCTGCGGAGCTGGCGCTGCCGGCGGCGCTGATGGCGGTCACGCCGGCTGTGATGATGGGGCTCATCCGCGCCTGGTTGCCGCTGGTCGGCGCCGCCCTGGTGCTGCACGGATTCCGCCTGGTCGCGCAACGCGTCCCGCCATCGCGCTCCGCCGGCCCGCCCGGCGACGGCCAGGCCTCCACCCACCGGCCCTGATCACCCTGGGATGAGCCTGCTGCACGCCACCTGGCTGTTCCCCCCCGAAGGTCCCGGGGGCCGCCTGTTCCTGTGGGGCGACACCTGGCGCGTGGCAACACCCGTGCAGCCCGAGGGGGAGGCGCCGGCCCATCCCCTGGCCCTGAGCGCCGACGAGGTGGCGGACTGGCTGGATGACAACGCCATCTGGAGCGAAGCCCTGCGGCCGGCCAGCGCCACCCTCACCCTGCCCAGCCGCAGCCAGGCGGTGAGGGGGCGGCGCAGCGGCAGTGGCGACGGCAGCTGGAGCGGCCTGCCGCTGCAGGCCGGCGAACCGATCCCCAAGCAGCTGGAGTGGTGGCCCTGGCAGGTGGAGGGCTGGGCCCTGGATCCGGCCAGTGCCGCCGCCTGGCTCAGTGGTCTGCCCCTGGCCGCAGGCCACCCGCAGATGGCCGATGAGCTGCGCTGGTGGAGCCATCTGCAGCGCTGGGCGCTGAGCCTGATCGCCCGTGGCCGCTGGCTGCCGATGATCGAGGAGGGCCGGGCCCTGTGGCAGCCTCTGCTCAACCGGGAGAGCGATCGCCGCCGCCTGGAGGACCTGGCGGTGGGCATCCCCCAGGTGGCCACCTGCGCCCTGGCCGCCGGGCTGGAGGGCGACCCGGCCCTGGCCTGCCGCCGGCCCGGCAGCGGCCGGCTGCGGGTGGCGAGCCTGCTGGCGGCCCTGCTGGACGGCCAGCTGCGGGCCGGTTTCCAGCCCCAGCCCGAGGGCCTCGACCCCCTGCTGCTGGCCTGGCAGAAGGGCCTGGGCAAGGGCGACGGCAGTCTGAAGCTGGACGAGGAGGGCCTGGAGCGTCTGACGATCGCCACCCACCACTGGCGCGAGGCAGTGGCGGGCCGGGTGGCGCCGGCCCGGGCCTGCCTGGAGCTGTTCACTCCCCCCGAGGGCGAGGAGCTCTGGGAGCTGAGCTTCAGCCTGCAGGCGGAGGCGGACCCCAGCCTGCGGGTGCCGGCGGCGGCGGTCTGGGGTGCCGGCGACCGCACCCTGCAGCTCGGCGAAGTGGCCGTGCCCCAGCCCAGCGAACTGCTGCTCGAGGGTCTCGGCCGGGCCCTGAGTGTGTTCGAGCCGATCGAGCGGGGGCTGGATTCGGCCACTCCCGAAAGCATGCAGCTGACGCCGGCCGAGGCCTTCGTGCTCGTGCGCACGGCAGCGGCACAGTTGCGCGATGTGGGCGTGGGTGTGGTGCTGCCCGGCAGTCTCTCCGGGGGGCTGGCGAGCCGGCTGGGGCTGGCGATCACGGCCGAGCTGCCCGAGACCTCCCGGGGCTTCACCCTCGGCGAGAGCCTGGTGTGGCGCTGGGAATTCATGATCGGCGGCGTCACCCTCAACCTGCGCGAGCTGGAGCGGCTCTCGGCCAAGCGCAGCCCCCTGGTGCAGCACGCGGGGGCCTGGATCGAACTGCGGCCCACCGATCTGCGCAACGCCGAGCGCTTCTGCGCCACCGACCCCGGGCTGAGCCTCGACGATGCCCTGCGGCTCACCGCCAGCGCCGGCGACACCTTTCACCGCCTGCCGGTGCACGCCTTCAGCGCCGGCCCCCGGCTGCAGGCGGTGCTGGAGCAGTACCACCAGCAGAAGGCCCCCGATCCGCTGCCGGCCCCGCCGGGCTTCGCCGGCCAGCTGCGGCCCTATCAGGAGCGGGGCCTGGGCTGGCTGGCCTTTCTGCACCGCTTCGACCAGGGGGCCTGCCTGGCCGACGACATGGGTCTGGGCAAGACCATCCAGCTGCTCGCCTTCCTGCAGCACCTCAAGGCCGAGGAGGAACTGAAGCGGCCGGTGCTGCTGGTGGCCCCCACCTCCGTGCTCACCAACTGGAAGCGGGAGGCGGCGGCGTTCACGCCGGATCTCGAGGTGCGCGAGCACTACGGACCCAGGCGGCCCGACAGTGAGGCGTCCCTGAAGAAAGCCATCAAGGGTGTGGATCTGGTGCTCACCAGCTACGGACTGCTGCAGCGCGACAGCGAACTGCTGGAGAGCATCGCCTGGCAGGGGGTGGTGATCGACGAGGCCCAGGCGATCAAGAATCCCCAGGCCAAGCAATCGATGGCGGCGCGCGACCTGGCCAAACCAGGCAGCGGCAACGGCGCTGCGGGAGGCCGGGCGGGCCGCGGCAGCCGCTTCCGCATCGCCCTCACCGGCACGCCGGTGGAGAACCGGGTGGGTGAGCTGTGGGCCCTGATGGACTTCCTCAACCCGATGGTGCTGGGGGATGAGGCCTTCTTCCAGCAGCGCTACCGGCTGCCGATCGAGCGTTACGGCGACATGGCCTCCCTGCGGGATCTCAAGTCCCGTGTCGGACCCTTCATCCTGCGCCGCCTCAAGACCGACAAATCGATCATCTCCGACCTGCCTGAAAAGGTGGAGCTGCACGAGTGGGTGGGCCTGAGCAGCGAACAGCGCAAGCTCTACATGCGCACGGTGGAGGAGAGCCTCGACGCCATCGCCCGCGCCCCCCTGGGCCAGAAGCATGGCCAGGTGCTGGCCCTGCTCACGAAGCTCAAGCAGGTCTGCAACCACCCCGCTCTGGCCCTGGGGCAAGCCGGCGCCAAGGCTCCGGCCGGCAACGGCGCCGCCGAATTCGCAGGCCGCAGCGCCAAGCTGCAGCGCCTCGAGGAGATCCTCGAGGAGGTGATCGAAGCGGGCGACCGAGCGCTGCTGTTCACCCAGTTCGCCGAGTGGGGCCACCTGCTTCAGGCGCACCTGCAGTGGCGCTGGCGGCAGGAGGTGCCGTTTCTCTACGGCAACACCAGCAAGCGCGAACGCCAGGCCATGGTGGATCGCTTCCAGGAGGATCCCCGCGGCCCGCAGCTGTTCCTGCTCTCGCTCAAGGCCGGCGGGGTGGGTCTCAACCTCACCCGGGCCAGCCACGTGTTCCACATCGACCGCTGGTGGAATCCGGCGGTGGAGAACCAGGCCACCGACCGCGCCTACCGCATCGGCCAGCAGAACCGGGTGATGGTGCACAAGTTCATCACCCGGGGCTCGGTGGAGGAGCGCATCGACCGCATGATCCGCGAGAAATCGAAGCTCGCCGAGGAGATCGTCGGCTCCGGCGAAGACTGGCTGGGGGGGCTGGACGTGGGCAAGCTGCGGGACCTGGTGGCCCTGAGCGAGCCATGACCCTGGATCTCTACTGCGAGCGTCTGGGGCCGGGGCTGCTGGCCGAACCCGTCAACGCCCTGAGCAACGGGGCCTTCCTGATCGCGGCCTGGTGGATCCAGGCCAGGGCGCGCCGGCTGGGGCTGAGCCACGACCGGGGCATCGTCGGCCTCACCTTGCTGGTGGTGGCCATCGGTCTGGGCAGCAGCCTCTGGCACACCTTCGCCACAAGCTGGGCCCTGATGGCCGATGTGCTGCCGATCCTGCTGTTCCAGCTGCTGTTTCTGTGGCTCTACCTGCGCCGCCATTCGACGCTGGGCTCGGCTGGGGCCCTGCTGCTGGTGGCCCTCTTCCTGCTGGCCACCCTGGCCAGCCGCGCGACTCCGGAGCTGCTCAACGGCTCACTGGCCTACGGCCCCACCCTGCTGGTGCTGCTGCTGCTGGGCTGGCGCGATCTGCGGCGGATGCGGCGGCCTCAGCTGCTGGTCTGCGGAGGTCTGTTCAGCCTCTCGCTGCTGCTGCGCAGCAGCGATCAGCTGCTCTGCCCCCAGCTGCCGATCGGCACCCACCTGTTCTGGCACCTGCTCAATGCCGTGGTGCTGGCCCTGGCCGCCGAGACCCTGATGACAGCGCCGGCCGAGCCGGTTGCAGCCGGCTGACCAGCCGCCAGCCCCCACTCCCCTCCCTGCTGCGATGACCACCACACCGATCCACACCCAGCTGCGCGATGAGGGGCTGGCCCAGAAGCCCTGGTGGGTGGAGCAGTGGATGGAGCTGATCCAGGCCTACCGCTTCAAGAAGCGGCTTGAACGGGCCTGGGAGTACGCCCGCTCCGGCAACGTCAGCTCGATCCGCTTCGAGGGCCGGCGGGTGCATGCCCGGGTGCAGGGCAGCGACGAGGAGCCCTACAAGGTGAAACTCTGGCTTGATGTGCTCAGCGATGACGACTGGGGCTACGTGCTCGATGCGCTCAGCCAGAAGGCGCGCTGGTCAGCCCAGCTGCTGGCCGAGGTGATGCCGGCGGACATCGAGCGGGCCTTCGCCGCCAGCGGCAAGCGGCTGTTCCCGTTCAAGCTCCAGGAGGTGCGCAGCGAGTGCAGTTGCCCCGACAAGGCCAACCCCTGCAAGCACGTGGGTGCCGTGTTCTATCTCATGGGAGAGCGCTTCAGCGAGGACCCCTTCGTGCTGTTTCAGCTGCGCGGCCGTACCCGCGCCCAGCTGATCAGCGATCTGGCCAAACGCCGCCGTCGCGCGCTGGCCAAGCAGGCCCGCCAGGCCCGCTCGGCCGGGCAGGACAGCACGGCCCCGGAGGCCGCGCCGGCGCCGCTGCATCCGGCGATCATCGATCCCAGCCGCTGGTGGCGCTACGGCGCCGCGCTGGATCCCGATCTGGTGGTGATCACCCCGGCCCTGGAGGGCGACACCGGTCTGGATGCGGCGGGCCCCCTGCCCCTGGCCGAGGAGCCCCGCTTCCCCGACGCCAAGCGGCACTTCCTCGAGCACATCCGCGGGCACGGTGAGCGCATGGGGGCCGAGGCGATGGCGCGCGCCATGGGCAATGGCCGGGAGCAGGCCGCCGGCACCGATGACTGAGGCCCCGCCCTGGCTGGGAACGCCCCAGGTGGAGCTGGCGCTGCGCATCCTGGAGAGCTACGGGCGTGCCTACGGCAAGCCCCTGCTGGCCGGACTGGCAGCCGATGCCTGGGGCCTGCAGCGGGCCCAGGCCCTGTTCGCCGCTCCTGTGGTGGTGCTGGCCCACGACGGCCAGGACCCCGGCGCCGATCCCGGCCCCCGCCTCACCTATGCCAACCGGGCTGCGCTGCGCCTCTGGCGCCGTCCCTGGGCCGAGATGGTGGG
Organism: Cyanobacteria bacterium J06638_7; assembly: GCA_039818745.1. Lineage (GTDB taxonomy): Bacteria > Cyanobacteriota > Cyanobacteriia > PCC-6307 > Cyanobiaceae > NIES-981. The sequence goes on from JBCBTI010000004.1 coordinate 163,604, forward strand.
CCTGCCCTCACGGCTCACGGCCCCGGCAGCGGAACGGGCGGGCCGCGGCCCGGCCCGGCGCCTGGCCGCGGCCCGTGGGGCCCGGGGGGATTACAGCGGCATCCGCGTGGACAGCGGCGGCCGCCGCTTCCAGATCCGCGGCGCTCGCCTCTGGACGCTGTGCGACGGGCAGGGGCGACCCTGCGGCCAGGGTGCCCGCTTCAGCGACTGGTGGTGGCTGTGAAGCCTGCGGGCGGGGCAGGGCGGGGCAAGATGAAGACTCACTTGATTAAGATTGCTTGTAGCGCCGATAGCAGAAGGCGTTCAAACGGGCACTCTGTTGCGGTGATCAGCCCAGTACGCTCTGGTGATCATGCTGCGAAAGCTGCAACGAAATGAATAACCCAGGCTCCCAGCCGCGTGATCACCAGCAGCGGCATCACCAGCGGTGCCAGCGGCAATCCCGCCCCCTGCGCCACACCAGACTGAGCCTCGCCGGCACCAGTCAGCCCACGGGCCCAGCAGTCAAGGCAAACCTCCTGGCACATCGCCGGACACACCGAGGCAGTTTCATCAGCCTTCACCCCGGCGATGAATACTGCTCCTGAACACCGCTCCTGAAGACCTCTCTTGAGCAGCGCAACTGTGCAGCGCGCCTGATGTCTCCAGATCTACTTTCCTCATCGCCAGCAACGACACATCCTGATGGCCCTTGCACTGTTCTCGATCTTCACGCAGACGGCCTGGCTGGTTCCCATCTACCCTCTGCTGGCCGCCTTTGCGTCGCTGGCCTGGTCTCCCGGGTTGATCTCCCGCACCGGCCCTAGGCCCAGCGGCTACATCAATCTGGCGATGGCCCTGCTGGCCCTGATCCACAGTTCTCTGGCCCTTCTGGCTGACAACCTCAGCACGGCCTCGGCGGCAGCGGAAGGGGCCACCGCGATCCCCCTGAGCTGGACTTGGCTGTCCACCGCGGGCCTCTCGATCGGCTTTGACGGAGTGATCAGCAAGCAGGCTTTGCTGGCGATGGTGATCATCACCGGTCTGCATGTGCTGGTGCAGATCTATTCGATCGGCTATCTGGAGATGGATTGGGGCTGGCCTCGATTCTTCGGTTCCCTGAGCTTCTTCGAGGCCGGCCTCTGCGCTCTGGTGCTCACCGATTCGCTGTTCATCAGCTACGTGATCCTGGAATTGCTCACCCTCGGCACCTACCTGATCATCGGCACCTGGTACAACCAGTCGCTGGTGGTGAAGGGAGCCCGCGATGCCTTCCTCACCAAGCGCATCGGCGATCTGATCCTGCTCGTGGGCCTGATCGCCATCCTGCCGATCAGCGGCACCTGGAGCTTCCAGTCTCTGGGGGACTGGGCATCCTCCCATGCCGGCCCCGAGACCCTGCCGGCGGGATTCGGGCTGATCGTGATCGCCCTGATCGCAGGCCCCATGGGCAAGTGCGCCCAGATCCCGCTGCACCTCTGGCTGGATGAAGCCATGGAGGGTCCGGTGCCTTCCTCGGTGCTGCGCAACTCGGTGGTGGTGGCCGGCGGTGGCTGGGTGCTGCTGAAGCTCCAACCGCTGATCGCCATCAGCCCCCTGGCTCAGGGGTTCCTGATCGTTGTGGGCGGCGCCAGCGCCCTGGCAGGGGCGGTGATCGCCCTGGCCCAGGTGGACATCAAACGGGCCTTCTCCTTTTTGGTGAGCAGCTGGTTCGGGCTGGTTTTCGTGGCCGTGGGAGCGGGCGGCGGCACAGCCGCGGAGCACCTGCTGCTGGTGTATCCGCTGCCGATGGCGCTGGTGCTGATGGCCTCCTGCTCGGTGTTGGTCACCAACATCACCCAGGACCTCACCCAGATGGGCGGGCTCTGGAGCCGGCGGCCCCTGATGGGCCTGGCCTTCCTCAGCGGTGCGGCTTCCCTGATGGCCCTGCCGCCCTTCGGGGCCTTCGCGGCAATCAGGGAACTGCTGGCACTCGTGCTCACCGGCACCAACCCCGCCCTGCTGGGCGGACTGGTGCTGCTCACCAACGCCCTGATCAGCGCCGGGCTGGTGCGGGTGTTCGGCCTGATCTGGGGCGGGCGCCCTTCGCTGTTCACCACTCGCTCCCCGGAGGTGATCTGGCTGATGGTGATGCCCACCATGGTGCTGATGGGCCTGGTGCTGCACTTGCCCCAGCTCTACGTGGGCTACGGCGTGCTGGCTCTCACCCCCCTGCCCGGCTGGGGGCCGCTGGCCCTGCCGCTGCTGGCCTCCACCCTGGCCGGAGCGGGGCTCTCGGCACTCTTCTACCTGAGGCCGCACCGCCAGGCGGAACTGCCCTCCGGCCTGGGCGGCCTGCAGCAGTGGCTGGCGGCCGACATGCACACCGAGGGGTTCTACCGCCGCACCGTGGTGGCCCTGGTCGCCGGCCTGGCCCGCCTGAGCTCCCGCATGGATCAGGGCCTCACCGATGGCTTCAGCAGCCTCACCGGTGAGGTGGCCCTCGAAGGCGGCCGCCGCCTCAGCCTCACCACCTCCGGCCGCTCCCAGGCCTATGCCTTCACGATCCTGCTGGCGGTGCTGCTGATGGGGGCCTGGTTGCTGGCCAGCCAAAGCCTCCTGCCGTTCGTTCCCCTTCCTTGATCGCTCCTTCGATGCCCTCGTCCTCGCTGTTGCTGATCCTGGTCCTGCCCCTGCTGGGCGGAGTGCTGCTGCCGCTGTTGAGCGGGGTCCAGGTCCCCCGCACCAAGCTGATCACGGCGTCCATTCCCGCCGTCCAGCTGCTGATCACCCTGCTGATCTGGCTGCACCCGCCAGCCGACCTGACCCTGGCCTGGGTGCCCCAGCTGGGGCTCAACCTCGATCTCGGCGTTGATGGCCTGTCCCTGCCGCTGATGCTGCTGGCGGCGCTGCTCACCGTGGTGGCCATCCTCGCCAGCGCGGAGGACCAGGCCCGCCCACGCCTGTTCTTTCCCCTGATCCTGGCCACCAACCTGGGCCTGATGGGGGCCTTCCTGGCCCGCAACGCGCTGCTGTTCGTGCTCTGCAACGAACTGATGATGATCCCGATCACGCTGCTGCTGGCCATCTGGGGCGGCAAGCAACGGGTGGGGGCCGCGATCCGCTTCCTGATGTTCGCCTCCGTCTCCGGTCTCTGCCTGGTGGCCGCCGTGCTCGCCCTCGGCTGGCTGAACGGCAACGGCTTCAGCTTCGCCTACGCGGATCTGGCCCAGGCCGATCTTTCGCCGCGCAGCCGGGGCTGGATCCTGGCGCTGCTGCTGCTCGGCTTCGGCCTCAAGTTGCCCGTGGTTCCGCTGCACGGCTGGCAGCCGCTGGCCTACAGCCAGGCCTCCACGCCGGTGGTGATTCTGTTGAGCGGGGGGGTGTGCAAGCTGGCCGCCTACGGCCTGCTGCGCTTCGGGGTGGGCTTTCTGCCGGAGAGCTGGGCCAGCTGGTCGGTGTGGATCGCCAGCGCCGGCGCCGCCAGCGCCATCTACGGCGCCCTCAACGCCATCGCCCAGGCGGACATGCGCCGCATGGTGGCCTACAGCTCCCTCGGCCACATGGGCCTGCTGGTGCTGGCCCTGGCGGCGGCCACGCCCCTCAGCCTCCAGGGTGCCGTGGCCCAGGTGCTGGCCCACGGCATGATCGTGCCCCTGCTGTTCATCGTGGTGGGTCTGATCGAAGCCAAGACAGGCACCACCACCATCGCCGACATCTCCGGCCTGATGAATCCCCTGCGGGGGCTGCCGCTGACGATGACGCTGCTGTTGATGGCCCTGATGGCCTCGGCCGGAGTCCCCGGCCAGGCCGGCTTCGTGGCCGAGTTCCTGGTGTTCCAGGGGAGCTGGTCGGCGTTCCCCTGGCCCACGCTGCTGTGTCTGGTGGCCTCCGGCTTCACGGCCGTCTATGCCGTGCGCCTGTTCAACCGGGTGGGCTTCGGTCGCCTCGACAACGATCGGGTCGACTACCCCACCACCAGCTGGGGCGAACGCCTGCCGGCGGTGGTGCTCAGCCTGCTGATCGTGGTGGGGGGCCTCTGGCCACCGCTGCTGGTGGGCTGGAGCGAACCCGCCACCGCCGTCCTCTCCCTGCGCACCGACCCCTTCACCTCAACGCTCATCGCCACGGCCCCCCTGCCCACCCTCGCGACCACGTCCCGATGACACCGCCCCCCACTGCAGTGGCCGAGCCGGTGAGCTCGCCATCGATTCCTCCCTCCCAGCACCGCTACGCCGAGATCATCCACCGCCTGGAGGCGGGTGGCTCGATGCTGCCCGACACGGCCGACAACCTGATGCAGATCATCGGCATCTACAAGGCCTATGCCGTGCCGATGGACTTCTACTGGCGGGATCTGCTGTACATCGCCGAACAGGTGTTCCTCAACCCGCTGCCGGCATTCAAGTACTTCATTTCCAAGGAGTATCTCGATCGTCCCAATTCCTACGCCGGCGACGATGCTGACCTGCGCATCTGGCGCGGACCCGGTAGTGCTCACCCTGAGCTGCTGGAGTTCATGGCCAAAGGCGAGACCAAGTCGATGCCGAAGCTGCTCCATCATCTCTGGCACGATCGCATCAACATGGAGTTTGCGGAGGAGTGCATGCGCGCCATGCTCTGGCATCAGGGCATGGGCGGGCGCTTCTACGACTACCTGGAAACGGATACCTATCGGGCCAATGCTGATCGCGCCATCAAGGCCTATTTCAAAGGCAATCCCCTGATGCTCGGTCTCTACAGACTGTTCCCGGAGATGTTCCTCGAAAAAGTAAGGGAGCTCTCCTATTATGCAAACCTGGGCTTGTTCTGGGAGGTCATGGCTCCGGTGTTCTTCGAGATGAGCGACATCTACGACGAGGGCGGCTTCAAGGGAGTTCCCGATGCCATGAATTTCCTCGTCAATGGCATCTTCGCCGTGGCAGGACGGCCCATTTACCATCATGTTTTCATTGCTGGTGAGTGCTATGAGATCATTCCCAAGAGCGAAGGATTCACTTGGCTCTATGAGGCAGCTTTGCCCTATGTGGAGGCCGTGTTCTATCGCACTTCACCGTTCCGAGGCACCAAGAGCTACAACGCCCAGGCTGGGCAGGTTCCCTCCGTGCAAGCCGATTTTCACTACGGGATTCTCTATGCGGATGTCTTCCCTGTTGGCTCGGCCGGCATCCCGCCCACCCTGCTGATGCAGGACATGCTGCATTTCCTGCCTCCCTATCTCCAGGAGAGCTACCGCAACTACAAGCGGGGAGAAGACGACCAGTTGATTCAGCTGGGCATCACCTTCCAGCGCTCGATGTACAACGTCACCTCGGCTGTGATCCAGGCCCTGCGCTGTGCCCTGCTCTATCCCCTTGACGACAGCGACCCCGATCACCTGACGGCCAACCGGCAGTTCTTCGAGGCCCAGATGGACCGCTTCCTCAGGCCCGAAGCCCGCCTGCCACAGGTGCAGAGCCAGGACTACCGCTGATCCCCCCAACTCCCCTTGCCCTGAGCCATGGCCACGATTCTGGAGACCGCTGCCGCAGCCGGCAGCTTCAACACCCTGCTGGCCGCCGTCGATGCGGCCGGTCTGCGTCAGGCTCTCGAGGGGTCTGGCCCCTTCACGGTGCTCGCTCCGGTGGATGACGCCTTCGCGGCACTGCCGCCGGGCACGGTGCAGACACTGGTGGACAACCCTCCGCAGCTGGCGCGAATCCTCAAATTCCACGTGATCTCCGGGGCCCACAACCAGCAGGCCCTGCTGCAGCGGCAGCAGTGGGAGAGCCTGGAAGGAGCGCCGATCCCGATTCGCAGGGCTGATCCCTTCGAGGTGAAGAACGCCACGGTGCTCAGCCCCGACATCACCTGTGACAACGGCGTGGTGCACGTGATCAACCGCGTCATCCTGCCGGGTTGATGAGGGGCTGATCCCCAGCGGGCAGCCCTGGGCCGCTGAAGGGGCCGCTGAAGGGGCCGCAGAAGTAATCACCACTAGGCTCAATCGGCCGCGGTTTGATGTCTTGGGCATGCCCCTGTTTGCGACAACGCCCTACGCCGGCCAAGCGCTGGTGCTGGCCAGCAAGCACGGCAAGCAGCGCGCACTGGCCCGTCCCCTGCGAGTGGCGCTGGGGCTGGAACTGCTGATCCCCGCCGATCTCGACACCGACACCCTGGGAACCTTCAGCGGCGAGGTGGAGCGGCTCGGCAGCGCCGCCGAGACCTGCCTTCGCAAGGCCGAACTGGGACTGCGCCTGGGCGGCGGCTCCCTGAGCATCGCCAGCGAGGGCAGCTTCGGGCCCCACCCCCAGATCCCCTGGATGAGCGCCGGCGAGGAGATCCTGGTGTTTCTCGACGCCGGCAGGGGCCTGGTGATCCAGGAGCGCCGCCTGGTGCTGCGCACCAACTTCGATCAGCGGCTGGTCGGCACAGCCGAGGACCTGGCCGACTGGCCGGCCCGGGTGGGCTTCCCATCCCATGCGCTGATCGTGCGGCCCCATCGGCCGCTCGGTGGGGCCAGCCTGGCCGCCACTGCGGTGCGCAAGGGGCTGCGCCGCGAGGCGGCCCTGGGAGCCGCGGTGCGCGCGGCAGCGGCCGGATCCAGCGATGGGCAGGCCCTGGTGGAAACGGACATGCGCGCCGACCGCAACCCCACCCGCATGGCGGCGATCCGGTGCCTCGCCTTCGCGCTGGTGCGCCGGATCGGCAGCCTCTGCCCGGCCTGCGGCAGCCCCGGCTGGGGGGTGGTGGAGAGCCGCGGCGGCCTGCCCTGCAGCTGGTGCCGCACCCCCACACCCCTGCTGGCCTTCGAAACCCTGGGCTGCCCGGCCTGCGACCACCGCCAGGAGCGACCCCGGAGCGATGGGCAGAGCGAGGCCGACCCACAGCACTGCCCCTACTGCAATCCCTGAGCGCAACCGGGGCCAATCACGCCGATCAGCAGCGCCAATCAGCCCGGCAACCTGCCGCAAAACCCCCCTTCCTAGGCTGCCCCCAGCACCGTTGTTTCTGGAGGATCGCATCATGCCGGCCGCAGCCCCTGCCGTCTCCACCCCGAGCGGACCCGCCGCCCCCGCAGCCGCCCCACGGCTCAGCCTGCAGTGCGAGGCGATCGCCGGGGACACCACCGCCATCCGCTCGCTGGACTGGGACCGCAGTCGCTTCGACATCGAATTCGGCCTGCGCAACGGCACCACCTACAACGCCTTTCTGGTGCGCGGTGAGCGCACGGCCCTGATCGACACCAGCCACCTGAAGTTCGCGGACACCTGGCTGCCCCTGCTGCGCGAGCAGATCGATCCGCTGCAGATCGATCACCTGATCGTGAGCCACACCGAGCCCGACCACTCCGGCCTGATCGGTCACCTCATCGATCTCAACCCGGAGATCGAGATCGTGGGCTCCAAGGTGGCGATCCAGTTTCTCGAAAACCAGGTGCACCGCCCCTTCCGCAGCCGGGCGGTGAAGAGCGGCGACGAGCTGGACCTGGGCACCAGCCCGGTGAGCGGCGTGGGCCACCGCTTCGAGTTTCTCAGCGCCCCCAACCTGCACTGGCCCGACACGATCTTTTCGTTCGACCACGGCACCGGCATCCTCTACACCTGCGATGCCTTCGGCCTGCACTACTGCTCCGACAACCTCTATGACGTGGACCCCGGCGCCATCGCCCCGGATTTCCGCTTCTACTACGAGTGTCTGATGGCCCCGAACGCCCGCAGCGTGCTGCAGGCGATGAAGCGCATGGACGCGCTGCCGGAGCTGACCACCGTGGCTGTGGGCCACGGGCCGCTGCTGCGCCATCACCTCGGCCTCTGGCTGGAGGACTACCGCAGCTGGAGCAGCGAGCGCAGTGCGGGCCAGACCTATGCCGCCGTGTGTTACGTGAGCCAGTACGGCTTCTGTGACCGCCTCAGCCAGGCCATCGCCCGGGGCATCGACAAGGCCGGGGCCCAGGTGCAGCTGGTGGATCTGCGCGCCACGGATGTGCAGGAACTCACGGCTCTGGTGGGCGAAGCGGCGGCGGTGGTGGTGCCCACCTGGCCAGCCGAGCCGGAAGCGGACCTGCAGGCCCAGATCGGCACGCTGCTGGCGGCCCTGAAACCCAAGCAGTGGGTGGGTTGCTACGACTCCTTCGGCGGCAACGACAAGCCCATCGACACGGTGATCGGCCAGTTGCGGGAACTGGGCCCCAAAGAAGCGTTTGTGCCCCTGCGCATCCGCCAGGTGCCCAACGGCGGCGACTACCAGCGCTGCGAGGAGGCCGGCACCGACCTGGGCCAGTTGCTCACCAAGGAGAAATCGATCGCCGCCCTCAAGGCCATCGACGGCGATCTGGACAAGGCGCTCGGCCGCCTGTCCGCGGGCCTCTACGTGGTCACGGCCCGTCAGGATGACGGGGCCGAGGCCCGCAGCGGCGCCATGGTGGCCAGCTGGGTGAGCCAGGCCAGCTTCGATCCACCCGGCATCACCGTGGCCGTGGCCAAGGATCGGGCCATCGAGGCCCTGATGCAGGTGGACGACCGCTTCGTGCTCAACATCCTGCGCCAGGACAGGCACCAGGAGCTGCTGCGCCATTTCCTGCGGCGCTTCCCGCCGGGCGCCGACCGCTTCGCGGGGGTGTCCACCCTCGAGGGGGCGGCCGCCGGCGGTCCGGTGCTGGCCGACGCCCTGGCCTATCTGGGCTGCCGCGTGGTCCAGCGCATGGAAGCACCCGACCACTGGATCATCTATGCCGTGGTGGAACAGGGCAAGGTGGCCGACACCGAGGCTCTCACTGCCGTGCATCACCGCAAGGTTGGCAACCACTACTGATGGCGGTCTCCCTCCCCGCAACGCCCGGTCCGGCGCCGGCCCCAGCCGATCGCCGGGTGATTGTGCTGCCCGTTGAGCCCGGACTGCTCTGCCTGCGCGGACTCAGTCCGCGTCGGCTGCGCTTTGAAGTGGAGTACGGCCTGGAACGGGGCACCACCGCCAACAGCTTCCTGTTCGAGGCCGGCAGCGCCGCCGACGGCCATCCCCTGCCCCCGGTGCTGGTGCATCCGCCGGGGATGACCTACGCGGAGCCGTTCTTCGCCGCCCTGGCGGAGCTGGTGCCCGCCGATAGCGCCCTCAAGGCGGTGGTGGGGGTGGTGAACCCCAACCGGGTGGAACTGCTGCGCGCCATGGCGAGCCGCTGGCCCCGGCTCGCCCTGGTGGCTTCCAATGCCGGGGCCAGGCTGGTGCGGGACCTCTGGGAGCAGCGTCGCCCGGCGGCGCCGGGGGCCCCCGAACCCCCTCCCCTGCCGCCTCTGCCGGCGCTCGATGTGGTGAAGCAGGAAGTGAGCCGCCCCCTGGCCGGCGGCCTGCAGTTGCGCCTGATCCCCGCCCCCACCCCCCGCTGGCCGGGAGCCCTGCTGGCCTTCGAGGAGAGCACGGGGCTGCTGATCAGCAGCAAGTTTTTCTCCGCCCACGTCTGCGTGGAGGCCTTCGCCGAGCCCAACCGGGGCAGCACGGAGGAGGACCGCCGCTGGTTCTACGACTGTCTGATGGCGCCGATGGCCCGACAGGTGGAGACGGTGCTGGATCGCATCGACGACCTGCCGATCCGCACGATCGCCCCGTTCCACGGGCCGGCGATCGCCGAGAGCTGGCGCAGCCTGCTGGCCGACTACCGGCGCTGGGGGGAGGAACAGGGCCGCTCCCGCCTGTCGGTGGCCCTGCTCTACGCCAGCGCCTACGGCAACACGGCCGCCATCGCCGACGCCCTGGCCCAGGGCGTGGCGCGCACGGGGGTGCGGGTGGAGAGCATCAACTGCGAATTCAGCGAGCCGGACCAGCTCCTGGCCGCGATCCGTTCCTGCGACGCGCTGCTGATCGGCTCGCCCACCCTGGGCGGCCACGCACCCACACCGATCGTGGCCGCACTGGGCACGGTGCTGGCCGAAGGGGACCGCAGCAAGCCCGTGGGGGTGTTCGGCAGCTTCGGCTGGAGCGGTGAGGCCCTCGACCTGCTGGAGGGCAAGCTCCGGGACGGCGGTTTCCGCTTCGCCTTCGAGCCGATCAAGGTGAAGTTCAGCCCCAACCCCGCCAGTATCCAGACGATCGAGGAAACCGGCACCGCGCTCGGGCGCCAGCTGCGCTCCGGCCAGCGCCGCAGCGAGCGCCGCAACGCCGCCGGCGGCCTGCGTGAAAGCGGCAGCGATCCGACCATCCAGGCCCTGGGCCGGGTGGTGGGCAGCCTGTGCGTGCTCACCACCGTGCGGGGAGAGGGGGAGAACCGGCTGAGCGGGGCCATGGTGGCCAGCTGGGTGAGCCAGGCCAGCTTCTCTCCCCCGGGGCTCACGGTGGCCGTGGCCCGCGACAGGGCCGTGGAAACCCTGCTGCACGTGGGCGACCGCTTCAGCCTCAATGTGCTCGCCGCCAGCCGCGAGAGCGGACCGATGAAACGGTTTCTGCAGCCCTTCAGGCCTGGTGCCGACCGCTTCGAGGGCCTGGAGCTGGAGTGGAGTCCTGGCGGCCAGCCGATCCTGCCGGAGGCCCTGGCCTGGATGGAGGCCAGCGTGCAGCAGCGCATGGAATGCGGCGACCACTGGTTGCTCTACGCCCAGGTGGAGCGGGGGGCGGTGCTGGACCCGGCCGGCACCACGGCGGTGCGCCAGCGACGCAGCGGCGCCAGCTATTGATCCTGCTGTGCCGGATCTGATCCAGTTCTGCTGATCTGATCCGGTTCTGCGAACTTGATCCGGCGCTGCCGATCGGGCCTGGCGCCGGCGCCAACCCTGCGCAAGGCTCGGGTGGTGAACCTGCGCTGCGCCTGCGGCGCTGCAGCGAATTCCCCTTCCAGGCCTGTCGTTCAGTCAGCCCCGCTCGCCATGACCTCCCGGCCCCTCCCCTCTCCCGACCCTTCCTCCGGTTTGCTTGCAGCTGGCGACATCCCTGGCGATGCCAGCCGCGAGGCCGGTGGATTGCGGCGCGTGGTGCGCTACCGCGGCTTTCTGCTGATTCCCCAGGAGGACCTCACCTGGCTGGTGAGGCCTGTGCGCAGCCCACTGCAGACGCTGCCGTTCCGGGCTCCCGCCAGCTCCGTGGCCGATGTCAAGGCCCTGGTGGACTGGCGGCTGAATGGTCTGGGCCGGCGGGCGGCCTGAACCGGCTCAGGCCGCCTGGGGCGGCGGTGTGGGGTCGCTGCCGCCCTGGAAGGGCAGCACCACGGTGGCCCAGCGCTCCGGTCGCGCCGGCCTGCTGCGGCGGGGCTGGCGCACGCCGAAGGGCACCCGCACCACGTTGGTGTCCTCCACCGGCCCCATGGCCCCTGGCACCCGAGCGGATGGCTGGCCCAAGGTGGAGCCGGGCCTGATGAGAGCGTCCGACGCGGCACAGCCCTGCTCTGGAGCAGCCCCCAGGGACGGAGCGCTGCCATCGGGCCCGCCTGAATTGCTGCCGTTCATGATCCCCACACCAAACAACAGACGACCAGCGCGCCTGCCTTGCAGTTGCAACAGATGCAGCCGCAGAAGCAAGGGCTCGAAGGTGAAGAAATTCTGATAAAGCTGGTTCGTCCGGGCACATTATGCCCCCAGATCCCTCTCAGGCCGCGGCCACCGCCTGAGCGGTCAACGGTTCGGCCGCGGCCATCTCTGCCACCGAGGGACAGGTGCAGGCCAGGTTGCGATCCCCGTAGGCGTTGTCGACCCGGGCCGCCGCGGGCCAGAACTTCTGCCCCTGCTGCTGGTCACCGGCCGGGAAGGCGGCCTGGCGGCGGCTGTAGGGCCTGTCCCAGTGGTCGGCGGTGACCGCCGCCAGGGTGTGGGGCGAGCGCTTGAGCGGGTTGTTGAGGGGATCCACCTCGCCGCGCTCGATGGCCGCGGCCTCGGCGCGGATCGCCACCATGGCGGCACAGAAGCGGTCCAGTTCCACCAGCGACTCGCTCTCGGTGGGCTCCACCATCACCGTGCCGGCCACCGGCCAGCTCACGGTGGGGGCATGGAAGCCATAGTCCATCAGGCGTTTGGCCAGATCGTCCACCTCCAGGCCGCAGCTGCGCTTGAGCGGCCGCAGATCGAGGATGCACTCGTGGGCCACCCGGCCGCCCGGCCCCCGGTACAGCACCGGGAAATGGGACTCGAGCCGCTCGGCGATCAGGTTGGCGGTGAGCAGCGCCACCTGGCTGGCACAGCGCAGACCGGATCCACCCATCATGCGGATGTACATCCAGCTGATCGGCAGGATCGAGGCACTGCCCAGGGGCGCCGCCGCCACGGCACCCACGGCAGCGGCGCCGCTGCCGCCGCCGCCGGGCAGGAAGGGCAGCAGGTGGGCGGCCACGGCGATCGGACCCACCCCCGGACCGCCGCCGCCGTGGGGGATGCAGAAGGTCTTGTGCAGGTTGAGGTGGCACACGTCGGCGCCGTAGAGCCCCGGCTTGCACAGCCCCACCTGGGCGTTGAGGTTGGCGCCGTCGAGGTACACCTGACCGCCGCGGGCATGCACCAGCTGGCAGATGCGGCGGATGGCCGGTTCGAACACCCCGTGGGTGGAGGGATAGGTGACCATCAGGGCCGCCAGGCGCTCGGCATGGGCATCGGCCTTGGCCTCCAGGTCGGCGAGATCGACGTTGCCCTGGCCGTCACAGGCCACCGCCACCACCTTCAGACCCGCCATCACGGCGCTGGCCGGGTTGGTGCCGTGGGCGCTGGTGGGGATCAGGCAGACATCGCGGTGGGGCTCGCCGCGGCTGCGCTGCCAGGCACGGATCGCCAGCAGACCGGCATATTCGCCCTGGGAGCCGGCATTGGGCTGCAGGGACACGCCGGCGAAACCGGTGATCGCCGCCAGCCAGCGCTCCAGGTCAGCCGCCAGGCGCCGGTAGCCGGCGCGCTGGCCGGCGGGAGCAAAGGGATGGATGTGGGCAAACGCCGGCCAGCTCACCGGCAGCAGTTCGGCGGCGGCATTGAGCTTCATCGTGCAGCTGCCCAGGGGGATCATCCCGTGCACCAGGGAGAAATCCCGGGCCGCCAGCCGCTGGATGTAGCGCAGCAGCTCCGTTTCGCTGCGGTATTCACGGAACACCGGCTGGAGGAGCCAGGGCCGGTGGCGGCGGGGCAGGGGCCGCGGTCCGGCCTGCCAGGCCTGAATCCACAGCTGATCCCCCCGGGCCAGGGCCTGCTCGAAGGCGGCCCGGGCCGAGGCCAGGGGCGCCGGCACGGAGTCGCCGCCGGCAGCGCCAGGCCGATCGGCTCCGCACACCCCCGCCAGAACCGCCAACAGCTGGCGCAGTTCGGCAGCGCTGCTGCACTCGTCGAGGCTGATGCCCACGCCGTCGGGATGGCGGCGCAGGTTGAAACCTCCGGCCAGGGCCGCAGCGATCAGCCCGTCGGGACTGGTGCTGGGCAGCACCAGCGTGTCGAAGCCAGGGCCGGGCTCGATCTCCAGCCCGAGAGCGGCCAGGCCGGCGGCCAGCGCCTGGCGCAGAGCGGCGATGCGGGCGGCGATGGCGGTGAGCCCGTCGGGGCCGTGATGCACGGCATAGAAGCCGGCCATCACCGCCAGCAGCACCTGGGCGGTGCAGATGTTGCTGGTGGCCCGGTCGCGGCGAATGTGCTGCTCCCGGGTCTGCAGCGCCAGGCGCAGGGCAGGCCGGCCCTCGGCGTCGCGCGAGCGCCCCACCAGGCGGCCGGGGATCTGACGCAGGTAGGCCTCGCGGGTGGCGAAGAAGGCGGCATGGGGGCCGCCGCAGCCCATGGGAACGCCATAGCGCTGGGCGCTGCCCACGGCGATGTCGGCACCAAGCTCGCCCACCGGGGCCAGCAGCACCTGGGCGAGCGGATCGATGGCAACGGCGCGGATCACCCCTGCGGCACCGGCGGCGGCGAGCAGCGGCGCCGGGTCGAAGAGCCTGCCGCGATCGCCTGGCAGCTGCAGCAACAGGCCGAAGGCATCCTCGGGCAGTTGCTCGCCGCTCAGCGTCTCGGCATCCACCAGCTCCAGCATGAGGCCCAGGGGTTCGGCGCGGGTCTGGAGCACGGCCAGGGTCTGGGGGAGCACCTGACGGTCCACCAGGAAGCGGCGGGCCTGCCGACGCCGGCAGACCGCCCGGGCCAGGGCCATGGCCTCGGCAGCGGCGGTGGCCTCATCCAGCAGGGAGGCATTGGCGATCGGCAGGCCGGTGAGTTCGCTGATCAGGGTCTGGAAGTTGAGCAGGGCCTCGAGCCTGCCCTGGGCGATCTCGGCCTGATAGGGCGTGTAGGCGGTGTACCAGGCGGGGTTCTCGAACACATGGCGCTGGATCAGCGCCGGAGTGGCGGTGGCGTGGTAGCCCTGGCCGATCAGGGAGCGCAGCACCTGGTTGTCAGCGGCGATCGCAGCCAGCTCCTCGAGGGCCCGGGCCTCATCGCAGGGCTGGGGCAGGTCCTCGGCGGCGGCCGCGGGCGAGAGCAGGATGTCGGCCGGCACCACCTGCTCGGCCAGGTGCTCGAGGCTGGCCAGGCCCAGTTCCGCGAGCATCCGCTGCTGGTCGCCGGCGCCCGGGCCCAGGTGACGCTGCAGAAATCCCTGACTGGTCATGCCTGGCCCTGCACTTTGGCGGCGTAGCTGTCTGCCGCCATCAGCGCCTCGATCTGCTCGGGGGCGGCCGGACGGATCACCAGCAGCCAGCCTTCGCCGTAGGGGTCGTTCTGGAGCTCCTCGGGGTTGGCCAGCACCGCCTCGTTGCGGGCCTCCACCACGCCGCTGATCGGAGCCAGCAGATCCTCCACCGCCTTCACCGACTCGACACTGCCGAAGCTCTCACCGCAGTGGAGTTCGGCACCCACGTCCGGCAGCTCCACGAAGACGATGTCGCCGAGCTGGTCGACGGCGAAGGCGCTGAGGCCGAGGCGTGCCCGTTCGCCCTCGGGCCGCACGTACTCATGACTGTCGGCATAGCGGCAGTCGCTGGGGAAGGTGAGCGCCATGGCTGGCAGGCCGGGAAAGCGTGCCGCTCAGTCTGTCGGACGGCGGGGGGGTTCGCCGATCGCCAGCAGAGCCCGCTGCAGGGCGATGGCGGCATGGGCCCGATGGCTGCCGCCCTGGGCGTAGAGCACGTAGGGCTGCCGCAGCGGCGCGTCGGCTGAGAACTCGCTGGTGCTGCCGTCGATGAAGGTGCCGCCGGCCATCACCAGCTCGCTGGCGTAGCCGGGCATCGGCGCCGGCACCGGATCCAGGTAGGAGCCGATCGGCGAGGCGGCCTGAAAGGCGCGGCACACGGCCTTGAGCAGCGCCGGCTCGCCCAGCCGCACGGCCTGAATGAGATCGGTGCGGGCGGCACCGGCCCGTGGCTTGACGGCAAAGCCCAGATCACTGAACACGCTGGCGATCAGCTCGCTGCAGATCAGCGCCTCGGCCACCATCTGGGGGGCCAGGAACAGCCCCTGAAACAGCAGGCGGTGCAGGTCGAAACCGCTGCCCCCACTGCTGCCGATTCCCGGAGCGGTGAGGCGGCAGCAGGCCTGCTCCACCAGCTCGGCGCGGCCGGCCACGTAGCCGCCGGCGGGGGCGATGGTGCCCCCGAGGTTCTTGATCAGGGAGCCGGCGATCAGGTCGGCTCCCACGGCCGTGGGCTCCCGCTCCTCCACCAGCTCGCCATAACAGTTGTCCACGAACACCAGGCAGTCGGGCTGCAGGGTCTTCACCCGCTCCACCAGCCGGCCGATCTCGGCCACGGCCAGGGAGGGACGCCAGCTGTAGCCGCAGCTGCGCTGGATCAGCACCATGCGCGTGGGCGGCGTCAGGGCCGCGGCGATGCCGTTCCAGTCGATGCCGCCATCGGCGCGCAGATCGAGTTCGTGGTAGGTCACACCGAACTCCGCCAGGGATCCCTGGCCGCGGCCGCGGATGCCGATCACCTGCTCGAGGGTGTCGTAGGGACGGCCACTGAGGGCCAGCAGCCGGTCACCCGGCCGCAGCACCCCGAACAGGGCGGCGGCGATGGCATGGGTGCCGCTCACGAACTGCAGCCGCAGGGCTGCGGCCTCGGCCTGGAGCACGCGGGCGAGCACGCGATCGAGCACCTGCCGGCCCTGGTCGCCGTGGCCGTAGCCGCTCACGGAGGCGAAGTGATGCACCCCCACTCGCTCGGCGGCGAAGGCGGCCAGCACCCGCTCCAGGCGACCCTGCACTGCGGCCGTGTGGGCTGCGGCCAGGGGCGCGATGCGGCGTTCGGCGGCCGCCACCCGCTCGGCCGCCCAGCTGGCGGTTCTCATGCGCCGCGGGGGGGAGTGGCCAGGTTGGAGCTGTCCAGCTGCGCCCGGATCGCCGCACCCAGATCGCCGGGCGGCGCCGCCGCCCAGCCCCGCTCCTGCAGCACCCGGGCCCGCTGGCGCAGCAGCTCCAGGAACTGGTCGGGCTCCAGCTCGCCGGCACCGCCCGCCCCCAGCGCCGCCAGGGTGAGGCGCAGGTCGGGGAGTTCCGCATCCAGCTCGGCGGCGCTGTAGTCGCGCTGGCCGGCCATCACCTCGGCGAAGCGTTCGCGCCGCTGGCGCTTGGCCACCGGGTAGGCGGCCAGCACCGGCTCGCGGCAGAGCCGCCAGGGGCGCCCGGCGCAGAGCACATCGGCCAGGGCGGCGCTGAGGGCGGCGGCCTCGGCCTCGGCGATGCGCAGGTCGAAGGCCGCCGGTGGCTGGCGCAGCCCCACGAACACCTCCAGCAGTTCGCCGGGTCCCAGCACGGGCTGACCCGGGGCCTGCACGGGCAGGGCGGAGGCCTCCAGGGCGGCCAGCAGTTCGGGGTGGGCCACGAGGCGCTGGCGCAGGTCGGCGGAGAGCTGGCCCTCGCCGGCCTGTTCGGCCAGCAGGCCGTTGATGCGGCCCAGGGCCAGAAACACCTCCGGGCCGGGGGAGGCGAGCTTGCCGTTGCGCAGCATCGACAGCTGGGA
Source organism: Cyanobacteria bacterium J06638_7 (assembly GCA_039818745.1). Lineage (GTDB taxonomy): Bacteria > Cyanobacteriota > Cyanobacteriia > PCC-6307 > Cyanobiaceae > NIES-981. The sequence goes on from JBCBTI010000004.1 coordinate 180,432, forward strand.
GTTGTGCACCCGGCCCAGATCGAGAGCTTCCGCCAGACCCGGCAGCACGCGATGGCTCCAGCCGTTGCGGCCATGCCAGACGCGGATCAGGTGGGCAAAGGCCACCCGCCCGGCGGCGAGGTCATCCCGGTAGCCCACGTATCAGCTCGCGATCCGAATTCGTATTGCTACCATCCTATCGATTGATCAGGAGCCGGTCCGCTATGGCCGCTACAACCGCAACACGATCGGCAGCCCGCTCAGGCCCCGCAGCCGGCGGGGCCCGCCTGGCGGCCCGCGCCACCCGCCAGCCCGGCTTCATCAATGCCGGAGAGCGCGGTCTGCGCCGGGCCGAGGCCCTTCACCTCGCCCGCTCCGGCGAACCGCAGCCGCAGATCAAGGCCGGCACCCGCTGGGGCACGGTCACCTACATGACGGCGATCCACACGCTGGCCCTGGTGGCCCTGCTGCCGCGGTTCTGGAGCCTGCCGGCCGTGGCCACCTTTCTGGTCCTCTACTGGGTCACCGCCTGCCTGGGGGTGACCGTGGGCTACCACCGCATGCTCAGCCACCGCGCCTTCCGGGTGCCCCACTGGCTGGAGCGCTTCTTCACCACCTGCGGCGCCCTCAGCTGCCAGCACGGCCCGATCGACTGGGTGGGCCTGCACCGCCACCACCACAAGTTCTCCGACACCGACGTGGACCATCACACCAGCCTGAAGGGCTTCTGGTGGAGCCACATGGGCTGGATGTTCCACACCATCCCGGCCATGGCCGCCGTGCCCAGGCTCACCGGCGACCTGGCCCGTGATCCCTACTACCGCTGGCTCAACAACTGGTTCCTGCTGCTGCAACTGCCCCTGGCCGGCCTGCTGTTCTGGATCGGCACGGTCACCGGTGCCGGCGGCTGGGCCCTGGTGCTCTGGGGCATCCCCCTGCGCCTGGTGGTGGTGTACCACTGCACCTGGCTGGTGAATTCGGCCACCCACTGCTGGGGTCGCGTGAGCCATGCCAGTGGCGACAACTCCAGGAACAACCCCTGGGTGGCGGCGCTCACCTTCGGCGAGGGCTGGCACAACAACCACCACGCCTTCCCCCATTCGGCCCGCCACGGCTTCGGCCGCCAGATCGACCTCACCTGGCAGCACATCCGGGTGCTGAGAAGCCTGGGACTGGCCCGCCAGGTGCGCCTGCCCGCCGCCGCCGCCCTGGGCCGCCGCCGCGGCCAGCGCGACTGAGGCCGGGCCGCCGGGATGGGGCGGGCCCGGTCCCCTAGGGTGATCGATCGGCTCGCGATTCCAGCTCCTCTCCCCCCACACCATCCCCACACCATGGCCAAGCGCGTACAAATCGTCCTTCGCGAAGACGTTCTCAGCCTCGGCAAGGACGGCGATCTGGTGGATGTGGCCCCCGGTTACGCCCGCAACTTCCTGGTGCCCAGCGGCAAGGCCGTGCCGGTGACGGCATCGGTGCTGCGCCAGGTGGAGGCCCGCCGGGCCAAGGAAGCCGAGCGCCAGGCGGCCCTCAAGGCCGAGGCCGAAGCGTTCCGCACGGCCCTGACCACGATCGGCCGCTTCACCGTCAAGAAGCAGACCGGCGGCGACGACGTGCTGTTCGGCACCGTGACCAACGGCGATGTGGCCGAGGCCATCGAGGCGGCCACCAAGAAGGACGTGGACCGGAGGGCCATCAGCGTGCCGGAGATCCACCGCACCGGCGCCTACAAGGTGCAGGTCAAGCTGCACCCCGAGGTGACGGCGGAGATCAATCTCGAGGTGCTCAGCCACTGAGCGCCCGGGGGTTGAAGGGCGGTCCACAATGGGAGCCACTGCCGGCGTCTGCCACCAGCCCCTCGTCCCTGCCGCCAGGCCCCGTGGGTCTGGCGGCTTTTGGTCCGGGCCGGATGCCGGAGCCCCTCTGCGTGCCTGCCTGGATCCCGCTGCGCCCACGCCCATGCCCCCTTCTGCAGCCCGGCCATGGTGAGCGTTCCCCTCAGCAGCACCCCCTCGGGAGCTGATGAACCCCGCCGTGGCCGCCTCCGCGATGAGGCCCGCTTCGAGGCCCTGCCCGATTCCCTGCCTCCCCAGAACCTGGAGGCCGAGGAGTCGGTGCTGGGGGGCATCCTGCTCGATCCCGACGCCATCGCCCGCATCGCCGATCTGCTGCGGCCGGAGGCCTTCTACCTGGGCGCCCACCGGGAGATCTACCGCACGGCGCTGATGCTGCACAGCCAGGGCAAGCCCACCGACCTCACGGCCATGACCGCCTGGCTGGCGGACACCGGCGCCCTGGAGAAGGTGGGCGGCAGCAGCCGGCTGGTGGAGCTGGTGGAGCGCATCAGCTCCACGGCCTCGATCGACCAGGTGGCCCGCCTGGTGATGGACAAGTACCTGCGCCGTCAGCTGATCCGCTCCGGCAACGAGGTGATCGCCCTGGGCTTCGACCAGGGCAAGCCGATGGAGATGGTGCTCGATGAGGCCGAGCAGAAGATCTTCGCCATCAGCCAGGAGAAACCGAGCATCGGCCTCACCCCCACCGCCGAAATCCTCACCTCCACCTTCAACGAGATCGAGAGCCGATCGCTGGGCACCTCGGTGGCGGGCATCCCGGTGAACTTCTACGACCTGGACGCCATCACCCAGGGGCTGCAGCGCAGCGATCTGATCATCGTGGCCGGCCGCCCGGCGATGGGCAAGACCTCGATCGTGCTCAACATCGCCAAGAACGTGGCCCAGCTGCACCAGCTGCCGGTGTGTGTGTTCAGCCTGGAGATGAGCAAGGAGCAGCTCACCTACCGCCTGCTGTCGATGGAGGTGGGCATCGAGAGCGGCCGGCTGCGCACCGGCCGGCTGCAGCAGGAGGAGTGGCCCCTGCTCGGCCAGGGCATCAACACCCTCGGGCAGCTGCCCCTGTTCATCGATGACAAGCCCAATGCCGGGGTGCTGGAGATGCGCTCGCTCTGCCGCCGGCTGATGGCGGAACAGGGCCGGGAGCTGGGCCTGGTGGTGATCGATTACCTGCAGCTGATGGAGGGCTCCACCCCTGACAACCGGGTGCAGGAACTCTCCCGCATCACCCGCGGCCTCAAGGGTCTGGCGCGGGAACTGAACGTGCCGGTGATGGCCCTCTCCCAGCTCAGCCGCGGCGTGGAGTCGCGCACCAACAAGCGACCGATGCTCAGCGATCTGCGCGAATCGGGTTCGATCGAGCAGGACGCCGATCTGGTGCTGATGATCTACCGCGACGAGTACTACAACCCGGAGACGGCCGACCGGGGCATCACCGAGGTGATCGTGACCAAGCACCGCAACGGGCCGGTGGGCACGGTGAAGCTGCTGTTCGAACCCCAGTTCACCCGCTTCCGCAACCTGGCGGCCCCCTGACCCCCGCCGGTCGCCCTCCCCAGCCTGGTGTGGACAGCGCCAGGGGACCATGCACGAGCCGACTTCCTTGTTCACCCAACCTGGCCGCCCCACCAGCCCCTCCAGGGCCGTTGCCTTGGAGCTGCCGGCCTGGCGGCTGCACCTCTGGTTGCTGGCCACGGGCTGGTTCCTGCTCAACGCCCTCAGCCAGCGGCTGCTTTCCGCCACGGCCGAGACCGACCAGGCGGCGGAACTGGCGCGCAGCCAGTTCTGGCAGTGGGGCTACGGCAGCCAGCCACCTCTCTACACCTGGCTGGCAAAGCTGGTGCTGAACCTCACCGGGCCAGCCCTCTGGCCGCTGCTGGCGATCAAGGTGGCGCTGCTCAGTGGCCTGGTGGCCTGCATCCTGCAGATCTGCCGGCAGTTGAGGTTCTCCCGGGCGCAGACCTGGATCGCCGTGGCCGGTCTGGCGCTGATTCCCCAGTTCGCCTGGGAGTCGCAACGGGACCTCACCCACTCGGTGCTGGCCACGCTGCTGGCCGCGCTCACCCTGCTGCAGCTGCTGCGGGTGGCCGCCGCTCCCAGCCTGCTCAACTACGCCCTGGCCGGTGCGCTGAGCGCCGGCGGCCTGCTCAGCAAGTACACCTTCGCGGTGTTTCTGGCCGGCTTGCTGCTGGCGGGGCTGAGTCTGCCCGCCTTCCGGCGTCACCTGCTCTCGGCCAGGATCCTGCTGGCCCTGGCCGTCGCCCTGGTGCTGCTGGCGCCGCACCTGCACTGGGTGCTCACCCAGCCGGAGCTGGCGGGCGCCGGCCTCGACAAGCTCCGGGCCAACGGGCGCTTCCCCATCAGTCTGCTGCAGGGTCTGGGCAGTGCCGCGCTGAACGCCATCGGCTTCCTCACGCCGCTGTGGATCGTGGGGCTGCTGCTCATCGCCAGGCGCCCGCAGGCCCCGGTCAACGGCGGCCAGAAGTTGCTCTGGCGCCTGCCGCTGGCGATCGCCGTGGTGCTCAGCCTGGTGATCCTGCTCAGCGGCGCCACGCGGATCAAGGATCGCTGGTACCAGAACCTGCTCTTCTATGCCCCGGTGCTGCTGGCGGTGCTCAGCGGTCCCGCCCCGCCGCCCAGCCGGTTGCGCGGCTACCTGCAGGCCTGCGGCCTGGCGGCCGTGGTGGTGAGCCTGGCGCTGCCGGCCCGGATTGCCCTCGCCGGCAGGCTGCAGCGCACCAGCGCCCTGAACGCGCCGATCGTGGAGCTGCTGGAGCAGATCCGCGGGCGCCAGGGCGAGCCGATCCTGGTGATCACCTCCGACAGCTTCGTGGCCGGCAATGCCCGGCGGGTGTTCCCTGAGCTGCCGGTGCTGCCGGCCCGGCAGCACCAGAACCTCCTGGCGCTGCTGCAGCGGCGCCAGGGCAGGGTGCTCCTGATCGCCTCGGCGGAGACGAAGCCGGGCCAGGGCGTGGGCGGTCTGCTCGAGGAGCTGCAGGCGGCGGGACTGCAGGGGACCCAGGCGGAGCAGTTCATCCCGGTCTCGCTCCCGGCCAGCTGGGCGCCCCGGGAGCGCTTCGTGCTGTTCGTGCATGAGCTGAGCGCTGCGCAGCTGGTGCCGGCAGGGACACCCCGGGCTCGCCCGGGGCTGCTGCCGGAGGGGTCCGCAGGCCCGAGGATGGGGCCAGTGCCATCCGCCCCTGCCCGATGATCCGTTCCCGCGCCGCCGTCGCCTGGGCCCCGGGTGAGCCCCTGGAGATCACGGAGATCGACGTGGCCCCACCGCGCGAGGGGGAGGTGCTGCTGCGGGTGGTGGCCAGCGGAGTGTGCCACACGGATGCCTTCACCCTCTCCGGAGCCGACCCGGAGGGGCTGTTTCCGGCGATCCTGGGCCACGAGGGCGGAGCCGTGGTGGAAGCCCTTGGCCCCGGGGTGACTGCGCTGGCCGTGGGCGATCACGTGATCCCGCTCTACACCCCCGAATGCGGCCGCTGCCGCTTCTGCCGCTCCGGCAAGACCAACCTCTGCCAGGCGATTCGCGACACCCAGGGCCGGGGACTGATGCCCGATGGCAGCAGCCGCTTCTCCCGGGGCGGCCAGATGCTGCACCACTACATGGGCACCTCCACCTTTTCCGAGTACACCGTGCTGCCCGAGATCGCGGTGGCCAGGATCAACAGGCAGGCGCCTCTGGAGAAGGTGTGCCTGCTGGGCTGCGGGGTGACCACCGGCATCGGCGCGGTGCGCAACACGGCCCGGGTGGAAGCGGGCAGCACGGTGGCCGTGTTCGGACTCGGCGGCATCGGCCTGGCGGTGGTGATCGGGGCCGCAACGGCCGGCGCCTCGCGCATCATCGGCATCGATGTGAACCCCGAGAAGTTCACGATCGCCCGGCAGCTCGGCGCCACTGACTGCATCAATCCCCGCGACCACGAGGCGCCGATTCAGGAGGTGATCATCGACCTCAGCGATGGCGGTGTGGACTATTCCTTCGAGTGCATCGGCAACGTGGAGGTGATGCGCGCCGCCCTGGAAAGCTGCCACAAGGGCTGGGGCGAATCGACGATCATCGGCGTGGCCGGCGCCGGCAAGGAGATCAGCACGCGGCCTTTCCAGCTGGTCACCGGCCGTGTCTGGCGGGGCTCGGCCTTCGGCGGCGTGCGCGGCCGCAGCGAGCTGCCGGGCTTCGTGGAGGAGTTCCAGCAGGGGCTGATCCCGCTGGATGTGTTCATCACCCACACGATGGGCCTGGAGGACATCAACCTCGCCTTTGAACTGATGCACGAGGGCAAGAGCATCCGCTCGGTGATTCACTTCTGATGGTCGCTCGATCCCTGCCGGCAAGCCGCCGATGAGTGGCCTCGAACTGCTCGCCGAACACCGCTGCTTCGGCGGTCTGCAGCGCCGCTACCGCCACCACTCCGCAGTGCTGCACTGCCCGATGGTGTTCGGGGTGTTCCTGCCGCCGGCGGCGCTGGCCGGCGGCGGCATGGTGCCGGCGCTGTGGTGGCTCTCGGGGCTCACCTGCAGCGATGAGAACGTCATGCACAAGGCCGGCGCCCAGCGCCTGGCGGCCGAGCTGGGCCTGGCCCTGGTGGCGCCGGACACCAGCCCCCGGGGGCCGGAGGTGCCGGACGATCCCGAGGGCTCCTGGGACTTCGGCCATGGCGCCGGCTTCTACGTGGATGCCACCGAGCAGCCCTGGGCCCGGCACTACCGCATGCACAGCTATGTGAGTGAGGAGCTGCCGGCGTTGCTGGAGGAGCAGCTGCCCCTGGATCCCGCAGGCCGCGGCATCAGCGGCCACTCGATGGGAGGGCACGGCGCCCTGGTGTGCGCGATGCGCCATCCCGGACGCTACCGCTCGGTGTCGGCCTTCGCGCCGATCGCCAACCCGTCGTGCTGCCCCTGGGGCCGCAAGGCCTTCGGCCATCTGCTCGGTGCCGATCCCCAGGCCTGGAGTGGCTGGGACGCCAGCCGGCTGCTGGCCGCCGGCGCCGGCCCCAGGGGCCCCGATGGCCAGGCCCTGCCCCTGCTGGTGGACCAGGGCACGAACGATGGCTTTCTGGACACCCAGTTGCGGCCCGAAGCGCTGGCGGCGGCGGCCGCCGCCAGCGGCCAGCCGCTGACGCTGCGCCACCAGCCGGGCTACGACCACAGCTACTTCTTTGTGGCCAGCTTCATCGATGACCATCTGCGTCACCATGCCGCCGCTCTGGCGGGCCCTTGATGGGGCATTGACGGGCCCGGTTCAGCCGCAATCGAGCCATCCATCACATCAAGAGCATGCCAGGATTTCTTCGCCATACCCCCATCTTCTTTCACGGTCTCAAGCGCAGCGGCAATCATGTCGTGCTCAACTGGATCAAGTCAGGTGGGCAGTTTCGATTCTTCAACAATGTGCTGCCCCTGGGAAGGCTTGCCACCAGGCCAGGAGGGATCAATGCTGTTCAGCCGCGATGGTTACCGTTTTATATCGGACGCAAGACCATGCTGATCAGCGTTGAAGACATGCCTGCCGATAGGGCACTGTTTCGACACGTCCCGTCAGGATCAAAGACCGTGGTTTTAGTGCGCGATCCCACAAACCTCTTTGCCAGTCGCATCCGCAAGGGCTTCAGGGTCAGCCATGTTGCCTACCCACGGGAAATGAATGAGGTCATGCAACGGGCGGTAAGACTGTGGAAGGAGCACGCGCGATTATGTCTGGAAAACCTTGAGCCCACAGCCGAAACTCTGGGCATACTCTTTGACCAATGGCTTGTTGATTCGGGCTACCGCTCTGAGATCGCCAGCTGGCTGAACATCAACCCCAGCGACAAAGCCCTGGAAACGCCGGCTCGCGAGGGCGGCGGCAGTTCATTTCAGGACAGCCACGCAGGCTCAGAATGTGCCCTGGAGGCGCTGCGATCGCAGGTGCTGAATCGGCACGCAGACCTCAACCAGCAGGAGCATGATCTGTTGAACACTGTATTGGATGATCGTGAGGTGTCGATTCTGAGAGACCAACTTCTGCAGACCTTCTCATCCAGGAACACCGCAGGTTGAGGTCGATCCTGGCAATGCCATGCCATCAGCCCACTAGCGGTAGGGTTCCAGCATCGTCGCCAGGATTGTTGCATTGGGAATCGCGGCTTTCGCTGAGTTTTTCCATGTCAGCTTGAAGATCCCCATGGTCGCGGCATCAAGCTGTTGCTGAGCCTGATGATCGTCGCAGGGATTCAGTGCCAACCGGGACAGCAGCTTGGCTTCGCTATTGAGAATCACAGGTGTTTGCCGCCAAAGCGATCTGAAGCGCCCGCGCCTGGAATAGTAGAGGCTGGCAAACGTATAATGAAACAGGAAGTATGGATAGTGGCCGGCCAGGCTGACCAGAGGCTGCCGAAGCCAAAGGCCTGTGGCAGCTGGGTGACACTTCAGCATCTCTCGAGCCAGTTTGTGCAGCGCTCGTTGCCACCATCGATAGCGTGGCTTGGGAGGGTGGGAACGAAAGTACTGAAGCAGTGACCGCCTCAACTCCCTCACAAGCGGATGCCCCGGAGTGGAGGCGAGAAACCAGTTGGAGAGAAGTCGGTCTCGGGATGCATTGGTGAACGCAAAGAAACCGCTGGGCTGAACATGGTCTTCCAGCACGTCGCGCAGTGGCTTGGTGCATAACGTTGTCGCATCAACCCAGACTCCACCGTAGTGCTCCAGCAAGGCCAAGCGGATCAGATTGGCCTGCATCTGGAGGCCAAGTGAATGAAAGATCTTACGGGAAAGGCCAACATCCACAAGCTCATGAGCTGTTCTTGCGTTCAACACATAAACACTCCAATCCGGATTCTGAATCCGCCAGGACTTGAGACAGCAGCGAACAATCTCAGGAGCCGATTCTTCTCCCTGCAGCCATGCGGCCCAAACAACCTTTGGGAGCCGTGTTTTGCTGAGGCTGGAATCAATCACGCTTCACCTGAACAGACTTGGACCGGCAGCAGCAACTGTCTGCTGTTGTGCACAGGCCCCACCCTCGCAAACGTCCACGCAGCAGCAGCCTTGAGGTCGCGAACTGTTAGCTTACGCCTCAGGAATGCGTGTCGACTGCGTTGTCTGCTGCTCTCAACGCCACTTCAGCAGAGCACTTTGATGTGATCGTGGTAGGTGGCGGCCATGCCGGCTGTGAGGCCGCCATCACCGCGGCCCGGCTGGGCCTCCACACCGCCCTGTTCACCCTCAACCTCGATCGCATCGCCTGGCAGCCCTGCAACCCCGCGGTGGGCGGCCCGGCCAAGAGCCAGCTGGTGCACGAGGTGGATGCCCTCGGCGGGGTGATCGGCCGGCTGGCGGATGCCACCGCCCTGCAGAAGCGGGTGCTCAATGCCAGCCGCGGCCCGGCGGTCTGGGCCCTGCGCGCCCAGACCGACAAGCGCCACTACGCCCGCCAGATGCAGCAGCTGCTTCAGCACACGCCCAACCTGGCGCTGCGCGAGGCCATGGTGACCGGCCTGGAGATCGAGGGCGCCGCCGATGGTGGTGGTGCGGCCTGGCACCCGGCAAGCGGCCCCGCGGCCCGCATCACCGGCGTGCGCACCTACTTCGGCAGTGTCTTCAGCGCCCGGGCGGTGGTGCTCACCACCGGCACCTTCCTGGGGGGGCGGATCTGGGTGGGCAGCCAGAGCATGGCGGCCGGGCGGGCCGGCGAACCGGCCAGCGAAGGGCTTACCGCAGCGCTCCAGGGCCTGGGCTTCGTCACCGGCCGGCTGAAAACGGGCACCCCACCGAGGGTGGACCGGCGCAGCATCGCCCTCGATCAACTCGAAGAGCAGCCCAGCGACGCGGCCGAGCGCTTCTTCTCCTTTGATCCGGCCGCCTGGGTGAGCGGCGAGCAGATGAGCTGCCACATCACCCGCACCACCGCCGCCAGCCACCAGCTGATCCGGGACAACCTCCACCTGACGCCGATCTACGGGGGCTTCATCGACAGCAAGGGCCCGCGCTACTGCCCCTCGATCGAAGACAAGATCGTGCGCTTCGCCGACAAGGACAGCCACCAGATCTTCCTGGAGCCCGAGGGCCGCGACACCCCCGAGATCTATGTGCAGGGCCTCTCCACCGGCCTGCCGGAACGGCTGCAACTGCCGCTGCTGCGCACCCTTCCCGGCCTGGAGCAGTGCCTGATGCTGCGGCCCGCCTACGCCGTTGACTACGACGTGCTGCCGGCCACCCAGCTCAAGCCCAGCCTGGAGACCAGGCGGGTGGCGGGGCTGTTCAGCGCCGGCCAGCTCAACGGCACCACCGGCTATGAGGAGGCCGCCGCCCAGGGCCTGGTGGCCGGTCTCAACGCCGCCCGGCTGGTGCGCGGCCAGGAGCCGGTGCATTTCCCCCGGGAGGGCAGCTACATCGGCACGATGATCGACGACCTGATCAGCCAGGACCTGCGCGAGCCCTACCGGGTGCTCACAAGCCGCAGCGAATACCGGCTGGTGCTGCGCGGCGACAACGCCGACCGCCGGCTCACGCCCCTGGGCCGGGAGCTGGGCCTGATCGACGAGCGGCGCTGGCGGATCCACACCGCCAAGCAGGAGGCGATCGCCGCCGAGAAGCGGCGGCTGGACACGGTGCGCCTGAAGGCCAGTGATGCCGCCGCCGCCGCGGTGGAAGCCCACAGCGGGGCCGCCATCAAGGGTTCGATCACCCTGGCGGAGCTGCTGCGCCGCCCTGGCTTCCACGCCAACGATCTGGTGCGCCACGGGCTGGCCGACGGGGCCCTGCCCAGCGCCGTGCGCGAGGCCGCCGAGATCGACATCAAGTACAGCGGTTACCTGGCCCGCCAGCACCAGCAGATCGAACGCGTGCAGCAGCAGGAGCACCGGCCGCTCCCCGCCGGTCTCGACTACGCCGTGATCGGCACCCTTTCCCGCGAAGCACGCGAGAAGCTGGCGGCGGTGCAGCCCCTCACCCTGGGGCAGGCGGGCCGGCTGGCCGGCGTCAGCCCCGCCGATGTCACCGCCCTGATGCTGTGGCTGGAGCTGAGCAACCGGCGCCAGGGTGCAAGCGCCCCATGCTGATCTGCCATCACCACCGTTTCATCTTCCTGAAAACCCAGAAAACGGCGGGCACGGCCATTGAAATCGCCCTGCGCTCCCTGATGGACAAGCAGGATGTGATCACCCCCATCTCCAGGGACGACGAACAACTCAGCCGGCAGCTCGGCCGCCCGGGGCCGCGCAACTTCCGCGCACCCCTGCATCACTACAGCGGCACGGATCTGGCACGGCTGATCAGCCGTGCCCGGCTGAAGAAGCGTTTCTTCAACCACATCCCGGCCGCCCAGGTCAAGAGCCAGATTGCGGCCTCGATCTGGGACGGCTATCTCAAGATCAGCGTGGAGCGCAACCCCTTCGACAAGGCAATCAGCAGCTTCTACTGGCGCACGCGCAAGCACAAAGAGCCCCTGTCCCTCGCCGAGTATGTGCGCCGATGCCCGCACTCCGAACTCTCTAACTGGCCGATCTACAGCATCAACGACACACCGGTGCCCGATGTGATGCTGCGCTACGAAACCCTGGCGGCGGATCTGCTCGCTCTCTCGCAGCGCCTGGCACTGGAGCGTCCCCTGGAGCTGCCGGCGCAGCGGCCCAAAAGCCAGCACCGCCATGACAAGCGGCCCTGGCAGGAGGTGCTGGACGCCTCCAGCCAGGCGCACATCCGCCTGGTCTGCGCGCGCGAAATTGAGGCGTTCCGGTATTGAGGTCCGCACCCTTCCCACCGCTCAGGCCGGCGCCCGGCGCAGCGCTGAAGCTGGTGCTGTGCATCAAGTGGGGCGAGAAGTACGGCTGCGAGTACGTGAACCGGCTGCAGCGGATGCTGGAGCGCCACCTCACACCGCCGTTCCAGCTGGTGTGCTTCACCGATGACGAGCGCGGCATCGAGGCCAGTGTCCGCACCCTGCCCCTGCCCGACCTGGGCTGCCCGGAGCCCGAACGCACGCGCGGCAAGTGGCGCAAGCTGGCCCTCTGGGGACCATCCCTGGGCACACTGGAGGGGATGGCCCTGTTTGTGGACCTGGATTCGGTGATCGTGGCCGACATCGATCCCTACTTCAGCTTCGGCAGCAGCGAGGAGGTGATCCTGGAGCGCAACTGGTCCCGTCCCCTGAGTGGGCTGGGCCAGACCTCGGTGTTCCGCTTCCGCATCGGCTCCCATCCCGAGGTGCTGGAGCGCTTCAGGCGGGAGCCTCAGGCGATCGCCGACCGCTTCGGCTACGAGCAGCACTTCGTGACCGCCTGCCTGCGCCGGCAGCTGCGCTTCTGGCCCCGGGGCTGGACGCGCCATTTCCGGCTGCACTGCCTGGGGCCGCTGCCCCTGCGCTACCTGCGGCCGGCGCGGCTGCCGGCCGGCAGCCGGATCATCACCTTCCCCGGAGGGCCCAACCCGGCCGATGTGCGTCGCGGCCAATGGAAGGCCGATTCCCCCCCCTACGCCGGCCGGCGGGCCCATCTGCGGCGGCTGCTGGGCCGGGGCGACTGGAGCGGGTTGCGGCGTTTCGTGATGCCGGTGCCCTGGATCGACCGGCACTGGAGCTGAGGGGAGGGAACGATGCGCAGGCTCTGGCGTGAACCCCTGCGCGGCGGCCTGCATGTGTGCGGCTGCGGCCACTCGGGCACTTCGATCCTCACCCGCCTGGTGGGGGCGCATTCACGGGTGCATGCGATCGCCGGGGAAACGGGGGTGGCCAAGAAGGAGAGCTACGGCCGCTACCGGCTCGCCCTGGAGCAGTTCTGGCAGGCCAGCAAGGCCGCCGGAGCCGATCTATGGGTGGAGAAGACACCCAAGCATGTGCGCCATCTGGGCTTCATCCTCAACGCCGCCCCCGGCTCGCACATCGTGCTGATCTGCCGCCACCCCCTCGACACGGTGGCGTCCCTGAAGCGGCGCTACGGGCGGCTGGGCAAGAGTCTGCGCCGCTGGCGGCAGGACAACGGCAGGGTGCTGCGCTGGCGGGGCCATCCCCGGGTGCTGGTGGTGCGCTACGAGCAGCTGGTGAAGACCCCGGCGCCCTGCCTGGAGGAGGTGATGGGCTTCCTGGGCCTGAACTTCGAGGAGCAGCAGATCGCTTATCACGAGCACCCCGTGAGCTGGTACGGGGCCAAGGCCGCCGGGCCAGCCCCGGCGGCCCGCGGCGAGGGCGCGCTGGCCGGACTCAGCCACGTGGACCACCGCAACCGACAGATCAATCTGCCGCTGTTCGACAACAGCGGCAGCTACCACGGGCAGCTGTCGCCCGCAGAGATCGCACGTGTCAGGCGCTCCTGCTCCCAGCTGGCGGGCGCCCTGGGTTACAGCCTCTGAGCCCTGACTCTGCTACCAGGCAGAAAGTGCCGGTAATGTACCCACCAACTTTCTGGTAGTCGGGCTGTGACAGCGATGCGCGCCATCCCCACATCCCGGGCCTACTGGGAGCTCCGCGCCGAGCAGGTGCTCAACCGGGTGTTCGCTCCCGAGGCCGCGATCGAGGTGGAAGTCTGCGAAACACCGCCCGGCAAGGCTGCCGGGCCGTTCCCTCCCCGGCCCCAGGCGGCGGCCGCCAGTGGCGGCGCCACGGCCCGCTCAGGAGCCCGGCGCTCTGCGGTGGCCAGCGCCCGCAGCCGCATGGCCACGGCCTGGAGCGGTGGCCTTCAGCATCAGCCCGCGCTGCTGATGGCGGCAGTGGGCCTTGCGGTCACCGCCGTGGCGGGCAGCGCGCTGGTGGGCCTGAGCCTCTGGGGTCACAGCCAGCAGGCCCTGCGCCAGGAACGCAACCTGCTGCTGGTGGAACGCCTGCGCGCCATGGGTCCGGCCACCATCCCGCCCACCTCCGATACCGCCACCTCCCGAGGCGACCTGGCCGCGCAGCCCGTGGCCGAGCCGGGCGCCGCCGCTGCCGATGGCGAGCTGCCGCCGCCGCCGCTGGAGCCCTGGATGGAGGAGCTGGCGGCGCTGCCAGCAGGCACAGCCCCCGCCGCCAGCGTGCTCAAGGTGCCGATGAACGCCAAGGTTTCCAGGGCTGCCCCGGCAGCTGCGGGGTCCACCGGCGCCGGACCCGCCCCGGTGAACCTGGCGGCGGCCGCCGATGACACCTCCCTCCCCCAGCTGGTGGGTGTGGTGCAGGTGCCGGGCCAGAGTGGCTCGGCCATCTTCCAGGTGGGAGGCAGCTCCACCAACGCCGCGATCGGCGAAGCGATCGGCAACAGCGGCTGGCGACTGACCGGGGCCAGCGGCGATTCAGCCGTGATCGAGCGCAACGGCCAGCAGCGGCGCATGAGCGTCAGCGGCGGCTTCTGAGCGCGGTGCAGCGGAGCTGGTTTCTACGCTGATCGGCAATCGTGAGGAGCCAGCCATGGGGGCCACGGGCCTCAGCCTGTCGGCAAGTGGCGTGCCCACCGCCTCGCCGAGGGCTCTGTGGGAGCGGCACCTGGGTGAAGGCGATCTGCAGGTCCTGGGACAGGCCCTCAGCGGCCCCTGGAGGCTGCTGCTGCTGGGGGACGGCAGCCCCACCAGGCATCTGGAGTCCCTCACCGGACTGGCGGTGCGGGTGCAGCTGATCGCCATGACTCCCCAGACCCAGCCGCGCCAGGACGGCGCCCGTCCACCGCTGGAGGTGGGCGATCTGGCCCTGCCCCTGCTGCGCCGCCAGGTGTGGCTGTGCTGCGGCGACCGCACCCTGGCCTGGGCCGAGAGCTGGTGGAACCAGGGCCAGGCTGACGCCCATCTGCAACAGCGGGAGCAACCCATCTGGCGCAGCCTCACCAGCAAGCGGGCCGAACTGTTCCGCGAGGTGGACGGCCTGGCACTGGTGCAGGCCCCCTGGCTGGTGAGCCGCTTCGGCCATGGCGGGCCCTTCTGGAGCCGTCACTACCGCTTTTTCCGCGGCGGCGAGCCGCTCACGGTGATCCGGGAGGTCTTCTCCCCGGAGCTGGAACAGTGGCTGGGGCCTGCCGCCGGTGCGCCCGTCGGCCTTGGTGCCGATTCCATGGCCAACAGGGCTTGACGGATTGACAGCGGCTGTGGCAGTCGCTCCATTGGGGGGCAGGCAGCGATCTCCTGCCGGGCATCACGCCGCGCACCACGCCCCCACCCCCATGAAGGCTCAACCCACAACCCCCGACGACTGGCTCAGCCTCACCGACCTGGGCCGCCTCTACGGCATCTCGGCCGTGTACTGCGGCCGCCTGCTCAGCGAAGCCGGACTGCGGCTGGCCAACGGTGCCCCCAGCCGCCGGGCCCTGCACCGGGGCCTGGCTCTGCAGCCCCTTCCCCGGCGCCAGCACCGCAGCGCCCTCTGGAACCTGCGCAGTTGCGCCGGCGTGCTGGAGCAGCAGGGTCTGAGTCAGGTGGGGCAGCAACGGCTGATCCTGCAGTGGGCCGACCTGCTGGAAGCGCTGCAGCTGGGATCGGGAGCCGTCAGCGTCTCGGCCCAGGAGATGGCCGGCGAGATGCCGACCCAGCTGCTCAAGCCGGTGAACCAGGAGCTGCGCCAGCGGGGCTGCAGCCTGCAGCTGGCTCAGCCGAGCCGCAGGGCCTCGGCCTGCCGGGCCGCACTCTCGAGCAGGGTGCGCAGCTGATCCTCGTCGGTGTGGCTGAGGTTGGTGCGCAGCAGCTTGGCGTGGGGGGAGTGGGCCCGCAGACGCTCCACCACCCGGTCGGCGGTGGCTTCGCGGATCAGCAGACAGAGGGCGGCGGTGCCCCGGGGCAGGGTTTCGCCCAGCTCGCGCATGAAGGTGTCGTTGATGCCGATGTCGGAGAGGGAGCCCGAGGCGGCACCGACGCCGGCCCCCACAGCCGCCCCCAGCAGGGGGTTGAGGAAGAGCAGGCCCACCAGCGTGCCCCAGAAGCCGCCGCCCAGGGCGCCGGCTGTGGTGAGGTTCACGGCCTGGCGCAGGTGCACCTGGCCGTCACCGTCATGCTCAACCACCACGGCGTCCTCCAGGGCGATCAGCCGCTCCTTCTGGATGTCCACCAGCTCACGGCGCACCGCCTCGGCCTCGGACGCTTTGGGGAACCCCACCACCACCAGGCTGCTCATGGACTCTGCTCGGCAGCCCCCAGGGTAATCAGCCGGACCGCCGGCGACTGGAGCGCGGCAGGGGCCGGCAGGCCTCGCTTTGGCGGGCAGCGGCCGCCGCGCTGCGGGCGGCATCGGCGCTGAGATCGGGCGCCCGTGCGGGGTCACTCAGGGGGCGCTGCCAGCGGGGCCTGGAGAAGCTGGTGTCATCGGGCCAGTCCTCGCTCTGGGGCGGCGCGCCGGTGGACTGCGGGGCGCCGGCTGGCGGCGGCTCAAAGGAGCGGGGGCGGGCGGCTCGGCGGGAGATCGCCTGCAGGGGCCGGCGGCGGGCGGCGGCGGGCGGTTCCGGCGCTGGGTCCGCGGGCGGCCGGGCCTGCCTCAGGGGCTGGTCCCGGGGCTCCGGCCTGGACTCGATCTGGCCCTCGGCGCGGGGCTGGAGGCGGCTGGGGGCCGAGCGCCGGGGGCGGGGGTCCTGCCAGGGCTCGCGCCAGTCGTCCTCGTCCTCAAGGATCCAGTCGAGCTTGTCCTCCACCCAGCGGCCGAGCTCGCCGAGGCGGGGCGCAGCGGATCGGCTGGCCGGGCGCGCTGAGCGCTGGCTGGAGCGCGACCCGGGACGGGTACCGGACACCCCGCCCACCAGCTGCCGGCCGGCGCTCACCAGGCGGTCGAGGCCCTGCTCGAGGCCGTCGGGGCCAGGGCGCTGGAGGTTGGGCCGGCGGTCAGGCATGGGGCAACGCTACCGGCGCCTCAGCGCCAGCCGGCGCTCACGCAGCAGGCCCAGCGCAGCGATGGCCACACCCGCCCACTGCAGGGTCCAGAGGAAGACGCTCACGGCCAGGCCCGGATCAACTGAACCTAGGCCGCCGCCACGAACTCCAGCAGGCAGCTGGCATGCCAGCGGCCGCCGTGGTGGCGCGCGCAGCAGGCGCGGCAGGCCAGGCCGCTGACGCGGCGCCGGTAGGGGGTGCTGAGGCCGCAGCGGGGGCAGCGGGCGATCCAGCGGCTGCCCCCGGCCGTGCCGGCGGGCAGGGGGTAGTGATGGCGCACGCTGACGCAGAATTCACTCTGGGCCGCATTGACGGCCGCCATGCGGGCCCGGAAGCGGGGGCCGTGCACCTCGGGGACCTGCAGCACCCGGTCCACCCAGCCGTGGATCATCTCGTGGCAGAGCGTGGCCAGCAGGGCCTCGCGGGGAAGGGGTTCCAGCAGAGGCCGCGAGAGCACGATCTCGCAGTAGCGCTGGCCGTCGGCGTCAAGCCCGCGGCGGTAGAGGCCGGCGGTGCGGCGCAGGCGCCCGTCACTCCAGCGCACGGTCACCAGCGCCCGGCCCTCTGGGGCCAGGCAGCCGGCGAAGTGCTCGCGGTTGAGCCGGTGGAACAGCGGCAGCAGGGGTTCGAGCGGCACGCCAGGCGCTGGGGGAAGGCTTGTCAGTCAGACTCTGGGGCCATTCAACACAGCCGGAACGCTCAATGGACTGGGGTCTGATCAGCACCATCGGCACCAAGGCCCTGCTGGCCGGTGCCGGGGCCCTGCTCCTCTACTGGACGATCACGGCCGTGCGCCTGGTGCTCAGTGCCCGCGGCATCAACCCGCTGCTCAAGCAGTTCTTCGGCCAGATCGCCAGTGGCCAGCTGGACGGGGCCTATCTGCTCACCACCAAGAACTACCGCACCCATGTCAACCGCAAGCAGTTCGTGGCCTTTCTGGCGGCCCTGAAGCTGAACCGCTACCGCAACCTCAAGAGCGGCCGGCCGCGGCTGCAGGATGGCCAGCTGATCCTCACCGTGAAGCTGCTCACCGAGGCCAAGGAGGAGCTGCCGCTCGACTTCACCTTCGTGAAGCTGCACGAGCAGTGGCGGATCGACCGGATCCGCCGTCAGGCGGCCTGATCCGTCGCCCCTGACGGCCTTGGCCTCCCCTTCCGCGGCGCAGCGCACCCGGGCCGCAGAGCTGCGGCGCCTGCTCGACCGCGCCGCCCACGCCTACTACGTGCTCGATGCTCCCCTGATGGAGGATGCGGTCTACGACCGGCTCTACCGCGAGCTGGTGGAGCTGGAGACGGCCCACCCCGAGCTGATCACCGCGGATAGCCCCACCCAGCGCGTGGGGGGGAGTCCGGCAGAGGGCTTCTCGAGCGTGGAGCACCGCATCGGCCTGCTCAGCCTCGACAACGCCTTCTCGCTGGGCGAGCTGGAGGCCTGGTACGGGCGGCTGCTCAAGCTGCTCGATCGGCAGCCGGAGAATGGCGAGGAGCCGCTGCCGGCCCCGGCGCTGGTGGGCGAGCTCAAGATCGACGGCAATGCCCTGGCGCTGAGCTACGAGCAGGGCGTGCTGGTGCGGGCCGCCAGCCGCGGCGACGGCGAGCGGGGCGAGGAGATCACGGCCAATGTGCGCACGATCGGCAGCGTGCCACTGCGGCTGCAGCTGGAGCAGCCGCCGGCCTGGCTGGAGGTGCGCGGCGAAGCGCTGATCCCCGATGCCACCTTTGCGGCGATCAATGCCGAGCGGGAGGAGCGGGGCGAGACCCCGTTCGCCAATCCCCGCAACGCCTGCGCCGGCACCCTGCGCCAGCTGGACCCGAAGGTGGTGGCGGCGCGGCGGCTCGACTTCTTCGCCTACACCCTGCACCTGCCCCCCGACTGGCAGCCCCAGGCAGACGCGGCCGGCGGCACGGCGCCCCTCCGCCCCAGCAGCCAGTGGGAGGCCCTGGCGTGGCTGCGAACGGCCGGCTTCAAGGTGAACCCCAACGCGGCCCTGCTGCCGGACATGGCGGCGGTGGCGGCCTTCTGCGCCCACTGGGAGGAGGCACGGCAGCAGCTGCCCTATGCCACCGACGGCGTGGTGGTGAAGCTCAACGACCTGCGCCTGCAGGCCGAGGCCGGCTTCACCCAGAAGGCACCCCGCTGGGCGATCGCCCTCAAGTACGCCCCCGAAGAGGCCCCCAGCCGGCTGCTGCGCCTGGTCTGCCAGGTGGGGCGCACGGGGGTGATCACGCCGGTGGCCGAGTTCGAGCCGGTGCCCCTGGCCGGCACCACGGTGAACCGCGCCACCCTGCACAACGCCGATCGCCTCGCTGAGCTGGATCTGCACGGCGGCGACACGATCGTGGTGCGCAAGGCCGGCGAGATCATCCCCGAGGTGGTGCGGGTGCTGAGCGAGCTGCGGCCGGCGGCGGCCCGGCGGCTGGAGCTGCCCCACCGCTGTCCGGCCTGCGGTTCGGAGCTGGTGCGGGAGCTGGGCGAGGCGGCCACCCGCTGCGTCAATTCCAGCTGTCCGGCGATCCTGCGGGGCGCCCTGCGCCACTGGGTGAGCAAGGGCGCCCTGGACGTGGACGGCGCCGGCAGCAAGTTGATCGAGCAGCTGGTGGACCGGGGCCTGGTGGCTTCGATCGCCGATCTCTACCGCCTGGATGGGGCCCTGCTGGCCAGCCTGGAGCGCATGGGGGAGAAGTCGGCCGCCAATCTGGTGGCCGCCCTGGCCGCCTCCAAGGCGCAGCCCTGGCACCGCCAGCTCTACGGCCTCGGCATCCACCACGTGGGCGAGGTGAACGCCAAGAGCCTGGCGCGGGCCTTCCCCTCGGCCGCGGAGCTGGCGGCGACCGCCGCCGAGGACCCTGAGGCGATCACGGCCGTGTTCGGCATCGGCGACGAGATCGCCCAGAGCCTGCAGCAGTGGTTCGCCACGCCGGCCAATCAGACGCTGCTGGAGGAGTTGCGGGAGCAGGGGCTGTCCCTGGCCGCCAGCGAGGCGGAACGGGCCGCCAAGGCCGCCGGGGGCGGCTCGGGGGCGGCGGGCGGGAGCGAGGCAGGCCGGGAGCGCCCGGATTCCCCCCTGAGCGGCCATACGTTTGTGCTCACGGGCACCCTGCCCAGCCTCAGCCGCCGCCAGGCCCAGGAGTTGATCGAGGCCGCCGGCGGCAAGGTGAGCGGTTCGGTGAGCAGAAAGACCAGCTACGTGGTGGCCGGCGAGGAAGCCGGCAGCAAGCTCGCCAAGGCGGAGGCGCTGGGGGTGGAGGTGCTCAGCGAGGCAGGCCTGCTGGAATTGCTGGGGGCTTAGGCGTCGGGATCGAGGCGGTTGGCCAGCCAGGCCACCGGCAGCATCGCCCCCATGGCCAGAGCACAGACCAGGAGCTGCGGGCCGGCGATCGGCGCGGTGCTGAACAGGCTGTTCATCGGCTTCCACTGGCTGAACACCAGCTGCAGCCCCGCGGCCAGGCCGATCCCGAGCAGCAGCTGGGGAGCACGGGCCACCGCATCGGCCCGGCCCAGCAGCCGCAGAACCAGGCTGCGGCCCAGCTGGCTGATGCTGAGCAGGTAGATGATCCGGGCGGCGACGAGGGCCTGGATGGCGGCAGTGCGGGCCAGCTCCAGGCTGCCGCCGCCGCCCCGCACCCACTCGAACACGCCGAAGATCAGCACCCAGTTGTAGAGGGACACCACCAGGATCCGGCGCAGCAGGCGCGGCGTGATCAGCGGCTCGCCGGGATCCCGCGGCGGCCGGGTCATGGCGTCAGCGGCCTTGGGTTCGAACGACAGGGGCACCGTCATCGTGATCGAGTTGATCATGTTCAGCCACAGCACCTGCAGGGCCAGGATCGGCAGATCCCTGGCCAGCAGCACACTGAGCAGGATCGTCATCGACTCGCCGCCGTTCACCGGCAGCAAGAAGGCGATCGCCTTGCGCAGGTTGCGGTACACCGTGCGCCCTTCCTCCACCGCCGCCTCGATCGAGGCGAAGTTGTCATCGGTGAGGAGCATGTCGGCGGCCTCACGGGCCACCTCGGTGCCGCCCCGGCCCATGGCGATGCCGATGTCGGCCTGGCGCAGGGCCGGGGCGTCGTTGACGCCATCACCGGTCATCGCCACCACCTCGCCGCCGGCCTGGAGCGCCTCCACCAGCTGCAGCTTCTGGGCCGGGGCCACCCGAGCGAACACCTGGCCATCGCGGGCCGCGGCGGCGAAGGCGGCGGCCTCCATGGTCTCCAGCTCTTGACCGGTGTAGGCCCGCAGCTCCTCGGCGCCGGCTGGGCCGACGCCCATGCGGGTGGCGATGGCGGTGGCCGTGGCGGCGTGGTCGCCGGTGATCATGCGCACCGAGATGCCTGCCCGCTGGCAGGCCTGCACGGCGCTGATCGCCTCGGGGCGGGGTGAATCGAGCATCCCCTGCAGGCCCAGGAACACCAGCTCGCCGTCCAGATCGCTGCGTTTCAGGTCGTGGCGGTGGTGGGGCATCCGCCGCGAGGCGAAGGCGATCAGCCGCAGGCCCTCCCCGGCCAGGGCCTCCACCCGGCGATGGATGGCCTCGGCCTCGAGGGGCACCACGGCGCCGCCGGCGTCGAGCATGCCGCCGCAGCGCGGCAGCAGCGCCTCCACCGATCCCTTCACCTGCAGCGTGCGCTCCTGGCCGTCATGGAGGCTGGCCATGTACTGGTGCTCGGAGGCGAAGGGAATCGCATCCAGCCGCGGGAAGGGTGGCTGCAGCCCCGCCCGGGTGAGGCCGCCCTTCTCGGCTGCCGCCAGCAGGGCGGCCTCGGTGGGATCACCCTCCATGGTCCAGGCGCCGTGCTGCTGGCGGAGGCGGGAGTCGTTGCAGAGCACGCCGCAGCGCAGCACCTGCTCCAGGGCCGGCGGCAGGGGATCGGGCACGGCTCCATCACTGTTGAGCAGATCGCCATGGGGGCTGTAGCCCGAACCGGTGACCCGGTAGCTGAGCCCACCGGCCACCACCACCTGCACCGTCATCTGATTTTCAGTGAGGGTGCCGGTCTTGTCGGAGCACACCACCGTGGCGCTGCCCAGGGCCTCCACGGCCGGCAGCTTGCGGATGATGGCGTGGCGGGCCGCCATGCGGTTCACGCCGATGGCCAGGGTGATCGTGACCACCGCCGGCAGGCCCTCGGGGATGGCGCTGACCGCCAGAGCCACGGCCGCCTCGAACACCGCGGCGAAGGGCTGACCGCGGCCCAGGCCGATGGCCAGGGTGAGCGCCGCCACCGCCAGGATGAAATAGAGCAGCAGGCGGCTGAAGCGGGCGAAGCGGCGGGTGAGCGGAGTGCTCAGCGACATCCGCTGCTGCAGGGAGAGGGAGATCGCTCCCATCTCGCTGGCCTCACCGGTGGCCACCACCACACCCCTGCCCTGGCCGAAGGTCACGTAGCTGCCGGCGTAGGCCATGCAGCGGCGGTCGGCCAGGGGGGTGTCCGCCGGCAGGGGGGGCAGGGTCTTGGCCACGGGCAGGGATTCGCCGGTAAGGCCCGACTCGTCGATCTGCAGGTCGCGCACCTCCAGCAGCCGCAGGTCGGCTGGCACCTTGTCGCCGGCCGCCAGCAGCACCACATCCCCCGGCACCAGTTCGCGCGAGGAGATCCGCAAGGTCTGGCCATCGCGCAGCACCGTGGATTCCGTACTCACCGAGCGCGCCAGGGCGGCGATCGCCCCTTCGGCCCTGGCCTCCTGCACGGCGCCGATCAGGGCATTGATCACCGCCACCGCCCAGATCACCAGGGCGTTGGTCCAGGAGCCCAGCAGGGCCTTCACCAGTCCTGCCGCCAGCAGGATGTAGATCAGGGGCTGGTGAAACTGGAGCAGCAGCTTCAGCCAGGCCGGCGGGCCCGGCAGCTCAGGCAGAGCGTTCCAGCCGTGGCGCTCCTGCCGGCGGGCCACCTCGGCGGCCTCCAGGCCGCGGTCGGGCTGGCTGCCGAACTGACGCAGCACCGCCCGGCCATCCACGGCGTGGGGCGGCCCGGGCGGCAGCGCAGCGCCGTCGCGGGAAGCCTGGCTGGCCGGAACCGGCGGCATGGCTGTTGCGCACGGGTCACCACGTGCAGAAAGCTAGGCATGGGCGCTGTGCCCAAGGGCTGTGGCGCTTCCCTCCAACTGTTCGGCCGACGATTCGGAGCTGGTGCGCGAGCTGGGAGAGGCGGCCAGCTGATCGGGCAGCTGGTGGAGCGGGATCTGGTGGCCTCGATCGCCGATCTCAATCGTCTGAACGGAGCCCTGCTGGAGGAATTGCAGGGGCAGGGGCTGGCCCTGGCCGCCAGAGTGAGCACAACGCAACGCCCCCGCATCCCGCCATGTCCACACCGGCCGTGCACCGCTGGATCAAGACCGACTGCGGTCGGGCTAAGTACGCCGAACTGGCGGCCCGGCCCGGCCCCGTGGCCAGGCTGTGGCTGGGTCTGTTCGTGCTGGCGGCGGCAATCCGCGACTGGCCGCTGCCGAACCCGGCGGACTGAGGGCGACCCCGGGCCAGCCCGCCCCTGATCAGCGGCTCTCGGGCTGCTCCAGCGCCCGTCGCGCCGCCCGGCCCACCAGCACCACGCTGGCTGCGGTGGCCGCCACCCCCACCAGGCGCAGGGTCCAGGTGGCGGCGTCGGCTTCGCCGGAGAGCACCGCGCCGAACCGGGCCACATCGCCGGCCAGGGCCCCCAGGCTGCAGAACAGGATCGTGCCCGGCACGATGCCGATCAGGCCGATGCTGTACTCGCGCAGGCTCAACTCGCTGAGGCCGTAGGCGAGGTTGAGCAGGCTGAAGGGAAAGGCGGGAGACAGGCGGGTGAGCAGCACCAGCCACAGTCCCTCCCGGCTCACGGCCTGCTCGATCGCCTGCAGCTTGGGCGCCGCCGCCAGCCGCCGCCGGGCCCAGCCCCGCAGCCAGCCGCGGCCCAGCAGGAAGGCCGCCTCGGCACCCAGGCCGGCACCCAGCAGCACCACCAGGCTGCCCCACCAGGTGCCGTAGAGGGCACCGGCCAGCATCGAGGCCCACACCCCCGGCAGCAGCAGCGTCACCCAGAGGGCATAGAGGGGCACGAAGGCCACGGCGCCCAGGGGAGAACGCAGCAGCGGAAGCAGCTGGTCGAGCAGGTCTGGAAATGCCATGACCGCGGCGGAGATCGAAGGGCGGGGAGGACTCCCATGCCTAGCCTGCAGCCCCATGACCAGCCCCATGAGGCCTGTCTGCCGCCACACCGGCACGCGCCAGCGCTGGCAGGTGCCAGCGCTGGCCGCGCTGCTGAGCCTGGCGCTGCTGCTGCCCTTGGCGGGGGGCCTGCTGCAGGCTGCCGCCAGGGCTGAAACCCAGGCCCCTCTGGCGGTGAGCAGCGGCGACTCGGCGCTGGCACCGGCGCCGATCGTGCTCGACGGCCGCACCCTGTTCCGCCTCTGGCCCTCCAGCAACCTCAGCGCCGAGCAGCGCAGTGAAGCCATCAACGCCCAGCTGGCCGAGCTGGCCGAGAGGGGGCAGGCCGTGACCATCGGCCTGCGCACCAGCAACAACCTGCCGGTGCTGGTGCTCAACGGCCGCACCCTGCTCACGGTCACCGAACGGGATGTGCCCGAGGGCAAGGAGGCGATGGAGCAGGCGGCGGCCTGGCGCGACCAGCTGAACCGGGCACTGGAGCAGGCCCGCCGGGAGCGGCGGCCCGAGTACAGGCTGCGCAAGCTGCCCCAGGTGCTGGCCGCTCTGGTGGTGGGCCTGGCCCTGATCTGGGGTCTGCAGGCGGTGTGGCGCCGCCGCTTCCCCCGGGCCTGGACCCTGCAGTCGGAGGAGCCGCAGGAGCGGCGGCACCGCAGCCTGCGCTTCCTGCAGCGCGTGAGCCTGGTGCTGCTGCAGGCGGGGGTGGGCATCGGCGCCCTGGTGTGGATCAGCGATCAGTTCCCCCTCAGCCGGCGCCTGCTCAGCGCCGCCAGGGCGAAAGCGCTGCACTGGCTGGCGGTGCCCCTGCTGCCCCTGGGGGCCCGCAGCTACTCGCTGCTGGATGTGGCGATCCTGCTGGCCCTGCTGCTGCTGCTGCTGCGGGCGGTGGGCCTGCTGCTGCGCCTGCTGCGCACGCGGGTGCTGCGCTACACCGGCATGAGCGTGGGGGGCCAGGAGGCGGTGGCCTTCCTCACCCGCTACGGCCTGCTGTTCGTCGGCACGCTGGTGCTGCTGCAGCTCTGGGGCCTCGACCTCACCTCCCTGGCCCTGTTCGCCAGCGTGCTGGGAGTGGGGGTGGGCCTGGGCCTGCAGACGATCAGCAAGAACCTGCTCAGCGGCCTGGTGATCATCTTCGAGCGGCCCATCCAGGTGGGTGATTTCGTGGAGATCGGCGATCTGCAGGGCACGGTGCAGCGGCTGGGATTGCGCAGCACGGTGGTGGAGTCGCTGGACCGGGTGGCGATCATCGTGCCGAACTCGGAATTCCTCGACTCCCGGGTGGTGAACTGGAGCCACGGCAGTCCGGTGTCGCGGCTGCAGCTGCCGGTGGGCGTGGCCTACGGCTCCGATACCTGGGCGGTGCGGGAGGCTCTGATCGCAGCCTGCGAAGGGCGCCCGTCGGTGCTGGGCGATCCACCACCGCAGGTGTTCTTCAGCGGCTTCGGCGACAGCGCCCTGAACTTCATCCTGCTGGTGTGGACCGGCGAGCCAAGGCGCCAGTACGAGATCAAGAGCGACCTGAATTTCCGCATCGAGGCCCGTCTGCGCGAACGGGGAATCACCATCCCCTTTCCCCAGCGCGATCTGCACCTCAGGGACGGCAATCTGCAGATCGAGCTCTCGCCGGCGCTGGACGCGCGGCTGCAGCGCCTCATGGAGCACCAGCAGGAGCGGGAGCGCTGAGCAGGCCTCGGGGGTGGGGAGGCGTCAGGTCTGAAACAGCAGCTGCACCCGGCACGCGCCATCGCGGCAGCTGGGCTCCACCCGATCGGCGCTCACATCCACCAGGAAGCAGGAGAGACCGCTGATGAAGGCCTGCTCGTCGCTGGGTTCACGGCTGAAGCGGGCGGTGCGCGTCTGCACCAGGCTGCCCTCGTAGCGCAGTTCGGCCGTCACGTCATAGTCGTCGTAGGCGAGGCTGAGGGCGATCGGGCCGGTGTTGGCATTCGAGACCAGGATCTGATCGATCAGATCCTGGAGGCTGCTCAGAATGCGCTCGCCATCCTCGGCGGGCAGCTTCCAGGCCTTGGTGCGCGCCAGCAGGAACTGGCTCAGCTGGCGGTTGCTGGCCGGTGCGTCGTCCAGACTCAGATCCAGCTGGCTGGAGCGGCGGCGGCCCAGCAGGAACAGCAGGTTCAGACCCACCGCCGCGATCGTGGCCATGGCGATCGGTGAGGCGGTAATCGGCTGGCTCCAGGCCGGCAGGGCCTTGAAGAAGCCTGGGTAGATCACGCTGCCCACCGCCAGGATCAGGGCGATGCCGATGGTGAAGGTCTCGCGGATCGCCACCGGCCGGCGGAAGGCGATCTCCATGCCCCCCACAAGCATGAAGGAACCGTTGAAGAACAGGGCCGCCGCCATCACCGGCTTGGGCATGTGCACGATCAGGGTGGCCAGCTTCGGCAGGCAGGCCAGCAGGAAGAACCACACTGCCAGCGACCACACGATGGCCCGGCTGGTGGCGCCGGTGGCCCGCTGTATTCCCGCCAGCGTAGGGCTGACGCTCAGCCCCGGGGTGGCGAACAGCCCCCCCAGGGCACAGCCCAGGCCATCGGCCAGCACGCCGCCCCGCAGGCTCGCGCTGTCGGGCCGGCTCCAGGCGCCGTCGTTGATCTGCTGGCAGGTGGTGATCACCCCCACCGTGCGCAGACCCGAGGCGATGCCGGCCAGGGCGAAGGGAAAGAGGAAGTCCCAGCGGAAGGCCACCCCAGGCGGGGCCAGCAGCGGCACGGCGAAAGGCCGGGCGCTGGCAAAGCCGTTGGTGAGCTCCGGTGAGAGCTGCCCCAGGCCCGTGGCGATCGCGTAGCCCACCAGGATGCCCAGCAGGGCGCAGAAGAGCTTGAGCGGCCCCCGGCCCCACACGCTCAGCCCCACCATCACCGCCACTGCCGCGGCGAAGATCAGCTCCACCGGGCCGAAGGCGGCCGTACCCGGCAGGCGGGCATCGAACACGATCCCCAGCGCGAGCTGGGCCAGCTCGATGCCCACCGACATCAGGATGATTCCCGACACCACAGCCGGAAACACCCGCCGCAGCCTCGTGACCATCCGCGAGAGCAGCATCTCGGTGGCAGCGGCGAACACCACCATCCCGGCTACCAGGGGCAGACCCCCCACCGCCGCGGCCGAGAGGGAGGCCGGCAGGTAGATGGCCGACACGATCGGCGGGCAGAGGTAGCCGGAACCGATCTCGGGCCAGCGCCGCGCCTGCAGCAGCGCATGCAGCACCACCGCCAGCATCGCCACGCCGATGTAGGGGCCGGCCTGGGTGGAACGGATGCCGGCCGCCTCCACCACCAGGGCCACCAGCACCAGGTAGGGGCAGATCACCACCGTGTGCTGCAGGCCCAGCAGGGCCAGCTTCAGGGGCGGCGGCCGCTCATCGAGCCAGTAGGCGATCTCGGCGGGGCGCTCCATACCCGCGCTCAGCTGAGCGAATGCAGGCCGATCGGATTGCCCTCGGTGTCAATCACCACCGAGATGAAGCCGAACTCGCCGATCGCCATCTTGGGGCGGCTCACGGTGCCACCGGCCGGCCCCACCCGGCTCTCCTCGACCGCGCAGTCATCACAGCTGAAGTACACCAACGTGCCGCCGCCGCCGGGCTGGCAGCCCGCCATCTGCATCAGCGCCCCGCCGGCACCCACCCGGGAACTGTCCATCGGAAAGCACCAGTAGGCCATCTCAGGGGTCGACATGTCCTCGAACTCCACCTCGAACACGGCGCTGTAGAAGGCCTTGGCGCGCTCGATGTCGAGCACATTGAGCTCAAACCAGGTGACAGGGTTGCTGGCCATGGGTGGCAGCCTGACGGAAGGGTCGTTGAAAAATTAAACGTGCTGACCGCAGCCCCGGTGCAGCAGGCGCCGATCGTCACAGGCCCCAAGCTCGCAGTTGCCGCCAGCCGATCGGTTCACCGATCATGCAGCACTCCTAGGGAAGCTCTGGGCTACGGGGTCCTGAGCGGCATCTGAGGCCTGAAATCCCTAGCTGAGTCTTTGATTGCAAT
>JBCBTI010000005.1:0-184713 GCA_039818745.1 Cyanobacteria bacterium J06638_7
AAGCGCCTGATGGCCGAGTTCGAGAAGGAGCTCGCCATCCTCAAGGGCCGCGTCGACGGCCTCGAGGCCAAGGTGGGCGAGCTGGAGGCCAACCAGTTCTCCACCACCACCAAGCTCAGCGGCGAAGCGATTTGGACAATCGGCGGCGCCGGGAACACCGGCTTCGGCGGTGATGTTGCCGTCAACTACAACGTAACCCTGGGCTTCAACACCAGCTTCACCGGCAAGGATCTTCTGTACACCGAGCTGGAGGCTGGCAACTTTGACAACTCCGTGTTTGGAAATGGCAACACCGTATTGGAGTCTGAAGCAAGTTCGGGCAACTCAGTAGAACTCAGCAAACTCTTCTACCAATTCCCTATCGGTCAGAACTTCACCGCAACTGTGGGCGCCAATGTCGAGCAGAACGACATGCTGGCCATGTGGCCCAGCGCCTACCCGGATGACACCATCCTTGACATCTTCACCTACGCCGGTGCCCAGTCCACCTACAACCTCACCCAGGGTGCCGGCGTCGGCATCTGGTGGGAGAATGAGGGCTGGTCGTTGAGTGCCCTCTACGTGGCTGATCTGGATTCATCCCAGGATTCCAGTGTCGGCGCTGGCGAAGATTTCACCGTCACCGTCCAGGGCGCCTATTCCGGTGAGAACTGGGGTGGTGCCATCGCCTACACCTACTCCGACTTCAACAATCTCGGAGAAACCGAACTACGGCCAGGACTGAGTGATTTCTTCCGCAACACGTCGAACAACAACATCGCCTTGAGCGGCTACTGGGCTCCGTTGGATGCCGGTTGGGCGCCCTCCATCAGCGCTGGCTTCGGGTATACCAGCTACGACCGCAGCGGGGACGATGAGGCCTGGAGTTGGATGGTTGGCCTGCAGTGGCTCGACTTGTTCATGGAGGGCAATGCCGGGGGGATGGCCCTCGGCAGCGTTGGTCAGCTTGATGGCGGCAACTGCGCCAACGCCACCTGCACCGCCAGCCTGTGGGTTGACGGCGGCGAAGAAAACCTGGCCTACGAGGTCTGGTACAAGTGGCAGGTCACCGACAACATCAGCGTGACCCCCGCTTTCTTCTGGATCGAGAACAGCGGTGTCGACGATACCTTTGGTGGCCTGGTGAAGACTACCTTCTCCTTCTGACCCAGGGCCTTCTGATCTGGGGACTGCCCACAGCCAACCGCATCAATCCCGGCATCACATCCATTGCTTTCCCTTCAGAAGGGAGAGCAATGGATCCTTTCTTTGTGCCAGGAGCCGAATCTGGAACAGCTGCTCACTCAGGGGTAGAGAATCCAATTCCGATACAGCCCGGAACGCCCCTGCCTATTCGGATCAGGGCTCCATCATCATGGCCAAGACATCACGGCCCAGACAAAGACATCCAGGAAAGGCCAGGGATGCGTCTTCGCCAGGTCCTGCGCCGATTTCAGCACCACGGGCTTCTCCTGTACTGCTCCATCGTGCAACCATCCTCGGCAGGTGCTGAGGCTGCCTCAGTCGCTCTCCCCCCAGCGCCGCAGCAGGTTGGTGTAGGCACGGTTGATGAGATCGAAGATCTCACCGCTGCCCTGCTGCTGAAACAGGGCCCGCCGGGCCGTGTCCAGTTCGAAGAGCAGGTCGCGCTGATCCTCCTGCCGCACCCGGCTCTGGATCCATCCCACAGCGGCGATCCGTTCTCCCCGACGCACGGGCAGCACCTGGTGCAACAGGGTGGAGGGATAGACATAGGCATGTCCTGCCGGCAGACGCACACGGTGCTCGCCGGAAGGGGTGTCCAGCACCAGGTCCCCCCCCTCATAGGCGTCCGGATCGCTGAGAAACAGGGTGAAGGAGAGATCGCTGCGCCCTCCGCCCATGAAGGCGTTGTCGAGATGGAGTCCGTAGCCATCCCCGGGGCCACAGCGGCTGAAGAGCAGGCCGTGCAGGCGCAGGGGAAGAGCGGCGCTGAGCACCAGGGGGTGCTCCATCAGCGCCCGTCGCACCTGGGGCGCCAGACGGCGATGCAGAGCGCAGGCGCGGTGGAGCTGCCGGTTGTGCTTCACCCGGCGGGCATGCCAGCCGGCGGTGTGGCCACCGGCTGTCCAGCCCTGGCGCTCGCCGATCAGCTGCTGGCTGAGGTCCCGCGCCTGGGCTGGGCTCAGCAGCTCCTCAACGGCAAACCACATCAGCAGGACCCGGGGCGGCCCGGCCTAGGGTGACGCTGCGAATCATGCCGAATCCCATGGCCCGCAGACGAACGATCGCCCTGTTCCTGGCCAGCGCGGGCCTGCTGGCCGGCACGATGGGCTGCGGGCGCGGTTCCGATTCCATGGACGGCGGCGAGGCCGGCGAAGGCGGCGGCGAGATGACAAGGCCGATGGAGAGCGGAGAAGGGGGCGAAGGGGGAGAGGGAGGAGAAGGCGGCGAGGGTGGAGAAGGCGGCGAGGGCTGACGATCGCCGGGCCGCCCCGTCAGGGGGCCAGGCGGTCGATGGTCCATGACGGCTCCCCCTGCCGGCGACGGTAGCGGAAGCGGTCGTGCAGCCGGTTCTCGCGGCCCTGCCAGAACTCCACCTCCAGCGGTTCCACCCGGAAGCCTCCCCAGGCCTGGGGCAGGGGCACCGTACCGCTGGCGAAGCGGCGCTTGATCTCCTCCCACTTGATCTCCAGGATGCGGCGCGAGCTGATCACCGTGCTCTGCTGCGACACCCAGGCCCCCACCCGGCTGCCGAAGGGGCGGGAGCTGAAATAGGCGAGGGATTCGGCGCTGCTGATCCGCGCGGCCGCACCCAGGACCGACACCTGCCGTTCCAGCCCATACCAGGGAAACAGCAGGCTCACCTGCGGTTGTGCCGCGATCTCCCGGGCCTTGCGGCTGCCGTAGTTGGTGAAGAACACGAAGCCGCGCCGGTCGTAGGCCTTCAGCAGCACGGTCCGCGTGCTGGGGCGCTGCCCGTCGCAGGTGCCCAGCACCATGGCATTGGGCTCCAGCAAGGAAGCCGCTCTGGCCTGCTCGAACCACAGCCTGAACTGCTCCAGCGGATCCTCATGGAGGTCAGCCCGCTGCAGGCCCGCCTGGCAGTACTCACGGCGCAGGGCCGCCACATCCACCGCTCCGGAAGCCGTCATGGCCAATCAGCTGCAGGTATCCCGGCTCACTCACTCTGGCGGGCAGAGCGGCCGGGCAAGAATGCACCCAAAGCTTTGACGCCGGGACAGCTGCCGCCATGAGCCATCTGCGCGACATCATGCAGAAACTCAGCCAGAACCGCAGCGGTTCAGTCCCAGCGGCGGCGGCGATCCCCGCGGCCAGCAGTGCCGAGCTGGCCCGCCACTGCCAGCACTACCGCCGGCAGCTCAGGGCCGCCAGCCCGGCGATGCTGAGCTACGAGTGGACCTGGCTGCACCAGCACCTCGAGGATCTCGAGCTCTGCGGCGCCACCCCCCGGATGCTGGAGGTGACGGGCGGCCGCCGGCACGTCGACCAGTTGCTGGACGAGACGCGCGCCTACCTGCGGGAACTGGGGCAGGAAGCCGATCAGCGGGGCCTCAGCCTCACCCGCCAAGCCCTCAGCGTGGTGAGCGGCGAGCACGCCTGGGAGGTGAGCAACGCGACCATCCGCGCCCAGTGGGGCTTGGATTGACGCGCCCGCCGGCCGAACCGCTCAGCCGGCCATGGTCACGAACTCCTCCGCCACCGAGGGGTGCAAGGCCATGGTGCGGTCGAAGTCGGCCTTGGTGGCCCCCATGCCGATGGCGATGGCGGCCATCTGAATGATCTCGGCGGCGTGATCGCCCACCATGTGGCAGCCCAGCACCCGGCCGCTGGCCGTCTCCACCACCAGCTTGAGCAGCACCCGCGGGCCGCGACCCGGCAGGGCCTGGCTCATCGGCCGGAAACGGGCGCGATGCACGCGGATCGCCGCTTCGCCATGGCGCTCGATCGCCTGTTCCTCGCTGAGACCCACGCTGGCCAGCTCCGGCTGGCTGAACACGGCGCTGGCCACCAGGTCGTGGTTCACCTGGCGGGGGCGGCGGCCGTAGACGCTGTCAGCGAAGGCCCGCCCCTCGTCCACCGCCACCGGGGTGAGGTTCACCCGGTCGGTGACATCGCCCACGGCGTAGATCGTGGGCACGTTGCTGCGCTGGTCGGCATCCACCGGGATGCGGCAGCCCTCCACCGCCACACCGGCGGCCTCCAGGTTGAGCCCCTTCAGAAACGGCCTCCGGCCCGTGGCCAGCAGCACGCCACCGCAGGGGATCTGCTCGCCGCTCTGGGTGGTGACCGTGTAGCCCCCCGGAGCGCACTGGCCGGTGATGGCGGCGGGGGAATGGGCGAAGCGGATCTCGATGCCCGCCGCCTGCATCGCCTCCTGCACCGCCTGGCTGGCCTCCCGATCGAAGCCCCTCAGCAGGTGATCGCCACGCACCAGCTGGGTCACCGCCACTCCCAGGCCGTTGAGGATGCAGGCAAATTCGCAGGCGATGAAACCGGCCCCCACCACCACCACCGCATCGGGCAGGCTCTCGAGCAGGAACATGTCGTCGCTCACCCAGCCCAGATCCGCACCGGGGATGGCGGGGCGGTGGGGACGGCCGCCCACGGCGATCAGGATGCGCTCGCCGCGCAGTTGTCGCTCCGAGCCGTCACTGGCACGCACCAGCACGGTGCCGGCGTCGGCGAAGCGGCCCCAGCCGGCCACCAGCTCCACCCCCGCCCTCTCCAGCAGGCCGATGTGCAGCTGGTTGAGCCTGTCCACCTCGGCCCGCACATGCCGCAGCAGGGCGGCGGGATCGGGTTGCACAGGGGAGAGGGGCCAGCCATGGCTGGGGGCATCGGCCAGCAGGTGGGCATAGGCCGAGCCGTACACCAGCAGCTTCTTGGGCACACAGCCGCGGATCACGCACGTGCCCCCCACCCGGTCACCCTCCACGATCGCCACGCGGGCACCGTGGGACGCGGCGCGCTTGGCGGCCGCCAGGCCACCGGAGCCGGCGCCCAGCACGATCAGGTCAAAGCTTTCGGTCATCAGCAGGCGGGTGGGGGAAGCCAGGCACCCTCCAGCCTGGCGCCCGTGAGGTTGGCACCGCCCAGGCGTGCGTCGCGCAGATCGCAGCCGCGCAGATCGGCGTCCTGCAGATCGGTGTCGCTGAGGTCGGCGCCATAGAGGCAGCAGCCGCGCAGATCGGCACCCCGGAGCTGGGCGCCGCGCAGCAGGGCGAAGCTGAGGTCGGCCCGCTGGAAGTCGGCCCCGCCCAGGTCGGTGAGCTGATCCAGGCCGGAGCGGAAATCGGCCTCCACCAGGCGGGCATCACACCAGCGGCTGCCGGCCGCCAGCACACCGCGCAGGCAGGTGCGGTGCAGCAGGGCGGCGGAGAAGTCGGCCTGCTGCAGGCGCGAGCCGGAGAGATCCGCCTCGTGCCACTGGGATTCGCGCGCCTGCAGGCCCGAGAGATCGGCGCCCCAGAGCAGGGCCTGCTGGAAGCAGCAGCCATCCACGCGGGCCTGGCGCAGGCTGGCGCGCCCGAAGCGGGCCTCCTTGAAGCAACCGTGCTGCAGCTCGCAGCCCGAGAGGTCGAGATCCACCCCGTTGAGATCGCCGAGGCGCAGGCCATGGAAGTGCCGGCGGCCGGCGGCCAGGGCGGTGCGCAGCTCCTCGAGATTGGCCGGCAGTGACTCGATCACCCCTACAGGATGGCCGCCAGAGCGTCGAGCTGCTGCCGGCGGGCGGCCAGCAGCTGCTTCTCGGCCTGGGCCAACAGCTTGAAGACCCCCTTGTCGCTCACCTCGTAGAACACCAGGCTGCCCTCGGGCCGGCGCTTCACCACCCCGGCGATGGTGAGCAGCTTGAGGTGCTTGGACACCAGCGCCTGGCTGAGACCCGTGCGCTCCACCACCGCCGTCACGTTGAGAGGACCCTGACGCAGGGCATCGAGCACGGCCAGACGGTTGGGCTCGGAAAACACCTTGAAATACTCGGCCAGGGCGTCCATGGGCGGCAGGGGCAGGGGGGGGGATCGGCATCCACTTTAATCACCTGTCACTGTAAGGGGACCACAGTTTCAGGATTCTCCATCAGCAGACCAGCACGTACTGCCGTCAGCGCGGCTTCATGGCATCACGCTGGTGCGGTGACGGCAAAAACACGCGCAGGCCGTTGCCACCGGCATCACCAGCCCTGACCGAGCGGCGGCCCGGCCGGCCCACGCGCCAGGGCAGATCTCCCTCGAGCTCGATCTGGATCGAGAAGCTCAGCACCGTGCGCACGATCACCAGCAATCCCAGCGCCAGCACGCTGGAGATCGTCAGGCTGAGCGACACCGTGCGCATCAGGTCGGCGGCGATTAGCACCTCCAGCGCCAGCAGCAGGGCCTTGCCGAAGGTGCGGCGCGCCACCAGGTAGGAGGCCTTGCCACCGGCGATCCGGCCCACATGGATCGCCCGGCCTACGGTCACCAGGGTGCCGCCCACGAGCACCACCACACAGAGCAGATCGAAGAACTCGGCGAGCGCCCCGACCCTCTCCAGCGACGTGTTCACAGCCATGGGACCTGCCAGGCGAGATGGCGATCACCTCGCTTCTAGCCGGGCTTCACAGGCCCGCCCGTCCGGGTGTGGGCTCGGTGACGAAGCCGGCGGGGCAGGCCTGAACAGATCACGATGCCGTTATAGCGCTGTATCCTGTTCGGGTCGCTGCCCGACGCGCCAGCACAGCCCCTGGCAGCTCACCTGTCACTACCACCCATGACCGCCACCCCCGCCGCCCCCCACCTGCGCGAGGACCTGCTCACCCCGCGCTTCTACACCACCGAGATCGAGAAGGCGGCCCGCACCCCGATCGAGGGGCAGCGGGCCGAGTTCGAGGCCATGCTCGGCGAGATGAAGGCCGACTACAACCGTGATCACTTCGACCGCAAGGCCCCGCTGGACCGGCTCAGGGACCTCTCGGCGGAGGAGAAGGAGGCCTACGAGAGCTATCTGGTGCGCTCCTGCGTGTCGGAGTTCTCCGGCTTCCTGCTGTTCAAGGAGCTCTCCCGCCGCCTGATCAGGGCCGGACGGCCGGAGCTGGGCGAGCTGTTCCAGCTGATGGCCCGGGACGAGGCCCGGCATGCCGGCTTCCTCAACCGCGCCCTGGTGGCCGAGGGCATCGAGATCGATCTGCCGAAGCTGAGCACCAAGCGGCCGATCACCTGGTTCCCCCTGAGCTGGGTGCTCTATTCGGTGTATCTCTCCGAGAAGATCGGCTACTGGCGCTACATCCTCATCGACCGGCACCTCAAGGCCAACCCCGACAACAACTTCGCGCCGCTGTTCGACTTCTTCGAGCCCTGGTGCCAGGACGAGAACCGCCACGGCGACATCTTCAACATGCTGATCCGCTGCTGGCCCGGTCTGCGCCGTGGCCTGCGCGGCAGGCTGCTGAGCCGCTTCTTCCTCTGGAGCGTGTTTCTCACCCACAGCCTCACCGTGTGCGAGCGCGGCAACTTCTACCGGATCCTGGGGATGGATCCGAATCTCTTCGACGCCGAGGTGATGCGCCAGACCAACCGCACCGCCCGCCGCGCCTTCCCGGCCGTGTTCGATCTGGAGAGCAGTGATTACATCAGCCTGCGGGACCGGATCGTGGCCACCTTCCGCGAGCTGAAGCAGGCCTCCGGCCTGCGCAGGCTGGGGCTGCAGCTGCGGTTCGGGACGCTGCTGCTGCGCCAGTTCTGCCAGCCGATGGTGGCCACCGGCGTGGAGCAGGCCGCAGCGGCCGGGGCCGAGCTTCAGGAGGCGGTGGCATGAGCGGCGCACCAGCAGCAACGCCGTCCGCCGGGCCAACTGTGCAGCCACCGCGGTTCGACGCGCCCGCCTACCGCGACGCCTACAGCCGCATCAACGCTCTGGTGAGCGTGGGCGAGGGCATGGCGGACCGCCACTTCCGCCGCCTGGCGGAGCTGCTGCCGGATCAGCGCGACGAGCTGCTGCGGCTCGGCGCCATGGAGGCCCGCCACTCCCGTGACTTCGTGGGCTGCGGCCGCCACCTGCAGGTGCGGCCGGACAGCCCCCTGGCCCGCCGCCTGCTGGACCCCCTGCACGAGTTGTTCAGGGAGGCGGACCAGCAGGGCGACCTGGTGAGCTGCCTGGTGATCCAGTGCCTGATCATCGAGTGCTTCGCGGTGGCCGCCTACCGGCTCTACCTGCCGGTGGCGGATGCCTACGCCAGGCCGATCACCGAGTCGGTGATCGCGGACGAGGCCGAGCATCTCAACTTCGGCGAGCAGTGGCTGCGGCCACGGCTTGCCGAGGTGGCCGCTGAGGTGGAGGCCTGCGCCGGGCGGGCCGTGCCGGTGGCCCTGGCCATGCTCCGTGCCCTGGAGCACGACCTGCGGGCGATCGGCATCGATCCCCACGAGCTGGTGGCCGAGTTCGTGGTGGAGTTCCAGGGGTCGATGCAGGCGATCGGCCACGGCGAGGCGGAGGCGCGGCGCCTGGTGAACCGCCTCACCGCCAGGGCCCTCAGCACCCCGGCCAGCGGCTGAACACCCTCAGCGCAAACACGGCAGCGGGGCGCCCGGTGGCAGCGCCCCGGCCTCGGCATCGAGCCAGGCGGCGGCCAGGCGGACCTGGCTCGCGCGTCCGCCGAAGCGCAGTTGCAACCAGGTGAGCACCGCAGGCGTGGCGGTGACCAGCGCCTCCAGGCCCTCGCCCAGGCCCAGCTCGGCCACCAGCCGCGGCGGCAGGTACCAGATGGCGCCGGTGCCCCCCTGGCACTGGCGGCGCTCACGGATCAGCTCGCGCAGCTGGCCGTCGCCGCTGAGATCGCCGGCAGCGGCCAGCAACAGGTGCCACTGCGGCGAGGCGGCGTCGGCGATCGGCGGAACGGGAGGGAAGAGCTGGGGCATGGGCGGCGGGCCGCTAAGAATCAGCAACCATGGATCTGCGGCACAACAGTAGCGCTATAACGTTGGCAGTGCAGACGCCATTCGCTCACCGTGACCGTCACCCCCACCTCCATCTCCGACCACGCCCGCCCCGCCGATGCCGTGGCCCGCAAGGGCTTCGGGCCGCGGGTGCGCAAGCTCCATGGCCGCATCGGCGCCGCCCACCAGAAGGCCGAGGGCATGGACTTCTCCCGCGCCCTGCTGGCCGGTGAGGCCAGCCCCGTGCAGCTCGCCGCCCTGCTGCGGGCCCTGGTGCCCGCCTACGAGCTGATCGAGGAGCGCGGCCCCGAATTGGCCGCCGCCCTCGGCGCCGCGTCCATGCCCTGGGGCGACCTGGCACGCACCGCCGCCCTGCGCCACGATGCCGCGAAGCTCGCCGCCATCGAGGCCACGCCCCCCTCGCCGGCCGCCGCCGCCTGGCTCGAGCATCTGCGCGATCTGGCCCGGCAGGCGCCCCACCGCTTCATGGCCCACGTGTATGTGCGCTACGGCGGCGACCTCTCCGGCGGCCAGCAGCTGGCCGAGCAGGCCAACGCCATCCTCGCGCGCCACGGCATGCCGCCGGTGGAGTTCTGGCACTTCCCCCGCCCCACGGCCGACCTCAAGCACGCCTTCCACGACGCCTTCGAGCAGCTCGACCTGAGCGAGGCCGAGGAGGAGGAACTGCTCGAGGAGGCCGTGCTCGCCTTCCACGCCACCCAGAAGCTGCTGGCCGAACTCGGCACGCTGGCCTGAGCACAGCGCTGAAGACAGCCGGGCGGGCCCGATCGCCCGCCCGGCTCCTGCAACGAAACCCACCGGAATCCGGCCGACCCCCACACCGCTATCACGTTGGTGGCATACCGTTGACAGGCCGTCGTCCCTCCCGCCCCGCGCCGTCTGATGACCACCACCACCGGCAGCCCCGCAGTCACCGCAGCCCCCAGCCCCGCAGTCAGCCCCGCCCTCAGCCCGATCGAGCTGCTGCTCAAGTACGACAGGCCCGTCCCCCGCTACACCAGCTATCCCACCGCCGCGGCCTTCAGCGACGGCTTGGGCGAGAGCCAGCTGCGCGCCGAGCTCGCCGAGGACAGCGCCGAACCGCTGTCGCTCTACGTGCACGTGCCCTTCTGCCGCCACGCCTGCTGGTACTGCGGCTGCAACCGGGTCACCACCCAGCTGGGCTCGAAGGTGGTGGCGCCCTATCTGGAAACCCTGAGCCGGGAGCTGGAGCTGGTGGCGAACGCCCTGCCCCAGCGGCGCCGGCTGGCCCAGCTGCACTGGGGCGGCGGCACCCCCAACTACCTGAACGCCGAGGAACAGGCCCAGCTCTGGGGTCTGATCGAGCGCCACTTCGACCTCGACCCCGCGCTGGAGGCCTCGATCGAGGTGAATCCGGAGTTCCTCAGCCGCGATCAGGCCCTGCAGCTGCGCGAGCTGGGCTTCAACCGCATCAGCTTCGGCATCCAGGACGCCAACCCCGAGGTGCAGCGGGCGGTGAACCGGGTGGTGGCGGTGGAGCAGCTGCGGCGCTCGATGCAGTGGCTGCGGGAGGCCGCCTTCGACAGCGTGAATGTGGATCTGATCTGCGGCCTGCCCCTGCAGACCCCGGAGCGCTTCGACACCACCCTGGCCCTGGTGGAGGAGCTGCGGCCCGATCGCATCTCCCTGTTCTCCTTCGCCTACCTGCCGGAGCAGCTGCCGATGCAGCGCCGGATCGCCGCCGATGACCTGCCCAGCCAGCGCGAGCGCATCGCCATGCTGGAGAACGCCAACCGGCGGCTCATCGGCCAGGGCTACGACGCCATCGGCATGGACCACTACGCCCTCAGCGGCGATGCCCTGGCGGTGGCCGCCCGCAGCGGCAGCCTGCACCGCAACTTCCAGGGCTACACCACCGGCGGGGAGCTGGAGCTGCTGGGGGTGGGCCCCACGGCCATCAGCCAGTTCACCCATCTCACCTGCCAGAACCAGCGCGGGCTGAAGGCCTGGGCCGCCGCCGTCGCCGCCGGCCGGCTGCCGGTGGAGCGGGGCCTGGAGGTGCGGGACCCGGAGGTGCTCGAGCGCCGGGAGCTGATCAAGGAGGTGATGTGTCACTTCCAGGTGGAGCTGGAGCTGGCCCGCTTCAGCCGCGAATGGACCGACCTGCAGGACCTGGCCGCCGACGGGCTGGTGCAGCTGAGCCGGAGCGGTGGCCTGGGCCAGGTGCGCGTCACCACCGAGGGGCGCTGGCTGATCCGCACCATCGCGGCGGTGTTCGATCCCCAGCAGCGCCGGCAGGCCAGCGGCTCGCGGCTGGTGTGAGGAGCCGGCTCTCCGCTCGCCTCGCTCGTTGGACACGCACAGTGGATGACCAACGGAACAGGACCATGAAAAAAGCCCGCGGCGTGCCGCGGGCTTTGCTCTAGCGACGGAGTCAGCAGAGCGTCACTTGGCGCTGGCGGCGAAGTCGGGATAGGCTTCCATGCCGTGCTCGCCGATATCGAGACCCTCGATCTCCTCGCTTTCAGTGACTCGGATGCCTCCAAACACTGCACCGATGATGGACCAGAGAATCCAGGCAGTGAGGGCTGCAAACACCCCGTAGGCGATCACCCCAATGATCTGGGCGCCCAGTTGGCCGAAGCCTTTGCCATAGAACAGACCGTAGTCCATGTTGAACAGGCCGACAGCCAGGGTTCCCCAGATGCCGCAGGAGCCGTGCACCGAGAAGGCACCAACCGGATCGTCGATCTGCAGGGAGTCAAGAATGGCCACCGAGTAGACCACGATCACGCCGCCGATGAAGCCGGCAACCCAGGCGCCGCCCATCGAGAAACCGTCACAGCCAGCGGTGACACTCACCAGACCAGCCAGGATGCCGTTGATGGTCATCGTGAGGTCGGGCTTGCCGCCACGCATCTGGGAGACGATGGTGCCGGCGATGCCGCCGCCCGCAGCCCCGAGGGTGGTGGTCACGGCCACATAGGGAACGGTTTCATCCATGGCCAGCACGGAGCCGGGGTTGAAGCCGTACCAGCCGATCCAGAGGATCAGGCAGCCCAGGGTGGCAATCGACATGTTGTGGCCTGGCAGGGCCTGGGGCTTGCCGCCCACGAACTTGCCGATGCGTGGTCCGAGGAGGCAGGCCCCGACGATGCCAGCCCAGGCACCGAAGGAGTGCACGATCGAAGAGCCGGCGAAATCGATGAAGCCGAGCTCGCTGAGCCAGCCACCGTTCCACTGCCAGGAGCCGGAGATGGGGTAGAGGATCCCCACAAGCACCAGCGAGAAGATCACGAACTCACCAAACTTGATGCGCTCGGCCACAAGGCCGGAAACGATCGTGGCGGCGGTGGCAGCGAAGGCAACCTGGAAGAAGAAGTCCACGGTGGGAACCAGGGATCCTTCCGTCACCATCTCAGGAGTGACTGAGGGGTCGAAGAACAGACCCTTGAAGAACAACCAGCCACCCAGCACCGAATCCCCGTACATGACGGAGTAGCCGATGAACCAGTAGGCAGTGGCGGCCAGGGCGAAGACGATCAGGTTCTTGAGCAGAATGTTGACCGCGTTCTTCTGGCGGCACATTCCGGACTCCACCATGGCGAAGCCGGCATTCATGAAGATGACCAGAATCGCGCAGACGAAGATGAAGAAGTTGTTGGTCAGGAAAGCTGTTGTGAGCTCAGGCAACTCGGCTGCATGGGCCGAGAGGTTGAACACGCCGAGCCCAAGAAGGGCCAGCGGCACACAGGCCAGCCAGGTGAGGGAACGCTGCGAGGCCAGACCGCGGATGCTGCGCAGCATCAGTGACGGGGCCTCCAGCAGACTTGCCTCCTGCAACCGCCGGGGGCGCCTGGGAGGGGGGGAAGCAATGGTCATGGGCAGTTCGGAAGGACGGCTGCTCGGAAATTGGATGAATTGGATCATCCATCGGCAGAGACAATGCGGCCTCGCCCGTCCGGCTGATGTTCGATTCGCTACAAAACGCTTCTCCGCCTCCCCCGCCCCGCTCGCCAGCGGCCTCGGGCAGGGCAGGCGGCCGCGGGGTTGGAGCGCCATGGCTGGTGAAGCTGCTGCCATTGCTACAGACCGCAGGCAGCGCAGCCCCTAAACAAGATCCGATTTCACTGGTATCGCGTGAAACAGATCCAAGCCGTCATTCGCCCCGAAAAACTTGACCCGGTGAAAGACGCCCTCGTGGCCGTTGGCATCAACGGCATGACGGTGAGCACAGTGCAGGGCTTCGGCCAGCAGCTGGGCTACACCGAGGTCTACCGCGGCGTCAAGGTGGAAGCCCGCCTGTTGTCCAAGGTGATGATCACCACGGTCGTCAAGGACGACAAGGTCGACGCCGTGATCGAGGCCATCTCCAGCGCTGCCCGCACCGGCAAGGCCGGCGACGGCAAGCTCGTGGTGCTGCCTGTGGAAACCACCATCCGCATTCGCACAGGCGAAAGCGGTGAGGACACGGTGGGCTGAGGCCAAGCCATCCCTCAGCCGTGCCAGGCCAGCACTGAACAGCCCGGGCAGAACTGCCCGGGCTTTGTCATGGGCCCGGGGCCGGCTGAGCCCGGCCTCAGCCGACAGCGGCGGCGGCGCGATCGAAGTAGGTGCCGATCTCGCTCATCAGAGCGGAGCAGTCGCCGGGGGTGATGCCGTTGCGGTCGTTGGCGATCGAGAGAGCGGCGTCCTTCATCTTGCGCACGCCTTCGGCAACGGAGGCACCGGGGACGCCGAGGGCGAGGTAGGTCTCACGCAGGCCGTTGAGGCAGCGATCCTCGAGCACGGACGCATCGCCGGCGAAGACGGCATAGCTCACGTAGCGAAGGATGATCTCCATATCGCGCAGGCAGGCGGCCATGCGGCGATGGGTGTAGGCGTTGCCACCGGGGGCGATCAGAGCGGGCTGGGCCTCGAAGAGATCGCGGGCGGCGTTGGTGACGATGGCGGAGGCGTTGGAGGTGATGCGGTTGACGGCATCCATGCGCTTGTTGCCGTCCGCCACCATGGCGGCAAGGGCATCGATCTGAC
Source organism: Cyanobacteria bacterium J06638_7 (assembly GCA_039818745.1). Classification (GTDB taxonomy): domain Bacteria; phylum Cyanobacteriota; class Cyanobacteriia; order PCC-6307; family Cyanobiaceae; genus NIES-981. The sequence continues at coordinate 13,908 of JBCBTI010000005.1, forward strand.
CCGGGCTGAGGAATTCGCCCCGGGCATCGGCCTGGGCAATCAGCTTGGTGAAGGCGTCAAACATGGGAACCCGCGATGCACTGGATGGGCCCACGAGGCTAGAAAGCGGCGGCGCTGAGGTGCGAGCCGCCGCCGCCCTGAGCTGGAGTGAACTGGAGCAACTGGCCCAACCGCCGAACAGCGAGGCCACCAACGCCCAGTCGCTCCTGCGCCTGTTCGGGCAACCGGAGGCCGCCGTGCGCGTGACCCTCTACCGCGATCACCACGCCTGGTGCCCCTACTGCCAGAAGGTGTGGCTGTGGCTGGAGGAGCGGCGCGTCCCCTACCGGGTGCGCAAGGTGACGATGGTCTGCTACGGCGAGAAAGAAGCCTGGTTCCGGCGGCTGGTGCCCTCGGGCATGCTGCCGGCCCTGGAACTCGACGGCCGGCTGATCACCGAGAGCGACCGCATCCTCGAGGCCCTCGAGGCCGCCTTCGGCAGCCTTGGGCCCGGCATGCACGACAGCGCCGTGCTGCCCCTGCGGCAGCTGGAGCGGCAGCTGTTCCGTGCCTGGTGCGAGTGGCTCTGCTACCCCCACCCCCCGGCCTCCGATCACCGGGCTCGGGACCGCTTCGTGCAGCTGGCAAGGACGCTGGAGGCGCAGTTGCAGCAGCGGGCGGGATCCTTCCTGCTGGGGGAGGAGATGGGCACAGCGGATCTCGTGTTCGTCCCCTATCTGGAACGCATGAACGCGTCCCTCGCCTACTACAAGGGCTTCCTGCTGCGGCAGGAGCATCCCGCCATCCAGCGCTGGTTCTGCGGCCTGGAGCAACGCACCGCCTACCGCGGCACCCAGGGTGACTTCCACACCCATGCCCACGATCTGCCACCCCAGATGGGCGGCTGCCACCCCAACGGCAGTGACAGCCAGCGGCAGCTGGCGCAGCGCATCGATCAGGGACCGTGGCCGATCCTCGCCGGAGACCACCTGGACCCCGAAACCAGCCAACCGGCTCCTGCCGACGCCGCAGCCATCGCCCTGGCCAGGGTTCTGCGCCATCGGCCCACCCTGCAGGCGATTAATCCCCTGGGCAGCGAGGGCTTCGCCCTGCCCCTGCGCTGCGCGCTCACCCGCCTGATGGGGGCTGGGGAGTGCGCCCCGCCGGCGGGCAGCGCCGCGGGCCTGCGCTACCTGCGCGATCGCATCAGCGTCCCCAGGGACATGCCGCTGCACGCCGCCCGCCTGCTGCGCAGCGCCCTGGAGGCCACCGCCAGGCTCGACCCCGGCGACCCCGGAGCCCAGGGCCTGCCGATTCCCCTGCGGCATCGCCTGGATCAGGATCCGCAGCCGTTTCTGAAGGCGCGAACTAGGGTTTGACCTCCGCCCCGCCCGCCATGGACCACTCCGGCTTTCGGGCTGCCATCGCCCGGCCCGCCCTGCTGGGCGCAACCCTGGGCGGCATTTGCCTGGGCACAGCGGCTGGGGCGCTGGGCCCGCTCGCGGCCGGGGCCGTGGAGTTGCGTGGCGCCACCTTCTTCACCCGCCCGCCCTGGAAGGCCGACCTGGTGAGCTACACCACCGACGCCGGCGATCCCAGGGCCACCTACTTCTTCTCGGTGGAACTCGACGCAGCCGCCGGGGCCTCCCTGGGCGGGCTGCTGATCCGTCAGAGTGCCGGCCCGGACCGGATCTTTCCCTATAGCCTGGATCGCACCCAGGCCTTTCTGGGTCGGCCCCGCGGGCATGGAGCGGCGATCCCCGTGGAGGCGGAACTGTCCGAGCACGATCGGGCCATTCGCATCAGCTTCCCGGAACCGGTGGCCCCCGGCTCCACGGTGACCGTGAGCCTCAAGCCCTGGAGCAACCCCACGATGCCGGGCACCTACCTGTTTCAGGTGACGGCCTTCCCCGCTGGCCCCAATCCCAATGCCACCGCCCTGGGCTCGGCACGGCTGAGGATCTATCGCCCCGACTGGCGCTGAGGCTTCAGCTGCCGGGGAAGCGCAGGGTGCGCCAGTCGCCGCTGGCGGTGCTCACCTCGATGCCGATCTCCACCGGCTCCTGGCTGGAGTCGCCGTGGTTCTGCCACCAGCGCGTGGCCTCGGCCCAGGCGGCCTCAATGGAGTCGTAGAGGTCGTCGAGCACGGGGTGGGGAGCTCCCAGCCCATCCACGAGCCGGTAGCGGCGCACGTGGGAGTGGGCTCCATGGGGGTGTGCCCGCTGGTGCGGGTGCACAGGCTGAAGGCTGAGGGTGTCGGTCATCGCGTCTGTCTGCACATCCTCATCCGATCATGGCCCTTGTGACAGCCTGTGACTGTCACCTTCACAACATCTCCAGGCCCCAGGCGTCCGCGACCCCAGGGGCTCAGACCAGGTAGCGGCGGATGCAGGGCCGGCACCAGAACAGCAGGCAGGCCGTGATCACAACCCAGAGAGCCGCCGAGACCAGGGCACCGAGCAGACGCCCCTCACTCAGCAGCGCCAGCCTGACGATGCCGTAGGGCAGAGCCACCGCCAGGCTCATCGAGAGGGACACGATGGCCAGGATCTGACCCCAGGCCCGCCAGCGGAGCAGGGCCACCGAGGCCACGATGCCCACGGCGGCAGTGGGCAGCACGGCTGCGGAGCCCACGGCGATGTGCACCGTGCGCCAGGTGGGCTCGGCCAGGATCACCACCACCAGCAGCGGCAGCACGAGCCCATTGCCCACCAGCCCCAGCCAGGCCAGGGTGCGGTAGCCCCGGGGCGGCTGCAGCATCGCCATCGAACGGGCGATCGAGAGGCGTCCGCCCGGGCTTGTCTCCAGGGGCTGCCTGGCCTCGGTGCGATCGGGGCGGATCATCGCAGGGCGAACAGGAGCAGGTCGGCGCCCATCTTGCCTGCGCTCAGCACCCCGCTCTCCTGGCCCAGCCAGCCGAGACCGTCGCCAGGGCCCAGCGTGGAAGGAATGGCGAAAGGCCCCTGCACCGTGCCCTCGATGACCTGCAGCCAGTGGTGGCTGGGCGCGGCAGCGGCGGGAGACCCCGGCAGAGCCAGCTCCTCTCCGGTCCCCAGCCGCGCCCGCCAGAGCTGCACCGGCCGCTGGATCACCATCGCCCCGGCCTGCCCTTGGGGGTCGAGCAGCGGGGTCCAGCCGGAAGTGATGGCGAAGGGCTTCTGCTCGTAGGCCGGGGCGATGCCGGTTGTGGCCGGTTCGATCCAGATCTGCAGCAGCCTGCAGGGCTGGCTGCCGCCGTTCAGCTCACTGTGCACCACGCCCGTGCCGGCACTCAGGCGCTGCACCTCTCCGGCCTGCAGCACCTGGGAGTGGCCGAGCGAGTCGCGGTGGCTGAGTTGCCCCTCCAGCATCACCGTGACGATCTCCATGTCGCGGTGGGGATGCATCCCGAAGCCGCGGCCGGGCGCGATCGTGTCCTCATTGATCACCCGCAGGGGGCCGAAGCCCATCCAGGCCGGATCGAAGTGCCCGGCGAAGGAGAAGCTGTGCCAGCTCTCGAGCCAGTCGAGCCGGCTGAGGAAGCGTTCGGCGGCGGGCCGAAGCAGCGTCGCAGCGCCAGCGCCCGCAAGGGGGGAGGAAGGGGGCGAGATCATGGCGGGGCGGGAAGAGACTCGAGCTGGGCTGGATGGGCGGCGTTCAGGGCTGGGGGGCGGGCATGGCGATCAGACGCTGCAGCAGGTCCGTGATGGAGCTGTCCTTGGCGGGCCTGGCGGCCGTGCTCACCAGTTGCCGGCCCACCACCTGGGCCCCGAGATGGGCCAGCTGCAGCCGCAGCGCCACCAGCAGCGTGTGGCCGCCGCCGCCGGAATGGCTGGTGATGGCCACCGGCCTGCCGTTGAACAGCAGGCGGAAGTCGTCACCCTGCACCGACAGCCAGGCAATGGCGCTGGTGAGCACCGGAGGGATGGACCCGTTGTATTCCGGGGCGCAGATCACCCAGCGGGGCGCGGCGGCCAGTTGCCGCTCCAGGGCCGCCAGCCCCGGCGGAATCCCCAGCGCCTGAATGCGGGGGGTGAACAGGGGCAGTTCGAGGCTGGTGAGATCGAGCACCTCGGCCGCCTGATGCAGGCGCTCGGCCTCCGCGGCGAAACGGGAGGCCAGGGAGAGGTTTTCGCCATTGCTGGCCGCGATCACAAGCAGGTCGGTCATGGAGGTGGCGCGGCAGGATGGATTGGGTTGAGACCACCTGGATGTTGAGCCCTGGGCCGGCGGCGACACAAGAGCGCACATCCAGGTGGCTCAGGCACCCGGTGGTAAGGATTGGGTGAGCACAGGATGGAGCCCGCAGAGGTGGAACGGCCGACGGGCTTTCATGACTCCCACGATCACGGCAACTGCAAGGCGGAGCTGGCGCTGCGGGTGATTCAGGGCCGCTGGAAGCTGCTGATCCTGCGCGAGCTGCTCGTGGGCAGGTGCCGCTTCTCCGCCTTGCAGCGGGCCCTCGGGACGATCAGCCAGAAGGTGCTCACCAGCCAGCTGCGCGACCTGGAGGCCGATGGCGTCCTCTGGCGCCATGTCCATGCCGAAGTCCCTCCGCGGGTCGAGTACGGCCTCACCCCCCTGGGGCGCGATCTGATCCCGGTGCTCGAGGGCCTGCATGCCTGGGGAGAGCGGATCAGCACTCCCCCGGGGGACTGAGCCGTGGCCTCTGGCAGACCATGGCCCGGCACCGGGCCGGTGCGCCTCCCGGCCCTGCTGGCCTGTGCGGCCATGCTGACGCTGGCGGGCTCCGATCCCGGGGCCGTGGCCGCCAACCGCCAGGGCCAGGGGGCCGGGATAGCGGTGTGCGTGGTGGCTCCCCGCATCGGGCCGCTGGACGCGTTTGACGCCTTCGGCATCGTGCTCAGCCCCGAGCCCATGCTGGTGGTGGTGGAGCCCCTGCTGGACCTTCAGATCCAGCGGCAGGCGCGGCCCCCCTGGCAGCGGCGAGGCAGCCTGGCTCGTCCGATCCTCACCCCCCTGGCCTGGCCGGCCGCGCCGATCGATCCGGAGGAGCCCGTGCTGCTGCAGCTGCGGCCGCTGGGCGCGGCGCCCGATGCCTTCGCCCACGTGCAGCTGGTGGGGGCGTCAGCGCAGCGCATGGACCAAACCATGCGGCTGATGGAGAGCCTCGGCGCCAACCCGGACGCCTGGCTGGGGGCCTTTGAGCAGGCCCTGGAAAACGAGGATGTGCCCCTGGCCTGGACCCTGCTCTTCGACCAGCGCTCGCCTGGCTCAGCGCAGCTGGACGAGCTGCGCCGGGCGGTGTTCGAGCGGGGCTGCGGCGACTGAACCGCCTGGCTTCACCAGAACCCCAGAGAGCGCAGCCACAACCCGAGCAGCAACAGCGGCAGACCCACAGCCGCCAGGATCTGCAGCTTCACCACCGTGGCGGAGGGTTCACGGGAGCTGGCCATGGCAAGGGCAGGCTGGGGGCGGAACGGTGCAACGAAAAGGCCCCCGGGCGGATGCCTGGGGGCCTGTGGAGTGTGACGGGTGCTTGTGGGTCAGGCCGATCAGCCCAGACCGATCTGGGAGAGGATGCCCTGGCCGGTGAGCACTTCGGTGGCCAGGCCGATCACGAAGCCCATCATGGCGAGGCGGCCATTCCAGGTCTCGGCGAAGGCGACGAAGCCAAAGCGGGAGGTGGAGTCGCTCATGGAAGTGTTGCGAGGTGTTTCGGAAACTGTAACACCTTGTGAAGGGTTTGGCGCCATGCCGGTGGCCACAAGCCAACGAAAGTGCGAAGCCTGAGGGCCCGGCGGCAGGTCGCCTGCAGAATCCAGTCCATGGACCTCAAGCCCACCGACGAGCCCACCCGCCAGGGGCCCTATCGCGTCCGCCCCCACGTGGAGCGCGAACAGAGCGTGCCCCAGCAGGTTCAGGCCGCGCGCTTCCTCAGCCGCGATGCCGCCGAAGCCTTCGCCCTGCTGGAGTCGCGGCAACGTCATCAGACCCTGCTGGTGGAGAAGCTGGCCCCCGGGGGCTGCTGGCTGCCGCTGACCACGGTGGGGGCTGCCCGCTGACCACAGATCAGTGCCGGTGCACGCTGGCCAATACCGAGGCTGGCCGCCAGGCCTGGCTCAGCGCGCCGCGGCGCTGTCAGCGTCCCGTGTCAGCAGCACCACCTCCGGAGTGAAGACGAAGGTGAGCTCATCAAGGCACTCGGCCCGGCCATCGATGGCGCTCACACCGCCGGCCACGAAATCGATCAACCGCTGCGCTTCGCCCCGGTCCATCGCGCCGGCATGCACCAGGGCCGTTTTGTGTTCCCTCACAGCGTGCACGATCAGCTGCGCGTCCTCGAAGCGCAGGGGGTGGAAGACCACCACCTCTGGCAGCCAGTCGCCGAAGGGGCTGAACATGGCGCCCACGGTAATCAGCCCGGGCTCTGGCGCCAGGGGCACCGAAGCCCTCAGCTGGCCAGCAGGGTGGACGCCAGCCGCTCGGCGCTGATCAGCGCCCCCTCGATGCGGCCGAAGCCGGGGCCGGCCAGGTAGTCGCCACAGAATCCCACCCGGCTGCTGGGGCAGAGCGCCAGGGCGGGAGGCAGACCGGGCGGCAGGGGAAAGGCGGCGGCCCAGCGCATCAGCTGCGGAGTGGCCCGCAGCGGATCGAGACCGCCGATCCAGGGGGCCAGACACTGGGCCACGGCATCGCTGAGGGCGGCGATCACCACCCCCTGGCGTCCCTGATCGATGGGCAGCCGCAACTGACGGGCCACAGCCGAGCCGCTGCCCACCACATCGAGATGGTCGGCGGCGAAGGTGTGGGTGGAATGGGCCACCACGGCACAGCGGCCATCCTCGAGGGACTGGATGCTGATGCAGCGCAGGCCCCAGCGCTGCTGGGCGGCGGCGTCGAAATTCACCAGCGCGAACGGCAGGGCCCGCCAGGCCACAGCGGCCTCGCCCCGGAACACCAGCAGCAGGTTGGTGCGGGCCTCGAAGTGGATCCCGGCCAGGGTGGTGAGGGCGTGCTGGAGCTGCAGGTCGGGGTGCAGGCGGGTGGCCTTCTCCAGCGGCACGTCAGGCCAGCCGAAGATCAGCCGGCTGCGGGGGTGGGCCAGCAGGGTGCCGCTGAGCACCAGCCAGTCGGCCTCGGCCAGCAGCTGCCCGTCGGCAGCGAGCAATCGCCAGCGGCCGCGGGCGCCTCGCTCCAGATGCCGCACCATGACACCGTAATGAGCACTCACCTGGCCGGCGCCGCCGGCCAGGTGCAGCAGCCCCTGGCAGAGTCGGTCCATGCCGCCGCGGCCGCGGTAGAGATCGCCCAGGCCGAGGGCATCGGAGCGGCCGATGGTGAGCCGCGACTCACCCTCCAGCATCGCCACCGGTGCTCTCCAGGGCTCGATCCAGCCGCCGGCCAGCAGGGGCGCGAGCAGATCGGGCGCCGGCTCGGAGGTGATGTTCAGCAGCGGTGCGCCATGGTCCACAGCCAGCAGATCGTCGCGGCGGGAGCGCCGGGTGCTGGCACGGCCGCCCGGCCCCCGGCCGGTCTCCCACAGGGACAGAGCCCCGCGATGGCCGCCCCGGCGCAGCTGGGCCACCAGGGCGCAGCCCGCCACACCGGCGCCGATCACGGCGATCGCATCCGAACTGCAGCGAGGCATCCGCAGGCGGCGCACGCAGTAGCGTCTTAGCCGATCAAGGCAGACATGGCCCGGTACCTGCTGGTTCTCAAGCCCACCGGCAGCAGCCATGCCACCGGCCAAGCGGCCACCCGGGGGCTGATCGATGGCCTTGCCCCTGTGCTGGCTGCCCTCAGTGCGGAGGTCGATCACCGCACCCCTGCCCACCTGGGGGCCCTGCTCAAGCAGGGAGGCGAAACCCAGCGCATGCAGCTGTTCGCCGATGTCCAGTCCGAGGCCAGCGGCAGAACGCTGGAACTGGTGCTGCTCAGCCGCGAGCCGATGGGGCTGCGGGCTCCGGAAACCCTGAACACCTTCGAGCGGCTGGTGCAGCTGGTTCACACCCACCTGCCGGCGATGGATCTGGTGTTCCGCTCCGATCGCGACGGCCCCTGTCCGCCGGCCCTGCGCCGCGCAGGTGAGGGCGGCAGTCCCGTGCTGGGTTCTGCTCCCGGGGCATGAGTGCAGCTCGGTTCGGTCCCCGCTGGCTTCGGCCCAGGCAGTGGCGCCACCAGCTCACGGTGCCCCAGTTCACCGTGGTCACCGGCGCCCTGGTGATCGCCGTCGGCACCCTGGTGATGGCCACGCCGCTCTGTTCGCGGCCGGGGGTGGGGCTCTGGGAAGCCCTGTTCACGGTGACCTCGGCGATCACCGTCACCGGGCTGTCGATCATCGACGTGGGTGAGGATCTCACCCTGGTGGGGCAGCTGCTGCTGGCCTGCCTGATCATCACCGGCGGGGTGGGCCTGATGGCGATCACCACCTTCCTGCAGGGGTTCGTGCAGGGTCACGGCGGGCTGCGGGCCCGCCTCGATCGGGGCCGGGCCCTCGATGAATTCGGGGTGGGCGGCATCGGCTCCACCTTCAACCGCATCCTGATCAGCGGCAGCTGCGTGATGGGCCTGGGCACTGTGGTGCTCTACGGCTTTGGGTTCTCCGACATCAGCAATCCGCTCGAGCGCCTCTGGGCCTCCCTGTTTCACGCCATCAGCGCCTACAACAACGCCGGCTTCGGGCTCTGGGGCGACAGCCTCATCCGCTACCGGGACAACACGGTGGTGAACATGGTGATCGCCGCCCTGATCGTCACCGGGGGCCTGGGATGGCGGGTGCTGAACGATCTCTGGAGCCACCGCCATCGCCTGCGCCGATTGCGCCACGGCCTCGGGCTGCAGCTCTACAACCTGCACACCAGGCTGGTGCTGCGCAGCAGCCTGGTGCTGGTGCTGGTGGGGGGGCTCGGGCTGATGTTCACCGAACAGTTCGCCGGCGGAGGGGCGATCGAACCGCTGCCGCTGGCCGAGAAGATCCAGGTGACGCTGTTCCAGTCGGTGTCGGCCCGCACGGCCGGCTTCAGCACGGTGACCTTCTCCAGCGCCATGTTCTCCGACGCCGGACTGTTGCTGCTGATCATGCTGATGTTCATCGGCGCCAGCCCCGGCAGCACCGGCGGCGGCATCAAGACCACCACCTTCGCCACCCTGATGGGAGCGACCCGCTCCACCCTGCAGGGCCGCGAAGAGGTGGTGATCCACCAGCGGCAGATCCCCGCCACCGTGGTGCTGCGGGCGATCGGGGTGACGATCGCCTCGTTGATCTTCGTGCTGCTGATGGCCTTGGTGCTGGGGCTGGGAGCCACCGGCACGGAGGCTCCCGGGGGCACCGAGTTCAGCTTCCTGGAGCGGCTGTTCACCTGCATGTCGGCCTTTGCCACGGTGGGGCTGGATCTGGGCGTCACCGCCCAGCTCAACCGCTGGGGCCAGCTGGTGCTGATGGTGGGCATGTTCGTGGGCAGACTGGGCATCCTGCTGCTGCTCTCGGCGCTCTACGGCAGCCGGCCCCAGCCCAGGGTGGGCTACCCCCGCGAGGAGCTGTACATCTGAGCCCCGACCCCCGGCTGCAAGTCTCTGAGCTCCCCTCAACCAGAGCTCCGCCCAGAGCCGGCCCCAGCGGCCCCCGCTCATCCAGCAGCGACCTCCGCCAGCACCGATCGCAATCAGCACCGATCGCAATCAGCACCGAACTCGAACAGCACCGATCTCGAACAGCAACGATGGCCAACTGGTGGCACTGGAATCCGGCTGAAGGCACCTCCCAGGGGGGCTTCGCCGTCATCGGCGTGGGGCGCTTCGGCACCGCCGTCTGCCGTGAGCTCTGCGAAGCCGGCCGCGACGTGCTGGCCATCGACAACAGTCAGAAGGCCATCGACGCCCTGCGCCACGTGGATCCCGCCATCCAGGCCCGGGTGGTGGACTGCACCGATGAGGAGGCGCTGCGGGAAGCCGGGGTGCTGGATGTGAGCACCGTGGTGGTGGCCATGAGCGAGCCGATCGAGGCCAGCGTCACGGCAACCCTGATCGCCAAGGACAGTGAGGGCAGTCGGGTGCGCAAGGTGATCGCCCGGGCCACCAACGACCTGCACATGAAGATGCTGCAGCGGGTGGGAGCCGACCGGGTGATCTTCCCCTCGAAGATGCAGGGGCACCGGCTGGGGATGGAACTGGTGCGCCCCAACCTGCTCGACCGGCTGCGCCTCGACGACCGCAACTCCATCGAGGAGATCCGGGTGCCCGAACCCTTCGTGGGGCAGTCGCTGCGCGACCTCAACCTGCGCAAGAACTTCGACGTCAGCGTGCTGGCCGCCGGCCCCGACAACGCCCTCACCGTCAATCCCCCCGCCTCCCAGGTGCTGCAGGCCGGAGAGCTGCTGGTGGTGATGGGGGCCACCACAGCCCTGGCCAGGCTGCCTGCGAGCTGACTCAGCCGCGCAGCCGCACCCGCCTGGCGGCCAGCACCTGCCACACCAGATAGACCAGCACCAGTGGCAGCACCACCACCAGCAGCACCTGGCGATAGCCAGCCGTGGCCCAGGGAACGGTGCTGGTGAGCAGCTGCTCCACCAGGTAGAGGCCATAGAGGCCCACCAGCAGCCCCCCCTCCAGCCGGGTGATGGTGCCGTTGGTCCAGAAGATCGGCAGGCAGGCCAGGGTGGTGAGCACCATCACCGGCAGATCCCGCTGCACCAGCACGGGATCCACCGGCAACCCCTGCGGCCCCGAAGCCAGGGCGCAGAGGCCCAGGATCAGCAGCAGGTTGATCAGGCAGCTGCCCACCACATTGCCGATCGCCAGATCGGCGCTGCCGCGGTAGGCCGCCACAAGGGAGGTCACCAGCTCCGGCAGCGAGGTGCCCGCCGCCACGATGGTGAGGCCGATCAGGGTCTGGCTGACCCCCAGCTGCACGGCGGCCGAGGTGGCGCCATGGAGCAGCACCTGGGAGCCGAGCACCAGCAGCGCCAGTCCCAGCAGCAGCCTGACGCCGGCCCCCAGCGGGGAGGTGCGGGAGGCGTCATCGCCATCGATCTCCGACTCCTCGGGATGCTCTCGCGCCGTGCGGATCTCCCAGACCACGTTGATCACCAGACCCACCAGCAGAGCCAGCCCCGCCTGCCAGGTGAGGCTGGTGCCCGAGGCCATGCCCCACACCACCATCGACACGGCGACCAGCAGCGGCACATCCCGCCGCACCAGGCGGCTGCGGACGCGCAGGGGCACCACCAGGGCACTCAGTCCGAGCACCACAAGCACATTGAAGATGTTGCTGCCCACCACGTTGCTGGCTGCAATGGCGGTGGCGTCACCCCCCTTGAGCAGCGACAGCAGGCTGACGAACAGCTCCGGTGCGCTGGTACCCAGGGACACCACGGTCAGTCCCACCACGATCTGGGGAATGCCCAGCAGCAGGGCCAGAGCCGTGGCCCCGGCCACGAACAGTTCGCCGCCGGCGAACAGCAGCACAATCCCCGCCACAATGGCGACCAGGTTGGGCAACAGGGGCATCACCCATCAGGGCCTTCGCCCGATACTCGCATCCACCGGGCGCGCAGCGCAGCCAGTGGTGGTCACGATCGGGCTGCTCCCTGCAGGCGGGATGGGGTGAGGCTCAGCGACGGCCCAGCAGTTCCTCCCAGGTGAGCGGCGCCTCGGCGGCAGGCCAGGGGAACGGCCTGCGAATGGGGCAGGACAGGGGAGCGCGGGCAGCGCTGGCGAGTGATGCTCCCCGGGATGGCGAGCCAGCCCGGGGAGCATGGTTGCGACTGGAGCGGATACCTGGGGCGAATGAACGGGTTGTGTTGGACATGGAACGACGGATGAACGGATATGGATGACGCACCGCTGCTGCCGTAAGCCGACGCGCGACCTACCGGATCTTCCCCAGGAAGCGCAGGGGAAAGGAATGGTGCTGGATCGGCCTGCGCGGGGATCTCCGCCGGCTTCAGCCGATTGGGATGATTGTAACCATCTTTCGGCGGGCTGGTCTGCGGCGCAACGGATCGTCACCCATAAACTCGACGTGGGCGGTTCATGCGCCCGTAGCCCAATCGGTAGCAGGCAAGTCACTTAAAATGACTTCAGTGCGGGTTCGAATCCCGCCGGGCGCACCATCCCCCCTCCCCTGCCTGAACGCCGGCCTGATCACCGGCCTGCTCCCCATCGGCCCCGTTCCTCGTCCACCGTCCACCGTTCCTCGTCCCTCAGTGCCTTGCCGCTGCACACCGCTTCGTTGACTGGCGGGGGCCCTCTGGCCATCGCCGCACCCGCCCTGCTCGGTCTCTCCTCCGATGCCGTGCTGCTGATCGCTGTCTATCTGCTGCTGGCCGGCGCTTATCTCGTGGTGATTCCGCTGGCGCTCTACGCCTGGATGGCCAAGCGCTGGACCGTGATGTCCAAGCTTGAGCGCTTCGGGGTCTATGGGCTGGTGTTCCTGTTCTTTCCCGGGCTGATCCTGTTCGCGCCCTTCATCAACCTGCGCATGGCCGGGCAGGGCTCCCGATGACCAAGGGTCAGTCCCTGCTCGTGGGTCTGGCGGTCCTGGGTCTGGGGGCCGCCGGCTACGGCCTGCTGCAGCTCGGTGGATTCGAGGGCTTCTCGGCCGGCATCGCCGCCTCGGCCCTGCTGATGGTGCTGGTGCTGGGCTGGACGGCCACCTATCTGCTGCGGGCGCTGAGCGGCAACATGACCTACATGCAGCAGCGCCGCACCTACCGGGACGCCTACGACGCCTTCACGAACGAGCAGCTGGAGCAGAAATTCGCGGCCTTGAGCCCCGAGGAGCAGGAGCGCCTGCTGCGCGAAACCGGCCAGATCGCCGAATCCGGCGAGGCATAGGCTCGCAGCAGCCTGCCCTGTGCCCGCCGCTGTGACCGCCGCCCCGACCCCGATCCAGCAGCGCTTCAGCCGCTTGCAGCAGCAGGGGCGCTGCGCCCTGATGCCCTTTCTGATGGCGGGTGATCCCCACCTCGCCGCCACCCGGGCCACCCTGCTGGCCCTCCAGGCCGAGGGGGCCGATCTGGTGGAACTGGGCATCCCCTACAGCGATCCTCTCGCCGACGGGCCGGTGATCCAGGCCGCCGCCAGCCGGGCGCTGGCCGCCGGCACCACCCCTGCCCGGGTGCTGGAGATGCTGACCTCTCTGAAGGGGGAGCTGGGGATCCCCGTGGTTCTGTTCACCTACAGCAACCCCCTGCTCAACCGCGGCATGGAGAACTTCTGCCGCGCCGCCGCCGCCGCCGGTGCCTCCGGCCTGGTGGTGCCCGACCTGCCGCTGGAGGAGGCCGAGAAACTGGCGACGATCGCCGCTGAGGCCGGGCTCGATCTGGTGCTCCTGGTGGCCCCCACCACCCCCGCGGGACGCATGGCCCGCATCCACAGCGCCAGCCGGGGCTTCACCTATCTGGTGAGCGTCACCGGCGTGACGGGTGTGCGCAGCAGCCTCGGGTCGCGGGTGGAGGCGCTGGTGCGCCAGCTCAAGCACCTGGGCCCCACACCGGTGGCGGTGGGCTTCGGCATCGCCGGCCCCGAGCAGGCCCGCCAGGTGCGCCAGTGGGGCGCCGATGGCGCCATCGTCGGCAGCGCTCTGGTGAAGGTGATGGCCAGCGCCCACCACCAGGAGCCCGCAGACGGGGCAGCCATCGCCGCGGCGGCGGGTCGCTTCTGCGCCGAACTGCGGGCCGGCCTGGATGACTGAGCCGGCACCGGAAGCATGGAGGCACGGCGATGCGCTTCTCTGAGGCCTGCGAGCGCAACAAGCAGCCCATCCTGGAGCGCTTGGCGGCTTTGCTGCCAGCCACGTGCCGGGTGCTGGAGGTGGGGTCGGGCAGCGGCCAGCACGCCGTGCACATGGCCCGTCACCTCGCCGGGCTGCAGTGGCAACCCAGCGAGCTGGCCGAAAACCTGCCCGACCTGCGCGAGCGCCTGAACCTCGAGGGCAGGAGCGGACTGGCCGCGGGGGCCGTGATCGGCGCGCCGCTGGAGCTCGATGTGACCCGGGCGGAGCAGTGGCCCCAGGGACCCTTCGAGGCGGTGTTCTCCGCCAACACCTGCCACATCATGCCGGCCACTGCCGTGCCCAGGCTGCTGGCCGGAGCCGCCCGGGCGCTCCGCCCCGGCGGACTGCTGCTGCTCTATGGGCCCTTCCGGGATGGTGAAGCGCACACCTCGCCCAGCAATGCCGCCTTTGATGCCCACCTGCGCGCCATCGATGAGGAGATGGGGGTGCGCGATGCCCTCGAACTGACCAGGGCGGCCAGCCGTGTGGGGCTGAAGGGCCGGGCCGACATCGCGCTTCCCGCCAACAACCGCCTGCTCGTGCTCGAACGCCGCTGAGGCTGCCAAGAGGGCAGGGTGGTGTTCAGAGGTCGAACTTGCGGATCGCCAGGCTCCTGCAGGTGGAGGTGGCCTGGTTCACCGTCTGGCCCCGGCCGATTTCGCGCACCACGCAGTCGCAGGTGTATTCCGCCATGCCGGCAGGCGGGGGTGTGCCCGAGGCCCGCACCTCGCTGTTGACGGCATTGATGCAGTAGCCGCGCACGAGCTGATCGAGGGTGCTGGCGCGCGCCGGCAGGCCCATCGCCAGGGCAAGCAGGCTCAGAACGGTGAGGCCCTTCAACATGCCGGACGCGGAGGTGGAGATGTGCTGCAACGCTATCCACTCCCTGGCGTCGCAGGCTCGCCGGCAGACTGCCTGGCGATTGGCCGGGGCCTGGCGGTGGCGCAGATGCCGAAGATCGTGAGAGCGCCCTGCTGCTTCCCTCACCATGGACTCGGACCAGATTGCGGTGATCAGCCGGCCGATGGGGCGCTGAGATGGCTGCGGACTCTCTGAACGACAGGCCGCGCCGCGCCAACTGGAGCCGCCACGCCCTGCGCACCGCCCTGGCAGCGGGGGTGTCGATGGCGCTGGCAACGGCCCTGGCGGTGCCGGATCCCTACTGGTCGCCGATCACCACGATCATCGTCACCCAGTCCAGCGTGGCGGACTCCTGGCTGATCTCGCGCCGGCGGCTGCTGGGCACCCTGCTGGGGGTGACCCTTGGGGCCCTGCAGGTGCTGCTGCTGCCCAAGGGGGTGCTGGCCTACGCAGCGGGGATCCTGGTGCTGGGGCTGGTGTGCGGCTTCAGCCGGATCCACCAGAGCGCCTATCGCTTCGGCGGGATCGCCCTGACGATCGTGGTCACGGCTGCTCCCGGCGACGCGGTGTGGCGCATGGCGCTGTTCCGCTTCGTGGATGTGGCGATCGGCATCGTCGTGGCCCTGGCCATCACCCGCTTGTGGCCGGAGGCGGTGCCCGCCGACGAGCCCAGGTGAGGGGCCAGTCGCAGAGCCCAAGGGAGTGAGGCCGGGGCTAGGGATTTAGGTTGCCGGTGGCCCATTGCCAGCGAGGTTCGGCATGCGTTACGTCGTTTGGGGCACCTACTGCGACAACGCCCTCGAGCAGCGCGCCCCCTACCGGGAGGAGCATCTGGCCGGGCTGCAGCGCCAGAAGGACGCCGGCGTGCTGATCACCCTGGGACCCACCGAGGGCAGCACCCATCTGTTCGCGATCTACGAAGCCGAAAGCCTCGAGCAGGTGGAAGCGCTGCTGCACGCCGACACCTACTGGCGCCACGGCATCTGGACCGCCCTGCAGGTGTATCCCTGGATTCAGGCGTTCTGAGTTGCGCCGGCGCGGGCCGGGACGCTGCGGCGAGGGCTCAGCCCCGGGGCCAGCCTGCCTGGGCCTGCTGCCACACCCAGGCGGCCACCGCCTCGGTGCCGCTCTCCCCCAACAGCGCCCCATAACCGGACATCTGGCCCAGCCCATTGCCGACGATGGCGGCGATGGCGGCCTCTGAGGCCAGGCCCTGGCGCTCCAGGGCAGCGAGTTTGAGGGTTTTGCCGCGGCGAATGATGTTGCCGCCCTGAAGGTGGCAGCCGGCGCAGTGGGCCTCGAACAGCCGGGCTCCGTCGGCAGGGGCGGCCTGCGCCAGCGCCGGCAGGGCGAGCAGGGCCAGCAGCAGGAGAACCAGAGCCAGCAGGGGCCGCCGGGACCTCGCCGGCGGCCCTGAGGCCCTGGCCCGCGATGAGGGGGGCGAGATCACGGCATCAGAGCGGCAGGGGGGCCAGTGTGGCGGGCCAGGAGACACTGATGACGTCTCTCGCTGGCCCAATGAGCCGTGGCCGATCCAGTGCCTGCTGGCTTCCCCCCCGCTGCCGGAATCGCCGCGGCAGGTCTGCGCCCGCTGAGGCCGGGCGACCACGACGAGCTGGTGGAGGTGTATCGCGATGCGGTGCTGAGTCAGACGGCCGGCCGCTACACCGAGGCCCAGATCGAGGCCTGGGCCCACCACCCCGTTCGCTCGGGAGCCCTGCTGCAGCCCCTGCGCGAGGGCTTCGGGCTGGCCAGCACCGCACCGGCCCCCGCCAGTGGCGGGGGCATCCAGGCGGCGGCGAGCATCGAGGCCTTCGGGGTGCTTCAACCCAGTGATCGTCTGGCGCTGCTCTACTGCCGCGGCCGGGCCTGCCGGCAGGGGCGAGCCAGCGCCATCCTGCGCGCCCTGGAAGATCACGCCCGCCGCGGCGGCCAGGGGCAAATTCGCACCGAGGCCAGCCAGCTGTCCCGCCCCCTGCTGGAGCGCCACGGCTGGCTGGTGGAGGCCGAGGAAACCGTGCTCTTCGGCGGGGCCTGGTTCCTGCGCTGGCGCATGATCAGGACGCTCGATCCCCTCAGCCCAGCCGAATTCCATGGCTGAAGCCCAGCTGCAGCAGTTCCTTGAGAAGGTGCGCCAGTTGCAGGCCTTCGTGGCCCTCAGCGAGGCCGACCCGATGGTGCGGCAGGCCCTGTGTCGCTGCAGCCACCACCACGAGGTGGTGGCGCTGGCCCGAGGCCTTGGCTTCGAGATCGGCCGCCGCTGGGGGGAGGCGGCGGCCCCGACCGGCGCGGCGGACAACCTGCTGGCAGGCCCCTGCCCACCGCCCGGCCAGGAGGTCACGCGGGTGCTGGCCCGGGGGCTGGGATGGCGGCTCGAGCGCATCCACTCCTGCCAGGCCGCCAGCCCGCCGGGCTTCTGGTACGACCAGCACGAGCACGAGTGGCTCACGGTGCTGCAGGGCAGTGCCCGGCTGCAGTTCGCCGGCGGCGGCACCGACCACCCCGGCGGCGAGCGGGAACTGGGCCGGGGTGATGCCCTGCTGATCCCTGCCCGGCAGCGCCACCGCCTGGCCGCTAGCGACGGGGACCCCGGATGCGTATGGCTGGCCCTGTTCTGGTGGGAGGACTCCTCAGCGTGAGCGAACGCACAAGCCAGAAGGCGCCGGCCAGCGCCAGCACCGCCACCCCAAGGCCAGCCAGCAGCTGGGGCTTGCCTTCCGCTCCCGGCGGCAACACGATCACCTTGCGGGCCACGGCGGTCATGGCCGTGAGCAGCACCAGTTCGATCTGCACCACGTGCCGGCGCAGGTAGGAGGTGATGTTCTGGAGCACCTCAAGGGCGATCAGCAGGTTGAGCAGATCGCCCAGCACCTTGTTGAGCTTGTCCCCCAGCCAGGGGGTGCCGGGCTCGCTCAGCGCCCGGATCACCTCCGTCACCAGCTGCACGGTGGCGGCGACCATCACCACCACCAGCACCACGCCGAGCAGCTTGGCCAGCTGTTGCTCGCTGCGATCGATCAGATGCAGGTAGTTGGCGTCATCGAGCAGACGCCTGAGCCTTGGAAAGCGCATCAGGTCGCTCCGGCTCAGTTCTCGAACAGTTCGAGACTGGGCCGGGCGGGCGTGCGGCCCGGAGGATTGCGCAGTTCGGTGTTGCAGGTGATGGTGCCATCGGCGGCGGTGACGCAGTTGGTGGGCACCACCTGGGTGTTGGGCCCCACCGAGCTGCCCGGGCCGAGCGTGAAGGTCTGGCGCTGGGCCCGGGCGGGGGCAGCCAGCGAGAGCGCCAGGGCAAGGGCCGCCAGCAGGGGGGCCGTGACGACGGCGGCGGGACGGGAACAGCTGGAGCGCGTTGGGGCGCGGAGGGCCATGACACTCACCCGGTGACGGTGGGTCCCCACTCTGCCTGCCGACGCCGGCATCCACCCGGCTGCCGCCGCAGCCACCCGGGGCCAGGCGATCACCAGGGCAGCGGAAGGAATGGATAGGGCCGCAGCCACCCGTACAGCCCCAGCCGCTGGCGGCCAGCAAGGGCATCGCCGCGGCGATGAAAACCCAGCACATCAGCCACCACGAGGGTGTTCGCGGGGCAGACAAAGGCCACGGGGGCAGGCAGGCCCAGGGAGGGGAGATCCGCTTCGCGGATGCGCAGGGAGCCGCCCTGGTTGGGCATGGCCCCGCTGGCGATCGCCTCGTTGGCCATCGCCTGCTCCCAGCTCAAACGGGTGCGGTCAAGCCTGTGGCTGCCGGGCACGTAGACGAAGGGTCCGTCCTCAGGACTGACAGGCCGCAGGAAATACCAGAACTTCAATGCGCGGAAGAAGGTGTCACGGTGCAGCACCTTCTGGAGATCGGGCGTGCGCGTCTCGTCCCCATGCACGGTGAGGTAGATCTCCAGGTTGGCCGGATCGATCGGCAGGCCGATCACGGCGCGCGCGCAGGCCCTGAGCCGGGAGTCGGTAGCGAAGTGCCGCGCCGCCGGCATGGAGGCCGGATCAACAGCCAGGAAGCGGTTCAGGGTGCCGCCGTCGAAACGGTCAAAGCCGCCGCTGAAGGGTCGCTTGCGCTGATACCCGGGCCGCTTGTTGCGGCCGATCGCCCGCAGCCCGGCAGCCCTGGCCACAGCGCTCTCGGCTTCACGGCGCAGCGTCTCGAAGCAGGCCTGAGGAAGAAAGTCGGCGATCTGCAGGCAGCCGTCGCGGGCCAGGGTGTCCAGGGCAGCCGGCGGCAATCCCGTCCCGCGGGCGGGCACCAACCAGCGGCGCCAGCTGCAGAGGGCGTCGGCCAACTGCATCCGCCGGCGGTGCAGCCCAAAGCGGCTGTTGAGCAGCGGATGGCCCACCCAGGGGTCTGCGAAGCGCTTCTTGCGGGTCAGCAGGGAAAGCATGGGCGGGAGCCTATCGAGGGGGCGGCGGCCAACCCGGTCTGATCGTGCCCGGCCCGGAGCCGTTCAGCTCTGATCAGCGGGGCCGCCATCGCCGCGGATCTCCTGCAGCAGCAGGTCGAGCTGGCCCAGGGAATCGTGCCGCCCCATGGCCGGGCCGGGCCGTTCGGCCGGTGCGTTGGCGTCCTCCTGCTGCCAGAGCGCTTCGATGTCGCAGAGCTGGGCGGCCAGACCAGCCAGTCCCCGCTGGCTGTGGGTGCTCTGCAGGGCGTCGAGCAGCACCGGCATGCGGATCGAGGCGGCCTTGAGGGCCCGCCGCAGATCGGACTGGGTGCGGCCGGCATGCCTCAGCCAGTCCTTGAGGAAGGCCTGCAGATCGTCCCGCTGCTCGGCGCTGAAGCTGACCATCGCCGTCAGCGTGGCAGGGGGAACCAGCGGTCCAGACGGCGCTGGGCCCGCGCGCGGATCGCCTCGCTGCGGTAACGGCCGCAGATGCCCAGCAGGGCGGTGACCGCCACCAGATCATCACTGAAGCCGATGGCCGGGATCAGGTCGGGGATCAGATCGAGCGGCATCAACAGATAGGTGAGAGCCGCCAGCACCGTGACCTTGGCCGACGAGGGGGTGTGGGGATCGAGCAGCATCTCGAGACACTCCAGGGCTGGTCGGGCAACCGCCCGGCCGGCCCGGCGCAGCAATCGCAGCAGCAGAGCCTCATCGACAACACTGCTCTCGAGCACCTCGGCATCCACCGGGTCGGGGTCCATGGAATCGGCATCCACAGCTTGAGTCACGGTCATTCAGGCAGCCAGCCGAACCATTGTCGGCCCCCTAGACCTCAACCAGACCGCTCTCGATTCCGGTTTTCCGCAGCTTGCGCAGGGCCCGCTGCACCACCTGGCGGCAGTATTCACGACTGCAGCCAAGCTGGCGGGCCACCTCCGCCAGGGTGCGCCACTCGTGGCTGCCGTCGAGGCCGAAGCGCAGCATCACCACCGTGCGCTCCTTGGGGGTGAGGTTGGCGCGTTCCAGCAGGGTCCACACGCTGGCACTGCGCTCGGCCAGTTCGGCGCGCTCCATCGGCGCCGGCTCGGGGCTGGGCAGCACATCCACGAGTTCGGAGGGATCCGACTTGGACTTCACCACCCCCTGAAGGCTGACGGTGACGCTGCGCAGTTCGCAGGCCAGCAGGTCCTCCACGTCGGCGAGGGGCAGATCCACAGCCGCCGCCAGCTGGGCCGGGCTGGCCGAGACGCCATGGGCCTGCAGATGGCGCGCCTTGGCGGCCCGCAGACGGGTGAGCTTCTCATTCACATTCACCGGGATGCGGATCGTGCGGCTCTGGGTGGAGAGGGCCCGGTTGAGGCCCTGGCGGATCCACCAGTAGGCGTAGGTGCTGAAGCGGTGCCCGCGGGTGGGGTCGTATTTCTCCACCGCCCGGGTGAGCCCCAGCGTGCCCTCCTGAATCAGATCGAGCAGGTCCAGCCCCTTGTTCTGGTAACGCTTGGCCAGGTTCACCACCAGCCGCAGGTTGGCGGTGATCATCTGGTTCTTGGCCCGTTCCCCCTGGCGCAGGGCCCGGCGCTCCACGTCGTTGTAGTCGCAGGCGGCACCGTGGCCACCGGCGGCCCGGCAGCGCTCCTGGAGGCAGGCCATGGCCTGCACCTTGCGGCCGAGGGTGAGCTCCTGCTCGGGAGTGAGCAACTGATGGCGACCGATCTCCCCGAGATAGCTGCTCAACGCGCTGGCCATGGATTGCTCCGTGCAATGAATTGAACCTAAGGAGGACAGGCTGCGGCGGAGAAACCCTTGGAAAAACTTCCGACTTCTGAAACATGTCTGCGGCACACGATCTGGCTGCGATTGCGGGTAACGATCTTCTGTGCGGATTTCCTCATCAACCGCTGCCCCCTGAGCACCGCCGCGCCGCCGGCCTATGGCCTCGCCGCCGCCGGTGCTGCGGCCGCTACGGTTGCTGCTGTTGCTGGCTCTGCATGGGCGGGTTTGCCACTGGCTTGAGCACGGGGTTCACCAGCGGGTTGGCCGCCATTCCGGTGGATGTGTTCAGCCGCGCCGGCGTGGCCTATGTGCACTACCTGAGCTTCATGGTGTGCTTCGGGGCCCTGGTGCTGGAGCGGCGCCTGATCCGGCCCAACCCCAGCAAGGGGGACGCCACCTTGATGGTGATCACTGACGTGGTCTACGGCCTGGCAGCCCTGGCCCTGCTGGCGAGCGGCATCCTGCGGGTGCTGCACTTCGGCCAGGGCAGCAGCTTCTACACCGAAAACCCCCTGTTCTGGTGGAAGGTGGGCGTGTACCTGGCGGTGGGCGGACTCTCGCTCTACCCCACCATCACCTACATCCTCTGGGCGATTCCGCTGCGCAAGGGAGAGCTGCCCCAGGTGAGTGAAGCCCTGGCCGGCCGCCTGGCCTGGGTGCTCAACATCGAGCTGGCCGGCTTTGCCCTGATCCCCCTGCTCGCCACCTTGATGGCGCGGGGAGTGGGGCTGCCGGGCAGCCTGCCGGCCTGATGCGCGGGCGGGCGGGGCTGGCGCCGGCAGCCCTGGGGCTGGCGAGTGTGGGGCTGGCGGCCCTGGCGCTGCCGCCGCTGCTGAGCCCGCAGCCCCTCACGCGATCGGCTGCTGTCGACGCCGGCCAGGAACGCTGCCCCCTGGCCAGGAGCCAGAGTCCCCTGGCAGCCGCCGCAGAACCGCCAGAGCAGCCGCTGCCCCAGCAGCCCGATCCTGCCGGGGCCGACTACCGTCACCGCCTGCGGCCCACCCCCTACGGCTGGCCCCGCCTGCACCACTGGTGCCTGTGGATCGAACCCGGGGCCACCGAAGGCCCCGCCGCCCGCTGGGACCTGGCCTGGGCCGGAGCCGTGACGACGGCCCTGGCCAGATGGCGGGAGGTGCTGCCACTCACCGTGGTGGGCGATCCGCAGCGGGCCCAGGTGCTGGTGTGGCGCCGGCGGCCGCCTCTGCGCGGTGGCCGGGCCAGCCACGGCCGCGCCGAGCTGCAGCTGCTTGTGGTGGAGCGCGGCGGTGAGCGGGCACTCGAACCGAGGGTGACCGTGAGCATCAGCCCGGGCCAGCGGCCCGAGGCGATCGAGGCCACCGCCCTGCACGAACTCGGCCATGCCTTCGGCCTCTGGGGCCATAGCGATGATGCCGCCGACGCCATGGCGGCGGTGCCCGGGGCCACGCCGGTGCGCAGCCTCAGCCCGCGCGACCGCGCCACCCTGAACTGGCTGCAGCAGCAGCCGGGGCTGCAACTGCAGCCCTAGGGCGGGCAAGCCGGTAACCCCTGGTTTCAGGAGCGCCGCGGCGCGCCGCGGCGCTCAGCCAGCACCCGCTGCACCTCCCGCCAGCTCACCCCGTGATGGGCCAGGGCCACCTGCAGGTGAAACACCAGATCGGCGGCCTCGGCCGCAATCTCCGCCGCCTGGCCGTCCTTGCAGGCCATCACGAATTCCACGCTTTCCTCACCGATCTTCTTGAGGATGCGGTTATCTCCCCCCGCCAGCAGGGCATTGGTGTAGCTGCCGGGCTCGGGACTCCGGCGGCGGCCCTCGATCACCCGCATCAGCTCGGTGCAGGCATCGGCCGGCGGTGGCGCGGCGTCAGGGCCACCGGCACTGGGGCCAGGCCCGAGCTCGTAGAAGCAGCTGCGGGCACCGGTGTGACAGGCGATGTCGCCGCTCTGCTCAATGCTGAGCAGCAGCACATCGGCGTCGCAGTCGTAGCGCAGCCCGCGCAGTCTCTGCAGGTGGCCGCTGCTGGCGCCCTTGTGCCAGAGCTCCCGGCGCGAACGGCTCCAGTAGTGCACCTCACCGCTGGCGCAGGTGCGCTCGATCGACTCCCGGTTCATCCAGGCCACCATCAGCACCGCCCCATCCAGCCAGTCCTGGGCCACGGCCGGGATCAGGCCGGCCTCGTTGAAGCGCAGCGCCGCGATGAACTGCGGATCGGGGGGCTGGAATGATGGCTGCAAGTGCCTGCCGCTGCCGCTGGAGCTGCCTCGATCTTCCCCCATGGCCTCACCGGTCCACACCTGCAGCAAGAGCTTCAGCGGCTACCCCTGCAGCCACCGCCAGTGGCGCCACCGGGGTCACTGCCGCTTCGTGCATGGCTACAGCCGCAGTTTCCGTTTCTGGTTCCGGGCCAGCCGCCTGGATGAGAACGGCTTCGTGGTGGATTTTTCCGGGCTCAGGGAGCTGGAGCAGCGGCTGGCCTCCCAGTTCGACCACACCTTCCTGGCCAGTGCCGATGACCCCCTGCTGCCCAGCTGGCGGCAGCTGCACGAGCAGGGGGCCCTGGATCTGCGGGTCATGGCCAACGTGGGCATGGAGGCCAGTGCGGCGCTGGTGTGGCAGTGGGCCAATGCGCTGCTGCGGGAACGCGACGGCGGCCGCAGCTGCTGCTGGAAGGCCGAAGCCCGGGAGAATGAGAAGAACGCGGCCTGCTACGAGGCCCTGCCGGACTGGTTCAGCGCCCATCCCTGAGGGACGGGAAGGCGCAGACCTGCAGGGCAGGAGCCATGCAGGGTGTGTGCAGCCGTTGGCAAGGCCTTGATCGGTCGAAATCGCACACGCCAGGACCCGTCCACTCATCACCCATCGCTGTAGCATTTTCTACATGATTTGTTATCACGGCTCGCCCCTCCGGAGCCACTTACCCCTGTCTGCCGATGCCCGTCAACCAACCCAGAGCCGGCTCTCCCGCTCAATCAACAGCTGAACCAGTGGGCCCACCAGCAGCCGCCCTGGCCCTCGCAACCGGGCCGGCAGGTCGGGCCATGGCCCAGCCCATGGACGCCGCCCTGGTGGACGCCCTGCACCAGCACCTCACCATGGAGCGCAAGGCCAGCGCGGCCTACTTCGCGATGGCCATCTGGTTCGCCGAGCGCGAACTGCGCGGGTTCGCCCATGTGTTCAAGCATGAGAGTGGGGATGAGCAGGCCCATGCCGGCGCCTTTGCCGATTACCTGATCGCCCGTGGCCAGGGGGTTGTGCTGCATGAGCTGCCCGCACCAAGGCAGAGCTGGGAGTCGCCCCAGGAGATCCTGGCCGCAGCGTTCGCCACCGAGGCCGACCTCACCAGCTCCCTGCAGCAGCTCTACGCTATGGCCGAACGGGCGGCAGACACGCGCACAACGGTGTTCCTCGATCCCCTGATCGACAACCAGATCGACTCCGAAAACAGCTTCGCCCACCTGCTCGGACGCGTGAGCTTTGCCCAGAATCAGCCGGCGGCACTGCTGATCATCGACGGCGAGCTCAGCACCGAGAAGCCCAAGCCCGCCACCCTGGCCTGATCCACACCGATCGCCGGGAAAGGCCGCCAGGCCCGCCGCTGTGTTGATGAGCAGGCGCTAGGCCCGACGGATACCGCGCTGGAGCTGCCGCTGCGGCAGCATCACGGCGCTGGGGCCCGAGCTTCAGTGCGGGCGACGAAGCTGGGGGCGTCGCTTGCGAGGGCCTGCGCCGGCCAGGCGACCGCGTCGGGCAGGCTCTCGCCCAGCCGGTGCACAGCTTGGATCAGGTCATGGATGCCCTGGTTGCGCTTGGCACTGACCGGCAGCAGGGGCAGTCCCAGATCCTCACGCAGGCGACGGTGGTCGATGCGGATGCCGCGCTGTCTGGCCTCATCACTCTTGTTCAGGGCCACCACCAGGGGGATCCCCAGCCGCCGCAGCTGCGGCACAAAGCCCAGCTGGTTGCTGAGCTGACTGGCGTTCAGCACCACCAGCAGCAGGGCTGGAGGTGCAGTGCGCAGGAAGCGCTGCACCGCGGCTTCGTTCTCACTGCTGCCGCCGAGGTCGTCAATGCCCGGAAGATCCACCAGGGTATAGCGCCGGCCGCGGCCATCACAGGGCATCGCCCCGCGCGGCCGCTCAGCGGTGAGCGAGGGCCAGTTGGCGATCGGGGCATGGCCGCCGGTGAGGCGGTTGTAGAGGGTGGACTTGCCCGTGTTCGGCATCCCCACCAGGGCCACGGTGAGGGCAGGAGCCTCGGCCTGGGGCGCGGCCAGTTCGCCGAGGCTGCCGGGCGGACTGGTCCAGAGCCGGTGCCAGCGTTCGCCGCGGCGATAGCCGCAATCAAACGGCGGGCCCCAGGAGCGGCGCTGATCGACGGATCGCGTCACGGCAACCTCACTGACCGCCATAGCTGCTGATGCCCGCCTTCACGTGGGTGAGGGCATTGCCTTCCAGGAACTGCTGATCGAGCAGCAGCAGGGCGGCGCTGTTGTCGCCGGCCAGCCGCAGCCGCTTGAGCACGAAGCGCGCCTCGGCCTCCTCCTGGATCTGCTCGCTCACGAACCAGTCGAGCATCGCCGAGGCGCTGCGCTCGCCTGCCTCCTCAGCCAGGGAATAGAGGCGGTTGATCGAGGCCGTCACCTGCTTCTCGAGCTCGAACACACGCTCGAACAGTTTCTGCACCGACGACCAGCTGCGCTCGGGGGCCGCGATCGTGGGCAGCTCCACGGGCTGATCGCAATCCACCAGGTAGGCGATCATGCGGGCGGCGTGACCGCGCTCCTCGTTGCTCTTCTCCAGCATGTACTGGGAGAAACCGGCCAGATCCTTCTCCCGCAGCCAGATCGACATCGCCAGATAGGTGTGGCTGGCCTGGAACTCCGAGGCCAGATGGCTGTTGATCGCCTGGCTGAGATCGTTCATGGATGCCGGTGGTGGGGGGAGGTGGAGCGTGCCGACTCCACCCATAGCGAAGCGCCGGGGCGGCCACCCCGGAAGCAATCCTGAAGAGGGCGTGACCAATGGCACCGGCAGCGGTAGCGGGCGCGTCGCCCGCCGGCAATGGACCTGCTGATCGGCCAGGGCGTGCCGACGGTCACGCCCGTCGGTGCGATCGGACCGGTGCCCGTCAGCGGCCGGCGGCACACTCAGGGACCGGCTGGCTTCATCTGCATGGAACCCACCAACCTGGAGCGCACCCTGCAGCTCACCCAGCTGCGTGACTGGTGTACCCAGCGCCTCTCCAGACTGGCTCTGGAATGGCGCATGGACGATGCCCGCGCCCTCACCGCCGAGCACCTCGAGTCTCTGGAGGTGGTGGCCATCCAGGGCACGCTCTGGATGGCGATCGAGCCGGACGGCTGAAGGCAGCGCCAGGCCTGCTCAATTGCTCTGAGGAAGTGTGACGATCCTCACTTGCGATGGTAGCCAGGCGTCCGCAGCGCAGGGCGGAGCTCACTATCAAAGGTTTAGCGACCTCAGTCACACACCCGTCATGGAGATCTCCTGGCGTGATCAAGAACCGTCAGTGCCGCTCAGTGAGGTGAGCCTTGACACACCCCACCGGGTGGCGGCTGTCAACGCCGGCCCGGAGCTGCGCCAGAAATTGATCAGCATGGGCCTGCAGCGTGGGGTTGCTCTGCGGGTCGTCATCCGCGGCCACGACCAGTCCCATCTGGTAGCCATCGACAACGTTCGGTTGGGGCTGGATGGGACGATGAGCAGAGCAATCCAGGTGCATAGCCAACTGCCAGGAGGTGGCGATCAAGAACATCGCGTTGAGTCATCCCTGCGCGCAACTGATCAGCACCAGGAGCGCCTCCAGAACTTGCCCGCCGGCAGCATCGGCCGGATTGAAGGATACCGGCAGGGTTCCAGAGTTTATCGTCAGAAGCTGCTGGCGATGGGCCTCACGCCGGGCACGGAATTTTCTGTCACTCGGCATGCCCCAATGGGTGACCCTGTGGAGCTCAAGGTGCGGGGATTCTCACTGATGCTGCGCAAGCAGGAGGCCGACATGCTGATCATCACGCTGGCTCAGTATGACTGAACATGTGATCGCCCTTTGCGGCAACCCCAACTGCGGCAAAACAACACTGTTCAATGAACTCACCGGCACCAGGCAACGGGTGGGCAATTGGCCGGGAGTCACCGTTGAGCGCAAAGAGGGAACCATGCGGCTCTGCGGCACGGACACGCGGCTGGTGGACCTGCCTGGCATCTACTCAATGGATCTGGCCGATGCCCAGGGAGGTCTGGACGAAAAGGTGGCAAGGGATTATCTGACTTCAGGCCAGGTTGATTTGATTATTAACATCGTTGACGCCTCCAATTTAGAGCGCAATCTCTACCTTACTTCTCAGATTGTCGAGATGCGGCTGCCGATGGTTGTAGTGCTCAACATGATCGATGTTGCCGCAGAACGCGGTCTGATCACCAACGCGGAGGCTCTCGCGAAACGGCTGGGCTGCCCGGTCACAGCCGTGCTGGCCGCTCGCGGTGTGGGGATGGACAACCTCTTGCAGACCCTGCGTGCCTCGCTGCTCTCACCCAGCCGCCCTAGCCCCTACGTGGCCTACCCAGCGGTCGTGGAGGACGCCCTTGCCGAGCTGATGTCCCAGCTCAGCGGGCTGACACCTGCCGCCGGAGGTGGATCCCCATCTCCCGAGCCGCGCTGGCTGGCCCTGAAGCTGCTGGAAGGCAGCTCCATGTCGGAGCCCCTGCTGCAGGGCAAGCGGGAGTTGCGTCAGCGGGTGCTGGAGCAGCGCCGGCTGGTGCGGCAGGTGCTCAACGAGGACATCGACGTAGTCGTGGCGGACAGCCGCTACGGCTGGATCCGCCAGCTGGTGGCTGAAGTCGCCAGCCACACTCGGATCGTCAGCCGCACGGCGTCTGATCAGCTCGATCAGGTTGTGCTGAACCGCTGGCTGGGAGTGCCCATCTTCCTGATGGTGATGTATGGCCTGTTCATGCTGACAATCAATGTGGGGGGCGCCCTGATCGATTTCTTCGACATCGCCGCCGGCACGATCTTTGTGGATGGGCTGGCTGCCGTCTTGGCAGCTGCCAACAGTCCCGAGTGGCTGATACTGATCCTGGCCGGCGGCATCGGAGCGGGCATTCAGACTGTTGCCACATTCATCCCAATCATTGCAATCCTGTACCTGTTACTTTCTATTCTCGAAGACTCCGGCTACATGGCTCGCGCCGCTTTCGTGATGGATCGCCTGATGCGCTTCATCGGTCTGCCGGGTAAATCATTTGTGCCGATGCTGATCGGATTTGGTTGCAACGTTCCTGCAATCATGGCCACTCGCACACTTGAAAATCGACGCGACCGGCTGTTGACTATCATGATGAATCCCTTCATGTCCTGCGGGGCAAGACTACCCGTTTACGCATTATTTGCGGCAGCATTCTTTCCCCGTTCAGGGCAAAATGTTGTGTTTGGGCTTTACATGATTGGCATCGCCATGGCGATGCTCACCGGGTTGATCCTGAAGACCACGATTCTACGGGGTGAAATCTCTCATTTTGTCATGGAATTACCGTCCTACCATGTGCCCACCGTCAAAGGCGTGCTGATTCGTACCTGGGAGCG
Organism: Cyanobacteria bacterium J06638_7; assembly: GCA_039818745.1. Taxonomy (GTDB): domain Bacteria; phylum Cyanobacteriota; class Cyanobacteriia; order PCC-6307; family Cyanobiaceae; genus NIES-981. The sequence continues at coordinate 42,207 of JBCBTI010000005.1, forward strand.
ACTGAGAAGCTTCATCTTGAGAGCCGGCAAAGTCATCATCGTTATGGTGATGATTCTCAGCATCCTCAGCTCCATTGGTGTTGACGGCACGGTTGCCAATCAGAACAGCGATCGTTCCCTTCTCAGCAGCGTCAGCCGTTCGCTCACGCCTGTGTTCAGTCCCTTCGGGATCCGGGAGGACAACTGGCCTGCCACTGTGGGCATCTTCACCGGTGTCTTCGCCAAAGAAGCGGTTGTCGGCTCTCTGGATGCCCTCTATGCCGAACTGGGCGCCCGTGACGATGCGGCCAGGGGTCTGCTGCCCGGGCAGGAGCAACCCTTCAGCTTCTGGGGGGGCCTGGGCGAGGCTGTGGCCACCATTCCAGCCAACCTCTCCGAGGTTCCCGGCATGCTCCTCGACCCCCTGGGCCTGAGCGTGGCTGAGGTGAGTGACCCCGGCACGGCCGCCGAGGACCAGGAGGTGGCGGTTGGCACCTTCGGGGCCATGGCCAGCCGCTTCAACGGCAGGATCGGCGCGTTTGCCTACCTCGTGTTTGTGCTTCTCTATTTCCCCTGCGTTGCTGCCATGGGCGCCGTCTACCGGGAGACGAACTGGGGCTGGACCACCTTCGTGGGCTGCTGGACCACAGGCCTGGCCTTCGCCTCTGCCACCGTGATCTATCAGGCGGGCACCCTGGCCAGCCACCCTGCACGCTCCCTGGCCTGGATCGCGGCGGTGATGGCGGCCATGGCCCTCACCATCTTGAGCCTGAAGGCTGCAGGCCCCGCCGGGATGGAGCGGGCAGCAGCAGACCCCCACGATCCCTCAGCCCAGGCGCTGTGATCCTTCAAGCCGTTCAGGCGTATCTGCGCGAACGCCACGTGGCCTCGCTGCAGCAGATGGAGGCGGGTCTGGGAGTCTCGGCCGAAGCCCTCAGCGGCATGCTCGATCTGCTCGAGCGCAAAGGCCGGGTGTGCCAACTGCCGCGCCCCCGGCGCTGCCACGGCTGCAGCCTCTGCGAGGGCAAGGCGCTGCAGTTCTATCGCTGGCAGGGTGGAAGCAGCCGCTCCTCAGAGCACGTCCAGGCCCCGCCCCCGGCCTGAGCGCCGCTGCGCCAGCAGGCCGTGGCGGGGCGCCAGCACCATCACCAGCAGAAACTGCAGGGTCTGCACCACCACGATGCAGCCCGCCGTGGAGGCGTCGAACCAGTAGCTGGCATAGATGCCCAGCACCGTGGCACTCACGGCGGAGAGCACCGCCAGCCAGGTCATGCGATCGAAGCGGTCGGTGAGCAGGTAGGCGGTGGCCCCCGGCGTGACCAGCATCGCCACCACCAGGATGATGCCCACGGTCTGCAGGCCGGCCACAGCCGTGAGGCTCACCAGCGTCAGCAGCAGATAGTGCAGCGCCCCGGTGTTGAGGCCGATGGTGCGGGCATGGCTGGGATCGAAGCAGAACAGCAGCAGATCACGGCGCAGCAGCAGCAGGGCCAGCATCGAGACCAGACTGATCACCAGCGTCTGCACCAGATCGGCGTCGGTGATGCCCAGCAGGTTGCCGAACAGGATGTGAAAGAGGTCCACACTGCTGCTCACCTTGGAGATCAGCACCAGACCGAGGGCGAAGAAACCTGTGAACACCAGGCCGATCACCGTGTCCTCCTTCACCCGGGTGTACTGCTTGATGGCCCCGATCACCCCCACCGAGCCCACGCCGAACACGAAGGCCCCCAGGGCGAAGGGCAGCCCCAGGGCGTAGGCGATCACCACCCCGGGCAGCACGGCATGGGACACGGCATCGCCCATCAGGGCCCAGCCCTTGAGGGTCATGAAGCAGGACAGCACCGCGCACACCACCGCCACCACCACGCCCACGGCCAGGGCCCGCTGCATGAACACCATCTCCATCGGCGCCAGCAGCAGGTCCATCAGGGGTTGGCGGCGGGGGAGGAGAAGGTGCGCAGCAGATTGGCCTGGGTGAACACCTCTGAGGTGTCGCCGTAGGCCAGCACGGTGCGGTTGATCAGCACCACCCGGTCGCAGAAGGTGGGGATCGACTCCAGATCGTGGGTGGCCAGCAACACGGTGGCCCCCAGGCCGCGGCGCTCGATCAGCAGGTCGATGATCAGGCGCTCGGTGCTGATGTCCACGCCGCTGAGGGGCTCGTCGAGCAGCAGCACCAGGGCGCCCTGGGCCAGGGCGCGGGCCAGGAAGGCGCGCTTGCGCTGACCACCGGAGAGGGCGCCGATCTGGCGCTCGCGCAGGTCCCAGAGGTCCACCCTCTCCAGGGCCCGCCGCACCTGGTGCCGGTCGTCGGCCGAGGGCCAGCGCAGCAGCCCCATGCCCCCGTAGCGGCCCATCATCACCACGTCCCACACGCGGATGGGAAACTGCCAGTCCACCTGCTCGCTCTGGGGCACGTAGGCCACCAGTTGGCGGCGCTGAGCCTGGTGCAGGCCCAGGCCGCCGATGCGGATGCTGCCGGCACTGGGCTTGAGGAAACCCATCAGGGCCTTGAACAGCGTGGACTTGCCGGCTCCGTTCATGCCCACCAGGGCGCAGATGCTGCCGCTGCGCAGCTCCAGGCTCACATCCACCACCGCCGGCTGGCCGTGGTATCCCACGGTGAGGTGCTCCACGGCGATGCCTGGCGCCGCGGAGCGGGGGGTGGCCAGCAGGTCAGGACTGGACATCGGCATGGAGACCCTGCACCAGAGTCTTGGCGTTGTGGCGCAGCATGTCGAGGTAGGTGGGGGCCGGCCCGTCGGGCGGGGAGAGGGAATCCACGTAGAACACGCCGCCGAAGCGGGCTCCGGTTTCCGCCACCACCTGGCGCTGGGAGCGCGCGTCCACCGTGCTCTCGCAGAAGACCGCCGGCACCTGCCGCTCGCGCACGGTGCGGATCACCCGCTCCATGCGCTGGGGGGTGACCTCCGATTCGGCATTCACCGGCCAGAGGTAGGCCTCCTCCAGGCCGTAGTCGGCCGCCATGTAACTGAGGGCGCCCTCGCAGCTCACCAGCAGCCTGCGCTCGGGCGGCAGCACCGCCAGCTGTTCGCGCAGTTCGGCGTCAAGGCCATCCAGTGCGGCGCTGTAGTCGTCGGCGCAGCGCCGGTAGGTGGCGGCGTTGGCGGGATCCAGATCGATGAAGGCGTCGCGGATGTTGGCCACATAGGTGCGCGCCTGCCGGGGGGACATCCAGGCATGGGGGTTGGGCTTGCCGGCACCGGCATCGGCGCTGATCGGGATCACCACCACACCCTTGCTCACCACGGCCCGCTGGGCGCCCTGGGCGCTGGCCAGGTAACGCTGGGCCCAGAGTTCCAGATTGAGACCGTTGACCAGCACCAGCTGGGCCTGCTGGGCGCGGCGCAGGTCACTCGGCGTGGGTTCGTAGCCGTGGATCTCGGCACCGGGCCTGGTGATCGACTCCACCCGCAGCTTGCCGCAGGCCACCTCTGAGGCCATGTCGGCCAGCACGGTGAAGCTGGTGAGCACCAGGGGGCGATCCGGCTGGTGGTGCTGGCGGGCCTGGGGATCAGGGGCCGGTGGGCCGCAGCCGGCCAGCAGCAGGAGCAGCAGCGGCGCACCCCAACCCAGCCTCCGGCCACGCCTGCTGGCCCTGGGCCCGTGCTCACGAGGCCGCCGGTTGGAAGGCTGGAAGGGCAAGGGAAGGAGGGGGGCCGGGCGCGGAGGGAGAAGCCTGAGCCTGACCCGGTGACGCTAGACAACCGCCCTGCTGGAGCCGTGGGCCCACGGCTGCCCTGCCCGGGCGGTGCAGAATCGCCCGGCGTCGAGCCGGAGCGATGGTCAGCAGCGTTCTGACGCGCCTCAACACGGCCTGGGCCCTGTTTCAGGGCTTGTTGCTGGAAGCCTTGCCATTCCTGCTGATCGGCGTGCTGATCGCCTCGCTGGCGCGCTGGTTCAGCCCCGGCGGCGCCTGGCTGCGGCGCCTGCCCGCCCATCCGGTGGCCGGGCCGCTCACCGGCGCCGCCCTCGGCTTTGCCCTGCCCGCCTGCGAGTGCGGCAACGTGCCCGTGGCGCGGCGGCTGCTGGTGGGTGGGGCTCCGGTGGGCACGGCCCTGGGCTTTCTGTTCGCAGCCCCGGTGCTCAATCCGATCGTGATCGCCAGCACCTGGGCGGCCTTCCCCGACCAGCCCTGGCTGCTGCTGGCCCGGCCGGCGGGAGCGGTGCTGGTGGCCCTGGGACTGGCTCTGCTGCTGCGCCTGCTGCCGGAATCCGCCCTGCTGCGCACCGACCTGCTCGAGGAGCGCCGCCTCAATCAGCCCCTGACCAGCGTCAGCCTGCTGGAACGCCGCGCCGGCGTGATCGGCCTGGCCAGTGATGCCCCGCCCAGCCTGCCGGGCCCGGCAACGCCCGGCTGGGAGGAGGTGCTGCGCCACGGCAGCCGCGAATTCCTCAACCTGGCCCTGCTGCTGGTGGCCGGCTGTGCCGTCGCCGCGCTGGTGCAGGCAACCCTGCCGCGTCAGTGGCTGCTGGCGGTGGGCGGAGCGCCGACGCTGTCGGTGGTGGCCTTGATGCTGCTCAGCCTGGTGCTCTCGGTGTGCTCGAGTGTGGATGCCTTCCTGGCTCTGGGCTTCGCCGCCCAGATCACACCGGGGGCCCTGCTGGCGTTTCTGCTGCTGGGCCCGGTGATCGACATCAAGCTGGTGGGGCTGCTGGGGCTGCTGTTCCGCGGCAAGGGACTGCTGCTCACCGCCGCCGGCTCGAGCGTGCTGGTGCTGCTGATCGGCCAGTGGGTGAACCTGTGGCGGCTCTGATGCGCGGGCTGGCCCTCGGCCTGTGGGCCGTGGTGATGCTGCAGAGCAGCGTGGACGGCCGGCTCGATCTGCTGCTGCGGGCCGCCTTCCACCCGCTGGTGAGCAGCGCCGGCGGCGTGCTGCTGATCCTGGCGGTGGTGCAGGTGCTGGCCGGGCTGCGCAACGGGGACCGGGGCGCCGATCCCGCCAGCCGCCAGGATCGCCGGCTGAGCGCGGCCACCGCCGCCATCGCCGCCCTGCTGATCGCCCTGCCGGCCAACCCCTCCTTCGCCGATCTCGCCAGCCAGCGCCCGGCCGACGACACGGCCGACGACTCCCTCAGCTTCGTGCTGCCCCCGGCCCAGCGCAGCCTCACCGATTGGGTGCGGCTGCTGCGCAGCCAGCCCGATCCCCAGCTCTTCGACGGCGACCCGGCGCGCATCAGCGGCTTCGTGCTGCCGATGCGCGATGGCCCGCCCCAGCTGGCAAGGCTGCTGGTGCGCTGCTGCCTGGCCGACGCCACCCCGGTGGGTCTGCCGGTGCGCTGGCCAGCCGACGAACCACTGCCCAGGGCCGACCAGTGGCTGGCGATCGAAGGCCGAATGGCGATCGCCAACGACCAGCTGGAGGTGGTGCCCGAGCGCATCCAGCCGATCCCCAGGCCCGCCCGCCCCCTCGAGCCATGAGCCGTCGGTACGCCTTTCCCCGCCCGTCGCGCCCCCTGGTGCTGGCCCTGGCCCTGCCGGCCCTGCTGGCGCTGGGGCAACAGCAGCTGCTGCAGCGCCAGCCGCCCCGGCTCGAGGCCCTGCGCAACGCCCCGGCCAGTTCCGGGCCGGCGGCAATGCAGGCCCGCTTCAGCCGGCCGATGCAGGGCGCCAGCCTGCAACGGGCGGGCCAGCTGCAGCCGCCCCTGGCCCACCGCTGGCTGGGCAGCGGCAGCAGCCTGCTGCTCAGCCTCGACGAGGGCCAGCGCATCGCCGGGCCGCTGCGGCTGCAGCTGGCCGGCCGCGATGAGCGCGGCCTGGCCCTGCCGGCCAGCCTCTGGCACTGGGATCCCCGCCCGCGGGTGCTGGCGGTGGTGCCGGCGACCCGCGGCGCCCAGCTGCAGCTGCGGGAGCACGACGGCAGCTGGCGGCCCATCAGTCCGGTATGGCCGGAGATCCCCCTGCTGCTGCCGTTGGGCGACGGTTCCGGGGTGGCGGCCGCCAGCCGCCAGAGCGACGGCCAGCTGCGCCTCTGGCTGATTCCCCTGCAGCAGCACAACCTGCAACCGGCCACGGCACCGGCCCGGGCGGTGCAAGCCGAGCCCCCCCAGCCCCTGCTGGAGAGGGCGGTGCTGTTCGCCCACCTGAGCAGCAACCGCAACGGCGACCTGCTGATCCAGAGCGGCGAGCTGGAGCCGGGCAGCAGCCAGGCGCAGCTCCGGCCTGGCGGAGGCTGGCGCTGGCGGCGGCTGCCCTGGGCCGCCAGCGGGCCGATGCTGCTGCTGCCCGAGGGCGGCGCCGTGGTGGTGCCCGACACCGAGGGACTGCATCTCGAGACCCTGCCGCCCCGCCAACCCCGCCGTCAGACCCTGCCGGGCAGCAGGGATCTGAGCAGCTTCTGTCCCCAGGCCGGCCGGGCGCTGCTGCAGCGCCACTGGCCGGATTTCCGCCGCTCGCTGGAACTGGTGGAACCGGGCCAGCCGCCCAAACAGCTCTGGCTGGGCGAACAGGCCCTGGTGGCCAGCGCCTGCAGCCGCAGTGGGGACCGGGTGTGGGCGCTGTTGATGGAGGGCACCAGCGAGCCCCTGCTCACCCTGCTGGCGCTGAACCGCCAGGGCCAGGAGCTGGGGCGGCGGCGGCTGGAGGGCTGGGAGCTGGAACCCGGCACCGGACTGCACTGGGACGCCGCCGGCGATCAGCTGCTGGCCACCCTGCGGCCGCTGGGGCGGGGGGATGCGGCACCAGCGCCGGCCCGGGCCGTGCTCATCGACGCCACCAGTCTGGAGCTGCGCCCCCTGGCGGCGCCGGTGCAGCAGGCCCAGTGGCTGGTGCCCGGCTAGAACGGCCGCAGCGAACGGCCTCTCGGTCCACACCGGTCACCGTGGCTCCCACCCTCAGCTCCCGCCAGGAATCACTGCTGGAGGCCCTGCGCCGCGCCGGACGCGAGCTGTCGGGCCAGGACCTGCACGCCCGCCTGCGGGCCGGCGCCAGGCCCATGGGGCTGGCCACGGTGTACCGCCATCTGCGCCAGCTGCAGCAGTGGGGCCTGGTGCGCTGCCGCCACCTGCCCAGCGGTGAGGCCCTGTTCGCTCCCACCGAGCGCGACGAGCACCATCTCACCTGCGTGGACTGCGGCCGCACCCACCCGCTGGCCCACTGCCCGGTGCACGCCCTGGAACTGCCCAGCGGCGAGCTGCAGGGCTTTGTGCCCCTGTTCCACACGCTCGAGTTCTTCGGGCTCTGCCCCCAGTGCCAGGGCCGCCAGCGGCGCAGCCCCGCCAAGCCCGAGGGCACCGCGCCTGCCTAACGTCTGAGAACCGTTCCCGTTGCCCCCATGAGCGCCACAGCCCCTGCCGCCCCTGTCTCCGACGGGGCTCTCGAGGCCGGCCCCGACGCTGTGCCGGTGACGATCCTCACCGGCTTTCTGGGAGCGGGCAAGACCACCCTGCTCAACCACATCCTCACCAACCAGGAAGGTCTGCGCACGGCCGTGCTGGTGAACGAGTTCGGCGAGATCGGCATCGACAACGACCTGGTGGTGGCCACCGCCGACGACATGGTGGAACTGAGCAACGGCTGCATCTGCTGCTCGATCAACGGCGAGCTGCTCGATGCCGTGTACCGCATCCTCGAGCGCCCCGAGCCGGTGGACTATCTGGTGGTGGAGACCACTGGCCTGGCCGATCCCCTGCCGGTGGCGATGACCTTCCTGGGCAGTGATCTGCGCGAGAGCACCCGCCTCGATTCGATCATCACCCTGGTGGATGCCGAGAACTTCAGCGACGAGCTCCTCGACGGTGAGGTGGCCCGGGCCCAGATCGTCTACGGCGACATGATCCTGCTCAACAAGTGCGATCTGGTGGCGGAAGAACGGCTGGAAGCCCTCGAGCGGCGCCTCCGGGAGATCAAGACCGACGCCCGCATCCTGCGTTCGGTGAAGGGGGCGGTGCCCCTGCCCCTGCTGCTCAGCGTGGGCCTGTTCGAGAGCGACAGGGTCGTGGCCGGCTCCGGTTCCGCCGCCCCTGCCGACGCCCCTGCCGACGACAGCCTTGACCATGGCGCCTGCGATCACGACCACGGCCACTGCGAGCACGAGCCCGAGCGCCTGGCGGAGGCCCGCGGCGACCATGGCCACGATGATCACGATCACAGCCATCACGCTCACGATCCCGACCACGCCGCCATCGAGGGCTTCACCTCGCTCTCCTTCGCCGCCGACGGCCCCTTCGCCCTGCGCAAGTTCCAGAACTTCCTCGACAACCAGCTGCCGCCAGGGGTATTCCGGGCCAAGGGCATCCTCTGGTTCAACGAGAGTGAGCGCCGGCACGTGTTCCATCTGGCCGGCAAGCGCTTCTCGATCGACGATTCCGACTGGCCCGGCGAGCAGCGCAAGAACCAGATCGTGCTGATCGGCCGCGACCTCGACCACCCCAGGCTGCGCAGCCAGCTGCAGGCCTGTGTGGCCGGTAACGCGGGCAAGGGCTTCCGCTGAGGCGGCCAACCCCCACCACCGCACCCATACTGAGCGCAAGGGTTTCCCGAGTTCACCCCGGGAAGGCAACGAGGGTGATGGCCTGCCTGCCGCCTCGGCCGGCAGGCCTCAGCCAGAACGCTCGCCCCCGCTCTGACCACTCCCATTCCCTACCGGCGCGGACCGGCCTGACCATGCGTTCCTCGACCCTCCGTCCCCTGCTCCTGCCCGCTGCCGCGGCGATGGGCCTGACCCTGCTCGGCGGCCTGCCGGTCCTGGCTCACGGCCCCGCCGATGCCGGCATCGGCTCCGGCTTCGCCCATCCGATCACCGGTCTCGACCACATCATGCTGCTGGTGGCGGTGGGCGCCGTGGCGGCCTGTTCCAGCCGGGCGGTGCTGCTCTTCGCCGTGGCGGGAGCTCTGCTGGGAGCCATGGCGGGCGCTTTCGGCGGCGGCCTGCCGGCATCCGAACTGCTGGCGGCCCTGGCGATTTCGGCCCTGGGCCTGGTGATCCTGAGCGGCAGGCGCAGCGGGCCGAGCCCGCGGCTGGGGCTGATCGGCACCCTGGTGGCCATGGCGGTGGCGATCCACGCGCTGCTGCACGGACAGGAGGCCAGCGGCACTGTGAGCTGGTGGCTGGGAGCGGCGCTGGGATCCGCCCTGGTGGTGGCCGTGAGCTACGGCGCGCTGCGCCTGGCCCCGGTGCGCTGGAGCATGCTGGTGGCGGGCCTGCTCACGGTCGCCGGCCTGGTGCTGGCGATTGCACCGGCGATCACAGCCGCCTGAACAGCCAACGTCGCTACACCATCGCCGATTCACCTGGCTACGGTGGATCGAGTCACAACCGCGCCATGGTCGAACTGCTGCTCCTCTCCGGCGTCATTGCCCTGTTCGGCCTGGCTTTCTGGCTCACCACTGATTCCGACGACGACAACGGCGGCGGCGGCTTGATGCAGCCCGTGCTGCTGCCGGTGCGAGTCCAGCGCCGCCGCTGAGCCTCCCGGACAACCGTCGAGGCCGTAACAAATATCACCCGGTTCCAGCCGATCGGGCACACTGCCGGGCCAGGCCTGTTTCCTAATGTCGCTCCCATGCACTGGAGCTGCCCGGCAGTGGAAGCAGAGCCCGAATCCACCGCGGCCTCACTTTCCTTGCCTGGATCAGGCCAACTGCTCCACGGGATGAGCGCCCAGGCCCTCTCCATGGCTGGTGATTGCAGCCCGGCCGGGCTGCACCGCTGATGTTTCGACCCCAGGAGCACACCGGAGGCGGGACCGGCGCGTTGCCAAGCAGCCCGGCCTGCCCTGCGCCGCTGCTGGAGGTGCATGGTCTCTGCCGCAGGTTCAGCAGCGGGCGTGCCGCCGTGAATCAGGTGAGCTTCACCCTGGCGGAGGGGGAACTGCTGGCCCTCCTGGGCCCTTCGGGCTGTGGCAAAACCACCACCCTGCGCATGATCGCCGGCCTTGAACATGCCGATGCGGGCTCGGTGCACCTGCGCGGCATGGCGATCACGGGCTGGCGGCCCGAGCGCCGCGGCATCGGCCTGGTGTTTCAGGACTATGCCCTCTTCCCCCACCTCACGGTGGCCGAGAACGTGCGCTTCGGTCTGCACCGCTGGCCTGGGCGCCGAGCAGCGGGCCGCTGCCAGGAGATGCTGGAGCTGGTCGGGCTGGCGGCGCTGGCCCGGCGTTATCCCCATGAACTCTCGGGGGGGCAGCAGCAGCGCGTGGCCCTGGCCCGCACCCTGGCCCCGGCTCCTGAGCTGGTGCTGCTGGATGAGCCGTTCTCCAACCTCGATGCCGCCATGCGGGTGGAGATGCGCCAGGAGGTGCGCCGGCTGCTGCGCCAGGCCGGCGCTGCAGCGATCCTCGTGACCCACGATCAGGAGGAGGCGATGGTGATGGCCGATCGGCTGGCGGTGATGGGGCGGGGGGAGCTGATTCAGAGCGGCCCGCCCGATGAGATCTACCGGCGGCCGGCCAGTGCTTTCGTGGCCAGTTTTCTGGGACGCTCCAATCTGTTGCGCGGCGAGGCCCACGGCTCGGCGGTGAGCACCCTGCTGGGGTCCCTGGCGCTGGCGTCACCGGCTCAGGGACCCACCACCATCGCCGTGCGGCCCGAGCAGATCCGCCTGGTGGCCGACCCGGAAGCGGCGGCGACCGTGGAGGTGCGGGAATTCCGCGGCCATGATCAGCTCTACCGGGTGCGGCTGGGCGACACAGCCCTGATGGTGATCAGTGCCGACACCGGGGCCCTGCGCGAAGGTGAGCGGGTGCGGCTGGAAATCACCGAAACGGTGGTGCCGCTGCCGGCCTGAGCCACCAGGCCCCCGGCGCCGTTGAACACCGGGGTGATGCATTGGTCACATCGGAGGGTGCCGTGGGGCGGCAAAGCGCCGGCGGTGTGCGGCTACAAGGTTTCAGGCTGCGCGCTGACCCCCTTCAGCACCAAGCCATTCTCCCCACCCCGACCGCTATGACCATCACCAGCACCAACCTGAGGAGCATCGCCCTGGCCCTGATCGGCCTCGGGGCCACGGGCGTGTTGATCGGCTGCAGCCGACCGGCCGAGGACCAGGCCCGCGCCCAGGAGGTGAACGTGTACTCGGGGCGTCACTACAACACCGACAAGGAGCTCTACGCCGACTTCACCCGCCGCACCGGCATCAAGGTGAATGTGATCGAGGGAAAGGACGATGAACTGATCGAGCGGCTGCGGCGCGAGGGTGACACCAGCCCGGCCGATGTACTCGTGGTGGTGGATGCCGCCCGGATCCACAGGGCCCAGGAGATGGACCTGTTCCAGCCCACCAGTTCGCCCGATCTGGAGAACGATGTGCCGGCCGACCTGCGCGATCCCCAGGGCCGCTGGTTCGCCCTCACCCGCCGCGCCCGGCCGGTGATGGTGAACACCGCCAGCGTCGATCCCAGCCTGATCGGCAGCTACGACGACCTCACCCGGGAGGAACTGCGCGGCAAGCTCTGCCTGCGCAACAGCGCCAGTGTCTACAACCAGTCGCTGACCGCCGATGTGCTTGTGCGCGAAGGGGCAGCCGCCACCGAGAGCTGGCTGCAGGGGATGATCGCCAACGTGGAGCAGCCGTTCTTCACCAGTGACACGCCGATGATCCGGGCCGTGGCCACGGGCCAGTGCGGGGCGGCCGTGGCCAATCAGTATTACCTGGGGCGGCTGCTCAACTCCGACAATCCCGCCGACAGGGAGGCGGCCGAAAAGGTGACGGTGGTGTGGCCCGATCCCACCCATATCAACGTCACCGCGGCCGGTGTCACCCGCAGCGCCGGCAATCCCGAAGGGGGACGGATGTTGCTGGAGTTTCTGGCCTCACCCACAGCCGGCGAGGGCTTCGCCTCAGCCAACTACGAATATCCGCTCAAGGGGTTTGGTGACAACGCCACGCTGGAGGGCCTCGGCACCTTCAACGCTTCCACCACCACCATCGCTGAACTCGGCAACCGCAATCAGGAGGCCGTGCAACTGATGCAGCAGGCAAACTGGGACTGAGCCGATCCAGCACCGGCACCCCGATGGCCTCTGCCTCGGCATCTCTGAGCTGCATTCAGCAAACTGGGGCGGGGGCTTGATTCGGAACTCTATAGCGTGTCATCCGTTACCTCGAATGGCTACCAATCAGCCAATCCAGTCAGGCTTTCTTTCCTAGAAAGCGACACGTTCATCCCAGCCAATCAACTGGCGTGGATGACGTGTTTTTGTGAGGACTTTCAATGCGATCCAGCCATTCTCTGGCGTTGTCTCTGAGCTGCGCCGCACTGCTGACGCCGTCGTTGGCCAGTGCTGCCGATCTGTCCATGGATGACCTGAATCACTATGCCCCGTCCGGCTCTTTCGATCAGGTCACCAGCATCTCCCAGTTCCCCGACGTGCGTCCCACGGACTGGGCCTACCAGGCGCTCTCCAACCTGATCGAGCGCTACGGCTGCGTGGCCGGCTATCCCGACGGCACCTTCAAGGGCCAGCGGGCCATGACCCGCTTCGAGGCCGCCGCCCTGCTCAACGCCTGTCTCGATCGCGTCACCGAAGTGACCGACGAGCTCAAGCGCCTGATGGCCGAGTTCGAGAAGGAACTCGCCATCATCAAGGGCCGTGTCGACGGCCTCGAGGCCAAGGTTGGTGAACTGGAGGCCAGCCAGTTCTCCACCACCACCAAGCTGCGCGGGGACGTCAGCTTCATCCTGGCCGGCTCGCCCGACTTCGACAGCCCCAGGCTGGAATCGGACGGCACCAGGCCGGCGCGGCCGAATCAGACCACGTTCAACTACGACCTGAAGTTGAACCTGGACACCAGCTTCACCGGCAAGGACCTGCTGCGCACCCGCCTGCGCAGTGGCAACTTCTCACGCTTGCCGTTCCGTGAAGGCATCTTCACCCTCGACAAGGCCACCGGCACGGACAACAGTGTCAACATCGACCGTCTCTTCTACCGCTTCCCGGTGGGCGACAGTGTGAGGCTCACGGTGGGGGCCCTGGTGCGCAACACCGAGATGATCAGCTTCATCCCCTCCGCCTACAACTCCAGCATCCTCGATTTCTTCAAGCTCGCCGGCACCTCGAACACCTACAACAAGGCCACCGGCGCCGGTTTCGGCTTCAGCTGGAAGCAGCAGGTGGAGAAGGGCAAGCCCGCCATCACCTTTGACACCAATTACGTTGCCGTCAGCGACTTCGATGATTCCAGCGTCGGCGCCTTCAGCTCCGACAGCGGCATCAACTGGCTCACCCAGCTGGGCGTGAAGGGCAACAACTGGGGAGCGGCCCTGGCCTACCGCTATGGCACGGAGAACTCGAGCCTGCGCGATGCCAACTTCAGCAGCCGGGTGCCCGACGGCGGCAGCAGCAACAGCATCTCGCTGGCGGGCTACTGGTCGCCGATCGACAGCGGCTGGGCACCGTCGATCAGTGCCGGCTATGGCTACACCTGGCAGGACGAAGGCATCGACGACTCCCAGACCTGGATGGTGGGCCTGCAGTGGAGCGATGTGTTCATGGAGGGCAACTCCGCCGGCTTTGCCGCAGGCCAGCCGCCGTTCACCGGCGGGGACAACAACTCCATGCTCTATGAGCTGTTCTACCGCTTCCGCGTCAGCGACAACATCACGATCACGCCGGCTCTGTTCTATGCCGACGAGCCCAGCACCAACCGCGGCAACGATGCCTGGGGTGGTGTGATCCAGACCAGCTTCAAGTTCTGACCTGGCCCATGGCCCAGGCCTGAACGAGACACAAGCAGCAGCATTCCAACCAACCGACCAACCAATCAATCAATCAATCAGTCAATGCTCACGCCATGATCATCAACAGAACCCGCAGGCGATCCCTCGCGCTGATCACGGGGCTGCTCAGCCTGGGCAGCCTGCTCAGCCTCGGCGCCGCTCCAGCCAGGGCCCAGAGCCGCAACCAGGTGGTGAATGTGTACTCCGGTCGGCATTACAACACCGACAAGCAGCTCTACAGCGACTTCACCCGTCGCACCGGCATCAAGGTCAATGTCATTGAAGCCAAGGATGATGAGCTGATCGAGCGCCTCACGCGCGAGGGAGCCAACAGCCCCGCCGATGTGCTCATCGTGGTGGATGCCGCCCGCATCGAACGGGCGGAGAACCTCAACCTGTTCCGCCCGATTCGTTCCGCGGAGCTCAACAGGGACGTGCCGGCCAACCTGCGCGATCCGGGCGGTCAGTGGTTTGCCCTCACCCGGCGTGTGCGCCCGGTGATGGTGAATCCGGCGATCGTCAGCCCGGCCCTGATCCGCACCTATGGGGATCTCACCAGGAGGGAACTGCGCGGCAAGCTCTGCCTGCGCAACAGCGCCAGCGTTTACAACCAGTCACTCACCGCTGATGTGCTGCAACGCGCTGGCAAACCCACCACGGAGCGCTGGCTCAAGGGAATGATGGCCAATGTCAAGCAGCCGTTCTTCACCAGTGACACGCCCATGGTTCGTGCCGTGGGGCAGGGCCAGTGCGGCGCTGCCGTGGCCAACACCTACTACCTGGCGAGACTGCTGAAGTCTGACAATCCCGCCGACCGGGCCACAGCTCAGAAGGTGAAGGTTGTGTGGCCTGATCCCACCCATGAAAACGTCACCGCGGCGGGCGTGACCCGCAGTTCCAAGAATCCTGAGGGTGCCCGGCGCCTGATCGAATTTCTGGCATCACCCAGCTCAGGTGAAGGTTTTGCTGCCGCCAACAACGAATACCCTCTCAAGGGGTTGGGAACCAATCCCGTGGTGCGCAACATGGGCAGCTTCAAAGCATCGCCCGTCACCATCGCCCAGCTCGCCAACCGCAACCGGGAGGCGGTGCAGCTGATGCAGCAGGCTGGCTGGAAGTAACACCCGTTCCACTGCGACCACGATGGAATCGTCAGCTGGTCCGCAGCACTCCAGCCGCCACCGTTTCGGCTCGGGTCCGGCCCTCACGGGCCGGCTCGGGCTTTTTCTCATCGCGGCGCTGATCGGCCTGCTGGCCTTCGCACCCCTGCTGGCCCTGTTCTGGGATGCCCTGTTCGGGCCCCGCAGCAGCAGCGTGGGGCTGGGGATCCATGGAGCCGAGCAGATTCAGGGCACCCTGCTGCTGGTGCTCGGCGAAGGAGTGCTTGGGGCGGTGGTGGGCACCGCGATCGGCTGGCTCACGGCGGCCTGCCGCTTCCCCGGGCGGCGCGCGCTGCGCATGGCGCAGTTGCTGCCGATGGCCTTTCCCGCCTATCTGCTGGCCGCCAGCCTGATCGACTGGGGCAGCCACCAGGGGCTGCGGATCCACGGCCTGGGCTGGGCCATCCTCCTGCTCACCCTGGCGAACTACACCTATGTGTTCCTGCTCTCCACCGAGAGCTTCTCGGCCGGTGGCCGCAGGCTGCAGGAAGCGAGCCGCAACCTGGGCCTGGGGCCCTGGGCCAGTTTCTTCCGCGTGGCCCTGCCGATCGCCCTGCCTGCGATCGGCGCCGGCGTCGCCCTCAGCGCCATGGAGGTGGTGAACGAGCTCGGGGCGGTGCGCCTGCTCGGAGTGCCGAGCCTCTCGGCCGGAATCCTGGACCGCTGGCAGATCGATGGGGATCCCCAGGGGGCGGCCCTGCTGTCGCTGGTGGCGCTGGCGATCGTTGCGGTGCTGATCGCCATCGAGCGCTCCCTGCGCCAGCGCAGCAAACGCTGGAATCTGGAGAGTGAGCACACCTGCCCGCAGGTGTGGGTGCTGCGGGGCTGGCGGGCCGCCCTCGCCCAGCTGGTGTCCCTGGCGCCGCCGCTGCTGGCGCTGGCCATTCCCCTGCTCTGGATCAGCTCGGGCTGGCGGGCCCTGCGGGCCGAATCCGCCGCTGAACTGATCGACCTCTCCGCCCGCACGGTGATGCTGGCGCTGCTGGCCACCGCAGTGACCTGCGTCGGGGCCGTGCTGCTGGCGATCCTGCGGCGCTGGAGCCGGCGGCGGCTGGTTCACCAGCTCAGCTTTGTCTCCGGCCTGGGCTATGCGGTGCCGGGCAGCGTGCTGGGGGTGGGGCTGCTGATCATCGGCGGCCCGCTGATGATCAGCCCGCTGCTGCTGCTGGTGTGGGGCTACGGCGATCGCTTCCTCACCGTCACCAAGCAGGGGCTGGACGCGGCCCTGGAACGGCTGCCGCCGAGCATCGACGAAACGGCCAGGAGCCTGGGCCATTCCTGGCCGGCGGTGCTGGGGCGCATTCACCTGCCGCTGCTGCGGGGGCCCCTGCTCGTGGGCAGCCTGCTGGTGTTCGTGGATGTGGTGAAGGAACTGCCTCTCACCCTGGCCTTGCGTCCCTTCAACTTCGACACCCTGGCGGTGCGGGTGTTTCAGTACGCCAGTGATGAGCGGGTGGAAGCGGCCATGGCCCCGGCGCTGCTGATCATGGTGCTGGGCCTGGCCGCCTCGATGGCGATGATTCCGAGCCTGGAGCGGGCCGAGAGCGGTGACGGTCCCTGAGACTCGGTTGGACGACCTGTCAGTCGCGGCCGCAGCGGCATCTGTCGCCTTTCCAGTTGGAGCACTTCTTCTGCTTGCAGCCCTTCTTCTTGGCCGCGGAGAACACCGCTTGCCGCCCGTCGGCACTGCCGCACGGGGCGGGGGAGGCGAAAGCGGCGGGGGAACCGAGGGGCTGGGCCATGGAGGCGGAGGCGCTGGCGGAGACAAGGGAAACCTAGGGAGCAGGGCCGCCCATTTGCAAGCGATTCTCAATTGCTTGTATCCGATGTCACGGGCTGCCGTAGCGGGTCCGGCTGTTCAGGCTCTGTGACAATTCCCACCTCCGCCTGGCAGCCCCGGATGCCCTGACCACCATGGAGAGGTCACTCACCTGCGCGCAGCGGATGGCTGCCAGCGGAACCCGTTCCCCGATGCCACGTTCTCTTCGCCTGCTGGCGCCTGGCCTCTGCCTCGCCCTGGGCCTCGGCGCCGCCTTCGCACCCCACGCCACTGCCCAGAGCGAAACCCTCTACCGTCTCGAAACCACCTGCACCCTGAGCGGCGGCAGCCCTCAGCCCTGTGTGGTTGAGGCCATCGATGAAGGCGAATTCATCACCTACCGGCACAGCATCGGCGCCGTGAGTGAAACCATCCGCATCGCCGATGCGCCGGTGCGCATGGGCCGCCTGCAGAGCGGCACCGACGGCTGGGAGTTCCTGAGCTCCGCCGGGGCCCGCTTCTCGAGCAACACCATCTGCTTCAACGGCGACGACCTCTGCGTCGTCAATCCCAACTACCTCAACAGCATCCGCGAGGAGCGTCCCGACTCCACCCAGGGCCGGGATCTGGTGATGGTGCGTTTCGGCGACGACGGCAGGGTGGTGCTCACCTGCTACGACGAAGGCTGCGCGGAGCTGTAATGACGACTTCCAGAACTGCCTTCGCGCGCCCCTTCGGCCTGGTGCTGGCCGGGATGCTCTGCCTGCCGGCCCTGCCCAGCGGTGCAACCGTGTTCTCAAGCCCCGGCGAGGCCGGGGGGGAAGCTACGGCGATCAGCCTCGCCGGCGATGGCGAGCTGATCGCCAAGAAGAAAGGGGGCGGTGGCCACAAGGGCGGCGGCTCGCGCACGAAGGCCTCCAGGAGCAAGAGCGGCTTCGGCTCGGGATCGAGCATGAGCAAGGGCTCGAAGAAGCCCAAAGGCGGCTGGAGCAGCAAGTCCAGCCACAAGCACAGCCCGTCACTGGACCACAAGAGCAAGAGCAGCAAAGGCAACCAGGCCAGGAAGCCCAACAACAAGAACGACAACAAGAAAAAGAACGACAAGGGCAACCAGGCCAAGCGGAATGAACGCCGTGACGAGCGGCTCGACAAGCGCGAGAAGAAGGCTGACCGGCGCGATGACCGGCTCGACAGGCGCGATGACCGGCTCGACGATCGCGCCGATCGCATCGACAAGCGCTGGGACAAGCGCTACGACCGCTGGGATGACCGCTGGGACCGCTATCCGGGCTGGGCAAGGCCAGGCTGGGGATACGCGCGGCCCTGGAACTACGGCTGGTACAACAGCGGCTACAGCAGCGGCTGGGGCTGGTGGGGGCCCAGTGCCGCCGCCTGGGGGCTCACCACCCTCACCACGGCCGCGATCATCAACTCCGCCGTCGACAATGCCGTCTCCAACCAGCAGACCTACATCGTGGTGCCCAACACCGACTACGAGCTGCTCTACGGCACGGTGGAACCCGTGGGTGACCAGTCGGTGCGCTTCGCGGTGGATGCCGATGGGAGCGAGAGCTACTTCGATGCCGACTGCGACCGGGGCACCCTCAACGGCCGCAATCCCAGCAGCGCCAGCGAGGCCGAACTGCTCAACGCCGCCTGCCAGGTGGCGTACGGCTCTGTCTGAGGCTGAGGACAGTCTTGTGGCGCTCCTTTCCTGGCCACAAGACTGCAGATGTCAAGCCTGTCGAAGCTCCAGGGTGCCGTGCCTGCTCAGCGCGGATCGCCGTTGAAGATCAGCTCTTCCACCTCAGTTCCAGAGGGAGAAATGAGAATCTCGGTTTCAACCGTCGGCTCGGAATCGGTCTGTTCCCATGTCGGGGGACCGCCCATGAAGCGAAACAGGAATCCTTCGCCGTCACTCCTCACCAGACAAGGGTTGCTCTGCGCAGCAGTGGCAAACATGCACCGGGCTGGGCGATACACTTCAAGGCCGCCATTCAGCCGCACAACGTATGTTCTGGCCAGATTAATGGCGCGCACGGCTTCAACCGGCACGCGCTCATCAGCCAGGGTTCTGTTGGCTCCCGCCAAGGATAAGGCCATCAGGGAAACCACGAGGAAGGGCCGGCGGATTCCTCGTGCTGCCAGCCTGCTCGCGCCCAACATGACTCTCAAAGACTTACAGACTGCAACGTCACGTTGACTACCCACCGCCTGATCAGCAGGCTCCGGGGGTGAGACGTTGGATTTCTTCATGCCCTGCCCCCATGGACCTTGGCAGGCTGTAGGCAGCTGAGACGATGGTGAGAAGCGCCCACTGCGAAGGTGACGCCGAGCAGCAGAGCGGTGCCGAGCCAGGATCGGGCGGCTTGGCAACCACTCCCCCAGAGCTGGGTGCGCAGCTCGAAGACCGCTCCACCTGGGCTTGACACCCTTGGTGGAGTCGGCCTGACGGTGACGCTGCTCTTCAGCAGCGCCGGACGCCGACGGGCTTCTGTGCCGGTTACCCCGGGGCTGAGTGCCCCTGGCTGTGCTGAGCAACCTGCCGCTGCGACCCTGCAGCGCAGAGAGGCACTCCCGGTGCACTGCCAGGGAATTGAGCCAACCGCAGGGGGGCCTGCTGCGAGCAATCGGGCGAGGCGTTCCCAGTTGGATTCCCGATAGCGACTCCCTCACGGCGATCCTGCTGGTCACCAGCCTGGCGATCAAGGCAGGCGATGCCTGGTGGGGAGCCGTCGCTCGAGGCAGCGTTCGCATCCACAGCTGTTACCAGGAACGCGCCCAGACAACCGCCAGGCTCGCGGCCCTGCCGCTGGCGCTGGCCGGGCGGGGCCGTTCCCGCTGCAGGAGAGTGGCATCGAAGCCTTCCTGGCTGCCGATTGCAACCGGAGCACCCCAACGGCCGCAATTCCAGCAGCGCCAGCGAGGCCGAACTGCTCAACGCCGCCTGCCAGGTGGCCTTCGGACCGGTCTGACCATGCCCACACACGCCCCGGCCACCGCGGCCTTCATGGGATGGTGAGTGCCCTGGTGCCGCATCCGAACGCCTGCCATGCCGATCGCCTGCTCTGGCTGGTGCCGCCTGGCACTGATCCATGCCTGCGCCCTGCTGCCCGCCCTGACCGGCATGGGGCCACTGCGGGCTCAGGAACCAGCCACCGGCGGGCCGGCGGCGGAGCAGAGCCAGGAGGCGCCCGAGGATGAGGCACACGAAGAGGAGGCGCCCGAGGCCGCTCCATCCCCTTGGGCCGGCACCGTGGAGCTCTATGGCTTCACGCCGCTGCGCTCGAGCGGCACCACGACGGTGCGCGGCTTCGATGCCGACTTCGACCTGGACCTCGGCGACATCCTCTCCGCTCTGGATGGGGCCTTCTACCTGCGCGGCAGCGTGGAGCGGGAGCGCTGGGGAATCCTCACCGATCTGAGCTACGTGCGTCTGGGGGACAAGAAGGCCAGCACCAGCGCCCGTGGCAACTTCACCGGCAACGCCAGGCTGGCATTTGAGCAGGGTGTCTACGATCTGGCCGTGCGCTACCGCTTCGGCGATCGCGAAAGCGCCGTGGCAAAGCCAGGCGACTGGACCGTGATTCCCTACCTCGGCGTGCGGGTGATCGACCTGGAGCAGGAGGTGAAGGCCGAGGTCCGCAGCCGCGTTCTGCGCGGCAACAGCCTGCAGAAGCAAGGCAGCCTCGAACGCACCTGGGCCCAGCCACTGGTGGGGCTCCAGGCCAGCACCTTCCTCTCGCCGCGGCTGCGGGCCTTCGCCCGGGCCGACATCGGCGGCTTCGGCCTGAGCGGAGATGAGGATCTATCGGGCAACGTCCAGCTTGGCCTGGGCTATGCCATCGGCGAGAACACAGACCTGAACCTCTCCTGGCGCTACCAGGGCATCCGCTACCAGAACGACAGGACACCAGGCAGCGGCGTGAACGTGGACAACAACGGCATCGAGCTGGGGGTGAAGGTCTTCTTCTGAGCCCCGATGGCATGATTGCCGGATCAGAAGTCAGCTTCATGACTGGCCTTGCCTGTGCGCCACCCCGGCGGAGCTGGTGGCAGCAGAGGTGGTGGCAGCGATCCATCCCGATCGCCCTGCTCTCCTGCGCCATCGCCATCGCCCTGGCGCTCGCCGCATGGCCCCTGCCGCCAGCGGCTGCCAGCACCGGCGCCGACAAGGACTGTGCCCCCACGCCGGCCTTCATCAGCCTCGATGGCCGCGAGGTGCTCGAGATCCGCCGGGCCCCGGCAGCCCAGAAGCTGGAGGCCTTCCGCCGGCGGGGGGAGCTGAGGCTTGAGCAGCTGGCGCGGAACCGCAGCATCGCTCCGGCTGAGATCGAGGTTCGGGAGGATCCACCCTTCTCCCTGATCGGCATCCAGAAGCCGGACGGGAGCTTCATCCCCGAGCTGGCGGTGGATGACCGGGCCGCAGCCTGTTTCGGGATCAGCCGCCAGGAGCTGGCCAGCCGCTACCGCGACCAGCTGCGCACGGCGATCGGCGACTACCGCAGCAGCCGCACCCTGAGCTCCTGGCTGCGGGGAACGGGGCTTGCCGCCCTGGTGCTGGCCGTCTACGTCACCTGGCTGCGGATTCAGGGCGGTATCAACAGGCGAATCCAGGAGCGGATCAGCCGCCGTCCCCGGTTCATCCTGCAGCAGCTCAGCCGGCTGGGGCTGAGCGGGTTCGTCGAGGCGGATCAGGTGCGCGACCTGATGCAGCGGCTGCGCCAGCTGCTGCACTGGAGCCTGGTGGCGCTGATCAGCTACCTGCTGATCCCCCTGCTGCTGGGACTGTTCCCACCCACCCAGGGAATCGCCGAGGGCCTGCGGGGTCAGATCAGGGGTCTGCTCCTGAGCTTCCTCAACGGGCTGGTGAAGGCCATTCCCAACCTGCTCTCGATCCTGGTGATCCTGGGGATCACGATCCTGGTGATCCGGGTGACCAACGCCTGGTTCCGGGCCCTCCACCACGGCCGCATCCGCATCCCCGGCTTCTACCAGGAGTGGGCATTGCCCACGGCAAGGCTGGCGGCGATCCTGGTGTCCCTGGCCGGAGTCGCTGCGGCATTCCCCTACATCCCCGGATCGCAGAGCAGGGTGTTCCAGGGGGCCGGTCTGCTGGTGGGCCTGTTGGCGGCCCTGGGCTCGAGCGCCATCGCCTCCAACATCATCAGCGGCCTGATGCTCATCTACACCCGTGCCTTCCGCGAGGGAGACCGGGTGGAGATCAACGGCGTGGTGGGGGTGGTTCAGGACCGCGCCCTGCTCGTGACCCGGGTGCAGACGCCGCGCAACGAGCTGGTGAGCATTCCCAACGCCACCCTGATCGGTGCCTCGGTGGTGAACTTCAGCTTCTCGCGACGGGAGATCCAGCAGCCGGTGGCCCTGGCCACCACGATCACCATCGGCTACGACGTGCCCTGGCGGCAGGTGCACGAGCTGATGCTCGCCGCCGCCCGCAGCGTGGCCGGCATCACCCGAGAAGTCGAGCCGTTCGTGCTGCAGACCGCCCTCAACGACTTCCACATCAGTTACGAACTCACCGCCTACGTCCGAGATCCAGGCACCTATCGCCAGACCCTCTCCGACCTGCTCGGGGCCCTCCAGGACCAATTCGCCACAGCCAAGGTGGAGATTCTCTCTCCCGGCTACCACGCCATCCGCGACGGCAACGCAACCACCGTGCCCAGTCAGCCGGGAGACCAACCCGAGCCAGATCCCTGAGAGGCTCTCAGGCCACCGTCGCGGCCGCCTTTGTGCGCCACACCAGGAACGGAACCGACAGCAGCACGGTAAGCAGGAGATAGGCCAGGATCGAGAGCTTGAGTCCCACCATGGTGGGGGCGTGGATCTGGGCGAACAGCAGGGCCAGGCCGGGATTGCGCATCGAGGTCACCAGCGACACCGTGGTGCGCTCCTGGGGGTCGGGCCCCGCCAGCACAAAGCCGATCAGCAGCGCAGCCAGCACCATCACCCCCATGAACCCCATGGCGAGCAGATTGGTGCCCATGTAGGAGAAGAGATCGGGAGCGGCCTTGGCCAGCACCGCCAGGATCAACAGCAGCAGCAGCAGGTTGGCCAGCTTGTCGAACAGCCCCACCCAGCGTTCCGCCCAGCCCGGCCGCCAGCGGCGCAGCAGCAGCCCGCAGGCCAGGGGCAGGATCTGGGCCTTGCCCACCTGCAGGGCCACCGAACCGGGCAGGATCTCCCAGCCCTCCACCCTGTAGACGCTGGTGAACAGTTCGGCCATCAGCGGGATCGAGGCGATGGCCGCCACGGCAGCCCCCACCTGCAGGTGGGCCGCCAGCTGGGCACTGCCACCCGTCTTGCCGGCCTTGCGCAGGGTGAGCGGGGCACTGGGACAGATGGCCATCAGGGCAATCCCGAACCGAGCCGGCTGCGAGAGCTCCAGGCTGAGGGGCGAACGAAGCAGCAGCATCGCCATCAGCGGCACCAGCACGCAGGTGCCGAGCAGCACCCGCAGCAGCAGGGCGGGGCGGTGGCGGAGCAGATCCAGCCGGGTGCCGGGCAGGCCCAGACCCAGCGCGAACATGATCACGAACAGGGTGCCGCTGACCAGCAGGGTGGTGAGGAGGTTCATGGCAGGGCGGAGACCGCGACCCCACCCACCAGCACGGCGAAGGCCACGATGCCGATCACGGTGAGGGCGATGGCGGTGAACACGGTGATCGAACGCTGATCCGCGTACACGAAATCATCGCGGCGGATCATGCGCAGGGTGCGCAGGTGCTGGCGGGTGGCGGCCGCCATCGCCAGGATTCCGATCAGCACGAACCCGATGGCCACCAGCCGCACGCTCAGGCCCACCGTGGCGCTTCCATCGAGGCGGGTGCGGTTGATGGCGGCGATGATCTTGTCGAGCCCGAAGCCGAAGCTGATCAGCGAGAGGCAGGTGCGGATCCAGGCCATCATCGTGCGCTCGGCTGCGGCCCGGTTGCGCTCCTTGGCCAGTTCGTTGTTGAGATTCATGGGTGAGGAATGGTCATTCGTGCGCGCCTGAGCGTTGCAGTTCAGCCTCCAGCTTCTGTTCCGCCTCGATCTCCCGGGCCAGGAACACATTGAGGAAGGTGCGGATCACAGCCACCGCGGCCAGCTGAATCAGGTTCTCGCCCGTGGGTGCGGTGGTGGTGGACACGATGTCGGCCCCCAGCTGGAATTCCAGCGCCATCGACAGCCAGCTGCCGAAGGTGAGGCGCACACCGGTGCTGGGCCGGTGGCGCCGGCGGCGCAAGCGGAACGGTGCCGCCAGGCGCAGAACCGCCAACAGCCCGATGAGCACGCACAGCACCGAGAGGGTTTCGAGCACAAGGCGCACCCAGCCGGCCAGAAGCTGCAGGTTGGGTTCCAGATGCTCGAGCAGTTCCATGGCCTTCAGGTGGATTCGGGGACGCGCACGATGCAGCGGAAGCCCATGTGGCAGGTGGAGGTGTCGATCCCCTGGGCCATGCGTGCGGCCGGGCGGTAGCGCCGGCAGTAGCTCGGCGCGCACAGAAAAGAGCCGCCCTTGACAACCTTGCGGGGGATGGTGCCGTGCTGCGAATTGGGATCGACGCTGGCCTCGCGGGCGGCGCCGCGGGGGTTCTCGATCGTGCAGCAGCCCCCGGCCTCCTTGTGCTCGCGCACCAGCGCGCCGCGGTCGGCATACCAGTCCTCGGTCCACTCCCACACGTTGCCGATCATGTCCACCAGGCCGTAGCCATTCGGGGCGAAGGAGCCCACGGGGGAGGTGCGCTCGAAGCCGTCGCGGCGGCTGTTGTGATGGGGGAATTCCCCCTGGAAGGTGTTGGCCATCGGCACCCCGCCGGGGTGGAGCGTGTCTCCCCAGGCGAATTCAGCCCCGTCCAGGCCGCCGCGGGCCGCCCGTTCCCACTCCGCCTCGCTGGGGAGGCTCTTGCCGGCCCAGGCGGCATAGGCGAGCGCATCCGCGTAGGCCACGTGCACCACGGGGTGCGGGTCGCGGCCCTTGATGGAACTGCCCGGGCCCTCGGGATGGCGCCAGTCGGCTCCGGGCACGTACTGCCACCAGCGGTAGTGATCGCCCGGGCCCAGGGGTCCGGGCGGCGGCACGAACACGATCGACGCAGGCACCAGCAGTTCCGGCAGCGCCTCGGGGTAGGCGGCCGGATCCGCCGGCTGTTCAGCCAGGGTGATGTGGCCGGTGGCCTTGACGAACCGGCGGAACTGGGCATTGGTGACCGGGGCGCGGTCGATCCAGAAACCATCCAGTGTCACCCGGTGGGCCGGGGCCTCCTCGGGATAATGGTGGTCGGAGCCCATGGTGAACGATCCACCAGGGATCCACGCCATGTCGCGAGCGGGGGGGCGACCGGCGCGGCGCGCGCCGGCGGTGAGGGCTGGGGGCACGGCTTGGGGCGGGGTCGTCACGACGCTGTCCTCCCTGCTGGCCGGCTTGCGAGGATCGAAGCCCCCTCCGGTCGCGCCGTTCCTTGAGCCGCTCCCTCTCCGCCGCCGCCCTGGTGGTGCTGATCGCCCTGCCCGGTGGACTGGCCGCCCGGGCCGCCGAACCCGACCGGCTGCCCTCCTGGAACGAGGGGCCGGTGAAACGGGCCCTGCTCGGCTATGTGGAGCGTGTCAGTGAGGAGGGGGGACCCGACTTCGTTCCGCTTGCCGAACGGATTGCGGTGTTCGACAACGACGGCACCCTCTGGCCCGAGAATCCGCTGCCCTTCCAGCTGTTCTACGCCCTGGATGTGCTGCGGGAGAAGGTGAAGCAGCAGCCCGAGCTCAGCGTGGATCCCATGGTGCAGGCAGCCCTGCGCAATGACGTGGCCACGCTGCTGGCCGGGCCTCACCACGAGGGACTGCGGCGCGTCCTGGCCCTCACCCATGCGGGCATGACCACCGAGCAGTACCGGGATTCGGTGCGCCGCTGGCTGGAGACCGCCCGCCATCCCCGCTTCGGGCGGCGGTTCGATCAGCTCGCCTACCAGCCCATGCTGGAACTGCTGCTCCTGCTGCGCAGCGAGGGGTTCCGCACCGTGATCGTGTCCGGCGGCGGGGCCGACTTCATGCGTGTGTGGGCGGAACGGGTGTACGGCATACCGCCGGAGCAGGTGGTGGGCAGCACGGCGCTGACCCGCTTCGAGCTGCGGGATGACCGGCCTGTGCTGGTGAAGGAGCTCGATCATCTGTTCGTGGATGACAGGGGTGGCAAACCGGTGGGGATCCATGCCTTCCTGGGCCAGCGGCCGATCGCCGCCTTCGGCAATTCCGATGGCGATCTGGAGATGCTCCAGTACACCACCGTGGCCAATCCCAGGCCGACCCTGGGCCTGCTCGTCCACCACACCGACCCGGATCGGGAGTATGCCTATGACGCCGAGCCCGCCAGCACCGGCCGGCTGGTGGAGGCGCTGCGGCAGGCCCCGGAGCGGGGCTGGCTGGTGGTGGACATGGCCAGGGACTGGAGGGTGGTGTTCGCACCCTCCAGGGAGGCCGGACTATGAATGCCCGGTGGTGCTGCTCATCTTCTCCATCACCTCTTCAAGTGAGAAGCTGGCGGCCTTCTGCCTTGGCGGAAACTCCTGGAAGGTGGCCAGGAACCGCCCCACGTAGGTCTGGGCCGGCACCAGCATGAAGGCGTGGTCGAGCATCCAGTCCCAGTAGGTGTTGGAGGTGATGTCCGCCCGCTCGTAGGGGTCGGTCTTGAGGTTGAAGATCTTCGGCACCCGCAGTGCCACGAAGGGCTCGGCCCACACCTGGAGCGTGCCGGTGGCCCGCTGCTCCATGAACACGATCTTCCAGTTGTCGTAGCGCAGACCGGTGAGATCGCCGTCGTCGGAGAAGTAGAAGAACTCCACCCGCGGGCTCTTGTCGGTCTTGCCCGTCCAGTAGTCGAGCATGTTGTAACCGTCGAGATGCACGTGGTAGTGCCGGCTGCCCGCCTGGTGGCCGGCCTTGAGCTTCTCCTTGATCTCCGGCTCGCCGGCAGCCGCCAGCAGGGTGGGCAGCCAGTCGAGGTGGCTCACGATCTCGGTGTACAGCGTGCCGGGGGCGATCTTGCCGGGCCAGCGCACCAGCGCCGGCACGCGATAGGCCCCTTCCCAGTTGGAGTTCTTCTCGTTGCGGAAGGGGGTCATGCCGGCATCGGGCCAGCTGTTCATGTGCGGCCCGTTGTCGGTGCTGTACATCACGATCGTGTCGTCGGTGACGCCCAGCTCATCGAGCAGATCGAGCATCTCGCCGATGCACTCATCGTGATAGATCATCACGTCGTGATATTCCGACTGCCAGCGCCCGCTGCGACCCAGGTCCTGGGGCCGGGCATGGGTGCGGAAGTGCATGTGGGTGGTGTTGAACCACACGAAGAAGGGCTCGCCGGAGGCCACCGCATCGCGGATGAAGCGCTTGGCTTCAGCCAGGAACTCGTCATCGGCCGTTTCCATCCGCTTCTTGGTGAGCGGGCCGGTGTTCTCGATGCGCTGGGTGCCGTCGCCGTTGGCCCAGCAGTGCAGCACGCCGCGGGGGCCGAAGTTCTTGCGGAAGTCGGGCAGATCCTCAGCCGTGGGGTAGTCGCGCAGCTCCGGCTCCTCCTCCGCGTTGAGGTGGTAGAGGTTGCCGAAGAACTCGTCGAAGCCCTGGTTCGTGGGCAGGTGCTCGTCGCGGTCGCCGAAGTGGTTCTTGCCGAACTGGCCGGTGCGATAGCCCAGGGGCTTCAGCAGCCCGGCGATGGTGGGGTCCTCGGTGCGGTAACCCAGCTCGGCGCCCGGCAGGCCCACCTTGCTGAGGCCCGTGCGGAACACGCTCTGGCCGGAGATGAAGGCGGCGCGGCCGGCGGTGCAGCTCTGCTCGGCGTAGTAGTGGATGAAGCGGCCGCCCTCCTTGGCGACCCGGTCGATGTTGGGGGTCTGGTACCCCATCAGGCCGTCGCTGTAGCAGCTGAGGTTGCTCTGGCCGATGTCATCGCCCCAGAGGATCAGGATGTTGGGTTTGCCGTTGGGCATGGTGCGGGCCAGGTGTGGTGACGGGAGTGGAGTGGGCGCGAGCATCTCGGCACCCTCCCCGCCAGAGTGGCTGCGGGAACCCGGGGCGTCCACTCAGAAAGTGCAGACAGCCGACCACGTGTGGCGAGGCACACCAGAGCTGAGCCAGCTCCAGTTCGCAGCCGTGGAGGAGGCGGAGCAGCAGCTGCGGAGCGCAGGTCTGCCGATCGAGCTGCAGCAACTTGCACCCGGACCGCTGCGGGGAAGCCTGCTGGGGCTGCGGATCGGGCCGCTGCGGGTGCTGCGGATCCGCCTGTGTCAGCCGATCCACGTGGCGGGGCCGAAACCGCCGGGCCATCAGGTGATCGCCATTCCTCTCGAAGGCACCGCCGCCGGCGGTCCCCTTCGGGCCCACGGTGAGCTGTTGCCGCAAGCGTGCCTGTTCGGCCTCGAGGCCCGTGGTGACATCCACCTCACCACTCCTGTGCGCTCTGACCTGGCCGTGGTGATGCTGCCGTCACCGCACTTCCGGGCCTGGTCGCAGGCGCTGGCAGGCCCACCCTTCGAGGAGCAGGCCCTGAGCCGCAACTGGGTGCGCCTGGATCGGATCGGGCACCAGCGGCTGCGCTGCCTGCTGATGGCGATCTTCACCGCAGTGGCGGAACGCCCGGAGCTGCTCGGCAGCCCCGGCTGGATGCGAATGGCCGCAGGGGATCTGATGCCCCTGCTGGTGGAGGGCCTGGTTCAGGGAGCGGAACTCCACGCCGCCCTGCCACGGCCACCGGCGCGGATCGAGCTGGTGAAGGCCGCCCAGCGCTGGATGGCGGAGCACCCGAGGCAGCCGATCACGCTCGACGACCTCTGCCGTGAGCTGCATGCCGGCCGCCGCAGCCTGCTTCAGGGCTTCCACGACCATCTGGGCATGGGGCCCATGGCCTATCTCAAGGGGCTGCGCCTGCATGCGCTGCGCCGGCAGCTGCTGAGCGCCGATCCCCGGGAGGTGCGGATCCACTGCCTGGCCGCCGACTGGGGGTTCCTCAATCCTGGCCACCTGGCGCGGGACTACCGCCTGCTGTTCGGCGAGCGTCCCAGCGCAACCCTGGCGCGGTCGGCTTCGTAGCGCTGCACCGCCACCTCCAGGTTGGGCAGCATCCGCTCGTGGCCGAGGGTGAGGCCGAGCGGCGATCTGCGCACCACCGCCAGCACGCCAGGGTTGAGGCCCGCCAGCCAGAGTTCAACGCCCTGCTGCCCCAGCTGACGCTCCGCCTGGGTGAGAGCCTTGAGGGCTGTGTATTCCACATCGATCAGGGCGCTGGCATCGAGCACCAGCACCCTGGCGCCATGGCGCTCGATCAGAGCGCGGATGCGGGCGGCGACGCTCTGGGCATTGGCGAAGAAGAGGCGCCCTTCGGCCCGCACCAGCAGCAGGCCAGGACAGGTCTGGTCATCCCGGTGCCGTCGGGAGAGGGGGCGGAACAGGCCGGTGCCCGGCTGGCGGGCGATGGCATAGACGGGAGGATTGATCTCCTGCTGCGCCAGGGCCACCAGCGAGAGCACCACTGCCACCAGGATTCCCCGCAGGGTTCCCAGCAGCAGCACCCCCAGGAACGCCACCAGCGCCCAGCGGAACTCCGCATGGCGCACCCTGCGGATCGCCGCGAATTCGGCCGGGGCGACCATCGGGATGGCATAGGCGATCACCACCACCGCCAGGGCGGCCTGGGGAATGGCGGCGATCAGGGGTGCCAGCACCATCAGCACGGCCACGGCAGCCGCGACCGTGGCCAGGGCCGAGAGCTGGGTGCGGGCTCCGGCCTGGCGGTTCACCGCCGTCTGGGAGGTGCCTCCGCCGGCCGCCATGGCCCCGAAACAGGCCCCGAGGGCGTTGGCCGCGCCCAGGGCCAGCAGATCCCGGTTGGCATCCGGCGGCGGATCCGCCGGGGCGCGAAAGGCCCTGGCAGCGGCGGCACTCTCGGTGAAGCTCATCACGGCGATCCCCGCGGCGGCGGGCCAGAGCCCCCCGGCCAGGCCCAGGGGGGGCAGGGCGAAGGTGGGCAGTCCGCCAGGGACGGCACCGATCACCGCCACCCCGCGCTGGGGAAGATCCAGGGCGGCGCTCAGGGCCGCCGCCACCAGCACCAGCAGCAGCGGAACCGGCAGCCGCGGCCAGCGGCGGCGCAGGCCCAGCAGCAGCAGCGCCAGAGCCAGCGTCAACCCAAGCGTGGGCAGCGAAGCCCGGGGAATCCGTGCCAGCAGCGCGGCCAGATCGCGGAAGAAGCCGCTCTTCTCGATCGACACCCCCAGCAGCTTGGGGATCTGATCCAGCACGATCACCACTCCGATGCCGGATTTGAAGCCCACCAGCACCGACTCGGAGATGAAGTCGGCCAGAAAACCGAGCCGCAGCAGCGCGGCCCCCAGCAGCATGGCGCCCACCAGCAGGGCCAGCATGGCGCTCAGCGCCCCGGCGTCCACAGCGCCAGCTCCAGCTGCCGTCAGTTCGCTGCCCACCAGGATCGCCAGGGTGGTGGTGGTGCTGACGCTGAGCACGCGGGAGCTGCCGAGCAGGGCGTACACCCCCATCGGCACCAGGGCCGTGTAGAGACCCACCTGCACCGGCAGGCCGGCGATGGTGGCGAAGGCCATCGCCTTGGGCAGCACGACGGCGGCGGTGGTGAACCCGGCGAGCAGGTCCGGCCTCAACCACTCGCTCCGGTAGGTCCGCCACCAGGGGGCCGGCCTTGTGGGCTGGGACTCGGGCGGCATCTCAGGGGCGACGGGTGGGGTGCTGTTGTACGCCGTCCGGGGCCCTAGGCGGGTTGGGCGCAGCGGGGACAGAGGGCGCGCACGGTGAGCACGCAGTCCAGCAGACGGAAGCCATGGCGGCCCGCGGCCGTGCCTCCGGCGGCCAGCACCGCCTCGCTCTCGAATTCCTCGGTGCGGCCGCAGCGCACGCACACCAGATGGTGGTGATCACGGTGGGCATCGCCGGCGAGTTCGAAGCGCCGTCCGCCGTCCGGCAGCTCGAGCTCCTGCAGCAGCTCCATGGAACTAAGCAGGCGCAGCGTGCGGTACACGGTGGCCAGGGAGACCCGCTCCTGGGCCCGCAGCAGGCGCTGGTGCACCTCTTCGGCACTGAGGTGGGCCCCCTCGCCGATGCGCTGGAACAGCTCCAGCACCCGCTGACGCTGGGGCGTGAGCCGCTGGCCGCGGTCGTGCAGGCTGGTGCGCAGGCCCTCACTGGCGTTGCGGGAGCCCACCACGGCTCCGGGGTTGGGAGCTGCAGGCACCAGGATCACCCGCCAATTCTCAACAATAGGCGCAGTTGCGAAGCCCGTCCAGCACCGCCGCTGGTGTCAGCACGCCGGCTCACGGGGCGCCGCCAGCCACTGATCGAGGCGGGCGCAACCGGTCCCCGCCAGGTCGGCCAGGGTGGCCACCAGCCGGTAGCTGAGGGCAATCGCCAGCAGGGGCGCCTCGGGGATGGCGCCGCCGAGCCGCAGCAGCAGGGCGGCCTCGAAGACCCCCAGGCCCCCCGGCGCTCCCGGCACCACCAGACCGATGGTCCAGGCCAGGGCGAACCCCGCCAGCCAGCCGCTCCAGGCCAGGGAGGTGTGCAGGTCGAAGGCCAGCACGCAGCAGGCGAAGCCGGCGAAGCGCAGCAGCACGAAGGCCAGCTGCACCAGCAGGGGCGGCCAGGGATAGCCGGCCAGGGCCTGCCTGAGCCCGCCCCCCAGCGCCGTCAGGGCTGCCGGCTCCAGCTGCAGGCGCCGGGCCTGGCGGCGTTCCAGCCGCTCCAGCAGGGGCGCCAGCCAGCGCGGCCAGAGCAGGGCCAGGGGCAGCAGACAGAGGAGCGCCAGACCGTTCTGCCAGCCCGCCAGCGGTACCAGCGCCAGGGCCGCCACCGCCGCCAGCAGGGGATCGAGCAGCACCGCCAGCAGGGCCAGGGTCAGCGGGGCCGGCTGCCGCAGGGGTCCGCCGCCGTCGCGCAGGGGGCCGAGGCGGCCGGCCAGATGCCAGATGCCGCCGGGCAGGAACTTGCGCAGGTTGGTGTCGAGGTAGAGCGTCACCAGCGCCGGCCAGCGGGGCCTGAGCTGCAGCCAGCGCAGCGCCGCCCCCAGCCCCAGGGCGTTGACCACCAGGCTGAGCAGGCTGAAGCCCACCCCCAGCAGCAGCCACCACCAACCCTGGGGATCGAGGCTGAGCTGCAGCATGCGGCGGCCGTGGCCCACCAGCGCCGCCAGCAGGAAGCCGAAGCTGAGCAGGGTGATCCACAGCGACAGTCCGCCCGGCAGCGACAGCCGGCGCTCTGCCGCCAAGGGGCGGCGCAGACCATCGGCCAGCCGGCGCAGGCGCGGCCCCATGGCGGGCAGCGGCAGAGGGGGCAGTTTCACGGTGGCGGGGGCGGCAGCTGCTGCAGCGCTGCCAGCACAGTGGCACGCACCTGCTCGATGGCCAGGTCGTGGCGGCGGGCCAGGGCGATCAGGTCGTCGTGCTCGGGCTTCGAACTCCAGCGGCCATCGGCACGACGCGCCTGCTTCACCCGCACCGGGCCGAGGGGGGTGGCGAGCTGCAGCTGGCGGCGGGGCAAGGCCCAGCGCCGCTGCTCCTGTTCGCGCAGTCCCAGGCTGCTGCCATGGCGCCACCACGCCTGGCGCAGGGCCTGGGCAGCCTCGGGCTCAGGCCGGCCCAGGGCCGTCACCAGCCAGCCCGGCCGGCCCTTCTTCATTGTCAGCGGCTGGCAGAACGCCTCTAGGGCACCGGCCCGGCGCAGGGCATCGAGCAGGAAGGCCAGGTCCTCCGGAGTGGCGTCATCCACCTGGGCCTGCTGCACCAGCACGGTCTCCAGCACGGGCTCGAGCCCCTCAGCGCCTCCATCTCCAGCCGGAGCCCGGGGCGCTTCAGCCTCACCTGGGGCGGGATCGGCCAGCACCAGACGCAGCAGGTTGGGACGATCCAGCTCCCGGCTGCCCAGCCCCACCCCCACCTGGCGGGGCACATGGGCGGGCGGCAGCCCGAAGCGATCCGCCCAGCAGGCGGCCAGCGCCAGGCCGGTGGGGGTGGTGAGCTCGGCGGCCGGCAGACCTGCGGCAGCGGCCAGGGGGATGGCGCGCCGGCGGGCGATCTCCAGCACCGCCGGCGCCGGCAGCGGCAGCAGCCCATGGGCCGTGAGCACCGTGCCGTGGCCGGCCGGCGGCGGGGCACACACCAGCCGGTCCACGCCCAGGTGCAGCAGGCCGGCGCACACCCCCACCACATCCACCAGGGCATCCACGGCACCCACCTCATGAAAGTGAACCGCAGCAGGGCTGTGACCGTGCACCGCCGCCTCGGCCGCCGCCAGCAGGCCGAACACGGCCAGCACCCGCTGCCGCAGCGGCTCGCCGAGGGGGGCCTGCTGCAGCTGGGAGCGCAGCTGGCTCCAGTGGCGCTGCGGCGGCTCCGCCTCCAGCGGCCGCACCGCCAGGTGCAGCCCCCGAAGCCCGCCACTGCGGCGCTCCTCGATCTCCAGGGCGTAGGCGCCGCCGAGACCGAGGGCCGCCAGGGGCTCGTCGAGCACGCTCCTGGGCACGCCCAGATCCAGCAGGGCAGCCAGCAGCATGTTGCCGGCCAGGCCCGTGGGGCAGTGGATCAGAGCCAGCTGGCCCACCTCAGGCCTCCTGCAGACGCACCCGCCCCAGACGGGGAGCGGCCGCCAGCAGCCGCTCGGCCTCACTCTCGAGCTCCAGGCGGCGGCGGCGCAGCAGCTGGTCCACCTCCCGCCGCGCCCGGCGCTGCTCCCGCTGGGCGGTGGCCACGTCCTGGCCGGAGAGTCCCCAGAGGCGGCCCAGCAGCGCCCGGTCATCGGCGCCGCCCTCGCTGCCGCCATAGATGAGCTGTTCGGCGGCCATGCCGGCCTGCAGCACCCGGCTCCAGCGGCGCAGATCCTGGAGGGCCAGCTTGGCGTGCTCGGGCGGATCGAACTCGGTGCCGCCGCCGGAGGCCAGCCCCGCCTGCAGGCAGGCCAGGCTGCCCACCAGCACCCGCCGCACCGCCATCGCCTCCTCGCCCGCCAGCAGCACATGGCCGGCCTCATGCACGGCGATGCGGCGCAGCCGTGCCTGCCCTCCGGGCAGGGCCTCGGCCAGCAGGTGGCCGCCGCGGCCGGAGAAGACCGCCGCATCGATGGTGAGACCTGCGAGGGCCACAGCCACCAGCAGGGCGATCCAGGCCGGCGGCAGGCCGAGCAGCGGACCAAGCACCGCCAGCAGGCTGATCAGAGCCACCGCCACCCCGGCGGTAAGGGCGTTGGTCATGACTGCACCCCCCAGCCCACCAGGGGACCGAGCAGCAGGGCCGGCAGGGCATTGACGCTGGAGGGGTGGGGCAGCTCCAGCAGTTCCAGCGCCAGGCTCAGCACCAGCAGGCCTCCGAGGGCGGCGGTGAAGGCCACGGCCGGAGCGGCCATGGGGTCGCTCAGGCCGGAGGCCATCAGCACCCCCACACCGGAGAGGGCGAGCTGGAGCAGGGCCATGGGCAGCAGCACCCAGGCCAGGGCCACGCCGACACCGGCCGCCAGCAGGGCGGAGCTGATGCCGTCGAGACCGGCCTTGACCAGCAGCAGATCGGGATCCCCCAGGGCGCCGTTGCGCAGGCAGCCCACCAGCGTCATCGGGCCCAGGCAGAAGAGCACGAAGGTGCCGGCCAGGATGTGGGGGCTGGAGTCGGGGGCGGGGGTGCCGGAACGGTGCAGCCAGGCCCCCAGCCGCCTTTCCAGCGCCAGCCCCTCGCCCACGCTCACGCCAAGCACCAGGGCCAGCAGAGCCGGCAGCACGGCGGGGAAGGGTCCCAGGCGCTGCTGCCAGAGGGGCTGCAGCATCTGCACGGCCAGCACCAGCGTCACCACCCCCAGCCAGCGACGCCATTGCTGGGCCAGGTTGAGGCTGATCCGGGATCCCAGGGCAGCTCCCGCCGCCGTGCCGATCGCCACGGCCAGCAGGTTGATCCAGGTGCCGCTGGTGGCCTCCCAGACCGCCATGGTCAGCGGCTGGGGCGCACGACGGCCGAGCGCGGACCACTGGGCTCCGGCCGCTGGGCTGACTCCGGCCGCTGCGCTCCCTGGTGAGCCGCCTGGGGCCTGCTGTCGCGGCGCGGTCGGGTGTCCTTGGCGCCACGGTCCTTGGCCCCCCGGCCCTTGCCGGGGCGGTCCTTGCCGCCGCGGTTGCCGCGCTGGGACACCGGAGCGATCACCTCCAGCCCCTCGAGCGCCAGAGCCTGGCCCTGACGGCGCAGGTCGAGAGCCACGAAGTGGCGCAGGTGCTGAAGGGGCACATCCCCGCGCAGCTGCAGCTTGAACGGCGCCGGCCGCTGACCGTCGCCCCGGGGCAACTGGCGCACCTTCACCACCAGATCGCCGCTCTCCGGCTTGGTGAACACCAGCTCGCCCCGCACCGAGAAGTAGTCATCACCCTGGGGCAGGGCATCACTGGGCGCCGGCGGTGCGGCGGGGCCTGGCGGATCGGGCTCCGTCCCGGCGGGCTGCGGCTCACTGGTGGCAGGCGGCTCCGGCGCGGCAGAGAGGGTGCTGGGCTCCCAGATTCCCACCATCTGCAGATGCAGGCCGCCTTCCTCGCGGCTGCGGGGATACACCACCCAGAGGTGGGGCTGGCTGAGATCGAGGTGGCGGCGCATCAGCGTCAGCAGGCGGCCCAGCACCACCGCATCGAGCTCCTGGCCGTCGGCGGTGTGAATCGCCCCGCGGGTGAACTGGTCGGGATCCGAGGGCACGTACACACCCCGCACCACACCGATGGCCCGGTACTGCAGCGGTTCAGTGACCGGCGGGATGGGATGGTCGCGCATGGCGCCAATGTAGAGGGGGCGTCCACGGGACCGATGGCGGGGTCACAGTGGCCGGGCAGACTCAGCATTGAGATTCCACCCAGGCTGGCCAGCGCGCCGATGCCCAGTCCCGCCAACCGATCCGCCGTGCCGCGGGCGGCGCTGCTGGCCCCGGTGGCCGCCGGCCTGGCCGCCCTCTGCCTGGGGGCGGGCTGGTGGCTGGGCCAGCGACAGGTTGGTGGCGGAGCGGCCCCGACCCGCCCGGCGCTGGAGCAGCAGGCGGCCGAGCTGCTCGGCCGCCTGGAGGATGGCGAAGCCGGCAGCCACGAGCAGCAGCGCCTGCTGGAGCTGCTGGTGGCCCTTGACCGCCAGCAGGAGGCCACGGCCCTGCTGGAGCAGCTGGCGGACGAGGATCCGCAACGCTGGTCGCTGCGGCTGCTGCTGGCGGAACTGCGCCGCGATCAGGGCGACCCGGCCGGCGCCGAGCGCGAGCTGCGGCAGTTGCTCAGTCAACGGCCTGACCAGGTGGAGGCCCTGCAGCTGATGGCGCTGCTGAAGCTGGAAAGCGGCCGCGGGGCGGAAGCCCGCCGTGAACTGGAGGCCGCCCTGCAGCGCGCCGTCGCTCCCCAGCTCAAGCCGGAGGCCCTGCCGATCGGACTGGTGCTGGCCCATGTGCATGAGCAGCAGGGTCAGGCCGGTGCAGCGGAGGCCCAGCTGATCCGCCTGACCACGATCTTCCCAGCCGACCCCCGCCCCCTGCTGGCCCGTGCCCTTCTGCAGCACAGCCAGGGGAAGCTCACGGCCGCCCAGGAGACCCTGGTCGAGGCCCGCAGGCGTCAGAGCGACCCGGCCGCACAGCAACGGCTCGACCGGCTGGCCGCAGCCTGGGGTCTGGAAACTCTCAGGGAGCCAGGATCAGGGAGCCGCCCGGCGTCGCCGGCGCCGGCTGGGGGGCCGCCTCCAGGTCCCTGAGGGCAGCATCCACGGCATCACCGGGAGAGGTGGCATTGTCGAGCGCGGTGGCCCGGCGGATGCGGTTCATCAGCTCGATGGGGTTGGTGGCATCCAGAATGTTGTTGCCCGAACCGGGACCCCCGTCCTCATCCAGCACCCGCTGCTGCTGGGGGGAGCCGACTGTCTGGCCGTAGCCCACCTGCTGGGCACGCCCCGCCGGCGGGGCCAGCGCTGCCAGCAGCAGGGCCGCCAGCAGCGGAGCCAGGGGCATGGTCACCGGGGGGGCCGGGCGGACCCTTGGCAAGCAGGCAGCCATCGCAGATCCTCACCACTACTGCGGTGCATGCTAATGGCGCTCGAGGGAGGCAGATGCGCATCGCCAGCTGGAACGTGAATTCGCTGCGCACGCGACTGAGTCAGGTGCTGGCCTGGCTGGAGCAGGAGCAGCCTGAGGTGCTCTGCCTGCAGGAAACCAAGGTGGATGATCCCCTCTTTCCCGGGCAGGCCTTCGAGCCGCTGGGCTATGGCTGCGTGTTCAGCGGCCAGAAGACCTACAACGGCGTGGCGATCCTCAGCCGGCTGCCCCTGGCCGATGTGCGCATCGGCCTGGAGGCCCTGCTCCCCGGCGATGCCGCCGCCGCCCGGCTGAGTGAGCAGCGGCGCGTGATCAGCGCCCTGGTGGAGGGCGTGCGGGTGCTGAACCTGTATGTGCCCAACGGCAGCGCCGTGGGCAGCGAGAAGTACGCCTACAAACTGGAGTGGCTGGCCTGTCTGCGGCGCTACCTGGAGGTGCAGGAGCGGCAGGGCGATCCGCTGTGCATGCTCGGCGACTTCAACATCGGCCTGGAGGACCGCGACCTGCCGGATCCCGACCGCCAGCGCGGCGGCATCATGGCCAGCGTGCCGGAGCGCACAGCCCTGCGGGAGCTGCTGGGGGAACGCCTGCACGACGTGTTCCGGGTGTTCGAGCCCGACAGCGGCCACTGGAGCTGGTGGGATTACCGCAGCGGCGCCTGGGAGCGGGACAGGGGCTGGCGGATCGACCACATCTATCTGTGCGACGAGCTGCTGGCCTGCGCCACCGCCTGCGTGATCCACAAGGCCACCCGCGGCAACCTCCAGCCCAGCGACCACGCCCCGGTGCGCGTGAGCCTGTCCTGGCCGCCGGAGGAAGAGGACGAAGTGCTGGACTGAGAAGCGCCAGCGGAATGCCTGCGGCCGCCGGGACGATGCCCTCAGCGAGGCCCACGGCATGAACCTGGCCCTGGTGCTGCCGGCACTCGCACTGATCGCCGGTCTCTACGCCACGGTGGGCCATGCCGGAGCCTCCGGCTACATCGCCGTGCTGGCCCTGGCCGGCCTCAAGGCCACGGCCATCCGGCCGATTGCGCTGCTGCTCAACGTGCTGGTTGCCAGCCTGGCCACCCTGCAGTTCCACCGCGCCGGACACCTGCGAACCGAGGTCCTGCCGCCCCTGCTGCTGGGCTCGCTGCCGGCAGCGGCCATCGGCGGCGCGATCGCGCTGCCCGCGGTGGTGCTGCAGCCCCTGCTGGGGCTGGTTCTGCTGGGCTCCTCGCTTCGGCTCTGCTGGGATCCCCGGCCGGGCTTGCCTCTGCGAGGACTCCCCGCCCGGCCCCGGCTGAGCGCCACCGGAGCCTGTCTGGGCCTGCTGGCGGGCCTCACAGGCACGGGCGGCGGCATCTTTCTCACCCCCTGGATGATCCTGCGCGGCTGGCTGCCGCCCCGTCAGGCGGCTGCGCTGTCGGCGGCCTTCATCCTGATCAATTCCCTGGCGGGCCTCGCCGGGCTGGTGCTGAGCCGGGGGCCCGCTGTGCTGCCGGCAGCGGCGCTGATCACGCCGATGGCCGTGGTGGTGATGGGCAGCGGAGCGGTGGGTGCCTGGTGCGGCAGCCGTGTCATCCCGCCGCCGTGGATCCGTCGTCTGCTGGCGGTGGTGCTGGTGGTGGCCGGCAGCCGCTTGCTGGTTTCGGTTCTCTGAGCCGGCGAGGAGCTATGCGGGGGAGTTCGGCAGGGCCAGATCGCCGGGGCGGTTGACGTTGCGCAGGGCGGACGCGGGCAAGGGCACCTCGATGCAGCCCGCCAGGTCCAGCCACAGCCGCAGGGCCCGGCCGCCGGCGCCTAGGGTTGCCGCCAGGCTGCTGCGATGGCCAGGGCTGGCCGGGTAGACGCCGAGCAGGGGCTGGGCGCGCCGGCCGTCGTGGGCCACATGCACCAGGGCGGGCGCTGCCAGCGACACCTCGAGCAAGCGCTGCAGACAGGGCAGGGTGAGTGCGGGCATGTCCACCGGACAGAGCAGCAGCCGCGCCCCGGGGTACGCCTCCATCAGCCTGCCCAGGGCGAGCAGCGGGCCCTCGTGGGGAAGGGGTTCACGGATCGCCGTCAGGGGCAGCGCCTGCCCTGGTGCCAGGCGGGTGGCCAGGCTGATGTGCTGGCCATGGCCGCTGAGCAGAGTGATCGGCGCCCCCAGCTCAGCCAGCAGCAGCAGGGTGGCCTCCAGCCAGGTGCCGCCGCGGGGATGGGCGAGGAGGGCCTTGTCACGCCCCATGCGCCGGCTCTGGCCGCCACTCAGCAGACAGCAGCGCAGGGGGCTGGCGGGGGCGGCGCAGCCGGCGGCAAGGGTTTCCGTAGCGATGCTGACATCGGGGAACATTGCGATGTGATCAAATTTACAAGCGGTCTGCATGTGGCGCCGCGTGCTTGACCGAGGCTCCCATCGTTTTGAAGCCAGGGTCCGAATTACGGAATTCTGACTTCAATGCTTGCTGAACTCTGGTCCCTCCAGGGCAGATACAAAACTCTGCATCTCACCTGGTTTGCATTCTTTCTCACATTCGTTGTCTGGTTCAACCTCGCTCCGCTAGCCACCACGGTCAAGGCCGACCTCGGGCTCAGCGTTGCTCAAATTCGCACCGTCGCCATTTGCAACGTTGCGCTGACAGTGCCGGCGCGGATCGTCATCGGCATGTTGCTCGATAAGTTTGGACCCCGCTTCACCTATTCCAGCTTGCTCATCTACGCGGCAATTCCCTGCTTCATGTTTGCCGCTGCCCAGGACTTTGGCCAGCTCGTGATCTCCAGGCTGCTGCTCTCGATCGTTGGTGCTGGCTTTGTGATCGGCATCAGAATGGTGGCCGAGTGGTTTCCACCCAAGGAAATCGGCCTGGCCGAAGGGATCTACGGCGGTTGGGGGAACTTCGGCTCTGCCTTTTCCGCGCTCACCCTGGTGACGGTTGCCGGCTGGCTCTCGGTCTCCGGTGGTGTGCAGGTGGGGGATGTGGTGCTCAACTGGCGCGGAGCGATCGCTCTCACCGGCATCATCTCGGCGGTTTACGGCGTCATCTATTTCCTCAATGTCAATGACACTCCCGCCGGCAAAACCTACCAGCGACCGCACAAAACCGCTGGCCTGGAAGTCACCAGCATCAAGGACTTCTGGGGCCTGATCGGCATGAATGTGCCTTTCGCAGCCATCCTCGCCGTGCTGGCCTGGCGGCTGCAGAAGGTTGGCTTTCTCAATCCCACGGGCTACGCCATTGCCCTGCTATTGACCCTGGCCTTCTTCATCTCCCAGGCCCTGGGGATTGTGCGCACTAACAAGGATCTCCTGAGCGGCAAGAAAACCTACCCCAAGGAGGATCGCTACGAATTCAAGCAGGTGGCCATTCTTGAGCTCACCTACATCGTGAATTTCGGCTCCGAGATTGCCGTTGTTTCCATGCTGCCGGAATTCTTCGAAACCACCTTCGCCCTCCCCAAGGCACTGTCCGGGGTTCTGGCCTCCGCCTTTGCCTTCGTCAACATCGTGGCTCGCCCCGGGGGCGGGCTGCTCTCCGACAAGCTCGGATCGCGCAAGTCGACGATGGGCTTTCTCACCGTGGGGCTGGGCATCGGCTATCTGGTGATGAGCCTGATCCGGCCGGGTACCTTCATCGGCACCGTCGGCATTCTGGTGGCCCTGGTGATCACCATGTGCTGCTCCTTCTTCGTGCAGGCCGGGGAAGGCTCAACCTTCGCCATCGTTCCCCTGGTGAAGCGCCGGGTCACCGGTCAGATCGCCGGCATGGTGGGCGCCTACGGCAACGTGGGTGCGGTGGCCTACCTCACCATCTACAGCCTGCTGCCGATGTGGCTGGGTGGCGGCAGCGACCCTTCTCCGCAAGTGATCGCCGCCGCCAACAGTGCCTACTTCCAGGTGCTGGGCATTGCCGGACTGATTGTGGGCCTGCTCTGCTACTTCTTCCTCAAGGAACCCAAGGGCTCCTTTGACGATCTCCACGAGGGAGAAGAAACGCCAGCCGTGGCGCTCACCTGAGCTTGCGGCGGAGCTTGCCATGGCCTTCCCTCACACCAATGGTCCCGTGCGTTCCCAGTGCCCCTACTGCGGGGTGGGCTGCGGACTGGAGCTGCTCCCTCCCGCCACCAGAGGTGCAGCCACCCGGCGCGATGAGGACGGCATCCCGATCTGGGGGGTGCGGGGCGATCGCCAGCATCCCTCCAGCCTCGGGCAGGTGTGCGTGAAGGGGGCCACGGTCGCCGAGACCCTGCACCGGGGTCGCTTGACCCAGCCCCTCTGGCGGGCCTCTGTTGGCGATCCCTTCGAGGCGATCGACTGGGACACGGCCCTGGAGCGGATCGTGGCGCAGATCCGCTCCGCCCTCGCTCGCCGGGGCCCCAGCTCGATCGCCATGTACGGCTCCGGCCAGTTCCACACGGAGGACTACTACGTCGCCCAGAAGTTGATCAAGGGGGCGGTGGGCAGCAACAACTTCGATGCCAACTCCCGGCTGTGCATGAGTTCAGCGGTGGCGGGCTATGCCCGCAGCTTCGGCTCCGACGGCCCCCCCTGCTGTTACGACGACCTCGATCTCTGTGACGGCGCCTTCCTGATCGGCACCAACCTGGCCGCGTGCCATCCGGTGCTCTTCCAGCGACTCGCCAAGCGCCATCGCAAACGTCGCCGCGACGACGATCTGCAGGTGGTGGTGGTGGACCCGCGTCGCACAGCCACCGCGGCCATCGCCGACCTGCACCTGGCGATCCGCCCCGGCACCGACCTGGTGCTGCTCCACGGCATCGGCCACCTGTTGCTGCGGCGTCATCACCGGGCCCTGAACGAGGCCTTCATCGAAGAGGCCACGGTTGGCTTCTTCGCCTATGCGGAACTCCTGCGCCACTGGACCCCTGAACACGTGGCAGGGCTCTGCGGCATCACGGAGCGGGAGCTGGAGGCGGCTGCCGCCGTGTGGGCGCGCAGCCGATCGCTGCTGAGCCTGTGGTCGATGGGGGTGAACCAGTCGCGGGAGGGCACGGCCACGGTGGGCGGGCTGATCAATCTGCACCTGCTCACGGGCCAGATCGGCAAGCCCGGCAGTGGCCCGTTTTCGCTCACCGGCCAGCCCAATGCCATGGGCGGTCGCGAAGCCGGCGGGCTGGCCCATCTGCTGCCGGGATACCGCAGCGTGAAGGATCCCCACCACCGCGCCCTGGTGGAAAGGGCCTGGGGATTCCCGGCGGGCTCCATTGCCGCCGAGCCGGGGCTCAGCGCCTGGCAACAGGTGGAGGCGATGGAGGCGGGCCAGCTCGAACTCTGGTGGGTCGCCGCCACCAACCCGCTGGTGAGCATGCCCAACCTGAAGCGGGTGCGCGCGGCCATGGCCCGCTGCCCGATGATCGTGGTGAGCGAGGCCTACGCGCACACCGAAACCGCCGCTCTGGCCCATCTGGTGCTGCCAGCCGCCCAGTGGAGTGAGAAGGACGGCGTGATGGTGAATTCCGAGCGCCGGGTGACCCTCTGCCAGACCTTCCGCTCCCCGCCCGGCCAGGCACGCCCTGACTGGCAGGTGTTCGCCGAGGTGGGCCGGCGCCTGGGCCATGAGCGCGCGTTCGCGTTTGCCTCCGCCGCCGATGTCTACGTGGAGTTCGCCGCCCTCACCGCCGGCCGGGTGTGCGACAGCTCGGGGCTCAGCCACGCCCTGTTGCGCGAGCACGGGCCCCAGCAGTGGCCCTTTGCCACGGGAACGGCCCCTGGCGACGGCGGGGCTCGCCTCTATGAAGACCAGCGCTTTCCCTCCGCCGACGGCTGCGCCCGTTTTCAGGCCGACCAGCCCCTGGGCCTGGCGGAGGCCCCGTGCGCGGACTATCCCCTGGTGCTCACCGTGGGCCGCTATCTGGGGCAGTGGCACACCATGACCCGCACCGGCAAGGTGAAGCGGCTGCAGGCCATGCACAGCGAACCCCTGCTCGAGATTCACCCCGCCGACGCCCGGGACACCGGCATCAGCGATGGCGCCATCGCCGCGATCCGCTCCCGTCGCGGCAGCGTCAGCGCCCGCGTGCGCTGCAGCGAGGCGATCCGGCGGGGCACGGTGTTTCTGCCCATGCACTGGGGAGCGGGGCAGGAGCAGGCCTGCGAAGCCAACCGTCTGCTGCATGAACTGGCCTGCCCGCTCTCCGGGCAGCCGGAACTCAAGGCCGCCGCCGTGGCTGTTGGCCCCGCTGCCGCTGAAACTGCCGCTCCAGCTGCCGCTGCAACCGCCAGCGAAGCCCTCCAGCCCAGCTCACCACAGGCGGGCCAGCCTGGCCAGGGGTGAACGGGCGCGGCGCAGCGCCTGGCGGGCCCGCTCGCGGTAGGGACGGTCCAGGACCTCCAGTTCGGTGCTGTCGTCGTGATCGTCAACCCCGTAGAGCAGGGCGATGATCCGTTCGGGATCCATCCCTTCCGCTGCGGCCTCCTGCCACAGCCGCTCACTGCGCCTGCGGTCACCGCGGGCGAACTGGGCCTCGGCCAGCTGGCGGGTGAGCTGGAACACCAACTGGCGCTCCTTGAAGTCAGCAAAGCTGCCTTCGAACTGGTGGGGATAGACGCTGCGCTGAGGCGTGCGGTCCGGGCTGCGGTCCAGGCTGCGATTGGGGCTGGAAGGAGCGCTGCGGTTGAGCGTGCTGGCGACCGCGGCCATGGCGGATCTCCCGTTTCAGTCTGTGCCCACGTCCTACCCAGGCGCAGATGGCGAAGCCGGGGCCGAACCGGATTCGGTGATTAAACGTATCGGTTGACACACTTTTGCGGTGATGACGTCAGGCCAGCAGCTGGAACTCCGCCAGGGCCGGAGGCAGGTTGCGGTGTTCGTGGCCCGGAT
The DNA here is from genome assembly GCA_039818745.1 of Cyanobacteria bacterium J06638_7. Taxonomy (GTDB): domain Bacteria; phylum Cyanobacteriota; class Cyanobacteriia; order PCC-6307; family Cyanobiaceae; genus NIES-981. Next base: position 85,684 of record JBCBTI010000005.1, read on the forward strand.
GGCTGAGCTTGACCAGGGCGAAGCGCTGCAGTTCCGCGAGCTCCCGCCAGCGTTCCGCCCGCCAGCGCAGACCCAGCTCGGCGCAGGAGCGCAGCAGCACCTCAGGGGCTGCCTGGTTCTGCTGCCAGGCCGTTGCCGCCGCCGGGGCCATGGTGCTGGCAGGGCCGTGGGGCAGCTCGGCGCTGCGCTTCAGCAGCCAGTGGGCCAGGGCGGCGATGGCCGCGGGGTCATCGCCCCAGGCCAGCAGCCGGCTTCGCTCCTCCACGGCCAGGGCGTTCCACTGCTGCAGCCGCAGCTTGATCCCCGCCAGGTCCAGCTTGCGGCGCACCGCCATCGGCAGGCAGCGAAGCTCGGCGACGAAATCGGCCTCGAATGCGAAGCAGTGGTTGTGCTGGTGCATGGGCAGCGCTGAGGCGGTGAAGAAATCTGAATCCATAGCCCATGAGCCCAACCGGCCCCGGAAGGCCAACCGGGTCTGCTGATTCTGCTGGGTTTTGGTGTCGACAGCTGCACCAGAGCCGATCGCATCGCTCCAGGATCAGCAGGTCTGGGCCTGCAGCAGCGTGTATCTGGCCGCCTGTCTCGGCCTTTGTCTCGGCGTGCTTCACGGCTTCGTGCAGGTTGGTCTGCAACGCCCCCCTGCCCCCTTCACCTCGCTGGCCGGCTCCCCGCCGCTGAGCTCCCCCTGGTCAGGGTCTCCATACTGAAGGCCTTCCGCCTCACATCCGGCCATGGCCCAACGGGTTGACCCCTTCGCCCGCCCCGGCTCCCTGGGCATCCTGCTGGCCTTCTGCGGCATGTTCGCCGTGGGTTCCCTGGCGGTGCAGCTGGCCCTGAGTTCCCGCCCGGCCGCCGGCAGCGGGCAGGCCGTGGAGCCTGTGGTGGCCCATCCCTCCACGCTCTGGCGGGCCCTGGGTGAGCCCTGAGCCATGGGCGCTGAGCGGTTGGCATGGCTGAACTGACCCCGGCACCAGGCCCGGCGGCTGGGAACAGCACGCCTCAGCTGACGCACCTCAGCGCCACCGGCCAGGTGCGCATGGTGGAGGTGGGCGACCGCCAGCCCAGCCAGCGCAGTGCCGTGGCCGAGGGATTCATCGCCATGGCACCGACGACTCTGGAGCTGGTGCTCAGCGGCGGCGCCCCCAAGGGGGATGTGCTGGCGGTGGCGCGGGTGGCCGCCATCCAGGCCGCCAAGCGCACCTGGGAGCTGATTCCCCTCTGCCACCCCATCTCCCTCACGGGCCTGGGGGTGGAGATCGAACCGCTACCGCAGGCCAGCGCTCTGCGCCTGCAGGCTTCCGCCCGCTGCCTGGGCACCACCGGGGTGGAGATGGAGGCTCTCACCGCCGTGCAGGTGGGGCTGCTCACCCTCTACGACATGCTCAAATCCGTCGACCCCGGGATGACGATCGGCCCGGTGCGCCTGCTGCGCAAGGACGGCGGACGCCATGGGCCGTGGACCCGCGCCGTTGATGACTGAGCCCTTCCCCCGCGAGGGCCTGGAGCTGGAGCAGGCTCGCCGGCAGGTGCTGGCCGCCGTGCAGCCGCTGGCTGGGAGCAGCGTGCTGCCGCTGAGCGCAGCCCTGGGCCGGGTGAATGCCGAGCCCGTGCTCGCCCGGGAGGCGGTGCCCGGGTTCCGCGCCGCGATCATGGATGGCTACGGGCTGCCGGACGCGGATCCTCCCCCGCCCGGCAGCCGCTGGACCCTGGTGGGATGCGCAGCGGCCGGATCTCCTTACAACGGCCCCCTGGAGGCCGGCCAGGCCATCCGCATCTTCACGGGCGCCGCCGTGCCCGATGCGGTGCAGCGGGTGATCCCGCAGGAGTTGGTGGAGAGCTCGCGGGCCGCTGGCACTGAGGCGGAGCCGATTCGGCTCCACGCCGCCGCTTCCGCCAACCGCTGGATCCGCGCCGCCGATGAAGAGGCCGGCGCCGGCCTGGATCTGCTGCCGGCCGGCATCCGGCTGGGCCCGGCCGATCTGGCCCGTCTGGCGGGCTGTGGCGTGGCCTCGCTGCCCCTGCATGCCCGGCCCCGGGTGGGGCTGCTGATCACGGGCGATGAACTGGTGCCCCTGGGGGCCCGGCGGCAGCCGGGGCAGATCTGGGAAAGCAACAGCACGCTGCTGATGGCTCTGCTGCAACGGCTGGGGCACACGGTGGCGGAGGTGAAGGTGCTGCCCGATGACCCTGCCGCCCTGCGCGGCGCCCTCGCGGAGCTCTCCGCCAAGGCCGATGTGGTGGTGAGCACGGGGGGCGTTTCCGCCGGCGATGGCGACTGGATTCGGCCGCTGCTGGCGGAGCTCGGGGAGGTGCAGTTCTGGAAGCTGTTCCTGCGCCCGGGGCGGCCCTTCGCCTTCGGCCGGCTTGCCGGCCGGCCGTTCTTCGGGCTGCCGGGCAATCCCGTGGCGGCGGCGATCACCGCCCTGCAACTGCTCTGGCCGGCCCTGGAGAAGCTGGAAGGGATCGCCTCGCCGGCCGCTCTGCCGCGGCTGCGGGTGGCCCTGGCCAAGCGGCTGGAGCGCAGCAGCGGCCGCCCGGAGCTTGCCCGTGCGCGGCTGAGCACCACGGCGGCCGGCCGGCCCCTGGCCCTGGTGGAGGGGAGCCAGGCCTCCTCGCGGATCGGATCGCTGCAAGGAGCTGACCTGCTGCTGGAGATCCCGGCGGATGCCACGGTGCTCGAGGCCGGCCAGGAACTCTGGGCCCAGCTGCTGCGCCTGCCCGTCTTCTGAGGGAGCACCCGGGCGAAAGCCGGCTCACTGCAGCGTTCCGGTCTCCCCGAGGGGGGTGTTGCCCACCCAGGTGCCCTGCCCCCCGCTCCACTCCCGTTTCCAGAACGGCGCGTCGTGCTTGATCGCTTCGAGCAGCTCCGTCAACCCCCGCTGGGCGGGGCCGCGCCGCTCAGCGCACACCGCCACCAGCACGATCGCCTCCCCGGCGCTGATCCGCCCCACGCGGTGATCCACCCGCACCGCCGAGAGGTGGTGGCGGCGGGCCAGGGCGAGGGCCTGGCGGCCGATCTCAGCCTCCGTCATGCCGGGGTAATGGTCGAGCTCGAGGGCCTCGAGGGCAGCGCCGGCGGCGGTGAAGGGTCTGACGCGGCCGATGAAATGGGCTTCAGCGGCGGGCAGGCAGCCCCTGGCCGCCAGCTCGCCCTGCCAGCTCGCCAGGGCCTCAAGGGGCTCGAAGCGCTCCGGCCGCAGGCGCACCACCACCGCAGCGCCGGCTTCAGCCACCGCTGATCGGGGGCAGGAAGGCGACTTCATCACCCGGTTCGAGCCCCGTGAGGGGGGAGGCGAAGGCGTGGTTGATGGCCACGCGGATGGGCCCCGGGGGAACTGTGGCCCCGGATTCCGCAGGGGCGCCGAGGCGGCCGAGGGGCTCGAGGCCCAGCTGGCGCCACAGCCGCGCCGGATTGGCGCCGGTGGCATGGAGCAGCTGGCGGCGCTGCCAGCCAGCGGCCTGGCGCAGCGACCCGAACAGCAGCACCGTGACCGCCGTTGCAGCGCCGGGATCGGGGTGCTGGAGAGGGGAGGGGGGCAGCGGGGAGGGTTGGTGATTCACCCGGCGGCTGGCGATGGGCTGACCGCCGAACCCTACCCAGATCGATGGCGGTTGCCGGCAGGGGTTCTGCCTAGTTTCGGAGGCATCCGCCCGGGCCATGCCGTGGGTCTCTCGACTGCCCTGCTCACCGTTTCCGACAGCCGCGGAGCCGATGACGACCCCTCCGGTGACGCCCTGCAGAGCTGGCTGGAAGGCGCTGGCCATCAGCTGCTGGAGCGGGCCCATGCGCCCGACGACCGCTACACAATCCGTGCCCGTGTGAGCCAGTGGATCGCCGACGCGCGCCTCACGGTGGTGATCACCACCGGCGGCACGGGGCTCACGGGCCGCGACGGCACACCGGAGGCTGTGGCGCCCCTGCTGGACAAGACGATCGAGGGATTCGGCGAGCTCTTTCGCCTGCTCTCCTTCGAGGCGATCGGCACCAGTGCCCTGCAGAGCCGCGCCCTGGCCGGTGTGGCCAATGGCACCGTGGTCTACGTGCTGCCCGGTTCACTGGACGCCGTGACCACGGCCTGGCAGCGGATCATCGCCCCCCAGCTCGATCCAGCCACCAGGCCCTGCAACCTGGCCCAGCTGCTGCCCCGGCTGAGGGAAAGCTGAGCGAGGCCGGCGCAAGCGCTCAGAACACCACCGCCTCTTCCGGCAGCTCAACCCCCTCGGCCTTCAGCACCTGCACCCGGCGGGCCGACTCGGCGCAGCTGCGCGGCGTGGGGAAGAGCTTGCCCGGGTTAGCCCGGCGCAGGGGATCGAAGGCGTTGCGCAGCAACTCCATGGTGGCGAGGTCGTCGGGGCCGTACATCCATTCCAGATAGCAGCGCTTGTCGCTGCCCACCCCGTGCTCGCCGGTGATGCTGCCGCCGGCCTGCACGCACAGCCGCAGGATCTCGGCGCCCAGGTCCTGCACCCGCTCGCGCACTCCGGGTTCGCCGTCGCGGTAGAGGATCAGCGGATGCAGGTTGCCGTCGCCGGCGTGGAACACGTTGGCCACCGGCAGACCGTGGCGCACGCTGAGCTCATCGATGGCCGCCAGCACCCGCGGCAGGGCGCTGCGCGGCACCACGCCGTCCTGGAGGTAGTAGCTGGGGAAGCGGCGGCCGAGGGCGGAGATCGCCGACTTGCGGCCCTTCCAGAGCAGGGCCCGCTCGTGCTCGTCCCAGGCCCGGCGCAGGCTGCGGGCCCCGGCCCGGCGGCAGAGCCCGGCGGCCAGTTCGGCCGCCGCCGCCACCTCCCGCTGCTGGCCGTCGAGCTCGATCAGCAGCACCGCCGCCGCATCACGGGGGTATTCGTCGTGGCCGAGGTAGTCGTCCACGGCCTCGATGGTGACCCGATCCATCATCTCCATCCCGGCCGGCAGCACGCCGGCGGCGGTCACCAGCCGCACCGCCTCCCCGGCCGCCGCCATCGAACTGAAGTCGGCCAGCAGCACGGCCACGCTCTGGGGCGCCCGCAGCAGCCGCAGGGTGATGGCGGTGGCGATCCCGAGGGTGCCCTCACTGCCAATGAAGGAACCGCGCAGATCGATCTCGGCTGATTCCTCCAGTCCGCTGCCGAGGGTGGTCACGGTGCCGTCGGGCAGCACCACCTCCAGAGCCAGCACGTGGTTGCTGGTGACGCCGTACTTGAGGCAATGCACGCCGCCGGAGTTCTCGGCCACGTTGCCGCCGATGCTGCAGGCCACCTGGCTGGAGGGATCGGGGGCGTAGTAGAAGCCGTCACCGGCCACCGCCCGGGTGACCCAGCTGTTGATCACACCGGGCTGCACCACCACCCGGCGGTTGTCGAGATCGAGCTCGAGCACCTTGCGCATGCGGCTGGTGGCGATCACCAGCGCCTCGCTTTCCGCCACAGCGCCGCCGGAGAGCCCGGTGCCGCTGCCGCGGGCCACGAACGGCACCCCCTGGTGGTGGCAACAGCGAAGCACAGCGGCCACCTGGGCGGTGGTTTCGGGCAGCACCACCAGGGGCGGCTGGTGGCGGTTGAGGGTGAGGCCGTCGCAGTCGTAGGCCAGCAACTCCTGAGGCGCCGCCACCACCGCCCGGCCGGGCAGCAGGCGGCGCAGACCGCGCTCCAGGGCCGCCCAGTCGTGACTCACGGGTTGGCGCTGCCCGGATGGTGGCGCCAGGGTTGCTGACTCAGGCTGGTGCGAACCAAGGGAGGGCGGACAGAGGAAGTGCGGACCAGGGGGATGGGGGCTCCGGGCGCCAAGCTGCTGCTGCGTTCCGGAGCGGGGCCGTGATGCCCATGGTAAGGAGGCCCCGGCGGGTCGCCGCCCATCGGCCTCACGCCGCGGCACGCGTAAAGGGCCGCAACGGCCTGGACGGTTCTGGGTCAGGATGGGCCACGGTTTTCCTTCGCCAGCGGAATCCCATTGACTTCGGCACCCGTTTCGGCCCACGCCTTGAACACGACCCGATCCCAGGAGCTTTTCAGCGCCGCCCAGCAGCTGATGCCCGGGGGCGTGAGTTCACCGGTGCGGGCCTTCCGCTCGGTGGGCGGCAACCCGATCGTGTTCGAGCGCGTCAAGGGCGCCTACGCCTGGGACGTGGACGGCAACCGCTTCATCGACTACATCGGCAGCTGGGGGCCGGCGATCTGCGGCCACTCCCACCCCGAGGTGATCGCCGCCCTGCACGAGGCCCTCGACCGGGGCACGAGCTTCGGCGCCCCCTGTGAACTGGAGAACCAGCTGGCGGCGAAGGTGATCGAAGCGGTGCCTTCGGTGCAGATGGTGCGCTTCGTGAACAGCGGCACCGAGGCCTGCATGTCGGTGCTGCGCCTGATGCGCGCCTTCACCGGCCGGGAGAAGATCATCAAGTTCGAGGGCTGCTACCACGGCCACGCCGACATGTTCCTGGTGAAGGCCGGCTCCGGGGTGGCCACCCTGGGGCTGCCCGACTCGCCGGGTGTGCCGCGCAGCACCGCCGCCGCCACCCTCACCGCCCCCTACAACGACCTCGAAGCGGTGAAGCGGCTGTTCGCCGAGAACCCCGGCGAGATCGCCGGCGTGATCCTGGAGCCGGTGGTGGGCAATGCCGGCTTCATCACGCCGGTGCCGGGATTCCTGGAGGGGGTGCGGGAGGTCACCAAGGAGCAGGGCGCCCTGCTGGTGTTCGACGAGGTGATGACCGGCTTCCGCATCGCCTATGGCGGCGCCCAGGCGAAGTTCGGCGTCACCCCCGACCTCACCACCCTGGGCAAGGTGATCGGCGGCGGACTGCCGGTGGGGGCCTACGGGGGCCGGGCCGACATCATGGCCATGGTGGCCCCGGCCGGGCCGATGTATCAGGCCGGCACCCTGAGCGGCAATCCGCTGGCCATGACCGCCGGCCTCAAGACCCTGGAACTGCTGCAACGGCCCGGCAGCTACGAGCGTCTGGACGCCACCACCAGGCGCCTGATGGAAGGCATTCTCGAGGCCGCCAAGGCCGCGGGGCTGCCGATCTGCGGCGGCTCGATCAGTGCCATGTTCGGCTTCTTCCTCTGTGAGGGGCCGGTGCGCAACTTCGAGGAGGCCAAGGCCGCCGACGCGGCCCGCTTCGGCAAGCTGCACCGGGCCATGCTCGAGCGTGGCGTCTACCTCGCCCCCAGCGCCTTCGAGGCTGGCTTCACCTCCCTGGCCCACTCCGACCAGGACATCGACGCCACCATTGCCGCCTTCCGCGAGAGTTTCGCGGCCGTGGCCTGACGGCGCCCGCTGGAGGGCCGCCCGTGGCCGCCGAGCGCCTCACCGTTTCCAGCCTCAAACGTGCCTTCGGCCCGGGGGTGCTGCTGGCGGGCGCCGCCATCGGCGGCTCCCATCTGGTGGCCTCCACCCAGGCCGGCGCCCGCTACGGCCTGGGGCTGGTGGGACTGGTGCTGCTGGCCAACCTGCTCAAGTACCCCTTTCTGCTGGTGGGCAGCCGCTTCACGGCGGTGAGCGGCCGCAGCCTGCTGGAGGGATACGAGCGCCAGCGCAGCTGGTATCTGCCCCTGTTCCTGCTGGTCACCTTCGCCACCGGGGTGGCGAATATCGCCGCCGTCACCTCCCTGGCCGGCAGCCTCGCCACCTCCCTGCTGCCGGGCAGCGCGACGGGACTGTCGCTGGGGCTGCTGGGCCTGTGCCTGCTGGTGCTGCTGCTGGGCCACTACCGCAGCCTCGATCGCATCAGCAAGCTGGTGGTGCTGCTGCTGACGCTGAGCACCATCGCCGCCACCGCGGCGGCACTGCGCCAGCCGCCGCTGGGCGGTGGCGATCTGTTCAGCCCCAGCCCCTGGACCCTCACCTCCCTGCCGTTCCTGGTGGCGCTGATGGGCTGGATGCCCTGCCCGCTGGATCTGGCCGCCTGGTCATCCCTGTGGATCGAGGCCCGCGAACGGGACGTGGGCCAGCGCAACAGCCCCGCCGCCGTGGAGGCCGACTTCAACCTGGGCTATGGAGCCACGGTGCTGATGGCCCTGCTGTTCCTGCTGCTGGGCGCCTGGGTGATGCATGGCGGTGAGGGGTTCTCGCCGAACGGCGCCGCCTTCGCCCAGCAGCTGATCCGCCTGTACACCAGCAGCCTCGGGGGCTGGGCCTATCCCCTGATCGCAGCCGCCGCTTTCACCACCATGGCCAGCACCAGCCTCACCTGCCTCGATGGCTACCCCCGCTCCGCCGCCGCCGGCGTGCGGGTGCTGCGGGGGTTCCGGGGCCAGGCAGTGCAGGACCGCCGCGAGCACCAGCTCTGGATGCTGCTGCACGTGCTGCTCGCCGGGGCCGTGATCGCGGCCTGGCCCGGCTCCATGGGGGCCCTGGTGCAGCTGGCGATGCTGGTGTCGTTTCTCACCACTCCTCTGCTGGCCTGGATGAACCTGAACGTGATCCAGAGCCGCCAGGTGGAGCCGGCTGATCGGCTGGCACCACCGCTGCTGCTGCTGGCACGCACGTCTCTGGTGCTGCTGAGTGCCTTCGTGCTGCTGTTCGTGCTCAGCCTGGGCTGAGGCAGGGATCGGGGCCAGCCCTCACGAGCCTGCACGCTTGTTGCCGGGCCAGCCCTAGAACTCCTGTTCATGGAAGTCGATGTCGACGGAAATCTTGCCTCACTTCAAAGGAGACGTATTGACCGTCTGCACTGTCAAAGCGCTCAGAATCAGTTTCATCCATCTCAAGGCAAGGCCCGATCGCTGCCCCGATCGACTGCCTCGACTGAACCGATGATTCCGCAGCTGCAGACGTTGGCTGAGCTGCAGACATTGACCGCGGGCTTCAAGAACAGCTCAGGTGTCAAGCGGATGTCCAGCGGTCAAGCCCGCTTTGACCCACAACGAGAAGCTCACCAGCAGCAGCGCGGTGACATGGAATATCACCAGCACGGAAAGGTAGCTGTCTTGATCTGGTGTGATGGCAACAGCATCAGGAACATCCATGATCCAAGAACGCAGCCTTGTGTAGAGGACGGTCTGACTAAGACCAGCTGAATAGAAGGCAAGGATCGAAATTGACAAACCTCTGAAGAGGCCCATGCATACCGTTACGTCGAGCAGGAGATAGATGACATCCAATGACTTCCATTTCAGGGGGGCGCTGCTCCATTCGAAACCACTCAGGCCCACGATGTTGAGCACATGCACCAGGGCACCGTAGGCATAGAAGGCGCTGACGAGGACCAGAATCCAGAATCCGAATGCCCTGAAGCGGTTCATTGGCAACTGGCGGCTGTACCCACGGCGTCGCGGCGCCGTGCGTCGCATGGTGGTGTCATCGGGCGTCTCCATGGGCCACTGCACGCAGCTCTCGGAGCAGGGCTTGGCCACGCGGCGATAAGCGATAACCGATTCCCAGGCTCTCGGTGAGGCCGAGATTCTTGAGCTTCCGCACGTTCAGCTTGAACGGTTCCTTGCGCTGACCCACGAGAATGCAGAGGTCACCTGCGCGCACGCCTGGATGAGACTGTATGGCTTCCAGAGCACGAAAGGTCCACGCCCCCTCCGGTGCACGCAGATCCAATCGAATCAAGCGACCCCGTAGCGCCTCGACCTCCGCCGCTGTTGCCAGCGCTGTCTGGCGTAGTGCGACTCGGGGATCCTGACCCAATAGCCCCAGCTCAATGCGGTAAATCTCGCCGTCGGAGCGACCCTGCAATTCATGCAGCAACACCTGTCTGGATTTGTAGCCCGCGCGCTGCGCATCGTGTTCCGAAATCTGGTTTAGAGCCACGAGATCCACAGACTTGATGCACAGTTGCCCGACAGGAGTAAGCAACGTGCCGCCCTCTCGCACTGACGGCCGCCGCCAGCGCCGGAAAGCCAGTGTAACGACACCCGCACGGATACCCTCAAGGAACTCTTTGCGGAAAAGCATTCAATCACTCCCGCATCAGCCTCACAACACCCACTTCGAGCGATTCGATCACCACAGCAGCAACTTCGGCCCTTTCTGCCAGCCAGAATAGGGGCCTCTCACCTGAAGCCCCCCCCCGGAGATCCTGGGTTCCCGATTCAGCCCGCAGCCTCTTCAGGTGGTTCTCAGGGCCGAGAACCACCTGAAGAGGCAGGCGTCCCTGGGTCACACCTCGGTTTCGGCCGCCTCGCCGCCGAAGCAGTGGATCAGGGCATCGGCCCAGCTGTTGATGCCGGCCAGGGCATGGTCCGGTGCGGCGCTGATGGCGCGGGCGTGCTCCCGCAGCAGCACCGTCTTGTCCACGGCATGGCCGTGGGCGGCGGCGATCGTCACGATGTCGTCCACGCCGGCGGCCGCCCGCACCTGGCTGCGCAGGTCGGCATCGGCGGCGATGCGGGCGCAGAAGGACTGAAGGGACGGGACGGACATGGGCCGGGACGCAGGGAACCCCCTTGGTAGCAGGCCGGGGAGTCAGCGGGCCGGCGCCGGTGCCACGAACTGCCCATACGCGCCCCACAACCCCGGCGGCGCCCATACCTTGAGGCCTGCAGCGGATCGCCGATGGCTCCCGAGCGGTTCTTCCTCGAACTCGACCCGCCGGGAGACACCAGCGGCAGCCTGCCCCATGTGGTGATCGTGGGCGGGGGCTTCGCCGGGCTCAAGGCCGCCCAGGCCCTGCGCGGCAAGCCGGTGCGCGTGACCCTGATCGACAAGCGCAACTTCAATCTCTTCCAGCCCCTGCTCTATCAGGTGGCCACCGGGCTGGTGGCCGACTCGGACGTGGCCTCGCCGCTGCGGCAGCTGCTGGGGAAGGCGCCCAACATCCAGATCCTGCTGGGGGAGGTGGAGGAGATCGACGCGAGCGCCCGGGAGGTGGTGTTCAACGAGCGCCGCTTCCGCTACGACCACCTGATCCTGGCCACCGGTTCCGGCAGCAGCTACTTCGGCCACGAGCAGTGGCGGGCCGAGGCACCGCCGATGAAGATCCTCGAACACGCCGATGAGATCCGCCGCCGGGTGCTGATGGCCCTCGAGGAGGCCGAGCAGACGCCCGACGTGCAGCGGCGCCAGCTGCTGCAGACCGTGCTGGTGATCGGCGGCGGGCCCACCGGCTGCGAGCTGGCGGGATCGCTGATGGATCTGCTGCGGCACGCGGTGGCCCACGAGTTCAAGCAGCTCGACCCCGGCCACAGCCGCGTGCTGCTGATCGATCCCGGGGATCGGGTGCTGCGCGCCATGCACCCCAGCCTGTCGGCCGCGGCGGGCCGCTACCTGCAGGAGATGGGGGTGGAGCTGACCCTGGGGGCACGGGTGCAGGCGATCGCCAACGGCCTGGTGACCCTCAGCCGGAAGCAGGCCGATGGCAGCAGCACCAGCTGCACGCTCGAGGGGGGCACGGTGTGCTGGACCGCCGGTGTGCGCGCCTCCCACCTGGGCCGGCTGCTGGCGGAGCAGTGCGGCTGCGAGCTCGACCGCGGCGGCCGGGTGCTGGTGCAGCCCGACTTCTCGATCCCCGACCATCCCGAGATCCGCGTGGTGGGTGACCTCTGCAGCTACAGCCACACGGCCGACGCCAGACCCCTGCCGGGCATGGCGGGTCCGGCGGTGCAGATGGGCACCTGGGTGGCCAACGACATCCTGGCCCGCTGCCAGGGCAGGGGGCACGCCCCCTTCCGCTTCATCGACTTCGGCAGCATGGCCGTGATCGGCCGCACCTTCGCCGTGGCCGATCTGCGCGGCCTGCGGCTGAGCGGCTTCCCCGGCTGGCTGCTCTGGGGTGTGGCCCACCTGGGCTTCATGCCCGCCAGCGAGAACCGCCTCACCCTGCTCACCAAGTGGCTGTGGCAGATCGCCACCAACCAGCGCGCAGCGCTGGTGATCACCGGCCGCGCCGGCCAGCACATGGGCGTGGAGGTGGGGCTGGAGCAGCGCGAACTGGCGGCAGCCAGCCCCCGGCTCACAGACCCGGACTGCTCTGCATGATGCCGCCGTCGGTGAAGATGGTGGTGGCGGTGATGTAGCTGGCGGCGTCACTGGCCAGGAAGGCCACCACCTTGGCCACCTCCTCGGGCTGGGCCATGCGGCCCATGGGGATGGCGGCATTGAGCTTGGCCAGCAGCTCCGGATTGTTCATGGTGGCGTCATTGATCGGGGTGGCCACCGCCCCCGGGCCCACGTTCACGATCGACACGCCCTTGGCGGCCAGCTCCACCCCAGCCGTGCGCGTCAGCATGCGCACGCCGCCCTTGGCCACGCAGTAAGGGGTGTTGTTGGGCATGGGCCAGTCCTCATGCACCGAGGAGATGTTGATGATGCGGCCACCACTGCCCTGGGCGATCATCTGTTGCGCGGCGTACTGGGTGGCAAAGAACACGCCGCGCAGGTTCACGTTCAGCACCTTGTCGAAGTCCTCGGGGCTGGTGTCGAGGATGGAGGTGCGGGTTTCGATTCCGGCGTTGTTCACCATCACATCCAGACGGCCGTAGTTTTCAACCGCCGCTTTCACCAGCTGCTGCAGATCCTCGAGCTTGCTCACGTCGGCCTGCACACCCAGGGCCGTTCCCCCCAGGTCTCCGATTTCCTCCTCGATCGCCTCGGTGGCCTCGGGGTGAGAGCGATAGTCGATCACCACCTTGGCACCGAGGCGGGCCACAACTTCCACAATCGCCTTGCCGATGCCGCTGTTGCCACCGGTCACGATGATCACCTTGCCCTGCAGCAGATTGGAGAGTGTCTCGAGGGCGTAGGGATTGCTGGTGGTCATGGCAGAAGGGGTGCTGATTGTTCAACGTTGGCCAAACGATAGGGGGGCCCAAACAGCACGTCGCACCACCGGCACTGCGACCGCAGCGCCGGTGGTGTCAGGCCTTGGCAGCAAGGGGTGACAAGCTGAAAGCCGCCCCTACGGTGAGCACAGCACGGTGAGCCAGGCTCATCACGCCCCTGCTGGAGCCCTGCAGCGTGACCTCATCCCATCCAGCTGCCACGTCCACAGGCCCCGGCAGCGCCCCAACCATCCCCTACTGGCATGTGTGGAGCGATGGCGAGGGCGTCAGTCACCAGAGCAGGGGCAGCATCGATCGGTTTGTGCTCGATTCCATCAGCGCCGGAGCCCGTGCCCAGTGGATCGGCGATCGCACCGCCGGGGCGATGACCGTGCTCTTCTCCGTGCTGCCCCCGGGCTGGCAGGGGGACTGGCACGAGAACCCCACGCCGCAGTGGATCGTGCCCCTCAGCGGTCGCTGGGGGGTGGAAACGATGGATGGCGTTCGCGCCGAGATGGGGCCTGGAGAGGTCTCCTTCGGTGCTGACCAGGGAAGCCGGGAGCGGCAGGGCAAGCGCGGCCACCGCTCCTGGACCGCCGGCGATCAGCCAGCGGTGCTGATGCTGGTTCAGTTCGGCCCTGAGGTCAGCCAGCCGCCCCCGCCCCCCGGTTGAGCGCCTGATGACCACTCCCCCGGCCCAGGCCCCAGCAGCCCCACCCTCCGCCTGCACGGAAAGCCACGACCCGCGCTTCGAGGCGCTGGTGCTGTTCAACGCCGAGCTGGAACTGCTGGCCGGGGGCTTCCGCTGGCTGGAGGGCCCGGTGTGGTTCGGCGACCACCGCTGCCTGCTGTTCAGCGACATTCCCAACAACCGCACCCTGCGCTGGAGCGAGCAGCACGGCATCACCACCTTTCTTGAACCCTCGCAGTACGCCAATGGCCAGACCCGCGACCGCCAGGGACGCCTGATTCAGTGCCACCACCGCAGCCGCTGCCTCACCCGCCTGGAGCCCGACGGCAGCACCACCGTGCTGGTGAGCCACGCCCGCGGCCAGCGCCTCAATGCCCCCAACGATGTGGTGGTGAAGCGCGACGGCTCGATCTGGTTCAGCGACCCCCTCTACGGGCTGATGAACGACTACGAGGGCGGCCGCCAGCGCTCCGAGCAGCCGCCCGCCCTCTACCGTCTCGATCCCGCCAGCGGTGAGGTGAGCGCCGTGGCCGTTGACTTCGACGGGCCCAACGGGCTGGCCTTCTCCCCCGACGAACGCCTGCTCTACGTGGCCGAATCCGGTGCCCCCGGGGTCAGTGAACCGCGCCAGTACATCCGCCGCTTCCAGCTCGGCGCTGATGGCGCCAGCCTCAGCGGCGGCGAGCTGTTCCACAAGATCACGCCGGGCTGGGCCGATGGCTTCCGCGTCGATGAGCACGGCAACCTCTGGTGCGGCGCCGCCGATGGCGTGCACGTGATCGCCCCCGACGGCACCCTGCTGGGCAAGGTGCTGGTGCCCAGCCGGGTGAGCAATCTCTGCTTCGGCGACCGTTACGGCAGCCGCATCTTCCTCTGCGCCTCCACCGCCCTCTATGCCCTGTTCACCAACACCCGCGGAGCCGCCTGAGTGATGGCCAACCCCCAGCTGGAAGGATTTCTGCAGCAGGCCAGGAACGACCCCGCGCTGCTGGCCCAGCTGGGGCGATGCCCCCACCTCAACGCCGTCGCCGAACTGGGCCACCGCCATGGCTTCAGCTTCAGCGGCGTGGATCTGCTCAGGCACCAGGCCGAAGCCACCCTGCGCCTTGGTGAGCCCGAGCAGGAGGCTGCCGCCGCAGGGGTGGAGCTGGAGGGGCACCTCTGGCTGATGCGCATCGTCTGGGGCTGAGGGCATGGGCTCGCTACCGCTGCCCGAGCGGGCCGGCGCCGCGGCCCTGCCCCCCTGGCCCCATCTCGAAGCGGTGAGCTTCAGCTGCGCCGACGCCGAAGCCTGCGCCGCCTTCTTCTGCAGCCAGCTCGGTTTCCGCCGTCTCGACGCCATCGATCCCGGCCCCGCCTACGCCAGCCTGATCGGCCTGCCGGGGGCCCAGCTGCACCTGGTGCGGCTGGGCCTCGGCCGCGAACGCCTCGAGCTGCTGGAGGTGCGGCGGCTGGCGGCCGGACAGCGGCCCGGCCGCCCCTTTCCCCCCGCTAGCCGCAGCATCGATCTCTGGTTCCAGCACATCTGCATCGTGGTGCGGGATCTGCAGCGGGCCAGCGCCGCGGTGCGCCACTCCGTGGCCACCGGAGCGCTGGCGGCGATTTCGGACAGCCCCCAGCGCTTGCCCGACTCCAACCCCGCCGCGGCCGGCATCGAAGCCTTCAAGCTCCACGGCCCGGAAGGCCACCCCCTGGAGCTGCTGGCGTTCCCCGCCGGCAAAGGCCAGGCCCGCTGGCACACCGGCTGCGGCGAGGACGGCGCCCACCCGGACCTCTTTCTGGGCATCGACCACAGCGCCATCGCAGTGGGCCGGACCAGCCGCAGCTGCCGCTTCTACAACGACCTGCTGGGGCTGGAGCTGGCGGGCGACGGGGTCAACGAGGGCCCCGAACAGGACCACCTCGACGGCCTGGTGGGCACTCGCGTGCGCATCACCAGCCACCGCTGTGCCAGCGGCCCGGGCATCGAGTGCCTCGACTACCGGCAACCGGCGGGAGGCCGCTCGATGCCCGCCGATCTGGGCCCCCAGGACCGCTGCCATGGCCAGCTGCGGCTGCTGATCGGTGATCAGCCCGCCGCACTGGCGGCCATCGCCCAGCGCCTGGAGGCCTTCGGAGGCCGGTGTCTGAGCGCGGTGGTGCCGCTGCCGGCCGGGACGGCCAGCCTGCTGGGCTTTGAGGCCGGCCTGCAGATCAGCGATCCCGACGGGCACCGGCTCCAGCTTGTGGTGCGCTAGCCCCTGGGGTGACCCGCCACCAGGGCCACCACCGAGCGGGGCTGCACGCCGTAGCGGCTGCCCGTCAGAGGCGGTGCTCCAGCCCAGGCGACGATGTCGCCGGGGCTGGGCAGGGCGGTGTCGATCCAGCGGTGCCAGCCCTCGCCCTCGAGGTCGGTGGGCGGCAACCGGAACTCCAGCCCCTGCCACCAGGCATTCACCATCAGGTGCAGGCGAAAGCTGTGCTCGGCGCTGCTGCAGGTGAAGGCCAGGGAGTGGGAATCGTGGCTCCAGTCAGGCTGAAAGGGCTCCACGCCATGCCAGGTGATGGAGCAGCGGCGCAACAGCTCCGCCAGCGGCAACTGGTCGTGATCGATCACCACATCGCGGCGCTGGCGGCAGGCGATCAGTTCCCGGGTGAAGCGCAGCAGATCGGCATGGCTCTGCACCAGGGCCCAGTCAAACCAGCTGGTGGGATTGTCCTGGCCGTAGGTGTTGTTGTTGCCCCGCTGGCTGCGGGCCACCTCATCCCCCATGGCCAGCATGGGCGTGCCCACCGAGAGCAGCAACAGACAGAGGAAATTGCGCATCTGCCGCTGGCGCAGCGCCAGCACCACGCCGTCGTCCGTTTCTCCCTCCACGCCGCAGTTCCAGCTGGCGTTGTCGTTGGAGCCGTCCCGGTTGTCCTCGCCATTGGCGGCGTTGTGCTTGGTGTTGTAGCTCACCAGATCGGCCAGGGTGAAACCGTCATGGCAGGTGATGAAATTCACGCTCACCTCCGCCTCCCGCTGGCGCGGGCCGTAGATGTCGGGGCTGCCGATCAGGCGCTGGCCCGCCGCCCAGGCCAGGCCACTGTCGCCCTTGAGGAACCGGCGCAGATCGTCGCGGAACCGGCCGTTCCATTCCAACCAGCGCTCGCCCACGAAGCTGCCCACCTCGTAGAGGCCGGCGGCGTCCCAGGCCTCGGCGATCAGCTTGATGCCGGCCAGAACCGGATCGCTGTCGAGGTCGAGCAGCACCGGTGGCCGCGGCTCGGGCGTGCCCGTCTCGTCCCTGGAGAGCACAGCGGCCAGGTCGAAGCGAAAGCCATCCACATGCATGTGCTCCACCCAGTGGCGCAGGCTGTGGCGGATCAGACGCCGCACCACCGGATTGTTGGCGTTGAAGGTGTTGCCGCAGCCGGTGTCATCAATGTCCCGGCTGTCATCCCCGCCGGCAGCTGAGCCGCCGGCGGACTGCAGGAGGTAATAGTCATGGGCAGCCAGGCCCCGGTAGGAGAAGGTGGGCCCGGCGTCGGCTGGCGCCCCGCCGCCTTCGGCGGTGTGGTTGAACACCACATCGAGGATCACCTCGATGCCGGCGCGGTGCAGGGCCTTCACAAGATCGCGGAACTGATCGAGCGCCGCCAGGGGATCGTGGCCGCTGGCATAGCCCAGATGGGGGGCGAACACGCTGATGGGCTGATAGCCCCAGTAGTTCGCCATCCCCGCCGGCGCGGCCTGGGGATCGAAGGCAAACACCGGCAGCAGTTCCACCGCGGTGATGCCCAGCGCCTGCAGGTAGGGGATCTTCTCGATCAGGCCGCCATAGGTGCCCGCCAGCTCCGGGGCCACGCCTGCCCCGGGAGCGGCGGTGAACCCGCGCAGGTGCAGCTCGTAGATCACCGTTTCGCGCAGGGGCCGGCGCAGGGGCCTGTCGCCTTCCCAGTCGTAGCGGTGCAGATCCGCCACCACACACTTGATGGCCTGCGACCAGCCACCACCGTCGCGCCGCTGCCCCCGCTCCCTGCAGTAACCAGCCGGCACAGCCAGGGCGACGGCATAGGGATCGAGCAACAGGCCATCGGGTTCACCCGGCAGCCGGAAGCCGTAGATCTGACCAGCCTGCAGACCCTCCACCAGGCCATGCCAGTAGGCATCGGTGTGGTGCTGCTCGCCGGCCAGGCAGAGCACCGCTGAGGGATCGGCATCCTCCGGCGACGCGAACAGGCAGAGCTCCACCGCCTCGGTATGGCGCGCGAAGACGCTGAAATTCACCCCGCCGCTGCTGAGCGTTGACCCCAGAGGCGCGCTGCTGCCGGCCCTGAGCACGGGGGAGGGAGGAACCAAAGCCGGCCACGCGGTGAGGGGTCGCCACCAATGGTGGCCGCCCCCCCCCGGCTCTGGGTACGTTGCGGAGGGTCAGACAGGCGAGCTCCATGGAGATCACGGTGGTGGAGCTGCTGGTGCCGGCGGCGCCCTCTGCGGCGGCCCAGGCCAGCCTGCTGCTGCTGCGCCTGTTCCTGGGGGTGTGCTTCATCCGCCACGGTTGGCCCAAGCTGCGCAACCTGCGCAGCTGGGCAGCGGCCCTGAACACGCCGGTGTGGCTGTGCCTGCTCTCGGCCGCCTCGATGTTCGGCGCCGGCATCGCCCTGCTGCCGGGACTGCTGACACCCCTGGCCGCCCTGGCGATCCTGGTGTCCATGGCCTACGCCATGGTGCTGGAGATCCGCTCCGGGTTTCCCTTCATCGCCCCGGATCCCTTCCAGATCCCAGCGGGCGACTACGCCGGCCCGATGGGTGTGGGGGATCCACCCAGCTGGGAGAAGGCCGCCATGTATGTGGTGATGTGCCTGGTGCTGATCGGCTGCGGGGGAGGCCTGTTCTCCCTCGACAGCCTGCTGATCGCCGACCTGCTGCGCCAGGCCCTCGCCTGAGGCCGGCCGGGGCTCAGCGGCCGAAGCGAGCGCGCAGGTGGTCGCCCACCCGCAGGGCATTGGCGATGGCGGTGAGCGAGGGGTTCACCGCGCCGATGCTGGGCATGAAGCTGGTATCCACCACGTAGAGGTTGTCGAGTTCATGGGCCTTGCAGTGGATGTCCAGCACGGAGCTGGCGGGGTCGCGGCCGAAGCGGCAGGTGCCGGCCTGGTGACCCACGGCGGCGATGGTCATCGGGCTCTTGATGTAGATCTGACGCTCCACCAGATGGTTGCGCAGATAGAGGCGATCGAGCATGGCGGTGAGCCGGCCCACCAGGCGCTGGGAGGCGGTTTGGTTGTTGGCGGTGTAGCTGAGATGGATGCGCCCGGCGCCGTCGATCGTCACCCGGTTGTCGGCATCGGGGAGATCCTCTGAGGAGATCCAGAAGTCGAGGGCGTGCGCGGCGATCTTGTCCATGCTCCAGCCCGGCATCAGGAAGGTTTCCAGCGGGGCATAGCCCTTCATGATCTGGCCGCTGGTCTTGCCGGTCATCTGGATGTTGCCCATGGGGTAGTCGAAATCGGCATCGCCCAGATACCAGTCGTTGAGCGACACCGTCTTCTGAAACACGGTGGTGTTGGGCTCATGGGCCAGGGCCACCATCGCCTTGCTGTTGTGGAACATGTAGTGGCGGCCCACCTGGTCGGAACCGTTGGCCAGCCCGCGCGGATGCTGGTCGCTGGCCGACATCAGCAGCAAGCGGGCACTGTTGGCCGCCCCGCAGCTCACCGCCACCACATCGCCCCGCACCGTGAGCGGTTCGCCGTCGCGCACCAGCTCCACCGCCGTGACGCTGCGGCCGCTGGCATCGGTGTGCAGACGCCGCACCTCGGCACGGGTGAGCAGGGAGACGTTGGCATGGGTGAGAGCCGGCCGCAGACCCAGCACCTCGGCATCACTCTTGGCATGCACCAGGCAGGGAAAACCATCGCAGCAGTTGCACTTCCGGCAGCGGCTGAAGGCCATCTGGGTCTCATCCAGCAGCACGCCGGTGGGGGCGTGGAAGGGATGCAATCCCGCCGAGCGCAGATCATCCACGAGCTTCTGAATGCGCGGCTCATGGGCCACCGGCGGGTGGGGATAGGGGCCGCTGCAGGGCGGCTCGGTGGGATCCTCACCGCGCTGGCCGTGCACGTGGTACAGCTCCTCGGCCCGCTGATACCAGGGCTCGAAGTCGCTGTAGCGCAGGGGCCAGGCCGGGGAGATGCCGCCGTGATGCGCCAGCTGCTCGAAGTCCTGCTGGCGCAGGCGGAAGTGGGCCGCCCCATACATCTTGGTGGCCCCGCCCACCACGTAATGGCTGCCGGGCTGAAAGGGCTTGCCGTGCTTGTCGAACCAGGTGTCACTGGACACGTAGCGGCCCTTCTGGAACACCTCTGCGGCATCCCAGTTCTGCGGTTCCTGGGGCAGCCAGTCACCGCGCTCCAGCACCAGGATCTTCAGGCCCGTGGGGGCCAGCGTGCGGGCCAGCGTGCCGCCACCGGCCCCACTGCCGATGATCACCAGATCGAAGTGCTCACCAGTGCTCACCTGCAACTGGTGCTCAGCGGGGAGTGGTGAGGCATGCAGGCCGCTGACCAGATCAGCGGAAGACTCCAGAGCCATCGCAGAAGTTGCAGAGGACAGGGCGTTAACCGGTGGGGTAACGGTGCAGTTGGTTGATCATCTTGGCCACCAGAGCCGTCCAGCCGGTTTGATGCGAGGCACCGATGCCACGGCCATTGTCACCGTGAAAGTATTCATTGAAGAGAATCAGATCGCGCCAGTGGGGATCACTCTGGAAGAGTTCCACATCGCCATTGAAGGGGCGCCTGCCAAGGCCATCGCGCCGAAACAGGGCCAGCAAGCGCTGCTGCAGCTGCAGCGATACCTGCCAGAGGTTCAGCCAGTTGCCGGAACGGGTGGGAAACTCCACCTTGAGGCTGTCGCCATAGAAGTGGGCAAACTTCTGCAGCGATTCGATCATCAGGAAATTGATCGGGATCCACACCGGCCCACGCCAGTTGGAGTTGCCGCCGAACATCGCCACCGGGCTGTCGGCCGGGCTGTAGCTGAGCACCTCGCTCTCGGAACCCTCGGTGTAGCCGTAGGGATGCTCCCCATACACCTTCGACAGGGCCCGCAAGCCGTAGGGCGAGAGAAACTCCTGCTCGTCGAACAGTCGTTCACAGATGCGCCGCAGGCGGTCTTCCGGCACCAGGGCAAACAACAGGCGGTCGTTTTGCCAGCGGCCAAGGTGTGACTGCAGCCAGGACGGGGTGGTGCGCTCATGCACGAACCAGGCCATGCTCTTGAGCACATCGAGCACCGGCAGCCGCTGCACCGTCTGCACGTCGTAGCTGGCAACAGCGAGCAGGGGAATCAGGCCCGAAACCGAACGGGTGCGGAGATAGTCCGTGCTGCCATCAGGGCGCTTGATGACGTCGTAGTAGAACCCGTCCTGCTCATCCCAGTTGAGATAGCCCCGCGAAGACGGTGCATTGAGCGTCATCGCCAACTGCACAAAGTCATACACGAAGCGCTCACACAGATTCACATACTCAGGCTCATCCCCGCTGAGCTCCACCACAATGTTGAGCAGGTTGAGGCTGAGCGATGCCATCCAGGCCGTGCCATCACATTGTTCGATCCGACTGCCATCTGCGAGGGGAAAACGTCGATCAAACACCGCAATGTTGTCGAGTCCGAGAAATCCGCCCTCGAACACATTGTCACCTGAGCGATCGTTGCGATTGGCCCACCAGCCGTATTCCAGCATCAGCTTGCCCACCGCCATCTTGAGAAATGACCTATCGCCGTGGCCATCCGCCTGCTTGCGCTCGATCTGGAAGATGCGCATCGCTGCCCAGGCGCCGATCGGTGGATTCGGATCGGAGAGGGCCCATTCATAGGCGGGTGTCTGGGCGTTGGGTGCGGTGTAGTGGGGGGAGCGCAGCAGCATCGCCTGCTGTTTGGCCGTGGCCGGATCCACGAGGGCGAAGGACACGGCGTGAAACATCAGATCCCACTGACAGAAGTAGGGATATTCCCAGGAATCCGGCATCGAGATGATGTCGTGGGCGTGCAGGCGGTCCCACTGGGCTGTTTCCGTGAACCGCCGGTTGTCCGGCGGAGCTGGCTGGGTGGGATCCCCCTCCAGCCAGCGCAGCACACTCCAGCCGTAGTACTTCTTGCACCACAGCAGGCCGGCGATGGCGGTGTTGTGAATGAGGCGGTCCTCAGCCGAAAGCCCCGGCAGCAAGTGCTCCATGTAGGCGATCCATTCCTGCTCGCGCGCCGCGAACAGGGCCGCAAACCCAGCCCCGAAGGGCTCGCGGGCGGTGGCAGAGAGCTCCGCGGCCCGGGCTGGTTGCTCCTCCCTGGCACGCAGGCGCAGCTGCACGGTCCAGCAGGCTCCGGGCTCCAGCAGTCGCTGCAGCATCGCCGCCGCCTTGGTGCCCTCGCCGGCGGGATTGACGGCATCGGCATCGCCGTCGATCAGGTGGCGGTGGAATCCGTCTTTCTGGAAGGGGGTGGGGTTGGCCTGGCCATAGAGGCGCAGGTGGTTGGTCTCGTTGTCCGTGAACAGCCAGCGCAGCGGCTCGCCGTCGAGCAGCAGTTCGTAGGGCTGCAGATCACTCAGCTGCGGGGTGATCAAGCGACCGCCCTGCAGCTCAATCGGCCGGCGCACTTCATCGGGATAGCCCCAGGCCCAGGTGTTGCGCAGCCAGAGGGTGGGCAGCAGGGTGAGGGGAGCGGCCTCAGGGCCCCGGTTCACCACCTGGATGCGGATCAGCAGATCGCTGGCCGAGGCCTTGGCATAGGCGATGTCGACATCGAAATAGCGGCTCTCGTTGAAGATGCCCGTATCCACCAACTCGTATTCGCTCTGGTCACGCCCGCGGCGGCCGTTCTCCTCGAGCAGCTGCTCATAGGGGAAGCGGGCCTGAGGGTATTTGTAGAGCCCCCGCATGAAGCTGTGGGTGGGGGTGTTGGCGAGGTGGAAGTAATAGTCCTTGATGTCTTCACCGTGGTTGCCCTCCGGGTTTCCGAGGCCGAAGGGCCGCTCCTTGAGGATCGGATCCTCACCGTTCCACAGGGCCAGGGAGAAACAGAGGCGGCACTGCTGATCACAAAGGCCCAGCAGGCCATCTTCCCCCCAGCGGTACACCCGTGAGCGCGCATGGTCATGGGGAAAGGAGCGCCAGGCATCGCCGTCGGCGGAATAGTCCTCGCGCACGGTGCCCCACTGGCGCTCGGGCAGGTAGCTGCCCCACAGACCCCAGGGAGCGTCACCGCAGTCGCGCTCGGCGATGCGGCGGGCCTCCGAGGGTGCTTCGGCGAACAGCTCAGTGCTGCGCTCGGCGATGCGCTCGTCCCTGGCGCCGGGGCTGGCGGCCGTCACAGCGCAGCACTCAGCCGGGCGGCAATGCGCAGGGCATTGGCGATCACCGTGAGGCCCAGCCCCACCGCCGGACAGCTGGGCAGGACGCTGGCATCGGCGATCCAGAGGTTGGCCAGGCCATGGGCCCGGCACTCCAGATCCACCACCGACGTGCTGGGATCGGCCCCCATGCGGCAGGTGCCGCAGGCATAGCCCATCACCGCCAGCGGCGCCTCGCCGCGGGGATAGATCGGCGCCCTCGTCACCACGCTGGTGAGCGGATCCCGCTCCAGCTTCTGGATCGTGTCCAGCCAGCGGTACACGAGCCGGTCGTGACCCTCGCGGCAGTTGGCCAGATAGTCGATGCGGATGCGGCCCTTCTCCAGGCTCACCCGGTTGTCGGGATCGGGCAGCACACTGCTCATCGCCCACCAGCTCACCGAACGGTCGGCCAGCCACTCCAGGGCGGCATCGGGCAGTAGGCGGCTCACCAGCGAGAGCAGCGGCGGCGACTCGGCGAACAGGGGATCCTGCAGCACGCCGCCGGCGCTCTGGATGCTGCCGAGCCCGTAGTCGACGTTGCGGTCGCCCCAGAGGTAATCGTTCACCCCCAGGCTGCGGCCGTAGCGGCCGGAATTGGGCTCGCTGGCGCGCTGCAGGAGGGCGCTGAGCTGGAGCTTCATCAGGTTGCGGCCCACCTGACCGGAACCATTCGCCAGTCCGGCGGGGTGACTGGCGGTGGCCGAGGCCAGCAGGATGGCGGGCGTGTTGATCGCCCCGGCGGCCAGCACCACCTGGCGACCGCGGAACAGCCAGCGCTCACCCTCCAGCTCCGCCTCCACCCCCTGCACCTCGCTGCCGGCGGGATTGACATGCAGGGCCAGCACCCTGGCGCCATCCACCAGCCGGAAGCCCGCCGCGGGGGCATCGGCGCTGGCCCGGTCAACGCCGAACCGCTCGGCATCGCCGCTGGGGTCCGCGCTGGAGCTGGTCCAGCTCAGGGGCAGGCGGAAAGGATGCAGCCCCTGGCGCTCAAGACCCTCGCCGATGGCCTCGAGAAAGGGCTCGATCGGCCGGGGGGCGTGCCCGTAGCCCCCGTGCCTGGGAGGTTCTGTGGGGTCCACGCCCGCCGCGCCGTGCACCCTGTAGAGCTGCTCGGCCCGCTCAAGGAACGGCTCGAAATCGGCGTAGCGCAGGCCCCAGTCGGGACTGGTGCCCTCCTGCAGGCGCACGCCGCTGAATTCGGCCTCCCGGGGCCGCTGCAACACCCCTCCCCAGATCTTGGTGTTGCCGCCCAGGGCGTAGAGCATCTGGGGGGCGAAGGGATCACCATCCGGGCCGAACCAGGGCTCCGGGGGGTGGTAGCGGGGCGTGCGGAACAGGCTGATGCCGGCGAGATTCTGTTCGTCGAGGGGCAGGGAGCGCCCGCGTTCAAGCAGCAGCACTGAGCGGCCCCGGGCCACCAGTTCGCCGGCCAGGGTGCCGCCGCCGGCGCCGCTGCCCACGATCAGCACGTCGTGGACCTGCTCAGCGATGATCATGACTTCCAGATGTAGATGAGCAGGAACAGCACCACCCAGATCACATCCACGAAGTGCCAGAACAGCGACACGGCCGTCACCCCCACCGAGCCGGCGTCGTAGTTGCCGGGGCGGAACGAGCGCGCCAGCATCAGCCCCATCAGCAGCACGCCGGTGAGCACGTGCAGGCCGTGGAAGCCGGTGAGCAGATAGAAGCTGGAGCCATAGACGCCATCCCCGAGCCCGAAGGGCAGCCCGGCCCACTCCAGACCCTGGCCCACCAGAAACACCGCGCCCATGGCCATCGTGAGCAGCCACCAGGCTCGGAACTGCCACAGCCGGCCGCGATGCAGGGCCTGCTCCGCCAGAGCGATCACGCCGCTGCTGCTCACCAGCACCGCCGTGAAGCGCAGCGGTTCGGCCACCTCCAGGCCCTCCACCCCGGGCGGCAGCCACAGCGGTGAGGACGTTTTGTAGATCGCGTAGCCGGCGAACAGGGCCAGGAAGATCACGCTCTCCGAGAGCAGGAAGATCACGAAGCCCGTGAGGTTGTGACCGCCGTGACCGTGGTCGCCGTGACCGTGGTCGCTGGGGCCCTCGGGGGCGGTGGCGTCGGGCGTGGAGGTGGTCATGGCGGCTTCAACCTCCCAGCGCGGACTTGGCCACGTAGCGCTCCTCATCCAGCACCAGCGGCCGATCGAGGCCGTAGCCGTAGGGGCCGCTGATCACGGTGGGGATGTCCTGCTCGAAGTTCTCGGCCGGAGGGGGCGAGGGCAGCAGCCACTCCAGGCCGATGGCGTTCCAGGGGTTGGGCGGCGCCTTCTCACCCCGCACCCAGGAGCTCACGAGGTTGAGCAGGAAGGGAATCATGGCCACCCCCAGCAGGAAGGCGCCGAGGCTGGCGAGCACGTTGTCGAAAGCGAATTCCGGGTCGTAGGACGCCACCCGCCGCGGCATGCCCAGCAGCCCGGCGGCGTGCATGGGCAGAAAGGTGAGCTGGCTGCCGATGAAGGTGAGCAGAACGTGCAGCTTGCCCAGGCCCTCATACATCATCCGGCCGGTGAACTTCGGGAACCAGTGGTAGATGCCAGCGAACACGCCGTAGGTGATGGTGGAGAAAATCACCGTGTGGAAGTGACCCACCACGAAGTAGGTGTTGCCCACGTGGATATCCACAGGCACGGTGGCCAGCATGATGCCGGTGATACCGGCAAAGATGAAGTTGAACATCCCGCCAAGGCAGAACAGCATGGCCGTGGTGAGGCGCAGCTTGCCGCGCCACAGGGTAGCGATCCAGGCAAACACCTTGATGCCGGTGGGCACCGCGATCAGCATGGTGGTGACCATGAAGACATTGCGCATCCACTGCGGCGTACCGCTGTAGAACATATGATGCACCCACACGATCAGGCTGAGGAAGGTGATTGCAAATGACGCAATCGCCACCACTTGATAGCCGAACAGAGGCTTACGGGCATACACCGGAAACAGCTCCGAGAAGATGCCGAACACGGGCAGCACCATCACGTACACGGCGGGATGGGAATAGAACCAGAAGAAGTGCTGATAGAGCATCGGATCGCCACCACCCTCCGGTCGATAGAAGCTGGTGCCGAAGCTGAGGTCGAACAGCAGCAGCACCGCCCCGGCGGTGAGCACCGGCAGACCGATCAGCTGGATCGCCTGGGCGGCCACCGCCGTCCAGCAGAAGATCGGCATGCGGAACCAGCCCATGCCCGGAGCCCGCATGCGGATGATCGTGGTGACGAAGTTCAACGCCCCCATGATCGAGGAGATGCCCGAGAGGGCCACCGCCAGAATCCACAGGAACTGGCCATTGACAAAGTGCCCCAGCGGATTCTGGATGCTCTGGGGCGGATAGGCCCACCAGCCGGCGCCGGAAGGGCCGCCGGGCACCAGGAAGCTGGCCATCAGGATCGAGCCGAACACCGGAAACAACCAGAAGGCGGCCGCGTTCAAGCGCGGGAAGGCCATGTCCGGCGCCCCGATCATCGGTGGGATCAGCAGGTTGTTGAAGCCATTGAGGATCGGGAACAGAAACAGAAACAGCATCACTGTTCCATGCATCGTGTAGAGCCCGTTGTACACCGTGGGGTCCACCAGATCGGCCGCCGGCGTGATCAGCTCTCCGCGCATGATCATTGACAGCAGACCGCCTACCAGAAAGAAGAACAGTGCTGTGATCATGTACTGCAGACCGATCACCTTGGCATCCGTGTTGAAACTCAGGAAACGCCGCCAGTTGTTGGGAGCCCCCGGCACCGGGTGGGGTGCCCGCAGCACGCGAGGGTCAATGGACGGGGCGGCGGAGGTGCTGGTCATGATCAGGCCTCGTGGCGGGCGGTGGGATCGGCGCTCACATGCACCAGGGGCGGCGGCGCCGGTGGCACCGTGGCCCAGCCCTTGTCGCCACGGGCCAGCCGCTGGGCGTAGAGGTCGCCGGCGGCGTTGGCGGCCGGACGCAGGGGCTGGAGCAGGGCCTGCTGCAGCCAGCGCTCGTAGGCCTCGGGAGGCTCCACCACCACATCGGTCTGGTTGGAGGCGAAGTAGCCGCCGCTGAACATGGAATCACGCAGCCGGTAGCGGCCGGCGCGGGTGGGGATGAGGCTGTAGTCGATCACGCTGCCGGGGATCAGGTCCTGCTTGAGCCGGAAGGCCGGCACGTAGAAGCCATGGATCACATCGGTGGCCTCCAGGCGCAGAAAGCTGCGCTGGCCCTCGGGCAGGTGCAGTTCACTGCTGTGCACCCCATTGGGATAGATGAACTCCCAGCTCCACTGGCGGCCGATCACCTGGATCGGGCTGAGCGCAGCGGGATCATCCGCCGCCAGCGGCGCGGCAGCGGGGGCCTCGGCGCCGTGCATGGCCGCATGGCCGCCCGTGACGCGCACCTTGCCGCCGAGGGTGGAGAGGGTGTCGCTCACGGTGATCGCCTTCCAGGCAATCAGCATCACGATCACCAGCGGAATCAGGGTCCAGAGGACCTCCAGCTTGAGGTTGCCCTCGATCGGATCGCCATTGTCGAGGTCGTACTTGGGCGCGCGGTTGAACAGCATCGTCCAGAGCATCACCGCGCTGCAGCCCAGGAAGATGAAGCTGCCGATGCCCACCTCCAGGGCGAAGAGGTTGTCCACCGGGCCGGCCGCCGCCGAGGCCGGCAGCGGCAGCCAGCGGTGCGACTGGGCGGCCATCCACAGGCTGGCGGCCAGATCAGCCAGCACCGCCCCCAGCAGCAGAATCACCGCCCAGATCCGCGGGGCGCGAGCAACGGCACTGGTCATGGCAGGGCGGTGCGCAGGTCACGGCCGGAGGCCAGCAACTGGTCGGCGGTGACGTGAACGCCGAACTCTCCCGCCAGCTGGGCCCCGAGGGTGCCGTGGAGGCCGATCAGCAGAAACAACCCCAGGCCCGCCAGCAGGTAGCTCCACTGCACCTGGCGGCCCAGGTCGCGGCGCCAGCGGAAGCGCTGCAGGCCGCGCCACACGGCCATGGCCACGATCAGCAGCAGCAGCAGCACCCCGCCCACTCCGTGCCAGAGCATGGTGGCCATCGAGCCGAGGCCGAAGGTGCTGCGCACATCGGCGAGGGGCACCGCCAGCAGCATCTCGTAGAAGCCCGCGGCCACGGTGAGGAACGTCACCGCCGCGCAGGCCAGCAGGTTGTACCAGCCCACGTCGTGGAAGCCGGCGCGGGTGACAGGCAGCGCCAGGAAGCGAAACAGGCGCTTTTCCAGCGGGAACAGGGCACCGGCGATGTCGAAGACGATGGCGATCACGAACAGCCCGATGGTGAAATGCACCAGGTTGGGGTGCACCGGCAGGGCATAGGGCAGCTGGTTGGGGCCCAGCTGATCGGACACCGCAGGGACAGCTGCGATCACACCAGACCCTCCCGCAGGGCCTCAACCACAGGAACGGTGTGCAGCCCGTACACCCAGATCAATTCATTGCCCAGCGTCACCTGCACCACGATCAGCACACTGAGCAGGGCTCCGGCCCCCAGAAAGGCCAGAGGGATCTGCTGGGGGTCGCGGCTGCGGATCACATAGCGCCAGCCCGACATCAACGACAGCACTCCCGCCAGGGACCAGCCGATGGTGCTGTGCAGGTTGAGAATCTCGCGCGAGGCGCCGTAGGGATTGGCCAGCCCCGCCTCCACCTGGCCGAAGATGATCGCCACGAAGATCGCCGCCGTGGCAAACA
Source organism: Cyanobacteria bacterium J06638_7 (assembly GCA_039818745.1). GTDB lineage: Bacteria > Cyanobacteriota > Cyanobacteriia > PCC-6307 > Cyanobiaceae > NIES-981. The sequence continues at coordinate 114,122 of JBCBTI010000005.1, forward strand.
GCAGATTCCAGAAACTGACTTCGTAGAGCGCACTGCGGCGGAAGATCACGCCGATGAGATCGAACACAAAGCTGAACAGGCCCATGGCGATCACGAAATGCACCACGATTGGATGGATCGTGTCCATCCAGGGGAGGTTGTGATCGTTGAGCGCGGGTAGGAGCTCGAGCATGCAGGGCTTCAGCTCGCGGCGCCGACCCCCACAATGTGGCGAGCCTGCTCACGCTGGCCTGTGTCCTGTGATGCTTTGCCACAAGCCTGCTGCCGGCATCAGCATCCGCTAACACACCGGCAGGGCAATTCCATCGGGCCTGAGGGAGACCCCACCCCTCTTAGGGTTGCCGTTCAGGCTCTCGCTCCGTGCCCCTTCCCGCTTCGCCAGCCCTGCGCTGGATTGCCGCCATCCTGCTGTTCGTGGCCGCTGGGCTCTCGATCGCGCTGCCGTTCGTGTCGGCCACCCTGCTCACCATCGCCATCGGCGGTGTAGCCATTGCCGCAGGACTTGCCCAGCTGGTGCGGCTCAGCGGCAGCGGCGACACCGGGAGCAAGCTGTTCCGCCTGCTCTCGGGCCTGCTCTATCTCTGCGCCGGGGTATGGACCCTCGCCTTTCCCGTGGACAGTGCCGTGAGCCTCACCCTGCTGGTGGGCTTCCTGCTGGCCTTCGAGGGGGTGATGGAACTGGCCAGCGCCGCGGCCGGCCCGGGGCCCGCCCGCGCCGTGGTGCTGCTCGATGGCATCGTCACCGCCATCCTCGGGGTGATGCTGATCAGCGAGTGGCCCGCTGACAGCCTCTGGGCGATCGGCACCCTGTTCGGCATCGCCCTGGCCTTCTCGGCGGTGAACCTGCTCAGCGCTCCGCCGCCGGCGCAGGCCTGACCCCCTGCCAGGGGGCCGCGCTCAGGGCGCTGACTCCTTGGGGGCGGCACTCAGGGGACCGCAGGCCTCCTCGGCCAGCTCCTCGATCTGCTGGCGGTAGGCGAGGTGGCTGGGGGATCCTTCGGGGGCGTAGTTGAGGTTCTTGAACAGACCGGTGAGCCGGGTGAAGACCGTGCGGGCGGCGGTCTTGTCGCTGAACTGATAAGGCCGCTCGATCAGGTCGCAGACCAGATCGAGGCTGCGCTGCTGGCGGCTGAGCGGACAGCTGGCGTCCACCGGATCAAAGGCATCCTGCTGCAGATACACCATGTCGAGGAACTGGGCCTTCTGAGCGAGCAGGAAATCCTCCAGGCTCACGCCCTCCTCGCCGGTCACCTGAATCATCTGCTGCACCGCATCGGCTTGGCGGAGCAGCTCGCCGAGCTGGTGCACGCGCGGCACCCAGTCGGGGGAGAGATGGCTGGCGAACCAGGCCTCCAGCTGGCCGAAATAGCGCGACCAGGAGAGAAGGGGATCCACCGCCGGGTAGCAGCGCTTGTAGGCCCGCTCGGCGCTCAGCCCCAGGAACGCCTTCACCGTGCTGAGGGTGGACTGGGTGACCGGCTCCTCGAAGTTGCCGCCGGCGGGCGAGACGGTGCCGATCATCGTCAGGCTGCCGATGCTGCCGTCGTTGGTGCGGATGATGCCGGCCCGCTCGTAGATGCCCTTCACCGAAGAATCGAGGTAGGCGGGAAAGGCCTCCTCGCCCGGAATCTCCTCCAGCCGGCCGGAGGTTTCGCGCATCGCCTGGGCCCAGCGGGAGGTGGAATCGGCGATCAGCAGCACGTTGAAGCCCATCTGGCGGTAGTACTCGCCCAGGGTGAGGCCGGTGTAGATCGAGGCCTCGCGGGCCGCCACCGGCATCGAGGAGGTGTTGCAGATGATGATCGTGCGGTCCATCAGCGAACCGCCGCTCCTGGGATCGGTGAGCTTGGGGAACTCGGTGATCGTCTCCACCACCTCGCCGGCACGCTCACCGCAGGCCACCACCAGCACGATGTCCACATCGGAGTGGCGCGAGATCAGGTTCTGAAGCACCGTCTTGCCAGCGCCGAAGGGACCCGGGATGCAGCCGGTGCCGCCGCGGGCGATGGGCAGGAAGGTGTCGATGATCCGCTGGGTGGTGATCATCGGCTCCTGCGGATAGAGGCGCTCGCTGCTGCGGCTCTCCAGCAGGTTCTGGGGCAGGGGGCGGCGCACCGGCCAGTCCTGCACCAGGGTGAGGGAGCGGGTCTGCCCCCGGCCGTCGACGATGCGGGCCACCACCGTGTGCACCGTGAACGAGCCCTGCTGGATCCAGTCGAGGCGCACCGTGCCCGGCTGGTCGAAGGGCACCATGATCTTGTGGCTGAAGCGGCCCTCCTGGACGGTGCCGATCACGTCACCGGCCCGCAGCGTGTCGCCCATGCGCGCGGTCGACTGGAACGACCATTTCTTCTCCGGGTCGAGAGGCGCCACCGCCGCCCCGCGGGGCAGGAAGGTGCCGTAGCCGCTGGCGAGACCGGCCAGGGGGTTCTGCAGGCCGTCGTACACCTGGGTGAGCAGCCCGGGCCCCAGAGTCACCGAGAGCAGTTCACCGCTCTGCTCCACGGGATCGCCCACGCCCACACCGCGGGTGCTCTCGAACACCTGGGCATCGGCGGTGCTGCCGTGCACCCGCAGCACCTCGGCCTTGAGCCGCTCCTGTCGGTCGCCGTCCAGGCGCCGCGGGCAGATGTACACCACCTCGTTCTTGAGGATCGGCCGCGGCCGTTCGGCGTCCATGGCGATCGTCACCAGGTCGTCCTGAACGGCGACCACATGGGCGCGGTTGTAGCGGTCGGTCGCGTCGGTCATCAGGCGGTGCGGAGGGCAAGGGTGTCGGTGAAGCGGCCGAGGCCGCCGCTCACGAGCTGACGGAAACGCTGGGCGGCGGCGCCGGCGTCGTAATTGGACCAGCGCTCCACCAGGCTCCAGCGCGCCAGGTAGAGGATCACGGCTTCAAAGTCGAAATTGTGGCCCTGGCCGAGGCGATCCAGGTCACGCCAGATCAGCGTGAACAGCTGACGCTCCAGGCCGATGAGGTCGTTGCCCTCCAGCAGGCGTACCGCCTCAGCGATCCAGGGGAAGCGGCCACCCAGGCCCAGGGTGGGCTCACTCCAGTGCCGCTCGATCGTGGCGACCAGCGAACCGAACCCCCACTCCCGCCCGCGGGGGGGCTCGCTCTCGCCGCGGTGACGGCGGCGCAGGGCGGCCACCACCGTGCGCAGGTCGAGACGCTGGCTCACCAACTGGCGCAACATCGGGTTGCTCACTTCGGCGAAGAACCGCCTGGCCTCCGCCAGCAGCTCGGCATCGGGGCCTCTGGTCCTGGCTGGGTTAACGGCGGTGGATGGGGCGGTGGCGGGCTCGCTTTCGGTGTCGAGAAGTCCCTGGGAGAGGAGACCGATGGCCAGATCGAGGCTGCGGCGGTCGTCGGGGTGGATCAGGGCGAGCCGGCTCTGCAGCTTGAGCCTGGAGATGGCGGGCTCCCGCGCCTCGAACAATCCACCCAGCGGCGGCAGGCTGGCCATCAAGGTGGTGTAGCGGGGACTCATTTCACGACCCCCTCAAGCAACGCCCGGAAGCGGGGCTGGAGATGCTCGAGGATGACCTCAGCCACGGCGCCGTCGCTGAGGTCGAGCACCACGTCCCGGTCCACCAGGCGCAGGCGCAGACCGGAGGCGTGGTCGCGGTCCACCCCAAGGCTCACGCCCTCGCGCAGCATGCCGGCGGACACCAGGCGCACGAACTGGGTGAGCTCACCGGTGGCCAGTTCTTCCGGTTTCTGGCTGAGTTCCGCCAGGCCCACCGCCTTCTCAGGGAGCAGCACCTCAATCTGGTCGGCGCGGTCGGCCTCGGGCCGCACCCGGCCCACCACCTCGATGATCATGCGCTCGAGAATCTCCTGTTTCTTCTGCTCCTCGCCCAGCAGCTGGCGAACGTCCCCCCGGAAGCGTTCCATCAGCCGGGTCTTCATCGCCAGAACCGAATCGCGCAAAGCCAGTTGCAATGCCTCACGGCCGGATTGCTCCAGGTTTCCGGCCTCGCGGCGGGCCTCGGCCACGATCCGCTCGGCCTCCTGGCGGGCCTGATCCAAGGTCTGGCGAGCCTCAGCCTGGGCCTCGGAGACGATCTCCCCGGCCTGGCTGCGGCCGGCCTCCACGCCCTGATCCCGCAGCCGGGCGATCAGATCGTCCACCCCTGCAGCCACCTGCAGGGGGGTGTTCTTGCGGCTGGAGCGTTGCTGGGCCATGGAAGTGCAAGCAGAGGCGAGACGGGCGGGCGCTGAGCTTCAACTCTCGGGGATACCACCGGCCGCCACCAGGGCGAACACGAAGGCGAAGACGGCGAAGCCCTCCACGATGGCCGCCGGCGCCAGGGCCAGACCGAAGATCTCCGGCTTCGACTTCGAGCCGGCAATCGCCGAGGCGCAGCACAATCCCTGGTAGATGGCGGCCACCAGGAAGGCCAAGCCCGACAGCAGGCCGATGCCGAACAGACCGCCCGCGTTGGTGGGGCTGACAGGGCGGTTGAGCAGGAACATCACGACGATGCCGTAGATCGACATCGAGGACGGCAGGGCCGAGAGCCCCACGAAGCGCCCGTAGCCGCTGCTCACCTCCATCATCGCTCCGATCGCGGCCTGGCCGGCGATGGTGCAACCGATGGCGGCCCCGATGGCCCCCAGGGCAACCGGGGCATAGATGCCGATCCAGCCCAGGACGGTGAGAGAGAGATGGTCATTCACGAAACAGGCTCCTTTTTGAGAAATGGCTGGAAAGGTATCCCCTCACCGGAGAGGCCCCAGTTGAAGAATTCGATGTAGTTCAAACGCAGGCCATGCACAAAACCACTGATCACGGCCAGAACAATATTGATGCCGTGGCCGAGAATAAGGATCAAGATGGCGATTGGCAAAGCCAGGACAATTCCTGACTCCACCACCTGACTGGCCAGCTGGTTGAACGTGAGGGCCAGTGAGGCACTGGCCAGACCCAGGGCAAACAGCCGCAGGTAACTCATCACATCTCCGAACAGTTTGGAGATGTTGGTGAGGGAGCCCACACCATCAAGCAGGCGCAGCAGCAGATCGGCCGGGTGGCCGATCCGACGCTCGCTGCTCAGCAGCAGGATCGTGAGCAGGCCGCCCACCCCCAGCCCCGCTCCGAGGTGCGGGGCCCAGGTGCTGCCGGCCCCCAGGTAGAGCAGAAAGCCCCCCAGGATCACGGCCATCCAGCCCAGGGGCCGGGCGCGGCCAGCCACGCCGGTGGCGCGCACGGCGACGATGCCATTGGCCAAGAGCAGATGCAGGGCACCCACCACCAGGGCCAGCTTCATCATCGCGTCGTAGTTGTTGAGGTCGAGCAGCTTGAGGGCCCCCAGGGGGGAGGCGGCGGCTGGTGTGATGCCGAAATAGCTGCCGGCCAGCACGCCATAGACCAGGGCGAAGCCGAGGCCCACCAGCGCCTGGATGCGGAAATGGCGCCCCTCGGCGCTGCGGCCCATGCGCGTCCAGAGCAGACCCACCACCACGGCCAGCACCAGGGCGTAGCCGGCATCGGCCATGATCATGGCGAAGAAGATCCCGAACGAGAAGAACACCAGCACCGAGGGGTCCCAGTCGCGGTAGGCGGGGGTTTCGTAGAAGGTCACCAGGTCCTGGCCGCCACTGAGGCCACTGGGGTTCTCCAACAGGGTCGGCGGCGCGTCACCGGGCTGGGGAAGCTCGGCCAGCCAGGCCAGGCCCCGGGCTGAGGTGAAGGCCTCCAGGCGCTCGAGGTCGCGGCGGGGCAGCCAACCCTGCAGCTGCACCAGGCTGTCGTCATCGCAGGTCATGGAGCTGGCCTCAGCGCGGGCCTGGGCGTCCTCGGCGCGGGCCAGATGACGAGAGAGCAGGAAGATCCAGCGGCTGAGGGCCTCGTGCTCGGCCTCCACCTCCTCAAGGGATGAACGGGCGGCATCCAGCTGCTGACGCACGGCGGCGGCGGATTCGGAGCCGACGTGGGAGCGGGCCACCGGCAGGGCGGCGGGATCGGGTTCCTCGGCCGCAATCAGCACCACATAGAGGTGGCGGGGGCTCTCATAGAGCTGCCGCCAGGGGGTGTCGAGCGGCACCAGGGCCTGGTGGAAGGCCTTGGCCTTGGCGTGGGGAACCCGGAAAAACCAGAGCCGCTGCCCGCCCAGCTGATCGAGATCGGGGAGCACGAAGTCGCCCCAGGGCTCCAGCTCGCGCAGACGGGCCTCCAGGGCCAGCGCCCGGTCTTCCGCCTCGCGCTTGGCCCGGCGGTTGGCGAGGGCCTCGCCGATCAGGCGGTCGAAGTTGAAATCGGCGTCGACGCGGGTCTGGTGGCGTACCCGCCGCACGTCACCCAGGTAGCGCAGGGCCTTGCTGGCCTCCTCGATGGGTCGCTTGCTCACGAACGGCCCGTCCCCCTGCCGACCCTCCTGCAGGGGGATCAGGTGCAGACAGCCCAGTTGCTGGAGCCCATCGATGAGGTCGTCCTTGTCAGCCGACAGACCGACCACGGTGACCTTGCTGAGGGGAACGATGGTCATCGCGACGCAGCCCGCTCCTTCTTGCGCTTGGCAAGCTTGGAATTGACGACCCCGGCACGGTCGGCATCGGAGAGATAGATGGCGATGGTGCGGATCTGCTGCCGGGTGCGGGGGATCAGCACCTTGTCAAACAGGTTGAAGCGCTGGGTCACGGTGCGTTCGGCCTGCACCAGGCGCTCGATGCGCTCGCTCGCCACCTGCAGCCGCACCTGGATCTCCAGGGCCTCCCGCAGGCAGCCCACCACGTGATCCACCCAGAAGGGCAGGCTGAGCAGGCCGTAGTCGGCCACCTCCACCGTGATCGCCTCCACCCGCGGCAGGTGGGTGCCGATCACGTTCTCCTCGCCGACACGCACCTCCGTCACCCGGGCCAGCCCCTCGAGCCGGATGTGCTGGTGGGCCAGCATCGGACAGAGCCGGCCCACCTCGGCCTCGAGGTCCCGGGCACGATCCTCAAGCGCCCGCCGTTCCTGCCGCGCCCGGGCCCGCTCGGCGCTGATCTGGCGGCGTTTGAGATCCAGCGACGGCAGCACGGCGGCGTAGGTCTTGAGCAGCCCCTTCTGGCGGCTGAGGGAGGCCTTGGTGAGGGTGATCCGGCTCATGTACACTTGGGGTAGTACTTGTCGATCAGGTCCTGCTTCATCAGCAGGTCCTGGGGCTCGAAGCACTCGGCCATCGTCTGCCAGGCCAGATCCAGGGCCGCCTCGAGGGGCATGTCCACGTTGATGTCCATGAAACGCTGGCGGAAGAGATCACCGAAACGGATCAGCTTCTGGTCGTAGGCGGAGAGCTCGAAGGCCATCGCCTGCTTCTGCTGGGCGTCGCGCGCTCCTGAGTAGAGGCGAATGGTGGTGTTCATCACCTGGTTGTGGTCCTCCCGGGTCTGCTTGCCGATCACGTTCTGCTTGAGCCGCGACAGCGAGCCGAAGGGATCAATCACACCGTTGTGCAGATAGAACTGACCCTCGGTGATGTAGCCGGTGTTGTCAGGCACCGGATGGGTGATGTCATCGCCCGGCATGGTGGTCACCGTGAGCACCGTCACCGAGCCGCCCTTGGCATAGTCGGCGGCCTTTTCGTAGCGGCGGGCCAGCTGGGAATAGAGGCCGCCCGGATAGCCACGGTTGGCCGGCACCTGATCCATGGCGATGCTCACCTCCTTGAGGGCATCGGCGAAGGCGGTCATGTCGGTGAGCAACACCAGCACGCGCTTGCCCTCCTCCACCGCGAAGCGCTCGGCCACCGCCAGGGCCATGTCGGGGATGAGCATGCGCTCCACGATCGGATCGGAAGCCAGGTTCACGAACATCACGGTGCGGTGAAACACCCCGGCGTCCTCGAAGGTCTTGCGGAAGGCGTAGTAGTCGTCGAAGATCAGCCCCAGGCCACCGAAGATCACCACATCGGCGTCGGCCTGGATGCCGATCCGCCCGAGGAAGGCATTGAACGGTTCGCCGGATACCGAGAAGATCGGAATCTTCTGGCTCTCCACGAGCGTGTTGTAGACGTCGATCATCGGCACGTTGGTGCGGATCATCTTCGAGGCCAGCACGCGCCGCATCGGATTCACCGAGGGGCCGCCGATGGTCACCCGCGGATCCTGGGAGAGGTCGGGCCCGCCATCGATGGGCTCGCCGGTGCCGCGGAACACACGGCCGATGATGTTGTCGGAGTAGGTGACCGTCATCGGGTGGCCGAGGAAGCGCACCTGCGAATCGGTGGACACGCCCTTGGTGCCGCGGAACACCTGCAGCGCCACCGAGTCTTCACGCAGGTCGATCACCTGGGCCAAGCTTTCGCCGCCGGCAGCGGTCTGGACCACGGCCAGATCGTTGAACCGGGGAGCGGCGTCGCTGTCGTGACCGCGGGGAGGCACTTCCACGCGAATGATGTCGCCGGCGATCTCGAGCACCTTCGAGTAGCTGATCAGAACACTCATCGCAGCACTCTCGGGCCTGACGGGCAGGTCTGGAGCGCCGGCCCTCGGGGCCCATTGTGGGGGCAGCGGCGGCCGGCGTCAGCCGCCGTGGGCGGATCGGCACGGCGCCGGGCCGGCGCTGCGCTGGAGCTCGAGCCGGTCGGTGGGTCCCTCCAGGCCCTGGTCGTAGTCGGAGCAGGCGAAGCGCCCGCTCCAGCCGGGGGGCAGCTCGGCCAGCAGGGCCGCGGCGTAGGGATGCCGCCGCACCGGCCGCTCCATCGTGTGGGCCGGATAGAGCCGCACCGCCTGCCGGCTCAGGCGCAGCAGCTCGAGCAGCGCGCGGCGGTGCCAGTCGAGGCCCAGGCCGTCTCCGGCCATCAGCCCGCCGTCCGGCAGGGGCGCGTAGCTGAACAGCAGGTGGCCGCTCAGCACCAGATCGAAGCTGCCGTCGGCGAAGGGCAGCTCCGGCAGGCCGGCGGCGATGTAGCGGTGGGGATGCTGCCGGCGGTCCTCCAGGAAGCGGGCCAGGGAGTCCTGGTGGCGGCGGCGGCAGGCCTCCAGGTCGAAGTCGGCGCGGATGGAGGGATCGCGCGCCAGCTTGGCCAGGGTGTGGTCCAGATCGGCCAGGGCCTGGTGGCGCAGATCCTCCTCGGCCAGGCTGTAGAGGGGATCCACGGCCGTGACGTCGAGCCCCTCGCCCCGCAGCAGCGCCGACAGCGAACCCGGCCCTCCCGGGCAATCGAGCACCCGGGCCCCGCGCCACCGGCCGGGATCGAGAGCGAACATCGCCAGGCCGTCGCGGCCCGGACGCCCGTAGAACACCACCTTGGCGAGCTTCATGGGGCGGCGGGACGCATCACGGTGGGGCATCCCGGCAGCGGCCGGTCCCGGGCGGCTGCCGATGGGATGGAGAGGTGGGCTGCAGCCATGGCAGCCACGGCTTGTGAGCCACGGGTGGGCCTTGCGGATGCGGCCGGAAGCGCGGAGCCTACGGCAGAATCCCCGCCGCGCCCCTGATGCCCTCCCCGCCGTCTGCAGGTCGCAGCCAGCTGCGGGCCGGCGCTTCCTGGCTGTTCCGCTCCGCCGGCCCCCTCAGCCGCACCACCCTGCTGCGGGACGGGCTGGCCGGCATCACGCTGGCCGCCCTGGCGATCCCGGAGGTGATGGGATACACCCGGATCACCGAGACGCCGGTGATCACGGGGCTGTACACCCTGCTGTTGCCGGTTCTGGCCTTTGCCGCCCTGGGCTCCTCCCGCCACCTGGTGGTGGGAGCCGATTCCGCCACCGCCGCGATCCTGGCGGCCACGCTGATCGGCTCGGCAGCGCCCTATTCCCCCGCCTACGTGGCCCTCACCGCGATCACGGCCCTGCTGGTGGGCGCGATGCTGGGGCTGGCTGCGGTGTTCCGGCTGGGCTTCCTGGCCGATTTTCTCTCCCGCAGCGCCCTGATCGGCCTGCTCACCGGCATCGGCCTGGAGGTGGCGGCCGGTGAGCTGGGAGGTTTGCTGGGTCTCTCCAGGCAGGGGGATGGCACCCTCGAGCAGACGCTCTCCATCCTGCGGCGCCTGGGTCAGGCCAACGCGGCTGTGGCGCTCGTGGCCGTGGCGGTGTTCGCCGTGATCCTGGCCTGCAAGCACTGGGCTCCCCGGCTGCCGGGAGCGCTGGTGGCCGTGGTGGGATCGGTGCTCGCCAGCTGGATTTTGGACTTCCAGGGCCACGCCATCGCGGTGGTGGGAACCGTGCCCTCAGGGCTGCCGCAGCTCCTTGTTCCCAGCCTGCAGGGGGTGCGGTTCGACAGGGTGTTCGCGGCGGCGGCATCCTGCTTCCTGGTGATCATCGCCCAGAGCGCCGCAACCTCCCGGGCCTATGCCCAGCGCTATCAGGACCCCCTGGCCGAGAATCAGGATCTGATCGCTCTGGCGGCCGCCAATCTGGTCGCCGGGATCAGCGGCACTTTCGTGGTGAACGGCAGCCCCACCAAAACCGAGATGGTGGATGGAGCCGGCGGACGCAGCCAGATCAGCCATCTGACCATGGCCGCGGTTGTGCTGCTGGTGCTGGTGTTGCTGACGGGTCCGCTCAGCTACCTGCCCCAGGTGGTGCTCTCCAGCATTGTGTTTCTGGTGGGAATCGAGCTGATTGATCTCCAGGGCCTGGGCGAGCTCTATGCCTTGCAGCGCGATGAATTCCTGATCGCCATCGTGGCCGTGATCGCCGTGGCACTGGTGGGGGTGATGCCGGGAATCGTCCTGGCCGTGCTCCTCTCGCTGATCGACCAGGTGCGCCACACCTACAGGCCGCGCACCTGCCTCTGGACGCCGCTGCCGGAGAGTCCGTCTGGCACGGCCCTGCAGACCGTGGCCGTTGCCGCCGGCATCTTCGCGGCCCCCGGAATCCTGGCCTACCGCTTCGAGGCCGATCTCTTCTATGCCAATGCCGATCACTTCAGGGAGGAGATACTTGGCCTGGTGGCGCAGAATCAGCCGGCGGCCAGAGGCCTGGTGATCGACGCCTCGGGCATCGACAACATCGACTATTCAGCTGCCAAGACCCTGCTGAACCTGCAGCAGGAGCTGCGCGATCGTGGCCTGGCACTGGCCATGGTGGTGGTCTCCCAGCATCTGGTGCACCAGTTGCAGCGCTATGGCCTCGACGCGGCCGCGATCAGGTTTCCCACGGTGAGCCAGGCCGTTGCCGAGCTGGCGCTGCGCCATCCGGCGTGACGGTCACAGGGCCGTAGCCCCCGCCCCCGGGAGTGGCGATCACGAGCACATCACCGGCCTCCACGCTCAGCTCGGCCAGGCCGGCGAGGGGCTGGCGGCGCCCGTCCCGGCGCTCGATCCAGTTCTCCCCCGGCAAGGCATCGCCACCGCCCGCCAGCCCCGCAGGCGGCACCCGGCGGCTGCCGCTGAGCAGGGCCACCGTCATCGCCGTGAGGAAGCGCAGCCGCCGCACCACGCCGTCCCCCCCGGGCCAGCGGCCCGCCCCGCCGGAGCCGCGGCGGATGGCGAAGGACTCCAGCCGCACCGGGAAGCGCTGCTCCAGCACCTCCGGATCGGTGAGCCGCGAATTGGTCATGTGGCTCTGCACCGCCGAGGCACCGGCGAAGCCCTGGCCAGCGGGCGTACGGCCGCCACCGCTGCCGCCGCAGATGGTTTCGTAGTACTGCAGGCGTGCATCGCCGAAGCTGAGATTGTTCATCGTGCCCTGGGCTGCCGCCTGGATGCCGAGGGCGGCGAACAGCGCGTTGGCCAGGGCCTGGGAGGTTTCCACATTGCCCGCCACCACCGCCGCCGGCGGCCGCGGATTCAGCAGCGACCCCTCCGGCACCACCAGTTCCAGGGGCTCGAAGCAGCCGGCATTGAGCGGGATGTCCTCCCCCACCAGGCAGCGGAACACGTAGAGCACCACGGCCTTGGTGATCGCCAGGGGGGCGTTGTGGTTGCCGCCCTGCTGGGGCGAGGTGCCAGTGAAATCAATCCGGGCCCGGCGGCGATCCAGGCTCACGGCCACGGCGATGCGGCTGCCGTCGTCGAGTTCCACCGTGGCCCGGCCGGGCTGGAGCTGCTCGAGGGCACGGCGCACCGCCTCGGCGGCGTTGGCCTGCACATGGGCCATGTAGGCCTCCACCTCGGGGCGGCCCGCGAGCCGCAGCAGATGCTGCAATTCATCGGCACCGAGGCGGTTGGCGGCGGCCTGGGCCTTGAGGTCGGCCAGCAGCTGCTCCGGGTTGCGCACCGGATGGGAACCGGCAGCGAAGCGCTCCAGCCAGGCCCGCTGCTGCAGCTGGCCGCGGCTGATCAAGGGGACATTGTCGAGCAGCAGCCCCTCCTCGTCGATGCTGCGGCTGAAGGGGGGCATCGAGCCGGGGGTGATGCCGCCCACATCGGCGTGGTGGCCGCGGCTGGCCACGTAGAACAGGGGCCCGCCGCGGGCCGGGCCCTCGGCCTCGAACACCGGCGTGATGGCGGTGATGTCGGGCAGGTGGGTGCCGCCGTTGTAGGGGTTGTTGGAGAGCACCACATCCCCCGGGGCCAGGGCGGGTCGCTGGCCTGCGGCGATGGCGGCCAGCAGGGCGGCGACGCTGTCGCCCATCGAACCCAGGTGCACCGGGATGTGGGGGGCGTTGGCCACCAGGCGGCCGCGGCCGTCGAACACGGCGCAGGAAAAATCGAGCCGCTCACGGATGTTCACCGAGCGGGCGCTCTGCTGCAGCTGCACCCCCATCTGCTCGGCGATGGCCGAGAAGCGGTGGTTGTAGAGCTCCAGCAGGGTGGGGTCGGGCCGCTCAGCGGCGGCGCTGGCATCGGGGGCGGGGTCTGTAGCGCTGAGGCGGGCGGGCGACCCTTCGCCGGCGGGCGGGTGATGGCGCAGCAGCAGGGCGCCATCGGCCAGCACCCGGCCGCTCCAGTGGGGTTCCAGCAGGGTGGTGCTGGTGGGATCGAGCACCAGGGCTGGCCCGGCCAGCAGCTGGCCGGGCCGCAGCTGATGCCGCCGCCACAGGGGCAGCGGCTGGGGGCCCCGCTCGGCATCGAGCCACACCGGCAGCGTGGCTTCGGCCCCGGCTGTTGCCGGCGCCGGCGGCCCGGGCTCGTCCCCGCAGCCGCGCGCCGCCAGCCGGGCCGGAGGCGGCGTGCGCAGGGGCTCGGCCAGCTCCACCAGCAGGCGCTCGACCACCAGATCGGCGGCCTTGAGAGGGGGGCAGTAGCCGAAGCGGCGCTGGTGGCTGCGGCCGAAGGCCTCCAGCAGACGCTCCAGCTCGGCGCTCACAGCTTGCTGCTCCGGGAGCGGCAACTGGTCCTCCCCCGGCGCTGCCCAGGCCACCACCAGTCCCTGCTCACTGCCGGCGAAGCGCAGCTCCAGCCGCCACCACAGCCGCCCCTGCTCGCCGCCGGCGAGGTCGCCGGCGCGCTGCAGATCAGCGCGGGCCTGCTCGCTGAGGGCCGCGGCCTGGTGGCGCAGGGCCTCGAGGGTGGAGCCGCTGAGCGGCAGCCGCGGCGAGCGCTCCAGCAGCAGCCGCTGTTCGGCGCGGCCGATGCCGTAGGCCGAGAGCACGCCGGCAAGAGGATGGAGCAGCACCTGGCTGAGCCCCAGCACTTCGGCCAGACGGCAGGCGTGCTGGCCGCCGGCACCGCCGTAGCTCACCAGCAGGGCAGCGCGCAGGTCGTGGCCGCGCTGGATGGAAATGCGCCGGATGGCGGCGGCCATGGTTTCGATGGCGATCGCCAGGGCGCCGGCGGCCACCCGTTCGGGGCTGACCCCCGGCATCGACGCCGCCAGCTCCGTGAAGCGCTCCCGGGCCGCCGCCCGATCGGCGCTCTGGTCAGCGCCGGGGCCGAACAGGGGCGGCAGGGCCGCGGCCGGCAGGCGGCCCAGCAGCAGGTTGGCGTCGGTGATGGTGGCGGGTCCGCCGCGGCGGTAGGCGGCGGGCCCGGGGTCGGCACCCGCCGATTCGGGGCCCACCAGCAGCCGCTGGCCGTCGAAGCGCACGATCGAGCCGCCACCGGCGGCCACGGTGTGGATCGGCAGCATCGGCGCCTGCAGCCGTAGGCCGGCGATCTCCGCTTCCTGCTGCCGTTCCCAGGCCAGCTCGCCGAGGGCCGGATCGAAGTGGAACACGTCGGTGGAGGTGCCGCCCATGTCGAAGCCCACCACGGGCCGTGGGGCCTGGCCCGCCGCCGCCAGGGCCTGCTCGGCCACGGCCACCGCCCCCACCATGCCGCCGGCGGGGCCGGAGAGGATCGTGTCCTTGGCCTGCAGCAGCTCCGGGGCGGCCAGGGAACCGCTGGAGCGCATCACCCGCAGCCGCGGACCCGCACCCAGGGCCCCGCGCACCTGCTCCAGGTAGGCCCCCAGCACCGGCGCCACCGCCGCCTCCACCAGGGTGGTGTGGCCGCGGGGCACCAGGCGGGGCTGGCGGCTGAGCTGGTGGGAGAGGGCCAGGGGCCCGAGCCCCAAGGGCGCCAGCCACGCAGCCAGGCGGCGCTCGTGGTCGGGGTTGCGGCAGGCATGCAGCAGGGCCACCGCGACGCTGCGGTAGCCCTCGGCCACGGCGGCGCGCAGCTGGGCGGCCAGGGCATCGTCGAGCCGCAGCGGCTCCAGCTCCCTGCCGTCGGCGGCCAGGCGGCCCTCCACCTCCAGCACCCGCAGGCGCAGGGGCCGGGGCTTCTCGATCGCCAGGGCGAAGATGTCGGGCCGGTGCTGGTCGCCGATCTCCAGCAGATCGGCCAGGCCGCGGTTGATCAGCAGCAGCACCGGGGCGCCGTGGTGCTCCAGCAGGGCATTGGTGGCCACGGTGGTGCCCAGGCGCACCTCCGCCAGCGGCGCCGGTGGGCGCGGTACGCCAGCGCCAGCCGCCGGCAGCGTGGCCAGCAGGTCGGTGATGGCGTTCACCGCCGGATCCCCCGGCCGCTCCGGCTGCACCGAGAGCACCTTGCGCACGTGCAGATCACCGCCAGGCGCGCGGCCGATCACGTCGGTGAAGGTGCCGCCGCGGTCGATCCAGAAGCTCCAGCCGGCCGTCATCGTTGCCGCCGGCCGGCGCCTGCCAGCGGGCAGCGGCGAGGGCTCGGCGGATTGAGCAGCAGTGGCATCGGCGACATCGGGGCTGCGCCTTGGCCAGGCAACGATGGACCATCATGAACCGGGATCGAAGGGTGGAGCCAGCACCTGGCAACGCACTGACCCAGTCGCTGATCCGGATCCCCTCCCTGCGGGACCTCATCGACCGCCATGTCAGCCCCGAGCAGCTGGCCTGCGTGGAGACCGCGCTGGAGACCGCCCTGCTGGCCAGTCTTCACCAGAACGAAGGCCGCAACCTGCGCTTCGCGCTGGTGGTGGAGGCCCAGCCGCTGCGCAGCCTGGACATTCAGCGCTTCCACCGCCCGATCGGGCTGACGGCGAAACAGCTGCAATCGATCAGCGCCGCCTTCAACCCGGACCGCACCGGCTTCGTGGTGGCCCCGGCCCGGGGCCAGGGCCCCGTGATCGTGGGCACCATTGCCCGGCCCAGCGCTCCCCTGCCTCCTCCACAGCTGCACCGGCCTGCCCTGGTGATCGAGGCGGAGGCACCGGGTGTGCTGTCCGTCTCGATCGGTGAAGCCAAGGCCGTCTACCGCCGCGGCGAGGTGCGGGAACAGTCGCGCACCATCCCAGGGCTGGCCCTGGAGGCGGAGACCGAGCTGTTGATCCGGGAGGTGTGCCGCCCCCGGCTGCAGCTGGAGCGCATCTGCCTGCCGGGAGACCAGGGGCTGACGCCGATCCCGGCCAGCAGCTGGGCAGAGCAGCACAAGGACATCGCCGCCATCGTGCGCCGCTCCAGCCGCCGGATCTACGACCGGATCCTGCAGCGGATCGCCCGCAGGATGGTGCGCTCCCGCCGCGGGGGAGCGATTCTGGTGCTGCCGGCCGGCAACTCCACGGACGGGCTGTTCGCCGGTGGGCGCTGGTATGAGCAGCCCGATCGGCGACTGCTGCGCGATGTGGTGCGGATCCTCAGCCTCGAGGCGGTGCACCGCCTCACCGGGATGGGCCGCTCCCTCAGCGCCGAGCCGGGGCTGTCGTCTCCGGAGGAACTGGCCAGCTGGGCGAACGACCGGCTGCGCTCCGCCCTGGCGGTGCTGGAGGAGAGCTGTGCATTCTGCGCCGATCTCACCGAAGCCGATGGTGCCGCCATCCTGCGCAGCGACCTGGGCATCGAGGGGTTCAGCGTCAAGCTCTCCTCCCACCAGGGAGAGTGGCCGTCCGCTCTGGCCAGGTTCCTGGAAACCCGCGGCAACCGGCATCGGGCCATGGCCGGAGCCGTGGTGCGCCAGAGCGGCGCCATCGGCCTGGTGGTGTCCCAGGATGGGGATGTCACCGTCTTCACCCACGGGCCCCAGCGAGGCCCCTGCGCCGTGGAGATCGTGCTCTAGGCAGCCCGAAGCGCAGCCGGCCCTGCCGGGGCGCGGGGACTCGGCGGACTGACGCTGAAGGTGTCGAGCACCACGGCCAGCCGGGCATCCAGCCGCTTGCGGGCCGCCGCCGGGGCCCCCTGCGGCAGGCTCCACAGGGGGCTGCGGGCGGCCAGGGCATCGGCCAGCTGCCAGGGGTGCAGGAAGCTGCGGCCGGCCAGCTCGGCCACCGCCTGGCGGTAGGCGGGCGGCAGGCTGCCGGCCTCCAGGGCCTCCAGCCCCTGGGGGTGGATGCTGAGCGGGCGGATCTCGGCGATCTGCAGCAGCCGCTGCTCCTGGGCGGGTTCCAGACGCGCCTGACGCCGCAGCAGGCTGCGGAAGCGCAGCGCCCCCACCACCGGCTGCCGGTCCATGGCCAGGGCCTCGGTGGGGATGCGGACCTCGGCCAGCCGCACCAGGGCCGGCGGTGAGAGCTGGTAGGCCACGGGCCTGTACACCTGCTGGCCGAACACGTTCTGCACCACGAACAGCAGCACGAACGACACCAGCGCCGCGATCACCGGGGTGGTGAGCCAGCCGGAGGCGATGCGCCCCAGCACGCCCCAGCGGATCTGACGCACGCCGCGGCTGCCCTGCAGCAGGCCGATGCCCAGCACAGCCCCGATCACGGCCTGGGAACTGGACACCGGGATCAGCGGGATCGGCGGCAGGCCCAGGGACACCGCCAGGGCCGACAGCTGCGGCGACGAGAACACGAACAGCACCAGGGCGTTGGCCACCACCACCACCAGCGCCGCCAGGGGCGAGAGGGTCATCAGGCTGCCGCCCACGGTCATCATCACCCGCCGCGAATAGGTGTAGACACCCACGGCGATGGCGATCCCGCCGAGCAGAAACAGCTGCTGCTCTCCACTCAGGCTCACCAGGCCGGCGACGTGGAGCTCGCCGAAGGGGGAGGCGTTGACGAACACCCCCATCACATTGCCGATGTTGTTGGCGCCGAGGCTGTAGGAGCCGAACACCCCGGCCAGGATCAGCCCCAGACGGATGTTGGCGTCCAGGCGCAGCAGGTGGGGGCGGCTGCGGCGGATGGCGGCCACGGCCAGCCGGTGCAGCCCGGCGGCGAACAGGGCCGCCAGCAGCGGCGAGAGCACCCAGGTGGCGACGATGCGCGCCAGCTGGCTGAGGTCGGTGATCGAGCCGCTGAACCAGTTCCAGCCCACGATCGCCCCCACCACCGCCTGGGTGGTGGAGGCGGGCAGGCCGGCGCGGGTCATCCAGGTCATGGTGATGGCGGCACCCAGGGCGGTGGTGAAGGCACCGGCCAGGGCGTTGATGGTCCCCAGTTCGCCGAGACCGCCGGCGGCGCCCGCCCCGGCGGTCACGGCGCCGATGACCACGAACAGGCTGCAGAGCAAGGCGGCGGTGGAGAAGCGCAGCATGCGGCTGCCCACCGCCGAGCCGAACACGTTGGAGGCGTCATTGGCGCCCAGGGTCCAGCCCAGGAACAGGCCGCTGGAGAGGAACACCAGGCTGGCCACCGCTAGAGCACCCGCTTGATGGCCAGGATCGAGAGTTCGTCGCTGATCTCCTCGGCCCGGTCGGCCAGGCCGTCGATCACGGCCAGGGCGTCGCGGGCCAGCAGCTTGCGGTCCAGCGGCCTCTCGGAGGCGAACAGGGCCTTCTTCAGGCGCAGGGCGATGGCATCGGCCTCGGCTTCATAGACGCGGATCAGGTTGATGTGATCACGCACCGCCTCGGGGCGGCGGAAGAAGGCCCGCGCCCCCAGCACCGCCTCCTGCAGGCTCTGGGCCACCACCGCCACCAGGCTCTTCACCTCCACCACGGCGGCGGCTCCGGCGATCGCCTCGTGGTAGCCGATCAGCAGCTCCTGAAACCCATTCTTGGTGGCATCCAGGAGCCCGTAGAGATGGCTGAGCAGGCGCAGCACATCGCCGCGGAAATCGGGGATCAGCATCTCGCTGTAGAGCGTGTTGACCACAGCGCGGCGCAGCTCGTTGGCGCGCTCCTTGAGGGCGATCAGCTGCTCCAGCTTGCGCTCCGTTTCCCCCACCACACCCTGCTCCAGCAGCAGTTCGATGCCGCGCTGGAAGTAGATCCCGCCCTCGGCCACCTTGTCGAGAAACTCATCGATCTGAGCCTCGAGAACGCGGGACTTGCCGAACAGCGCCGGGGTGCTCACCGGTAGTTCTGGAACTGCAGGGCCACCTCGAGATCAGCCTCCCGCCCCTTGAGCAGCTGGATCACCTGCTGCAGATCGTCCTTGCTCTTGCCCGTCACCCGCAGGCTGTCGCCCTGGATCGACACCGTCACCTTCTTGATGGCGTCGCGCACCGCCTTGCTGAGGGATTTGGCCAGATCCTGGCTGAGGCCCCTGCGCAGCTTCACCTCCTGCTTCACCCGGTTGCCGCCCACGGCCTCGGGATCCTGGAAGTCGAACACCTTCAGCGAGAGGTTGCGCTTGGTGGCCTTCTGACGCAGCACATCGCCCACCGCCTGCAGGGTCATGTCGCTGGCGGTGGTGATCGTGAGGCTGGTCTCCTCCAGCTCGATCGTGGTGCCGGAGTCCTTGAGGTCGTAGCGCTGGATCAGTTCGCGGCGCGCCTGATCCACGGCGTTCACCAGCTCCTGGCGGTCGAAATCGGACACCACGTCGAAGGAGAAAGACTCAGCCATGGGGCGGATGCTCGCTGGGTGGTTGGCCGCCAGCCTAGAAAAAGGCTGCACCTGCGCCCCGCCATGCTGCTCTCCTCCCCCCTGGCCCCGTTCGTGTGGTCGCTGCTGCTGAGCGCCGCGGTGGTGGTGCTCAGCATCGTGCCCCTGGGGGCGGCCCGCTCCCAGGCGAATCTGCAGCCGGCCGATCTGGCCGCTCCGCGGGCGATGTTCGAGCGGCTGCCGGCCTGGGGCAAACGGGCGGCCTGGGCCCACCAGAACTGCTTCGAGGCCTTCAGCCTGCACGCGCCGGCGGCCCTGCTCTGCCTGCTGGCCGGGGTGGGCAGTCCGCTGGCGCTGGCCGCCGCCTGGCTGCATCCTGCCCTGCGCCTGGCCTACATCGGCAGCTACGTGGCCAACGTGCCGCCACTGCGGGGGTTGTGCTGGGCCGCCGGCCTGGTGTGCAGCGGCATCCTCTACGTGGAGGGGCTCAAGCTGGTGCTGGCCGCCTGAAGGCCGGTCAGTCGAAGTACATCAGGCTCACCACCTTGCCCATGTCCTCGGCCGCCCGCACGCTGGCCAGCAGCGTTTCGCTGTCGTGGAAGGCGTAGCAGATCAGCTGATCGCAGCGGCTGATGATCTCCTGGTTGCAGAGGCTGCTGGCCATGGGCAGGGGCAGCTCGTCGTGCTCGGGCTTCTCCACCAGGTGCAGCACCTGCTCAAGCTGCTCGCGCGATTCCCCGGGCTGGCGCTCGAGACTCTGGGGCAGCAGCACCGTGAGCCGGCCGGGATCGATCTCCAGCACGCTGCGGATCACCGCCGCGTTCACCCCCTGGGCACCGGAGGTGATCAGGTTGTGGCCTTCCTGGGCCAGGGAGCGGGCCACCAGTTCCACCAGATGGATGGAGACCACGGGCACATGGCGGCTGCCGAGGATGGCGATGCGACGTTTGCTGCGGTCCTGGAGCATGGCCAGCTCCTGAGCCAGCGTATCGATGCGATCCAGTGAGGGAACATCCAGAGACCGGGTCACACCAAACCCCAGGTTGCACCCAGAAACTAGCAGTCGTGGCAGGGGGTTCAGGCAACCGCCAGCGGGATGTCCAGGCGCTGGAACAGGGTGTCGAAGTTGCAGTGCTCCTCCACCAGACGCACGGCATAGGTGGCCTTGACGGGCTCATGCAGGCGCACATGGCCGAAGGCCTGCTCGATCACCTCCACCGTGGTGAGGGTGTCGTGCTCCACCTTGAGCAGGGGCACATCCAGCTCCTCGGCTCGGGTGACGAGCTGCGGCAGGGGTTCACCGACGCCGGTGAGAATCAGGCACTGGGTGGAGGCCTCGAGGGCCGCCAGCTGGATGTCGGTGCGGTCGGCACCGGTGACCACGGCCATGTTGCGCCGGCGGCGGAAGAACTCCATGGCGGAATTCACGTTCATGGCCCCGATCGAGAGGGTTTCCACCAGCAGGTCCAGCTTGTCGTGGCTGCAGAGCACCTCGGCCTGCAGGCGCCGGGCCAGCTCCGCCACGCTGACGCTGCGCAGCAGCGGGCTGCGGGGCATCACCCCCAGCACCGGGATGCCGAGACGCTCCAGGGCAGGCACGATCTCCTGGCGCAGGTCGTGGAGCCCGTCGGGGTGAACACCGTTGAGCACCACCCCCGCCAGCCGCTCGCCCAGCTCGCCGCGGGCAGCCAGCAGCGCATCGACGCTGCGCACATCACTCCAGGACTCCACCAGCAGCACCGGGGCATCGAGACCCCGGGCCAGCTGGGGCAGGCTGAGGCCGTGGAGCAGCCCCTCCGCCAGGCTGCCGGCGGCCTCCAGCAGGTTGAGCCCGCCGCAGCCGGCGGCCAGCTGCCGATGCAGATGGGCAAAGCCGTCACCGGGCTCCAGATCACCGCTCAGCAGCCGGCCCCGCACCGCTCCCAGCTCGAGGGAGTGCAGGGAAGGCAGCAGCTGGTCGTCTGCCAGGCGCAGCGTGGCGCCCACGAAGCGCACGTCGGCGTCGAAGAGGGGGGCGTCGAAGAGGGGGGCGTCGTCAGCGGCGGGGGGGTCGCCCTCCAGGGCGGTGGCCAGGGGCTTGCCGAAGCGCACCGTCACCCCGGCCCGCAGCAACTGGCGGGCCAGACCGAGCACCACGGCCGACTTGCCGCTGAACGGCTGACAGGAACCGATCAACAACGTGGGGGCCATCCAGGTACTCGCCGCAGAGCTCAGGCTAGGCAACCGCTGCCGGCGTTCCCGGCGCCACACCGGTGCCGGCCGCCCCGCCGGCCTCGCCAAGCAGCAGCCAGCGCCAGAAACTCACCGGCAGCTGCCGCTGCTCACGCTGCATCAGCCACTGCACCAGCCGGTAGGCCGGCAGGGTGAAGTCGTAGTGCACCGAGGGGAGGTCGGGAAACGTGAGCGCGCAGCGCAGGCTTTCCAGCGGCGCCAGCTCCCCCTGCCAGCGCAGGCTGAAGGGGCGTGCCTGGCCGGACTCCAGCCGGCGCTCGCCGGTCCACTCACCGTGCAGCAGCTGGCCCACGGCGGCCTCCAGGGCCTGCCGCTTGCTGACGCCGTCGCAGTAGGGAGCGAACAGGGGCACGAGCGGGCCAAGGATCGAGGCGGAGTCGAAGGGCGCGGGGTCGATGGCGCAGGGATCGCCCGCAGCCGTAGCGGTGCCCGACGGCTCGCTGCCGCTGCCGACGGGTGGGAGTGGAACGAACATCGCGGGAGGGGGCATTGCACTGTCAACTCAGGGTTGCCGCGGCTACCGGAAAACCCTGACTGAAGTGCTGCCCATGATGCCTTCCCGCCCCCCCGCGGCCGAAGCTGCTGTTACGGCGATGACGCATTTCCGGCAATGACCTCCCCTCCCTGCGTGGCGATCACGGGCGCCAGCGGCAGCCTCGGCCGGGCGCTGCTGCAGCGCTGGCACGCTCACGGCGCCCAGCTGATCGCGCTCTGCTGCGGGCCACGCCTGCTGGAGCTGCGCGACGGGGCGGGGCAGCCGATCCCTGTGCGGCAGGTGTCCTGGTGCGTGGGCGAGGAGCAGGAGCTGCGGCAGCTGCTGCGGGAGGTGGACGTGCTCGTGCTCAACCACGGCATCAACCTGCAGAGCCAGCGCGGCGCCGAGGCCACGGCCGAATCCCTGGAGGTGAACGCCCTCAGCGGCTGGCGGCTCCTGGAGCTGTTCGCCAGCGAGGTGGCCGGCCGGCCCCAGCAGCCGGGGCGGCCGCGGGCGGAGGTGTGGGTGAACACCTCAGAGGCGGAGATCCAGCCGGCCCTCAGCCCGCTCTACGAGATCAGCAAGCGTCTGCTGGGCCAGGTGCTCAGCCTGCGCGCCCTGGATCTGGCCGGCCCCAGGCTGCGGCTGCGGCGGCTTGTGCTCGGGCCCTTCCGCTCGGCGCTCAACCCTGTGGGCCTGATGAGCGCCGAGTTCGTGGCGGGGCAGGTGCTGGCCCAGGCCCGGCTGGGCTTCGACCTGATCATCGTCACGCCCAACCCGATCACCTACGTGCTGATGCCGCTCACCACCCTCGGCCGCTGGCTCTACTACCGGCTGCTGACGCGTGGCGGTTAGAAGTCGCGGTCGGTGAGGATCTCGCAACCGTCAGCGGTGACGGCGATGGTGTGCTCCCACTGGGCCGAGAGGCTGCCGTCCACGGTGATCACCGTCCAGCGGTCCTTGAGGGTGCGGCAGGCCTTGCTGCCGGCGTTGAGGATCGGCTCCACCGCCAGGGTCATGCCGGCCCGCAGGGTCATGTTGGGCAGATCGCGGGTGCGGAAGTTGAACACCGAGGGCTCCTCGTGCAGGTTGCGGCCCACGCCGTGGCCGGTGTAGTCCTCCACCACCGCATAGCCGTGGGCCTCCACGTGGTCCTGCACGGCGCCGGCGATATCCATCAGGGTGTTGCCGGCCTTGATGCGCGCCAGCCCCTGCATCAGCGACTCCTGGGCCACCCGCGCCAGGCGGCGGGCCTCCTCCGGGGTCTCCTCGCCCACACAGATGGTCACGCAGCTGTCGCCGTGGTAGCCGTCGAAGTAGGCACCGGTGTCCACCTTGAGCAGGTCACCGGCCTTGATCAGCCGCTTGCCGCTGGGGATGCCGTGCACCACCTCGTTGTTGATCGAGGCGCAGATGCTGGCGGGGAAACCGTGGTAGCCCTTGAAGCTGGGAGTGGCGCCCAGTTCGCGGATGCGGGTCTCGGCGTGGGCGTCGAGGTCACCGGTGCTGAGGCCGGGCCTGGCGATCTCCATGATCTCGCGCAGCACGGTGGCCACGATGCGGCTGGCCCGGCGCATCGTGTCGATCTCGCGGGCGCTCTTGACCTCCACGCCGCGGCGGCTTTTCTGGATGCGCGGACCGGCCGCCACCAGCGGCGAGGGGGTGGCGGCCTGGGGGCTCCCCGTGCGGGCACCGGTGGTGCTGGCCAGCAGATCGGCGAAGAGATTCATGGGGGTAGGCAACTGCCCCGCGGCCAGGGCGCGGTTCGACCGTCAAGCTATCAACGGCGGAGTGGTCGCCGCCCGGTTGCCCAGCTGCGATGCCCCTGCTGCCCCCTGCCCTCGTTCTGCGCCTGCGCCGCCTGCACGGCGCGCTGGCGCCCGTGGTGCTGCTGCCCCTGCTGCTCACGGTGACCACCGGCGTGAGCTACCGGCTGCTGCGCGACTGGGGCGGGCTGGACCGCGACCGGGCCCACCTGCTGATGGTGCTGCACGAGGGGGAGTGGCTCACCGGATGGTTCGGGCCCAACGCTGAAACGGTGTATGTGCTGCTCAACGGCCTCGGCCTGCTGTGGATGCTGGTGAGCGGCGCAGCCATGGCCCTGCAGCGTCTGAGACGGGGCGGTGCCTGACCCTTCGGCCGGTACACTCTTGGTTTGGCCAGGCGTTGCGGAGCTGAGATGGCAGCTGAGGAGAGACAGGCGGAGGACCTCCAGCCTGAGCAGATCGGGGCCGGGGAGGGCCAGAGCGCAGCGGCCACAGCGGTGGCCGAGCAGCCTGCGGCGGCCCGGCCCCGCAGCGGCCGCCTCAGCGCCCAGGAGCTGATCAGCGCCTTCGAGGGCGAGCAGCTCAAGGGCGATCTGCCCGAGATCTATGTGGGCGACACGGTGAAGGTGGGCGTGCGCATCCGCGAGGGCAACAAGGAGCGGGTCCAGCCCTACGAGGGCGTGGTGATCGCCAAGCGCCACGGCGGCCTCAATGCCACCATCACCGTGCGGCGCATCTTCCAGGGCGTGGGCGTGGAGCGGATCTTCATGCTGCACAGCCCGCAGGTTGCCTCCGTGAAGGTGGAGCGGCGCGGTAAGGTTCGCCGAGCG
Organism: Cyanobacteria bacterium J06638_7; assembly: GCA_039818745.1. GTDB lineage: Bacteria > Cyanobacteriota > Cyanobacteriia > PCC-6307 > Cyanobiaceae > NIES-981. The sequence continues at coordinate 138,406 of JBCBTI010000005.1, forward strand.
AAGCTCTTCTACCTGCGGGACAGGGTGGGTAAAGCCACCCGCGTCAAGCAGCGCTTCGATCGCTGAGATCCCCCGATCCGGCCCCCGGTCGGCCGCCATCAGCCCGCTTCAGCAACGTTCCTGCAACGTTGATCCAAACGTTCATTCAGGGGCCATCACTCCTGCGCCGTTAGTTCAGCTGGTAGAACGCAGGTCTCCAAAACCTGATGTCGGGGGTTCAAGTCCTCCACGGCGCGCTCGATGTCCCCTCAGGCCGGCCTGCCAGCTGGTTGTTTTTCTCGCCTCGCCGTTTCTCCCCGCCGAACATGGAGTTGGATCTGCAACCCGGAGATGTGGTCAAGGTGCTCGAATCCGCAGCCCTGGGCTGGGTTCGTGCCCGTGTGATCCGGGTCAAATCCGGTGGTCGTGTGGTGGTTCAGAGTGATCAGGGCCGCGAATTCACCGCCCGTGGCAATCAGGTTCGCCTGATCGAACCCGCCGGCTTCCGTCCCTGATTTCAGCCTCGATCGCCAGCGCGATGCTCACTCTGTTGACGGCGGGGGGGGCAGCGACGGATACTTTTCAGGTCGCACCGGCGACGGGATGCGCCCATTCAGCAGGGTTGCCCACCTGCTCCACCTGCCTCACCGGCAGCACGCCCGCACCCCAACCACAGACGCCAGCTGCGGCGGTCTGGGACTGTAGTTCAACCGGTTAGAGCACCGCCCTGTCACGGCGGAAGTTGCGGGTTCGAATCCCGTCAGTCCCGTTTCCCACACCCCCAGGAGAGCCGGCCGTGACAGCTGTGGCGAGTCCGGTTCGCGTTCGCCTGGCCCCCAGCCCCACCGGCACGCTGCACATCGGCACGGCCCGCACGGCGGTGTTCAACTGGCTGTTCGCCCGTCACTGCGGCGGCAGCTTCCTGCTGCGCATCGAGGACACCGATCGGGAGCGCAGCAAGCCCGAGTACACCGCCAACATCCTCGCGGGCCTGCGCTGGCTGGGACTGCAGTGGGACGGCGAGCCGGTGATCCAGAGCCAGCGGCTGCCCCAGCACCGCGCCGCCATCCAGCAGCTGCTGGATGGCGGCCACGCCTACCGCTGCTATGCCAGCGAGGCGGAGCTCACCGCCATGCGCGAGCTGCAGGCAGCCAGCAAGCAGGCCCCCCGCTACGACAACCGCCACCGCGATCTCAGCGACGAGCAGGAACAGGCCTTCATCGCCGAGGGGCGCCAGGCGGTGGTGCGCTTCCGCATCGACGACGACCGCACGATCAGCTGGAACGACCTGGTGCGCGGCCCGATGCGCTGGAGCGGCCGCGACCTGGGCGGCGACATGGTGATCGCCCGCCGGGCGCCGGCCGATGGCATCGGCGACCCCCTCTACAACCTGGTGGTGGTTGTGGACGATGCCGCCATGGCCATCAGCCACGTGATCCGGGGCGAGGACCACATCGCCAACACGGCCAAGCAGCTGCTGCTCTACGAGGCCCTGGGCCAGCCAGCGCCGCTGTTCGCCCACACGCCCCTGATCCTCAACCAGGAGGGCCGGAAGCTCTCCAAGCGCGACGGCGTGACCTCAGTGAGCGACTTCCAGGCCATGGGCTACAGCGCCGCGGCCCTGACCAACTACATGACCCTGCTGGGCTGGTCGCCGCCGGAGGGGATGGGCGAGCGCTTCAGCCTGCAGCAGGTGGCCGAGGTGTTCGGCTTCGAGCGCGTGAACAGGGCCGGCGCCCGCTTCGACTGGGACAAGCTCAACTGGCTCAACGGCCAGGTGCTGCGTGAGCAGGGGGCCGACAGCCTGCGGCAGCAGCTGGCGCCGCTGTGGGCCGAGCGCGGCTGGGGCCTCGAGGGTGGGGCCGCCGAGCCCGGCTGGCAGCGGGATCTCGCCGAGCTGCTGGGCCCGTCGCTCACCCTGCTGAGCGACGGGGTGGAGCAGGCCGAGCCGTTCTTCACCACCCCCGAGCTCAACGAAGCCGCCGCCAGCCAGCTGGCGGCGGAGGGGGCCCGGCCAGCGCTGGCGGCCCTGCTGCAGCTGCTGCCGGAGGGGGAGCTCAGCGCCGAGCAGGCCCAGGCGCTGCTGGGCCAGGCCGCTGCCGCCAGCGGCGTCAAGAAAGGGGTGGTGATGAAGAGCCTGCGCGCCGCCCTGCTGGGCAGCCTGCAGGGGCCCGACCTACTGACCACCTGGCTGCTGCTGCACCGCCGCGGGGACGACCGGCCCCGCATCAGCCGCTGCCTCTGAGCCCGCCGCGGCCGGCTCGGGGGTGGTGAGCCCTAGGCGGCGGGCCAGCGGCCCGGCGCTGAGGCCCTGCAGCCCCACGGTGAGGAGGATGGTGAGGAACACAAGCCCCTGCAGCCGGCCCGCCCCCACCACCCCAGCCTGCTCGAGGCGGATGGCGAACAGGCTGGCCACCGCGGCGGTGACGATGCCCCGCGGCGCCAGCCAGCTGAGCAGCACCCGCTGGGCAAGGCTGAACTCCATGCCCCAGGTGGCCAGAGCGATGGCCAGGGGCCGCAGCAGCAGCATCAGCGCCAGCACGCACACCACCCCACCCCAGCCCAGGGGGCTGAGCTGGGCGAAGGTGACGTCGGCGGCGAGCAGGGGGAAGAGCATGGTGATCGCCAGCTGGGCCAGCTGGCGGATCAGGCCATCCAGCTCCACCGCGTCGATCTCGGGCCGGCGGCCCACCACCACGCCGGCCGCCACTGCCGCCGGCAGGCCCGATTCGGGCAGCAGTTGCTCGCAGCCGGTGAACATCAGGAACAGGGTGCCGAGGGTGAGCTGCAGCCGCAGGGCTCCCGTGGCGGCGGAGGCGGGGATGCGGCGCAGCAGCTCGGCCAGCAGCCAGCCGCTCACGGCACCGATCAGCACGCCGCCGCCGAGCCGCTGCAGCAGGCCCACGGCCAGCTCACGCCAGCCGTGCAGGTTGCCGAGCACCAGCTCCAGCAGCAGCAGGGCCAGCACGGCGCCGATCGGCTCCAGCACCAGCCCCTCCCCCTCCAGCACCTCGCCCAGGGGCGAGGCCAGGCGGATCTGGCGCACCAGCGGATTGACCACGGTGGGGCCGGTGGCCAGCACGATGGCGCTGAACACCGCCGCCAGGGGCCAGTTGAGGCCGGCCAGGGCATGGGCCAGCAGCAGGCCGCCCACCAGGGCCAGCACCAGGCGCACGGCGGCGATGCGCAGCACCGCCTGACGGGTGCCGTCATCGGGCAGGCGCAGGTTGATGCCGCCATCGAAGAGCACCAGGCTCACCAGCAGCCCCACGATCGTGCCCAGCCCGGGGCCCAGATCGAGGGGCTCCACCAGGCCCAGGCCCGCCCGGCCGATCAGCAGCCCGGAGCTGAGCAGCAGCACCACCCCGGGCAGGCCGGTGAGCCAGGCCAGGGCCTGGGCCACCGCTCCCGAGAACACGGTGACGCCCCAGAGCAGCCCCAGCCGCTCAGGCGTCATTCATCATCAAGGGCATTGAACCGGGGTTCCACCCGGATGCCAGCCACGGCACCGGGCCGCACCACCAGGTATTCGCCGTCGAGTTCGCTGATCGGCACGTTCACGAACGTGTCCGGGGCGGAGGCGGTGAGCACATCGCCATACCACTGCTGAAAGGCCTGCAGGCTGGCAAACAGCACGGTTTCGGTCTGGCCGCCGCTCATGTGCAGGTGAACGGCGTAGCGCCGCGGGTGGGAGGACATGGGGCGTGGGCGGCAGGGGATGCGGCAGCCGCCTCACAATGCCCGAGCCCGATCGGGGCGCGCCAGCCGTCGCTGCTCCAGGGTTGCAGGTGGAGGCCGGCCGGCAGGTAGAGGGGATGGCGGGGATGGCCGCCACGGGTGAGCCCAAGGGCCAGCAGCCGGCGGCCGCCCAGCAGCTGCAGCACGGCCCGGTCGCGGCCACGCCAGCCGCCGCCGGCGCCCCAGCCCAGCCACAGCGCCGCCGGGGCTGTGGCCGCGAGGCGGCGGCGGATCCAGGCGTCGTTGAGGCCGCCCACCGGATCGGCCCGCCGGCGCAGGGCCGCCGGCGAGGGGCTGATGGCGGCGAACAGGTTGAGCACCTCCAGGGCGCCGTAGCCCCAGCCGCGGGCGCAACCGAGCAGGCGCCGCAGGGTGGGATCGTCGCGCCCGGCGTCGGCGCGGGAGGGATTGAGGCCGATGAACAGCAGCCGCGGCGCCCCGGGCTGCCAGCAGCGTTCCAGCCACCAGCGGTACTGCCCGCAGGCGCTGAAGCGGGCGCGGCCCGTGAGCAGCGGGGAACCCCTGGACATCGGCGGCCGGCGGCGTTGACCCTCCCTACCCTGATGCCTGCTGCAACGGCCGGGCGCAAGCCGCGGGCCGCTGAACGAGGGCGCCATGGGGCTGGAACGGGGTCGGCGGGGGAGCCGGGGGCTGCTGCTGCTGCTGGCCCTGGGTCTGGGCCTGAGCCTGCTGCTGGGGCCGCCGGCGGCGGCCCAGATCGAGCTGCCGGCCGCCGGGGAGAGCGGCGCGGCCGGCGGCGGCTGGCTCGATCGCCAGCGGGCGTTCTCCTGCGGCCGCCTGTGGTGCAGCACCGTGGAGTTCTCCCACGACCTGCTCAGCCCGCAGATCACCCTGGCGATCGATCCTGGCGCCGCGATGACGGCCGAGGCCGCCGCCGCGGCCGTCGAGCAGCGGACGGAGACGGTGGAGCGCAGCGTGGACGGGGTGATCGACCAGCTGCAGTCCGGCCTGCGCACCAGGGCGGCCGACCTGCCGCCGGAGCGCCGCCAGGTGGTGGCGGCGCTGCAGCAGCGGCGGCAGGAGCTGATGGGCGGCACCGACCTGACCTTCTGGAACGTGTTCAACCGCCAGGAGCTCCACCCGTTCACCCCCACCGTGGCGGTGGGATTCCGCAACAACGTGCCGGTGGTGTTCGTGCCCGCCACCCCCGAGCTGGGCCTGGGCCCCTCCACCCTGCTCACGATCACCGAACCGGACGCCGCCCACGCCGGCACCACCACGATGGAGCTGGCGGAGCGCTGGAAGGGCGTGCTCCAGAAGGTGATCAGCGAATCGCTCTGGGGCATGGAATTCAACCGCCGCCATCCCGCCGGCCGGCTGGTGCTGGCGGCGGTGCTCTGCGGAGCCGTGCTGCTGCTGCTGCTGGCGCTGCGGCGCCTGCGCAGGCTGCTGCGCCGGGCCCTGCGCAGCCAGCGCCTGCGCAGCGAGGCCCTGCGGGACTCGGCCACGCGCGAGGCGATGGCCGCCTACAGCGGCAATCTCGAGGGCGTGGACGGCGCCGATCCGGCGGTGGGGGAAGGCTCCGGCGCCGCCGCGGCCGTGGACCCGCCGCCACCACAGCCAACGCCCCAGTCGCGGCGCGGCTGGCTGCAGCGGCTCGGGCGCCGCGCCGCGCGCCGCCCCCAGCGGCTGATCCAGGGCACCGGCCGCCTGATCGAAACCCTGTCGATCCCCAGCCTGCAGCAGCAGGGCTGGCGCAACCAGGCGCGCAACCTGCTGGAGATGGCGCTGCTGATCAGCGGGCTGCTGCAGCTCAGCCTGCTGGCGGCGGGCATCGGCGCGATCGCGGTGTTCTTTCCCGCCAGCCGCATCGCCTCGCTGGTGCTGATGCAGAAATCGGTGAGCGTGCCGCTGATGTGGCTGATCCTGATCGTGGTGCGCTGGCTGCTGCTGCTGGCGATCGACCACAGCGTCAGCAACTGGACGATCGAATCGACGATCCGCAATCCCGGCTCCCGGCGCTACGCCCTGCGCGCCGAGACCTACTCCACCATGCTCAAGAGCGCCGCCACCCTGCTGTGCATCGCGCTGGCGGTGGCGCTCACCCTGCTGATCGTGGGCGTGGACAGCTCCCTGCTCACCGGCGCCGGCGTGGTGGCGGTGGCGGCGGGCCTGCTGCTGCGCAACATCCTCGAGGACTTCATGCAGGGCCTGCTGATCATCCTCACCGACCGCTACGCGATCGGCGATGTGGTGGTGATCCCGCCCCACGACGGCTTCGTGGAGAACATGAACCTGTTCAACACCCAGCTGCGCGGCATCGACGGCCAGCTCACCAGCCTGCCCAACGGCCAGATCCGCGCCGTGGAGAACCTCACCAAGGACTGGTCACGGGTGAACTTCACCATCGAGGTGGCGGCCGGCGAAGACCTGCGCGCCGTGCTGGAGCTGATCCGCACGGTGGCCGAGGACATGAGCCGGGATCCAGACTGGGCCCCGCGCGTGCTGGCCACGCCGGAGGTGCTGGGGGTGGACGAGGTGCGCCAGTCGGGCTGCCTGATCCGGGTGTGGATCCAGACCCTGCCCCTGGCCCAGTGGCTGGTGGGCCGGGAATTCCGCCTGCGGGTGAAGGAGGCCTTCGACCGCGAGGGCATCCGCCTGGGGCTGCCCCGCCAGGAGGTGGTGCTCAACCAGGCACCGGTGCCCTCGACAAGACGCTGACGGCGGGCTGAGATGGGCCGTCGCCCGCCCGGGCGGCGTCCCCTCCCGTCTGCCGCTCCATGGCCAGCTTCCGCGAGCTCTACGTGTTCGGCGACAGCGCCAGCGATGTGGGCAGCCTGGCAGCGGCCCTGCGCCGCCAGACCTCGCCGCGGGGCCGCTACAGCGGCGTCACCGCCCACAACACCGCCAACAACTGGCAGGTGCTGCTCAGGCGCCGCCTGAACCTGCCGCTGACCGGCAACGCGTCCAGCGGCTTCGGCCTGGCCAACCGCTTCGTGGCCCCGCCGGGGGCGGGCTCGGCCGGCGCCCCCTCCTTTGCCGTGAGCGGCGCCACCAGCGGCCGCGAGCACCTGGCCGAGTTCGGCGATCTGCGCGAGCGGCTGGTGGCGATCGCCGCCCTGCGGGGGCGGGGCCTGCAGGGCCAGATCGAGGCGGCCCTGGCCCAGGGTGTGCGCCCCGGCTCGGGCGACCTCACGCTGATCTGGGGTGGCGCCAACGACCTGCTGCTGGGGGTGCGCGAGGGCCGCAAGCCGCAGAAGGTGGTGCGCCGCACGGTGCGGCGCATGCTCGCCAACGTGGAGGTGATGCTGCGCTCCGGGGAGGCGCGGCAGATCGTGGCCTCCGCCCTGGTGCCCTTCGCCGGCGAGGTGAACGGGGTGCCGTACCGGCTGCCCTACATCACCGAACTGCTGCGGCGGGCGCGGCAGGGCAAGGGCGGCCGCAGCACCCGCGCCTGGGCCGACTACTTCCGCAGCAACGGCAGCACGGAACTGCTGGAGTCGTTCGAGCGGGGGCTGGAGAGGCTGCGCCAGCGTTACCCCTACGCGGCGATCGTGGGCTTCCGCAACGAGTTCGAGAGCTCCTGGCGGCGCTTCGGCCGGCGGCTGGGGGACTTTTCCGACTACGGCATCCGCGACAGCGAGCGGGCGGCGCAGAACAGCAAGGGTTTCGCCGACTTCTCGCGCCAGCGGATCGCCCGCTTTCTGCACTTCGACAACGTGCACTTCGGCGAGAGCGGCAACCGCATGCTGGCCCGCTCGCTGGAGCTCACCCTGGAGCGCAACCGCCAGCGCTTCACCGGCGCCGCCCTCGGCCGCCGCCGCGCCGGCGGCGACGGCGACGACCGGCTGCGGGGAAGCCGGGACAACGACCTGCTGATCGGCGGCGGCGGCGCTGACGAGATGCTGGGCCGCTCCGGCAACGATGTGCTGATCGGCGGCCCGGGCGGCGATCGCATGGAGGGCGGGCGCGGTGCCGACGCCTTCCTGTGGCGGCGCGGCGATCTGAGCGGCCGGCCGCTCGACCGGATCGACGACTTCAACGGCGGCAAGGGCGACCGGCTGGCGATCACGGCCCTGCTGGATGGCGACGACCCCTTCGCCAACAAGGGCTGGCGGTTCATCGGCGCCGATCGCTTCTCGGGCCGGGCGCGGGAGCTGCGCTTCAGCGACGGACTGCTGAAGGGCGATGTGAACGGCAACGGCAGGGCCGAGCTGCGCCTGCGGCTGGCCGGGGTGCAGAGCTTCTCGCCGGACTGGATAGCGTGACCCCATGCCCAGCCTGACGGCGAAGTGCGGCTGTTCGGCGCTCTGGCCCGGGGCGACCGGGACCCGTCTTGCGCTGGGGACCAGCTGGCCAGCGCTCCAAGCCAGCGCCTGGATGGGCCATGACTCCCAGGGCTGAGGTGCGGATCGCCACCGCAGAACGGGCAAGCTGAGCCCTAAACCCCAGCTCTGCAAGGCTGGACCGGCGATCGGCGCGGCGGACAGTGAGCGGGGAGGCAGGCACGGCAGCAGCGGCGGCAGACACGGCGACTGCGGAACACGGCGGCGGCAAACCGCTGCTGCTGCTGATCGACGGACACTCGCTGGCCTTCCGCAGCTTCTACGCCTTCGCCAAGGGGGGCGAGGGCGGCCTCAGCACCCGTGAGGGGGTACCCACCTCGGTGACCTACGGCTTCCTCAAGGCCCTGCTCGACACCTGCACGGGGCTCAAACCCGATGGCCTGGTGGTGGCCTTCGACACCGACCAGCCCACCTTCCGCCACGACGCCGATGCCACCTACAAGGCCCATCGTGACGAGGCGCCGGAGGCGTTCTTCGCCGATGTGGCGAACCTGCAGCGGATCCTGAGCGAGAACCTGGACATCCCGCTGGCCATGGCCCCGGGCTACGAGGCCGACGACGTGCTCGGCACCCTGGCCCAGCGCGCCGCCGGCGAGGGCTGGCGGGTGCGCATCCTCTCGGGCGACCGCGACCTCTTTCAGCTCGTGGACGACGAGCGCGACATCGCCGTGCTCTACATGGGCGGCGGCCCCGGCGGCCGCAGCAGCGGGCCGGTGGAGATCCGCCGCGAGGACGTGATCACCAAGCTGGGGGTGGCGCCGGAGGGGGTGGTGGACCTCAAGGCCCTCACCGGCGACAGCAGCGACAACATCCCCGGCGTGCGCGGCGTGGGCCCGAAGACGGCCCAGAACCTGCTGGCCGCCTACGCCCACGTGGACGGCATCTACGCAGCGCTGGAATCCCTCGAGCAGGCCGGCGCCAAGGCCAAGGACCCCAAGGGGGTGCTCAAGGGCGCCCTGCTGCAGAAGCTTCGCCACGACCGCGACAACGCCTACCGCTCGCGCATGCTGGCCGAGATTCTCGTGGACATCCCCCTGCCGGAGCAGCCGCGGCTGCGGCTGGGGTGGGTGAACAGCACGGCGCTGGCCACCAGCCTCGAGAACCTGGAGCTCTCCTCGCTGGCGCGTCAGGTGGCGCGCTTCGCCGAGCTGTTCTCGGCCGAAGCGCCGCTCGCTGCCGCCACAGCCACGCCCCAGGCAGCTGATGGGAGCCCTGCAGGGCCACCGCCGCCCGGGAGCCCGGGCCCAGCAGCCACCGCCCCTGCCATCCCCGAGCTCCAGCCCGAGCTGATCACCAGCGCCGCGGCCCTGGCGGCCCTGGTGACGCGACTGCTGGCGGCCACCGACCCGGCCGCCCCGGTGGCCCTGGACACCGAGACCACGGCCCTCAATCCCTTCCGGGCCGAGCTCGTGGGCATCGGCCTGGCCTGGGGGGAGGCCGCCGCCGAGCTGGCCTACATCCCCATCGGCCACCGCCCCGCCGTGAGCGAGGACCAGGCTGGCCTCGACCTGCTCGGCACGGCGCCCCAGCTGCCCCTCGACCAGGTGCTCAGGGCCCTGGCCCCCTGGCTGGCCAGCGGGCAGCACCCGAAAACGCTGCAGAACGCCAAGTACGACCGGCTGATCCTGCTGCGCCACGGCCTGGAGCTGGGCGGGGTGGTGATGGACACGCTGCTGGCCGACTACCTGCGCGACGCCAACGCCCGCCATGGGCTGGAGGTGCTGGCGCAGCGCAACTTCGGCTTCACCCCCACCGGCTACGGGGAGCTGGTGCCCAAGGGCGCCGATTTCTCGGCGGTGGCGATCGAGGCGGCAGCCCACTACTGCGCCATGGACGTGCACCTCACCCGGCGGCTGACGCCCCTGCTGCGGGCCCAGCTGCAGGAGCTGGGGCCGCAGCTGCCGGCGCTGCTGGAGCAGGTGGAACTGCCCCTGGAGCCGGTGCTGGCGCTGATGGAGGCCACCGGCATCCGCATCGACACCGCCTATCTGGCCGAACTCAGCGCCGAGCTGGGCGCCACCCTGGAACGTCTGGAGAGCGAGGCCAAGGCGGCCGCCGGGGTGGACTTCAACCTGGCCAGCCCCAAGCAGCTGGGGGAACTGCTGTTCGAAACCCTGGGGCTGGAGCGCAAGAAATCGCGCCGCACCAAAACCGGCTGGAGCACCGACGCGGCGGTGCTGGAGAAGCTGGAGGACGACCATCCGGTGGTGCCGCTGGTGCTGGAGCACCGCACCCTGAGCAAGCTGAAGAGCACCTATGTGGATGCCCTGCCGGCGCTGATGGAGCCGGAGACCGGCCGGGTGCACACCGATTTCAACCAGGCCGTGACGGCCACCGGACGGCTCTCGAGCAGCAATCCCAACCTGCAGAACATCCCCGTGCGCACGGAGTTCTCGCGGCGCATCCGCAAGGCCTTCCTGCCGGCGGAGGGATGGACGCTGCTGAGCGCCGACTACTCCCAGATCGAGCTGAGGATCCTCGCCCACCTCAGCGGCGAGCAGGTGCTGGTGGAGGCCTACCGCAGGGGCGACGACGTGCACGCCCTCACGGCCCGGCTGCTGCTGGAGAAGGGTGCGCAAGAGGCGGTGAGCGGCGAGGAGCGGCGGCTGGGCAAGACGATCAACTTCGGTGTGGTGTACGGAATGGGCGCCCAGCGCTTCGCCCGCGAGACGGGCGTCAGCCAGGCCGAAGCCAAGGACTTCCTGAGCCGCTACAAGCAGCGCTACCCGAAGGTGTTCGCCTTCCTGGAGCTGCAGGAACGGCTGGCCCTGAGCCGGGGGTATGTGGAAACGATCCTGGGCCGGCGGCGGCCGTTCGCCTTCGATCCGGGCGGCCTGGGCCGGCTGCTGGGCAGCGACCCGCTGGAGATCGACCTGGAGGTGGCGCGCCGCGCCGGCCTTGAGGCCCAGCAGCTGCGGGCGGCGGCCAACGCGCCGATCCAGGGCTCCAGCGCCGACATCATCAAGCTGGCCATGGTGCAGCTGCAGCGGCGCCTGATCGAGAGCGGCCTGCCGGCGCGGCTGCTGCTGCAGGTGCACGACGAACTGGTGCTGGAGGTGGCGCCCGAGGCGCTGCAGCCGGTGCGGACGCTGGTGAAGGACACGATGGAGGCGGCACTGCAGCTGAGCGTGCCGCTGGTGGTGGACACCGGCGCCGGCCCCAACTGGATGGCGGCGAAATGAGCCGGCCGCCACGGTCCCTGCGGTTCCTGCGCCTGGCCGCCCTGGCCGTGGTGGTGGCGGCGTGCCTGATCGGCTACGCCACCTACCTCCAGGCGCGCTCGGGGGTCACCGACGGGCCGGTGCCGCTCTCGGTGTTCGTGGCCATGGCGGCAATCCTGGGGTCGGCGCTCAACCAGCCGTTCCGCGATGACGACAGCGGCGGTGATCAGAGCCATAGGGCGGCGAGCCGTTCGTGAGCATCGGCCGGTTCGTGCTGGATGTGAACCCCGACACCAACGCCGATTTCGCCAAGCTGCTGCTGTGGTCGTTCGTGGCGGGCTTCTCCGAGAAGTTCGTGCCCAACCTGATCGCCAAGCTGGAGGGCCAGGCCTCCCGCAACGCCGTTGAGCAGACTGATGAGCGGCCAGAGGCTGGGCCCGAGGCGGAACCCCGGGAGCCTCGCTAACCGGCTCAGGTGGGGATCAGCCGCACCAGCTCCTTGCCGCCGCAGGCGATGTGGTGCCGGGGATGGCCCAGCCAGGCGTTCAGAACCGTGGCCACAACGGCTGGGGGGCCGGGGCTGTTGGGAAAGCGGGGATTGCCGAGGATCCGCAGCACGGCGTTCTCGGTGAGCGGGCAGCTGGCCCAGCCCTGGTGGTGATGGGCCGCAAACCAGCGATGGGCCCCGTTGTGGTGCACGTGCCAGGGATCGAGGAGGGCGCAAGCGTGGATCATCAGCTCGACGCGCAGCTGATTCACCAGATCGAGATCAACCGGCACGCCATCCGGTCTGTGCGGCAGCACCGGCAGGCCGCAGCGACGGAGATGAACAGTGGGGGTGGCATGGGTTGCCGCCAGACCCCGCCGGGCGAGCTCGCTGATCACCTGGCCCACACCGCTGCGCTGGTGCCGGGCCAGCATTCGGTAGCCCTCGCCACAAGAGCCTCGCTTGCAGCTGGGGGATGGTGAGGCGATTCACCCAGCAGCGATGGTGCGTTCGGGAGTGCAGCCGGAATCCGAACGCGGCAAGGATCTCCGCCCCCGCCGCTCCCGGCGCCCCAGCCGGCGGCAGCTGCTCTGCCCCGTGCACCCCGACAGCCCCCTGGAGGGCAACGGGCGCAAGTACTTCCTGCACCTGCTCACGCCGGCGGAGCTGCGCCAGCGGGGCCTGAGCGGCAAGCGGGCGCGGCTGGTGCTCCAGGCCTATCCGGTGCTGGTGCTCAGCAACGAGTGGCTGGAGGAGCTCTGGTGCGCCCACTGCGGTCAGTGCCGCTGGTGCCATGTGACCCGCCACGACCGGGTGCGGCACAGCGTGCGCTGGGCGCCGCGGGAGCTGTGGCAGCAGGTGGCCCATGTGGATCCGGTGGGCGCCAACCCCAGCGTGAGCGAATACAGCCGCCGCCAGGCCCGGCAGCGCGATGGGCGGCGCCGCGATGGCCGCCGCTGGGCCGGGGGCTGATCCGGCCCTAGGGCAGCGGCGTGGCCGTCCAGAGGCAGAGGTTGGCGTGGCGGGGCCGCAGGCCCGCCAGCCAGCGCAGGGTGGCGGCGCCGCTGGGGGGATGGGCCCGGCGCCAGGCCAGCCAGTCGGCATCACTGGCGAGCTCGGCCAGCACCCTGCCCTGGCCATCCACCACCAGGCAGCGCCCCCCCTGGGGCGAGCCGCCCAGCGCGGCGTTGATGGCCTGCAGCGGCATCCGGCCGCTGGCACCGCTGCGCCGGTGAGCGAGCAGCCGCAGCTGGCGCTCGCCGTAGCGGGCGGCGCCCAGCTCCACCACCCCGTCGGGCAGCTGGGCCGCGGGGCGTTGCTGGCCCGGGGGGGCGGCCGGGCGGCGCGGCTGCGGGGCGCCATCGAGCTGCAGAAGGGGCGGCAGGGCACCGGCGGGGGCGAAGCCCGGCCGGCGCAGCAGGGTTTCCAGCGACAGCAGGCAGGCCCAGCCGGCCAGGCCGCAGAGCAGCAGCCGCCGCAGGGGGGCCGGCCGGGGGGTCATGGCGCCCCCCGCCCCCCCTGGCGCAGCCGCCACTCCAGCTGCAGCACGTAGAGACCGCACACCAGGGCGCTGGCGGCCAGGGAGAACAGCTGGGCGCCGGCGCCGGAATGCCAGAAGTCGAAGTCGCGCAGCACCGCCAGGGGAGCGGGTTGCGGGTCGCGCTGCGTGAAGGCGAGCAGGGCGATGCGCACGCCGTTGAGCAGGAACACCCCGGCCAGGGTGAGCAGCGCCAGCACGGCGATGGAGCCAGCGCGGCCGCCACCACCGCCCCGGCCGCTGCGGGGCAGGGGCAGCAGGATCACCAGCGCCACCAGGGTGGCGAGGCTGAAGGCGAGGGTGCTGCGGCCGGTGCAGGAGCCATCCACCACCAGCACCTGGGTGGTCATCACGATGCGGTCCTGCTGGGCGAAGGCGGGCTGGCCCAGCAGCCAGAGCAGCTGGGCGCTCACCCGGGCGGTGAGACGCGCCAGGGGGGCCACCGGCACGGCCAGGTTGAACAGGCCCTGGGCGGGCAGCAACAGGCCCAGCACCACCAGCTGGCCCAGCAGCGGCGCCCGCCAGCCGCTGCCGCCGAGCAGGGCCAGGGCCGGCAGCGCCAGCAGGGGCAGCAGCCAGAACAGGGGATCGTGCAGGCGGCCGGCGAAGCTGAGCACCAGCAGACACCAGAGCAGGGCCAGCACGGCGGCCCACCAGCGGCCGGCGGGCACGGCCGCCGAGCCCAGCACCGTGCCCCCCTCCTCGCGCTCCAGCAGCAGGATGGCGCCGGCCAGCCAGGAGAGGGCGGCCATGATCGTGAAATCGGCCACGCCGCCGCGGGCGGCGAGGGTGAGCTGGCTGGCGGCCAGGCCGGCCAGCAGCGCCAGCCGCGCCGCCCGCTCCAGCGGCGCCACCCCGCTCAAGACCGCCCGGCGCGGGAATCGGCCGTCTCGGCCTCGGCGGCCTCAGCATCGGCGGCCTCCTCCGCCAGGCGGGCGGCGCGGGCCTCGAGCAGGCGTTCGCGGGTGTCCAGCAGGGAGCGGGGCCAGAGCAGCGAGGCGGCCAGATGGAAGAGGCCGAACACCAGGGCGCTCAGGCCCAGCCGCAGGGCCTGGCGGGTGAGGTTGCCGCTGGCATCGGCGCGGCGGCGGGTTGTCTGCTGGCGCAGGTTGGCTTCGGCGCGATCCAGCAGCAGGGCGGCCTGGCGCCGCCGCTCGGCCAGGGAGATCTCAGGGGTGGGGGCGGGCGCGGGGGGGCCGGCATCGAGAGCCTCCAGCAGGCCGGGCTGACCGGCCAGCAGTTGCTGCAGGCTGGCCACGTCGGGGGCGCTCTGCAGGGCCTGGCGCAGCCGCTGCAGCCCGGCGGCGCCGCTCTGCAGTTCGGCCTCAAGGCGGCTGACCCCGGCGCGCTCCACCTGCAGGGCCAGGCCGGCCAGGGCCAGGGCGGTGAGCAGGTAGAGCAGGGCCACCAGCCGCAGCAGCGGCCTCACCAGCCGCAGCAGCCGCCATTCCCAGAACGCGGGCAGGCCCTTGCCGCCCAGGCCATGGAAAAGAAGAAAGAGGGCCACCACCGGCACGGTGGAGTTGGCCACCAGCTCGGCCAGCAGTGCGAAGGCGCGCTGGGGATCGCCGAGCGGCAGCGGCAGGGCGCCGCCGCCCACCATCAGCACGAAGCTGGCCAGCAGGGTGTAGGCGCTCAGACGCGCCAGTGTGCGGGCACGGCGGGCGTGGAAGTCGATCACCGGCGCGCGGCTGCTGGGGAGAGTAGGCGCGAAGGAGCGGACGCCCATACAATCGGCCCACCTCGGTGCAGCCATGAGCAGCGGCTCCCCGCCTTCGAGCCTGCCGGCGGCAGGGGTGGTGGCCCTGCCGCTGCCGGCAGCCGGCGAAGCGGAGGAGACCGGCTTCCGGCCCGGCAACCTGCTGCGGGTGCTGCGCCGCCGCCGCCGGCCGTTCCTGATCACCGTGGTGCTGGTGACGGCGATCTTCGGGGCGCGCACCCTGTGGCAGCGGCTGAACGCACCGGTGTTCCAGGGCGGCTTCACGCTGCTGATCAGCGATCCGATCAACCAGCCGCGCTCGGGCGGCGGCGCGCCGGCGGGCGGCACCGACATCGCCTCGGTGGCCCTGAACGAGAGCCGCCTGGATGTGCCCACGCTGATGCGCGTGCTGGAGAGCCCGGCGGTGCTCAGCCCGGTGTACGAGCAGCTGCGCTCCCGGGAGGCGGATGCGCCGCTGCCGGGGGTTGCGGTGTCGCTGGTGCCGGCGGGCGGCAACGCGCCGGGGGTGCTGGCGGCGGGAGTGCTGGCGGTGAACGCCCGCGGCAACGACCCGGAGCTGGTGGCGCGCACGCTCACGCTCACCGAGGAGGCCTACCTGAACTGGTCGCTGCAGCAGCGGCGCGAGAAGCTGAGCGAGGGCGTGCGCTTCCTCGATGAACAGGCGCCGGCGCTGCAGGAGCGCTTCCGCAGCCTGCAGAACGAAGTGGAGGCGTTCCGCCGCGCCAACCGCGTGCTGCTGCCGGAGCAGGAGGCGGCGTCGGTGCGCGAGCGGCTCACCGCCCTGCGCGCCCAGCTGGCGGGCCAGGAGGCGGAGCGGGGCCAGTTGCTGCGCCTGCGCGGCGATGTGGCCGCGGGCCGGCTGACGCTGCGGGAGTTCAGCAGCGGCAGCGCCACCAGCGGCGGCGGCGGGGCGGAGGCCGCAGGGGGCGGCGGTGGCGGCGGCGGGGCCGGCACCAGCAGCGTGGTGGTGAACCTGCCCGACCAGGCCCTGCTGCAGCAGCTCAGCGACATCGAGCAGCAGATCGCCTCGGCCCAGGCCACCTTCCAGCCCTCGGCGCCGTTCCTGCAGGATCTGCTGGCGGCGCGCGACCAGCTGCGGCCGCAGGTGCAGGGCAAGGAGCTGCAGGCCGTGGACGCGGCGGTGCAGAAGCTGGACGCCGCCATGGCGGTGACCCGCAGCGCCCTGACGGCGCTGGAGGGCCGCTTCGAGCGCCAGCCCGGGCTGCTGCGCCAGTACGAGGACCTGCAGCGCCAGCTGCAGGCGGCGGAGGCCAACCTGGCCAGCTACCAGAGCACGCGCGAGCAGTTCCAGCTGGAGATCGCCCAGAACAACGTGCCCTGGAAGGTGATCGCCCCCACGGTGGTGAACCCGGATCCGGTGGAGCCGCGGCTGGGGCGGGGCCTGCTGCAGGGCCTGCTGCTGGGGCTGGTGGCCGGCACCGGGGTGGCGCTGCTGCGCGACCGGCTGGATCACGTGTTCCACAGCCCCGGCGAGGTGCGCGACGAGCTCAGGCAGCCCCTGCTGGGCCACATCCCCTACATCGCCTTCTTCGAGGGGGTGCGGGCGGAGAAGCGCTTCCTGCTCAAGCAGCTCGACAGCCAGCAGAGCGGCGCGGCCCGCTACCAGCGCTTCCACTACCAGGAGGCCTTCCGCAACCTCTACACCAGCCTGCGCTTCCTGAGCACGGAGAAGCCGGTGCGCTCCCTGGCGGTGAGCAGTTCGCAGCCTTCGGAGGGCAAGAGCCTGGCGATCGTGCTGCTGGCCAAGACGATGCACGAACTGGGCCGCAGGGTGCTGCTGGTGGACGCCGACCTGCGCAAACCGCAGATGCACCACCGCCTGGGGCTCGACAATCTCGCGGGCCTGAGCAACCTGCTCACCGAGGAGGGCAGCCGCTGGCGCGAGGTGCTGCAGACCCTGCCCGACTACCCCAACTGGGATGTGATCACCGCCGGGCGGCGGCCGCCGGATCCGCCGCGGCTGCTGAGCTCGGCGCGCATGGGCGAGCTGGTGGCCGACATCGCCGCCAACGGCGGCTACGACCTGGTGCTGTATGACACGCCGCCGGCGCTGGGGCTGGCGGATGCGGCGCTGGTGGCCGAGCACCTCGATGGCATCGTGCTGCTGGTGAGCCTCAACCGGGTGGACCGGGCCCTGCCGGCCGAAGCGATCCAGCGCATCGAGGCGGCGGGCGCGCCGCTGCTGGGGCTGCTCACCAACGCGCGCGTGGAGAGCGGCGAGGCGGAGGGCGCCTACGGCTACGGCTATGGCTACGGCGGCAACGGCGGCTCCGGCGGCGAGGCCGCCCTCAATCCCGGCACCGCCTACGCCTACTACCGCGGCGGCGAGGAAGCGGCGGCGCGCAGGGGCGGTCTCAGAGGACTGGTGCCGAACGGCGCCAACCGCCAGCGCTGGAGCCGCACGCTGCGGCGCTGGATCGACGGGCGCTGAGCAGCCGGCGCCGGTAGCCCGCCAGGGCGACCAGGGGGGCCAGCAGCAGGGCCGAGAACGGAGCCGGCACGGCCCGGATCACGTTGGCGAAGCCGGGCCTGGTGGTGAGGGGAAGGCCACCGAAGATCGTGAATCTGGAATTCACGCCCGCAGCGCCGGCTCCCGCATCGATGGCCGTCTGCTGAAAGGGAGTTCCCGTGAGGGCGTCACCCACATTGAGCCGCAGGCACGGTGAGGTGGCATCCACGCAATCCTGAGGGGTAGGGATCCCTGGCACAGATCGAAACACCAGATAGGTGGAAGCGCCATTGTTCACCACAAAGCCAGATGTGATCGGGAAGTCCAGAAAACCATTACTTGGATCATAGTCAACATTGATCGATGAGAGAGCAAACGTTCCTGGCGAAGCACCCCCTGTGTACTCAAATGAGCCGCTGATCGTGGCGGTCTGAGCACCGAATAAGGAATAGCTCAGCTCGACATCAACAAGGTTGTAGACAATCGCCCGGGCCGGGGCCGGCAGCAGCGCAGGCCCTGCGATCGCCACGGCAGCGCTGCAGCAGCCCTGGAGAAGCGGCCGGATCAACCTTGCCTCCATGGCGTCGAACCGGAGCGCAGGGTGGCCCGCAAGCTAAACCACGTCTGCAGGATCAGCAAGACGGGCGGAATCCCGGCGGGATCCGGCGGTGGCAGCCCGCTTGGCCTGGGGCAGATGGCGGCAGATCAGCTGGCGGTAGCGCTCGCTCACCAGCGCCGGGGTGGCGGTGCGCTGCAGCAACGCCCGGCCGGCGGCACCGTGGGCGGCGGCGGCGGCGGGATCAGCCGCCAGCTCGCGGATCCAGCCCACCAGGGCGCCGGCATCGCCGTTGGCGAACCAGCGGCCGCAGCCGCTGGCCTCCACCAGGGCGCGCAGGTCGGAGCCGGGCGGAGTGATGGCGGCGATCGGCGTGGCGGCGGCCAGGTGCCCGTAGAGCTTGCAGGGGGCCACCACGCCGATGGCCTCGATCGACACGCTCACCACCGCCAGATCGGCCGCCGCCAGGGAGTGGGGCAGGGCGTCGGGTTCCTGGTAGGGGAGGAAGCGCACGTTGGCCAGGTCCCATTCGCGCGCCAGCTGCCGCAACCGCCGGTGCTGGGGCCCGTCACCCACGATCAGGAAGCGCACCTTGGCTTCGCCCTTGAGCATCAGGGCGGCGCCGAGCAGGGTGACCAGGTCGTGGCAGCGGCCCTGGTTGCCGGAATACAGCACCGTGAAGCGGCGCTCCAGCCCGTAGCGCTGCACGAACCAGTTGCTGCGCTTGGGCAACGGGCGGATCAGGTCCGGGTCGGCCCAGCTGGGGATCACATGCAACCGCCCGGCAAGGGCCGGAGCCTGGGCCAGCACGCGCTCGGCCATCAGCTCGCTGAGCACCACCACCTCCTCGGCGCCCAAGAGGGCCGGCCGGTTGAGCCGGCGCCACAGCCGGCAGAGCCAGTGGCGGGCCGGCAGCACCTTGAGCTCCTCGAGCACATCGGGGTAGAGGTCGTAGACCACCAGCAGGTAGGGCGTGCGGGTGAGCTGGTGCACCAGCCAGCCCACGATCGGCAGGTAGGGCGGCTCGCTGGTGTAGAGGATCAGATCGCCGCGGCGCACGTAGCGCAGCAGCCGCAGGCCGCTGCGCAGGCAGAAGATCAGGCTGTTCACGGCGCGGCCGCGGATGCGCCGGGGCCAGAAGCGTGAGGTACGGGTGCGGCGGATGCAGCGGTTGGGCTGGAATTCGATCCGCTCGGCCTCGGTGGCCGGCCCGGCGTAGGCCGGCATGCCGGTGAGCACCTGGATCTGCAGACCCTGGGCCGCCAGCCGGCCGGTGAGATCCTCCAGCAACTGGCCGGTGGCGGCGTAGTCGGGCGGGAAGAACTGGTTCACCACCGTCACCCGGGCGGCGCGGCTGCGGTTGCGGCGCCAGCGCAGCCGCTGGCGCAGGCGGGCCAGGGGCGCCAGCTCCGCCGCCGGGGGCGGCACCACGGCCGCCGGGGGCGTGGTGGTGGCGTCGCTGGGGAGGGCCATGGGTTGGGATTGTGCAGCATTGCGCGCGACGCCGCGGCCGCGGCCTCAGCCGTTCCGCCATACTGCTCCGGCAGCATCCGCCGCAGTCCCTTCCGACCCTGCGGCGGATGCTGAGCGCATGCATGCCCTGCCATCAACCGTCCGCAGCCCATCGGGCTGCCGGATTCAGCTGCTGGGCGCGGTTCTGGCGGCCTCGGCCTGCTGGCTGCCGGCTCCGGCGCAGGCGATCGGCTTCGTGGGCTACTACGCCACCGGCAACTGGACCATCAACGCCATTCCCAACGCCTCGGTGACGGTGAGCGGAGCCGCTCCCAACAACACGATCACCCTGAGGGGGAAAAACAATGGTGGCGGTTTGTCCAACACCACCTTCACCATCGTCGCCGACCCCTCCTCTCCGGTGGCCAGCACGGTCAGCTTCAACTGGTCCTATCTGACACAGGACATTGATGGCTCTGTCTGGGATCCTTTCGGCTATGTGCTGAATGGAAATTTCTTCCAGCTCACGGCCAACGGATTCCCGCAGGGGTCCAGCCAATCCGGCACCACCAGCTTCATCGTTCAACCCGGCGATGTGTTTGGCTTCAATCAGCGTTCTGTTGATTCCCAGCTCGGGCGAGGCATAGCCAATGTTTCCGGCTTCTCGATCATTGCCGTGCCGGTGGCCCCTGCCATCATGGGCCTGCTGCCGCTGGCTCTGGTTGCAAGGAAGCGCTATTCCGCGGCCAGAGCGAACCGCTCCTTCCAGTGCAGATCAGCATCAGCTCCATCATCTGCCGCTGCAAGGATTCAGGCCGGCGGGCAAGCCACCGGCACCCAGCACGAGCCTTGATGCGAGGGCTTGCAGGTGCTCGGTTCAGCCCGCGCCGGTCTGATCGTCAACTGCGCGGCTGCACCGGCCAGCCCCGGGCCTGCGCCCTGCGATCAGCATCGACTTCCACAGCCAGGGCAATCGCCCTGCTCCCACGAACCGTCAATCAGTGAACCCCGTATCGCTGAGCAGGGTGGTGAGGGTGCGGCGGCTCCAGAACTTGATGTGACCGCCTTCCCAGAGGGCGGTGAAGTGCGCATCCAGCCGGCCGCTGAGGGCGAGGCTGAGATTCTTGAGATAGCCGAGATGGGAGGTGGAGCAGATGAACAGCCCACCTGGCTTCAGGCTGGCATGGGCCGCAGTTGCCCACTGGCGTGGCGCATAGCAGTGCTCCACCACTTCCGTGCTGATCACAGCGTCAAAGGGTGGCAAAGCCAGGATCCTCATCGCCTCAGGCGTTGCTGCCGCCTGGTGAAAGGGAATGGAGGGACAAGACTGCCTCGCTGCCGCGATGCCGCTGGCACTGGGATCAACGCCAACCACCTGGAAGCCGGGGCGTGCACTCCCTCCAGCAGGCGCAGCAGGGGCCGGATCAGGTAGGCGTGGGTGTGGGGAACCGTGGGATCCCAGCGGTAATCCACCGGCAGAAGCTCAGGGGAAGGTTGCATCGCCACCGGCTCCATCGCACCGCGCCTCCCAGAGCATCAGGCTCAGCAGCAGCTCCACCAGCATGCGCTGGAAGGCGTAATACCAGCCGCGCCAGCCATCGAGCAGGCCCCGGTGCCACAGCAGGCAGAGCAGCAGCACCGCGAAGGGGGCGATCACGTGGCGCTGGCGCAGGCGGTCGGCGCGGGAGAGCTGATCACGGGGCGTGGCGCGCAGCTTCTGCACTTCCAGGGGCAGGTAGCGGCGCTGGGCCTCCAGCCAGCGGTGCAGGGGCTTGCGGTCGTCGTGGAGGATCGGCTCGCGCAGCGTCCCGCACTGGCCCTGCAGCACCAGGTCCTGGGTGTGGCCGTCGTCGATGTAGTGGCCGGCGGCCTGGCGGAACAGGGCGATGCGGGGCGGCAGCACGGTGCCGCGCAGCGGGCGGCCGGCCACGTAGTAGCGGAAGGGAATGCGGAAACCACCCACCTCAGGCAGCGCGCCCTTCAGCGCCGCGGCCATCTCCCTACGCAGCGCCGGGGTTATCTGGTAGTCGGCATCGAGGCTGAGCACCCAGCCGCCCCTGATCTGCTCCAGCCCGTGGTTCCACTGGCGAGCGTGGCTGTCGAACGGCCGGGTGTGCACTTCCACCCGGGGGAAGCCGGCCAGGATCTGCAGGGTGCGGTCGCTGCTGCCGCTGTCGATCACCACGACGCGCCGCGCCCAGCTGAGTCCCGCCAGGGTGCGGCCAATGTTGGCCTCCTCGTTGCAGGTGAGCAGCAGCGGGGTGACCTGATCGAGGGGGTCAGCCACGGAGTGGGGCAGCGGGGGTGGGATGGCCAGCTGAAAGCATGGCGACGAAACCAGCGAGGTGAGCGGATGACACTCCGCCTGCTCATCGTCAGGGTGACCCAGGGCTGGCTCACGCACCCTCAGCCGGTGATGATTGCCAGGTTCTCCGCAGAGGCTGTGGGCACCGCATCGATGCCGATGCGTTGATCGAAACTCACGAACCGCCCCCCCTGGGCAACGGCCAGGGCCAGCAGATAGGCATCGGTGATCTGTCGAGGGCCCAGGATTCGCTGCCACTGGATTAGGCCATCATGCAGGAGGCTGATGGTTTCCGGCCAGAACTGGTGACTGGGATGGCTGCAGGCCTCGGCCAGGCGTTGCCCCACCTGCTGCGCAGGGCGGGTATTGGGATAGGCCGGCTGGGACATGATGCGCACCACTCCGTTTTCGGTGATCGGGCAGGTGGCCCAGCCGTGGTCAACCTCCTGCTCCATCCAGCGACAGGCGGCGGAATGCAGCACATGGCCGCTGTCGAGCATGGCAATGATCACGTTGATGTCGAGCAGAGCCCGCATCAGAGACCTTCACGATCACGCAGCTGATCAATCTGTTCGTTGGTGACCAGCTTCTGGTCAGCCGCCACGAAGGGCCGGAATCCGGCCACTCCAGCACGCTTTGTCTCCCCAGCCTGCGCCTCTTGCGGTTCACCCGCCAGCGCGGCCCGCAGCAGGCGCGAGACCACACGCCCGGCCGAGGTCCCCTGGCGGCGTGCCAGTTCCTTGGCCGCGGCCAGCACGTCGTCCTCGATATCGAGCGTGGTGCGCATGCTGCAGGGATGATCGGCTCAAGCTTAGCATCAGCGCATCAGCGCATCAGATTGAAGCCTGAACTCTCTGCGCGCATCGGGTGGCGGGGGGAGTGCGGCAGACGACTGTGATTTCGTGATAGCACCACGATCCGGGATGGCGGCGATCACGGGACGCCTGGCCTGATCTCAGCGGCCCGCACCAAGGAGTCGTACCAGCATGTGTGGGGTTCCCCCTGTCCCACAACGTATGACCTGGTAGCACCTGCGGTGATACCAGCGTTGTCGGTGAGGAGTCAAGGGGGACCTTCAGCCCGCCCGGATCTCCGCCGGATCGGGCCTCTGACCGAGCCACTCCTGAGCCAGCTCAGCGATGGCACGGAACTCCGGGTCTTTGTGCAGCAGCAGGCCAGGCGTTCGGCCCGCCGCTCGGCCACCAGGAGGTCGGCGGAGGCGCTGCGAGGGCCCGGGCGAGAAGCGCTCCCGGATCGGAGCGGGGATGACCGTCTGGCCGCGGGCGGTGATGGTGCTGCCCATGGCGGCGCCGCGCCTTTCACCACAGCGTTCGCCACGGAAACGCCGTGAAGGCCGGATCCATGGTCACCAGGGTGAAGCCTTCCAGTTCGGCCTGGGCGGCAAGCAGGCGATCAAAGGGATCGCGATGGGGAAGGGAATAACTGCCAGCGCGCAGACCATGGCGCCAGCTCACCGGCAGCCGTTCGACCCCTGATCCTGAAGGAGAGCCCACCCTTCCTCGAGCAGCACGTGGGTGTCGAGCAGCAGCACCACGGGCGGGCCCCTCAGAGCAAGCCGGAGGCCTCCATGGCCTCGAGCTCCTCGGCCGGCAACGGAGCGAGCAAGTCCTCAGGTGGTGGCAGGCGCAGCCGCCCCTTCAGCAGGCCAGGCTGGCGGCGGGGCGAGGGTTGCTCGAGCAGCACGAGCCGGGCCCAGGGACGCCCGCCCTTGGCGACGAGAATCGTTTCACCCGCATGGGCGGCATCGATCAGGCGGGAGAAGTGGGTTTTGGCTTCGTGCACTTTCACGGTCCGCATAGCAGATCCGCCTGGCCCCGCAGCTTAGTCCGAAAGTGGACCAACTCTTTGGGCCAGCCCGTTCAGGCCGCCCAGATCTCCACGGCCTGCTCCTCGGGCAGCAGCACCGCAAAGGGAGCGATCAGGTGGCGCTGGCGCAGCCGGTCGACGCGGTAGAGCTGGTAGTCGGCGGGGCGGACTGGAAGCATGGCAACGAAACTAGTCAGGTGACCAAGAAAAGCTCGCCATGGGCAGCCTCACGGTGGCCCAGGCCAAGCGCCCGGTTCTGGTTCTGATGCGCGTCGACCTCGCCACGCCGTTGCTGCTGGCCCCCCTGTCGATCAAGTGCCGCAGCGGAGTGGACACGACCGAGGAATCAGCCCAGGCCCCTTCATCTGGCCATCGAGCTTCGATCGGCAGCTCTGCGACGCCGCCGAGCACGATCGAATCGCCATGGAACGGCTGGAGATTCCCCTGGGGTGATGGAAGCCGATGGGGAATCACTCAGCGGTGTTTGGCCATCAGTTCCACGTCGTTGAGGCCCTGGTAATCGGTGTCCATGGTGTACAGCCGGGCCTGGTGGATTCGGGCCGTGGCGAGGATGATGCTGTCGACCATCGGCAGACGCAGGGTGTGGCTGAACTGGGCAGCGGCAATGGCCAGGCTGATGTCCAGATCCACGACCTGCCCTCGCTGCATGGCCGCCACCGCCTGGATGGCCTGGGCTTCGCTGTGCTCCCGCAATACCCACTTGAACACCTCCAGGATGCTGATCGCAGGCACGATCAAGGCGGATTCGGCATCCAGAACATCTCCCTCGAACACCTGCCGGGCAGGGCGATCACCTGCAGCCGCTGGCCTGCTGCCGCAGGAGATCGAACTCTTGACGCTCACAGCACGATCCACTCAACTAATCAAGGCTGACGTTCTCAGAGCTGACCTTCAACCCGCCCAGATCTCCGCCGGATCGTGCGGGCTGACATTGCAGAGGTGGCGCTCCTAGATAATCCAGCCCGTCGCCAATGTGAGATCGACATTGAGGACGGAGACCTCACCATCGGATAATTTGATCAACGTACCGAACGATCCAGCCCCATCGAGATCTGCATAGGATAGATCTTTGATTCGCTGGCCTCCTGCAAGCTTGATTACGTCCTCATCCACAGCAAAATCAGTGATAAGATCATTGCCAGATTTTCTTCCGAACCGAAAGACATCCAAATCAGCTCCTCCAGTGAGTGCATCGTTGCCTTTGCCACCGATGAGCAGGTCGGAACCGACGCCACCGTTGATTTGATCATCTCCGGGGCCACCAAGAAGTTTATCGTCTCCTCGATTGCCATCCATCACATCATCGCCCAAGCCACCTACGAGATGATCGTTACCATCGCCTCCCCATAGGGTGTCATCACCGCCGCGGCCACGGAGCTTGTCATTGCCGGCTCCGCCATCAAGAACGTCATCTCCATTGCCACCATTTCCCTTGTCATCACCCGCGCCCAGAGAGAGAAGGTCGTTCTTTCTTGTGCCATTGACAACATCATCCTCGCCACCAAGCCATTCGATCTTGCCGTCAATCGTGCCGTCGGAGAGGGCCACGAGCTGACCGGCCAGGGGGGTGACCGGAATCTCGTAGAGTCTTGTGTGCAGCCCCAGGTAGGAGACACCGTCAAGAATCTCCTGGATCACAAACTCCTTGGTCAGACTGGGATTGTTGACAGGATTTCTCAGAGTATAGTGCTCTTCAATGGTAAACGAGAACCCAGTCTCTGTATCGTTCAGCGTTGCGGTAGCAACCTCGCCATTGACATAGTCGAACAGCTGCTGAACAAAGAAAAACGGACTAGCCTGAGACCGATTATGAAAGTGAAATGGCTGGCGAGTTGCAAGATTCTGCTCAAGAATATTTTTATCAGGATCCCCACCATCCGTCAGAAAAACACCGTCAACCTCCAGCTCCATCCGAACAATTTCGGACGTTTTCTTGTTGATGAGAATTCTCGCGTAGCCTGTCGAATCATCTTCATCAGTTATATCTCCCTGCTGCTTCCAGAAGGCTGGAGTCGGATGATCGCTGCTGATTTCTGTAGCTACGTAGACAAGGGAGTCTTGATCCAGATTACTGGAAGATTCTTTGGCCATGTTAATTATCAAGCAGATTTACTTTAGCCTCCAGCTTGTCCCCACATGTGACAGAAGTCACTTTTACCTGTATTGCTACCTGTATTGCCTGCCCATCCGGCTCAGCGACCAGATCATCTAGACAGACCCCTGGGGCCGAGGCGGAACGCGCTGGCCTGGGACGAGCACCTACCGCTCCCCCACCTGCACCGCCGGATTGCCGCGCAGGATGGCTCCGGGCGCCACCACCCCACTCACCACCGCCGCCAGGGCGATCACGGCGCCGGCGCCCACCTCGGTGCCGGGAGCCAGCACGGCGCGGGCCGCGATCCACACGTCATCGCCCACCTGGATCGGCGCCAGCCGTTGCTCGAAGCCCGGCGAGCGGAAGTCGTGGTTGCCGGTGCAGAAGTAGGCCCCCTGCGACACGCACACCCGGTTGCCGAGCGTGACGGGGGCGAGGTTGTCGAACCAGGCGTGCTCCCCCAGCCAGCAGTGATCGCCCACCACCAGCCGCCAGGGCAGCTGCACCCGCAGGCCGGGCTTGAGGCGGCAACCCACGCCGACGCGTGCCCCGAAGAGGCGCAGCAGCGCCAGGCGCCAGGCCGAACCCGGCAGCCAGCGGGCCGCCAGCAGCGGTGAGCCCAGACAGAACCAGAGGCTGTGCACCAGCCGGGGCCGGCCCGGCGACCAGCCGGGCGGCGTGCGGTAGGCGTCGAGGCGCTGGATCACAAGGCGCTCAGCAGATATGGCCAGCTGGTGCCGCCTGCACCAGTTGCGAATACTGATCCACCAGCTGCCCGCCTATCACCTCCCAGCTGAAGTGCTCGACAGCGAGCTGACGGGCGGCCCTGCGCATGCACGCTGGGGGGGGGTGCAGGCAGGCCTCAAGGGCGGCCGTCAGATTCTGTGGAGTGGGCTCGCACACCAGACCGGCTCCGGTCTCGGCCACCACAGCGGCCAGGGCGACGCCGGGGCTGAGGATCGCCGGCACGCCCGCGGCCAGGGCCTCGGCGGCGGCGATGCCGAAGTTCTCGGCGGCCGAGGGCAACACGAACCAATCGGCCCGGTGCAGCAGGGCTGCCTTGGCCTCGCCCGCCACGAAGCCGTGCCAACGCACGCGATCGGCGATGGCGAGCCGCTCGGCCTGCTGCTGCAGTTCGATCACGTAGGCCGGCTCCCCTTCTCCGGCCACATCGAGCTGCCAGGCGGCCCCGGGGTGGCGGCGCCGCAGCTCGGCCAGGGCCTCCAGCAGCACGGGCAGCTGCTTCTTGGGGTGCAGGCGGGATAGAAAGAGAAAGCGCACCGGCCCCAGGACCCCGGCTGGCTCTGCGCCGGGCGGCAGCTCCACCCCCAGCGGCAGCACGAAGCTCGGCGTGGCCAGCCCCAGGGCCGCCGCTTCCCGCTGTTCGGCCTCGCTGGTGAAGTGCAGGGCCGCGGCGCCGCCAAGGTTGCGGCGCTCGATCAGGCGCAGCAGCAGCCGCTTGCGGCCGGCGCTCTGCTGCAGGCTCCAGCGCTGGAGCTGGCCGATGGTGCGCAGCACGTAGGGCACACCCTGGCGGCGCGCCACGGCCATGCCGGCCGTGCTGGGGAAGGAGAACAGGGCGTGCACATGCAGCAGCTCCCACTCGCGCACATTCCGGCGCAGCCAGCGCAGCAGCGCCGGGCTCAGGGCGAATTCGCGCAGCGGCCGCAGGGGCCGGGCCGCGGGGCTCCAGCGCGGGAAGGCCAGCACCGGCACGCCCTCCCGCTCGTGCCACTGTCCTATGGGGATGGGCAGGCGGTCGGGGCCGTCGTCGTCGGTTGTGAGGATCGCGGCATCCACGCCCTTCTGGCGCAGGGCGGAAGACATCGCCAGCACCGCCTGGCTGGGGCCGCCGCGGCGCGGGCTGATCGAGGGGATCAGGTGGAGCACGCGCAGGCTCATCGCCCGGCCTCCGGGGCACCCAGCTCAGCCTCGGCCCTGAGCAGCTGATCGAGACGCCGGCAGAAGGCGGGGAAGGCGAACCGCTCCGCCACCGACGCCGAGAGGGCGGGCGGATCGAACCAGAGGGGCTCACCGCGGCGCTCCAGCAGTGCCCGCAGGTGTGGGGCCAGGGGCTGGTCGGGGTCCACCAGCAGCCCGAAGCGGCCGTCGGCGAGGGGGTCGCGGGAGCCGTCGCGGTTGCCAGCCAGAACCGGCCGCCCGCAGCCGAGGGCCTCGAGGAACACGATCCCGAAGCCCTCCTTCGCGCTGGGCAGGGCGAACACGCTGGCCAGGTGGTAGTGATCGGCCAGCTCGGCATCAGCGAGGCGGCCGGGGAACAGCACGGCGTCCGCCACGCCCCACTCGCGGGCCAGGGCCTGCAGGCGGGGGCGGTCGTCGCCGTCGCCGCCGATCAGCAGCACGGCATCGGGGTGGCTGCGGCGCAGCTCGGCCATGGCGGCGATCAGGCGGTCGAGGTGCTTGGCGCGGTCGCCGCGGCTGAGGCGGGTGAGGCAGAAGATCAGGGGCTGGCCATCCTGCAGGCGATAGCGTGCTATCAACGCCGGAGGGCGCGCAGCAGGGCAGAAGCGCCGGGCGTCATAGGTGTTGGGCAGCAGCGACCACGGCGGCAGGTCCTCGCCGCCGCGGCAGACGCCGGCACAAAGTTGCTCGCGCAACCGTTCGGCCGTGTAGCGGCTCACCGGCAGCAGGCGGTGTGCCGCCAGAAGGGCCCGGCTGCGCAGGCCCTTGAGCGGCGCCGCCCACACCTCGATGCCGTGGGCCACCACCCACAGCCGCGCCCCCGCCAGCCGGGCCGCCAGCAGCGCCAGGGGCGCCAGGTGCAGGTGGGTGCAGAGCACCAGCTGGGGCCGGGGGCGGCCGGGGCGGGGCAGCGCCGCGGCCAGCACCTCCAGGGCCATGGCCAGGCGCGGCCAGCGGCGGGGTCGGTCGCGCAGCGCCAGCAGCTCCACCGAGGCGCCTGGCCGCAGTGCGGCCAGCCCCGCCAGCAGCGAGCGCCCGTAGCGCTGCACGCCGCCCTCGGCGCCCCACACCTGGGGCGCGAGCACCAGCACCCGCGCCGGCCAGGACGCGCTCACGCGCCCACCAGCGCCAGAGCACGACGCAGGCCGTCCGTGGCGGCGGCATAGCTGGAGCCGGCCACATGCTCGCGGGCCGCCTCCCCCATCGCCCGCAGCCTGGCCGGATCGGCCAGGGCCTCGGCCAGGGCGGCGCAAAGGGCGGCCCGATTGCCGGCGGGGAACACCCAGCCGGTGCGGCCAGGCAGCACCAGATCGGGGCCGCAGCCCACGTGGCTGCTCACGATCGCCGGCCGGGCCAGGTTCATGGCCTCGTTCACGCACAGACCCCAGGTTTCGCCGGGGCCGCAGGAGGGCAGCACCAGCAGATCGCCGAGGGCATACACCCGCGGCATGGCGCTCTGGTTCTGGAAGGGCACCAGCACCACCCGCCCGGGCGGCAGGGCAGCGGCGCGGCGGCGCAGCTCGCCCTCCAGCGCTCCGGCGCCCACCAGCACCAGCACCGCCGTGGGGTGCCGCAGCGCCGCGAAGGCCTCGAGCAGATCCAGCGGCCGCTTCTTGCTCTCGAACTTGCCGGCGAACAGCAGCACAGGCGCCTCGGCGGCGATCCCCAGCTCGGCGCGCCAGGCGCGGGCCTCGGCCCGGGCAGTGGGAGCGGCGGCGCGGAAACGGTCGTTGTCCACCGCGTGGGGGGCGAGCACGACGCGCCGCGGCGGCAGGCCGCTGGCGGCCAGCCAGGCGGCATTGGCCCGGCCCACCGCCAGGGCGGCGCCGACACGGCGGAACAGCAGCCGGCGCAGCAGGCCGGCCACCAGAGCCCGCCCCCGCGCCGCGAGCCCTGGCGGCGGCACCAGCCGGTGGGAATCGCCGCGCAGCAGGATCGGCACCGGCCTGAGGCGTGGATCGAGGAGCAGCCGCAACTGGCTGCGCCAGGCGTAGCCGAACAGCAGCACCGCATCGGGCCGCCAGGCCAGCAGCTCCGGCACCAGGGTGGGGTTATGAAGGCCGCCCAAGTGGTGGGTGCCGGGGTCGCTGGCGCGGTTGGGCACCAAGCGGCTGGGATAGCCCGCCAGCAGGGGCAGATCCCAGCGCAGGGCCTGGCCGAAGCCGCGGTCGTGGCGCGCGGTGATGCCGAAATCCCAGAGGTGGAACACCATCAGCTCCAGATCGGGTTCGGCGGCGAGGCGGGCGAACCAGGGGGCGTAGTACTGGATCGGGTGGCTCACCACCACCGCCAGCCGGATCATCGGCCTGGCTGCGCGGCGGCCTGCTGAGGAAGGGAGATCAACCGCGGGATCAGATGTGGTGACGCCAGGATCACGCCCACCGACAGGCCGAGGATCAGGAGCACGAAGGGATCGCCGTAGATCTGGCTGGCCACGAGAAAAACGGGAATGTTGGCCGCAACAAACGCCGTGAGGCCACAGCAGATGATCCCCTCCCGGGGCAACAGGGCGGCGGTGACCCTGCAGTTATGGATCAGCAGCTTGCCAAGCTGATACAGGAGCACCAGCAGAGCGGCCATGCCTGGAATGCCCAGCTCGATCAGCAACTTGCCGGAACCGGCCTCAGCCGCGCCACCCACAGCACGCTGAGCGGCCGCCACATCGAGATACTGAGCTCCTTGGGCGCCAGCGCCGACGCCAAACCCCAGCCAGCCAGCACGGCTGCTGGCCCAGCCGAGGGAGCCCACACCGAGCTGGAGCACACGTTCACCGAGATCACCCCAGGTGGAGGAGGCACGGGCCAGGAAGCCCTCCGCAACCGGGTCGAGATCATCAAAGGCGAAGGGAGCGGTGAAGGCGAACAGCACGACCACCAGCGCCGCGAGCGCGACAAGCAGGAAGGCCTGCTGCAAGCGGGAAAGGTTCTGGCGGTTCGCCGAGAACCGCAGCAGCAGGGGGTAGAGAACCCCGAACGCCGCCGCGAGCACGAGAGCCTTTCGCCTCCCGGTGAGGGTGGCGAGCATCAGGATGGCGGCGGCAATCGTCAACGCACCTGCGATGAAGGAGAAGTGGCGGGTGGAGGCCCCCAGCACAACGAGAAAGCAACTGGCGGCAGCCATGTGCCAGGCGGCAATCTCCGAGGTGCGCCAGAGGCCGGAAAAACCGGGAATCATCAGGCCCGCCTCGGAGAGGTTGATGGAGATACCGCCACCCACTTCCTCGAAGACCTTCAGGTCCCAGCCTGCATAGGACAACCAAAGGGAGGCTGAAAAGACAATCGCCATACCGATGTAGAGGCGCAGCCAGCGGCCGGTGAACAGCGGCGACAGGCCGCACCAGTAGCCAGCGCCCACCGCGATGAGGGGGGCCAGATAGAAGAGGAGGCCCAGCAGGGTGAGCTGCGGTGACCCGAAACGCACCAGCGAGTGCAGGCTCTGCACACCGATCAGCAACAGCACCAGGTTCAGGGTTCCCCGCAACGAGACGTTGCCGAAGAACATCCGCCGCCAGTCGAAGATTGCGCCCCTTAGCAGAAGCGGCATGCAGGCAATCGCAAAAGCCAGGATGATGAGTGCCGAAAAGGCAGCGGGCTGGCCCGCTGAGATCTTGCGCAGCGGATCCTGCAGAAACCCCACCACCACCGTGTAGAGAATCCCCGTGCGCCATCGCCCTTCCGCCGCCACCAGAGCCAGGGGGAGGAACAACAGAACGATCAAGATGGAGCTGTCCATGGCTAGGGCCGAGAGATCTCGTGATCAGGGGATTCCATGGGCTGGAGCAGGCTAGGGCCCCTTCCATGAAGCCTCAGTGCCCAGGCAAAACTCCGCCCCTGGGCAACCAGCCCCGGAGGAATCCACCAGGGATGGCGAAGGTGGTGGCGGGTCATCACGGCCTTGAAGCCATCGGCCAGGCAGCCCATCAGGGCAGCCGGGAAGGGCTGGGTGCGCAGCCGGAAGTAATGGCCACCCACGGCATGGACGGGCCGGATGGTGGTGAGATGACGGCCGAAGCTGCGGGTGCCGCCATGGGGGGCCTGGAGATGCTCGATCAAGGCCTGGGGGAGATACCGGATCGAACACCCCCGTTGGCGCCAGCGGTGGGAAAACTCCGCCTCGAAACGGTAGGCCACGCGAACGAAATTCTCATCGAAGCCACCAATGCTGAGGGCTCCCGCCCGCGGCAGAGTGAAATTGCCACCCATGAACTGGCTGCAGGGCCTGGGGATGAGGCTGTTAAATCGAAAGGAATCGGCATCGGCTGGATCGGGCTTGCCGCCATGCCAGGGCTGAAGGACCCGCCCGGCGATCAGGACTTCTGGCCATGCCTCTCCTGCCTCCAGATGGGCACTGAGCAACTGGGGATCCGGCCGGATGTCGTCATCGAGGAACAGCACCCGTTCACCACGAGCCCGCAACAGCGCCTGGTTCATGGCCTTCGGGATCGAGGGGGCCGGAAGCCGGATCCAATCAACAAGCCCCTGCTCGGCCCATCGGGTGAGCTGCTGGGTCGTCGCAGGCGCGTGACTGGGGGTTTGATCCAGCAGCAGAAGCTCCTCGGGCGGAGGAGTGAGAGCCAGCAACGCCGCAACGGTGTCGAGCAGCACGCCCTCGCGGCCATAAGTGGGGATGGCGACCGATAGCCGGACCATCAGCCTGGGGCCATCCCCAGAGCCTGAATGGCTCTGAGCCAGAAGCGGGGTCGCCAGGGCTCTGATCGGATGGCGGCTGCGAAATAACCACAGCAACGGGGATCACCGATGCGCCGGAGAGATTCGGCGATGAAATAGTTGCCTTCTGCCCTTCCCCGGCAGAACGGCCACCAAGGCCGATACCGGCCAGCAAGGGGGCGTTGGGGCCGGATTTCGGCAGCACGCTCCAGATACGCGGATTCAGATTGGCCACGCCCACGAGCCACGTAGCAAGCCCTGGAGAGCGTGGCGATCTCGCGTTGCTCGCGCCAATAGCGGCTAGAGAGGGCGCCGGGGAAGAGACGAACCCGAGTGAGCACCTCTGGTATGTGAAAAAAGCATCCCTGTTCGGCCAATCGGTACCACAGGTCCCAGTCTTGCCCGAAGTAGAACTGCGGCCGGTAGCCGCCAGCGGCTTCATAGGCACTGCGGCGGAACATCACCGAAGCGTGATGCGGGATGTCGAGCGAAAGGCCTTGCTCTAGGGGACCTGTATTGATCCAGCGAGGTTTGGCCATGGGTGGATCGCAGCGCTTGACGGCGAGGGGCTCCCATTTAGGGCCGCAGACCTCGACATCACTGGTGACCAGAACGCAGTCGGGGTGGCGGGCAAGGATGGCGGACTGGCGCTGAAGGCGATCGGATGTCATCACATCCCCAACATCTAGGCGGGCAATGTAGCCACCTCGAGCCATGGCACATCCAGCCATGAGGGCCCTGGTGAGGCCAGCATGCTCAACGGCAACAAGGATCAGCCTATTCTCACGAAGAGCGAATATATTGAGAGCGGCGCTCAGATCAGCTTCAATCGCTCCATCGAGAACAAGGATGCACTCCATATCTCCGAGATAGGTCCGAAAGATTGAGTGCAGTGAATCCAGCAGCTGGACTGACGGGCGATGGGCTGCCATGACAACCGAGATCTTCATCAGTGCGCCACTACTTAGACAAGGGCTAGACTATTCAGGATCGACACAACATCCTTGCAAATACTCCTCAGACCCGAGGCATAGCGGCGGTAACCACCCGAAAGCGCCAGGTTGAAGAGGACGCGCAGACGGGCACCGAGCCGGATTGATGGGTCTTGAACCACC
Organism: Cyanobacteria bacterium J06638_7; assembly: GCA_039818745.1. Lineage (GTDB taxonomy): Bacteria > Cyanobacteriota > Cyanobacteriia > PCC-6307 > Cyanobiaceae > NIES-981. The sequence continues at coordinate 171,766 of JBCBTI010000005.1, forward strand.
AACCGGGCGCTTAGGAAGCGGCAGGCGTCATCGATTTGGGTGAGCTTAACGGAGGCGACAGGAAGCCACCCTGTCGATGAGCACATGCCTTGCAAGATCGAACGGCAGTGCTCGAGTTTCAGCAGGCGGCTTTTGATACTGGCCGGTCGGGCCTGGGGAGTGGCGTTCCCAGCTCTAACCTTCACAGCCTGCCTGGAAGCGTGACTGGCTTGCTGGGGATGGCGCCGGTACAGAGTGAGCGCTTCTGGGATCAGGACCAGATCGCCGTAACAAGCGGCCACACTGGTGAGCCACTCTTCAAAAAACCACTCTGGAATCGTGGATGGCTTCGCAAGAATTGCCTCCCGAAGTGAGAAGGAGAACGCCAGCGTGTGTGCCAGACAGGGGAGACCGCCCTTGAGATAGGACGAAAAACTGCCAAGTCGCCGATGATGCTGACAGATACGAGTCGACTTGGCGAACCCACCACGCACGCTTCCCCCGGTGAGATTCAGTTGGTTATCTGCAAGCAGGCTGTCGCAGCAGACGAGCGCTACACCTGGGTTCCGCATAAACGCATCAAGCAGGCACTCCAGCCGATGAGGAAGCCATACATCATCATGATCAGCAACTGCCACATAGTCGCATGAGGAGGCATGACGCAAGGCATTGAGATAGTTACTAGTAATGCCAGCAGGCGCATTATTGACTACAAAGCGAACTGGGAAAGGCGCTTTAGCTGCAGCCACACGAACGAGATCTGAAGTATTGTCGCGCGACCCATCATCGGATATCAAAACCTCCTTGGGCAAGACTGTTTGCTTAAAAATGGACTCAAGGGTTTCAGCGATGTAGCACTCGGACTGGTATGTGGGCAAGATCACACCAAATGATGGCGCTCTGGGCATCAGCAAATCCTTAGCGCTCTACCTTTCGGAGCAGGCTCGCAAGATGGCCGCCAATCCACCCCTGTTTCAGGCAGTCGAAGTCACCACGGAAGCCATAGCTCATGGCCGAAGGATAGCCATTGACATAGCCACTAAAATAGACTGGAAAGGTAGCCGCCGTGATGTAGTTGACATGGGTGGGATCCGCGAATGCCGCCCGGGTCGGCACGGCAGGAGTAAGACTCAGAAAGACTCCCTGAGGCTTCAGGACCCGATAAATCTCGTTCATCAGTTCAACAAAGCAGAATCTTGTAGTGCCGCCGACCCAGAGAACCCTCGGAATATGCTCAAGAAAGTCGAAAGCCGTGGCATAGTTAAAAAAGGCGTCTGGGAAGGGGATTGCCTGCACTGATAGATCCGCCCTTTGCAGGAAGCCAGAATTGGCAGGGTCCTCTACCCGAAGATCAACACCACAACACCGGTCCGCACGAAATGGGTTTTTCGGATGAACACCACATCCAAGATCAAGCGTTACAGAGGGATGTCCGTCGGTGAGGTCTGGAGCCTCCAACGCAAGAAAATTGCTCAGGCTCCGATAGCGGCCCAGATCATCACATTCTCTCCAGGCATAGCGGAGCGACGAAACAAGAGAAAGAGACTTCCTCTGAGTACGCAGGATGCGCTGAACAATTGAGTGAAAGCTCATAACAGACCAACAAGCACTATGCGGTTGACCTGGGGTACAACCTTGAGATTCTGAGCATGCGGATGATGAACAAGCGAGCTATATTCATACTCCGGATTCCAAGCAGGCTGGCCGCAAAGCGCCAAGCCGACTGTTTGATCCTGAGACATACGAACGGTTTGGAAGCCTCCTGAGCCAGCCGATCAAATTGCTCGGAGATGGAAAGCTCGCCTGCGAGCTCCGATTGCCAAGCCAAGAGGAAAACAGCATTGGAATAGTGTTGCATTTCCACTCCACACGGATTAACCTCGGCCATTCGTGCACAGCCCAAGATCGATCGGCGAGCCTTCGCACGATCAGCCAGCTTGCGAGGATCCGTGCTGCCACCGGCACTGAGATGCTCCCCGCCCAGATTGATGCGCCGTATGGAGCAGGGCTCCTCAACCCAGGCGAGGGGAGTACCCGTGGCGCCGCAGCGAGCATCATATTCCCAGTCTTCTTCGTTGATCCAGGGCTGCCAGGGGCCTACGCGCTCCAGGAGGTTGTAGCGATAAAGCGGCGAGCTGGTGGTCCACCATCGCTCCTGAAGCAGCAGGGGAAAGAGATAGGGAATCGGCCGCCCCGTGGCGCGCATCGGCCAGACCCTGGCGGGGGGCTGCACGGCATGATTTTCCTCCCCGCTGGGGCCGTAGCAGATGCCGCAGTGGGGAGACTGCTGCATGGCCCGCACCTGAGCCGCAAACTTGCCCGGCAGCAGCAGATCGTCGCTGTCGAGAAACTGGATGAACTCTCCACTGGATGCCTCCAGGCCGGTCTGTCTGGCCACACCCGGCCCGCTGTTGGCTTGCCGGATCACGATGATCCGAATCGCAGCCTGGCTCTGCAGCGACCGGGCTACCTCGGCGGTGTGATCCGTGGAGCCGTCGTCCACAATGATGATTTCGATCTGGCGGTAGGTTTGCCCCAGCACCGACTCCACCGCCTCGGCGAGCAGGTAGGGGCGGTTGTAGACGGGGATGATCGTGCTGACCAGTCCCGGAACTCTCACGACGGCTGCGGGCTTCTGACTTCACCCCTCCCTGTGCGTGCCATGAAATACACATAAGCACAGAACGCCACCAGGAAAAGAGGATCCAGCCAGAGGCGCCATGGGATGCAGCGCATCGGGGCATCCCAGACGCGCATACGCATCTCGACCAGGCGGTCTCGGTAAGCCCGAACGGCCGCCGGCCACAGCGAAAGCCTCACAGCCAGCGAACCACAATGGGGCCGCAGATAACAATGCACGAGCCGAATCGCCAGGAGGAAATCACGGCAGAGCCTCTGTTGCTGCTGCACCACCGTGTTGCCCCAGGCCTGCCAATGGCAGTGATTGAAGACCGTGTGATGCACCAGAGGCTGATCGAGATAAAGGCAGGATCCTCGGATCAGAAGGCTTGCGAAATAGAGAATGGGAAAAAACGCATTCTCCTGATGCCTGCCCCAGAAGGCCTGATCAACCAGCCCTGGCCGAAAGAACAAACCCGTGAGGATGTAGCCCTCATCTGCAATCTCCATCGCGGAAAGCGGGCTTGGCAGCATCACTTTGTCGCCAGTGGCGATGCGGCAACTGATGCCAGCCAACTGCCCGGCCTCGGTATAGGAGTAGCGGGGACAGAAGACCGAGGCAACAACCTGCTCCGGGCAAGATCGATCCAGCCCATGAATGGTGTCAATCACCAGGTCGATGCTGCCCGGCTCAAACCAATCGTCATCGGTGAGGATCGTGCAGAAGGCTGCTGTACATTGACTCACCATCAAGCGAATATTGGCAGACATGCCCAGATTGCTGGGGTTGATGTCCACGGCAATCCTCGGATCAAGTGCGTGACATGCCGAGCGGAAGCGCTCAGCATCAATGCTGGGCGACGCATCATCGCGCACATGAATGGTGAGGGAACCTTGATCAAGATGCCTCCCGGCTTGGGAGAGCACCGAACGAACAGCGCGCAGGGCGCCATGCTCACGCTGGTAGACAGGCACAAGAATGGCAAGCTGGCCCATGTTCAAGGCTTGCCCGTGGCCAGATGGCGTGCAACTCTGCTGAGTAGCCGTCGCGGCAGCGAGGGCCGCAGCGGCAGGCGGATCAGATCGGCATCAGCGAGGCCACTGAAGTAGGCCGCGCAGAGGCTGAAGGAGGAATGGCCTGGGAAGAGAAGCCCCTGGCAACTGGCCAGCAACAGCATGTCGAGCAGGGCATCAACGGTCTGCTCCAGCCTTGGCTGACCAAACTCAGCGAGATGCAGGGGAGACCCATCCCCGCTGAAGGGCTTGGGACGAACGACCGTCTGCGGATACTGCTGCAGGAACCACTCCTGCGTCGCGGCATGGTCGGTGGCCAGAAAGATCCCGCGATATCGGCCCGTCTCCATCAACTGGTCGACTGTGCAGCGGATGGTTCGCCTGCCGGTGATGGCTTTCTGAACCTGCCGCTCATGGGCTGCCCGCAGGTGAACCCCAAGCATCGCATCACTGAAATGCTCCTTCAGGAAAGCGTCGCGCAACCGGGCGATGCTGTTCTGAAGGCGCAGTGCAGTCCGCACCGTGCTCTGAAGATCAGGCACGGCATAGCTGCTGAGAGCATCAAAATCCCACATCACACACACCGTCTCTTGATGATCCCGCTGCTGATCGAAGGAGAACATCCGCCGGGCGAAGTCACGGTTCCAGCCGGTAATGCCATGCTCGAGCCAGAGGCTCCGCATCGAGCGTGAGAGATTTCCGCGCCAGATCTCTGGAATCACAGAACGCTCATCCTTCAGGTGAATCAGGCTGGATTCCGCATCGGGCCCCTTGAGCTGGAACAATCTGTAGAAGACATTCTCACCTGCAGGGCCAAAGCTTCCATCACTCCAATCCACTACGACCTGCCTGCCGGTACGCTGGGCATAGAGGACCGCGAGGATCACAGCTCTGATCGCATCTCCCAGTCCTCCACCGCGAAAAGCTTTCACAAGAACATAGCGGGCGGATTGATGAGGTTCCATGGTCAGTCTTCAGGCTCCACCCTGGGCTGCCAGCCATAAAAGAGAGTGCTTCGGCGAACCTGGGAAGATGCCAGTCTCTGATCTCGGGAGAAGATGTGGAGCAACGCCGTATCCGACAGAAAAGCCGCCCACACACTGAAGGTGGAGGGTGGCCCGAGGATCAGATCACACATCGAGAGCAGGAGCTGGTCAGCGGCTGCGGACCCGAGCCTCGAAACACTCAGGTCGGCTCGATTCGCGCACTCAAGAAATCCTGGTTCGTTCGAGCAGACCACAAAGTGAATTCGCTCGTACGGTGTAGCCCGCAATGCTGAAGTGGCCTGATCGATCCACTTCAGATAATCAGCCTCGGCATAAAACCAGCGGCCGTCACGATGGCTCGCGTAGTCACCTCGCCTTGCATGCACCCCGATCAACCGATCGCACTTGCTGCGGAGCGCCTGATGAAAGACCGATGCCTGTTGCTGGAATCGCGCGTGGTATGACAGCACCCGCCTGATGGTTGTTGCCTCCTGATCAGATATTCTTGGCATGGATGCACACCAGTCGCCGGGTCCATCAATGATCCAAAGACCTCGCTTCAGTGATGGGATCTCGACATCAGCCCAGCAACGCTGCTGATCCAGAATGCCGACACCTGGAAGCAGCGTTAGAAACGTGCGAACAATCCGGATGCTGAGCACACGCCGGATCAGCCGGTGAAGAGGCACCGGCCAGAAGCCGAGCGTGAGCCCATCCACGGTTCCGCCAGCCTGAAAGACTTGCCGATAGTCACTCAGCGAGAACACCAGGAATCTGATTCTGTTGCGAAGGCAGAAGCCCATGAGAGCCGCCAGGGCGACGAGCCGGTTGGAGATCTGCGAGCGCTGTCCAAGAACAATGATCACGGCGAGCAGGCACCCATCCCCTCAGGCCAAGCTGTTGAGGAGCATCTCCTTCGTCTTGGCCAGATAGGCCAGCCCCCAGCGCTGATCGGGTTCGAGATGGTTGCCCTCGGCCCACTCATTCCAGGCATTGATGAACAGCCAAGGCTCGGGTAGGGCACGCTCCGGCAGCCTTTGGACCTCGTGGCCCAGCCATGCACCATAGAGATCAGGTGTGGAGCCTTGCAGGATCGTGGCATGGGTCTCTCGGCGAGCGGAGTTGTCCCATGCCGGGGTCACGCAGGGAAAGCGCGGGTAAGGGGGAATCGGCTTCTGCCGCATGGCAGCCACCATGGCCTCGTAGGCCATCACGCGGTCATGCTGGAAGCTGGAGCTCGACAGACCGAGCCGGGTGAGTTGCCGCCAGCGGCGGCCGCGCCGGAGTGGCGGCGGCAGGCGGCTCCAGTCGGGCTGAAATTCCACGGCGTAGTCGAAGCCGATCTCGCGCGGATCCCGCTGACAGGCAGGGCTGGATTCCACCGAAAGCAGCGCAATCTCGCCGATGCCCAGGGCCCGGCATTCCTGGCGCCAGCGTGTTGCCGTGGCGGCCGGGTCTGGAAGATTGCTCACGCGGTAGACCAGAAGGATCGGCCGCCCCTCGAGGCGGATGTAGCGACGGTCCTGAAACGCGCTGGCCAGTTCGCGGATGTGCTGAAGATCGTCTTCCGGCGAGTAGGTCTGCCAGAGGAGCACATCCTTGTCACGCCCATTCCAGCTTCGCGTCCAGTTTTCATTCGCCCAGCAGAGGCAGAAGGGAAAGTCTGGTGCACCGGAGCGGAGCACCTCATCAAAGGGCCTCTGCAGGAGCCGCTTTCCGTGGAACCAATAGTGGTAATAGCAGAATCCACTGATGCCATACCGCCGGGCAAGATCGGCCTGAGCCGCCCGGGCTTCAGCAAGCCTGAGATCGTAGTAGCCAAGGTCGGCGGGAAGGTGTGGCTGATAGTGCCCCGGGAAGCGAGCCCTGGCTGCTGTCACGTTGGTCCATTCCGTGAAGCCCCTGCCCCACCAGCTGTCATTCTCAGGAATGGGGTGATACTGAGGCAGGTAGAAAGCAATGGAGCGGATCTTCACGATTGCTGAACAGGCTCCTGCCTCAGGCTCTCATAAATCCTGTTGCGTTGCCGGCGGACAGCCTCGGCGCTGAAGGTGTGCATCAGTTGTTCGTAGGAATTGCAGGCAAGATCTGCGCACAGGGAGGGGGAATGAAGCAGGCGGGCCAGGGCCTCGGCAAAGTGGCGGCCGGTATCCGCAATCAGGCAATGCCGGCCGGACTCAAACCCAGTGCCTTCGCATCCCATGCCGGTGCTCACCACCACGGCGCTGCAGGCTGCGGCCAGGAGCACCTTCGTGCGCAGGCCGGCACCGGTGAACACCGGGTTCAGCGCGATGCAGCCGGCGATCTCCGCGGCCGGCTCAGGAACAAAGCCATGGAACACGACACCCTGGCCCTGCAGGGATTGGCGCAGCGGCACAGCCCATCGCCCCAGCACATGCAGCGTGCACACAGTGGGGGGGAACTGCTCCAGAAGCCGAGGGCGCACCTCTCGGCAGAACCAGGCGACGGCCTCCACATTCGGATGCCAGTGGCCCGGGCCGATGAACACGAGACGCTGCCGCCAGTGCCCCACGCTCTGGGGGGCGATCGGCTGGATGTCGGCAGGAAGGGGGAAGGGGCTCACCGCCACCGGCAGGCCGGCATCCGCGGCGAGCAGGGCCTCCCGATCCTCGGCCGTGAAGGTGATCACGCGCTGGAAGCGTCGCAGCAGGGTGGACTCCAGGGAGCTGGCAGCCTGGCTGTCCGCGTCCCGCAGCCAGGCAAGCAGCTCGCTCGACGGATCTGACCTGCCTTCGCCCTGGGCAGCGCCGAGCTGGCCATAGAAGCGCCGGCAGAACAGGGCATGGGCCTGATGGCAGACAAACAGGCGAGGAATGCCGCCCAGGGGAAGAAAGGCCGTGAACAGGCTTTCATGGAATTCGGCCTGGATGAGATCAGCCCAGTGCCGCTGGCTGAGGATCCTGGCGATGCACGCGCTCGGCAGCGGCACGAAGGGGTAGTAGGGCCGCTCCGGAAGTGGGGATGCCGGCGCTGGAGCGGGCGCCTGGCGACGACGGCGCAGCCACCGCCGCAACCGGGCCCACACACGGGCCACGGCAGATCCACCAGCGGCCGCTCGCGGCGCTGCCACAGCAGGCCGTGGCCCGCGGATCACCTGGACGTGGGGCAGCTGGGCCTCCAGCTGCGCAGCCAGCTCGTGGAGGTTCTCGATCTCGCGGGTGAGCACGATCCGGAACACATGATCGTCCTGCAGGGCCCGCAGGGTGGCGAACTGGGAGGCGCGCCCGCCGGCCTCGGGGGGCCAGGGGAGCTCGGGCGTCACGATGAGGATGTTCATCAGAGGCCGGCGCCGTGCAGCAAGGCCTCCAGATGCGTGAAGTTGGCCTGGGCCAGCTGCTGCAGGTGGGGAAGGTTGCGCTGCAGGGCGGCCTGGGATTCCTGACGGGTCTGCCAGAGGTCGTGCAGCCGGGATTCCAGGCTGGCGGGCTGGCTAAGGGTGTCGGTGGGGATCACCATCCGCTCCGGGCCGGGCGCGAGGCCGGCATAGGCCATGGCCGCAAGAGCGCGCGCCTTGAGGGAATAGGCCACCAAAGCCGTGGGCACCCGGGAGGAGAGGCCGGCGATGGCCGCATGCATGCGCTCGGCCACCAGCATCTGGCAGCCGGCGATCAGCCGCTTGTATTCCGCGGCGCTGAGATCCTCGGCTGCCACCGCCACGGCGGGGTGGAAGCCTGTGGCGCGATGCAGAGCCGTGGCCAGGGAGCGGTCGTCGCCGTAGGTCTCCTGCACGTGCGGGATCAGAAGAACGTTCAGCCCCCAGCGCTCTACGGCCACCTCGAGGAGGTGCCGCCAGCCGGCCTGGTGCTGGACGGCACTGATCGTGCTCCAGCGATGGAGGCCCGCGCTGAGGGCCAGGGCCAGCAGGGGACGGTGGGGGTCGCTGAACCCCTGGCGAGGAACGCTGTGGGCGGCCGGAAGGGCGAAGGCCACATCGGCGCAGATCTCGGTGCGCCGCGCCAGTCCGCCGATCTGCTGGAGGTAGTCGTAGGTGAGACGGTCGCGTGTGGTGAGCAGGCTCACGTGGGCCACGGCGCTGCGCCAGGCCTGCTCCTGGGCGGGATCGTGGAAACGCCCCACCGTGTGCCCGAGCAGCACAACGATGAGGCCTTCACGGGCGGCGGTGTGAATCAGGGATAGGTAATAGAGGAGAGAGTCGTGGCCATACTCGGAGGAATACACGTCGCCCCCCGTGACGATCAGCACCCGGTGGCCCCGCAACTGGCGGGCCAGGGCGGGATCGATCAGCCCGGGCTCGGAGGGGCGCTCAGGGCTGCGGCGAAGCAGGGCCTTGATGGCAAGGCGAAGCCGGGTCTGCGATGAGGGGGGAGGGGTGGGGGCGCTGAAGCGGCGAAAGGCTGTGGGCTGCAGCGTGAGGTCGGGCCAGGAGATCCGCTGCTGGTCCACCTCCGGGGTCCAGGTGAGCAGGGTCACCGCCTGGGCAGGGGTGCGCTGGCGCAGAAAGGTGAGGATGGGCAGGGCCAGCGCTTCCACACCGCGATTGCGGAATCCGGTGACGCCGGCGACGGCAATGGTCATCGTCAGCGGAGTTCCAGCAGGTCGTCGGCGGTCCGGCGGCGCGATTCGGCCACCGGGATGGTGGCGGGCAGCGAACCCACGGCGATCATCATGGCGATGGCATAGGAAGCCGGAATGTCCAGCGCCTGCTTGAGCTGGGCATCTCGCTGGTTGTCCACACTCCAGTTGAGGCAACAGGTGCCAAGGCCGAGAGAATGGAGGGCATAGACGAGGCTCATCGCGAAGAGGCCACCCTCGATCCAGGGCTGATTGCGTTCGCCGATGGAGGCGAAGCAGGAGCGGTCGGAGGCCACGATCAGCACGTGGCTGGCGAGGTGGCCGAAGCCCTGGTTGCCGTTCTGCAGGGCCAGTGCCGCTGTTCTGGCCTGCTCCGACTGGCAGATCACCACGCGCCATGTCTGCCGGTTGCACACCGAGGGAGTGTGGCTGGCAAGGCTGATGGCTTCCCGGATCCGCTCGAGGCTCACCGGCTGAGATGGATCGAAGCAGCGGATGCTGTGGCGCGAGGTGAAGAACGCACGCGCTGGGATGGCACTGGCGGAGAGGAGGGCGTCGCGCGAGAGGGTCCTCCAGCCGACGGGCGGAGCCTCGACCCCCTTCAACACGCTTCGGTAGCAGGCCAGCACATCGGTTGCATAGGTTGTGATGGAGCTGCGGAGGCCGCGGGCATCGGCTTCGTTCAGGGCAGATTCCAGGCGCTGGGCTGCGTCGGCGCCGAAGGAAGCACGCCGCTGGACGTGGGAGAGGCCCTTCTCCAGGCGGTGGTATTCAATCGAGATAAGAGCTTCGAGGTTGGCGTCACTGAGGGCCCTGGCGGAGCGGTAGAGGGTTCCGCTCTCAAAGGCCGCGTAGTCGCGGAAGAGGGCATAATCGCGAAGAAATTCCTTGCGCAGCCGATCAGCCCAGCTGGGTTGCGGAGGGCGCCCCAGAGAGCGAAGTCTATGGCGCAGATGACGAACGACTCGTCTCAGCATCAGGATGAGCTGTTGGCGGAGGGGGGTTGTGGCACCGGATTCCACCAGCATTCGGGAAGCGCCAGGGGAGGCCTGGCTGTGTTGTCCGCGTCGAGGGGGTGTGGGTAGAGAGAGGGGGCTGCTTGTGGTGCCGTGACGCGGTCCTTTCTGAGAAAGGTGAACTCCATCACCCTCGGGATCTCCAGCCCGCCGCGCACAAGCGAACCGCAACAGTTGTTGGGGTGGAGATGAACGCAGTAGTGACTGCGAAGCAGTCGATTGAAGATGGGAGCCACCAAGTTGAGGAAGCCCTGGTTCCAGAGATGGTCAAGCCAGTGAAACTCGATGACGATGATTCGGAACATGGCGAGCACAGCATCGCTGACGCTGGCGAGCACCTGATATTCAGAGCCTTCAATATCCATTTGCAACATCAGATCATCTGTAGAGCCATCCGGCTGGGTGGACCGGACCCAGGCGTCGAGGGTGGTGTGGGTTTCGTCTTCCCAGCAGGCCAGATACTTCCCGGTGAATGCGAATCTGTGGTGCTGCACGGGCAGGCCGTCCACCGAGGCATCAGCCAGAAACACCTCCATGCCGCGTTGTGCGCAGTCCAGGTCAAAGCCGATGGTGTCGCTCACGCCTGGCGAATAACAGGCTGTAATGCCAGCGAGGTCATCCGGCACCAGATAGCCGCCATCGGCCCCTGGCCCGATGCGGATGAGCTGGTGCTCCGTGGCAATGGGCCTGAGCTTTTCGACGAGGCGCTGAACCTTCCAGGCCGTCTGGCCAGAGATGGTGAGCCCAGGCGGCGCATCGATTCGATACTGAAGCTTATGATAGATACCTCTCAGAGCATTGAGCGGACGGGATCGAGTGAAGCGAGACAGGAGGCTCATGAAGCTGGATGCACGGGCACAAGACTGGGTGATGAAAAACCGGAAGCCAAAAAGTCACCGCACGAACTATCGGCCAGGGTTGCAGGCAAGGAGGTGAGACACAATCGTTGGATTAGCCTAAAAGCCTGCTGCCATCCAGCACAGGTACGTGGATAATGCGATGTGGACGCAAGGACGTGGAGGATCAACCAATACGTGAAGGTTTAATCCAGTATTATCCGTATGCGGCCCCTAAGGTGCTGCGTGCAGGGCGGAGCGCTTGAGGGCAAGCTCGTCATCCTTTAGATCATTGACATCATATTTCCGAAACCACTCAAGACTATAGTTACGCTTTTCCCGTGGGGTGACTCCACCGCCCCGCTGCATCTTGGTATTCAGGAAGAATTCTTGCGATTGAAGCGCGTAATGATTGATATGCAGACAGGCCTGCTCAAGAAATGCCTCGCTCGTGTAATGCCAATTACTAGGTTGCACGGCTTCTCCATTTGCCAACTGATTTAGCCCGTATAGAAGATCCGCTCGGTGACAGCCCAGATAGCTTGCAGCAGCAGGCCTTACTATGTATTTACAGGGAATTTTTCCATAATACCACCCATAATAGTGCTTTGGCATGCGGGTATAGCAATAGCGATAGAGAAAGTTCTGCGCCACTCCGCCCTCAGGCTGCCGGTCAAAACCCGACGAACCAAAGATTTTCCAGGGTATCTGAACACATGTAACGGAGTCGGGAAGACTTAGTAGGTAGTCACGAATGGTTTGGAAGCCATTTCGAGCATACACAAATTCATCGAGATCGCAGACGATCAGCCATTCGGTCTGCCGCCTCAATTGAGGCAGCATGGTTTCGTAGGCGAGAAGCTGTATCTTTTGTTGGCGGCGGTCATGAAACAGTCGGACTCGACCTGAGTCAATGAAGGGTCGTAAGATTACCTCGAAATCATCATCGCTATTATTGTTGACAAGATTGATTCTGTCTACCCCTTCGGCTTGATAGTGCTGAATCTATTCCTCTAGAATGTATGCTTCATTCTTGAAGACGGCCATCACCTCCAGGAAGTGGGGCTTGGGAGATGCCTTGCCAAGGAGTAGACTTAGGTATAACCTTATACGGTGCTTGAACTGAAATAACTTGGGCCACATGCCGGCGAAGCCTGTTGAGGGTAATAGACTAAACGAAGTTTAGATTCTGGTGATGCGCGGCGGAATAGCAGGTGAGTTTGATTCCTCGCTTGTCAGATGCTCAAGTCCGTGTCAGGCGACAGCGAAAACTGGTCCGGAGGCGACACGAAAACTGGTCCACCCGGTGGAACGAGCCAGCGAGCACAACGGGGGCCGTGGAGGGGCGCCATCTCTGGAGCCGATGGCTCTGGAGACGGCGGTGCAGACCCCTCAGGACGTGGAGGCGATGCGACGGCTTGCGGCCGTCGGCTGGGGCCGACGACGCATTGCCAGGGAACTGGGCTGCTCACCGGAAACGGTGCGCAAGTACCTGCGGCAAGGCGGCTGGCAGCCCTACGGAAAGCCTTGCCGTCACTCGGTTCTTGACGGCCAGAGGGAGTGGCTGCGGCAGCGGTTTCTGGCCCACCGCGGCAATGCCGATGTGGTGCGCCAGGAGCTGGCGAGTGAGAAAGGGATCAAGGTGAGCCTGCGCACGGTGGAGCGTGCCGTGGAGCCGTGGCGGCAGGAGCTGCGCAACGCGGCCCTGGCGACAGTGCGATTCGAGACGCCACCAGGCCGGCAGCTGCAGGCTGACTTTGGCCAGTGCATGGTGAGCATCGCCGGCGAGCGGGTGCGGGTGCACCTGGCGGTACTGACGCTGGGCTATTCGCGCCGGTTGCTTGTGCGGGCGTTTCGCAGCGAGAGGCAGGACCACTGGCTCGCGGCACTGGAGGAGGGCTTCCGCCATTGGGGCGGAGTGCCGCAGGAGGTGCTGGTGGACAA
>JBCBTI010000006.1:0-173114 GCA_039818745.1 Cyanobacteria bacterium J06638_7
TGCCCGTGAGCCCCAACCCACTTCCGGATCCCGTCTACATCGCCCACAGCAGCACGTTGTTCCGCGAGCTGGGCCTGAGCGACGAGCTGGCCCAGAACCCAGACTTCCGCCGCATCTTCTCCGGCGATCTCTCGGATGCCCCGGCCCCGATGCGCCCCTTCGGCAGCGGCAATGGCTACGGCGATTGCCGCGCCGTGCTGCGCTCCAGCGTGCGCGAGTTCCTGGCGCAGGAGCACAGGCACGCGCTGGGCATTCCCACCTCGCGCTCGCTCACGCTCCACGCCTCCAGCTGCGAAACCGTGGTGCGGCCCTGGTATGCGCCCGAGTCGCGCTCCAGCGATCCCGGCATCCTGTTGAAGGAGCTGGTGGCGATCTCCACCCGAGTGGCACCCTCGTTTCTGCGGGTGGGCTACTGCCAGGGCAACTTCAACCGCGACAACTGCGCCGCCGGTGGCTTCACGCTCGACTACGGCCCCTTCGGCTTCTGCGAGTGCTTCGATCCCGCCTTCCAGGCCTGGACCGGTGGCGGCGATCACTTCGCCTTCTTCAACCAGCCCGTGGCCGCCGCCGCCAATTTCCACATGGTCTGGACGGCCGTGCGGCCGTTACTCGTTGATCACCCCGAACCCCTCGCCCGCTTCGACGGCATGCGCCAGGGCTTTGCTGAGGCGATGGAGAGCCGGATCCAGGCCATGTGGACCTCCAAGCTCGGCCTCACCACCGATGACCCGGCCCTGGTGCAGGAGCTGCTGCAGCCGATGCTGGCCACCCAGGTGGACTACACCCTCCCGTTCCGCGAGCTCTCCCAGCTGCCGCAGCAGGCGTCAGCCCTCACGAAGACCGTCTACACCGAGCCTTCAGAGCCCTTGGAGGCGCGTTGGCAGGCCTGGCTGCAGCGCTGGCGCGACGCCCTCGCCAGCCAGGGCCACCCCGCAGCCATCTCCGCCCGCATGAAGCAGGTGAACCCGGCGGTGTCCTGGCGTGAGTGGCTGGTGGTGCCCGCCTACCAGCAGGCGGGCCAGGGCGATGACAGCCTGGTACGGGAGCTCCAGGACGTGCTCACCCATCCCTACGACGAGCCCTCGCCGGACATCGAAGCCAGGTACTGCCGGCTGCGGCCCGAGGACTACTTCCACGCCGGTGGTGTGTCGCACCACAGCTGTTCCTCCTGAGCCCCGATCTCACCGCTTCCCGCCCGTGTGCGCGAATAGGCTGGCGGCAACGTTTTTGAGACCTGACACAAGGGTTTCCCATTGTTCGCCGAGGTCTTTGCGCCGCAGAAACTCGCCCAGGCTTCCCGGCAGCCATCCCCTCAGCCGTTGGAGCCTCTCCAGGGCAAATTCAGAGATCACTTCGGTTGCGCCTGACGAAGGCTGGAGTGCCGTGTGATCGGGTATCTGCCTGCGTTGTCTCCCAAGAAAATTCGTGAACAGTGTGACGATGCTGAAGCGACCATTCCTGGCCAGCGGCAGTAAGGGATCGGGCTTGAAAGCTATCTGAATGCGATGGACGTCATGGCTGAGACCGCATTGGCTCTCATCAAGCTTCTCAAGCATCCATTGGAGCGCGCCATCGGAGAGTGGTGCCTCGGCAGCATCTCCGCCACCCACGCCTCCATGGCCACCGGGAAACCAGGCCTGCTGCAGGTGCTCTCGACTTCTGGACTTGACCGTGTCGATCGGGATCAGTTTGAACGTGCTTCTCTGCTCTTCGATGGATACGGCGTGATAGGCAGCTTTGATGATCGGACTGATCCTTTCATCGTGGAACCTGTACTTTGCGTTTAGGCTGTCACTCAGCCAGGTGAGCCACGGGATCTCGGGTATTCCCAGAGCCTTCACCGTATCCCATACTCCGATGAACCTGATCTCGGGTCTGCCGTCTGGCCTGTCCGTGATGGCATGCTCCTGGCGGAAAGCAGTGGCCGTGACTCCCGACGGAGCGCATGCTGCGTCGTTGTTGGGCTTTCTGTAGATTTCGTAGGCTCGCGGGATCATGCGCACCCGCTCTCGTCTGAGCAGGCCACAGTTGTACACCAATCCAGCAAGGCTGCGAACGGTATACGCGCCTCGACTGAATCCGAACAGGTAGATGCTGTCCCCTGGACTGTAGTTCAGGCAGAGAAAGCGGTAGCATGACAAAATGCGATGATCGATGCCCAGGCCCAGGGCACCACCAAATATCTTGATCAACATGTCAATTGGCCCTGGCTCGATTGTGACCTGCCGGGTTCCAACTCCTTCGTCGTAGTAAACAAGCTGATCTTTCCCCTCAGCTGTCTGAGGTGTGATGGCCTCAAGCAGCCTCACCACATTGGTGGGGAATGGTTGCCTCAGGTCCTGCCAGGTGCCATCGCTGAGCACGATCAGGTTCTTGGCCGCCATGGTCTTGGCATCCAGTTGTATTTCATGCTTGCGGCGCGGTCTTGCGCCGCGATGTCCATTCTGAACGCTCAGTGCGATGATGCGATGAAGAGCTTTGTGAACAAATTTTCAATCTATGCCCCGGATGCCTTGTGCGTTCACCACGTTTGGTCATGTTCTGACATGAACCGTACATCTATTGGCGGCGCAGCTCACCTGGCTGTCGCAGGGTCCGCCATCGCAGTCCCGTCACGGGGACGTCTGAGAGCCGTTCCGTGCAAGGCCATCCAACGGAGGTGCAGTCAGCGAAACTGACCCAGGTGCCCGCTCGGCTGACCCACGCCCCGGCAGAACCGAGGTCCATGTCAGCGCCTCATCGACCACCGCATGGAGACGGCAGCGCTGTACCAGTGTTCCGTGATCGGCATCGGCAACCCCCAGCGCGGTGACGATGGCGTGGGCTCCCTGCTGGCCGCCGAGCTGACGCATGTCGAGCGGGTGCTGTTCATCGATGCCTGGCTGGCGGCCGAGGCAGCCGGCCCCACCCCATTCCACCGGCTCGATCCTGCCCAGCTCCGGGCGACGCTGCCTGAGGCCCGGGGTCTGCTCCAGCAGTGGCTGCAGCAGGCCTGAGATCCAATCGCCGGGGTCATCGGTATCCCTCCTGTCCGGGAGGTTCGGCTCTGCCGGATTCCCCTGATCCACCGTTTCCAATCCCCCCATGAACACGTCCAAGACACCCCACGCAGCGGTGAGCACCGCCATCTCCGGCCTTCTGGGCCTCGCCCTGGTGGCCGCCACCGGCACTGAAGCCCTGGCCGGCAAGGCCGGCATGGAAAAGTGCGCCGGCATCGCCAAGGCCGGCATGAACGACTGCGGCACCAGCAAGCACTCCTGTGCCGGCGAGGCCAAGGTGTCCGGCGACCCGGAAGAGTGGGTCTACGTTCCCACGGGCACCTGCAAGAAGATCGTGGGAGGCACGCTGAAGCAGTCCTGAGCCACCCCGATCCCACCTCCCTTCTGTTCACCAGCGGTGGCCGTGGCTGATTCCCACATCCAGGGCGTGGGCATCGGCCTGCGCCCGCCCCACTACGCCGAGATCCTCAGCAGCTGGCCAGCCATCCCCTGGTTTGAAGCCCTCTCCGACAACTACCTCGGCGGTGGATTGCCCCTGCATCACCTCACCCGCATCCGCGAGCGCTACCCGATCACCCTCCACGGCGTGGGGCTCTCGCTCGGCTCGGTGGATCCCCTCAATCAGACCTATCTGGCGCGCTTGAAAGCCCTGGTGGATCGCGTCGAGCCCGCCTTCGTGTCGGATCACCTCGCCTGGGTGTGCCAGGGGGGCCGTTATTTCCATGACCTCGCCCCCCTCCCCTACACCGAGGAGGCTTTGCAGCACGTGGTCGAACGCATCCAGCGGGTGCAGCAGGCCCTGGGTCGCCAGATCCTGATCGAAAACCTCTCCCCCTACGTGCGCTTTTCAGGGGGCGACTATCTCGAATGGGAGTTCCTCGGCGAGCTGGCCCGCCGGGCCGATTGCTTTCTGCTGCTGGATGTGAACAACGTCTTCGTCAATGCCTTCAACCACGGCTTCGAGCCGCTCACCTATCTCGATGCCCTGCCCGCCGAGCGGGTGAAGGAGATCCACCTGGCTGGCTACGAGGAGCAGGGCAGCTTCCTCTTCGATACCCATGGCCGGCCGGTGCAGGAGGGGGTGTGGGCCCTCTACAGCCAGGCGCTGCAGCGTTTCCGCCAGGTGCCGGCCCTGATCGAGTGGGACACCGACATCCCCCGCCTCGCTGTGCTGATGGCCGAGGCCGCCAAGGCCGAGGCGTTGCGCTGCGATCGAGCCCTGCCATGAAGCTGGCCGCACTCCAGCAGCTCTTCGCCGCGGCGGCCCTGGGCAGCGCCAGCGAGGCCGAGCAGGCCCGCCTGGCAGCCCATCTGCAAGGCAGCCGGGTGTTGCCGGCCCGCCAGGGCATCGAGGCCTACCGCCTGAGCGTGAACGGCAAGTTGCGGCGCAGTCTTGAGCAGATCTATCCCGTGTGCCAGCGGCTGGTGGGGCAGGGGTTCTTTCAGGCCATGGCCTCCGCCTTCCTGGGCCAGGCCTCGTCCCACTCGCCAGATCTGGGCGACTTCGGCGCCGGCTTGCCGGCGTTTCTGGCTGGTTTCGAGCCGGCCCGGACTCTTCCCTACCTCGCCGATGTGGCGCAGCTGGAGTGGTGCTGGCACCGGGCCTTCCATGCGCCTGATCAGGCCAGGCTGGATCTGCAGGCCCTGGCCCGGGTGCCCCCCGAGCACTGGGATCAACTCGTGTTCCGTCTGCCGGCCGGGGCCGCCCTGATCGCCTCCCCCTACCCCATCCACCGCATCTGGGAGGTCAACACCAACCTCACCGCAGCCGAGCAGGTGGTCGACCTCGACCAGGGCGGCGTGCGCCTCTTGGTGTGGCGAGACGACAGCCACACCACCCGCCTGGATCGTCCCGCCGAGGCGGAGTGGCCGCTGCTGCAGGCCTTCGCCCGGGAACTGCCCTTCGCCGAGCTCTGCCAGCAGGCCGAGGGCCTCTCCGGCGCCGCGATCGCCTCCCTGCTTCCCCTCTGGGTGCAACGGGGCTGGCTGCGGGATTTCACGTTGCCGGACCCCTGGCCGGGCCCAGCCTGAGATCAGCTGCCGCAGCGGAGCGAGCGCCATGATGGCGGCCTCAGCATCGGTGAGCGCGCCCGCGCCCTGGCACCGCCCAAGCCCTCTGCCCACCCACCATGACGTTGTCCTCCACCGTGCCGGCCGCCTTGTCTGCCGAGCCCCGTGTCGCGTCGTTCGAGGCCTTCGCGCGTCTGGCCGACTATTCCCTGATGGAGGCCCTCCATGCCGATCCCGAGGCCACCCACGACGGCGATGATCACCGGGTGAGGCAGGTGTTTTCGGGCCACTACGTTCCCGTCACTCCCACGCCCCTGGCCGATGCCGAGTACGTCGCCCACAGCAGCACCCTCTTCCAGGAGCTCGGCCTCAGCGACGACCTGGCCCACGACAGCCAGTTCCGCCGCGTGTTCTGCGGTGATCTCTCCGGCGCCCCTGAGCCCATGCGTCCGTTCGGCTGGGCCACGGGCTATGCGCTCTCGATCTACGGTTCCGAATACACCCAGCAATGCCCGTTCGGCACGGGCAACGGCTATGGCGATGGCCGGGCGATCTCCGTCTTTGAAGGCGTCTTCAGGGGGCGGCGCTGGGAACTGCAGCTCAAAGGGGGCGGCCCCACGCCCTATTGCCGTGGGGGTGATGGCCGCGCCGTGCTCCGCTCCAGCGTGCGGGAGTTCCTGGCCCAGGAGCACATGCATGCCCTGGGGGTTCCCACCTCCCGCTCATTGACGCTCTATGTGTCGAGATCGGAAACCGTGCGGCGGCCCTGGTATTCCGCCGATTCCCGCTCCAGCGATCCCGACATCCTGGTGAACGATCCGGTGGCGATCTCCACCCGGGTGGCACCCTCCTTTCTGCGGGTGGGCCAGCTGGAGTTGTTCGCCCGCCGCGTGCGCAGCAACGCCCACCCCAGGGCCCTGGAGGAGTTGCGTCTGATCGTGGCGCACCTGATCGAGCGGGACTACCGGGCAGACATCGACCCAGCCCTGCCCTTCGCCGAGCAGCTGGTGGAGCTGGCCCGCTGCTTCCGCGGCCGGCTCACCGCCCTGGTGGCGAACTGGCTGCGGGTGGGTTACTGCCAGGGCAACTTCAACAGCGACAACTGCGCCGCCGGTGGCTTCACCCTCGACTACGGCCCCTTCGGGTTCAGCGAGCTGTTTGATCCCGCCTTCCAGCCCTGGACCGGTGGCGGCGATCACTTCGCCTTCTCCAACCAGCCCGTGGCCGCCGAGGCCAACTTCCACATGTTCTGGGCGGCGGTGAGGCCCCTGCTCGCCGATGAGGCCCCGGCCCTGGCCCGCTTCGATGAGCTGCGCCAGGGTTTTGCAACGGCCATGGAAGCCCAGATCCAGGCGATGTGGGCGTCCAAGCTTGGCCTGGCCTCCTACGACCCCGCCCTGGTGCAGGAGCTGCTGCAGCTGCTGGTGGTCACCAAGGTGGATGGCACCATCTTCTTCCGTGAGCTATCCCATCTGCCGGACACCATCGCCGCCCTGAAGAAGAGTTTTTACGCCCCAACGTCGCCCCAGCTCGATCAGCGCTGGCACTCCTGGCTGCAGCGCTGGCAGCAGCTCGTTGCCGGCAGCGGCAAACCGGCTGAGGTGGCGGCAGGGATGAAGCGGGTGAACCCGAAATACACCTGGCGGGAGTGGCTGGTGGTGCCCGCCTACCAGCAGGCCATGCAGGGCGATTACGCCCTGGTGAGGGAACTGCAGGCCGTGCTGACCCATCCCTACGAGGAACAGTCGGCGGCCATCGAGCAGCGCTACTACCACCTCAAGCCTGAGCAGTTCTTCCAGGCCGGCGGGGTGTCGCACTACAGCTGCTCGTCCTGAGGGTCAGCCACCCCCACCCCAGCCAGCCCCGAGCTCTTGTGATCGGCATCGGCAATCCCCTGCGCGGCGACGACCGCGTCGGCGCCCTGCTGGCGGAGGAAGCCGGGGGCCGCTGCCTGCACCAGCTCACCCCCGAGCTGGCCGCCGAGCTGGCGCCATTGCAGCGGGTGCTGTTCATCGATGCCTGGCTGGCGCCCCTGCCGGCGGGCTCCACCGCTGCGCCGCGGCTCGACCCCCTGTCCGCCGCGGCCCCGCCGGCAGGCGCCAGCAGCAGCCACCGCCTCGAGCCGGCCCAGCTGCTGGCGATCACCGCTGCCCTCTACGGCCACGCCCCCCGGGGCGCCTGGCTGCGGGTGCCGGCCTATGCCCTCGGCCACGGCACCGCCCTCTCGGCACCCCTGCGGGCGTCGCTGCCGCGGGCCCGCCGCCTGCTGCGCCAGTGGCTGCGGGAGGGCGGCGCCGATGCATGAGCTCAGCATCATGGAGGCCGTGCGCGATCAGGCCCTGGAGCAGGCCGGGCGCCATGGCGGCGGCCGGATCTGCGCCATCACCCTGCGCATCGGCAGCCTGGCGGGGGTGGATCCCGATGCCCTCGCCCTGGCCTTCGAGGTGGTGATGGCCGGCACCGCCGCGTCCTCGGCGCGGCTGCTGATCGAGCCGGTGGCGGCGGAATGTTTCTGCGCCGCTTGCCAGGAGCCCTTTCCTGCCCAGGATGGGGTGTGCGCCTGCCCCCGCTGCGGCGCCATCAGCCGCCAGCTGCTGCGCGGCCGCGAGCTGCAGCTGGCCTCCCTCGAGCTGGCCGATCCGGAGCCCTGCTGATACCCCCTCTCGGAGCCCTGCTGCGATGTGCACCACCTGCCACTGCGGCCAGATCGAGCCACCCGGCGCGGCCGTGATCGAGGCTCCGGCCCCCAGCCCCCGGCGCCTGGAGCTGGGCGCGGCCCTGCTGTCGCGCAACGACGCCCGGGCGGCGGCCCTGCGCCGGCGCTTCGCGGCGGCCGGCCTGCCGGTGCTCAACGTGCTCTCCTCGCCCGGTTCCGGCAAAACCGCCCTGCTGGAGCGGCTGGGGCGCGAGTGGAGCGGCCCGGGCCGCCTGGGGGCGATCGTGGGCGATCTGGCCACCGACAACGACGCCCGCCGCCTGATCGCCGCCGGCATCGAGGCGGTGCAGATCACCACCGGCCAGGCCTGCCACCTGGAGGCCGCCATGCTGGAGCCGGCCCTCGAGCGCTTCGATCTGGCCGCCCTGGGGCTGCTGCTGATCGAGAACGTGGGCAACCTGGTGTGCCCCGCCGCCTACGACCTCGGCGAAAGCCTGCGCCTGGTGCTGCTGGCCGTCACCGAGGGGGAGGACAAACCCCTCAAGTACCCGGCCATGTTCCAGAGCGCCGATCTGGTGGTGATCAACAAGCTCGATCTCGCCGCCGCCGTGGGGTTCGATCGCCACCAAGCCCATCACCACATCGCCCGGGTGGCGCCCGCCGCCCGGATCGTGGCGGTGTCGGCCCGCACCGGCGAGGGCATGGCCGAGCTGCGCCACGCCATCGCCGCCGGCCTCCAAGCCAGGGTCCTGGCCTGAGCCCCCCATGGCCAAGCAGGCCCGGCTGCTGCTGCACTGCCGCGGCACCGTGCAGGGGGTGGGCTTCCGGCCCTTCGTGCACCGCCTCGCCTCCGAGCTGGCCCTCACCGGTGAGCTGGAGAACGTGGCCGGAGCGGTGCGGCTGGATCTGCACGGCGAGCGCCCGGCCCTGGAGACGTTCCTGGGCCGCCTTCCCGCCGAGCTGCCGCCGCCAGCGGTGCTGCAGCCGCTGCAGCCCCGGTGGCTCCCGCCCCGGCTGCCGCCACCGGCCGGCCTGCGCATCGCCGCCGCCGCGCCCCGGGCCCTGGGCCCCGGCCTGTTCGCCCCGGCCCTGCTGGCCGACCGGGCCCCCTGCCCCGCCTGCCGGGCCGAGCTGGCCGATCCCGCCAACCGCCGCCACCGCTACCCGTTCATCAGCTGCTGCGCCTGCGGCCCGCGCTACTCGATCGCCACCGCCGAACCCTTCGCCCGCGCCCACACCACCCTCGCCGCCTTCCCCCTGTGCCCCGCCTGCCGGCGGGAGTTCCTGGATCCCTCCGATCGCCGCTTCCACGCCGAAACCAGCGGCTGCCCGGTGTGCGGGCCGCGGCTGCAGCTGCTGGATGGGGAGGGCAACGCCCCCATGGGCGATCCCACCGCTGGCGACGACGAGGCCATCCAGGCGGCCGCTGCGCTCCTCCTGGCCGGCGGCATCCTGGCCCTGCAGGGGGTGGGCGGCTTCCAGCTGCTGGTGGATGCCACCCGGCCCGAGGCCGTGGCCGGGCTGCGGCGGCGCAAGCGCCGACCCGCCAAGCCCTTCGCCCTGCTGGTGGGGGATCCGGCCTGGCTGGAGGGAGCGGTGCGGATCGGTGCTGCGGAGCTGGAGGCGCTGCGTTCGCCCGCCGCGCCGATCGTGCTGTTGCGCCGTCGCGATGGGGGGGCGGCACCTGCCGACGCGGCGCGTGCCGGAGGGGAGCAGCGCGTTTGCGAAGCCGTGGCCCCCGGCAGCCCTTCGCTGGGCGTGATGCTGCCCGCCTCCCCCCTGCACCAGCTGCTGGTGGAGGCGGCGGGCCGCCCCCTGGTGGCCACCAGCGGCAACCCCAGCGGCGAGCCCCTCTGCACCGATCCGCGCGAGGCCCGCCAGCGCCTGGGGGCCATCGCCGACGCCTTCCTGGTGCACAACCGCCCCATCGCCCGCCCCCTCGATGACTCCCTGCTGCAGCTGATCGACGGCCGCCCCGCCCTGCTGCGCCGCGCCCGCGGCTACGCCCCCGCCTCCCTGGAGCTGCCCGTGCCGCCGCCCGCCGATCGCGCCGTGCTGGCCCTGGGCGGCGACCTCAAGGCGGCGCCGGCCCTGGCCCTGGGCGGCCGCGTGTGGGTGGCGCCGTTTCAGGGCGATCTGGCCGGCCTGCGCCAGCAGCAGGCGGTGGAGCGGGGGCTCGAAGCGATCCTGCAGCGCGGCCGCGATCCCGGTGCTGCGGGCGGCCCGGAGCCCCCCCGGCAGCTGGTGGCCGATGCCCACCCCGGTTACGTGAGCCGTGCCATCGCCGTCCGCCTGGCGGAGCGCCGGGGGCTGCCCCTGCAGCTGGTGCAGCACCACCATGCCCACGGTCTGGCGGTGGCGGCCGAGCACGGCCTGGCGGGGCCCCTGCTGGTGTGGGCCGCCGACGGGCTCGGCTACGGCCCGGGCCCCGGCCACCAGCTCTGGGGCGGGGAACTGCTGCGGCTCGATGGCGCCGGCGGGGCGGAGCGGCTGGCCTGCCTGCGGCCCTTCCCGCTGCCCGGCGGCGAGCGGGCGATGCGCGAGCCGCGGCGGGCTGCCCTGGGGCTGCTGCTAGCGGCCGATCCGGCGCTGCTCCAGCACCCCGGTGCCCGGGCCTGCCGGGAGGCCTTCTCCGCCTCCGAGCGGCAGCTGCTGGCGGCGGCGGTGGCCGGCGGCTGCAACGCGCCGCTGAGCTCGGGCCTGGGGCGGCTGTTCGATGCCGTCGCCTCGCTCCTGGATGTGGTGCAGGAGCAGAGCTACGAGGGGGAGAGCGGCCTGCTGCTGGAGGGGCTGGCGCAGCGCCGGCGCGAGGGGGCGGCCGCTGAGGCGTGGGGGGCCTGCGAGGCGGCGCTCCTGCCCCTGGTGCCCGCGCCCCTGGCGCCTGCTGGGGCCGGGGCGGCTCCTGGGCTGCCCCTGGGCGGACTGGACTGGGAGCCCCTCCTGCGCCATCTCCTGGCCGCCCGCGCCGCCGGGGCGGACGCCGCGTCGCTGGCCGCGACCTTCCTTGGGGCGCTGGTGGCCGGGCTGGTGGCGGCTGCGGAGCAGGCGGCCGCCCGCACCGGCTGCCGGCGGGTGGCCCTGAGCGGCGGCTGCTTCCAGAACGCCCGGCTGCTGGAGGGTTGCATCGGTGGCCTGCGGGCCGCCGGCCTGGAGCCCTGGTGGTCTGTGCAACTGCCTTGTAACGACGGCGGGCTGGCCCTGGGCCAGCTGTGGGCAGCCCTGGAGCGCCGGCCTATAACGAAATCGGGCGCCCCCTGCTGCACGCCGCGCGTCCCCGCACCCCGCCCCGCCGCCCCATGTGCCTGGCCACGCCCGGAGTGATCGTGGCGATCAGCGACGGCCATCCCGAGGCCGGCACCGGGGCGCCGGCGGGGCCCATGGCCGATCCCCTCTGGCGCAGCGCCGAGGTGGACTTCGGCGGCGTGCGCCAGCGGGTGAGCCTGGCCTGCCTGCCGGAGGCGGTGGTGGGCGACCGGGTGCTGGTGCATGTGGGGGTGGCTCTGAGCCTGGTGCTCGATGACGAGCCCGATCCCCTCCCCCCGATCCGATGACGGCCCCACCGCTGAGTTCCGGCACCGCCGGCCACGGCGCGGCCCCGGGCGCCGCCACGATCACGGTGGACGGCAACGAGGCGGTGGCGCGGGTGGCCTACCGCCTCAACGAGGTGATCGCCATCTATCCGATCACCCCGGCTTCGCCGATGGGCGAGTGGGCCGATGCCTGGGCGGCCGAGGGCCGCCCCAACCTCTGGGGCTCGGTGCCCTCGGTGGTGGAGCTGCAGAGCGAGGCCGGGGCCGCCGGCACGGTGCACGGCGCCCTCCAGGCCGGCACCCTCACCACCACCTTCACGGCCAGCCAGGGGCTGCTGCTGATGATCCCCAACCTGCACAAGCTGGCGGGGGAGCTCACGCCGGCGGTGCTGCATGTGGCCGCCCGCTCGCTGGCGGCCCAGGGGCTGTCGATCTTCGGCGACCACAGCGACGTGATGGCCACCCGCGGCACGGGCTGCGCCGTGCTCTGTTCGGCTTCGGTGCAGGAGGCGGGCGACTTCGCCGCCATCGCCACCCGCGCCAGCCTGCGCAGCCGCCTGCCGTTCCTGCATGTGTTCGACGGCTTTCGCACCTCCCACGAGATCCAGAAGCTCCATCCCCTCAGCGACGCGCTGCTGCGGCAGCTGATCCCCGAGGCCGAGATCAGCGCCCACCGGGCCCGGGCCCTCAGCCCCAGCCGGCCGGTGATCCGCGGCACCGCCCAGAACCCGGATGTGTATTTCCAGGCCCGGGAATCGGTGAACCGCTTCTACGACGAGGCCCCCGGCCACGTGGTCGAGGCGATGGCGCGCTTCGGAGAGCTCAGCGGTCGCCACTACCGCCCCTTCGACTACGTGGGCCCGGCCGCTGCCGAGCGGGTGCTGGTGCTGATGGGCTCGGGCTGCGAGACCGCCGAGGAAACCCTCGAGCTGCTGCAGGCGTCCGGCGAGCGGGTGGGGCTGCTGAAGGTGCGCCTGCTGCGGCCCTTCGCGGCCCGCCTGCTGGTGGAGGCGCTGCCGGCCAGCACGCGGGCCATCGCCGTGCTGGATCGCTGCAAGGATCCCGGCGCCAGCGGCGAGCCCCTCTACCTCGATGTGCTCACCGCCGTGGTGGAGCAGTGGAGTGCCGTGCACGGCCCTGGCACGTCTCTGCCCCGGGTGCTGGGCGGTCGCTACGGCCTGTCCTCCAAGGAGTTCACTCCGGCGATGGTGAAGGCGGTGGCCGATCACCTCAAGGGCGCCCTGGTGGGGGGCGAGCCGCTCAACCATTTCAGCGTCGGCATCACCGACGACCTCACCCACCTGTCGCTGCCGGTGCAGGAGCAGTTCGTGACCGAACGGCCGCCCGCCGCTGCCGGAGATGGGGCCGCCGGAGATGGGGCCGCTGCCGGGGACGGTGACGCTGCTGAGGTGCGGGCCGTGTTCTACGGCCTGGGCTCGGACGGCACCGTGGGAGCCAACAAGGCGGCGATCAAGATCATCGGCGAGAGCACCGACCTGTTCGCCCAGGGCTACTTCGTCTACGACTCCAAGAAATCCGGGTCGGTCACCGTGTCGCACCTGCGCTTCGGGCCGCGGCCGATCCGCTCCACCTACCTGATCCAGCGGCCCACCTTCGTGGCCTGCCACCAGTGGGACTTCCTCGGCCGCTTCGACCTGCTGGCGGGCATCGAGCCCGGCGGGGTGTTCCTGCTCAACAGTCCCTATGAGCCCGCCGAAACCTGGAGCCGTCTGCCGCAGGCGCTGCGCGAGCGCATCCGCGAGCAGCAGCTGCGCGTCTGGGTGATCGATGCCAGTGGCGTGGCGCGGCAGGCGGGCATGGGCTCGCGCATCAACACGGTGATGCAGGCGGGCTTCTTCGCCGTGAGCGGCGTGCTGCCGCGCGAGCAGGCGATCGAGCGCATCCGCGCCTCGATCCGCAAGACCTACGGGCGCAAGGGGGAGGCGGTGGTGGCCATGAACCTGACCGCCCTCGACGCCAGCCTCGATCACCTGCACCGCCTCCCCTGGCAGCAGCTCGATGCCGCCGCCCCCCAGGTCGAGCAGGCTGCTGCCGAGGTCGAGACCGCCGGCGAGCCCTCCCTCAGCGAGCGCCTGGAGCAGGCGCCGGCCTTCGTGCGTGAGGTGATCGCGCCCATGCTCGAGCGCCGCGGTGACGCGCTGCCGGTGAGCGCCCTGCCCTGCGACGGCACCTGGCCGGTGGGCACCGCCCGCTGGGAGAAACGCAACATCGCCACCGCGGTGCCGGTGTGGGAGAGCGACCTGTGCGTGCAGTGCGGCAAGTGCGTGATGGTCTGTCCCCATGCGGTGATCCGGGCCAAGGTGGCCGAGCCCGCGGCTTTCGCCGACGCCCCCGCCGGCTTGAGCACAGCTCCGGCCCGCGATCCCGCCTTCAGCGGCCAGACGTTCACGATCCAGGTGGCCAGCGAGGACTGCACCGGCTGCAGCCTCTGCGTGGAGGTGTGTCCGGCGCGGGACCGCAGCGAGCCCAGGCGCAAGGCGATCAACATGGCGCCGTCCCAGCCCCTGCGCGCGCAGGCCCGCGCCCACTGGGATTTCTTCCTGCAGCTGCCGGAGACGCCGCGCGAGGGGCTCAACCTGCACAGGATCGGTCAGCAGCAGCTGCAGCAGCCCCTGTTCGAGTTCTCCGGCGCCTGCGCCGGCTGCGGTGAGACGCCCTACCTCAAGCTCGCCAGCCAGCTGTTCGGCGACCGCATGCTGATCGCCAACGCCACCGGCTGCAGCTCGATCTACGGCGGCAACCTGCCCACCACCCCCTGGAGTGCCAACGCCGAGGGCCGCGGCCCGGCCTGGAGCAACTCCCTGTTCGAGGACAACGCCGAGTTCGGCTTCGGCATGCGCGTGGCGCTCGACCAGCAGCGCCGCATCGCCCTCGATCTGCTGCAGCGGCTCGCGCACGAGCTCCCTGCCGACCAGCTGCCGCCGGCCCTGGTGGACGGGTTGCGCGATGCCGATCAGGGCGATGAGGCCGGCATCGCCGAGCAGCGGGAGCGGGTGGCGGCCCTGAAGCAGCGTCTGCAGGTCCTGCCCGAGAGCGCGGCGGACGGCACTGCGGACGGGGCCCGGCGGCTGCTGGAGCTGGCCGATGCCCTGGTGAAGACGAGTGTGTGGCTGGTGGGCGGCGACGGCTGGGCCTACGACATCGGCTTCGGCGGCCTCGATCACGTGCTCGCCGCCGGCCGCGACCTCAACGCCCTGGTGCTCGACACCGAGGTGTACTCCAACACCGGCGGCCAGGCCTCCAAGGCCACGCCCCTGGGGGCGGTGGCCAAGTTCGCCGCCTCCGGCAAGCCCGCCGGCAAGAAGGACCTGGGCCTGATGGCCATGACCTACGGCCACATCTACGTGGCCAGCGTGGCCATGGGAGCCCGCGACGAGCACACCATCCGCGCCTTCCTGGAGGCCGAGAGCTATCCGGGCCCGTCGCTGATCCTGGCCTACTCCCACTGCATCGCCCACGGCATCGACATGGCCAGGGGGATGGCCCATCAGAAGCTGGCGGTGGACACCGGCCGCTGGCTGCTCTACCGCTACGACCCGCGCCGCGCCGAGCGCGGTGAGAATCCCCTGCAACTCGACAGCCCGGCGCCGCGGCGCAAGCTGGAGGAGGGGATGGCGGCGGAGAACCGCTTCCGCATGCTGCGCTACAGCCAGCCGGAGCGGGCCCGCTCCCTGGCCCGTGCCGCCCAGGCCGCCGTGGACCGCCGCTGGGCCGCCTACCAGGCCCTGGCCAGCGAGGGCGCCGAGCCATGAGCGTGGAGACCGCCGTGGACCTCAGCAGCAGCTACCTCGGCCTGCCCCTGCGCACCCCCCTGGTGGTGGGGGCCGCCGGGCCCCTCAGCGAGGACGTGCAGCAGCTGCAGGAGCTGGAGCGGCACGGGGCCGCGGCGATCGTGCTGCACTCCCTGTTCGAGGAGCAGATCCGCCAGGAGCAGCTCGATCTGCAGTGGCACGCGAGCCAGGGCGCCGAGAGCTACGGCGAAGCCCTCAGCTACCTGCCCGACACCGCCGCCCTGCACGAGGGGCAGGACCTCTACCTGCGCCTGATCGAGCAGGCGCGCCAGCGGCTGCAGGTGCCGCTGATCGCCAGCCTCAACGGCAGCCATCCCGGCCGCTGGGTGGAGACGGCGCGGCGCATCGAGGCGGCCGGCGCTCACGCGCTCGAACTCAACATCTACGACCTGCCCACCGACCCGCTGCTGAGCAGCGCCGCGATCGAGAACCAGGTGGAGGAGATCGTGCGGGAGGTGCGCGCCGAGGTGCGGCTGCCCCTGGCGGTGAAGCTCGGCCCCTTCTTCACCAACCTGCGCGCCATGGCCGCGCGGCTGGCGGCGGCCGGCGCCGACGGCCTGGTGCTGTTCAACCGCTTCTACCAGCCCGACATCGACATCGAGGAGCTGGAGGTGCGTCCCAACCTGCTGCTCTCCACCCCCCACGACCTGCGCCTGCCGCTGCGCTGGATCGCCCTGCTGCACGGCCGCGAGCGCCTCGATCTGATCGCCAGCGGCGGCGTGCACCGCGGCACCGACGTGGTGCGGCTGCTGATGGCCGGCGCCGCCGCCACCCAGCTGGTGGCGGCCCTGCTGCGCCACGGTCCCGAGCGCCTGCGCGGCATCGAGGACGAGCTCGCCACCTGGCTGCTGGAGCACGACTACAGCGCCCTCGCCGAGCTCAGGGGCTGCATGAGCCAGCTGCGCTGCGCCGAGCCGGGGGAATACGAGCGGGCCCAGTACATGCGCGTGCTGCAGAGCTACCGGCGCTGATGGGCCGCGCCGCGCCATCGGCTCCCGCCCGGGTGGCGGCGCTGGCCGCCGAGCTGGCGGCGGTCGCCACCCACCCCTGGACCCTGATGGAGGTGTGCGGCGGCCAGACCCACGCCATCGTGCGCTGGGGCCTCGACCAGCTGCTTCCCCCCGGCGTGGAGCTGATCCATGGGCCCGGCTGCCCGGTGTGCGTGACGCCTGCCGCCACGATCGATGCCGCCCTGGAGCTGGCGCGGCGCCCCGATGTGATCCTCTGCTCCTACGGCGACATGCTGCGGGTGCCGGGCAGCGAGACCGGTGACGACCTGCTCGGGGTGCGGGCCGCCGGCGGCGACGTGCGCCTGCTCACCTCACCCCTGCAGGCCCTGGAGCTGGCGCGGCGCCATCCCGATCGCCAGGTGGTGTTCCTGGCCGTGGGCTTCGAGACCACCGCCCCGGCCACGGCGCTGCTGGCCCGCCAGGCCCTGGCCCTGGGGTTCACCAACCTCTCGCTGCTGGTGGCCCATGTGCGCGTGGTGCCGGCCATGGCCTCGATCCTGAGCGATCCGGGCAACCGGGTGCAGGGCTTCCTGGCGGCCGGCCACGTGGGCAGCGTGATGGGGCTGGCGGAACTCCACGACCTGGTGCGGCGCCAGCGGCTGCCGGTGGCGATGACGGGCTTCGAGCCCGCCGATGTGATGGCCGGTCTGCTGGCCTGCGTGCGCCTGCTGGAGGCAGGCAGCCCGCAGGTGGTGAACGCCTACGGGCGGGCAGTGCGCGAGGAGGGCAACCCGGCTGCGCGGCAGCAGATCGAGGCGGTGTTCGCGGTGGTGGACCAGGCCTGGCGCGGCCTCGGGGTGCTGCCCGGCGGCGGGCTGGCCCTGCGCGGCAACTACCGCCGCCTCGATGCCCGCGAGCGCTTCGCCCTTGACGTCGGGACCTCCGGCGCCGGTTGCGGCTGCCGCGGGCCGGCGCCGGCGGAGGAATCGGTGTGCATCAGCGGCGCCATCCTGCGCGGTCAGGCGACGCCGCCGGAGTGCCCGGCCTTCGGCAGCGCCTGCACGCCCCTTCACCCCCTGGGTGCGCCGATGGTGTCGAGCGAGGGGGCCTGCGCCGCCTACCACCGCTACAGGCCGGTGCCGGTGAGGCCGGCATCGAGACCGGCGTCGATGGGGCCCTGACCGGCGGGCTTCCAGGGCATCGTTGCCAGCCCCAGGCGCTGCAGCCGCCGCAGCACCCCCAGCTGCAGGCTGCCGGTGTGGTCCCGCAGCCAGGGCAGGGCCAGGGGATCGAGGCCGTTCCAGGGCAGGAAGGGATTGCGGCGCAGGGCGGCGTAGATCTCCACCCGGCAGGTGGGGTGGTCGCTGGGGCTGCGGCCGTGGAAGCCGCGCGTGTCGGCGATCACCAGGGTGTTGGCCTTCACCGCGAAGCGGCGCGGGGGGCCCAGACCCATGGCCGCCAGGTCCTCGGGTTCCACCCGGAAGGAGCCGCGGGCGTGGTACTTGATCGGGTGGCGGGACGCCTCCAGGCTCTGCTGCCGTTCCCAGGCCAGCCGCTCCGGGGTCATGCGCTGCGAGCCCGGCACATAGGCGAAGGGACCCTCGCTCTCGGCCACGTCGTGGAGGAAGAACCAGGCCTTGGCGATCGAGTGGAAGGTGTCGGCGTGCAGCCTGGCCTGGGGATCGGGGGCCGCGCCGGGCAGGCCGGCCAGGATCGCCTGCAGAGAGAAGATCGGCTCGGCGCCAGTGCCGGCCACGTAGCGGATCAGGTCGCGCACCGCCTGGCTGGCAAGCAATGCCTCCAGCTGCGGATGGCTGGCGCGCAGCCGGGCGCGGTCGAGGGCCACCCGGCGGGTGACCGCCTCCCCCTGGCGCATCTCCAGCAGGGGCCAGTGGCTGCCGAGCACCTCGCGGCGCAGGGCCTCGAACTGGGCGGCGGGCAGCAGATTCTCGCGCAGCACATAGCCCTGCTCGGCGTACTGGCGCCGGTCGCCGGCGCTGACGCGCCGGCCCAGGCGCCGGCGGCGCTGGGCGGTGATGGCATCCGCCAGGCGGATGCGGGCCACATGCAGGCCCAGGCGGTTGAGGCGCCGGCTGCCGATCACCGGGTTGTCGCGAAACGACTTGGCACCGCTGAGCAGGGCCAGCGGCGCCAAGGCGAGGCGCAGGGCGCGGGTGGGGTTGGCCTGCGCCATCGGCAGCGGTTCGTGCAGCGGATCTGCCATTCTCCGCCCCATGAGTGAGCGGATCCAGCTGGCCCACGGCGGCGGCGGCAGCCTGATGCAGGAGCTGATCCGCCAGGAGCTGCTGCCGCTCTACGGCGAGCCGGCGCCGGTGCTGCACGATGCCGCCAGCCTGGCCCTGCCCGCCGGCCGGCTGGCCTTCACCACCGATGCCTACGTGGTGCAGCCGCTGGAGTTTCCCGGCGGTGACATCGGCCGCCTGGCGGTGGTGGGCACCGCCAACGACCTGGCCATGGCCGGTGCCCGGCCCCGGCACCTGAGCGTGGCCCTGATTCTTGAGGAGGGGCTGCCGCTGGACCTGCTGCGCCGGATGGTGGCCTCGATGGCGGCGGCGGCCCGGCTGTGCGGGCTGAGCATCGTCACCGGCGACACCAAGGTGGTGGAGCGGGGCAAGGCCGACCGCCTGTTCATCAGCACCAGCGGCATCGGCGTGATCGAGGCCGCCGAGCCGATCAGCCCGGCGGCGATCCGCCCCGGCGACGCCCTGCTGGTGAGCGGCGATCTGGGCCGCCACGGGGTGGCGATCCTGGCCGCCCGCCACCAGCTGCAGCTGCAGCCGCCGGTGCTGAGCGACTGCGCCCCCCTGTGGCCCCAGGTGGCGGCCCTGCTGGAGGCCGGGGTGCGGCCCCGCTGCCTGCGGGATCTCACCCGGGGCGGCCTGGCCAGCGCCCTGGTGGAACTGGCCGAGGCCGCCGCTGTGGAGTTCGCCGTGCAGGAGGGGCGCCTGCCGGTGATCGAGCCGGTGGCGCGCACCTGCGAGCTGCTGGGCTTCGAGCCGCTGCATCTGGCCAATGAGGGGCGCTTCCTGGCCGTGCTCCCGGCCGACCAGCTGGAGCGTGCCCTGGCGGTGCTGGGCCCGCACGGGGCGGCCTGGATCGGCAGCGTGCGCTGCACCCCTGCCGGCGTCGCCCCGCGGGTGCTGCTGACCACGGCCCTGGGCACCGAGCGGCTGCTGCTACCCCTCAGCGGCGAGCTGCTGCCCCGCATCTGCTGAGGGGCAGCGCCAGCAGGCCAGCCCGCCGCCCCGGCCCCGGGCCAGCAGCCAGCGGCCCTGGCTGTCGCTGCCGCATGCGATCAGGGCGAAGAAGGGCTGCCGTCGCGGTTCCACGGCCGGCAGCGAGCGCTGCAGCAGCAGGCGTGGGCCCAGCAGCAGCTCCAGCTGCTCGAAGCCGAACTGCAGCAGCGGCCGCCGGCCCTGCAGCCGGCCCCAGCCGCGGAAGCGCAGCTCCAGCGGACCCAGCCGCACGCTGTTGCACAGCTGCAGGGGCGAGCCCGGGCTGATCGTGAGGCTGGCTGCCAGCAGCCGCAGCAGGGCCGCCTGGGACTGCTGCGGAGCCGCCTGCTCCCGGCTCCAGAGCTGATGCAGCCGCCAGGGTCCGATCAGCTTCTCGCTGGTGATGCCGGTGCCGGCCCGCCGGGCCAGGGCCTCGAGCTGCAGCAGCCGCTCGGCCTGGTGCCCGCCAGCGGCGGCGAAGGGACTGGGCGGTGCCGGAGGAGAGGAGCTCATGGGTGACGCCGCTTCACCGGCCTTGATCTTTACATTGCTTGACGCAGTACTGAGTATCCCTGCTCATCCTGCTTGTGCCCCACAGAGGATGGCCATACGGTGAAAATCACCACGCAACCCCGACCCGCCATGACTGTTCACTTCGTCGACCCTCAGCTTGCCAGCCGGGCCCATCTCGAGGTTGAAGCCACCGCTCAGATGGCCGCTGTGGACACGGCTCTTCCTCAGACTCAGGCCGGCTCCGACCCGGTGGAAGACTATTTCGAGTGCATCACCACCTGCTCGCTTGATGATGGCGAGTGCATCACCACCTGCACGGAATTGCTCCGGGATCAGGTGTGATTCCGCAGCACTGATCCGCAGCACTGAACTCAACCCCTCTGACCGTGGGGTTGAGAATGATGGCTGTGTGAAGGATGGTTCTGACGAAATCACCTGATGCCTGCATCAGGTGATTTCAATTGTGCCGTTGTTACTCACCACCACAGTTCCGTTCTGCTCAATGTCGATGCGGTCGCGGCTGCGGCCGCCGATGGCCCCCAGTTTGTCGAAGTCGAACACCCGCAGCCTGTCGTCGTCCTGTTCGACGCGCACTTCCCGCCCTCGCCTGCCGTTGCCACGGCGCCGCAGTTCATAGGTTCCGCTCGGCAGTTCAAGCAGGTCACGTTTGTTCTCGCTGCCGAACACGGTGTGGTCACCGAAGCCGATGAAGGTGTTGCGGCCTGTGCCCAGGTCGATGAAACCCCGGCCGCGGATGCCGCCATCGCTCACATCCACCGTATCCTTCCCATCCTGGGTGAAGATATTGCGGCGGTTGCGCATGGCTTTATCGCCACCGGATGCCACGATCCGGTCATCACCCGTACCCATGAAGATGAAGCCCTGATTGTCGATGCCGAAGCCGTCGCGGCTGCTGCCGATCAGCAGGTCATCGTCGCCGCCGAACTGCAGATTGCCGCGATCGCTGAAGTAACCCGGCCGATCGTCGTTGCGCCGGCCGATGATCACATCGGCTCCGCGCAGGGCATTGATCAGATCGCGGCCCTCGGTGCGCACCCCGCGGCGCTCATCGATCACCTGGTTGGCCCGGCGGCTCCAGGTGCCGCTCGTGGCGCCGGACCAACCGTCGGGGTCGAGAATGGTTGCCAAGGTCGCTGTGCACAGGAGCGGCGTGATCCTCCCACTGCGTTCCTGGCAGGGTCAAGGCGCTGCCCCCGGCCCGCGGCGCTCAGGGCTTGCGGCCACCGCAGTCCTGCCAGTCATGGAGCAGGCTTGCCAGTTCGCGGCGCAGGTGGGCCAGATCGCTGATCGTGCGCTCGATCGTTTCCAGCCGCTGGCGAATCGTGGCCTGCAGCGAGGTGCAGGTGCACAGCCCCGAGCGACGGGCCCGCAGCAGTGCACTGGTTTCGGCCAGGGGGATCTGCAGCGCCGCCAGGGTGCGGATCAGCACCAGTTCGTCGTAGACGGCATCGGCGTACAGGCGGTAACCGGCCTGGCTGCGGCTGGCGGGTTCGATCAGGCCCTGATCGCTGTAGAAGCGGATCGTCTTCACCGACAGGCCTGAGCGCCGGGCCACGGCGCCGATGCGCTCCAGCCCTCCCGCGTGCTGGCCCCCGCGGGGGTGGTGCTGCAGGGGCGTGGGGGGCACTTGACTCTCCAGTAACTGGAGAGTTGATCCTAGAGAGACCTCGCCGGCATCCCATGCACCCGTGTCCGATCCGTTGCTCCGCCCTGCGTCCGCTGGCGGCGCTGCTGGCCGCCGCTCTGGCAGCGGGCACAACCATCGCGCCGGCCGTGGCGGCTCCGGCCCGGCCCGGCGCCCCCGGCCAGCTGAACCTTGAGGGCCAGCACGATCACCACGAGCACGAGTCCCAGGAGCAGCCGCACGATCACGCCGGCCATGCCCACGAACTCGGGCCCGCCGGCGCCACCTACGACCTGCGCTTCATCGACGCGATGGTGGAGCACCACACCGGCGCCCTGCGCATGAGTGAGCTGGTGCTCGGCACCGGCTCGCCCGCCCTCGGCGCCCTGGCCCGCCAGATCTGGAATGAGCAGGCGCGCGAGATCCGCGCCATGCGCCTGTGGCGCCGGGCCTGGTATCCCGATGCCCCCGTGTATCCGGTGGTGCTGAGCAGCGGCGGTGATCCCGACAGCCTCAGCGGGTTGCGGCGCATGGCGGCCGCTGAAGTGGAGGCGATGCGCATGGTGGCCGATCTGCCCACCCCCCAGAGCCGCTCGGTGTGGTTCCTCGAGGGCATGCTCTTCCACCACGGCGGCGCCCTGGTGATGGCCCACGACGCCCTGGCCAAGAGCAGCAACGCCAGTGTGCGCCGCCTCTCGCGCCAGATCATCGTGGCCCAGCGGGCCGAGATCATCGCCCTGCGGCGTCTGCTGCAGCTCGAAGGGCTGGACAAGCCTGCCTACCACCAGTTCGACGCCCTCTTCTCCCTGCGTGCATCGGCGCCCTGACGCCGCTGCTCAGGGCTCCTCCACCAGCGCCGGCGCCAGCAGCAGGGCCTCACCGCAGGGCGAGGGGCTGAGCAGCCGCCGCTGGCGCAGCTGGCTGATCTGGCGGGTCACGGTGGAACGGGTGCTGCCGATCAGTTCGGCCAGCCGGGCATGGCCGAGGGCCAGGGGCAGGTGGTATCCGGCGCCGCTGCGTCGCCCGAAGCGCTGCACCAGCAGCTGCAGCAGCGAACGCAGACGCAGGTCGGCTCCCACCGGGTGGCGCACCAGGTGCAGCTCCAGCAGCCAGTCGCTGATCAGGTCGTGGGTCACCGGGCAGTGCGCCACCGGCAGCAGGTCACAGCGCAGGGGTGTCTGGGCCTCCAGCAGGCAGCTGAGGCTGGCCGGCAGCCGCAGCCAGGGCCGTTCCTCGCTGGCCGCAAAGGCCAGGGTCACATCGTTCCAGCTGCGGCCATCCGGTTGGTTGAAGGAGGCGGCGATCCGGCCGATGCCCTCGCGCACCGTGAGCTTGAGGCAGGCGCTGGCCGCGGTGTTCTTCACCAGCAGCAGCGACTGCTGGGCGGCGAGGGTGATCGAACGCGGCGACTCCAGAAGGGCTCAGCCTGCAGGGACTGAGCCGATTGTGCAGTGCCTGCGGGGGCTCTTCCCCCCCTGCCGGCCGCGCAGGTGCCGATGAACCCGCGCAGGTGATCCTGGGCACGGCGGCGAGCGTCGTTGATCACGGCGCAGCGCCGACCACGCCAGGCTGACGCGGTGCTTCCCCGGCCCCCTGGGCCGCCCCCGTGATGACGGCCGCCTCGCCCAGGGTGTTGCCGGGCACCGGTGCCGCCAGCGGCATCCTGGAAACCCTGGCTTTCTTCCGCGATCCCGCCTTCGCCCTGCGGCGTTTCGAGCGGCACGGCACTGTCTTCGCCACGCGCCTGCTGGGCCAGCCGCTGGTGTTCATCCGAGGCCAGCAGGCGATCGCCGATCTGCTCGCCGATCCCGCCGCCGTGGAGGGCTGGTGGCCCGCCAGCGTGCGGGTGCTGCTGGGCAGCCGCTCGCTGGCCAACCGCAACGGGGCCGACCACCGGGCGCGGCGGCGGGTGGTGGGTCAGCTGTTCGCCGCCGCCGCTCTGCGCCGCTACAGCCAGCCGATCACGGCCCTGGTGGATGAGCTCACGGCCGAGCTGGCGGCCGCCAGGGGGCCGGTTGCCCTGGCCGAGCGGCTGCGGCGCTTCGCCTTCACGGTGATCGCCACGGTGGTGCTGGGCCTGGAGGGCCAGGACCGGGAGGCCCTGTTCGCCGATTTCGAGATCTGGACCAAGGGCCTGTTCTCCTTGCCCCTGGCACTGCCGGGCAGCCCCTTCGCCCGTGCCCTGGCCGCCCGCGCCCGGCTGCTGCAGCGGTTGGCCGGGGTGCTCCGCCGGGCCCAGGCCCAGGCGGCGGCCGGCGAGCCCCTGGCCGCCGGCGGGCTGGACCTGCTCGCCGGCGGACTCGATGAAGCCGGGCTCCCCCTGGCCGACGACGACGTGGTGGAGCAGCTGCTGTTGCTGCTGTTCGCCGGCTACGAGACCACCGCCTCGTCCCTGAGCTGCCTGATGCTGGCGCTGCTGCAGCATCCCGATGCCGAGGCCTGGCTGCGTCAGGAACTCGCCGCCCTGCCCTGGCCGCCGCCGCCGGCCCAGGCCACCAGCGCCTACGAACCCGCGCGGGCACCGCGGCTCGATGCGGTGGTGCAGGAGGTGATGCGGCTGACGCCGCCGGTGGGCGGCTTCTTCCGGCGCACCACCGCTGGCCTGGTGCTCGATGGCGTGGCAGTGCCCGCCGGTGTGGTGGTGCAGGTGGCCCTGACGGCCCACAACCGCCACGGCGGCGATGACCTGGAGTGCTTCCGTCCCAGCCGCCACCTCCACGGCGCCGGCCCGCTGGCTCTGCTGCCCTTCGGCGGTGGCGAGCGCGTGTGCCTGGGCAAGGCCCTGGCGGAGCTGGAGATCCGTTTGCTGGCGGTGGGGCTGCTGCAGCGGCTGCAGCTGCAGCTGGTGCCCGATCAGAACCTCGACCTGCAGGTGATCCCCAGCCCCACCCCCCGCGATGGCCTGCTGGTGCGCAGCAGGATGGCGGCTCCCCCCGCAGCGCTGTGATGCCCCAGACGGTGGTGCCCCGGCAGGACGTGCTCAGCGCCGCCGAGCGCCGCAAGCTCGATGGCGACGACGACGCCCTCTTCTACACCGAGCCGCGCTTCGTGCAGCATCTCGATGCCGGCTTCCGGGCCCGGCTCACGGCGCTCTACCGCGAGCGCATCCCGTCCTGTGCGGTGGTGCTGGACCTGATGAGCAGCTGGGTGAGCCACCTGCCCGAGGACGTGAGCTACCAGGAGGTGATCGGCCATGGGCTCAACGAGCAGGAACTGCGCGCCAACCCGCGTCTGGATCGCCACTGGCGCCAGAACCTCAACGCCGACCAGCGCCTGCCCCTCGATGCGGCCAGCGTGGATGCGGTGCTGATGGTGGCAGGCTGGCAGTACCTGCAGTATCCGGAGGCGGTGGCCGCCGAGCTCTGGCGGCTGGTGCGGCCCAGGGGCCAGGTGATCGTGGCCTTCTCCAACCGCATGTTCTTCCAGAAGGCGCCCAAGATCTGGACCGACGGCGGCGATCGCGACCACCTGGCCACCGTCGCCCGGGTGCTGATGGCCCAGGGGTGGCCGCGGCCGGAGCTGATCGCCGAGCCCACCGCCGCCCCTGGCCCGCTGGGCTGGATCGGCGCCAAGGGCGATCCCTTCTTCGCCGTGATCGCCACCCGGCCGCCGGCGGCCGGGGCAGGCTGAATCCCACGCCCTCGCTAGCGTCAGAGCACGCACCTCCAGCTGGCATGCCCACCCCTGGCCCTTGCGGGCACCCGAGCCCATCCCGCCGCGCCCGAGCCCGCCACACCCGCCCCCGGGCGGCGCCAGCGGCAGGCAGGCTCAGGGCTCTGCTGCGCCTGCTGGCGGCCACCCTGCTGGGGGGCAACCTGCTGGCCGCCGGCCCGGCCCGGGCGCTGGAGGAGGTGGTGATCGAGTTTCCCCTGCTCGATCTCGATGTGATCGTGCGGGTGGCGGAGCTGGAGGATCCGGCCCTGCTGCTGCGGGGCACCAGCGATCTGGCCGAACTGGACCGGGCCAGTGGAGGCCGGCTGGGCCCGAAGCTCACCGAGGTGTTCAACCAGCCGGTGCCGGTGGACCTGATCAACATCGCCGAGGGGTCGGTGGGCTCGCCGTTGCTGGAGCAGGCCCTGCTGGTGCTCTCCAGCCTGGGCACCCTGGAGGGAGCGCCTGAGAACTTCAGCGGTGCTGAGCTGCAGCAAGCGCTGCGGGCAGCCTCCGCCGCCGGTGAGCCCACGCTGCTGGCACTGATCAAGGCGATCCCCGGCGATCGCGTGCGCCTCGACCTGGGGCGCATCCGCGAGGTGAGCGAAGCGATGCTGCGCCAGCGGCGGGTCAGCGAGGAGTTGATCGCCGCCCTGCCCGCCGCGCCGCTGGCCGCCGCGGCGCCGGCGGCAGCGCCGGTGCGGCGCAGTGAGCAGCAGCTGGCGGTGCAGCACCGCCCCGAGCCCCTCGATGTGGTGCTGCTGCAGCCGGTGGACGGGGGCAACGGCCGGCTGGTGCTGATCTCCCATGGCCTCTGGGACGCGCCCAGCTCCTTCGAGGGCTGGGGCCGGCGGCTGGCGGCGGCCGGCTACACGGTGGGGTTGCCCCGCCATCCCGGCAGCGACCGGGAGCAGCAGCGGGAGGTGCTGCGTGGCGAGCTGCCCCCACCCTCCCCCGAGGAGCTGGTGCTGCGGCCCATGGACATCTCGGCGGTGATCGATGGCGTGGCGGCCGGGCGCCTGGGTGCCGGCGCCATCGAAACCGAGCGGGTGGTGGTGATCGGCCATTCCTGGGGTGCCACCACGGCGCTGCAGGTGGCGGGAACGCCCACCAGCGACACCGCCCTGCGGGCCCGCTGCAGCGACCTGAACGATCCCGATCGCAATCTCAGCTGGACGCTGCAGTGCAGCTGGCTGACGGCGGCCGATGCGGGCGCCCTGGGAGATCGGCGCGTGATCGCGACGGTGGCGGTGAGCCCCCCCCTGGCCCTGCTGTTCCCCCCTGGCTCGGGCGCCCAGATGCATGCCCGCATGCTGATGGTGAGCGGCAGCCGTGACTGGGTGGTGCCCCCCGATCCCGAGGCGGTGCTGCCGATCTCCCGCGGGGTGGCCACGCAGCTGGGCCACCGCCTGGTGCTGGCCCAGGGTGGCGACCACTTCAACCTGCGGCCCGGCGAGAGTGCCGGCGGCGGTGTGCTTGGGGCCCTGATCCTCTCCTGGACCGATGGGGCCTTCGCCGCCGGTGAGGCGGCCCGTCCATCCGAGGGAGCGGCCTCCCTGTTCAGCTCCACCACCTGGGGCCATGCCCAGATCCCGCTGGTGGATGTGAGCGAGCGCCTGGGCAGGGAGTGATGAGCCTGCCGGCCGGCATCGGCCGCATCAGTCACCGGGGTCAGCAGCATCGGCAGGTGAGGCAAGGGTTCAGCTGATGTGATTCAGCCAATCTGGCTCATCTCGTAGAGGCTGAATTCGGCAACGGCGCCTTCGGTTGCTTGCTTGTAGGCTGTGATGTGGGCAGCATTCATGTGATCCTGCCAGGTTGTTCTGGATTCCCAGTTTTCGTAGAACAGAAACAGTTCAGGATTGTCGTTGTCCTGGTGCAGGTCGTACTGCAGGCAGCCTGGTTCAGCGAGGGTTGTGGGGATCAGTTTTTCCAGCTCCGTTTTCACCCGTTCAACGCTGTTGGGATGGGCCTTGATCGTGGCCACAATGGTGAGTTTGTTCATCGGTTATGTCGGTGATCTGGGGGGTTTGAAGGTGGTCCAGCCTCAGCCTGGCCGCCCCAGGCCTGCGGCAGGGAGGTGAGGGGGCTGGGTTGCGGCCAGCACGCAGTAGGCCAGGGACAGGGCCCCCGGATCGGGGTGCCCCAGGCTGCGGTTGCCATGGGGCCGGGCCCGGCCCCGTTTCGGCACCAGCTCCGCGGTGGCAAGGGCGGCGCGCAGGCTGGCTGCGCCGGCGTTCTGCAGGGCCTGGTCAAGCCTCAGCCCCGCTTGCACGTCGGCCCGCAGCCGTTCGCTGAACGGTTGGAGGGCATCCACCATCGTCTTGTCGCCGGGGGCTGCCTTGCCCAGGGCCACCACGGCCTGCAAGGCGGCCTCCACGGCGGTGGCGAGCTGCTCGGCACCGACAGGGATCCCCGCAGCCTGTGGCAGAGCGTCGCCTGCCGCCGCCAGAGCCACCCCCCACAGCGCTCCGGATGTGCCGCCGCCGTGCTCCGACCACGCCTCCCCCGCCTCCGCCAGCACCTGGGCGGTGCCGCAGCCGCGGGCGATGGCGTCGGCGGCACGCTCAACGGCCCCCTGGCTGCCTCGCAGCATGCCCAGGCCATGGTCACCATCACCGGCCACCGCATCCAGCGCCCCGAGCTCCTCTGCCCGCTCCCGCAGCGCCGCATGCACGGCACGCAAGCGCACCAACAGCTCCGGGTCCGCAGGCCCGGCCGTCAGCGATGCTGCTGAAGGTTCAGGTTCCGGCCGCAGGGCTTGGTCCTGACGATCGGGGTCTGGACGGCTGGGCTCGTGGAACCCGCCACGGCGAAAGGCGGCGCTGTCGGCTGGGGCGTTCCAGAGTGCCTCGAGTTCGTCATCAACCCAGCAGAGGCTCAGGGACACACCGGCCATGTCGAGACTGGTCGCCAGCTCGCCGCAGACGCAGTCAGCCAGCACCACACCGCACTCCTGGAGCTGGCGGCTCACGGCGCCGAACAGCACGAACATCTCCTCGTACTTGAACCGGCCGAAGCCATTGAGCAGCGCCACCACCCGTTCAGCCGTGGCGGGGACCACCGACGGGCGTTCGGCCAGCAGCTGGTCCACCAGCATCGCCGCCAGGGTTGGAGCATCGGTGATGGGGCCGTCCGACAGTCCCGGTTCGCCGTGCAGCCCCATGCCGATGGCCATCCGGCCCTCAGGCACGCTGAACAGCGGCGCGTCGGCGCCCGGCAGGGAGCAGCCACTGAAGGCCACGCCGAGGGAGCGGGTGCGCTCATTGGCCTTTCGGGCCAGCCGTTCCACGGCATCGAGCGACAGCCCCGCTTCCGCGGCGGCCCCGGCCACCTTGTAGACCACCAGGCCGCCGGCGATCCCGCGGCGCAGCTCCGGCGAGTGGGCGGGGCTGCTGGCGATGTCATCGGTCACCGGCAGGATGCGCACGTCGATCCCCTGGCCCCGCAAGCGCTCAGCCCCGAGTCCGAACTGGAGCAGATCGCCGGCGTAGTTGCCGAACGCCAGCAGCAGGCCCGCTCCACGCTCCACGGCCGCTCCCACGCGCGCCACCTGCCCCGCGGAGGGGGAGGCGAAGATATTGCCGCAGGCCGCGCCGGCGGCCATGCCGCGGCCCACCAGCCCTGCAAACGCGGGATAGTGGCCCGAGCCTCCGCCCACCACAACCCCCACCTGACCATCCGGGATCGGCGCCAGGCGGATCACCCCGCCGTCCATCCGGCGCACATGGCGAGGGTGGGCGGCTGCAAAGCCTTCGATGGCCTTGAGCGCGAAATCCGCTGGATCCGTGAGCAGATAGGTCATGGAATTCCTGGTTGTGTCGTTGTGCTGCCAAGCACGGTGACCGGTAGCAGGGTGATCGGGAGCAGGGTGATCGGCAGCACGATGAGAGGTGGCTCATGCGCGGCGAGAGCGACCCCCCCCCCCACTGCACGGCACCCTGCCTCTCGGTTCCAGTTGTAGTTGAGCTAGGGGCAGATGTCAGTCAGCGCTCTGGAGCAGGGTGCCGCGCTGGGGCCATCGGGCGGAACAGCCAAGGGTTGCTTGAGGGGAACGAGGAAAGGGCACTGGGAACTCCACCTGGATGCCCTGATACCATCTGCTGAAAGACCAAATCAACACGCTTCTGCTGCCCTCCAGGCCATGGGTGCTATTGCGGGAATCCAGTT
This sequence comes from Cyanobacteria bacterium J06638_7, assembly GCA_039818745.1. Classification (GTDB taxonomy): domain Bacteria; phylum Cyanobacteriota; class Cyanobacteriia; order PCC-6307; family Cyanobiaceae; genus NIES-981. Next base: position 29,173 of record JBCBTI010000006.1, read on the forward strand.
GAATTCCAGGCAGCATGTGCTGACCTCTGCACTGCAATCGGTGGCGGCAAAGCTCAAACATAGAGCCCCTGACGGCTGGGATTTCTGGCAGCAGAAAGAACTAGGTTTTGCCCAAGGATTTCATTGCACAAGCCACTGGAATCAGAACCAGCGCAGCATGGCCCGGGATTGTGCTTCAGGGGTGGTCCTGAGCGCGGATGCAACGGTATACAATCGAGCCGAGTTGTTGCCACAGCTACGAGGCTTTCTGGCATCTCAGGGTGAACCCTCGGATGTTGAAGTAATACTTGCATCCTGGATGAAATGGGGTGCTGCATGCAGTCAGCACCTCAGTGGAGACTTTTCATTTTCACTGTGGGAGCCAAACAGTGAGCTGCTCTACTGTGCTCGCGACCATTTTGGCGCACGCCCCTTTTATTATAGCTTCAGTCCTGCTCATGGCTTTGCATTCGCATCAGAGATCAAGGGTCTCCTGTGTGTTCCATGGGTTGACAGGACTATTGATGATCTGTGGATTGCAGATTATCTCATGGGGATCGAATCCGATCGGGAGAGAACTGTTTATGCAGGTATCAGACGTCTTCCTCCAGCGTCCAGGCTCAGTCTGTCCAATGGCGTGTTATCGATCGAGAGTTACTGGTCACCAGACCCAACATCAGAATTGCGGCTTGAGGGGGATCGAGAGTACGAGGATATGTTTCGAGATAAGTTTGATCAATCAGTACGTGCTCGGCTTGACGGCTGCCCTGGAGTTGGCATTCTTCTAAGCGGTGGTCTGGATTCTTCCGCAGTTGCCGTAACTGCCGCCAAAGCCCAAGGCGCTCATGCATCGCCCAGATTGGAAAGCTTCTCCTTCCTCTATCACGATTCCCCAGATGGAGATGAAAGGACATGGTCTCGCGCCGTGACAAGAAAAGCCAATCTCGAATCCAATACTATCGATGCAGATCCCCATGCCCTGTTTTCGAGATGCAATGATCTTCTTGCGATCCTGGATCAGCCTTACAATAATCCCATGTATCCACTTGGGCTGGCAATCTGGGAGAGAATCGGCTCATCTGATCTGATTGTTACGATAGATGGTGTCGATGGAGATTCTGTCATCTCTTATAATAATCGGTTTTTGGCGGAACTGGCATCGTCGTTTCAGTGGTGGAGTCTGTTCAAGGAATCCGTAGGCCTGTCGCATTGGATGTTTGATGATCAGATTTCAGCCCTGAGCATCATGTGGACCAGAGGAATCAGACCTAGCCTGATGAAAAAAGAGGTTTCGATCAGAACGAAACTTGGGTTTCAAAAGATGCGCTCAAGATTCTGCCCAGACATACTCGACCGAGGGCTGCTGTTGAGAACCGGCATGCTCGATCGACTGGATGCCATTGCTGAAGAAGAGCGCAGTCTATTGAGCCATCGAGCTTTTCAATGTTTCGAGGTGAGCCATGGCGTCATGTCGTCCTCTCTTGAAAGTATCAATCTGATGGCTGCTCAGAATGGAATCGAAGCCAGACACCCTTTTTTTGATCGCGATCTGGTCGAGTTCTGTATCTCCTTGCCTCGTGACCAAAAGATCCGTAACGGTTGGACTCGCAGTATTGTCAGGAGATCCTTGTCCAATGATCTGCCGCATCAAATCCTGTGGCGTGGAGGGAAGTGGGGGCCCGAAGAGTGGATCACAACGATGATTCGTGAACACCATGCCGAATGGCTGCAGCAGTTCATCAAGGGAAGCCTGTCCGAGCTGGAGGGTTTTGTTGATATAAACTCTGCACGAACCTCTCTAGAAAGGTTCTCCGCGAATGGGAACTATGAAGATGCTTTTTTATGTTCGTCATTGGCAATACTTGTATTCTGGCTAAGGCGCTCTGCGCTTGCCTAGAAGGTTGCTGAGGCTTGTCTGCGCCTGTCGCCGAGTGGCACAGGATGTTGTGTGGTGCACTCTCTAACAAAAGGTAACGCTCATGTCTTGTCTCCAATGGCGACGCCTAACATTTATAAACTTCATCGGGTCACGGCATGAGTTCGACTGATGGCAAGAAAGAAGACGCGCTGAAAACCACGCGTAAGGACTCAGGCATGGATCTTCATCCCTATAAGAATCCTTTTCTGAAACGGCTTCTTCAGGGCCTGTTTCGAAGCTCTCCCCTTGCGTGAGCGCCCAGCTTGTTTCAAGTTTCCTGAATCACCGCCAAGCGAAGCAACTGACGAAGCAACTGAGTGGGTACGACCACCAGGCGAAGGAACCCCTGAAATGGTTTGTTGTGCAGCTGCCGCAGCTGAGAGATGCTGAGATTGCCGGAGGTCACAATATTCTGCATCGAAGCGGCATTCTTCGATGGTCTCTTTAGTCACTGATTCCTCCCGATCGCCAGATTCCATCCACCCGGTCGTCGGGAATCAACCCATGGCTGGCCGCGATGGACCTGTTTGATCGCCAGTGGTCCACCTACCGCACGGTGGTGGACAGCAACCTGATGGAGCATCGTGAGCTGACAGCCGCCATCAACGGGGCCATTCACGCCTGGCTGGCGGGCCGAGAGGAGGGGGCACCACGGCCCAACCTGGTGGATCTCGGCTGTGGCGATCTGGGCTTTCTGGCCCCTCTGCTGCGGGGCCTGCCGCTGGGGTCCTACCTGGGGCTTGACCTCTGCGCCCAGGTGCTGCCCAGAGCCGAGGCCACCCTTGGTGCGGTGGTCTTCCCCTGCCAATGGAGGCATCAGGATCTGCTCAGCTGGGCGACAGCGGAGCCCGGCTCTGAGCCGGTTCAACTGCTCCATTCCAGTTTCGCTCTGCACCATCTCTGCGCGGCCGACAAGCTGCGCTTTCTGCGGCTCAGCCGCCGCCATCTGGCTGCGGACGGACTGTTTCTGTGGGCCGATGTGTTCCGGGAGCCAGGCGAATCCCGCCAGAGCTACCTGGCGCGCTACAGCGAGCGGGTCCTGGCCGCATGGAGCCCCTTGTCGGCAGACCAGAAGGCCCAGCTGATCAACCACATCTCCACGTTTGACTTTCCAGCCGATCGCGTCGCCATTCAGCGCGATGCGCAGGCCTGCGGCTGGCGCTGGCAGTGGATCTGGCAGGGCCGCCATCAGGCTGAAGCCCTGGCCCTGCTCACCCCGGCCACCGGCCCGTTCCGGTGAATCCGGGAGGTGTGATCAATCCACGACTACACCCGGATGCGGCTCGATGATGCTCATCGCGCCGCCTGGATCGGGCCGACAGGTGGCGAACTGAGGCGTTTCACCCCGTTCGCTTCGCTCACGGTGAGCACCACTATCAGCCACTGGCCCACAGTGCCGGGGCCAGGTGTGAACGTGGAGCCGCTGGCCGTTTCGATCAGCACCCAGCTGTCTGATCCCTCAGCACGCTGATACCAGTGATAGTTCAGTTCGTCCTGCGCAGCGAGCACGGTTCCCTGAAGACTGGCCGTCAGAACAGCACCGGCAAAGGCGTCGCCGAGAAGCTCGATTCCCTCGATGCCTTCGATGGTTTGCTCGATGGCTCCTTCCTGCTGCTCAGCGGTGCTGATTTCCTGATCGAGAATCTGAATCTGTGTCTGAGGATCTGCAGTGAGTCCCGGGACGCACTGCAGACTGCCCTGAACCAATCGACAGCCGGTCAGCATCTGAGCATGGGCGACCGCTGGACTGAGGGCGATCAGCAGGGCAAAACCCCCGGCAGGAACGCGAGAACCGTGGCGCAAACCCATGCCCGAATGGCTGTTGCTTTGATTAGATTATCAGTCAGTCGCCATGATCTTCCGCCTCCGGAAATCCGCCCGCCTGGGGCCGCGGCGCCTCGCTCAGCATCCCTGTGGCCATGCCGGGCAGGGCCCACACCAGCCTGGGCCTGCCGGGCACCCGGCTGAACCGGGCTGCCCAACAGCCGTACTCTGCGGCCCGCACAGCTGGAGGCCGTCAACAGCAGCGTGCTGGGGGTGCTGCAGAGCGAGCTGTTCAGCCCTGGGACGCCTGGCCAGCGGCTCTGGGAGCCGAGCACCGTCGCTCGGCTGCCTGCTGATGCGTTGAAGTGGTTGGGCTGCCTGCTGCCGTCTCGTTGATGCTGAGTGGATCCACCCGCGCCCTGGACATCGTCCGGGTCGTCGGCCTGCACCAGTGGTCCTACCTCTGGGGTCTCCTGAACGCCCAATTTCAGGAGAAGCCCTCGCTCCCGGCCCCGGAGGTGCTTTGTCGCATCCTCACCGACCTGGGCCCCGTGTTCGTGAAGGTGGGCCAACTGCTCAGTACGCGACCTGATCTGCTGCCGGATCGGTACATCCGTGCCCTGGGCAGCCTGCAGAGCGATGTCCCTGCGGCCCCTTGGACACAGGTGGAGCCAATTCTCCGTGAGCATCTCGGTGGCCCTTGGCAGGACTCCTTCAGCAGCTTCGAAGACAACCCTGTGGCGGCCGGCAGCATTGGCCAGGTGTACCGCGCAGAACTGGCCGACGGGACTGAGGTGGCCGTGAAAGTTCTGCGACCGGGAATCGAACAGCAGGTGGAGGAAGACGGCGCCTTGCTGAAACAGCTGGCAGGTCTGGCAAGCCAGACCCCGTTGGGGTCAAGCTACGACCTCCATGGTTTGGCAGATCAGCTGGTCAACGCACTGGAAGGAGAGATCGACTTCCGCCGGGAGTGCAGCCATACCCTCCGAATTGATGGGGTACTGAAGCGTTCGTCATTCGTGCAGGACGATGCTCTGAAGGTGCCGCAGGTGTTCGAGAGCCTCTCCGGTCGGCGGGTGCTGGTGCTGGAGTGGCTAGCGGGGTCACCGATTCTGAGCAAGGAAGCTCGTGCCGCCCTGGAACAGCGTGGTGGAGCAGAAGCGGCCACCGGCACCATTCTCGGAGCCTTTGTAGAACAGTTTTTTGTTGAGGGATTCTTCGACGCCGATCCCCATCCCGGCAACCTCATGGTGGCCCCTGACGGCACCATCACCTTGCTGGATCTGGGCATGGTGGGCAGCTTTGATCCCCGTACCCGCAGACTGGTCCTGGATCTGGTGCTGGCCCTGATCAACCAGGATGCTGCCCGGGCCACGGAACTTCTGGTGGAACTGGCCCCTCCCCGCAAGGACCTGGTCGACCGCCGCGGCCTGCGCCGCCAGCTGGATCAGTTGATCCGCTCCAACTTCGATCAGCCGCTGAGCCAGATTCATTTCGCCGTCTTCCTGGGAGATTTGCTTCAGACAGCAACCCTTTCCGGCTTACAGGTGCCCGGCAACATGGGTCTCTTCGTCAAGGCCGTAACTCATCTTGAGGGGCTGGGACGAGGCCTTGACCCCGACTTCTGCTTCACCGAGACGATGAAGCCGTTGGTAAGCCAGCTGATGGTGAGGGCACTACTGATACCCCGTCAGCGCATACTCCAGCTTGGTCTAGACCTGCGCAGTTTGGTGCTCGATTCACCGCGACAGCTCAGTGGGCTACTGAAGCGGTTCAGCGGTGATGAGCTGGTGTTCACTTTTCAACTTCAAGACCTCGGCAAGCTACTCGAAAATCTTGATGAATTGTCCCGTCGCATCGCCCTGGCAATCCTGGTGGCTTCACTGCTGCTCAGTGCCACCGTGATGGCAACCCAGTCGGAGCTGGTGCTGTTGCGGCATGTGAGTGAGGGCCTCTTTGTTGCCGCCAATGTTCTTGGGGTGTGGCTGATTGTTTCTCTGCTCCAGCAGGGCCGAAGATAAGCAGGAGTCTCTGGGAGGGTTGCATGAGGTGGGTGCCGTTGACTGGACAGGTCCAACCCTTGACATCGTCAACCCTGGGCGCGAGAAACAGGGTTCGGTCTCGATGTAGACCTCCTCGCATTTGACCGTGCGCCACCGCCTCTCCACCAGGATGTGGTCGTAGCAGCGCTTCCGGCCCCACCAGCTGATCCTGAGATGTCATCGGCCTGCAGTCCGTTCACGAAGTCAGTCGAGGTGAATCGGGCATCCCTGGTCGGAGTGGAAGATCTCTGGCTTGTGGCCATCTCCCAGCGCCATCTCCGGGGCATCCAGGCAGAACTCCGTGTCAAGGCTGCCCGCGAGTTTCCAGCTGCGCACGTGCCTGGAGAAGAGATCCACGATCGCCACCAGGTAAAGGAAGCCTTTCTGCAGCGCGATGGAGGTGATGGCGGTGGCTCACACCAGATCCACCGCTGTGATCGTGCTGACATCCACCAGGCAGGGAAAGCGCTCGGATGGATCCCCAGGAACCGTGGTGCGCGGCTTCTGGTAGATCACCCGTAACCCCATGCGGCGCATGAGGTTTCGCACCCGGTCACGGCTGATCGGGATCCCATCCCTGGCCGGGTAGCCCACCATCCGGCGGCTGCCGCCACAGGGATTCTCGAGGTGTAAGGGGCATCGATCCTGGCCATGATCCGCAGGGTCGATTCCCGTACCGGCGTCGGCTGGTAGTAGAGCGTTCACCTGGGCAGTCCCAGCAATGCACATTGCCGGCTGAAGCTGAGCTCGGAGTGGTCGTGATCGACCAGCTTGCGGCGTTCACGGGCATCAGGGCCGCTCGAACCCCCGCCAGGCCGCCGCCAGCGCCAGCGCCAGCACCAGGGCCGCGGCCAGGAAGAGGGCCGTGAACCCGGGCGGTGTGCGCACCACGAACACCCCCAGCGCCGGCACGGAGAGCGCCGCCCCGAGCCACTGGGCCGTGGCGTTGATGCCGCTGGCCTGGCCGGCCTTGTCGGCCGGCGCGGACGCCTGCACGCCCCGGCGGGAGCACACGAACACCCCGGTGTTGGCCACACCCCACACGATCAGTCCCGGCAGCAGCCAGGGATAGGAGCCCAGCGGCTGGGTGATCCCCAGCCAGGCGAGGGCGAGCACCACGAGCAGCAGGCACGTCAGCAGGGGCGCGCGGGCCCCGGTGCGGTCGCTGAGGCGGCCGATGCCGGGCCCGGCCGGCATGGCCGCCACCGCCCCGGGCAGCAGGGCCAGGCCGGCGGCGGAGGGGCTGAAGCCGAGCCGATCGATCAGCAGCAGGGGGCCGTAGATCACCACCGGGGTCTTGGCGAACTGGGCCAGAAGGGTCATCAGATTGGCCGTGCCGAAGCTGGGAGCGGCGAACAGATCCAGCTCGATCAGGGGGTTGCCGGTGCGCCGTTCCCGGCGCAGGAAGAGCGCCGCGGCCGCCGCGCCGGTGACCGCCAGGGCCAGGGTGCGGGGGGAGCGCCAACCCCAGGCGGGACCCTGCATCAGCGCCGCCACCAGGCTGCCCACCGCCAGCAGCAGCAGGGCCAGGCCGGGCCGGTCGAGCGGGCCGGCGCGGCGGCCTGGCGCCGAAGGCGGAAGGTGGCGCAGGATCAGGGCGATGGCCAGCAGCACCACCGGCAGGCTGGCCAGAAACACGGCCCTCCAGCCGAACAGCCCGGTGAGCACGCCCCCCAGCAGGGGCCCGGCGGTGAGCCCCAGGCTGGAGGCGAGCCCCAGGTAGCCCAAGGCCTGGCCGAGGGCCGGCAGCGGCAGGGTGCCGCGCAGCACCGCGCTGGTGACGGGGAAGGCGATCGCGGCCCCCAGCCCCTGCAGCACGCGGGCGGTGATCAGCCAGGCGAAACCGGTGCTCATCGCCGCCAGGGCCGACATGGCGCCGAACAGTGCGCAGCCCGCCAGCGCCGCCCTGCGCAGCCCCACCAGATCGGCGATCCGGCCGCAGGCCGCCACGCAGGCGGAGAGGGTGAGCAGGTATGCGGAGATCACCCAGGTGGCCTGCACCGGCGTGAGGCCGAGGTTGTGGCGCAGGTCGGGGAGGGCGATGGCCACGGCGCTCTCGTCGAAGAGCACCACGCCCATCACCAGGCCCATGGCCAGCACCAGCCAGCGCTGCTGCAGGGTCAGCTCACTGGCCACGCCTGCAGGCCAAGGTGGACGCCATCCTCAACTGCGCCTGCGAGCGTTGCCAAGCTGGATCAGCCGGCAGCTGCCCGCAGTGAGCCAGGAGAGAAGCAGCGCGCAGGCCCTTCCGGGAAGTGGGGCCCGGAAGGAGGAGGCTCTCCGGCGCCTTGAGAATTCTGGCAGGGCTGCAAGAGGCAAGGACCATTGACAGGCAGATTCAGTCTTACTGAGGTTTCAAGGCTGAAGTAGTGGGTGAACCCCAACGGCAGGGGGGAAGAGGTGGCTTTCGGCGTTTTCAACAGGCTGCAGAACGAACGCGCTCGCCACGCATTCAATCACCAGTATAAACGCGGGAAAACAATGAAACCAACCATCAGCCGGAGAAATCTCAATCGACGGCCAGAATGCAAAGCATGCTTGCCTCAGCCTTTTCAGGTGCACAGTGGGGTTATCGGCTCATGCAGGTGAGCTATGGATTGACCCAATGCTCAAGACGGCCGGCTTCCCGGCGCACAGGACATGCTCTGGTGTGATGGTATGGGGCGGACAATGTCCGTGAAACCAATCCGCTCCTGGTACAAAGAGAAAGCGGACGGGCCGTGAATGCCGGTGAGGAGTACCGCCAGTGCATGCGACGGCATCCGCAAAGCCAAGGCCGAAGCAAAGGCCAATGGACACTCCGGGCTGCAGTGGGCTGAATTCCCTGAATCCTTCGAGGAAGAGGCAGCGCTTGATGCCGAGCTCGAACGGATGAGCCGGGAAGAGCTGTCCAAGTCCGTCCAGCCCCGTCCGAAGCACGACATGGGCGGCTGGACGAACAACCCGTTCTGCGACTGGGCACCATGCCGGTGCTGCGGGTCTAGCCCCAGGGCCCGCGTGGTGGCTGCCGTGCAGGGGGAGGCCCCGAAACGGCTCGCCTGGCTGCATGACAGCCTCGAGGATTGCCCCATCAGCGCTGCAGGTCTGCTGGAGCGGGTCGTGAAGCTGGCGGACCTGGCTGACAACTGGACGTCGATCGGATCCCCAACCCTGGCCCGGCGGCACCAGCCGGCGTTGCCTGTGCGGTGCAGCGGACTACAACGAGATGCTGCCGCCTCCTTCGGGACTCGGACCCCACTGCGATCCCGCAGGAGGTGATGATCGGCGAGCCGCTGAAGGTTGAGGTGGGGTTGGTCATCGATGGACAGTCTGGTGGTCATCGCGTGACCCCTTCCAGCCTTCCTCCTGACGTCGCAGCCAGCCCAGGAATTTCCACAGCGATCAGGGTTATCGGCCCGGTTCACCGCCAGCGATTTCGTGGCCAGCTTGCTGGCTGAGGAGATCAGAAACGGATGATCGGGATGAAAGCGATGGTACAACAATTTTGTTGCTAGAAGTCTCTGGAGGCAGTCTGAAGGAAGACCGCATCATGCAATGAATGCACGATCTCCTCCGTGCTCAGCCTGCACTGCGATTGAATCTTTTTCTGCCTCCTGGGGTTAACGATAGCTGTCACCCAGGCCATTCCATCAACGGCATCCACATCAGATCATTCCCCAGGCCGTTGCTTCCTGATCCTGCCAACTTCGACGACCTGCGATAGGAACAACGGATGCTGCAATCACTCACCACGACTCTTCCAAGGCAGCCGAATTATTCTTGTCAGGTGGGTAGTCCTATTTGACGAGCGAGTGCAGAGGTTACGATACTCAAGAAATCTGATTCCAATGCTACGAGATACAAGAAAAGGCTGGAGGAAGGGCTCTGAGCCTGTCCTGCCTCCACCACCGTAGGAGTTGCGGTAGAATAGTGAAGTTCCCATCTTCTGCCCCATGGGAAAGAATCCATATTCAAATCTGCCCAAGAGTGCATTCTGGAAGACTGGGGTTGCCCAGGAGAACCCATATGCGATTGAGGGAATTTATAACAAGAAATTCACGATCTCCTCCACTGCAAAGATTGCCACCGCTGGGTCTTGTTTTGCCCAGCATATTACCCGTCGACTGAAAACGAATGGGTACAATGTTATGGATGTCGAGCCTCCACCGCCACTGCTTCCAGAGGATCTGCATCAGAAGTTTGGATTCTCAATGTATTCCGCCAGGTATGGAAATATTTACACAGTGCGTCAGTTATTGCAACTTGCTCTGGAAGTTGCCGGTGAATGGTCCCCTAAGAGCTTCATCTGGGAGAAGGGTGACAAGTTCTATGACGGGCTTAGACCAGCAGTAGAGCCCGAAGGATTGGATACCCGCGAAGAGGTTGTGGAGCATCGAAAATTTCATCTTCAGAGAGTTCATTCGCTGTTTCGCAGTATGGATCTCTTTATATTCACCCTTGGCTTAACCGAAATGTGGGTGCATAAAGACTCTGGAACTGTGTTCCCCACTGCGCCTGGGGCATTGGCAGGTGAGTTTGATGAGCGAGTCTTTGACTTTCGCAATGCGCATTTTGGGATGATGAAGAAGGATTTCAATCAGTTCCTGCAGGTTTTAAGAAAAATCAGGGCAGGAAGAAAGTTCAAGATGATTCTGACAGTGTCTCCTGTCCCGCTGACAGCAACTGCAAGTGGAAGACATGTCTTAACCTCCACAACCTATTCGAAGTCAACCCTGAGATCGATAGCTGGTTTCTGGGCGCAAAGAAAGCCATTCATTGACTATTTTCCTTCCTATGAAATTGTCATCAATCCACGCCTTCAGTCGACGTCTTTTTCAGATAACCTGAGATCTGTCAAAGATGAAGCAGTTGACAATGTGATGAGACACTTCTTCTCGGAACATCCGATCATCAATTCCAAGGTTCCTCAGCACGTGTCTACTAAAAGTCCAGGTTGGACAGAGGAAGATGTTCAATGTGAAGAGGCAATGCTTGAAGTTTTCGGACAATGAGAAAGCTTCTGTGGTGCGGAGGTTCTCATCTTGCGCATGCTAAGGAAGCGATTGATTCGCATTTCTCGGATTTCAAGAATATTTTTTGGTTGACTGCCGGTCCTGCGAATCGAGACTGGTTTAACTCTGGAGGCAGATACCTGCTCGCTGGGGATGTAGTTGAAGATCCTAGAACCAAGGCACAAGTTAAGGTTGGTGAGTTTGCGCACATAGTATTTATTGGCCAATACATCAATCTTCAGTTCTTTAGAGCGAACAGCCAAATCGTGTCCAGAGCGCTTTATCGTGCCATCTATCCATTTAAAACCGCTCCATTTGAGCTGGGTGGGCTTTGTAATCACCCCTTGCAACTCTTTTTCACTAACTTTGGAGAACAATGTGTTCTGATGCCTGAGCCAATGCCTGTGTCAGATTCGGGCGGCGAAATTACTCCCTTGAAAACGCGAGAGTATTATCGGGAGATGTTGAAAGACTTCTGTTTGCATTATAACTCGCTTCTTGCCGAGGAAGACCCTGCTCTGCTGGATGAAAATGGATTAACCTTCAGTATTTTCCAGGGGAAGGATCGCCGTCATTGTAATTCTCAATATTGGCATCTGAGAATGAAAAGTCTTAGAGCTTCCTGCATCATTCCGTTTTGACTGAAGTGCTGTGTTGATCCGTTGTGAGCTCGTTGGTCTCTATCGCGATGAGATCGCTGACGGTTCTGGCATCGACCCCAGAATCTGATCCAGTCCTGTGCAGCGCTTCCCCACCTGCCGGATCGGGCAACAAGAAGCCCCATGACACGCAACTGCCGCACCCCGAGCCGATCATCCGCACGCGCCGCACCGCAGAGACCCTCCTCGACCAGGGCCAGACCGTCGCCGACGTCTGCAGGGGCCTGGAGGTGTCGGTTCCCACTGACGCCCCTGCACACAGCTCACTGGAGCAGCAGACCACCCGGTTCAACTGGTTGCTGGCCGATGCTGAACTTGACAAGGGGTGCCCGAGCTGGGCAGTTTCACCGGCTTGTTCAGCTGAGCAGGGGGGTGTGAGGCTGCCAGGGTCGGGGAGTCACCGCCCATTCCTCGGGCCTCACCCCCATCCGTCGCCCCTCCTGGTAGGCCTGACGCCGCCCGGGCAGGACTGCTTGCTGCCGACGCCGGAATCAGCCTGCCAACTGCCTGGGCATGGCTGGGGCGTGCCGGGCAGGTGCCTGGCGGCACTGGCGGATCGACAGAGCGCTCGCTGCTTCCGGAGGCGGATGCTCGATCCGCAGCAGGCCTTGCAACCCCCACCAGCGTGATGGTGGGGCGATCGATCCTGATCCCGGCGCAGGTGTGGGCCTGCGGGATGGCCGTCCCGTTCTCCGGCGAGCCCGGCCGGTGGCTGAGCCGTGATCTCGGGATCGATCACGCCCCGCCCGGCGCTCCAGTGGCTGCAGATCGCCGAAAGGCCTGGATGGCTGCCGATTGCCGCGTATGAGGATGCGGCACGGGTGAGCGTGCTGATGGCGGGCACTCACAACCTCACCAGCCTGTCCGGGGTGCCGCGGGTCCAGGCCCCAGCGCCAGGTTCAGTTGGCCGCCGCCCTGCGCTGGTGCGGGATCTGGCGGAACGCCCCCTGTTGGATTCGAACCAACGACCGGCTGCTTAGAAGGCAGCTGCTCTATCCAGCTGAGCTAAGGGAGCTGGGCTGCCCATTCTGACAACCCGGCCCTGGGCTTCCGCCCGGGCCACGGCCTCTACAGTTGCTGGCTGCCCGACCGCAACGCCGATGGCGCCCACCCGGCTCAGCGACGACCAGAAGCAGGAGATTGTGCTGCGTTACCGCGGCGGCGCCAGCAGCACGGAGCTGGCGGCGAGCTACGGCTGCAGTGCCAACACCGTGAGCCGGGTGGTGAAGGCGGCGCTGGCGCCGGCGGACTACGAGCAGCTCAAGCGTCAGCGCAGCCGGGCCGCGAGTGCCCCTGTCCAGGCCCCTGCCCCAGCCCCAACCCAGGCGACGCCCGAGTCTCTGCCTCCCCTGCGCAGCGAGCCGGGAGCCCGGCTGCGGGCCGAGGCCGAGGGTGAGCACGACGACGACGACAGCCCCGGCATGCTGGCGATCGATGACGCCGACGACTTCGGCGACGACGACAGCGACGACAGCGGCGACGACGACAGCGACGACGAGTTCGATGACGGCGACGGTGCCGCCCACACCCAGGAGTTCGTCACCGTGCCGGTGCACCTGGGCGAGGCGGTGGAGGAACGGCTGCCATGCCGCGCCCTGAGCGAGGCCGAGCTGCCGGAATCGGCCTACCTGCTGGTGGACCGCACCGTGGAGCTGCAGCCCACCCCCCTGGGCGAGTGTCCCGACCTGGGGCCCCTGACGGAGCAGGAGGCCGGCCTGCAGGCCCTGCTGCTGTTCGTCAACCCCCGCCAGGCCAAGCGCCATTGCGGCCGCAGCCAGCGGGTGATCAAGCTGCCCGATGTGGGTCTGCTGGAGCGCACGGCCCCCTACCTGCTGGCCCAGGGGATCAGCCGGGTGGTGATCGAGGGCGGTGTCTACTCCCTGCCCGGCAGCTGATCCGGCCGGCTCGCCAGCAGGGCCACGCTGCAGCCGCCGCTCACCACCCCAACCACCAGGGCAACCCCCACCAGGAAGCCTGCGGGCAGCGGCGCCGTGCGGCCGAAGCCCAGCCACAGGCGCGGGCGTTGCTCGAGGTTCTGGGCGCCGAGGCAGAGGATCAGCAGCAGCAGCACGCCGCCACCGAGGCTGGCCAGCAGCAGTCGGGCGCGCAGCAGCATGGCGCGTGGCGGCAGCAGGGGGTTCAGGGGGAGTCTGGCGTCTCAGCCGCCACCCGGCCCGTGCAGCAGGGCATAGAGGGCCCGGCGGCTGTGGCCGCTGCTCTGCGCCAGCTGGCGGGCGGCGTCGCGGCCGCTGAGGCCGCCCGCCACCAGCGCGCCCAGCTCAGCCCGCAGGGCGGCATCGTCCCAGGCCGGTGGCCCGGCGGGCGGGGCGCCGCCCAGCACCAGGGTGCACTCCCCCAGCGGCGGCACCCGGCGGAAGTGCTGCAGGGCCGCGCTCACCGTGGGACCCACCTGCTGTTCGTGGCGTTTGGTGAGCTCACGGGCCACCCGCAGCGGCCGGTCGCCCAGCACCGCCAGCAGGTCCTCCAGCAGCTCCAGGAGCCGGTGCGGCGCCTCGAACAGCACCATGGTGCGCGGCTCGCCGGCCAGCTCCTGCAGCCGCCGCCCCCGCGGGCTGCCGCGGGGGGGCAGGAACCCCTCGAAGCAGAAGCGGCCGCAGGGCAGGCCGCTGCTCACCAGGGCGGTGGTGACGGCGCTGGGGCCGGGCACGCAGATCACCGGCCGCTGGGCGGCGCGGGCGGCCGCCGCCAGGGCCTCGCCGGGATCGGAGATGCCCGGCAGGCCGGCGTCGCTGATCACCGCCACCGCCTCGCCCGCCTCCAGGGCGGCGAGCAGCTCGGGGATGCGGCGGGCCTGGTTGTGCTGGTGGAAGCTGAGCAGCCGCGGTCGGCGCTCCTGGCCGCCGCCGCGCAGGCCCAGTTGATGCAGCAGCAGGCCGCTGCGGCGGGTGTCTTCGCAGGCGAGCCGGTCCACGGCGGCCAGCACCCGGCGGGCGCGGGGGCTGAGGTCGCCCAGGTTGCCGATCGGCGTGCCCACCAGATAGAGCACCCCGGGGGCGGGTTCGGCTCCTGGCGGCGGTGGCGGGCTGGGCACCGGGCTCCTGCACAATGCAGGCCCCAGTCTGTTGCCGATGGCCGCCTCCCCCTCCGCCGCGCTGGCCCTTCCCTCGGGCATCACCCTCGCCGCTCTGCTCAGCGAGCTGCGCCGCCTGAGCTGGGGCGCGGCCGACATCCTGCTGGCCTACGGCCGCGGCGAGCAGCCCCCCTACGGCTTCCCCAGGGCCCTGAGCGTGGACGAGGGCGGCGAGGGGCCGGTGAGCGCTGCGGATCTGGCGGTCAACCGCTGGCTGCTGGACGGCCTCGGCCAGGCCTTCCCCAGCGCCGACTGGACCCTGCTCAGCGAGGAGACGGCCCGCGAGCAGCTCACCGAGGGCGTGCCCCTGGCCGCCGAGTGGCTGTGGATCCTCGATCCCCTCGACGGCACCAAGGACTTCCTGCAGGGCACCGGTGAGTACGCCGTGCATCTGGCCCTGGCCCATCGCGGTGAGCCGGTGCTGGGGGTGGTGCTGCTGCCGGAGATGGAGCAGCTGTGGCTGGGCATCACCGAGGTGCTGGCGGGGGAGCCCGGCCAGGCCTGGTGCGAGGACCGCAGCGGGGCGCGCACGCCGGCGCGCTTGAGCGGCCGGCGGCAACTGGGCGAGCTGGTGCTGGTGGCCAGCCGCAACCACCGCGACGCGCGGCTGGAGCAGCTGCTGGCGGCGCTGGAGCTGGGCGACACCAAGGCGATCGGGAGCGTGGGCGGCAAGGTGGCCACGATCCTGCGCGGTGAAACCGATCTCTACGTGTCGCTCTCGGGCAGGAGTGCCCCGAAGGACTGGGACATGGCGGCCCCCCACGCGGTGCTGCAGGCCGCCGGCGGCGCCTTCAGCCACGCCGACGGCCGGCCGCTCAGCTACAACAGCGGCGATGTGCGCCAGGCGGGCTGCCTGATCGCCAGCCATGGCCCTGCCCACGCCGAACTGTGCGCGCGGGCGGCGGCGGCGATGGCGGTGATCGATCCGGGCTTTGCGGTGTGAGCCCTGGCCTCAGACCGGCAGGGGGGTGTCGGCCTGGGGCACCCCGCGCAGGGTGAGGTTGATGCGGCCGCGGTTGTCGATCTCGCGCACGCGCACGGTGACGTGGTCGCCCACATTCACCACATCCTCCACCTTCTCCACGCGCGATTCGCTGAGCTGGGAGATGTGGATCATGCCCTCCTTGCCGGGCAGGATCTGCACGAAGGCGCCGATGGCGATCACGCGGGTGACGTCGCCAGAGAACACCTCACCTTCGGAGATGCGACGGGTGAGGCCCTCGATGATCTTCTGGGCCTCCTCGGCGGCGGCGCCGTCATGGCTGGCGATGGTCACCACACCGCCATCCTCGATGTCGATCTTGGTGTTGGTGCGCTCGGTGATGCCTTTGATCGTGCGGCCGCCGGGGCCGATCACGGTGCCGATCAGTTCCGGATCGATGCGGAAGCTGAGCAGGCGCGGGGCGTGGGGGCTGAGGGTCTTGTTGGGCTTGTCGATCGCCTCGAGCATCTTCTCGAGGATGTGCAGGCGGGCCGGGCGGGCCTGGTTGATGGCCTCGGCCACGGTGCCCAGCGCCAGGCCGGTGATCTTCATGTCCATCTGCAGGGCGGTGATGCCCTTCTCGGTGCCGGCCACCTTGAAGTCCATGTCGCCGAGGAAGTCCTCCATGCCCTGGATGTCGGTGAGGATGCGCACCTCCTCACCCTCCTTGATCAGGCCCATGGCGGCACCGCTCACCGGCGCCGTGATCGGCACGCCGGCATCCATCAGCGCCAGGGTGCTGCCGCACACCGAGCCCATGGAGGTGGAGCCGTTGGAGCTCAGGCACTCCGACACCACGCGCAGCACGTAGGGGAAGGATTCCTTCGGCGGCAGCACGGGGATGATCGCCCGCTCGGCCAGGGCGCCGTGGCCGATCTCACGGCGGCCGGGGGAGCGCATCGGCTTGGTCTCGCCGGTGGAGTACGGCGGAAAGTTGTAGTGGTGCAGATAGGTCTTCTCGCCGGACGGGTTGAGGTCGTCCATCTCCTGGGCGTCGCTCGGGGTGCCGAGGGTGGCGCAGGAGAGCACCTGGGTGAGGCCGCGCTGGAACAGCGCCGAGCCGTGCACGCGCTTGGGCAGCACCCCGGCGGCGGCCTGGATCGGACGCACCTCATCGAGGCTGCGGCCATCGACCCGCTTGCCCTCGCTGAGGATCTGACCGCGCATCAGCTTCTTGGTGAGGTTCTTGAAGCCATTGCCCAGGGCCTTGCCACCGGCAGCGGCGCGCACCGGATCGTTCTCGGCCAGGCCGGCCACCTTCTCGGCGGCCTTGGCCTTGATGGCATCGAGCTGGCGGTCGCGTTCCTCCTTGCTGAGCCCGAACTGCTTAAGCACCTCGCCGATGGCCGCCGAGCACTCCTGCTCGAGGAAGGCTGGCAGGGTGGGGTCAAT
Organism: Cyanobacteria bacterium J06638_7; assembly: GCA_039818745.1. Lineage (GTDB taxonomy): Bacteria > Cyanobacteriota > Cyanobacteriia > PCC-6307 > Cyanobiaceae > NIES-981. The sequence continues at coordinate 45,991 of JBCBTI010000006.1, forward strand.
GCTCTGGGCTTCGGGAATCACCTGCTCGATGCCCAGGTCCTTGAGCAGGGACTGCTGGGCCTTGATCAGTTCGCTCACCCCTTCGTAGCCGAAGTCGATCGCTTCGATCACATCCTGCTCGGGCAGCTGGTTGGCACCCGCCTCCACCATGATCACGCCCTGGGGGGTGCCCGCAACCACCATGTCGAGCTCGGAGCGCTCCATCTCGCGGTAGCTGGGGTTGAGCACGAATTCATCGCCCAGCAGGCCCACCCGCACGGCGGCCATGGGGCCGTGGAAGGGAAGCTTGGCCAGCAGGGTGGCCATCGAGGCGCCGGTGACGGCGAGCACATCGGGCGGCACGCGCTCATCGAGCGACAGGCAGGTGGCCACGATCTGCAGGTCGTCGCGCATCCAGGCCGGGAACAGGGGCCGCATCGGCCGGTCGATCAGACGGCAGGTGAGGGTGGCCCGTTCGGGGGGACGGCCCTCGCGGCGCATGAAGCTGCCGGGGATGCGGCCGGCGGCGTAGAGCCGTTCCTCGTAGTCGCAGATCAGGGGCAGGAAGTCGATGCCTTCGCGGCCGCTGGAGCGGGTGGCGGTGACCAGCACCGCGGTGTCACCGCACTCCACCATCACGGAGCCGCCCGCCTGCGGGGCGAAACGACCGGTGGTCAGCCGGATCTCCCGACCATCGAAGGAGATCGACTGCGTTTGTGCTTGCACTTTGGCTTATCTCTCTTTGTTTGTTTGTGTTGGAGTCTTGCATCTGGCCCCTGCCGGTCCGGCTGGGGCACCACCGTTCACCAGGAGGATTTGACCACGCCGGGGAGTTCGCCCTTGTGGGCGCGGTCGCGCAGCTGGTTGCGGCAGAGGCCGAAATCGCGGTACACCCCGCGTGGTTTGCCGGTGGCCCAGCAGCGGTTGCGCACGCGGCTGGGGGCGCTGTTGCGGGGCAGGTTCTGGATGCGGCGGTGGATCTCCAGCCGCTCCATGGGATCAGCGGCGGCCTCGAAGGCGGCCTTGAGGGCGGAGCGCTTGGCGGCGAACCGGGCCACGGTTTTCTTGCGCTTCACATCGCGCGCGATCATCGACTTCTTCGCCATGCGGGCTGCGGATCCAGGGGGTGCGGAGCCTTCCACCATACCGCCAGGGCTCACCGGGCTCTGGCGCCGGCGGGGCAGAGTTCGGCGATCGGGCAGCTGGGGCAGAGCGGTTTGCGGGCGCCGCACACGGCCCGGCCGTGGAAGATCAGGCGGATCGAGAGCGTCTGCCACTGCTCGCGGGGCACCAGCTTCATCAGGTCGGGCTCGATGCGGCGCGGCTCGCTGTGGCGGCTGAGGCCCAGGCGCTGGGCCAGGCGGCTCACGTGAGTGTCCACGGTGACGCCGGCGTTGATGCCGTAGGCCCAGGCCAGCACCACCGAGGCGGTCTTGCGCGCCACCCCCGGCAACTCCAGCAGCTCCTCCATCGTGTGCGGCACCGCGCCGCCGTGGCGCTCCATCAGCAGCTGCGAGGCGGCCACGATGTTCCTGGCCTTGGTGCGGAAGAAGCCGGCGGATTTCACGTAGGGCTCCACTTCGGCCGCCGTGACGGCGGCGCTGGCGGCGGCATCGGGGAAGCGGGCGAACAGGGCCGGGGTGATCAGGTTCACCCGTTCGTCGGTGCACTGGGCCGAGAGCATGGTGGCCACCAGCAGCTCATAGGGGGTGTGCCAGGTGAGCGAACAGGTGGCGTGGGGATAGAGCTCGCCAAGGCGCTCCAGGATCAGCGGCGCCCGGGTGCGGGCGCTGGCGAAGCGCGGCATGGCGAGGCCGGATCAGCGGGCGAGCAGTTGCTGCACGGCGGGCAGCTGGGAGGTGTCCTTGACGATCAGCACCAGGCTTAGGCCCACCAGAAACACGAAACCCGACTGCATGAAGGCCATCTGGAAGCGCTCGGGCAGGGGCCGGCCGCGCAGCCCCTCCAGCAGCAGCAGCACGAACTGGCCGCCATCGAGCAGGGGCAGCGGCAGGGCGTTGAGCACCCCCAGGTTGATCGAGATCAGGGCGGTGAACAGGAACAGGCTGGCACCGCCCTGCTGGGCCAGGGAGGCGCCCATCTCCACGATCTTCACCGGACCGCTCACCTGGCCTGCGGTTTCGCCGAAGCGGGTGATCAGGGTGATGAAGCCGCCGGCGGTGCGGGCCAGCAGGGTGGCGAAGTCGCGGCTGGCCTGGCGGATCGGTTCGAGGGGGCCGCTGGCGCGCCGGTAGGCCTGAGCGCCGAAGGGCTGCAGCTGGGCGCCCACCCGGCCGGTGCCGTCGAGATCGGCGGGGGTGAGCTGGAGGGAGAGGCGGCTGCCCTCGCGCTCGGCCTGCAGCTGCAGGGGCTGGTTGGGGGAGGTTTTGATGCGTTCCACCAGCTGGGCAACGGCCTGCTGGCCGCCGGCCAGAGGTTCACCACCCAGGCCCACGATGCGGTCGCCGGGCCGCAGGCCGGCGGCGGCGGCGGCCTGTCCGCTCTGCACACCGCTCACGAGCACGCCGGGGCTGGCGCTGAAGTCAGCGGGGATGCCCACCACGGTGGCCTGGGCCACCAGCACCAGCCAGGCCAGCAGCAGGTTGGCGAGCACGCCGGCGGCGATCACCAGGGCGCGCTGGGGCAGGGGGCGGTTGGAGAGCAGGTTGGGGTCGTCCTTGGCGATGGCGCTGCCGGGGTCGTCGTCGGGGAAGGCCACGAAGCCGCCCAGGGGAATGGCCCGCAGGGCGAACTGCACGCCGCGGCGGCGGCGCTGCAGCAGCACCGGCCCGAAGCCGATCGAGAAGCTGCTGACGCGGATGCCCTGCCAGGTGGCGGCGAGGAAGTGGCCGGCCTCATGCACCACGATCAGTCCGGCCAGGATCGCCAGTGCCGCCAGAACTCCCATGCAGGCTCCGCTGTTTACACCGTCCATTGTGGGGGCAACTGTGGGGGCACCGCTGCGATGGAAGCGCTGAGATGGCGCTGCCGGCTCAGCCCGGGGCTCCCCGCCGGCGGTCCAGATCTCCACGGCCTGCTGTTCGGGCATCAACAACCAGCCCAGCTGGGCGCCGTTTGCCTGTCAGGCGGCCATCGTCTGGAGCAGGGCGCTGACGCCGCCAGAGGACCTGCCAGAGACCGAGCCGCACCAGGGATGGGTGGGGCTGAGCACGGAGCCGTCGGGGAGATGGAAGCCGCTGGAGCTGGCAAAGACCTTCCAGCACCTTGAGGTTCCGGCAAAGCGCTTGAGCTGGAACAGCAGCGCGCTGTTGCCTGCTCCCGGTTCACTGCCCGTGGGCGTGATTGTGATCAGCTGGCCGCGGGCTGTGAGCTCCGGCACCGCCTCGGGATTGGCGGCGCACACGCGCTCGAACTGCGCGGGCGTGAGGCGCAGATCCACAGCTGAGCGCAAGGGCGCCAGGGGCATGCCCTGGTCCCGCTCAGCAGGTGCAGCGATTGCAGTGGCGCCGGGTCGCTCAGGCATGACCGCCCGCCGGGCCGATCCGCTCGCTGCCGAAGTAGGGCACCAGGGCGGCCGGGAGGGTCACCGAGCCATCGGCCTGCTGGCCGTTCTCGAGCAGGGCGGCCATGGTGCGGCCCACGGCCAGGCCGCTGCCGTTGAGGGTGTGCACCAGCTGGGTGCCCTTGCTGTCGGGGTCCTTGAAGCGGATCGAGGCTCGGCGGGCCTGGAAGTCGCTGCAGGTGGAGCAGCTGGAGATCTCGCGGTAGGCGCCGGCACCGGGCAGCCACACCTCCAGATCGAACGTGCGGGCGGCGGAGAAGCCGAGATCGGCGCTGCAGAGTTCGAGGCGGCGGTAGGGCAGTTCGAGGGCTTCGAGGATGGCCTCGGCATCGCCGGTGAGCTGCTCGTGGGCGGCGGCGGAGGCCTCCGGACGGGTGAACCAGTAGAGCTCCACCTTGTTGAACTGGTGCAGGCGGATGAGGCCGCGGGTGTCGCGGCCGTAGGAGCCGGCCTCGCGGCGGAAGCAGGGGGTGTAGGCGCAGTAGCGCAGGGGCAGCTGCTCGGCGGGGATCACCTCGTCGCGGTGCAGGGAGGTGAGCGGCACCTCGGCGGTGGGGGTGAGCCAGAGGTCGTCGGCGGAGCAGCGGAAGCTCTCCTCGGCGAACTTGGGCAGCTGGCCCGAACCGGTGAGGCTGGCGCTGTTCACCAGGATCGGCGGCAGCACTTCGGTGTAGCCGCGGTCGGCGTGCCGATCGAGCATGAAGCTGATCAGGGCGCGCTCGAGGCGGGCGCCGGCACCGAGCAGGGTGATGAAGCGGCTCTGGGCGATGCGCACGGAGCGCTCGGTTTCCCACAGCCCGAGGCGCTCGCCGATCTGCCAGTGCTCCTGCAGGCCGGCGGCGGGCCGCGGCTGGCCCCAGCGCCGGCGCTCCACGTTGTCGGCCTCGCTGCGGCCTTCGGGCACCTCGGCGGCGGGCGGATTGGGGAAGCTGAGCAGCTGCTCGCGCAGGCGTGCCGCCAGGGCCTTGGCCTCCTCGTCGAGCACGGCCACCTGCTGCTTGACGCGGTTGCCCTGCTCGCGCAGCACGATCACCTCGGGGGCTGCGGGGGCGGCCCCGCCACGAATCATCTCGCCCACCTGGCGGCCGATGCGGTTGCCTTCGGCCTGCAGGTCGCTGCGTCGCTGTTCGAGGTCGCGCTCCTGCTCGGCCACCAGCTGCAGGCCGGTGAGGTCAACCTGCAGGCCGCGACGGGCGAGCTGGGCCACGATCCGCTCAGGGTGTTGGCGCAGCAGGCGCTGATCGAGCACGGTGGGAGGGTGGTGCGGCCGGAAGACTAGGGGGTGGCCAGGGGCCTCCCAGGGGCCGCGCCGGGAAGACCAGCCGCTCAGAGCACCTGCATCACTTCGTCGATCTCGGGGATGGCCTCGCGCAGCTTGCGCTCGATGCCCATCTTCAGTGTCATGGTGCTGCTGGGGCAGCTGCCGCAGGCGCCCTGCAGCCGCACCTTCACGATCGGCCCCTCGATCTCCACCACTTCCACGTTGCCGCCGTCGGCCATGAGGTAGGGGCGCAGTTCATCGAGGGTGCGCTCCACGTTCTCGATCGTGAGAGCGCGGGGATCAGCGGCGCCGGCGGTATCAGGCGTGGCTGAATCGGGCGTGGCGGTGTCGGGGGTGGTGGTGCCGGTGGCCGGGCTGGTCATGGCGAAGGCGCTGCTGGGGGGATCTTAGGAAGGGGCCGGCTGAGCCGGCCGGTCGATGAGCTTGAGCAGCAGGGTGTCGTCGGGAGCGGGGGAGCCGGCGGCGCGCCAGCGCTTCACCAGCTGCTGGAGATCGCGCTCGTAGCGCTGCTGACGGCGCAGCAACAGAGCGATGTAGACGAGGCCGGGGATCAGCAGGCAGAGCAGCAGCAGCAGGGCGACCAGCAGCTGGCTGAGGCCGAAGGCGGGGCGGGGGTAGGGCTGGCCCTTGCTGATCGCCCAGATCAGGGCCATGAAGCTGCGGGGCTGCCTGCTGATCGCCTTGTTGATCTGCTGCAGGTCATACCAGGCGGCGCGGCTGGGCTTCCAGGTGATGCCGGCGCTGCGCAACAGCCGCCGCATGGCGTCGCGGCGTTCGCCCAGGCCCTGCTGGAGCTGCGGGAGGGGGATGCGGGCGATGAGCTCGCCATCGCCGCCCTTGAGCGCATAGCTCAGCCGGCAGGGGTGGGAGTGCTCCGGGCTGGCCTGGGCGCCGCGCGGCAGGCTGCGATCCCGCCAGGCCACCTCCTGGGCCACACCGAAGAGCAGCTCGGCATCGTGCGGGGCCTGGGGGAAGGGCGGGGAATCCGAGTTGGCGCTGAGGGTCATGGGCAGGATCAGTCCACGAAGCTGCGGGAGCCGGTGCGCAGGCCGATGGTGCGGTCCACGGCAGTGCCGAAGGTCTGCGCGGCGGTGAACACGTTGGGAGCCACGGGCTGCACGCTGATGGCGATGGTGGCGGTGTTGCAGTCGGTGTTGGGGGTGACCTGGAACAGGGTGACGCCGCGCATCACCAGCTGGTTGTTGGCGGCGGTGTTGGCGGGATCGAGCCGGCCGCTGGCGAGGATGGTGGGGCCGCTGCGCAGCAGCTCGTTGTTGGCGTTGCGCACGTAGGTGACCACCGCATTGGCGCCGGTGGGCACGTTGTTGGCATTCACCAGCGTCACCCGCATGCGCAGGTTGTTGGGGCCCGCGACACAGGTTGGGGCTGCGGCGGCGCAGGCGCCGGGAGCGGCGGCGGTGCCGAACAGGCAGGCGTCCTGCGCGTCGCTGTCGAGCACGGTGGTGAGGCGATCGAGATCGCGCTCCAGCTGCACCTGCCAGATGGTGGCCTCGAAGAACTGGATGGCGCCGCGGATGGAGGTCCAGATCAGGGGCACGAACAGGGCGCTGATGAGCAGGCCCACCAGCAGTTCGATCAGGGTGAAGCCGGCCCGCGATGGGGGCGGGCGCCGGGGCAGGAGCAAGGAGCGGCCGGAGCGGTTCATGGGATCAGATGCGGCTCCACTCGGTGCAGGCGCCGGCGGCGGCCTGGTTGTTGCGGCCCACCTCGAGCACACCGAGCAGGCCCAGCAGACGCACGCAGCGCAGGGGCCTCTCGTTGTTCACGGTGACGTTGATGGTGATGCCGGCGGCAGGCAGGGCAGCGCCGCCGGCACTGGGGGCCACGGTGCCCCGGGGGGTGAACACGAAGGCGGTGGGGTTGGCGTTGATCTGGGCGGTGGGGGCGTTGAAGGCCAGATCGGGCACCGTGAGGGTGGTTTGGGTGGCGCAGGCGGCCGGGGCGATGGAGGCCATCACGGCGCCGGGGGCGAGGCTGCCGTTGGTGATCGTGACCGTGCAGGGCTGGCCGGCGCCGGCCTGGAAGCGGCTGGCGTCGCGGCTCGCCTGCTCGAGCCAGCCGGCGAGTTCGGACACCACGGTGTTGGCCCGTTCGCGGCGGGCGAGGTTGAGCAGCGAGCCGCCGCCGGCGGCGGCGATGGCGCCGAGGATCACCACGGTGACGAGCACTTCGACGAGGCTGAAGCCGCTGGCGCTGTGGGGACGGTTCATGGGCAGAAGCGGGCCATGGGCGGCACCACGCGGGCCACGCGCACCACGGCACCGCCCTGGTTGGTGTCGGTGTAGGTGACCTGGAGGATGTTCTGGTTGCCGGGCCGGTTCTGCACGGTGCTGAGACGCACGATCGGCTGGCGAACGCCGCCGGAGGGAGCCAGACCGGCATCCATGGGGATGGCGTTGAACGCTGTGAGCACGGGATTGGGGATGATCCCGGCTCCGGTGCAGAGCGCATCCACCGCTTCGGGCTCCACCACGGCGGTGGTGGTGAGGTCGTCGATCTGGGGGTAGAAGTAGCGGTCGTCTCGGCGGTTGGTGGTGAAGCAGGGGGCGGTGAAGGGGGCGGTGCTGTCGGTGGGCACGCCGGCCAGGCCCAGCCGGCAGATTCCCGAGCAGCAGGTGAGTTCGCTGGCGCGGTTCTCGATGGCGGCAAGATCAGCGTCGATGGCGGCATTGAGCTGATTGCGCTCGCCGGCCCGCTGGCGCTGCTGGCTGGAGATGTTGATCAGCCCCATCGTGCCCAGCAGGGCGATGGTGACCACCACGCTCACCACCAGGGCCTCGATCAGCAGGGCCCCCTGCTCAGCGCGGGGGGGGCTGGCGGGCGGCAGCAGCGGGGAGCGGTTCACCACAGGCGGGTGTTGGTGGTGGCGCGGGCGACCCAGTCGGTGCCGTTCCAGGGCACGAACTGGGCCGGGTTGGCTTCCCCGAGGGAGCCGGCGGTGAGCCTGGAATCGGGCACGCGCAGGTGGAAGGCGCCGTAGGGCTTGAAGTTCTTCACCCAGATCCGGCCGAAGAAGCTCCAGTTGTCTTCGTTCTGGTCGTAGAAGCCGGCTGGGATGGCACTGGCGCCATCGCCGGTGATCGAGAGTTCCACCCAGCCCTGGGGCAGGTAGAACCAAACGCCACCGATCTTGGCGGTGTTGCCGAAGGTGGTGGTGATCAGCACATTCTGCTCCTGGCCGGCGGAGCCGGTGTTCCGACCGAAGAAATTGAGCCGGTCGGGTTCGCCGACAGGAGAGAAGTCGTAGTTTTCATCATCAATCAACACGTTGCATTCCGATAGGATCGTGCCGCAGGCCACATGGGCCAGATCCGCCGGGTCGCGGGAGAGGTAGATGAAGTTCTCCGGGTTGCTGCTCACCCGGTTGGGGCCGAAGCGCAGATCGGTGGTAGCGGGCTCGGTGTAGAAGAGGCTCAGGGGGCCGCCGCTGGTGTCGATGAACACCGTGCCGCCGTCGAACTGATTGATGGTGGGGCCCACACAGTGGAAGCCACCTTCAGCGGTGATGGGGGATGTGGCGGTGTATTCGCACCAGGGGGGTGAGATGCCAATCCCGGCAAAGCCATGGGTGGTGACGCCAGGCCGGCCCGACTGGATGAAATTAACGCTGATATTCTTGACTTCTTCGTCGAAGCGATCGGCGCGATTCCTGAAGCGCAGGCGGAAGCTGCTGCTGGTGAAGGGCAGGGGGATGGTGCGGTTGCTGCCGCTGGTGGAGATGTCGTTTTCGTAGAGCCTGGCGAAGGGATACCAGGTGGCTCCGTTGTCATAGGAAGCAGCAACTTCAAAGTAGTCGTCGGCTTCCCAGTTGCCGTCCCGGTCGGCGAAGAACTGAACGTAGGGGGTGGTGAGCCCGGTGGTGTCCACCGAGCCGCTGGGCGGCCAGGTGTAGCTGTCGAGGGGGTCCAGGTTGCCGGAAGGGAGCGCGGTGGCGGTGACCTGGGCGTTGGGATCCACCGCCCCCCGGCTGGTCACGTTCAGCCAGGTGCTGGCGTTGCAGTTGTCGGCGCTGGTGGTGTCGTCCTGGTCGACCACACACACCTCCACCCGCTCGGCGCCGGCCTCGTTGTTGGTGCGCAGGCGGATCGTGGCCCCGGAGTTGGCCGTGCTGCCGGTGCCGGAGCCGTCGCCGTTGTCGGTGCTGAGCAGCGGCCAGAGGGCCACGTTGAGGGATTTGCTGGGCTGGGCCGCGGCCGCCGCGATCAGCTGGCTCGGCCCCCAGCCCGTGGTCCAGGTGTAGAGGAAGTCGTCGATGTCGGGGAAGGCAGTGGCCTCCAGGGCCACGATCGGCGAACAGGAGGCCGAGGTGCCGCGAATGTCGGTGTCGGGGCCGGAGAAGTAGCTGAAGGAGTTGGAGGGCTGCCGGCAGATCTGCTCGGCCGCCGTGGGCACGCCGGCGTTGCGGATGTCGGTGTTGCGGGAGTTGTCACTACCGCGCGGATCGCCGGGCTCGAAGGTGTCGGGGCAGTTGCCTGAAGCCTCCTTGCCCCGGCCCGGCCGCACCCGGCAGTTGGCCCGTTCGTAGAGGTCCGATGAGTTGTCCACCACGCCGAGGATGGGTCCGTAGCGCTCGATGGTGCCGGTGGTGGGATTGCGCTGGGTGAACTGGTCGTTGGCGAAATAGGACCAGTGCCAGCCTTGGTTGAAGCCTGTCACTACGCCGTACTGCAGGTTGCAGAGGCGGCCGTCGGAGCCCAGGGAGCCGGTGGTGCCCTGATAGTTCACCCCGCCGGATTCATTGCTGCCCAGCGATGCGCCACAGCATTTGGGCAGCACCTCGAACTCCTGGCTGAGCTGGGAATTGGCCACCACCCGGCCGCCGCGCACCACCCGGCCCTCCACTTCCAGCACCAGAAAGCCGCTGTTTCCACCGGGCTGTTCGGTGCCGATGCCGTCGGGATCATCCAGGTTGAGGAGCTCGTCCCAGCTGGCGAAGCCGCTGGGCAGGGCCGAGCCGGTGGCACCGCCGCCCGGGGTGGCGGTGCGGATCAGGGCGCGGGGGTCGGGCACGGCCCTGCCGTCGGAGGCGGAGTAGCGGATGCTCACCAGGCGGTACTGGCGGCCATTGGTGGTGGCGTCGGCGGGAGCCCCGCTCACCACATCGCGCCAGGCCCCGTCGCCAAGGGCGATGGCGGCCGCATCGGGCAGCCCGTCGCCATTGGGGCCCGGACGGGTGAAGTCGTTGGTGTTGAGGCAGGGGCTGCGCAGATTGGCGGCGTTCCAGGTGGCCGGATCGGCTCCCGACACCATCAGCCGCCGGTTCTGGGGCTGGTTCCAGGTGTCGATCATCAGGGCGGCCCCTTCGACTGCGGCCCCCTTGGCCTGGCGGCTGTCGGAGGAGCCGAACACGCCGCGCAGGCTGCCGCTGGAGAGGGCCACCACGCCGGCGCCGCTGAGGATCAGCACCACGGCGGCCACCACGCCGGCCGCCACGGAAATCACCCCCTGCTGGCCCGGGCGACGGTGAGCCGCCAGCAGGCGCAGCAGCAGCTTGTTGCCCATGGTTGGAATCGTTGATCCCGTGCTGGTTATCAGTGTAACTACGGGTACCGATCCGGCTTCGCGGCCGCCCGATTTGGTAACAGATCTCACTGCCTAGGATCACCGAGCCCGAGCCCCGCTGCGCCGCCGGCCTGGCCATCCGGGGCGGCCTCCCACTGCATGACCGACGTTCCTGTTTCGCGGATCCGCAATTTCTGCATCATTGCCCACATCGACCACGGCAAATCCACCCTGGCCGACCGCCTGCTGCAGGACACCGGCACGGTGGCGGCCCGCGAGATGCAGGAGCAGTTCCTCGACAACATGGAACTGGAGCGCGAACGCGGCATCACCATCAAGCTGCAGGCGGCGCGCATGGCCACCACGGCCGCCGATGGCAGCGCCATGGTGCTCAATCTGATCGACACCCCCGGCCATGTGGACTTCTCCTATGAGGTGAGCCGTTCGCTGCAGGCCTGTGAGGGCGCCCTGCTGGTGGTGGATGCCAGCCAGGGCGTTGAGGCCCAGACCCTGGCCAATGTGTATCTGGCGCTGGAGAACGATCTGGAGATCATTCCGGTGCTCAACAAGATCGATCTGCCCGGCGCCGATCCGGAGCGCATCAAGGCGGAGATCGAGGCGATCATCGGGCTCGACTGTTCCGGCGCCATCGCCTGCTCCGCCAAGACCGGCCTGGGGGTGCCCGAGATCCTGCAGGCGGTGGTGGAACGCATCCCCGCGCCGGCCGACCGGGTGGCCGAGCCCCTGCGGGCGCTGATCTTCGATTCCTACTACGACCCCTACCGCGGCGTGATCGTGTATTTCCGCGTGATCAGCGGCACGATCGCCAAGGGCGACCGGGTGCTGCTGATGGCCAGCGGCAAAACCTACGACCTCGATGAGGTGGGCGTGATGGCTCCCGATCAGCGCCAGGTGCCCAGCCTCCATGCCGGCGAGGTGGGCTATCTGGCGGCCTCGATCAAGGCCGTGGCCGATGCCCGTGTGGGCGACACCATCACCCTGGCCGCCGCACCGGCGCCGGCGCCCCTGCCCGGCTACACCGAGGCCAAGCCGATGGTGTTCTGCGGCCTGTTCCCCACCGACGCCGATCAGTACCCCGACCTGCGCGAGGCCCTGGGCAAGCTGCAACTCAGCGACGCGGCCCTGCGCTACGAGCCCGAAACCAGCAGTGCCATGGGCTTCGGTTTCCGCTGCGGATTCCTCGGGCTGCTGCACATGGAGATCGTGCAGGAACGGCTGGAGCGCGAATACAACCTCGATCTGATCGTCACCGCCCCCTCAGTGATCTATCAGGTGAACATGCTCGATGGCAGCACCTTGATGGTGGACAACCCCTCCACCCTCCCCGATCCGCAGAAGCGCGAATCGATCGAGGAGCCCTATGTGAAGCTGGAGATCTATACCCCCAACACCTACAACGGCACCTTGATGGAACTGTGCCAGGAGCGGCGTGGCGAATTCATCGACATGAAGTTCATCACCCCCGAGCGGGTGACATTGCACTACGAGCTGCCATTGGCGGAGGTGGTGAGTGATTTCTTCGATCAGATGAAGAGCCGCACCAAGGGCTATGCCTCGATGGAATACTCCCTGATCGGCTACCGCCGCAATGAGCTCGTGCGCCTCGATGTGCTGATCAACAGCGAGAAGGCCGATCCGCTCACTACCATCGTGCACCGCGACAAGGCCTATGCGGTGGGCAAATCGCTGGTGGAGAAACTGAAGGAGCTGATCCCCCGCCAGCAGTTCAAGATCCCCATCCAGGCCTCGATCGGCAGCCGTATCATCGCCTCCGAAAGCATCAGCGCCATCCGCAAGGACGTGCTCGCCAAGTGCTACGGAGGCGACATTTCCCGCAAGAAGAAACTGCTCAAGAAGCAGGCCAAGGGCAAGAAGCGCATGAAGGCCATGGGCCGCGTGGAGGTGCCCCAAGAGGCCTTCATGGCCGTGCTCAAGCTCAATCAGTAGGGGCGCTGGAGATTGTGCTTGACGTGGCGATGCCTGTTGGCTAAGGGTTCCATAGGATCCCTGCCTCCAGGTTAATCATGCCGGTTCTGCGCTTCGAACAGACCCATCAGTGCCCTTTTCCGGTAACCACAACAGGGGCAGGCACTGCCTTGACGGTGTGCGAAGTGGGCAACGACCCCATGCTCGCGTTTCTCACGCAAACCGGCTACGACGACGAGATCGTGTATCTCGCTCTGGGCTGCTGTGTTGAGTATTTTCGCCAGCCGACTCCAGTCAACCGGGAAGTGATTTCGGGGATGGGATTCAACCCGATCACCAAGAAGATCTGGTGTGGATGCACAACATCCCAGAGGAATGAGGTGTTTTCGTTTGATCCGGCCACGGGTCAGGAAGTGGCCGCGTTCGATCTGTCAGCCGACAGCACGCTTTCCCTTCCCGGTGGCTTTGCCACCAACGGCCTGTTCTTTGTGCGAGCCTCCGGTAGCAACCTTGAATTGCGCTCGATGGCTGGTGTCAAGCTGGGGCAGATTCAGTTTCCAGGCCGTTCGATCGGAGCCATCTCCCAGTCGCCCTGGAGCTGGACCTTCGGCGATAGGGTCAACAACGAGATCGTGGTGATCAATCCCTTCGGTGCCGAGGTCGCAACCGCGCCGGCCCCTGGCTCTGCCACAGGTCTGCAGGCCATCGCCTACGACACGGTGAGCGACATGAGCGCCCATCCTCAGGTTTGGCAGCCCGATTGCACCATCGGTGATCCAGGAACGATTCATCATCCCGATACCCCCTGGAATCCCACCCCCTGGCAGTTCCGACACCGGCTGTACGTGGCGAACGAGACCGACCAGATGATCTACGCCGGCTATCTCACGGAGTTCTGAGCCTCATTCTGTCTCTGCGCCGTTGGCCCGAGCCTTTATCGCTGGCGGAACCTCCAGGCCATTCCTAGCCTGGGCCAACAGCGGCGGAGCTGACGATGGCCGACCCAGCGTCCCCCGACCCAGCGTCCCCCGATCCGGCTCCTCCTGAACCCATGCCCCCCCAGGCCAAGCCGGGATGGTGGGCGAACACCAGGGGCTGGCTGCGGCAGTACCTGCCGCAGCTGCCCACCCTGGTGGTGGCGTTGGCCACGCTGCTGGGGGTGAGCACCCTGAGCACGCGCATGAGCACGTCGGAGATGCTGCTCGCCCAGATCGACAACCTCAAGGAAGAGGACAGCCTGCCGCGCAACATGTCAATCCTGGCGATCGAGCACACCCTCGCCAGCCGCAGTCCGGTGGAGGGCGTGCACCACGATCTGCTGCTCACCCACGTGCTCGGCGAGGTGCTGATGCACGACAAGGCCAGGGGCGATCTGCTGGGGGAGGACAGCGAGGCCGGCATCCAGCGCCGGGGCCAGATCCAGCGCATCCTGCTGGCCTCGATCCGCGACCTCAACCCCCGCTGCGCCCATGGCTTCACCAACCTGGGCGACGCCAGCGGCAGCAAGCATGAGGGGCAAGCCGGGCTGCAGTTCAATAGCAGCAGCAGCGGCACCCACGGGGCCACCCCCCGCCAGCCCCTGAGCGAGGTCGTCTCCAGCCCCGCCTGCCGTCACGCGGCGGCCCTGGGGGTGTGGACCGGCTGGTGGCCTGGGAAGGCCTCCCGCGACGAGGTGTTGCGCACGTCGGTGCAGCGTCTGGCCGAGATCACCCCCGAAGTCTCGGGCGATTCCCAGCTGCCCCTCTCCAGCCAGATCACCACCAGCCCCATCGAGAGCCGGGCCGGAGCGGCGAGCGCGGGGGCCTCCGGCATCGATCTGGAGCGCCTCAGCCAGGAGCAGATCCGATCGGCTTCCGAGATCGTGGCCGGTGCCGTGGCGCTCGACCAGCAGAAGCGCATGGTGTCCGAACGGCACGGCAAGCTGCCGGGCCTGCCCCATGTGTTCATCCACTACGACGACAAGGCGGTGGTGAATGGGCCCCTGCGGGCGGTGGCCGAGGGTCTCAGCCAGTCGGGTGAGTATTTCGTGGACCGCACCCTTCGCCATGTGCCTCCCACTGCCAGGGCCTGCGCCCCCAGCTCCCAGGTGAAGTTCTTCCACCAGGCCGATCGCGAGCTGGCCGAGGACCTGGTGGCTGCCGCCAACGCCGTTCACGACCTCCCCCCCGACGGCTGGACCATCGAGGCCCGCAGCGGTCTGATCGACCTCAGCAACTGGAGCCTGGCGGCCAAGGTGCCGCGGGGGCAGCTGGAGCTGTGGCTGATCAGCAACGGCTCCAGCTGCCGGCCGTCCACCGGGGCTGAGGTCTCCAGGGCCAGCGGCGAGTGATCCAGGGCTCAGCTCGTGAACCAGGCTCGAGCCATCGGGGCAGGGGGGGCCTGGCCGCGGCTGCTCCGGTTTGCGCCGCAGGAGCCGATCCGCCCTGATCAAGGTGCCCAGTTCCTGCTCGGCCAGGGCCAGCTGGAGGCAGCCGCTGCGGGGTGATCGAGCTTCCGGCACCAGGGGCCGGCATGCCTCAGCTTGATCGCACCCTGAGCCAAGGCCGCCCCTGCCGCTGGCAGCGGCGATGTTGCGCATCGTTGCGCTGCCGCCGTCCGCCGGGGCAACGCTGATGCGGTCGTTGTCGAGGTGCATGGATGCCCTGGTGTTCCAAGGGCCGGCGGTCCCGTCTGCGGGGCCACCAGCCGCCGCCTGATCAGGCGGGATTTCTGTTGCCGCTGTCGCTCACGGTGGCGCTGCTGTTGATGCTCAGCAGCCTGATGCTGCTCACCCTGGCGCTGCAGAGCCGGCTGCAGGCGGCGGTGCAACGCCAGCGGCGCCTCACGGAAGATCAGCTGATGAGCGCCGCCCAGCTGTGGGCTGGCGGTGTGCAGCGCGGCTGCCCGGAAGCCCTGGCTCTGGCCCACACCCGCTGGGCAGGGGAGACGTGGATCTCGGCGCCGGGTTGCGCCGGGCTGGAGGCCGGTGAGGGCTACCGGGTGGTGTCCTACGGGCCGGGGGGCGGCCCCGGGCAGGGCACCGCTGAGCTGGTGCTGGAGCTCTCGGGCCAGGAGCCGCCGCCGCGGGCTGCCTTCGCGCTGCACTGGCGGCGGCAGCTGCCGGCGGCGGCCGCGGCGGCTGATGGCGAGAGCACGGCCGCTGAAGGTGCTGAGGCGCCCGCTGGCCCCCTGCGGCTGGCGGGCATCGAGGAGCGGGGCCTGCGGCAGAGCGCTGCGGCGGCCGAGCCGGGCGCCGAGGCGGATCGATGAACCTGGTGGAAGTGCTGGTGGCCGCCAGCCTGGTGGCGGGTTCGGCCACCGGCTCGCTGGGGATCTGGGGACTCACCGCCCACTCCAGCCACGACGCCGGCGAGCTGCTGCGCCAGCAGCTTCAGGCCGACGAGCAGCTGCTGGCCGTGCAGGCACGGCTGCAGGCCCTGGCGGTCCAGGTGCGCGAAGGCACCGTGGTGGTGCCGGCTGCAGGCTGTCTCCAGCTCGGCAGCCAGCCGCTGGCGCAGGGCGATGCCGGGGTGGGTCTCAGCCTCAGCGGCGACCCCGCCGCCCAGACACTCACCGCCACGGCGCAGTTCGGCGAGGACCACAGCCGCACCCGGGTGTTCGATCTCACGGTGTACGGCCTCTGCGCTGCAGCGGGAGGCGGCACGTGAGCTGGCGCCGGGGTGAGCGTTGCGGCGGGCGAACCACCCGCGGTGGCGGCAGCGAGGGGCTCAGCCTTCCCGAACTGCTGGTGGCCGTGGTGGTGCTGGGGTTGCTGGTGGCGATCGGCGGCTTCAGCGGGCAGGGCTTCCTGGCCCGGCAGCGGGTGGAGGTGGCGGCCCGTGAGCTGGCGAGCACGATCGAGCGCGAGCGCGATCTGGCCCTGCGCCACGGCCGCAGCCGCAGCCTCGCGGTGGAGGGCTCCGGCGGCTTGCTGGCGGCGGCCGCCGTGGCCGGCGGGCGGCTGGAGATCAGCCACAACCTGCCCGAGCAGCTGCGCTTCACGGCCAACGGCCTGCTGCTCGATGGCGGCACGGTGGTGGTGGCCGGCCCCGGCACACCCCTGCGCCGCTGCCTGGTGATGGCGCTGCCGATCGGCGTGCTGCGCCTGGGCCGCGACGAGGGATCAGGGGGCGCCGTGAGCGCCAGTGCTTGCGTGCGCGACGAGGGGGCGTGATGGCAGCTGCAGCGATGTCCGCCAGCTGCCGGCGCTGCTGCCGGCAGCCCTGCAGGGGCGGGCGTGGCGGCGGGTTCTCGCTGGTGGAGCTGCTGGTGACACTGCTGCTCTCGGGCCTGGTGCTCACCGTGGTGCTGCAGCTGCTGGTGGGGGACCTGCGCCAGGTGGGTCGGCTGGGCCGCTGGCTGCGGGAGCGGCAGGCGGGCGAGCGCACCCTGGCGCTGCTGCGCGAGGAGTTGCAGCGGGCCGAATGGGTGAGCGTGGGGGCCGCAGGGGCACCGCTGCCGGCCGGCTGCGCCCTGGCGGGCCGCGCTCCGGTGCTGCTGCTGCAGGGCCGCACGGCTGGCGGGACGCCGGCCGCGGTGCTCTACACCTACGGCCCGGCGCCCTCGGCGATCTGGCGCGGAGCGGTGCTGATGCGCTGCGGGCCGGCCTACGGCCTCGATGGCGGCTGGAGCGAGGGCTCACCGGTGGCGCGGGTGCTGATCGATGCCCTGCCGGCCGCCGGCGGTTTCGCCGTGACCGGCAGCGCGCCGGGGGTGCTGCGGCTGGAGCTGGAGCGCCAGCTGGCCGATGGCCAGACGATCCGCCAGCAGCAGGTGGCCCTGGGGGCGGGGCCGCCGCCTCCAGGGCCGCCGGCGCCCTGATCCAGCCCCGGGTCAGTCGTCGATGTCGTGGCAGAGGAAGGAACCGTCGGGCCGGCGCAGCAGATTCCCCTGGGAGGCGCCGCTGCGGGCGATCCGCTCCCAGTGGGTCATCCTGTCGGTGCCGAAGGTGAACGAGAGCAGCACCACCGCTGGATCGCAGGTGCCCGGTTCGGTGGAGTGGATGAACTCGTCGCCGAAGATGATGCCCTTGCCGATCCGGTAGGGGTACCGGCCTTCGCTGCCATCCGTCTTCTTGTGGAGCAGAGCCGCAGGAGGGTCGCCCAACTGCACCGGCGTGATCAGGGTGAAGGCCTGGTGGTGGGTGTAGATCCAGTCCTGGTGGAAGCTGGGGGCCGAGCAATGGCTGCGCCACACCAGGAACCCGGAGTAGAGCCGCGGGGCGCGCTCCAGATCGAGCAGGGGCTCCACCACCGGGGCCACGCCGAGCTCATCGAACAGCTGCCGGTAGAACCGGAACATCGCCAGGGTGTTGGGGGAGATCCAGGCGATGTCGCTGCCTCAGGCGGGGAAGACCCCCAGGGCCTGCAGGGCCGGCCAGCGCTCGCGGCCGAAGCGCTCGATCTCGGGCCTGAGCAGCTCCAGCGGCTGCTCCTGCCCCAGGCCGCCGAGGCCGGCCTGCACGCAGCCGCCCAGCAGCTCCCCTTCCAGCCCCTGCTCCAGGCCGGCGGCCATCAGCTGCTCGGCGGAGTTCAGGGCCAGCGCCTGCCCCACCCGCGGCGCCGCCAGGGAGCCGTAGCCCGCGCCCTCGGCGGTGAGCCGGGCGATGGTGCGGTTCACCCGCTGACAGCCCTCCAGGGCCGCCTCCCCCGCCGCCCCGCGGTCCAGGCCCAGCCTGCCCGCGGCCAGCAGCAGCGCCGCCTGCATCACCAGGTCCTCCGGGGGCTGGGGGCGCAGCGCCAGCAGGGCGGCCAGGGGCTGGGGCCGGTCGGCCAGGGCGGCCTCCAGGGCTCGGTAGGCCTGGAGCTCGCCGGTCACGTCCCCGTAGCTGGCGGAGAACACGTAGGCCTCCAGGGGCGGGGCCTCCTGCCGCCGCACCCGCAGCGCCGCCAGCCGCTCCTCGCGCTCCGAGGCGGTGAGCCGGCATTCCCCCAGCGCGAAGAGATCGCGCCGGAAGCACTTGTTGGTGGCCAGATCCACGAGCAGCTCGCGCACGCCGGGGTTGGCCTCCTGGCGCAGCACGGCCTGCACCTGGGGCGGCAGCAGCTGCGCAAAGAGTTCGGAGAGGTGGGCGGTGCTCACATAACTGAGCTTGTGGGCGGTGCAGCGTTCATGCAGCTGGTGCACGTAGAGGGGCTGCCAGCCGTCGTTGGCGTATTCCTGGCTGAGGTAGAGGGGCGGGAAGCTCTCCAGCAGGGCCAGATCGCCGCGCAGGCCGGGGCAGGCCTGGGCCAGGGTGGTGGGGTCGGCCTCCTCGCCCAGCAACTCCTGAAGGGTGGTGGCGGCCCGTTGAATCGGCTGCAGGGCCACAGCGGGATCGCTGCGCCCCCGCTCCACACCCACCAGCTGGTGCAGGGCCGTGCGGGCCAGCCAGCCGGGAAAGCAGTTGTAGGAGCAGTAGAAGAGGCCGCCGGGGCGCAGGCAGGCGGCTGCCGCGGCGAACAGCGCCCGCTGCACGGGCTCCACCACCCAGGTGGCCACGCCATGGGCGGCGACGTAGTCGAACCGGGGGGGGCGGCCTGCGGCGGCGGCCAGGGGGGCCGGATCCGCCGCCAGGGCGAGCACATCCGCCTCCAGGAAGCGGATGTTGCTGAGCTCCAGATCGGCCGCCAGGCGTTCGGCCCGGGCGATGTGGGTGGGCAGGAAATCCACGCCCACGAAGCTTCCCTCGGGGTGCAGGGCGGCCAGCAGGCAGAGGCCGTAGCCGGTGCCGCAGCCCAGATCGAGGTAGCGGAAGGGAGCGCCGTCGCTGGGGCGGCCGGGGGCCACCCCCTTCACCAGGGCGGCGAAATCGATCCAGCCGGGGGCCATCTCCCGGTAGTAGCCGCTGGTGTAGGCAGCCTGGGAGTAGTAGCCGTGGTCCCAGCTCATGGGCGAGGCGCGCGCCGGCGGCGGGCATGAAAAGAGGCGACCGCAGGGCGGCCGCCTCCATGGTGGGCCGGCCCGGGCCGGCGGCGGCGCTCAGGCGCCGGGGGTGACGGCGCCGTTGGCGTCGATCTGGGCCGAGCCGGAGCGGGAGTTGGTGCCCTCGCCGGCGGTGACCTTGAAGGTGGAGCTCAGCGCGCAGGTGCTGGGAGCGATCTTCACCCGGGTGCCATCAATCCCGGTCTTGAACTGGGCCTGATCGCCGGTGGCCAGCAGGGCGGCGCAGTTCTTGGCGGCGCCGGTGGCCGCCACGTTGGCGGTGTTCTCATTGGCGCGGGCGATCTGGCTCACGTAGGCGCCGTAGCCGACGCCCCCGAGCACCCCGAGGATCACGATCACCACCAGCAGCTCGATCAGGGTGAAGCCCTGGGCCGCCACTCCGGAACGATGCCGGCGGGAGTTGAGCAGTTGCAGCAGCAGCCGCTGCCTGTAGGTGGAAGCAGACATGGGTCGGGAGTGGATCTACTGATTGAGTGAAGCAAGCCGAGGCTCCGCCTGGCGGAGGCCTGGCGGTGAAAAGCCTGAGAGATTGCTAAGGGCCCCGGCGGGCCATGGCGAAGAAGGCGCGCTCGAGCTCGAGAGCGAGTTCCGCTCCGTCGAAGAGGGAACTCGCCAGTACCCGTTGCTGCAGGGCTGATCTGCCTGCGCGCAGCTGAGCCACCTGGCTGCAGAGCCCGCCCACGATTGCGGCGAACTGGGCGGGATCGCGGGCGATCCAGTCGTCCTGGCCCAGGGCATGAAGAATCGAGCAGGTCATGCGACCTGCCGTGGTGCCGCCCAGGATGCCCACCACAGGCACCCCCATGGCCAGGGCCTCGAAGCTGGTGGTGGCGCCGGCCCAGGGGGTGGCGTCGAGGGCGATGTCCACCCCCCGGTAACAGCCCAGGTGCTCGGCGAAACCAGCCGTGCGTTCAAGCACGCGCACCCGGGCCGGATCCACCCCGCGGCGCTCGAGCCCCTCCAGGATGCGCCGGCGGGGGGCGGCCGCATCGCTGGAGGCGCTCTTGAGGTGCAGCACGCTGCCGGGGCTGTGGCGCAGGGCCGCGGCCCAGAAGTCGAGGGTTTGCGGCCCCACCTTGCCGAACTGGTTGAACGAGCCCAGCACCGGCGCGGCCGTGGCGGCCAGGGTGGAGGTGGCCTCGGGCAGTTCCGGCGGCCGCCTGCTGGCCAGCCACAGCCGCGGCAGGCGCCAGAGCCCCTCCACGTAGTGATCCGCCAGCTCCGCAGCGGCGGTGACCTCATCGCCGATGAACCAGTCGATCGTGTCCAGGCCGGTGCTGGCATGGAATCCGATGTAGTGGCACTGCACCGGCGCGCAGCGCTCTGCCAGCAGCTCGAGGCCGCTGTGGGCGGTGAATCCCGACGTTTCCACGAGCACGTGGTAGCCCCGGCTGCGCAGGCGGCGGCGCGCTTCCGGCCGGTCCACATCGCCCAGAGGGATCACGGCGTCGGCGAGGGCGCGCAGCTGATCGGCCCAGGGGGTGCGGTGCTCGTGCACCTCGATCAGCTCCACCTCCAGGCGCTCGCGGTTGTAGTGGCGCAGGAAGGGCTCGAGAAACAGGCTCACCACGTGATCGCCGATCTCGGCCGAGAGCACGCCCAGGCGCAGCCGCCCCCGGGCCGGCGGCAGGCTGAGGGCCACGCCGGCGCTGCCGTCGCCGGCCGCATCGGCGCGCACCCGGGCCCAGTAGCGGCGCAGGTGCTCGAGGTGCGCGGCCACGGCCCCGGGGCCGGAAACCGAGTGCACGAAGGCGAGCTGGTGGTGGGCGCTGGCGTCGCCCGGATCAGCCTGGAGGTGGAGCTGGAGCAGGCGCTCGGCCTCACTCAGATCACCCTGGGTGATGCGCAGAACGATGGTGTGGGCGCGGGCCGCCGCATTCCGCTGGTCTCCCTCCAGCAGCGACTGCCAGATGGCTTCGGCTGCGTCGTG
Source organism: Cyanobacteria bacterium J06638_7 (assembly GCA_039818745.1). Classification (GTDB taxonomy): domain Bacteria; phylum Cyanobacteriota; class Cyanobacteriia; order PCC-6307; family Cyanobiaceae; genus NIES-981. The sequence continues at coordinate 67,078 of JBCBTI010000006.1, forward strand.
GCCATCGGGCTGCCTGCTCACAATCGCCGCCTTGCGCAGCCGCGCCTCTGCGTGGGCCGGCTCGCGCTCAAGGGCCTGTTCCAGGCAGGTGAGGGCCTGCTCCCGCTCGCCCAGCTCGTCGTAGGCGATGGCCAGGTTGGTGAGATCGGCCGCGCTCGCTTCGCCGCCGGCCAGCTGGAAGCTGTACAGGAACACGGCCTGGTGCAGCACCGCTTCGCCCGCCTGGGGTTCGGCCGCTCGGCGCAGGGCCAGGCCCAGCTCCACCAGCAAAGCGGGGTCATCGGGGTTGAGCTCCACCGCCCGCTGCAGCAGGGCGGTGGCTTCCGTGATCGTCCCCAGCGCGATCAGGCACTTGGCGATGTAATGCAGGGATGCAGGGCAATCGATCCCCAGCGCGCGCGCCTGGTGCAGCCGTGGCCAGGCGGCGCACTGGTCGTTCCCCTGCAGGCTCTGCCAGGCCTGCTTGCTGAGCTGAAGCTGGGCTTCGTTGCGGCGCGCCTGCTGCGGCGATCCCGGCGGCAGGCTGGGAAAGCGGCGGTTCAGCAGCTCCAGGCGCCGTGCTGCAACCGCCCCCGTGCCAGCGGCATAGCCCAGCTCAAGCAGGCATTGCAGCCTGGCCCGGCCGCGCTCACCGAGGTAGAACCCGGAATAGGCACCCAGGATCTCGTCGGCCTCCAGGCAGCTCGAGAGCAGCCAGTCGGGCAGGCGTCCTGCCGGATCGAGATCGTCGTAGCGCTGCAGGGGGGGCAGAAAAGGCTGCAGAAGGTTGAGTGGGGGTCCGCCCTGCAGCTCCGTGATCAGCAGGCCCAGGGCGCGCACCGCCTGGCTGCGCTCCCCCAGGGCATGGGCCACCCGGCTGAGGCTGGCCAGTGCCGTGAGCGCAGGCTGGCGCTGGGTCTGCTCACGCAGCACCTGGTGGCTGCGCAGCAGGGCTCCCAGGCGCCGGTCGAGCGGGCGGGCGCGGTCCTGGGCGTAGGCCCAAAGCGCCAGGGGCTCGGCCGCGGCTGCCGCTTCGCTGCCGCTCTGCTCCCCCCAGGCGGCAGCCAGCGCCCGGGCGTAGGGCCGCCCGCTGAGCGCCCGGCGCCAGTGGTACGGCTCCAGCTCCTTGGGCCCGGGTGGCTCAGGCTTGGCGCTGGGCACCAGCCAGCCGGCGGCGGCCAGGGCTGCGGCCCGCTCGGGCTTGGCGGCGAACAGATTGAGCAGGTAGCCATCCACCCCGGCCGCCGGATCGAAGGGCATCAGCAGATCGAGGCCCGGCACCAGCCGGTGGCAGCCGTAGCCGAGCTCCTGAAAGCGCTGCACCAGCTCCAGGTGCAGCTCGGAGTCGGACTTGATTTCGAACATCACCAGGGGCGAGAGCTCGGCGAAGAACCGCCGGCCACCGGCAAGGATCCGCTCCTCCTCCCCCTCGGCGTCGATCTTGAGCAGATCCACCTGGCGCCAGCCGAATTCCTCTCGGCAGGCATCGAGGGTGGTGAGCGGCACGGTTTCGCCCGGGCCCTGTGGATCACTGGCCAGGCTGTTGAGTTCCGAATGGCCCGGCGTCTGCAGCCAGGCGCTGCCGCTGTGATCGGAGAGGGCCTGGCGCTGCACCCGCAGCCAGGGGGTGGCGTTGACGGCAACGCTCTCGCTCAGCAGGGCGGCGGTGGCCTCAGCCGGCTCGAAGCCCCACACCTGCCCTCCCGGGCCCACCCGCCGAGCCAGGCAGAGGGCATAGACGCCCACATTGGCGCCGATGTCCAGCACCGTCTGGCCGGGCTGCACCAGGCGGCGCAGGAATCTGATCTCGTCCTCGAACCAGTCGCCCTGCTCCTGCAGCACGTAGGGGGTGATCTGATCAAGGCGGTTGGGCACCACCACCTGAGTGCCGTCCACCAAGGTGATGGTGAGCGTGGAGGTGCGGCTTGCCATGGGAGGCTGGATGTGACGTGAACCTAGGCCGGGGCTGGGATGGTGAGGGCCAGCTCAGGGTGGCTGAGGAGAATTGAACCCAGATGGCAATCCTTCCAGGTACTGCCTTGGCGGTGGTCGAGCTCGCCGAGCAACAAGGCCGCCATGTCAAAAGCGTCGTAGAGCTCATGCAGGAGGAAGACCGCAGCCTTCCGTTGCCGCTCGCTCCACTGCTCACGGACACGGACATCACGCCCATAGATCGCATCACCCCAGAGCAGCTGGCTGATCGGAACAAACGGCCGGTCAGTGAAGTGAAGAGGTTTAATGGGCCGCCCCATGGGGTGGACGAAACTGAGAAACAAGAAGCCCTGGCGGCGCAGAAAGGCATCCACATCGGCGAACAGAGGCTGCCCTTCATCGAGTTCGATGAATTCCACTTCACTCTGCAGTACGGCCACATCCTTGAGAGTTTCTGTGGCGTGTTCAAGGACCATCAGTTCTGCGCCGTGCACATCGAGCTTGATGAAATCGGTAGGACGAGTTCCCTCCAGCTCATCCAGCCGATGGGTGCGCAGAGGCACCACCGCCTCCACCTTCATCCGTTCCCCCAGATCTTCGAACTGATCGACGCTGGATTGGGCAGGACGGTAGAGCGATGAGCAGGCCTGCGACCGGGTGATGTGCAGCCGGTGCTCGGCGCCGTCGCCCAGGGCCCAGGGCAGGTGGCGCAGAGGACCCCCCTGCTCGGCGGCTTCGCGGCTCAGCCGCTCGCACTCCCGCTCCAGGGGCTCGAAGCCGATCACTTCGGCGCAGCCTTCCCGGGCCCAGCGCACCCAGGGCTCCGGTTCATCCGCCCCTGCCAGGGCTCCCACATCCAGGCAGCGCAGCGGCCCATCCAGCTGCAGGAAGTCAAACCAGGATCGAACCGATGAGGCGGACTCCACAGTGCAGGCGACCGGTGATCACAGCATGCTGGAGGCCCTGCTCCCCGGCAGCAGCCAGCGCTGATGAGCACTCACCGGTCCCTCCGCGAGCGCCTGCAGAGCACCGTGTTCCTGGCGGTGCTGGCCGGCTACGGCGTGCTGCTGGTGCTCAACCAGGGCCTGCAGGCGTTGCAGCGGCGCGCCGTCCATGGCGAGTTGGCGGCGGCGGTGCGGCAAGACCTGAATGCCGGCCGGCTGGAGCTGCCGGCCAGCGGGCCGCTGCGCCTGCCCGGTGGCGATGAGGTGCGGCCGGCGGCCTCGCCGCTGGAGCTGGCGCCGCGGATCGAGCGGGCCGGCGAGCAGCGCTGGCTGGTGAGCACCAGCGGTGGACTGGAGCTGCGCCAGAACATCAGCGCCGATCTGCAGCGCCAGCACCTCAGCCAGTGGCTGCTGCTGGCGGTGGCGGGCCTGTCCAGCCTCGTCACCAGCGCCCTGCTGCGGCCGGTGCTGCGGGCCGGGTTGCAGGAGCCGCTGCAGGTGCTCAGCCAGGCCCTGGCCGCCGCCGAGCCCGATGCCGCCCGGCCGGAGCGGATCGTGGTGGATGAGCAGCCGGCCGAGCTGCAGCCGATCGCCCGGGCCTTCAACGCCCTGCAGCGCCGCCTGGTGGCCAGCTGGGAGCAGCAGCGCACCTTCATCGACGGCGTGGCCCACGAGCTGCGCACCCCGCTCACCCTGATCAGCGGCAATGCCCAGCGGCTGGAGCGGCTGCTGGCCGCTGCCGCCCCGCCGTCCGATCCCGTGCTCCTGCGCGGGGCCGGCCGCAGCATCCAGGCCGAGACCAACCGCATGACCGGCCTGGTGCGCGATCTGCTCGATCTGGCCCGCCGCGACAGCGGCCGGCTGGAGCTGCGCTGGCTGCCGTTCGATGCCGGGGAGGCCCTGCTGGCCGCCTACGAGCGGCTGGAAGGGCTGGCTGCCGGCCGGCTGCGCTTGCGCGCCCCCGCCGATGACGCCGATCTGGGCGTGCGCGCCGACCCCGACCGCCTCAGTCAGTGCCTCTCCAACCTGGTGGAGAACGCCCTCAAGTACGCCCCGGCCCCCACCCCGGTGGAGCTGGCGGTGGAACGCCGCGGCGACACTGTGGTGCTGCATGTGCGCGACCACGGCCCCGGGGTGCCGCTGCAGGAACGGGAGCTGGTGTTCCAGCTCTTCCGCCGCGGCACGGCCGCCGCAGCCTCCCAGAGCGGCAGCGGCATCGGCCTGGCGATGGTGCGGCTGCTGATGGAGCGCATGGCCGGGGTGGTGCAGGTGGCCGATGCCCCCGGCGGCGGCGCCGACGTTCAGCTGCTGCTGCCCGCCGCGTCGGCCGAGGGCTCCTTGAGGATGAAGCCCACGCCGCGCACGGTGTGAATCAGCTTGGCTTCGCCCGGCAGCTCGAGCTTGCGTCGCAGGTAGCGGATGTACACATCCAGCAGGTTGTCGTCGCCCACGAACGGTTGGCCCCACACCGCCTCCAGCAGGGCCAGCCGCTGCTGCACCCGGTTGGTCTGGCGCAGCAGCTGCAGCAGCAGGTCGTGTTCACGCACGGAGAGCTGGATCGTGCGCCCGCCCCGGCGCACCTCGCGTGTGGCCGTGTTCAGCTCCAGGTCGGCGCAGCTGAGCACCTCGCTGGCGGCCGCCGCGCCGTTGGCGTCGCGCCGCAGCCGCGCCCGCACCCGCGCCAGCAGTTCCTCGATCGAGAACGGTTTGGTGAGGTAGTCGTCGGCGCCGGCATCGAGGGCTGCCACTCGCTCATGCACGTCATCGCGGGCGGTGAGCATCAGCACCGGCGTGGTGATGCCGCTGGCGCGCATGCGCCGGCACACCTCCACCCCGGACACATCGGGCAGGGTCCAGTCCAGCAGCACCAGCTCCAGGCCGCCGGCGCGGATGCGCGCGAGGGCCTGCTGGCCTGTGCCCGCGCTGGCCACCGCATAGCCCTCGGCCTCCAGCTCGCCCTGCAGAAAGCGCCGCAGCTCCGGGTCGTCGTCGACGATCAGCAGGGTGGGCGACGGCGGGCTCACGGCTGGTGAGATTGCGTTCTGCCAGTTTGCCTACCGCCAAGCTGGTAGGAGGTGCTGGCACCACCGTGCTTGAGCGAGGCCTGGAGGCCATGGCCAGGCAAGGGGGTGGCGGTGGCTGAGCTGTGAAGGCGCCAAGCTCATGGCCGTGCTGCTGGCCGCCTGGTTCAGAGGTCGGCCAGGAACAGGCGTTTTTCACGCCGGTTGAGCCAGGGTGTGCCCACGAACTGTTGGCTGGGGTCCTGGCTCAATCGTGCAAAGGTTTTCTCGTTCATCTCGATTTGCTCGGCCACCTTGAGACTTTCGGAACTCAGCGGCTGCAGGCCTTCGGCGATCGAGTAATAGGCCTTCTTGCCAGGGGCAATGAAGCCGCCATGGCCAAGGGCGGCGAGCCTGTCGGACCATTCCACATGGCCATAACCATAGCCCTTGAACTCGGGATTGATGTAGCCCACACTGTTGCGGATCAGGGCCCTGCGCACTGCTGTGCACTGTCCTGTCACGATCACAAACCTGTGGGGATTGATGGCCGAACCTTCGCCACCCAGGAAATAGCCCTTGAGTTCATCGGAGAAAAACCAGGGAGCACTGTAGTTGATGTGACCGTGGATTTTGCAGGCTTTCTCCCATGTGGGCAGCCAACTCTTGGACGTGACCAGCATGTCATCCTCCAGCAGGATGATGCGTTTGGTTTTGATCGTGGAGGCGAAATAATAGAGGGCTCTGTTCTTTGTGTAGACGACGCCCTGGTTGCTGAGGCTGCGCTTCACCGGGCAGCGCCCTTGTACGACGCTGTGGATGTTGTAGTCACTGCAATCATCAAACACCGCCAGGTGAATGTGCCGTTCACTGGCTGTGAACTTCAGCACACTGTCAAGGCATTCCCTGAGCAATTCAGGCCGGTTGTAGGTGATGATCCCAATGCCCGTCGTGGCATCAGGGAGTGTGCCGGTGAACCGGCCCTTGACCGATGCCGCCCTCGGGATGGTCTGCCCGCGCTGGTCGCCCTGGGAGTTGATGAGTCCGATCAAGACGGGCTCCAGCTCAATCAACCCTTCTAGCCAGGGGCCTCTTGCAACTGCCGCTGCCACACCCCCCCCCCTCGTTGTGATGAATGATTCCAGGGCTGGTGCCGGATGATCCACCCCCGGGCCAGCGTTCTGCCGGGGGCGCCCCTGGCCGCGCCGATGCTCCAGTGCTTCGGCAGGCAAGCTGGCCTCAGCCGCTCCGCTGCCATGCCCGTTCCCCTGCCCGTGGTGGTGCCCGCCCCGCTGCCGGCTCTGCCGGCGCTGGTGAGCCTGCTGGCGCTGCTGCTCTATCAGGCAACGGCGCTGCTGGTGGGGCGGGCCCGGGTTCGACACGGGGTGAGGCCGCCGGCCACCGATGGCCCGGAGCCCTTCCAGCGCGCTGTGCGGGTGCAGCACAACACCCTCGAGCAACTGGTGTTCTTTCTGCCTTCGCTGTGGCTGGCTGCGTTGTTTGGGGATGTTCGCTGGGCCAGCCTGCTGGGCTTCATCTGGGTGGCCGCGCGGGTGGCCTATGCCGCCGGCTATCTGCAGGCGCCGGCGCGGCGCGGACCCGGTTTCGGCATCAGTTTCCTGGCCGCGCTGGGCCTGTGGTTGATGGCTGGCTTCGGGGTGCTGCGGGCCCTGGCGAGCTGATCTGATCCTGCTCGCGCCCGGCCGGGCCATCCTGGGGGAGCTGCCCGCCTGTCGCCATGCCCCGCTTTCGGCTGCTTCTCGCCCTGGCCCTGCTGGTGACCATGCTGGCGGGGCCAGGCTGGCGCGCTGTCCTGGCCCAGCCTGCCGCTCCGGCCACTTCCGCACCAGCTCCCGCCGCCGGCCCGGCGGCCGCCCCTGCCGCTGCTGAAGCCGCCCCCCCAGCTCCCGCCGCCCCGGCCGTGAGTTCCGCGGTGGTGCGTGGACCTGTGGGGGTGATCCGCAATGCGGGCGGCACCATCGGTGTGCTCACCGGCCCCGAGGGTGTGCTGCTGGTGGATGCGGGCTATGGCCGTGAGGCCGAGGCCATCCGCGCCGCCATCGCCGCTCTGGCCAGTTCCGCGGCCGCCGTGCCGCCATCGCCACCCGCCCCACCCAAACCCGCTACCCCGGCAGCCACGGCCACGGCCGCTCCGGCCCCGGCAGCCAAGGCCCCGGCAGCCCCGGCAGCGCCCGCCGCCCCGGCAGCGCCCGCAGCCCCGGCAGCGCCCGCCGCTCCAGCGGCGCCTGCTCCGCGCCTGCTGCTGAACACCCACTTCCATGCCGACCACACCGACGGCAATGCCGGCTTCGCCGCCAGCGGCGCCGTGCTCGTGGCCCATGAGAACACCCGCCGGCGCCTGGCCGAAGGCTCGATGCTCGAGGCCTTCCAGCTGGTCACGCCGCCGGCTGCCGCCGCCGCCCTGCCGCCGATCACCTTCGAGCGCGATCTGCGCCTGCGCTTCAACGGCGAAACCATCGACCTGCTGCATCTGCCCGCTGCCCATACCGACGGCGATGTGATCGTGCGCTTCCGCGAAGCCGATGTGATCCACGCCGGAGATGTGTGGTTCAACGGCATGTACCCCTTCATCGACTACCGCCACGGCGCCACCCTGGCCGGTGCCATCGCCGGCGTGGACCGGCTGCTGCTGCTCGCCGGCCCCGACACCCGCATCATTGCCGGCCACGGCCCGGTGGGCAGCCGCGCCGAGCTGGTGAGTTACCGCAGGATGCTCGCCACCGTGCAGCAGCGCCTGGTGGCCCTCAAGGCCCAGGGTCTCACCCTGCCGCAGGTGGTCGAGGCCCGTCCCCTGGCCGATCTGGAGGCCACCTGGGGTCAGGGGCTGTTCAAGGGCGATCGCTGGCTGGAGCTGATCTGGAACGGGGTCTGAAGGCACGCCTCCCGGCCGGCGGGTGATCATGGCTGCGCACCGCCAGCTCCGCCCCGCGATGGGTTCCACCCCACCCCTCGGGCCCCCGTCCCCGGCCCTGCTGGACCGGCTCCGCCCCAGCACCCTCTCGCTGCGCATGGCCCGCTGGGGCGTGCTGATCGTGCTCACCTACCTGCTGGTGGCCCTGATCACGCCGCTGCTGGTGCAGGCGGGGCTGCTCCCCGATCCCAATGCCGGCCTCGACAACCCCATCTACGCCCCGCCCTCGCCGGCCCACTGGTGCGGCACCGACCGCCTCGGCCGCGATGTGTGCGTGCGCACCCTCTCGGCCAGTGGCGTGGCCCTGCAGGTGGTGCTGCTGGCGCTGGTGGTGGCGCTGCTGATCGGCGTGCCCCTGGGCATGGTGAGCGGCTACCTGGGGGGCTGGGTGGACCGGCTGCTGGTGCTGCTGATGGACACCCTCTACACCCTGCCGGTGCTGCTGCTCTCGGTGGTGCTGGCCTTCCTGCTGGGCCGCGGCCTGCCCAATGCCGCCGCCGCTCTCTGCGTGGTGTACATCCCCCAGTACTTCCGCGTGGTGCGCAACCAGAGCGCCCAGGTGAAGGCCGAGCTCTATGTGGAGGCGGCCCGCTCCCTGGGCGCCGGGCCGGGCTGGATCCTGCGCCGCTACCTCTTCCGCAACGTGATCACCTCGGTGCCGGTGCTGCTCACCCTCAACGCCGCCGACGCGGTGCTGGTGCTGGGGGGGCTGGGCTTTCTGGGGCTGGGGCTGCCGGAAACCATCCCCGAATGGGGCGGTGACCTGCAGCAGGCGCTCACGGCCCTGCCCACCGGCATCTGGTGGACCGCCCTCTACCCGGGCCTGGCGATGTTCGTGCTGGTGCTGGGGCTGTCGTTCCTGGGGGAGGGCCTGGAGAGCTGGCTGAGCGGCTCCAGCCAGTCCTCCCGCGCCGCCAGCTGAGCGATGGCGGCCGTCAACCCGTCCGCCGGCGACCCTGCTGGGCCCCCCGCCGCAGCTCCAGCTGCCGCTGCCGCCGGCCCGCTGGCCCTGCACTGCTGGCGACCCCCCGCCGGGGAAGCGGGGAGCGTTGCTGTTCGGCCCTGGGCGGTGCTGGGCCTGGTGCACGGCATCGGCAGCCATGGCGGCAGTTTCGAGGCCCTGGCCGAGGCGCTCACACCCGCGGGCCTGATCCTGGTGGCGGTGGATCTGCCCGGCCACGGCCGCTCCCCCCGCCGCCGCGGCGATGTGCGCGGTTGGGACGAGCTGCGTGCCGCCGTGGATCTGCTGCTGCAGCGGGTCGATCAGGAGGCGCCGGGGCTGCCCTGCTTCCTGCTCGGCCACAGTCTTGGCGGCGCCATCGTGCTCGATGCCGCCGAGCGCCGGGCGCAGCGCCTGGCTGGCGTGGTGGTGAGCAACCCGGCCCTGGCGGTGGAACCCAGCGGACCGCTGCGGCTGCGGCTGCTGCTGGCCCGCCTGCTGGCCGGCGTCAGTCCCGGCTTCACCCTCGCCACCGGCATCACCACGGCGGCGGCGGCCCACGATCCGGCGGTGTGCGCGCGCATCGCCGCCGATCCGCTGCGCCACGACCGTTGCAGCGCCGCCCTGGCGGTGGCCTGGCAGCGCCGCAGCTCTGCCCTGATGGCCGCCGCCCCCCGCTTCCCGCTGCCGCTGCTGGTGCTGCAGAGCAGCGCTGACGGGGTGATCAGCGCCGCTGCCGTGCAGCACTACGTGCAGCGCATCCGGGAGGGGGCGCTCCAGCAGGAGGGCTCACGGCCGCCGGATGTGACCCTGCAGCTCTATGACCACAGCCTCCATGAACTCCTCGACGACGGCGAGCGCCTGGTCGTGATCGCCCGGCTGCTGGCCTGGCTGCGGGCCCACACCGGCTGACTGTCCATCCGTTCCCTCCTGCCCATGCCTTCCGCGAGCACCGAACGGCTGCGGCCGCCCTTGACGCCGATCCGGCCCGCCTACAGGCCGGCGGTGCTGCGCCTGCTGCACGCGCTGCTGCCGCTGCTGCTGCGCTGGCGCCTGCTGGGGTGGCTGCCGGCCGGCATCACCCGGCTGGAGCTGGAGGACGGCGAGCCCCTGGTGGCCCTGCTGCAGGAGTTCCGCCAGGGCCGCTGCCGCCTGCTGCTGGCCTTCCGCCACAGTGCCGTGGACGATCCCCTCTGTGGCCTCTGGCTGCTCTCCCGGGGCCTGCCGCCTCCCCTGCGGCCCCAGCCGGTGCACTTCCTCTACGACCGGGGCATGCCCCTGTGGGCCGGCGCTCCCCTGGGCTGGCTGCTCGCGGCGCTCGGTGGCGTGTCGCTGCGGCGCGGCCGCCAGCCCGACTGGAGTGCCCTGCGCCAGGCCCGGGAGCTGATGCGCAACGGCCCCTTCCCCTTTGCCCTCGCCCCCGAGGGGGCCACCAACGGCCTGGGCGAGCAGGTGGGTCCCCTGGAGCCCGGCAGCGCCCGGCTGGCCCTCTGGTGCCGGGACGACCTGCGCCGCGCCGGCCGCCGCGAGGCCGTGTGGATCGTGCCGATCGGCATCCACTACCGCTATCCCGACGCCCCCTGGGGGCGGCTGGAGCGCCTGCTCGGCCGCCTGGAGCGGCGCATGGGGCTGGAGCCCCTCACCCTGCCCGCGGCACCTGCCGTTCAGAGCCAGCCGCAGCGTTGCCGGCTGCGGCTGCTGCGGCTGGGCGAGGCCTTGCTGGCGGCCCTGGAGGCCTTCTACGGGCGCTTTGGCGCAGCCGGTGAGACCCCCGCCGGCGGCGCTTGCGATGGGCGCATCGCGGCGCTGCGCAACCGGGTGCTGGCCCTGGCGGAGGCGCGGCTGGGCGTGCGTCCGGCCGGCAGCCCGGAAGATCGCTGCCGCCGCCTCGAGGAGGTGGCCTGGCAGTGGATCCACCGGGAAGACCTGCCCCCCCGCCCGCTGCTGTCGCCCCTGCAGCGCGGCCTGGCCGACCGGGCCGCCGCCGAGGCCGCCCTGGCCCTGGAGCACATGCGGCTGGCGGAAACCTTCGTGGCCGTCTCCGCCGGCTATCTGGGTGAGCCCGGCGGCGCCGGCGCCGGCAGCGGCGCGCCCAGCTTCGAGCGCTGCGCCGATGTGGCCCTGCTGCTGCACGACGGCCTGGCCCGCCTGGCGGGCGGCGCCCTGCCGGCCAGGCCCCGCCTGGGCCGCCGCCATGCCCGGCTGCGGGTGGCGGAGCCGATTGCCGTGGCCGCCGGGCCCCAGGCCGGTGCCAGCGCCCGGGCGGACGTGGAGGCCCTCAACGCCCTGCTGGCGGAGCGCCTGCGCAGCAGCCTGCCCTGAGCCAGAATCGAGCGATTGGTTCACCCGCCGCCACGCCCCATGCCCTGGTGGCTCGATCTGCTGCTGCTGCTGAGCGCGGCGGCCTTCTGGTGGAGCGCCAGCCGCGAGGTGGACGACGTGTGGGGCCTGCTCAAGGGCCTGCTCGCCCTGGTGTCCCTGGTGGTGGTGCTCGTGGGCGGCCGCCAGGTGCTGCTTGAGCTGCTGGCTCTGGCGTTCACCTTCTGGCTGCCCAGCAGCACCAGCCCCTACCTCTGGAGCGGCTCCGCCGGCCGCCTGCCCGCCGGCCGCCCGACCAACGCTCGTCAGCAGCGCAGCCGCAGCGTGCGCGGCAACTCCTCGGCGATGGCCCCCTCGCTGTCGAGGGCCGGGTAGTTGCGGCCCTGCCGGCGGCACCAGGCCGCCACCTGCGGGTAGGCCCACTCGAACAGCTGGCGCTGGTAGCGCTCCGGTGCCATGCCCTCGCCGCCGCCGGGCACCAGCCCCGCCGCCTGGCGCTGGCGCAGGGCCTCGAACAGCAGGGTGGCCGCCGCCACGCTCACATTCAGCGACTGCACCATGCCGCGCATGGGGATCAGCAGCGCCTGGTCCACCAGCGCGGCGGCCTCCGCACTCAGCCCCCATTTCTCGGCCCCGAGCACAAAGGCCGTGGGGCCGGTGAAGTCGCACTGGCGGTAGTCCAGCGCCGAGGCGCTGAGGTGGGTGCCGAAAAGGCGGAAGCCCTGGCGCCTGAGCTCGGCCGCTGCCGCCGCCACGCCGCCGGCGTGCCGGTGCAGCGGCACCCACTTCTGGCTGCCCAGGGCGGTGCTGTTGAAGGTGGGCAGCCGCCCCTCCAGGCACACCGCATGGGCCTCCAGCACCCCCACCGCGTCGCAGCTGCGCAGGATCGCCGAGAGATTGTGGGGCTTGTCCACGTGCTCCAGCAGCACGGTGAGATCGCCCATGCGTCCGTTGAGCACGGTTCTCAGGCGCTCGTAGCGGCGTGGCAACAGGGGCATGAACCGGTGCGGCGGGCGGGACGGGCTCGGCTCCATTGAACCGTCGCGGCCGGAGAGCCCTCCACCAGCGGCCCCGGGCTTCGCCATGCTGCCCGGCAGCGCGAACGGCGGCGGCGATGGCGAACTCCACGGTGGCCCAGCCACCCGCAGGGGCCGGGCCGGGCTTCGATCAGCGGGTGTACGCGGCCGTGGCGCTGATCCCGGCGGGCCGGCTGGCCACCTACGGCCAGATCGCCGAGCTGATCGGTGCCTACGGCCGGGCGCGGCAGGTGGGCTGGGCTCTGCGCCGCCTGGCCCTGCCCTCGCCGCTGCCCTGGCATCGGGTGGTCAATGCCCAGGGGCGCATCAGCTTCGACCCCAGCCGCGAGGGCAGCGACTGGATCCAGCGCCAGATGCTGCTGGCCGAGGGCATCCCGGTGGACGCCGAGGGGCGCCTGCCGCTGAGGCGCTATCTCTGGGTGCCGCCGCTGCCCCCTCCTGAGCCTGCTCCCGCCCACTCCCCCGGCTGAGCGCGCGGCCATCGGCCTGGCGTCCCGGCGGCTGGCCTGGCAGGTGCTGCTGGCCGTGGCCGGCGGGGCCTATGCCGATCTGGCCCTGGAGAGGGAACTGCAGCGCAGCCCGCTGCCGCCCGCCGACCGGGCCCTGGCCACCGAACTGGCCTACGGCACCATCCGCCAACGGCTGCTGCTCGATGCCTGGCTGGACGCCCTCGGCCGCGTGCCGGCGGCCCGCCAGCCGCCCAAGCTGCGCTGGCTGCTGCACCTGGGCGCCTATCAGCTGCTGTTCAGTGAGCGGGTGCCGGCGTCGGCGGCGGTGAGCACCACCGTGGAGCTGGCCAAGCGCGGCGGGCTGGGCCGGCTGGCGCCGGTGGCCAATGGCCTGCTGCGTCGGCTGCTGCGCTGCCGGGCGGGCCTCGAACCCCCTGCCCGGCCAGGGATGGAGCCCTGGCGCGGCCTGGCGCTGCCCGGCCCGGCGGCCGCCGCTCTCGCCCTGCGCCATTCCCTGCCGCTCTGGCTGGCGGAACTGCTGCTGGAGTGGCTGCCGCCGCCCCAGGCCGAGGACTTCGCCCAGGCCTGCAACCGGCCGCCGTCGCTGGATCTGCGCGTCAACCCCCGGCGCTGCAGCCGCGAGGCCCTGCTGGCGGCCCTGGCGGCGGCGGGGATTCCGGCCGAAGCGCTGGCGGGAGCGGGCCTGGAGCAGGCGCTCAGCCTCAGCGTTCGGCCCGGCGATCTGCGCCAGCTGCCGGGCTATGGCGAGGGTCACTGGTGCGTGCAGGACCGCACCGCCCAGCAGATCGTGCCCCTGCTCGATCCCCAGCCCGGCGAGCGGCTGCTGGATGCCTGTGCCGCCCCCGGCGGCAAGTGCACCCACATCGCCGAGCGGATCGGCGACCACGGCCAGGTATGGGCGGTGGACCGCTCGGCCAGACGGCTGCAGCGGCTGCAGCGCAACGCTGCCCGGCTGGGTCTGAGCTGCATCCGCACCCTCGCCGCCGATGCGGCGGAACTGGCTGAGCTCAGGCCCGACTGGTGCGGCCAGTTCGATCGCGTGCTGGTGGATGCCCCCTGCTCGGGGCTGGGAACCCTGGCGCGCCATGCCGATGCCCGCTGGCGGCTCGAGCCGGGGGCGATCGGAGAGCTGGTGGGGGTGCAGCAGCGGCTGCTGGAAGGGGTGCTGCCGTTGCTGCGGCCCGCAGGCGTGCTGGTGGTGGCCACCTGCACCGTGCATCCGGCCGAGAACGGCGAGCTGATCGACGCCTTCCTGGCGGCCCATCCCGGTTGGCGCCAGGACCTGCGCCGGCAGTGGTGGCCTGGCCAGCAGGAGGGAGATGGCTTCTTTGCCGCCCGGCTGGTGGCGCCGGAGCGCGCCGATTCCGGCTGAGGCTCAGGGCCCGGCCGCTGGCGGCGGCGGTGGTGGCGGTGCCGCGGCGGCGGGGGCCGGCTGCGGCGCCGGTGCGGGGCGGGGGGCCGGTGCCGGCCTGGCGGCCGGTGCGACCGGGGCCGCGGCAGGAGCAGGAGCAGGAGCCGGAGCAGGAGCAGGAGCCGGGGTGGGTGCCGGCGCTGCGCTCGGTCTGGGGGCCGGGACGGGCGTCTGACGTACCGCCGGGGCCGGCAGCACGGCCGGCTCCGGGGCCGGCTCCGGCGCCCAGCGGGGCTCGGAGCTCGGGGCCTGGACTTCGACCGGCGGTCCGCTCCACGGATCGGCTTCCGGGTCCCTGCGGCTGCGCTGGTCCGCCCCGGCGGCGGGTTTGGGCTTGGGTTTGGCCGCGGCCTTCTTGAAGCCGCCGGCAAGCACCGGCTTGGGTGGGAACTGCTGCACCGGCATCGTCTTGGTGACCGGCACCATGAAGCGCCGCCAGGCGTAGCTGGCCGCCACGCTGCTGCTGCCGGTCTTGCGGTTGGCGTCGTAGCCCAGCCAGATCGCCGTGGTGAGCTGGGGGATCGAGCCCACGAACCAGAGGTCGCGGGCGCCTTCGGAGGTGCCGGTCTTGCCCGCCACCGGCCGGTCGGGCAGGGCCGCGCCGCGCCCGGTGCCGCTGCTCACCGCCCGCTGCAGCATCCACTGCATCGCATCCGCCACCTCGCTGGTCACCACCCGGCCGCCCTTGTTGGCGTCCACCCGGCGGCTCCAGAGCAGTTCGCCATCGGGGCCGTAGATCTCCTCAAACGGAGTGGGTTTGACATACACGCCGCGGTTGGTGATGGCGGCATAGGCCGCAGCCATGTCGAGCACATACTGCTCATTGGCGCCCAGCACCATCGAGGGGTATTCGCCGATATTCCCCACCATGCCCATGGTCTGGGCGATCTTCACCACCTTGGGATAGCCCACCTTCTCGGCCAGATCCACCGAGGCTGCGTTCAGCGACTGGGCGATGGCGTTGCTGATCGAGGTGGTGCTCTTTTTGTTGGCTCCCTTGATGCAGAAGAGTTTCGGCGGCCAGCCGTCCTTGATGCAGCGCTTCTGGTTGTTCACCGTGTCCTCCGGCTTCAGCCCCGCCTGCAGCGCCGCGGTGTAGGTGAACAGCTTGAAGGTGGAGCCCGGCGAACGCAGGGCCTGGGTGGCACGGTTGAACTGGCTGGTGTTGAAGTCCTTGCCCCCCACCATCGCCCGCACCAGGCCCGTTCCCGGTTCGATCGACACCAGCGCACCCTGGAGGTTGCCGGTGGCATGGGCCTTGATGGTCTTCTCGGCCTCGTCCTGCCAGGCCAGATTGATGCTGCTGCGCACCGTGAGCCCGCCCACCTCCAGCTGTTCCTTGCTGAGCACGCTGGCCAGTTCCTGTTGCACCCAGCTGCCGAAGTAGGGGGCGCGGCTTTCCCAGTACTTGGGGTCGGCCGGTTTCAGGGCCAGGGGTGCACCTTCGGCCTCGATCTGTTCACTGGCGGTGATGAAGCCAGCGTCGCGCATGCGGCGCAGCACGATCCGGCGGCGCTGCAGGGCCAGTTCCGGATTCACCAGCGGCGAGTACACCGACGGTGCCGGTGGCAGGCCGGCGATCATGGCCGCCTCCGGCAGGCTGAGCTGGTCGGGGGTCTTGGAGAAGTAGATCCAGGCCGCATCGGCCACGCCATAGGCGCTGGAGCCCAGATACACCAGGTTCAGATACTCGGTGAGGATGTCACGTTTGCTCAGCTGGCGCTCCAGTTTTCCGGCCAGAGCCGCTTCCTTGAGTTTGCGCACGATCGTGCGGTCCTGACTCAGAAACACGGTGCGGGCCAGCTGCTGGGTGATCGTGCTGGCCCCCTCCTCCACCGATCCGCGGGAGATGTTGCGCAGGGCCGCGCGGGCGATGCCCTGCGGGTCGATGCCGTTGTGGCGGTAGAAGCGGCGGTCTTCGGCGGCGATGAAGGCCTGCTCCACCAGGGGGGGCACGGCGCCGCTGCTCAGTTTCTCGCGGGCCAGCGGGCCCAGCTTCTGCACCACCTGGCCGTCGGCCGAGAGGATGGTGAGCGTGCCGGGGCGGTTGTAGCTGCTGATGCCGCTGGCATCGGGCAGCAGCGAATCGAAGCTGCTCACGACGGCGGACTGCACCACCGCCACACCGCCCCCCAGCACCGCCGCCGCCACCCCGGTGACCACCAGGCGGCGGCCGACGCCCGGTGCCCGCACCAGGGGGGCCGAGGCGGACCTGGCGATCGTGGAGGCTGTGCGGGTCATGTCACACCACCAGGACGCTGTGGCCGATGGCCAGGGCCGTCACCAGCATCCCCAGCACCAGAAAGGGCTGGGCGCTGGCCTGGTATTTCACATCGAAGGCCACCGGATCGCGCAGCAGCCAGATGTCCTGGAAGGTGATCTGGGGAATGATCAGCAGCACCAGCAGCACGGCAGCGAAATGCTGCCCGATCGCGATCAGCACGGCAACCATCGCCAGCTGGAAGATGTCGATCATGCCGGCGCTGATCCAGCTGGCCTTCTCGATCCCGAACACCACCGGCAGCGACTTCAGGCCCAGGGCGCGGTCGCCCTCCACGCTCTTGAAGTCGTTGACCACGGCAATGCCCAGGCCCGCCAGCGAATAGGCCAGGGTGAGCAGGGCGGTGGTCCAGGTGAGCCGGCCGAACAGGGCCTGACCGGCCCACCAGGGCAGGGCGATGTAGCTGGCCCCCAGGGCGTAGTTGCCCAGCCAGCCGTTCTGCTTCAGCTTCAGCGGCGGCGCCGAGTAGATGAAGCTCACCAGGGAGCCCGCCAGGGCCAGCAGCAGCAGCACCGGCGTGGTGTGGCCAGCCCAGCGATCGAGGCCGTAGGCCACCGCCAGGCCCGCCAGCAGCAACACCCAGATCTGGGCCTTCACCTGGGGAAGGGCGATGGCCCCCGAGGGGATCGGCCGGTAGGGCTCGTTGATCGCGTCGATCTCGCGGTCGTAGTAGTCGTTGATCGTCTGGGTGTAGCCGGCCAGCAGCGGCCCGCTCATCACCATGCAGGCCAGCGCCGCCAGCACCTCGGCGGGCCGCCACTGGAAGCTGCCGGAGGCGGCGGCTCCACAAACCACGCCCCAGATCAGAGGGATCCAGGTCACCGGCTTCATCAGCTGCAGCCGGATCTTCCAGATGGTGTCGCTGCCGGCCGCTCCCTTCATGCCCAGCAGCTGACGTGCCGCTGAGCCGCTGCTGGCTTCGGGATTGGGGCTGTTGGTCAAGGCCTCGGGTTCGGGCGGGCGGGGTGCCTCAGGCGGGCGTGATCTCGTCGTCGAAGAACCAGGCGGTGCGGCCGCCGGCCAGGTCCACCACCACGCCGATGCCCTGGCCGTCGACCGTGCGGAACCCCTTCACGGTGCCGCTGGGATCGCCCTGCAGGATCGACACCAGATCGGCGGGAATGCGATCGCGGACGCGCACGACACGCACTTTGGAACCAATGGTGATCGTGGCAGCCTGGGCCATGGGCAGGGGCGCGAGGCGGTTCAAAAGTGGCGCAACCTTACCAGCGCCACAGGAATCAGCCCGTGATGCTGGCGCCATGCCGCCGTTCCTGCCCCGCCCTTTCCTCGCCACCGCCATGGTCGCCAAGCGCATCATTCCCTGTCTCGATGTGGCCGCGGGCCGGGTGGTGAAGGGCGTGAACTTCGTGGGGCTGCGCGACGCCGGCGATCCGGTGGAACTGGCCTGCCGCTACAGCAGCTCCGGCGCCGATGAGCTGGTGTTTCTGGACATCACCGCCAGCCATCAGGGCCGCGCCACCCTGGTGGACCTGGTGCGCCGCACCGCCGAAGCCGTGACCATTCCCTTCACCGTGGGCGGCGGCATCAGCAGTGTGGAGGGCATCACCGAGCTGCTGCGCGCCGGGGCCGACAAGGTGAGCCTCAATTCGGCGGCGGTGGCCGATCCCCAGCTGCTGGCCCGGGGGGCCGAGCGCTTCGGCTGCCAGTGCATCGTGCTGGCGATCGACGGCCGGCGCCGGCCGCCCGGCGCCTCCATGCCCGGCTGGGATGTGTACGTGAAGGGCGGCCGCGAGTGCACCGCACTGGACGTGGTGGCCTGGGCGCGCCGGGCCGCGGAGCTCGGCGCCGGCGAGATCCTGCTCACCTCCATGGACGGCGACGGCACCCAGGCCGGCTACGACCTGGAGCTCACCCGGGCGGTGGCCGCGGCGGTGGAGGTGCCGGTGATCGCCTCCGGCGGGGCCGGCTGCATCGACCACATCGCCGCGGCCCTTGATCCCGGCCCCGAGGGCGGCCAGGCCCAGGCGGCGCTGCTGGCCTCCCTGCTGCACGACGGCGTGCTGAGCGTGGAGGCGATCAAGACCGACCTGCTCGGCCGCGGGCTGCCGATCCGCCCGCTGGAGTAAGCGCCGTAAGGCCAGGCCCCAGGCGCTGTAACGCCCCGTTACATTGATGAGGATTTGAGCGCAGCGTCATCGCTCCCCCCGTGGCCGCCCTGAACCACCCCCTCGTCACCACCATCGCCCTGGGACTGGTGGCCGTGGTGATCGCCCTGGTGGCCTGGGCTCTGCAGCTGATGCAGGCGGCCAGTGACCGGCAGGACTTTTCGCTGATGCTGGCCGGCTGCATGGTGTGCTGCTCGGCCGTGGGTCTGGCCACCGTGATGGTGATCACCCTCACAGGCCCGGGGTCCCTGCTGGCCGGGCCCCTGCCCCGCAACGGCGCCGTGAGCCTCGATGCGGTGCTGCTGCCCGACCTGCTGCTGCTCTCCGACTCCGCACCCTCCTTCGATTCCGGCCAGGTGAGCCTCGATGGTGAGGTTCCAGCCCGGTGACGCGCCGGCGGTCACGGCTCTGTTCGAGCAGATCGCCCCCCGCTACGACCAGCTCAATGATCTGCTCAGCCTCGGCCTGCACCGGCTGTGGAAGCGCCAGGCAATCGCCTGGATCCAGCCTCGCCCCGGCCAGCGCCTGCTCGATCTCTGTTGCGGCACGGGCGATCTGGCCCTGCTGCTGGCGGCTCGGGTACGTCCCGGCGGCCGCGTGCTCGGCCTGGATGCGGCCGCCGCCCCGCTGGCCCGGGCCCGCCAGCGGGCCGAGCGTGAGCCCTGGCTGCCGCTGAGCTGGCAGCAGGCCGACGCCCTGGCCACGGGTCTGCCTGCCGCCAGCGCCGACGGCGCGGTGATGGCCTACGGACTGCGCAACCTGGCCGATGCCGGCGCCGGGCTGGCGGAGCTGCGGCGGCTGCTGCGCCCCGGCGGGCGGGCGGCGGTGCTGGATTTCAACCGCCCAGACCCCAGCACGGCCAGCGGCCGCCGCAGCGCCGCCCTGCAGCGCCAGGTGCTGCGCAGACTGGTGGTGCCGGTGGCCAGTGCTTCCGGCCTCCGGGAGCATTACGCCTATCTGGAGCGCAGCCTGGAGCGCTTCCCCGGCGGCGCCCAGCAGGAGCGGCTGGCCCGCGCCGCCGGCTTCCGCCAGGCGCGTCACCGGCCCCTGGCCGGCGGGCTGATGGGCCTGCTGCAGCTGGCGGCCTGAGCCGCCCGGCCCCTGGGGCAGACTCGCAGCCACCCCACGGCTTCCCCAGTCCGGCCCACGCCTGTGCATTTCCAGGAGATCATCGCCAGCCTGAACCGCTTCTGGGCCGACCAGGGCTGCCTGATCCTGCAGCCCTACGACACCGAGAAGGGCGCCGGCACCATGAGCCCCCACACGGTGCTGCGGGCGATCGGGCCCGAGCCCTGGGCCGTGGCCTACCCCGAGCCCTGCCGCCGCCCCAGCGACGGCCGCTACGGCGACAACCCGAACCGGGCCCAGCACTACTTCCAGTACCAGGTGCTGATCAAGCCCTCGCCCGATGCCATCCAGGAGACCTACCTGGCCTCCCTGGAGACCCTGGGCATCCGCGCCGCCGACCACGACATCCGCTTCGTGGAGGACAACTGGGAATCCCCCACCCTCGGCGCCTGGGGCGTGGGCTGGGAGGTGTGGCTCGATGGCATGGAGGTGACCCAGTTCACCTACTTCCAGCAGTGCGGCGGGCTCGACTGCCGGCCGGTGTCGATCGAGATCACCTACGGCCTCGAGCGTCTGGCGATGTATCTGCAGGACGTGGAGAACATCTGGGACCTGGCCTGGAACGGCGTGCGCAGCTACGGCGACATCTGGCTGCCCTTCGAGAAGGGCCAGTGCACCTACAACTTCGAGGCCTCCAACCCGGAGCGGCTGCAGCAGCTGTTCGCCCTCTATGAGGCCGAGGCCGGCGATCTGGTGGAGCGGGGCCTGCCCGCCCCGGCGCTGGATTACGTGCTCAAGTGCAGCCACACCTTCAACCTGCTGGAGGCCCGCGGCGTGATCTCGGTGACCGAGCGCACGGCCACGATCGGCCGCATCCGCGCCCTGGCCCGCCAGGTGGCCGAGGCCTGGCTGGCGGAGCGCCAGGCCCTGGGCTTTCCGCTGCTGGCAGGGTGAGTGGCGGCGGCCCCCCCTGGCCGCGCCGGCGCCTGCTGCTGGCGGCGGTGCTGCTGCTGGGCAGCTTCCAGCTGGGGCGGCTGAGCGAGCGCAAGCGCCTGCCCTGCCGCCTGCGGCCCCTGGCCCCGCTGGTGGAGCCGTTGCTGGGCCGGGAGCTGCCCAGCCCCCAGCTCTGCGACCTGCTGCTGCGCCTGCCGCCCTTCTGAGCCCTCAGGGGGGCAATCCTGAGCCCCAGGCTGCCGCGAGGGCATGGCCGGACGAACGCTCAAGGGCCTGATCTGGGGTCTGCTGATGCTGCTGGTGCTGGTGCGCGCCGCACTGCTCAGCCTGCAACCCCTCAGTCCGGCGGCCGGGGACCCTGCCCTCGCGCTCGAGGGCCGGCGTGGGCCGCTGCCGGTGCGGCTGGAGGGACGGCTGCTCGCCGACCCGCGCGTTCATGGCGAGGCCACCAGCGAGCGCTGCACTGCCCTGCTGCAGTTGCCCGTGGGGCGCAGCGAACTGCAGTTCAGTCCCTGTCCCCAGCAGCCCCTGCGCCAGGGCTGGCGCCTGGCGGTGGAGGGCCAGCTGCGCCGGCCGCGGCCGGCCCCCCATCCCCTGCTGGCGGGCAGCGCCGAACGGCTGGCCCGCCGCCAGGCGGCCAGCCAGCTGCAGGTGGAGCGCGTGCAGGTGCTCGCCCGGCCCGCCACGCCGGTGGCCGATCTGCGTCGTCACCTGGCCGCCACCCTGATGGAGCGCGCCGGGCCCGAGCGCGGCGGCGTGCTGGCGGCCCTGGTGCTGGGCGGCGCCGTGGTGCCGCTGCCGGCGGAGGTGCGCGAGCTGTTCCGGGCGGCCGGCCTCTCCCATGCCCTGGCCGCTTCGGGGTTCCACCTCAGCGTGTTGCTGGGGGCCGTGCTGCCCCTGGCCCGGCGTCTGCCCCGAGCGCCGCGGCTGCTGCTGGCCGGCGGCACGCTGGGCCTGTTCGTGCTGCTGGCGGGGATGCAGCCCTCGGTGCTGAGGGCGGTGCTGATGGCGGCGATCGCCCTGCTGCTGCTGGAGTGGGGCCAGCGGGGGCGGCCCCTGGCGATCCTGCTGACCAGCGCCCTGCTGCTGCTGCTGATCTGGCCCCGCTGGCTGGCGGACGTGGGCTTTCAGCTCAGTGTGGTCGCCACCGCCGCCCTGGTGGTGAGCGCCGGGCCGGTGGAGCGCACACTGCGCCGCTGGCTGCCGCCGCTCTGCCCCGGGTGGCTGGCCGCCGCCACCGCCGTGCCCCTGGCCGCCTGCCTCTGGACCCTGCCGCTGCAGCTGCTCCACTTCGGGGTGGTGCCGGTTTATGCCTTGCCGGCGAACCTGCTGGCGGCGCCCCTGCTCACTCCGCTCACCCTGGGGGCGATGCTGCTGGCCCTGCTCAGCCTGCTGCTGCCCCCGCTGCTGGGCCTGCTGCTGCCCCCCCTGGCGGTGCTGGCGGGGATGCTGCTGACGCTGGTGCGGCTGGTGGCGGCCCTGCCCATGGCCCAGTGGCAGCCGGGGCGCCCCACCCCGCTGCCGGTGGCGTTGCTGGCCCTGGGCTTGCTCGGGCTGCTGTGGCCGGATCTGGCCCGGTGCTGGCGACGTCTGGCCTTGGGCCTGCTGGCCCTGGCCTGCGGGCTGCACCTGTCCCTGCTTCAGGGCGACCAGCTGCTGCTGGTGCACCAGGGCCACCGCGATCTGCTGCTGGCGCGTCACCGCGGCCGCGCCGCCCTGGTGGCCCTGCAGGCCGACGGCTTCAGCTGCCAGCAGGCGAATCAGCTGGCCAGGGGTCTGGGGGTGTCCCGCTACGACTGGGTGCTGCTGCTCGATCCGCGGCCGCCCGATCCGGCCGCCTGCTGGCAGCAGGCGGCCGGGATGGTGCTGGCCAGCGCCGGCGGCGGCCCGCCGCTGCTGCCCGGCCAGCGCCTGCAGAGTCCCGGACTGGCTGCCTCAGCCGTGGCCATCGCCAGCCGAGGTGTGCATCTGGAGGTTGGGCGGCGGCGCTGGCTGCTGCTGCCCGACCGCCAGGACCTCTGGACCTGGCGGGAGCAGCTTCAGGCTGCCGGGGCCGGGCCGACCCACCAGGGTCTCTGGCTCGGCTTCCGCCCCGGCGTCCGCGAGCGGCAGTGGCTGGCGGACCATGGGCCGGCCCACGTGTGGCTGAGCGGCGAGGCCATCCCCCACGGACCTCCCGGCTGGCGGGCCAGCGGGGCCAGCGGCTGGTTGCAGCGGGCTCTGGGCTGAGCCCTCCGTAGGATGGACACGGATCCGGCTCGTGCCGGTACCGGGCCGAACCGCCTGGAGAGGTGGCTGAGTGGTCGAAAGCGAACGACTCGAAATCGTTTGAAGGGCAACCTTCCGTGGGTTCGAATCCCACCCTCTCCGCTGCACTGTCCTGCCTCGGGCGGGGATGCCGCGATCGGCCTTGCTGATCCGGGTGCAGATCTGCATCCGCACACCTTGAGCGCACCCGGCCGGCGCGGCACCCTGGGCTCCACCGCAGTGGTTGGTTGGCCCTCGTTCTCTTCGGCGACAGCTCGATGGATTCGGGCAACCTCGATGAGCTGGCCCGCTCGCTTGGCGAGCGCCGCCCCTTCCGCAACCAGCGCTACGACGGCAGCGGCAACGTCAAGGCCTCCGATGCCTACGTGGTGGGCGAGCAGGTCGCCCGGCGCCTGGGCGCCTCCAGCCGCAGGTCACCGGCCCGGCTGAAGTCTCTCGAGCTGATCAACTTCAGCGATCAGCCCCTGCGCCGCGGCCTGCGCGACAAGGACCCCGATGCCGAGGTGTACAACTTCGCCGTCGCGGGCTCCACCACGGGCAAGCGCGGCTCCAGGACGGCCGACCTGAAGGACTTCAAGATCGGCCTGAAGAGCCAGACCGCCCTGTTTGCCAAGTCGACACGTTTTGTGTCACCCGAGATCAAGCCCGACATCATCATTGGCGCCGGCAGCAACAACGTTCTCGACTTCCTCACTGCCAATGAGAGCAGGATCCGGCGGGCGGTGATCACCCCGGGCAGCAGCGGCGAGCGCAGCCTGGCCAAGAAGGTGGCTCGCAAGGTGGTGGCCGACATCGCGGAAAGCCTGGACAGCATCACCGGTCTCTATGACCAGGCCGTGATTCTGGGCACCGGCAAGTTCAGTGATCTTCCCCGTGTTCGGGAAGCCTCCAAGGGATTGAAGCGCGTGCCATTGCTGGGTGGTTCTCTTTCAGGGGAATTCAGGAAATTCGTGGATCGGATCAGCAAAGAAATCAATCGAAGGCTGGAAGATCAGTACAATGGCGGTGATGAGGACGATATCCTTGTGATCAATGGGCTGGATGCGTGGAAATCGGCCAAGAAGCCTGAATTTGTCGACTCCATTCATCCCACGTCCAAGTTCAATGGTAAACTGGCCGATTTCGTGGCCGAGCAGATAGGTTCGCCTTCAGGACTTGACAGCTTTGGTTTGTGAGGTGAGTTGTCGCACTAGATCACCTTGGAAGCGGCAATCGCATCGGTGATCTCGTAGATCGACCAGCCGTGCAGGAGCAGGTGGCGCACGAAGCGGGAGGTCTCGTCGTCGCCGGCAAAGATGCGTTCCTCCACCGTCTGGGCGGCCTCGGTCCTGGCATCCCTGAGGTGGTGCATGGCGCAGTAGTCCTTGTTGCCGGTGTCGTACACCACCCATCGGCCCCGGTAGGGCGCACCGCAGTCCCGCAGGCTGATCAGAGGCCTCAGGGCGTCCCAGGCCGCGGGTCGGAGTTCCTCGTCCAGAGCCAGGCTCAAGCTGGCCGTGAGAGTGGCTTGGGCAACGGCTTGGAGGGGCTCCTCAGCGCGGGGTTCTGGCATCAACATCGGACGGGCGATCGAACTGGCGGTTGGACTCGGAAACAGATCTGGGAACGGTGGAGTGAGTGGGGTGAGCGGGGGGCAGTCAGGAGCAGGGTGTGGCGTCGGTGGGCTGGCTTGCGCCTGTCTCCTCATCAGGGTGGCTCCCCTGGCGAGTGATTTGGGAAAGTGTGATGAAGGGACATGCCGGATTGACCAGCCGGCGACATCGGACCGGGATCGTCAGCGGCGGCGGCAGAACTGTGCGCGGGCGCCGCAATCCTGGCTGCTGCATCATCCCCGCTCCCTGCTGCCGTTGATCACCAGCCAAGAGCGCCGAGCTCCATTCCCTCTGTAGGAATCACTACCAACGTCATGGGTTGTGATCCACCGCCGCCCCGCCGCCGCCTCCCCCTTCACACTGGGCGCCACAGCTGCTGGGGCGTCCATGGCCTGGTTCGTGAAGCTCGAGGAGGGCATCGTCGAGAAGGCACGCTTCGATGCGGTGGTGCCCGCCCATCTGGCCTGGCTTGACGAACTGGAGCGCCGGGGCTGTCGCCCCCGCAGCGGCTACTGGGCCGATCGCCGCGGCTGCAACGGCGATGGGGCCGGCGGCATGCTGCTGTTCTGGGCTGAAGACTGGGTGCAGGCCGATCGCCTGGTGCGCAGCGATCCCCTCATTGAGGCCGGCTGTGTGCGCTGGAGCCTGCACGAGTGGCGCCTGGTGCACGGCCAGCTGTCCTGCTGAGCGGTTCAGGAGTGGAACAGCAGCACCAGGCCGGAGTTGAGCTGGTGGAACTCGCGCTCCTCCCGGCTCAGGTCGAGCCCCACCTGCAGCGCTTCCTTGAGGGCGTCCTCAAACGGGGGTGAGGTGGGAGCTGCTCCGGCGCTCCAGAGCGCGGCGATGCCCACCGGCGTGGCATGCCAACGAAACCGCTGTGTCGTTCCGATCTCCGGCTCCAGGAGGGCTTCTTCAAGGAGGTCGCGAATCGGCATGGGCCCTGGGACGTGCCCGAAGCTTCGGCAGATCCGTGAATCCGGGCAATCAGCTGAGAGCTTTCGTGATACAACCTGCCAGTCCCGCCAGCACCAGGGCCGCGGCCAGCCAGAGCCCCTGCAGCCGTCGCGACAGCCGCAGCATCCGCCGCACGGCGGCGGCATCCGCCGGCGCCAGGCCCGCCGCCAGCAGCGGTTTACGCCGCAGCTTGCCCCCATAGCGGTTGCTGCCCCCCAGCTGCACCCCCACGGCGTGGGCATAGGCCGCCTGGGCCACCCCCGCATTCGGCGATGGATCGGGCGCCCCATCCCGCAGGGCCAGGCCCAGCCCCTGCCAGGCTCCGGCCAGTCCCTGGCCGGCGGCGAGCGGCAGGCTCAGGGCCACCAGGCGGCAGGGCAGCCACACCAGCAGGTCATCGAGCCGGGCTCCGGCCGTGCCCAGCCAGGCCAGGCTGCCGCGGCGGTAGCCCAGCATCGAATCGAGGGTGCTGGCCGCCTTGAAGCCCCAGGCCAGGGCCAGGGGGCCCGGCAGGCCCGGCGCCAACGGGCTCAGAATCGCCCCGGCCAGCATCCAGAACAGCGGCGCGAACAGGCCGTCCACGGCGTTCTCGCTGGCGGTTTCTGCCAGGGCGCGCAGGATCTCCTCGCGGCTGAGCTGGTCGGTGTCGCGGCCTACGATGCGCCCCAGCTGCCGCCGGGCGGGCTCCAGATCCGCCACCGGCAGCAGCTCCAGCACCCTGGTCACGGCCTCGTCGAGGCTGCGGCCGGCCAGGGCGCTGGCCAGTCCCACCACCAGCACCGCCACCCCGATGGCGCTGTGGGCCGCCCAGCGCTCCAGCAGCCAGCCGGCAGCGCCGCTGAACCCCACCACCAGCACCGTGATGGCCGCGCCGGCCCAGCGCAACCGGCCGGGCCGACCACCGGCCCAGCCCTCCGACAGGCGCCGCAGGCGGGCGATGCCCCAGCCCATCACCTGCACCGGATGGAGCCAGCGCTGGGGATCGCCGAGGCCGCGATCGAGCAGGGCGGCTGCCAGCACCTGCACCACCTGCAGCAGAGGCAGCAGCAGCGTCATCAGCGCGAACGGCGGAATCAGCGGGATCGGCCCAGGGGCCAGGCCAGCGCCGCGAAGGCCAGCATCTGCAGGGGCAGGGCCAGGCTGAGGCCCAGCAGCTGGCTGAGCAGACCCATGCCGAGGCTGCCGGCCACGCCGCCCATCGCCCCGGAGCGCTGCAGCACCGACCAGCGCAGGGGCGCATCCCCCAGGGGCCCCAGGGACCCCACCAGGGCGGCATCACTGGCGGCCGCGAGGGCCCCCAGGGGCAGGAACAGCAGCACCGCCGCCCAGCCCGGCACCAGCTGGGCCGTCCCCAGCAGGGCCGCCATCAGGCCGTAGCGCAGCGGCCCGTTCAAGGGCGGCAGCAGCCCGGTGAAGCCCCGTCCGAGACCGTAGGCCACCAGCAGCATGGCGAAATCAAAGCAGTTGCCCGCACCCACAGCCCGCACCCACAGGGGGAGCAGGGCGAACAGACCGCCGAAGAGCAGCCCCTGGAGTGCGCAAAGCCCGCTGAAGGGGATGGTCTGGGCTGGCGCCTGCACCTCTCGGGCCGTGCTCACCGCTGCCTGCGGGGTGGAGCCCTCGAGGGCCGCCAGGCTCCGGCCGCGCACGGCCAGCAGCAGCCCCAGGGGCAACAGCAGCAGCAGGGCCGGCCCGAACTGCAGCACGGCAGGGAACAGCAGGGCCGTGAGCAGATAGCCCACCAGGGCACCCAGGTCGGAGCCGCGGCGCAGTTGCCCGATCGAGCTGCCCGGCTGGCGCAGCAGGCGGCGCTGCAGCGGCAGCTGGCTGATCTCCGCCCCGAGGGCGAACAGCAGCACCGCCAGCAGCGAGCCCACCAGCAGAACGGGCGCCGGCAGCCACTCCAGGGCCTCGGCCGCCGCCACTGCCAGCAGCGCCAGCACCGCCAGCACCTGAAGCCCGTAGCCCCGGGCCCGGCGGCGCAGCGGCAGCAGGGCCGGCAGGGTGCCGAGGGCCGGCAGCAGGCTGTTGAGCAGCGGTGAAGGGCTGAGCCCGCTCACCAGCCAGGCCGTGGCGGCCAGGGTGAGGCTGCCGCCCGCCTGGGCACTGCCCCAGAGCAGGGAGGGGGGAATCAGGCTGCCTTGAGCCAGGAGAACATGGCCCGCAGCCCCGTGCCCACCTGCTCGATCGGATGCTCGGCGTCGCGCTGGCGGATCCTGGTCATCTCGGGCTTGCCGGCTTCGCACTCGGCCACGAAATTGCGGGCGAAGGTGCCGTCCTGGATGTCGGCCAGGATGCGTTTCATCTCCGCCTTGGTGGCGGCGGTGATCAGGCGGGGGCCGCTGACGTAGTCGCCGTATTCGGCGGTGTTGGAGATCGAATCGCGCATGGCGCTGAGGCCGCCCTTCACCATCAGATCCACGATCAGCTTCACCTCGTGCAGGCACTCGAAGTAGGCCAGCTCGGGCTGGTAGCCCGCTTCCACCAGGGTTTCGAAGCCCGCCTTCACCAGTTCGCTGAGGCCACCGCAGAGCACGGCCTGCTCGCCGAACAGGTCGGTTTCGGTCTCCTCCTTGAAGTTCGTCTCCAGGATTCCGGCGCGGGTGCCGCCGATCGCCTTGGCGTAGGCCATCGCCAGGGCGCGCGCCCGGCCGCTGGCATCCTGCTGCAACGCGAACAGGCAGGGAACTCCCTGACCGTTGAGATACTCCCAGCGCACGGTGTGGCCCGGACCCTTCGGCGCGATCATCACCACGTCCACATCGGCCGGGGGCTGGATCAGCCCGAAGCGGATGTTGAAGCCGTGGGCGAAGCTCAGCACCTTGCCGGCGCTCAGGTGGGGTGCGATCTCCGCTTCATAGATCGTCTTCTGGATCTCATCGGGCAGCAGCACCATGATCCAGTCGGCCCTGGCGCAGGCATCGGCCACCCCCAGCACCTCCAGGCCGTCGGCCCGGGCTTTCTCGGCGGAGCGGCTGCCCTCGTAGAGGCCCACCACCACCTCCACGCCGCTGTCCTTGAGGTTGAGGGCGTGGGCGTGGCCCTGGGAGCCGTAGCCGATGATCGCCACCGTCTTGCCCTCCAGCAGGCTGAGATCGGCATCGGAGTCGTAGAAGAGCTGGGCCATCCGGGCGTCGCGGCGGTGCCAAGGGAGACAGCGACTGTACGAAAGCGACCTGGCGGAGCCGGGGATCGACTATGCGGCGGCCGCTCTCCTCATGCCCCCTGGCGGGGGGCCGCCGCCGCGAAGACGATCGCCGCCTGCGGGTAGCGCAGCATCAGCTGCCGCTGCCCGGCCGTGTTCGCCCAGTTGCGGCGCATCAGCCGGCGCACGTAGCTGCCGCGGCTGTCCAGCAGCGCCACGGTCCGCAGCCCGGGGCTGCCCCAGGGATCGAAGCGGCGTTCAAAGCTGTACACCGTGCCGAGGTGGCGCGAGAGGGCCGACACAGCACTGGTGAAGGTGCCGGTCCCGCTCACCAGGGTGCGCGCCGAGAGCAGCACGGCCAGATCGTCGCTGAGGCTGCCGCTGGCACAACGCAGGGGCACATCGAGGTGCAGCACGGCTGCCCGCAGGGCCGCAATCACGGGGTTGCCCTCATCCTCGAACACCAGCGTCACCGAACGCCAGGGTCGGCTGTGCAGGATGGCGAGGTAGTAGGCCAGGGGCGGCTGGCCGTAGCCGGGATGGGGATGGGGGTTGTTGAACAGATCCCCTGAACGCAGATGCACCACCAGGTCATCCTCCGCCAGGGCGGGCAGGGCCTTGGGCAGCGCCAGCAGATCCCGATGCCGGTGCATGATCCGGAGCAGGTTCGGCTTGCCGGCGTACACAGGCGCCAGGCTGAGCCGGTGGAAGAAGCCTCCGCTCAGAACCAGCTCTTCACGACGAAGATTCAAGCGTTTTCTGTTGCGCACCATCAGGCCGCTGCGGCAGTGGCTGCGGCCGCGGCTGAGGTACCAGTAGCCAGGCAGGTGGAGATGGCGGATCCCCAGCGAATCGCAGATGGCGATCGCTTGGCCGATCTGGGCAACGCTGTTGCCGAACTGCAGCCGCTTGGGCACGGCAACGGCGCTGAGCGGCAGCCCTGGCTCGCCGGACTGTCTCGTCGGCGCCGCGCCGCCGCGGTGGATGCCATAGGCATCGCGGATGGGCCGCTGAGGAGATGTCCGGTGGGTGCGGGCTCCGCTGAGAAGCTCCAGATCCAGCCCGTGCAGGCGGGCGAAGGTCTCCAGATGCTGGTCGCAGGGGGGGAAGCGGCGGCTGAGGAGCAGGCGGTTGGATGGCTTGCCGGCCTGGGTGGGCATGGCCTGGAGGGCGCGGGGGTGGCCGGTCGTACAGGCTCAGCCTGGCCCTCAGGCCTCGCTGGGGTGGGCGATGACGCGGTCGATCAGGCCGTAGTCCTTGGCCTCGGCGGCGCTGAGGAAGTAGTCGCGGTCAGTGTCCTTCTCGATCTTGGCGAAGGGCTGGCCGGTCATCTCGGCCATGCTGCGGTTGAGCATGTCCTTGATGCGCAGAATTTCGCGGGCTTCGATCTCGATGTCGCTGGCCTGACGCTGGCTGGTGCCCCCAAGGGGCTGGTGGATCATGATCCGGCTATGGGGCAGCGCCAGCCGCTTGCCCTTGGTGCCAGCGCCGAGCAGAAAGGCGCCCATGCTGGCCGCCAGGCCCACACAGATCGTCACCACATCACTCTTGACGTACTGGATGGTGTCGTAGATCGCCAGCCCGGCGGTCACCGATCCCCCGGGGGAGTTGATGTAGAGGTAGATGGGCTTGGAGTTGTCCTCAGAATCCAGATAGAGCATCTGGGCCACAAGGGCATTGGCCACCGCGTCGTTCACCTCGGAACCCATGAACAGGATGCGTTCCACGCCGAGGCGGGTGTAGATGTCGACCCAGCGCTCGTACTGACTGCCGGGCAGGCGGTAGGGAACGCTGGGGGTGCCGATGGGCATGGCTGGACGGGAGGGGGGTGGATGAAAGGGGGTTGGGGGGAGCGGCGCCGGCGCTCAGCCGATGCCGGCCACGGCTGGCACAGGAGCGGGCAGCTCCTTCTGGCTGGTGAGCACCCGGTCGATCAGGCCATAGCTCTTGGCCTCCTCGGCGGTGAGGTAGGTCATGCGGTCGGAATCCCTGGCCAGCTCTTCCACGCTCTTGCCGGTGTTGGCGGCCAGCATCTCCAGCAGGGTGTGCTTGTTGTGCAGCACTTCCTTGGCGCGGATCTGGATGTCGGTGGCCTGGCCGCGGGCGCCGCTGCGGGGCTGGTGCAGCACGATCGAGGCATGGGGCAGGGCGGCACGCTGGCCCTTGGCCCCGGCGCTGAGGATCATGGCGGCGGTGCCCATGGCCTGGCCGATGCAGATCGTGTGCACCGGCGGCCTGATGTAGCGGATCGTGTCGGCGATGGCGAAGGCCTCGGTTTCGAAGCCGATGGCGTCGCCGGTGAACCAGGAGGTGCCGGTGGAGTTGATGTAGAAGAAAATGGGCTTCTCGGCGTTGTCGAACTCCAGGTAGAGGAGCTGGGCGATGATCAGCTCAGTCACGTCCACGCCCATCTGACGCTTGGCGTCGTCGTCGCTGAACAGGGGCAGGCCCAGGTAGACGATGCGCTCCTTGAGCAGCAGCGACGGCAGATCCGGCGGCGGTGTGCGCAGCACGGCGGAATCGCCGTAGTAGGGAGCTGACACCGACATCCGCAAACCTTGTTCCAGCACTGGAGCGGAGCCTAGCGGGGCCTGCCCGAAGCCCGCTCCCCGCGGCTGCGGCCGGGCTCGAGCTGGGCGAAAACGATGCGGCCGGTGGGGTTCTGCAGCGCACCGGTGATCACCACCGGCAGGCGCTCGCCCAGCCGGCCCCGGGCCCCCTCCACCACCACCATGGTGCCGTCATCGAGGTACCCCACCCCCTGCTCGGCCTCCTTGCCGTCGCGCACGATCTTGAGCTGCAGCTCATCCCCGGGCTGCACCTCGGGCCGCAGGGCGATCACCAGCTCACTGAGGTTGAGCACCTTGATCGCCTTCACCTCGGCCACCTTGGCCAGGTTGTAATCCGCCGTGAGCAGGGTGCCGCCGGTGTCCGCCGTGAGGTCCTGCAGCTTGTCGTCCACCCCCTTGCCCTCGTAGCGGGTGCTGTTCACCACCAGCCGGCGGCCGTAGGTCTCGCGCAGCTCGCTGAGCAGCTTGAGGCCGCGGCGGCCCCGGGCCCGCTTCTCGGCGTTGCCGGAATCGGCCAGGGCCTGGAGCTCATCGATCACGCACTGGGCCACGATCACCTGGCCCTCCAGCAGACCCGACTCCAGCAGGCCGCGGATGCGGCCGTCGATGATCACGCTGGTGTCGAGGATCTTGGCGCTGGCCGGCTGCAGCACCCCCTCGGCCACCAGCAGGGCCTCGGTGTTGCCGGGGCTGAACAGCCGCAGCAGGGTGCGGCCATGCACCTCGGCCAGGTTGTAGCCCGAAACCCCGAAGAACACATTGCTGAGCACCGCCGTCAGGGGCTTGATGAAGATCACCTCCCAGGGCAGAGGCAGCAGCAGGATCGGCGCCAGCAGCAGGTTGGCCACCAGCAGCCCCAGGATCAGGCCCACGGCCCGGCTCACCAGCAGGTCGGTGGGCATCGAGCGCACCTGCCGCATCAGGCGGCGGCGCAGCTGGCCGAAGAAGAACCCCGCCAGCAGGCCGAAGAATGCCCCGAAGCCCGCAAGCACGGTGCGCAGGCCCTCGGGATTGTTCACCTGCAGCAGCAGTGATTCCGGCAGCAGGTCAACGCCCAGCCAGCCCGCCGCCGCTCCGGAGATCAGGAACAGGATCAGGATGAGGGAGTCCACCATTCCCGTTGCCGCTGGTGTGCTGTCCGCTCAGGCAGGCAGCATGCCTGAAACCCGCGTCCTTGGCCGGCAGGGGTAACCGCACTTGATCGTGTCCGCACACTCCCAGGCGCCGGTGCGCCCGATGCCGGCGGCCTATCCCCCCCGCAGCGCCTACCTGCACATTCCCTTCTGCCACCGGCGCTGCTTCTACTGCGACTTCCCTGTGGTGCCTCTGGGGGACAGGGCCGCCGGCGAGGCCGGGGCGCCGGGCGCCGCCTCGATCACGGCCTACCTGCAGCTGCTGGAGCGGGAGATCGCCGCCGCCGCCGCCGGCCCGCCGCTGAGCACGGTGTATCTGGGTGGGGGCACTCCCTCCCTGCTCACTCCGGTCCAGGTGGGGCGGCTGCTGGCGGCACTGGAGCGCCGCTTCGGACTGGCCCCCGCCGCCGAGATCAGCCTGGAGCTGGATCCGGCCAGCTTCGATCTGGCCCGCCTCAGGGGCTACCTGACCGCGGGCATCAACCGGGTGAGCCTGGGCGGGCAGAACTTCGATGACGCCGTGCTGGCGGCCCTCGGGCGCCGCCACCGGGGCGACGATGTGCGCCAGGCGGCCGCCTGGCTGGAGCAGGCCCGCCGTGCCGGCGCGCTCAGGAGCTGGAGCCTGGACCTGATCCAGGCGGCGCCGGGCCAGGACCCCGGGGGCTGGCGGCACCAGCTGCAGCGTGCCATCGCCAGCGGGGCCGCGCACCTCTCGGTGTACGACCTCACGATCGAGCCCGGCACTGTCTTTGCCAGGCGTCTGCAGCAGGGCCAGCTGGAGCTCCCCGATCACGAGCGGGCCGCCGACCTCATGGAGATCACCTGGAGAGAGCTCACCAGGGCCGGCTACGGCCATTACGAGATCTCCAACTACGCCCTGCCCGGTCACGCCTCGCGCCACAACCGGGTGTACTGGAGCGGCGCCGGCTGGTGGGGTTTCGGCATGGGCGCCACCGGCGCCCCCTGGGGGCAGGGCCAGGCCCGGCCGCGCACCCGCTCCGCCTACGCCGCCTGGCTGGAGCGGGAGCAGGGATCGGCGGCGGCGCAGTCGCCGGCCGGCGGCGGCATGCCCCTCGATGAGCGCCTGCTGGTGGGCCTGCGCCGCCGCGAGGGGGTGCGGCTGCCAGCGCTGCTGGCGGCCGCCGGCCTGAGCGGGGCCTCCGGCCAGCGGGCCCTGGCGCAGCTGCGCCGCCGGCTGGCCCCCTGGCTGGCGGAGGGGCTCCTGCTGGAGGAGGGCCGCCGCTGGCGGCTCGCCGATCCCACCGGCCTGGCCCTCAGCAATGGGGTGCTGCGGGAGCTGCTGTGCTGGTGGGAGGAACGGAACGGGGCTGGGCGGCGATCCAGTGCCGCAGTGCCTCCACCACCCGCGCCCGCCCCGGCAGCAGCGGCGGGCTGAAGGGTGGCTGGCGGGCTGTGAGGCCCAGCAGGTCGGCGGTGACCCGCACCTGGCCGTCGCAGGCGTCGCCGGCGCCGATGCCGATCACCGGAAGCGCCAGCGCCGCGCTCAGGTCACCCCCCAGCTGGGCCGGCACGTGTTCCAGCACCAGAGCGAAGCAGCCGGCCGCCTCCAGGGCCTGGCCATCGCGCATCAGGCGGCGCCGGCTGGCCTCGTCGTTGCCCTGGCGCCGGTAGCCGAGGCGGTGCACCGACTGGGGGGTGAGGCCGATGTGCCCCATCACCGGGATGCCGCTGCGCACCAGCCTGTCGATCACTGCCAGGGTTTCCGGCTCGGCCCCCTCCAGCTTCACCGCCGCCGCGGGCGTCTCCTTGAGCACCCGGCCGGCGGCCGCCACGGCGTCGTCAGCGGCGCACTGGTAGCTGAGGAAGGGCAGATCGCAGATCAGCAGGGGCTCCTGGCCTGCCTCGCAGCTGCTGGCCAGGCCCCGGCCGGCGGCGCGGCAGTGGTGCAGCATCTCCTCGAGGGTCACCGGCAGGGTGGTGGGGTGGCCCAGCACCACCATGGCCAGGGAGTCGCCCACCAGCACGGCGTCGGCACCGGCTTCAGCCACCAGGGCCGCCGAGAGCGCATCCCAGGCGGTGAGCACGGTGATCGGCAGGCCGGCCTGTTTGCGACGCACCAGATCCGCGGGGCGCTGAGGCACGGTGAGGGGGCAGGGGGGAAGCATTGCTAGCATCCACCCGACTCGGACCCACGCGGCTCTGACGCCCAGACCTGGTCAGGTCCGGAAGGGAGCAGCCACACGGGATGCTCAGGGCAGGCGTGGACTCCGGGTCACCTCATTCCCGCTTGCAAGGCTGAGGGGCCAACCTCCAGCTCTCAGCAGTCCGTGGAGGAGCGGCCCTGGCGGTTGAGCAGAAACGGGGGAATCATGGCTCCCCGTTCTTCGCGCTGCGTACCTGCGGCAACGCCACCGGTGCCGAGCAGATCGGCATCGTTGAAGCTCATCGCGGGGCGCTCGTGCCGGTAGGGGGCACCGCTGTCGAAGCCCGTGGCGATCACGGTGACGTGGATCTCGCCCTCGAGATGGTCATCCACCACTGCGCCCACGATGATGTTGGCGTCCGGATCCACCACGTCATAGATCACTTCCGAGGCCGTGGTCATGTCCTCCAGCGTCATGTCCTTGCCGCCGCTGATGTTGATCACCACACCCTTGGAGCCGTCGATGCGGGCCGATTCCAGCAGCGGGCTGGTCATCGCCGCCTGGGCGGCCTCGCTGGCGCGGCTGCGGCCGGAGCCCACGCCGATGCCCAGCAGCGCCGTGCCGGCATCGGACATCACCGAACGCACGTCGGCGAAGTCGACGTTCACCAGGCCGGGGCGCACGATGATGTCGCTGATGCCCTTCACCCCCATGCGCAGCACGTCGTCGGCGGCGCGGAAGGCCTCGTTGAGAGGAGCTCCGGCGATGGCGTCCCGCAGCCGGTCGTTGGGAATCACGATCAGCGTGTCCACATGTTCAGCCAGCCGGGCGATGCCCTCCTCGGCCTGGCGCTGGCGCTTGCGGCCCTCGAAGCCGAACGGCTTGGTGACGATCGCCACGGTGAGGGCCCCCACCTCCTTGGCCACCTCCGCCACGATCGGGGCGGCACCGGTGCCGGTGCCGCCGCCCATGCCTGCGGCGATGAACACCAGATCGGCGCCCTGCAGCGATTCCTGCAGCTCGCTTCGGGATTCCTCCGCGGCCTTCTGGCCGATCATCGGATTGCCGCCGGCCCCCAGACCGCGGGTGAGCATCTGGCCCAGCTGGGTGCGCTTCTGCGCCGCCGACTGCAGCAGGGCCTGGGCATCGGTGTTCAGCACCCGGTAGCCCACCCCCTGGAGATCGGAGGCGATCATCCGGTTCACCGCGTTGCTGCCGCCGCCACCCACGCCGATCACCTCAATCCGAGCCGACTGGCTGGGAATGATGCCGGCGGCTGGGTGGGGGCTGGTGGTCATGACGGATGTATGGGGGGAAGCTCCGTTGGCGGAATGGGACTCAGCTCCCAAGGGGGCATCCACCTCAAGGCTTGTCTGATTCACCTGCTCGTGCCCGTTGAACTGGCCGTGCATGCTCTGGAGCGCCTGCGGGGCGGAATCAGGGAAGTTTCACACGATTACCGGCTTTCTGGGGGGGGCTGCTGCTCGTGTGCGCACATTACAGGCCCTGATCGCGAAGCCTGCAGACTGGGGCGCTCAGGGCCGCACTGCTGGCGCTGCCGCGCCAGGCGGCGCCAGCAGTGCCAGTTCGGGCTGTTCCGGTTCGGTGAGATCGATCGCCTGCAGCGTTTTCCCCTGCAGATGGGGGGGCAGGGTCTCCAGCAGATGCTCGAGCACCTCCAGCCGCCGGGGCAGCCGGGCGTCGGCTGGCCCGAGGCGCACGCTGCCCAGGCGTTCGCTCTCCAGCGCCAGGCTGCCGTCGGGCTCGAAGCGGATCTGGCGCAGGTCGGCCTTGAGCCGCTCGTTCGCCTGCAGCACCAAGGTGAGGGGCAGACGGTGGCGCTCCTGCCAGCCGAGCACCAGCAGTCCTTCGCTGCTGGCGGTGAGACCCTGGCCCTGGCGGGCGCTCATCCAGTGGCCCTGGCGATCCACGTAGCCCTGCTCTAGGCCTTCGGGTCCGCGCCGCCGCGCCCGGGCCACCGCTTCCCTGTCCACCACCTCCACGCGCAGACGCGGGGGAGCCATCCAGCGGCTCACCCGCACCTGCTCCACCGGCAGGGTGGCCTGCAGCTCGGCCGCCAGCCGCCGCGGCTCCAGGCTCAGCAGGGGCTGGGGG
This sequence comes from Cyanobacteria bacterium J06638_7, assembly GCA_039818745.1. Taxonomy (GTDB): domain Bacteria; phylum Cyanobacteriota; class Cyanobacteriia; order PCC-6307; family Cyanobiaceae; genus NIES-981. Next base: position 103,356 of record JBCBTI010000006.1, read on the forward strand.
AAGCTGAGCTCCACGGCGCTGATCACCTGCTCCCGATCCACGTGGCGGCTGCCCTGCACCTCCACCTGCTCGGCGCTGCTCAGGGTCCAGCCCTGGCGCAGAAGCAGGGTGCCAAGGCCGGCGCTCAGGCCCAGCAGCACCACCATCCTCCAGATGTTGCGCAGCAGTTCATGGCGCCGCTGCAGGCGCAGTTCACGCCGCCGTTCAACTCCGGGCGGCAGGGGGTGGGCCTGGCTCACAGCTCGCAGCGGGAGCGGGCCATCAACTCACCCATCCAGCTCCGGGCCCGATCGGCGTCGGCGAAGGCCAGGTCCTTCTGCTCTCCCCCGCCCACCAGCCGCAGCCGGCAGGCGCCCTGGGCCTCCTCGGTGAGGGGGGCCTCCCCCGAGCTCAGGGCCAGCAGTTCCACCAGCTCCAGTTGCTTGATCACGAAGCTGTCCTGGAGCTGCAACTGGCCCGCCTCGAAACGGCTCCAGCTCAGCACCCCCTCCATCAGCCGGGCGGCGCCGCAGCCGTCGAGCTTGGCCAGCTCGGCCCCCTTGGCCCAGTCGCGGAAGAGCTGCTGCCGGCGCCGCTCCAGCCAGCCCAGGGCGGCCAGCAGCACGAACACCAGCAGCAGCGGCAGCCACAGCAGTCCGTGACTCATTGACCCAGGCCTCCGGTGAGCAGGGTGTGGCGGCATTCTCCCGCCGTCTGCAGCAGTTCGTGCACCAGCGCATCGAGTGCAACACCACTGGCCTGCCACAGCATCGGGTACATGCTCTGGCTGGTGAACCCCGGCAGGGTGTTGATCTCGTTCAGCCAGAGGTCACCGCTGACCTCGTCGTAGAAGAAGTCCACCCGGGCCAGGCCGCTGGCGCTCACCGCCTGGGCGGCCCTGATCGCCATGGCGCGGGCCCGCTCGGTGATCGCCTCCGGCACCGCTGCCGGGATCACGGTGTGACTGCGGCCCTCGGTGTACTTGGTCGCGTAGTCGTACCAGTCGGCGTCAAAACGGATCTCGCCCAGCAGCGAAGCCTGCAGAGCGTCCGCGCTGCCGCCCTTCACCGCACACTCCAATTCCCTTGCCCGCACGCCCCGCTCCACCACGATGCGCGGGTCGAGGGCCGCTGCCGCCGCCAGGCCCCGCTCCAGCTCGCTGCGGCCGCTGGCCTTGCTGATCCCCACCGAGGACCCCAGATTGGCGGGCTTGACGAAGCAGGGATAGCCCAGCTCACCCTCCAGCCGATCCAGCAGGCCCTCAGGATCGCGCGCCAGTTCGCCGGCGGCCACGCAGGCGTAGGGCACCTGGGGCAGCCCGGCGGCGGCGAAGGCGGCCTTCATGGCCTGCTTGTCCATGCCCATCGCCGAGCCCAGCACTCCTGAACCCACGAAGGGCTTGCCCATCAGGGTGAACAGGCCCTGGATCGTGCCGTCCTCTCCATTGGGGCCGTGCAGCACCGGAAACCACAGGTCCATCTCCAGGGCGCCGGCGGGAAAGCCGCTGAAGCCCGGGGCCGCGGCCGGGGCTGAGGGCTGGCCGAGGGCGGCGGCGAGCTGGTCCGGGCTGGCCGCACTGCCCTGGGCCAGCACGCTGTCGGCCAGCTCCGGACCCCACCAGCGGCCGAGGGGATCGATGTAGAAGCAGCGCGGGGCGTAACGCCCCGCATTGGCCGGCTGACGCAGGCCCTGGGCCACCGTGGCGGCCGAGCGGATCGACACGGCGTGCTCGCCCGAGGCCCCTCCGAAGACCAGGCCGACGCGCAGCGGAGCGGAATCGGTGCTGGTGGAGCTGGCGGCGGGAGGCATCGGCAGGCGGAGGGACCCAGCCCGGGGTGGCGGCGGGGTGCCGCGGCCGCGCCCAGGGGCTGAAACTCAGGCCAGTGTGCCGCTCAGCGAGAAGGCGCGCACCTCCTCGATCAGCACATCCACCAGCTCCCCCGGGTTGATCGCGGTGCCATCGGCACGGCGGCCGGGAAAGAAGGTGAGCCGGTTGGTGCGGGTGCGGCCCATCATCTGGGCAGGGTCCCTGGGGTTGGGGCTCTCCACCAGGATCTGCTCGCAGCGGCCGGCGTAGCGGGTGCTGCGCTCCCTGGCCTTGGCCTCCACCAGGGCATTGAGCTCCCGCAGCCGCTCCACCTTCACCGTTTCGGGGAGTTGATCGGGCCAGCCGGCGGCCGGGGTGTGGGGCCTCGGCGAGTAGGCGGCGGTGTTCACCTGGTCAAAGCCGATCTCCTCGATCAGCTCCAGCGTGCGGCGGTACTGAGCGTCGGTTTCGCCGGGGAAGGCCACGATCACATCGGCGCTGATGGCGGCATCGGGCAGGCGCCGGCGGATGCGTTCGATGATGCGCCGGTAGCGGTCCACCGTGTAGCCGCGGGCCATGGCCTTGAGCAGGGCGTCATCGCCGCTCTGGAAGGGGATGTGGAAGTGCTCGCACACCTTGGGAAGCGCAGCGCAGGCCTCGATCAGCCGCTCGGTGAAGTAACGGGGGTGGCTGGTGGCGAAGCGGATCCGCTCCAGGCCCTCCACGTCGTGGACGTGGTGCAGCAGGTCGGTGAGGGTGTGCTGGCGGCGGCCCTCGGGAGAGATGCCGGGCAGGTCGCGGCCATAGGCATCGATGTTCTGGCCGAGCAGCGTGACCTCGCGGTAGCCCTGCCGGGCCAGCTCCTCCATCTCCAGGCGGATCGCCTCCGGCAGGCGGCTCTGCTCGGCTCCGCGCACGGCCGGCACCACGCAGTAGGTGCAGCGCTCGTTGCAGCCGTAGATCACGTTCACCCAGGCGCACACGGCGCTGTCACGGCGGGCGGTGGTGATGTCCTCGAGGATGTGGTGCTCGCCGGTGGCCACCACCTGCTGTCCCTGCTCCACCTGGGCCAGCAGGGTGCCCAGCCGGTTGGCGTGCTGGGGACCCATCACCAGATCCAGCTCCGGCACCCGCCGCAGCAGCGCCTCGCCCTCCTGCTGGGCCACGCAACCGGCCACCACCAGGGTGAGGTGGGGGTTGAGGCGCTTGCGCCGGGCCTGGCGGCCCAGGTAGCTGTACACCTTCTGTTCGGCGTTGTCGCGGATCGTGCAGGTGTTGTAGAGCACCAGATCGGCCTCCAGTTCCGCCGGGGCCTGGCGGTAGCCCATCGCCTCAAGGATTCCGGCCATGCGCTCGGAATCCGCCTTGTTCATCTGGCAGCCGAAGGTGGTGATCCAGTAGCTGCCCGGTGCATTGCCGGGAGCGCGGCTGAGGGAGGTGGGGAGGGTGGCCGTCATCGATCCAGTGTGGTGGATGGCCCCACCGGGCCGGGCCAGGCTCAGCTCTGCTCCAGCAGCAGCAGCTGCTGGTTGGTGCGGCCCAGCTTGCGGGCCAGATCCTGGTGCAGGGCCCGCAACAGGTCGATCACCACCTGGGGCTGTTCCCGCTCCAGCAGGGCGTAGACCTCCCTGGTGAGCACGCGACAGCTGCCCTCCTCCTCCGCCACCACATCGGCCGTGCGCGGTGCGTTGCTCAGGAAGGCGATCTCCCCGAAGGAGACGCTGGGGCTGAAGGTGGCGAAGCGCACGGGCTGCTCGACCACAGGGGGGGCAAGCACGGCACTGAACAGCCCTGACTCGATCAGGTACACCTCATCACCGGCATCGCCCTGGCGGCACACCAGATCCCCGCGCTGGTACAGACGCCGCTCCAGCAGCGGTTCCAGCAGGCTGCGCGTGGAGGCCGGCAGATACTCCAGCAGGCCGAGGGCGCAACTGCTGGCCTCCGGCTGCCCGCTCTGGCGCTGAAGCTCCTCCAGCAGCAGGCCTTCTGCTGCTTCCAGGGCCCGGTCCAGGTTGATGAAATAGCGGTGCTCCTGGTTGGGGTCGCTGTCAGCGTCCTGCGGCCAGAACTCCACCAGGTGATCGCCGCGGCACAGCAGACAGCGCACACCGTTGCGGCTGAGGCCGTCGATCTGCTCGTGCAGCAGGGCGGCATTCACACGCGGCAGGGTCAGGGCCTGGCCCAGATCCACCACCAGGATCGACCCTTCGACGGCCTTGCTCTGCATGGCCGCCAGCAGTTCCTCCACTGCCGCGAAATCCAGTACCCCCTGGGCCTGCAGGATGTGGATCCCTTCACCGTGGCGGTCGAGCAGCTCACTCTCCCGCTCGCTGCGCCAGCGCCGCGAGCGGCGTTTGAGTGCTGTGGTGGCTGAGCGAATGGTGGTGCCCGCCCGCGACGGCTGGTTGAACAGATGCAGTTCCAGCCGCTTGGAGATCTCCTCGCACACGGCGATGCCACGGCTGGAGTTGCCGTAGCTGTCGAGGGGTGGGGAGTACACGGCGATCCCGAGGCGGCCCGGCACCACCGCCAGCACACCGCCGCCCACGCCGCTCTTGGCGGGCATGCCCACGTTGTAGAGCCACTGGCCAGTGTAGTCGTACATGCCGCAACTGCCCATCACGGCCAGCACATTGGTGGTGATCTCCGGGTCGATCACGGCCGTGCCGGTCACCGGATTGCGCCCCTGGCAGGCCAGGGTGGCGGCCATCACCGCCAGGTCGCGGCAGTTGACCGAAACCGAGCACTGGCGGAAGTAGAGCTGCAGGCCAGGCTCTGGATTGGTGCCGATGATGTCGAAATTGCGCAGCAGATGGCCAATGGCCCGGTTGCGATGGCCAGTGTCGCGCTCGGAGCGAAACACCGATTCGTTCACCTCCAGCCGGCGCCCTGCCATGTCGGAATAGAAATCCATCAGCTGCGCTTCGGCATGCTCCGGGTCGTGGGCCATCACCTGGGCGGTGGTGGCGATCGCTCCGGCATTGATCATCGGGTTGCGGGGTATCCCGGTTTCCGGATGCAGACTGATGGCATTGAAGGCATCTCCGGAGGGCTCCACCCCAACCCTGGTGGCCATGTAGTCGGCAGAAATAAGTTTCAGTGCCAGCGCATAGGTGAAGGGTTTGGATATGGATTGAATCGTGAATTCCTTCCTGGTCTCACCGATTTCGTAGATCCGTCCATCGGTTGTGGCGATCACGATGCCGAAATCCATGGGGTCAGCCTTACCCAGCTCGGGGATGTAATCCGCTGGTTTGCCGTCGTTCAGATCCCGGTATCGAGCATGCAGATCCTCCAGAATCCGCTGGATGGCATCGGCGTTGGGAGCATGCAGGCGCTGCAGAACCCGTTCAATCACGTCAGGGGTTCTCTGTGCTGCTGCCATTGGGCCTGCTCAAATCGTGCGAATCACAAGCCCAAGTGTCTTTATGCTTCTGTGCCCACCGCTACAGCAAGGCGTTCCCAGGCTGCGGGCTGTGCGAATTTGATCAAATCCGCCGCCGTTGATGCGCTGCCGCCTGCGCCGTTTCCGGCTCACCAAGGCCGTGCCGCTGGCGATCAGCCGCGGCACCACCACCGCGGTGGAGCATCTGCTGGTGGAGCTGGAGCACGACGGCATCACCGGGCTGGGGGAGACCGGCGGCCTGGACACCGGCCACCGCCATTACCGCAGCGCGGCGATCGCCGCGGAGCTGCAGGCTCTGGCGCCCAAACTTGCCGGCCTGGCGCCCGAGCCCCGGCAGGCTCTGGAGGGCCTGCTGGCGCCGCTCTCGCCGCCAGCCCGCTGCGGGCTGGATCTGGCCCTGCACGACTGGTGGGGCAAGCGGCTGGGTGAGCCCCTGCACCGGCTCTGGAGCCTGGATCCAGGGGCCTGCGCCGCCACCAGCGTGACCCTGGGGCTGGGGCCGCCCGCGACGGTGCTGGCGCGGCTCGAGCGCTGGTGGGCTCGGCTGCCGGCCACCCGCATCAAGCTCAAGCTGGGCAGTGCCGACGGCAGCGACCACGACCGCCTGCTGCTGGCAGCGGTGGCGGCGGCCGTCGAGGGGCGCCGTCAGAGCAGCGGCGGGCCCTGCGAGCTGCAGGTGGACGCCAACGGCGGCTGGGACCTGGCCACGGCCTGCGCCATGGTCGAGCCGTTGCAGCGGGCCGGGGTGGTGCTGCTGGAGCAGCCCCTGGCCCCCCTGGCCGATGGCGCCCGCGACAGCGCCGGCTTCGCCGCCCTGCGTCCCCAATGCCCGATCCCCCTGGTGGCCGACGAGAGCTGCTGGGATCTGCCCGATCTGCTGCGGCTGGCCCCCCACGTGGACGGCATCAACATCAAGCTGCTCAAGAGCGGCGGCCTGGCCGAGGCGCTGCTCATGGTCCGCGCCGCCCGCCGCCTGGGGCTGGGGGTGATGCTGGGCTGCTACTCCGACGGCAGCCTGCTCAACGGCGCTGCCGCCCAGCTGCTGCCGCTGGTGCGCTGGCCCGACCTCGACAGCCATCTCAACCTCGTGGACGACCCCTTCAGCGGCCTGGCACTGCGGGCCGACAGCTTGCTTCCCCCCAGCGGCGCGGGTCTGGGCATCAGCCTGCGGGGGGATCAGCAGCTGGAGGTGATGGAATCTCCAGCCGGCCCGGGGGCACCGTGCTGAAGCCCGATCAGCGGCTGGTGCTGCTGCAGCACGGCGGTCTGGCCGACCTCAGCGGCAAGACCGGTCTGGCCCTGCTGCGCTACCGCAGCGGTCCGATCGTGGCGGTGGTGGATCCGGCCCATGCCGGCCGGCCTCTGGCCCAGGTCACCGGCATCGACCGCCCGGTGCCGGTGGTGGCGTCGCTGGCGCAGGCGCTGCCCTTCGATCCCCAGGTGGCAGTGGTGGGTCTGGCCCCCTCCGGCGGCCAACTGGAGCCGGCGGTGCGGGCCGATCTGGCCGCTGCCCTGCGGGCCGGGTTGAGCGTGGCCTGCGGTCTGCACAGCCGCATCGGCGAGGATCCGGAGCTGGCGCCGCTGCGTCGCGATCCAGCCTGGATCTGGGACCTGCGCTGCGAACCGCCGGGCCTCGGCGTGGGCAGGGGCCGGGCGGCGCAGCTCCCCTGCCGGCGGCTGCTGGCGCTGGGCAGCGACATGGCCGTGGGCAAGATGAGCGCCTGCCTGGAGCTGCAGGCCGCCGCCCGGCGGCGGGGTGTGCCGGCCCGCTTCGTGGGCACCGGCCAGGCCGGCATTCTGATCAGCGGCGCCGGCGTGGCCCTCGATGCGGTGCGGGTGGATTACGCCGCCGGCGCGGTGGAGGCGGCGGTGCTGGGCGTTGGGGCGGGCCTGGGGGCCGATGGCCTGCTGCTGGTGGAGGGCCAGGGTTCGCTGGCCCATCCCGGCTCCAGTGCCACCTTGCCGCTGCTGCGCGGCAGCCAGCCCACCGATCTGCTGCTGGTGCACCGTGCCGGTCAGCGCCACCTCAAGGGGCTGCCGCAGGTGCCGATTCCACCGCTCCACGCGCTGATCGCCGCCGCGGAGGCGCTGGCCGCCCTGGGCCGGGCCGATGACCTGCGCCCGCGCGTGCGGGCCGTGGCCCTCAACACCGCCGGACTTGATGCCGCCGCCGCCGCCGCCGCGCTGGCCGCCAGCGCCGATCACACCGGCCTGCCCTGCAGCGATCCCGTGCGGCAGGGGGCCGAGGGGCTGCTGGAGGCCCTGCTGGCCTGAACGCGGCCGTGGTTCCAGGGGGAGAGGGCGAGCGAGGGGATTCGAACCCCCGAATAGCGGCGCCACAAGCCGCTGCCTTAACCACTTGGCGACGCCCGCCGTGGTGGGTGCCAATGTACCAATGCGTCCGGCTGCTGACCCCGCTTGCCCTCTGCGCTCCGAGGTTCCTGGCTTGCCGGTGCGGTGCTGGCCGCCGGGGCCGGTGCGGCCCTGGCCGTGAGCAATCCCCCGCCAGCGGCCTTCGAGCGCTTCGCCGCCGCCCATCTGGTGCAGGAGATCGAGCGTCAGCTGTGTGATGGCGATGTGCTGCCGCCGCTGCTGCGGCTGGCGCTGCCCAACTGCTCCGAGCTGGTGCAGGCCCAGAACGAAGCCATCGGCGCCATGGTGAGCAGCCAGACCCGGCGCTGGAATCTGGGTCTGCTCAGCCTCTACCGCAGCGATGTGGGCGGCCAGCAGGTGCTGCTCTGGGAGCTGCCCCGTTTCCGCGCCACCGTGGTGGGAGTTGCGGGTCAGTTCGTGGTGCTGCAGGCCAGCATCGACGATGTGGCGGAGCCGTGACGGCCGCCCCCGAGCGCCTCCGCCTGCGGCTTCCCCGGGCCCTGCTGGACCCCAGGCTCGCCGCTCTGCCGGTGGGCGCTGACGACGGGCTGGTGGCGATCGAGCTGGAGCAGCGCCAGGGCCGGATCACGGCCCTGAGACCCCTGACTGGCGGCTGCGGAGATCCGCTGCCCCTGGCGCTCACGCCCCTGGTGGAGCCCCATGCCCACCTGGACAAGTGCTTCACCGCCGCCGCCTTCCCCAATCCCGCCGGCACCATTGCCGGCGCCATGGCCGCCAACCGCCGCGAGAGTGAGCAGCGCACCGCCGAGCAGGTGCTGGAGCGCGCTGAACTGGCCCTGGAGCAGGCCTGGCGTCACGGTCTGCGGGCCATCCGCAGCCACATCGACAGCGCTGGGCCGGCCGCCCTGCCCAGCTGGGAGGCGCTGTTGCAGCTGCGCCGGCGCTGGGCCGGGCGGGTGGACCTGCAGCTCGTGGCCCTGGTGCCCCTGGCGCACTGGAGCAGTGCGGAAGGGGAGCAGCTGGGCCGCTGGGTGGCGGATCGCGGTGGCCTGCTCGGGGGGGTGCTGGGGCCGCCCTACGGCCATCTGCGCTCCGATCGCGATGCCCTTGGGGCCCTGCTGGGGCTGGCGGAGCGCCTGGGTGCCGGGGTGGATCTGCACGTGGACGAGGCCGCAGAACACCCTGGCCGGGGGGTGGCCCTGCTCGCCGATGTGGTGGCCGAACGGAGCACGGGCGTGCCCGTCACCTGCAGCCATGCCGCCAGCATGGCTTTGCTCGGGCCACGGCGGCTGGAGCTGCTGGCGGAGCGGCTGGCGACCGCCGGCATCGCGGTGGTGGCCCTGCCGCTCACCAACCTGTGGCTGCTGGGCCGGCGGCCTGAGCGCACGCCGAAACTCCGGGTGCAGGCGCCGATCCGCCGCCTGCAGCGGGCCGGGGTGCTGGTGGCCGTGGGCGCGGACAACGTGCAGGACCCCTGGTTTCCCGGTGGCGACTTCGATCCGGTCGAGCTGCTGCGGCTGGCGCCGCTCACCAGCCATCTGTGGCCAGCGCAGCGCCAGGGGCTGGCCCCCTTCAGCTCGGCTCCGGCGCGGCTGCTGGGGCTGGAGTGGGATGGGCTGGTGCGCGAGGGCGGGCCCGCTGACCTGGTGCTGTTGGCTGCCGGCAGCTGGACGGAGCTGCTGGCCCGCACCCCCCGCCGCCTGGTGCTGCGCGATGGCCGCTGGCTGACGCCACCGGCGCTGCAGCAGGCCTCGGCGCTCCTGCCTGCCGTCAGCATGGTCTGATCCGTCCTGGCGCCGTGCAGCCCCGTCCCAGCGATGCCCAGATCGTTGCCCTGGCCCTGGAGCTGGAGCGGCTGGATCCGCAGCTGTCCCTGGTCACGGCCGCTGCGGCCGGCGAGCTGGAGCGCCTTTCCCGCGACTACCACGACTATTCGCCGTTGCTGGCAACCCAGCTCGCCGGCACGCGCGCCCAGCTGGTGGCGCGGGCCACCACGGTGGAGCAGGTGCTGCTGGTGGCAGGGGCCTGCGCTCGCCATGCCGTTCCCCTCACCGTGCGCGGGGCCGGCACGGGCAACTACGGCCAGTGCGTGCCCCTGGCCGGCGGGCTGGTGCTCGAGCTCACGGGTCTGCGACGGCTGCGGCACCTCGATCCGGCCAGCGGTGTGATCGAGGTGGAGGCCGGTGCCGTGATGGCCGCCATCGACCAGCAGCTGGCCCCCCACGGCCGGGCTCTGCGGCTGGTGCCGAGCACCTGGCGCAGCGCCACCATCGGCGGCTTCATCGCCGGTGGTGCCGGTGGCATTGGCTCCCTGCGCTGGGGATTCCTGCGCGATCCCGGCAACCTGCTGGGGTTGGAGGTGGTGACGGTGGAGCCGCAGCCGCGGCTGGTGCGGCTGGATGCGGCCGCCAGCGCTCCCCTCAACCACGCCTACGGCACCAACGGCATCCTCACCGCCCTGAGGCTGCCCACCGCCCCAGGCCTGGACTGGCAGCAACTGGTGGTGGGCTTCGCCAGCTGGGAGCGGGCCCTGGAGGTGGCCCGGGCCCTGCCGGCCACGGCCTTCCTGCTCAATGGGCTCACCCTGCTGGAGGCCCCGATCGCGGAGCGCTCCCCCTGGCCGTCAGGTTGCCCGGCGGCGGCGGCCGGTGAGCACCGCCTGCTCCTGCTGGCGGCCCCCGATGCCCTGGAGCCCCTGCCCGCCTGGCTGGCCCAGCGGGGCGGCACGCTGGTGTGGCGGGCCCCCCAGGGCGCCAGCCGCGGCCTGCCCCTGCGGGAGCTGTGCTGGAACCACACCACCCTGCACTGGCGGGCCCAGGAGCCCGGCTGGACCTATCTGCAGATGCTGCTGCCCGAGCCGGCCGGGCCCTGCCTGGAGGCCCTGCGCCAGCGCTGGGGCGGCGACCTGCTCTGGCATCTGGAGGCGGTGCGCCAGCAGGGCGCGGCACGGCTGGCGGCCCTGCCGCTGCTGCGCTGGCGGGGGGAAGCGCCGCTGCGGCAGCTGATGGACCAGGCCCGGGAGCTTGGGGCCCTGATCTTCAACCCCCACGTGATCACGGTGGAGGACGGCGGGCTGGGGGTGGTGGATGCCGATCAGGTGGCTGCCAAGGCGGCCCATGATCCCGCTGGCCTGCTCAACCCCGGCAAGCTGCGGGGCTGGTCGGATTAGGGCAGGATTTGCAGCGGTTCAGCGACAGTCCAGGCTCAGGCGGGTGTCGGCCCCGGTGATGGGGTTGGTTCCCTCAGCCTGGCGGCAGAGCTGACGCTGGTCGGCCCGATCGATCAGGGCATCGCTGAAATCGGCGTTGGTGACAATCGCGCCGCTGAAGTTGCTGCCTGCAGCGATCACCCCGGTGAGCAGCGCATCACTGAAGTCGGCGCCGGCGAAGTCCACCTTGTCCATGAGCACGCCACTGAGGTCGGCCCCGCGGAAGCTGGCCTCGGGGAAGGCGGCCTGGGTGAGGATCGCCCCGTGCAGGTTGGCGCCGTCGAAGTTGGCGTGGCGGCCGGCGGCGCCGGCGAAGGAGGTGTTGGCCAGGTCCTGGCCGTGAAAATCGGCCTCGTTCTGGTTGGTGAGGGTGTAGTCCACGCCGGAGAACTCCGCCCCTGCCACCGCCGCCGGCAGCACCAGGGTCAGCACCAGGGCCGCCCGCAGCAGCAGGGCCATGGCCCTGGCCGCGGCTGTGCGCCCGGCGCAGACAGGGGCGGGAAGTGCCACAGGACGGACCCTCAAGGTGATCTGCTTCACTCTGGCCTCCCGGAGCCGTCGCTGACGTCGCTCGGCTGCGGCCCCGGGGGGCCTGGAGTGCTCTGCAGCAGCTGGCCGATCAGGTACAGCGAGCCGGCCACGATCACCGGCCGGCCGGCCGGCGCAGCGGCGCCAGCGGAGGCTGAGGCCAGGCGGATGGCGGCGAGGGGATCCGTGGCCGTCATCAGCTGCTCCGCCAGCTGCGCCTGGGCGGTGCCGGCCAGCGCCTGCTGCAGCTGGGGCACGGTCCAGCTGCTGTGCCCGGCCACCGGCACGATCCAGGCCCGGTCCCCCGGGGCCAGCAGGGCCTGGAGAATCTGCGGGCCCTGCTTGGCCGCCAGCATCCCCAGCACCAAGCGGCGAGGCCCTGCCGGCAGGCCGTAGCGGCCCGGATCCGCCTCCAGCTCGGTGCGCAGTGCCTCGGCGGCGGCTGGGTTGTGGGCCCCGTCCAGCAGCAGGGGCACGCCGTTGAGATGCTGCCGCTGCAACCTGCCTGGCCAGCGGGCGGCGGCAAAGCCGCGGCGAATGGCCGACTCGCTGATCGGCCAGCCCCGCTCGGCCAGGGCGCGCAGCATGCCCTGGGCCACAGCGGCGTTGCCGGCCTGGAAGGCTCCGGGCAGCCCCAGCGACCACTGGCTCAGGTCGAGGGGAGCGTGCCAGCGCAGCTCGGCTCCGCTCGCCAGCGCCTGCTGGCGCAGCACGGCCTCGGCCTGGGGCAGCTGGACGGAGCTCACCGCCACGCTGGCCGGCCGCAGCACTCCGGCCTTCTCGGCGCTGATTGCGGCCAGGTCAGGCCCCAGCACCTCGAGGTGGTCAAGACCGATGCTGGCGAACCCCACCACCTGGCGGTCGGGATGGCAGCTGGTGGCATCGAGCCGCCCCCCCAGCCCCACCTCCAGCACCACCAGCTCCTGGCCGGTTTCGGCGAAGGCCAGGAACGCCGCTGCGGTGACCAGTTCGAACGGGGTGAGCCGGTGCCGCCTGGAGACCGCTCCCGCCTGCTGCAGATGACGGCGCAGGTCGGCGGCGGCGATCAGGTCGTGGCCGAGGCGGATGCGTTCGGTCCAGCTCACCAGATGGGGGGAGCTGTAGAGCCCGGCGCGGATGCCGGCCGCCAGCAGCGCCTGATGCACCAGGGTGCAGATCGAGCCCTTGCCGTTGGTGCCCGCCACCTGCACCGCCGCGAACTGGCGCTCGGGATGGCCCAGATCCGCCAGGGCGGCCTGCAGCCGATCGAGGCCAAGGTCCACGCCCCGCCGGCTGAAGGGTTCGATCAGGTCGGCGAAGGGGTCGGCGGGGCCGGCACCCTCAGGCAAGGCTGAGCAGGGCGTGCTCCAATCGGCTCACCGCCTGGCGCAGATGGCTGGCCTTGATGGTGAGCGGCGGCACGAAGCGCACCACGCCCGCACCGGCTGGAACCACCAGCAGCCCCTGGGCCAGGGCGGCCTTCACCAGATCAGGGGCACTCGGCGCTTCGGGCCGCAACACCAGCCCCTGCAGCAGACCCCAGCCGCGCTGGCCGGCCAGCAGGGCTGGGTGCCGGGCCACCAGATCCGCCAGCAGGGCCTGCAGCTGCTCGCCCCGGCGCCGCACGTGGGCGAGCAGCCCGCGCCGCTCGATCTCCGCGAGCACCGTGAGCCCGGCCCGGCAGGCGAAGGGGTTGCCGCCGAAGGTGCTGGCATGGTCACCGGGGCGGAAGTGGGCCACGGCCTCCTTGACCGCCAGGGCGCCGATGGGGATGCCGCCGCCCAGGCCCTTGGCCAGGGTGAAGGCGTCGGGTTCGACCCCCAGCCGTTCGTAGCCCCACAGCAGGCCGCTGCGGCCCACCCCGATCTGCACCTCATCGAAGATCAACAGGATCTGGTGCTGATCGCAGAGCTGGCGCAGCCGCTGGAAGAAGGCCGGATCGCCGGGATTCACCCCGCCTTCACCCTGAAGGGGTTCCAGCAGCACCGCCGCCACGGCGGGACCACCGGCTTCACAGTCGGCCAGCAGGGTTTCGAAAGCGGCGATGTTGTTGTAGGGGAAGTAACGGAAGCCCTGCACCATCGGCTCGAAGCCCTCGTGGTAGCGGGGCTGACCCGTGGCCGTGACGGCGGCCAGGGTGCGGCCGTGGAAGCTGGCCTCGGCGGTGAGGATCAGGGGCTGGCGTCCATCGCGGCCATCGATGCCGCGCACCAGGCGGCCATGCTTGCGGGCCAGCTTGATGGCGGCCTCATTGGCCTCAGCGCCGGAATTGCAGAAGAACACCCGATCGAAGCAGCTGCGGGCGGTGATGGCCGCCGCCAGCTGTTCCTGTTCGGGAATCCGGTAGAGGTTGGACACGTGCTGAAGGTCCCCCAGCTGGCGGCAGAGCGCCTTGCGCAGGTGCCGGTCGCTGTGGCCGAGGGTGCAGACGGCGATGCCGGCCACACAGTCGAGGTAGCGGCGGCCTTCGCTGTCCCACAGCCACACGCCCTTGCCGCGCACCAGCTCCAGGGGAAAGCGGCTGTAGGTGCCCATCACGGCGCTGGCCGAGGGCTCGGCAGCTGGTGGGCCCGGCGCAGCAGGGAGGATGGGAATAGGAGCGGTGGGACTTGAACCCACATGCCCGAGGGCGCTCGATTTTGAGTCGAGTCCGTCTACCAATTCCGGCACGCTCCCAGTGCTGGGAGCTTAGGCGGCAAGGGCGCTGGAACTGGTCTGAGGCGTTGTGGGGCCGCAGCGGCTGATGGAGGCTCCCACGGCGTTGAGCTTGGCTTCCAGGTTGGCGTAGCCACGGTCGAGGTAGTCCAGCCCGTAGACATCGGAGACTCCTTCGGCGGCCAGGCCGGCCAGCACCATTGCCGCCGAAGCGCGCAGGTCGGTGCCCTGCACCGGAGCGCCGCTGAGACGGGGCACACCCTCGATGAAGGCGCTGTTGGCCTGGGCGCGGATGGAGGCACCCATGCGCTGCAGTTCGGCCACATGCTGCAGACGGTTCTCGAAGATGCACTCGGTGACCATGCTGGTGCCATCGGCTGTGGCCAGCAGGGTCATGAACGGTGCCTGCAGATCGGTGGGGAAGCCCGGGAAGGGCTGGGTGCGCAGATCCACCCCGGTGATCCGCCCGGCCGAGAGGGTGAGGCCCTCCTCATCGCGCTCGATCCGGCAGCCGGCCTGCTCCAGCTTGCTGAGCACCGCGCAGAGATGGCCGGGCACCACGGGCGTCACGCGCAGGCAGGAGCGGGTGATGGCGGCGGCCAGCAGAAAGGTGCCGGCCTCGATGCGGTCGGCGATCACCGCGAAGTCGGCCCCGTGCAGACGCTCGACGCCGGCGATGGCAATGGTGGAGGTGCCGGCACCGCGGATCCTGGCCCCCATGGCCACCAGCAGATCGGCCAGATCCACCACCTCCGGTTCCAGGGCCGCGTTTTCGATCACCGTCTCGCCGTCAGCGAGGGCGGCGGCCATCATCAGCGTTTCGGTGGCGCCCACGCTGGGGCAGTCGAGCACGATGCGGGCACCACGCAGGCGGCGGACAGGGCCGGGCACGGCCGCGGTGACCACGCCGTGCTCGATGGTGACCTGGGCCCCGAGCGCCTTGAGTCCCTTGACGTGTTCTTCCACCGGCCGGCTGCCGATCTTGCAGCCGCCGGGGAGAGGCACCCGGGCCATGCCCGTGCGCGCCAGCAGGGGGCCGATGCAGAAGAAGCTGGCGCGCAGGCTGTTGACCAGCTCGTAGGGAGCCTCGGAGGAGTTGATGCCGGAACCGTCCAGTTCCAAAGCATCACCATGACGCTCCACCCGTCCGCCGAGGCTCTCCAGCATGTCGGCCATGCCGTTGATGTCGGTGAGGGCCGGGGTGTTGCGCAGTCGGATGGGCTCGCGGGTGAGCAGGCAGGCGGCCATCAGCACCAGGGCTGAGTTCTTGGCGCCGCTCACTCGGAGCTCGCCGCTCAGGGGGCGTCCGCCGATGATGCGCAGAAAGGAGCGGTTGCGGTCCAGGGTGGTTTCCCAGCTTGGGATCTCGGTGGTCTCGGTCGAGGTCACCTGTGCGCTCAACCGTAGGCCGCTGTTGCCAGCACGGGGTGTTGTTGGGGCAGCACCGCCGGCTACCGACTGATCCATGGTCTGCCGCACCCCTGGCTGGGCGAGGTGGCTGAGGGGATTCGGGACAGCGTTGAGGGTCACGGGTCGGGCTGTCCCTGGCAGGTGTCGGGGCATGATGCCCACAAACCCTTACCCTGTCCACAAAACCACTGCAGGAACCGGCCCACAAGCACGCCGATGAAAGGCGCCGCACCGCACTCAGGATCGGGCCCCGTAATGGGCCCCGTAATGGGCCCCGTAATGGGCCCCGTAATGGGCCCCGGATTGGGCCCCGTAATGGGCCCCGGATTGGGCTCTCGATGGAGCTCTGCATCGGGTTGCTGACGGGTGATGTCGTAGCCTTTTCCAGTCGTCTTCGACGGCAGCCACGCGGATGTGGCGGAATTGGTAGACGCGCTAGTTTCAGGTACTAGTGGCAGCAATGTCGTGGGAGTTCAAGTCTCCCCATCCGCATCAGTTCATTGTCGTGGCGCTCATTGTGGTGGCGCCATGGGTGTGTGCTGGGCCTGCTGCTCAGCGTTGGGTTCCGGCTGCTGAGGGCTTGCGGCTGCAGCGGATGCCGAAGCTCGGCCACTGCCCAGCCCCGCCTCCGTCTGCCGGTCGCCTGCTCAGCCCATGACCGCACTCGGGGAGACCATCACCAGCCGCCGCAACCCCCTCGTGCGCCGGCTGCGCCAGCTGCAGGAGTCCAAGGGCCGCCGGGAGCAGGGACTGCTCCTGCTTGAGGGCACTCACCTGCTGCAGGAGCTGCTGGGGCTGGGCCATGTGCCCGCCCACCTGCTGGCCACCGAATCCTGGTGCGCCGCCCATGGCGACCTGCTCGAGCGGCTGCCTCCCCCCTGCCGGCCCCAGCCGGTGAGCACCGGGGTGCTGGAGGCGCTGGCCACAACCCGCAATCCCGACGGGGTGGTGGCCACGCTGGCGCCGCCTCCCACTGCTGCAGTGCCGCTGTGCCCTGGCGGGCCAGCCGGCCTGGTGCTGGCCCTCGACACCATCCAGGATCCCGGCAATCTCGGCACGCTGATGCGCACGGCCCGTGCCGCCGGTGTGGCCTGCCTGTGGCTGGCCGACGGCGCTGACCCGCACCAGCCCAAGGTGTTGCGCGCCTCGGCCGGTGCCGCCCTGGCCCTGCCCCTGTGGCGCACCTCCCGGCCGGGGCTGGTGGATCTGCTCGAGCAGCTGGCGGCCGACGGGGTGCAACTGGTGGCAAGCCAGCCTCCCCGCAGCGGCGCCCAGCCCTACTGGCGTCTGGACTGGTGCCGGCCCACGGTGCTGCTCCTGGGCAGCGAGGGTGCTGGTCTGGCGCCGGAGCTGCTGGCCCTGGCCAGCGCGCGGGTGACGATCCCCCACGATCCCGCGGTGGAGTCGCTGAATGTGGCGGCGGCGGCGGTGCCGCTGCTGCTCGAGCGTCGGCGCCAGCAGGCGGGCCGCTGAGGCTGCCAGCGGCACTCCACCGCCGACGGGGGAGAATGGACGCCAGCAGACCCCGGACCCTGTGAGCGACGCCCCTGGCCAGGACAGCTTCGACTTCGACCTGATCGTGATCGGCGCCGGCTACGGCGGCTTCGACGCGGCCAAGCACGCCGCCGAGCATGGCCTCTCGGTGGCGATCGTGGAAGCGGCGGAGATGGGCGGCACCTGCGTGAACCGCGGCTGCGTGCCCAGCAAGGCCCTGCTCGCCGCCAGCGGCCGGGTGCGGGAACTGGCCGATGCCGAGCACCTGGCCGGCTTCGGCATCCACGCCGCCCCGGTGCGCTTTGAGCGCCAGAAGATCGCCGACCACGCCAACCAGCTGGTGGCCACGATCCGCACCAACCTCACCAAGACCCTGGAGCGCGCCGGCGCCACGATCCTGCGCGGCCAGGGCCGCCTCGCCGGCAGCCAGCAGGTGACCGTGCGGGCCAGCGGTGGCGGCGTGGAGCGCACCTACAGCGCCCGCGACGTGATCCTGGCCACGGGGTCGGAGCCCTTCGTGCCCCCCGGCATCGAGACCGACGGCCGCACCGTGTTCACCAGCGACGAGGCCGTGAGCCTCGAGTGGCTGCCGCGCTGGCTGGCGATCGTGGGCAGCGGCTACATCGGCCTGGAGTTCGCCGACGTCTACACCGCCCTGGGCTGTGAGGTCACCATGATCGAGGCCCTGGATCGGGTGATGCCCACCTTCGATCCCGACATCGCCAAGATCGCCGCCCGGCACCTGATCGACGGCCGTGACATCGATGCCCGCGCCGGGGTGCTGGCCCGCAAGGTGACCCCCGGCTGCCCGGTGACGATCGAGCTGGCCGACATGCAGAGCCGCGAGCTGGTGGAAACCCTGGAGGTGGATGCGGTGCTGGTGGCCACCGGCCGCGTGCCCAGCAGCCAGCAGCTCAACCTGGCCGCCGTGGGGGTGGAGACCAACCGGGGCTTCATTCCCGTGGATGACCGCATGCAGGTGCTGATCAACGGCGAGCCCGTGCCCCACCTCTGGGCCGTGGGGGATGTGACCGGCAAGATGATGCTGGCCCACACCGCCGCCGCCCAGGGCAGCGTGGCGGTGGACAACATCCTGGGCCACGTCCGCCGTATCGATTACCGCTCGATTCCCGCGGCCACCTTCACCCATCCGGAGATCAGTTCGGTGGGTCTGAGTGAGGTTGAGGCCAAGGAGCTGGCGGCCGCCGAGGGCTTCGCGCTGGGCAGCGTGCGCAGCTACTTCAAGGCCAACTCCAAGGCCCTGGCCGAACTGGAGAGCGACGGGCTGATGAAGCTGCTGTTCAACAAGAGCACCGGGGAGGTGCTCGGCGCCCACATCTACGGGCTGCACGCCGCCGACCTGATCCAGGAGATCGCCAACGCGGTGGCGCGCCGCCAGAGTGTGACCCAGCTCGTGAACGAAGTGCACACCCATCCCACCCTCAGTGAGGTGGTGGAGGTGGCCTACAAGCAGG
Organism: Cyanobacteria bacterium J06638_7; assembly: GCA_039818745.1. Lineage (GTDB taxonomy): Bacteria > Cyanobacteriota > Cyanobacteriia > PCC-6307 > Cyanobiaceae > NIES-981. Next base: position 121,634 of record JBCBTI010000006.1, read on the forward strand.
CCGCCATGGCCGTGGCCTGAGGGCCGGCCCCGTTCTGTTCCCTCCCCCCGTTCGCTGATCGATGCAGATTCGTCGCCGCCCCCCCAACCCCAAGGTGAAGGTGGCCTTCCTGGAGTACGGCGTGCCCCACGCCGAGGCGGCGCCGCGCCACATCCTCGAGGAGATCGTGTGGGAGAAGGACCGGGAGGTGGCCGTGGCCCGCGAGCGGGTGCCGCTGCAGAAACTGGCCCGCCAGGTGGCCGATCTGCCCCCCACCCGCGACTTCGAGGCCGCCCTGCGGGCCAGCTGCCGCAAGCCGGCCGTGATCGCCGAGATCAAGAAGGCCAGCCCCAGCAAGGGCGTGATCCGCGAGCACTTCGACCCCGAGGCCATCGCCCGCGGCTACGCCGCCGGAGGGGCCAGCTGTCTGTCGGTGCTCACCGACAAAGCCTTCTTCCAGGGAGGCTTTGAGGTGCTGGTGCAGGTGCGCCAGGTGGTGGAGCGGCCCCTGCTCTGCAAGGACTTCATCCTCAGCCCCTATCAGCTCTACCAGGCCCGCGCCGCCGGCGCCGATGCCGCCCTGCTGATCGCCGCCATCCTCACGGACCAGGATCTGACCTACCTGCTCAAGGCGGCCCGCGGCCTCGGCCTGGCCGCCCTCGTGGAGGTGCATGACACCAGCGAACTGGAGCGGGTGCTGGCCCTGGAAGGGGTGCGGCTGATCGGGATCAACAACCGGGATCTCTCCACGTTCCACACCGACCTGGCCACCACCGAGCAGCTGATGGCGCGCCACGGCGCGGCGCTGCGCGCCAAGGGTGCCCTGCTGGTGAGCGAATCGGGCCTGTTCAGCCGCGACGATCTCGACCGGGTGCAGGGGGCCGGGGCCGATGCCGTGCTGGTGGGCGAAGCGCTGATGCGCCAGGACGATGTGACCGCCGCGCTCGAGGCCCTGATCGGCGGCTGAAGGCGGCCTCCTCAGGTCTCTGCTGCACTGCACCCCCATGCCAAGGATCCTCAACAAGATTGCTTTGGAGGAACACTTCAGCGCCCCGGGCCTTGAGCCAACGATCAACGAGGTGGCCTTTTTTGATCCGGGTGTGCTTGCGGGCATTGAGGCGGCTTTGCCGGAGCTGGCCGAACAGCGCCTCCTCGCCATGGACAGGGCCGGCATCGCGATAGCCGTGCTCTCCCAGACGGCACCGGGTGTGCAGTCCATCAGGGATCGAGCCCTGGCGGTGGAGCTTGCCCAACGGGTGAATGATGTCCTGCACACACGCATGGCGCTGGCCCCGGCGCGGTTTCGTGGCTTCGCGTGTGTGGCTTTGCAGGACGTGGATGCCGCCTGCAACGAGCTCAAACGTTGTATTCATGAACTTGGTTTTGTCGGAGTGCTTGTGAACGGCGCCACCAATGGCGTCTACTTGGACGAGCCTCACTTTGCTCCTTTTTGGCATACTTTGGAGCAGCTTGATGTGCCACTTTATCTCCACCCTGGCTTGGTGAGTGAGCAGTATGAGGCTTTCCGCGGCCACCCAGAGCTGGAAGGTGCCGTGTGGAGTTGGACCTGTGACACCGCCACCCACCTACTCCGTCTGGTGTTTGCTCAGCTGTTGGATCGCCACCCTCGGGCACGGCTGATCCTGGGTCACATGGGGGAAACCCTTCCCTACATGCTCTGGCGGTTGGACAGCCGGGCTGCGGTGACAACGGTCGGTCGCACCCTGATCCGCCCCCCATCAGAGACCATCAGGCGTCATCTCACGGTGACGACGTCTGGAGTCTGTGCGGATGCACCCCTGCGTTGCGCCCTTGCAGCCATGGGCGACGATGCGGTGATGTTTTCCACCGATTATCCCTATGAAGACATTCAGTTGGCGGCTGACTGGATCGAGCAGGCCGCCATCACAGAAGACCAGCGGATCAAGGTGTGCTGCACCAATGCGCGGCGCGTCCTGCGCCTGGGATGAGAGGCGGGGCGAGGTGAAACAAGACAGGCTCGCATTGATTCCGGAGATCAGCCTTGCATGACTAGAATTCCACGCTTGATAGTCCAGGCTGGGATGCCATTGTGGCGATGAGTCCACGGATGTCTATGGATTGAAGACTCGATGGAAAGTCTTACGCCGAAAGTGCAGATGGTCTTGCTGGGTTACACGCCAGACAGGTGAGAATGCGCAGGCGATACTTGCCTGATTTCATCATCATCGGCGCCGCCAACTCTGCCACGACCACACTTGCAGCAGTGCTCTCACCATGGAGATCCGCCGCACGCCCCCCCCCATCTCTCGGTGAAGGTGGCCCATCTCGAGTATGGGATTCCCCACAAGTATGCGGAGCCGCGCCACATCCTTGCCGCCCTGCGGGCCAGCTGCCGCAAGCCTGCCGTGATTGCCGAGATCAACAAGGCCAGCCCCGGCAAGGGGGTGATCCGGGCCGACTTCGACCCGGAGGCGATCGCCCGGGACTACGCCGCCGCCGCTGCCAGCTGCCTGCCGGTGCTCACCGACAAAGCCTTCTTCCAGGGAGGCTTCGAGGTGCTGGTGCAGGTGCGCCAGGTGGTGGATCTGCCCCTGCTCTTCAAGGACTTCATCCTCCCCCCCTGCCAGTTGTTTCAGGCCCGGGCGGCGAGGACCTGCGGGCCCGCGGTTGCCTGCTGGTGAACGAATCGGGGCTGCTCTGCCGCGATGATCTCGATCGTGGCCTGGATGCCGGCGCCGACGCCGTGCCGGTGGGCGAGGCGGTGATGCGTGAGGCCGGATGTCACCAGCGCCCTGCAGACCCTGATCGGGGCCTGAGGCCCGCTGCGCTGAGCGCCGCCCGGGAGCCGTCGCAGCCCCGCCTACAGTCTGCTCAACCGCTTTGGGCTGGTGAGGTTTCTGGGTACCAGGGACGAACTCAACGCCATTCTCTCCAGCCTGGGCGTGTGCTGCCACTGGGAGCACAAGGGGCCGTTCGAGATGGCCGTGATCGAGGATGGCGAGAGCAACCTGCGCCTGAACTGGTGGCCGGCCTCCGGTGAGATCCAGCTGGTCGGGGACCCGGCCCAGCGCCTGCCCCTGATCCAGCGCCTGGAAGCGCGGCTGCCCTAGGGCGGCACCGTTCTGTTTGATGCCCGGATCCACCCCCGACGCCCCGAGCCTGAGCCGACCCCGGGAGCGGCCCCCACTGCCAGGGTTCGACGTGGTGGTGGTGGGAGCCGGACCGGCCGGCGCCGTGGCCGCCGCCACCGCCGCCCGTGGTGGGCTGCGGGTGGCGCTGCTGGAGAAGCGTCGGCTGCCGCGCCACAAGCCCTGCGGCGGGGGCATGCCGGTGCCGGTGCAGCGGGAACTGCTGGACCTGGCCCCGCAGGCGGTGGTTGACACCCGCGTGCGCTGGATGCGCCACAGCTGGCGTTTCGCCGAGGCCGTGGAAGCGGCCGTCGATCCGCCGGACACCTCCCTGGAGCACTCCCGGGGGCTGTGGATGGTGCAGCGACCCCGCTTCGATCAGGTTCTGGTGCGGCAGGCCGTGGCGGCCGGGGCCACGCTGCTGGAGGGCCACGCCTTCGTGGACCTGGAGACCGTTGCCGGCGGGGTGGAGCTGCTTCTGCGCTGCCACCAGAGCGGCTCCGAGGCCGGGGGGCTGCAGCGGCTGCGGGCCCGCCATGTGATCGCTGCCGACGGGGCCGCCGGCGCCGTGGCCGCCCGTGCGGGGCTGCGCCCCTCCCCCCGGGTGGCCCTGGCGATGGAGCTGGAGGTGCCGCACCGCTGGGATCCAGCCGATCCGCTGCTGCGCCCCGACCTGCTCCATCTTGATTACGGCGTGCTGCGTCACGGCTATGCCTGGGTGTTCCCCAAGGCCGACCACCTCAACATCGGCGCCGGCATGTTCCACGGCCGCTGCCGGGATGTGCGCCGGGATCCGGGAGCGCGGGCGCGGATCCGGGCCGCCATCGACAGCTACGCGGCCGCGCTGGGGGTGGATCGGGACCGGCTGACGGGGCTGCGGGCCCATGCCCATCCGCTGCCGTTCTGGGACGGCCCCGAGCCTCTGCACACCCCCGACGGCCGGGTGCTGCTGGTGGGTGATGCCGCCGGGCTGATCAATCCCCTGTTCGGAGATGGCCTGTTCCACGCGATCCGCAGCGGCCGCGTGGCGGCTGCGGCCCTGATCGCCGGGGATCCTCACGGTTACACCGACCGCGTGCACGCTCTGCTGGCCAGAGACTTCGAGGCAGCCCGCCGGCTGGCGCGGCTGTTCTACGGCCTGCCGGGCCTGATCTATCGCTACGGCATCAGCCGACCCAGCGCCACACCGGTGGCGGTGCGGCTGCTGGGGGGTGAAATCCCCTTCCGGGGGCTGGGGCGCCGGGCCCTGCGCCGGGTGGCTAGCGGGCTGCTCAGCGGGATCAAACCTTGCGGGAGTAGTACTCCACCACCAGCAGTTCGTTGATCTCCAGGGCGACCCACTCGCGCTCGCACTTGCCGACCACCTTGGCGCTCTGCTTGGCCTTGTCGAACTCGAGGTGGGGCGGGATGTTGGCCAGACCTGGAAACTCCAGGTTGGTCTCGGCCAGCTTCCGGCTCTGCTTGCGCTCGCGGATGGCCACGACGTCGCCGGGCTTGCACTGGTAGCTGGCGATGTCAAGCACGCGGCCGTTCACGGTGACATGGCCGTGGTTCACGAGCTGGCGGGAGCCGGGCACGGTGGGCCCGAAGCCGAGGCGGAAGCAGACGTTGTCGAGACGGTTCTCAAGCAGTTTGAGCAGGTTCGTTCCGCTCGAGCCGCCCTGGGCGCGGGCTTTTTTGACGTAGCGGACGAGTTGCCGCTCGGAGATGCCGTAGTTGAAGCGAAGCTTCTGCTTCTCTTCCAGGCGGATGGCGTATTCGGAGCGCTTGCGACGGGCTTGGCCGTGCTGACCGGGGGGATAAGACCGCTTGGCGGACTTACGGGTGAGACCGGGAAGGTCTCCCAAGCGCCGCGTGATCCTCAGACGAGGGCCGCGGTAGCGAGACATGTAGGGGGTTCGAAGGACAGGGTCACTGGCGTTGCCGCGCATCGGCCATGCTGGGAGAGTGCCCCGCCGGCCTTGCTTTGCAGCGCCAACGTTCCATCCTATCCATCGGCCCCCGGGCCCTTGGTCTGGCTCCCCTGCCGCTCCTGGAGAGCGAGGTTGAGGGCGGTTCCGCAGCCCCCCGCCAGGCTGGCGCCAGCCAGCTGCTGGCCCTGCTCCTGCTGGGCCTGATCGGCCTCTACCGGCGCTGGCTCTCACCCCTGCTCGGACCGCGCTGCCGCTTCATCCCCAGCTGCAGCGCCTACGGCCTGGAGGCGATCAGCCGCCACGGCCCCTGGCGGGGCGGCTGGCTGACGCTGTGCCGTCTGCTGCGCTGCCATCCCTTCAGCCCCTGCGGCTGTGACCCGGTGCCGGAGCGATGACGGCCCCCGTGGTGTCTCTGCTGCTCTACAGCCGCAGGGGCTGCTGCCTCTGCGAGGGCCTGGAGGAGAAGCTGCGCGCGCTCGAACCGCCGCCGGCTCTGCGGGTGGTGGACGTGGATGACGATCCTGCCCTGCAGGCTCGCTACGGGCTGGAGGTGCCGGTGCTGCTGGCTGGTGCCCGGGGCGGGGACGAGCTGAGCCGGCTGCCGCCGGTGCCGCCGCGGCTGCAGGGCGCGCAGCTGCAGCACTGGCTCAGCCGGCATGGCGCTGAGCCTCCCGGCGCCTAGAAAGGCCCATCGCCATCCGGTCGGTCATGACCTGCCAGCTCCATTCCCTTCTCCGTCAGGTGGGTGTGGAGGTGCCGGCAGCCCTCGCCGACGCCCAGGTGCTCCGGTTCAGCTGTGATTCCCGCACCCCCGGCCCCGGCAGCCTGTTCGTGGGCCTGCCCGGCGCCCGGGTGGATGGGGGCCGCTTCTGGCGTGAGGCCCTGGCCGCCGGCGCCGTGGCGGCCGTGATCGGCGCGGCGGCAGCGGTGGCCGAGCCGCCCGCCGCCGCCGACCCTGTGCTCGTGGTGAGCGAACCCGTGGCCCGCTGGGCCGGTCTGCTGGCCGCTGCCTTCTGGGCTCAGCCCAGCCAGCGCCTCAGCCTGATCGGCGTCACGGGAACCAACGGCAAAACCACCACCACCCATCTGATCGAGCATCTGGCGGCGGCCAGCGGCCACCCGGCGGCCCTGTTCGGCACGCTGGTGAACCGCTGGCCCGGCCACAGCATCACCGCCGAGCACACCACAGCCTTCGCCGACCTGCTGCAGATGCAGCTGGCCCAGGCCGCCGACAGCGGCGCCCGCATCGCCGCCATGGAGGTGAGCTCCCACGCCCTGCATCAGCAGCGGGTGGCGGGCTGCCACTTCAGCGGGGCGGTGTTCACGAACCTCACCCAGGACCACCTCGACTATCACCCCTCAATGGAGGCCTATTTCGAGGCCAAGGCCCTGCTCTTCGCCGAGCCCCTGCTGGCGGCCGGCGGCGCTCCCCGGGCGGTGGTCAACAGCGACGACCCCTGGGGGGCGCGGCTGGCCGAGCGGCTGGGGCCGGCCTGCTGGCGCAGCTCGCTGGAGGATGCCGGCGCCGAGTTGTTCATCGACGATCTGGTGATGGGCAGCAGCGGGGTGAGCGGCCGCCTGCGCACCCCCCTGGACGAGGGCCGCTTCCGCTCGCCCCTGGTGGGTCGTTTCAACCTGATGAACCTGCTCCAGGCTGTGGGGGCACTGCAGCAGCAGGGGCTTCCGCTCGCTCCACTGCTGACGGCACTGCCCAGCTTCGGGGGGGTGCCGGGGCGGATGGAGCGGGTGCTGGCCGAAGGCGCCGCGGGCCAGCCGGCGGTGCTGGTGGATTACGCCCACACCCCCGATGGCCTGGAGAGCGCCCTGCGGGCCTGCCGGCCCTTCACCAGGGGTCAGCTGATCTGCGTGTTCGGCTGCGGTGGTGACCGCGACCGCAGCAAGCGGCCCCAGATGGGCGCCATCGCCGCCCGCCTGGCCGACCGGGTGGTGGTGACCTCCGACAACCCCCGCACAGAGGATCCCGGGCGGATTCTTGAGGATGTGGTGGCCGGCATTGCGGCCGGCACCGACCTGGAGGTGGAGGGCGATCGGGCCGCCGCCATCGCCGCCGCCATCGCCGCCGCTGCCCCGGACGATCTGGTGCTGATCGCCGGCAAGGGTCATGAGGACTATCAGATCCTGGGCACCACCAAGATCCACTTCGATGACCGCGAGCAGGCGGAGCAGGCGCTGCGGGCCCGTTAGCGCGGGGCACTGCGGGGGCGGATCGAGGGGTGCGCTGCGGTGCAACCGGATCTGCGGGCGGTGTCTGTTTGCCAACGCCCCAGTGCACGGCCTGCGCGCTGGATTAAATTCCGCGCGCTGTATCCGTTGATGCAATGGCCCAATCGGTCCCCATGAGCAAGAAATTCGTCGCTGAACTCTTCGGCACCTTCTGGCTCGTTCTCGGCGGCTGTGGCAGCGCCGTGCTGGCTGCCAACTTCCCCTACGACAATGCCGCCGCCAACCCGCTGGGTCTGGGCTTTCTGGGCGTTTCGCTCGCCTTCGGTCTCACCCTGCTCACCATGGTGTACGCCATCGGCCATATCTCCGGCTGTCACATCAACCCGGCGGTGAGTTTCGGGCTCTGGGCCGGTGGCCGCTTCAAGGGCGGTGAACTCCTCCCTTACATCGTGGCCCAGGTGATCGGTGGCGTGATCGCCGGCGGTGTGATCAAGCTGGTGGCCAGCGGCCGTCCCGGCTTCGTGATCGAGGGTGCCAACGCCCTGGCCACCAACGGCTTCGGTGCCAATTCACCCGGTGGCTATGGCTTCTGGGCGGCGCTGGTGATCGAGGTGGTGCTCAGCTTCTTCTTCCTGCTGGTGATCCTGGGTGCCACCGACAAGCTCGCCCCTTCCGGCTTCGCCGGTGTGCCCATCGGTCTGGCCCTCACCCTGATCCACCTGATCAGCATTCCCGTCACCAACACCTCGGTGAACCCAGCCCGCAGCACCGGTGTAGCGCTCTGGGTGGGCGGCGACGCCATGGGCCAGCTGTGGCTGTTCTGGGTGGCACCGATCGTCGGGGCCCTGATCGCCGGCTGGGTGTACACCAACCTGCTCAGCGACGAGGCCTGATCCGCGCCGATCGGGCCCTTCTGCCGGCCTGCGCTTCAGCACCGCAGGGGCCATGGCCCCTCCTTGCTGATGCCTGTGATCTCCGCCTCCGATCAGGACGATCCCGCCTGCGGGTCAGGACTCAGCGATCAGTTCGGCCACGGCGGCCACGAGCTCATCCAGTTCGGAGTCGGTGGTGGTGATGTGGGTGCAAGCGCGCAGGCAGTGGGGGTCGTCGAGGCTGCGCAGCCAGATCCGGCGCTCCCCCAGCCGGCGCACAACTTCCTCCGGCTTGACCCCGGCCACGGTGAAGCTCACCAGACCGGCCGGGGGCGGCACCTGCAGCAGGGGCTGCACCCCCGGCAGCTGGCCGATCCGTTGCCGCAGCCGGTCGGCCAGGCCGCGGACCCGCTCCAGCCGCTGCTGCGCGTCGCCCTCGGCCTCCAGCAGCTGCAGGGAGTGGTTCAGGCCCGCGAACAGGGGCAGGCAGGAGGTGGCCACCTCGAAGCGCCGGCCATCGGCGTGAAACCCGCTCCCGGCCGAGTCCTCGTGGCTCAGGCTGCGCCAGCCGATCAGGGTGGGCCGGGCCTCGTTCAGCACCCGTTCGGACAGCGCCACCACGCCCAGCCCCTCGGGGCCGCAGCACCATTTGTGGCCGGTGCAGGCGTAGATGTCCGCAGCAGCGGCCGCCGCCGCCACGGGAATGGAACCCAGGGACTGGGCCGCATCCACCAGCAGCCAGGGCTGGCCGGGATGGGTGCGCAGATGTTCAGCCACCCGCGGGATGGGCATGATCTGGCCGGTGTTCCAGGGCAGGTGCGAGAGCACCACCAGTCGGGTGCGCGGCCGCAGGGCGTTCTCCAGCCGTTCCAGGAGCAGGGCCTCCGTGGTTTCGGGGGCTTCCACCAGATCGCGAACCACCAGGGTGTGCAGCTCCATCCGGTGGCGCCGGGCCAGCTCCCGGCAGGCCGCCACGACGCCGGGATGCTCGCAGTCGCTCAGCAGCAGCTGATCCCCGGCGTGCCAGGGCAGACCCCACAGGGGCAGCACACAGCCGCTGGTGACGTTCTCCGTGAAGGCCAGCCGGGAGGGGGGGACGCCAAGCCACGCGGCCAGGCGCTGGCGCAGGCTGGCCATCGTGCGCTCCACCAGGGGCCAGACGTCCCCCGTGAACGGCCCCAGGTCCTGGATCTGCCGCCAGGTGTCGTTGATCGCCTCCAGGCTGGGGTTGGGCAGCGGGCCCTGGCCGCCGTAGTTGAAGTAGGTCTTGTTGGCCAGGGCCGGCATCACCGCCCGCAGGCCTAGCCCCAGTGCATTGGTGGAGGAGGCCATCATCGAGCGGCGCTGAGCCCCCAGTGTGGGCTGGGCTCAGGTGCTGCCGTAGGTGACCTGGCAGGCGGTGTTGATCAGTTCGGCCTCGGCCAGGGTGGCGGGGACCTCTCCGTTGAGCAGGCCGTCGGCGCAGTCGGCCTGCATCTGGTAGCTGGATCCGGCGTTGGAGACCACGAAATTCACGCCGGTGTTGTCGAACGGTTCCACAGAGCCGTAGTAAATGCTGTACGTGCTTTGGGGAACCTGAACGGTGGGCTGCCGCTGCCGGATGGCGTTGTTGACGGCATTGTTGACGATCAGAGCAGTGGTGAGGGCATTGATTCCCCAGCCCAGAGCCTGGCCGCCCCACCAGCTCCAGGGAAGACTGTTGGAGGAATTATTATACCAACCACCGCCCCACGGCCGGCTGTAACCCCAGTTGGAATGACGTGCCCAGGGAGGATTGTTGTCATACCCACGATTGTATCTGACAGGAGTCAACCAGATGTTTCTGCGGGTGCGGTTGTAGTGCTTCCATTGATTGCTGTTCCACGATTTCCACTGCTTGCGCTGCTGGGCTTTGGCGTAGCCCCAGCTGTAACTGTTGCGGTAGTCTCTGTTTCTGCGCTTGTCCACCCCCTCGCGATACCCGGTACGAACGCCTGCGTCGTAGATGCGTCGCTTCTGGCTGTTGCCTGGCTTGCGGTTCTTGGAATGGCGGACTGAGTCAGCTTTCTTGTTGTTGCTCTTCTTGCTGGTCGTCTTCTTGGTATTGGAGGCGCTGCGTTCGGCCCGCTTTTTCTTGTTCTTGTCTGTGCTCTTCTGCTGATTATTGCCCGCTTTCTTCTGCAAAAAGGGACTGCGCTGATTGGCCAGGAGCACCTGAGCCTGCTCGCCGGGCGCTGGCTCGTGCTGAAGCAGGCTGGCAGCCGTGGCCGGAAGCGGGCCTGAGAAGGCCATCAGCACAGCCATCCCCGCTCCGGGAAGGGCGAGGGTTCGTGGCCGTGAGCTGATGGCGGATCTGGTGCTCGCAGCGTTGCCGACCGGGTCCAGGTGTGCCATGGATACAGCCCCTTGATGGGGTGATCAGGGCTCTGTACCAGATCTACCGAAGTGGGGAAACGGACCGGAGATGCAGGGGTCCTCTTCCTGGTCTGGCTGACGGGATCTGCCGTGCCGCCCCCAGGGGCTGGATTCAGAGCAGCTGACCGGCCATCACCGCGGCCACGGCCGAGAACAGCGTGATGCCGAGGGCGGTCAGAGGGTTCTGGCCCTGGGCCACGGCCACGCTGGTCACGACCCCGGCGCCGAGGCAGGCCACCGCCAGCTGATTGAAGAGCTCGCTGCGATCACGGGGGCTGGGGGTGGGGGTCACGGCGATGCCGGCGGTTCGCTTGACCGTAGGGGTGGCGACCCTGGCGGCCCCTGGCTTGGCGGGGCCTTGTTACGCCGCGTCGGAGTTCGTCATACCGCGTAACGTCGAGGCCGGTCGGGCGCGGCCACCGCTGGCCCACTGCTGCAGTTGCTCAAGCTGCTCCCGGGCGGTGCGCGAGAGCGGCACCACCTGGGTGGCGGCGGCAACCAGGTCGGCCTCGCCGAATTCACGGCCCTCGGCGAAGGCCAGGTGCATGGCCTCGATCACGGTCTGTTCGAGTTCGGCGCCGGAAAACCCCGTCGTGCGGTCCACCAGCACCTGCAGCGGGATCTGGTGCCCTGGCCGGCGCTGGCGAAGCTGCAGGTCGAGGATGGCGTACCGCTCCTCGGGGCTGGGCAGATCGAGCAGAAAGATCTCGTCGAAGCGGCCTTTGCGCAGCAGCTCGGCGGGCAGCCGCTCGACGGCGTTGGCCGTGGCCACCACGAACACGGCACTGGTCTTCTCCGCCATCCAGGTGAGCACCGTGCCCAGCACCCGCTGGCTGGTGCCGCCGTCGCTGCGGCCGTCGCCGCCGAACCCCTTGTCAATCTCATCGATCCAGAGCACGCAGGGGGCCATGGCCTCGGCCCGCTGAATCATTTCGCGGGTGCGGGCCTCCGAGGCCCCCACCAGCCCCGCGAACAGCCGGCCCACGTCCAGCCGCAGCAGCGGCATGCTCCAGCTGTGGGCGATCGCCTTGGCGGTGAGGGACTTGCCCGTGCCCTGGGGGCCCACCAGCAGCACCCCGCGGGGCAGGGGAAGGCCATAGCGCCGCGCTTCCTGGCTGAAGGCCATGCGGCGCTGCTCCAGCCAGTGCTTGAGCGCCTCCAGGCCTCCGATGTCGGCGGGGGTGGCTTCGCTGGGGCAGTACTCGAGCAGCTCGCTCTTGGCGATCGCCTGGCGCTTCTCCTCCAGCACCTCGGCGAGGTCCTCCTGGCCCAGACGGCCGCGGCGGGCCAGGGCCCTGGCTGCCAGCTGGCGCACCCGCTGCTCACTGAGCCCGTGGCAGGCGGCGCTGAGCTCAGCCAGCACCTCCGGTTCGAGAGGCTGGCCGCAGGCGCCGGCGATGGAGCCCAGCAGCCGACTGATCTCGGCCGCATCGGGCAGGGGCAGCTCCAGTACCGTGACGCTGTCATCCAGCTCCGGCGGCAACTGCCAGTCCGGTGCGGTGATCACCAGGGTGCGGGGCACCTGACGCAGCTGGCTGGCCAGGTTGCGCAGACGGCGGCAGATGCCGGCGTCCTCGCAGTAGCGGTGGAAATCGCGCAGCACCAGAATCGCCCCCTGCTCGGCCGGCAGCGGCTCGAGGCAGGCCAGGGCGGCCATCGGATTGCGGGCCGCCTCACCCTGGCGGTTGAGGGTCCCGCTGAGGCCGTCGATGAAATCCCAGCGCAGCAGGGTGCGGTTGCCCAGGCGCTCGGCAGCCTGTCCCAGCAGTGTCTCCACCCGCTCTTCCTCCAGGCTGCGGATCCACAGGAGCGGAGTGCGCGAGCGGATCATCAGATCCAGCTGGTCGGCCCAGGTGCCGCCGGTCATGGCTGGGCGCCCGCCTGGCCCTGAGGCGGCTGCAGGGCCATCAGGGCCGCCCAGCGGGGATCGACCTGGGGACTGCCGTGGCCCCAGCTGTCCGGGCCCGGGCAGTCGGGACCGCAGCGGTTGACCAGCGGCAGCTGCAGGCTCAGCTGCTCGAACAGCCAGCGGCCCGGATCGAACTGCCCCGTGGCCTCCAGGCTCTCGCTGCCCTCGACCAGCTCAAGCTCGCTGGCATCGATCTCCAGCAGCAGGTCGTCGGCCTCGACCGGGCCCGCAGCCGGCTCGTCATCCTGCCGCAGCCAGAGCAGCTCGCGGGTTCGGAAGGCTAGGGGATGGTTGTAGTGCTGCAGGCAGCGGTCACAGCAGAGGGTGACGATGGTCTCCGCTTCCCCCCTCACCTCCAGCGCCGCGCCGCGATGAACGGCCCCCAGCTGGCCCCGCACCGGCGTCAGGCTGACCAGATCGTCAAGGTGCTGCTCCACGCTCCAGACGCGTCCCTGGGCCTGGGCCCGCAGGTCCTGGATCGCCACCGGTCGCAGGGGGCCCGATGCCGCAGAGCCAGGGGAGCTGGCGGCCATGGTGGCTACTTGCGCCCCTTCGGCTCGAAGGGCAGGCGGCCGGTGCCGCCGCCGCCGCTGGCCGTCACCGGCACGGACTGCTGGGCGATCTGCTGGTCGAGGATCTTCTGCAGGTTCTCCGGCAGGGCCTCACGGGTGAGCAGGAAGGTCTGCAGGGCCTGGAAGATGTTGGCCACCACCATGTAGAGCAGCACCCCGGCGGGCAGGGGGAAGAACAGGAACATCGCCGTGATCATCACCGGCGTGATCTTGTTGGCGGTGGCCTGCTGGGGGTTGGGGGGCATGCCCATGCCCGAGAGCAGCTGGGACGCGAACAGCGTGGCGCCGAAGCCGCCCACCAGGATGGCGATGTCCCAGTTGACCCCGCCGTCGCCCATGAAGCCCACCTGGCCCAGGGCGCGGATGAAGAGGAAGCCGCTGCGGGCGGCCAGTCCGGGAATGGTGCCCTCCACGGTGGCGTCGCCCGTGGTCAGGGCGGTGATCGTGCCGTTGGCGTCCACGCTCACCACCCCCTCACCCCGGGTCACCGTCCAGCTGGGCTGGAACCGGGTGCCTCCGTCCACAGCGCCGAGCACCGAGCCGTAGCTCTCACCGGTCTTGGTGTGCAGGCTCACCGTCTGGCGGTCGCCCACCCCCAGCTTGGTGCCGCCCTCCAGGGTGCCGATCACCGGCACATGGCTGGTGGAGGAGAGGAAGATCGAGTGGCTGGCGGTGTTGAACGACTTGGTCTCCACCGCGGCGATCTCATCGGCCGGCAGCACCTTGAGGTTGAAGGTGTAGGGCACATCGGCGAACGGAGAGCCGCGCAGGGTGGCGAACAGGGCGAACAGGATCGGCATCTGCACCAGCAGGGGCAGGCAGCCGGCCAGAGGGCTGCCGAACTCCTTCATCAGCTTGCCCAGTTCCTCCTGCTGTTTCTGGGGGTTGCTGGCGTAGCGGCTCTTGATCTCGGCCTGGCGCTGCTGCATCACGGGCTGGGCGATGCGCATGCGGCGGGCATTGCGGATCGAGCCGGCGCTCAGGGGAAACAGGGCCAGACGGATGACCACGGTGAGGGCGATGATCGCCAGCCCGTAGCTGGGCACCAATCCGTAGAAAAAATCGAGGATCGGGATCAGCAGGTTGTCGGAGATGTAGCCGATCACGGCGCGGGAAGCTGGGGGGCAGGGGGTCAGCGTGGCTCAGTGTGCCTGAACGCTGGGGCAGGGGCGGGCTGGCGGGGGGCCACTCAGGCGGCCATCCCCTTCGGGTTCGGTCGGGCCGGAGTGGCTGCGGCGTTGCGACGCTCCTCGATGTAGGCCTCCAGCTCGCGGAAGCGTGGCACCGAGCGCATCTCGAGCTTGGCGCCGTCGTTGAGCACCAGCACCATGTCGCCCCAGGCACCGAAGCCGCGCGGCACACTGCGCACCTCGCGCACCTGGCTGTAGACCACCTGCGTGCGTTCGCGGCCCATCCAGCCGCCGGTGACTTCGATGCGGCGGCTGGTGATGCGGAAGCGCAGCCACAGGGCCCGCACGATGGCCCCCACGGCAAAGGGAATACCGATCACGGTGAGGCCGAAGATCAGGTTGAGCACCAGGTCACCGCGGGCGGGGCCGCCCACGTAGAAGTCGGTTTCGCCGGGGGGGGACGGGTTCACGGGCCGTCCCTCGGCACTGCTCGGCTGGCTCATGGTGTCAGACCTGCCCGTTGCAGAAGCTGCTGGCATTCTCCCAGCACGGCGTCGCTGCCGCGTTCAGCGCTGCCGGGCTTGAGGCTGAGCAGCAGCCACACCGCTCCCTGCGGAGCGGCGATGGGCAGGCTCAGCAGCCGGTGATGCACCAGGCGGCGCAGACGGTTGCGCTGCACGGCCCGTTTGTGCACCTTGGTGCTCACCACAACCGCCGCCCGCCAGGCACTGGTGGGGCGGCCGCGCTGTGCAGGGGGCAGCAGCTCAGATCTGGCCGGCAGCCAGCGCAGCACCACGAGCGGGCCGTGGCAGCTGCGGCCCTTGCGGTAGAGCGTGCTGAAGAGGGGCTGGCCGCAGAGGCGATGGCGCTGAGGCAGGGCCATCGAGGCTCACGCTCAGCTGGAGCGACTCAGGGCGGTGCTCAAACCGCCAGCCGGCTGCGGCCGCGACGGCGACGGGATCGGATCAGCCGGCGGCCGGTGTGGGTGCGCATGCGCACCCGGAAGCCGGACACCCGCTTGCGCTTCCGACTGGTTCCCTCAAGTGTGCGCTTGGTCATCGTGCTCTGGTCTCCCCTCTGCCCACTGGATCATCTGGAGAGGCCAACCTATCAGGCAGGGCCTCAGAAGCCGGTGGGATCGATCTGGATCAGCCAGCTGCCCAGGTAGCCGGACACGGGCACCTCCCCGGGAGCCTGGGCCAGGGCGTTGAACTGATACATGCCGGCGTTGAAGGGATTGAACAGCCGCATGTTCACCCCGATCGTCTCGGTGTCGGACACCGGGGTATCGGGGAAGATGTCCAGCACCCGGCCGTTCTCGCTCAGCTCGATCGTGGCCGGGATCGTCTCTTCGCAACGGGTGCGCGAGAGCATGCCGCCTTCGCGCATCACACAGAGGCGCACCCGGCCGGTGTCGATGGTGGCGTCGAAGTGATCAGGGATGGTGACCGTGAGCTTGAGGATTGCGGTGTTGCGATCCTTCGGCCGCAGGATCAGGAAATAGTCCGAACGCTTCTGGCGCTGGGTGTCGGTGATGAAGTAGTAGAGCTTGCGGTAGTCGGAGTTGTTCTCCCAGCGGAACTCCAGCAGGCTGGGAGTGCCCTGGGCCACTGCGGGTGCCTGACCGGCCAGCACCCCGCCGATGCCCAGGCTCAGGGCGGCGGCCAGCAGGGCAGGCCCCCGGCGCCGCCAGCCGCCCTGCTCCCGCTGGAGCCCTTCAGCACGCCTGCCGAGCCCGCTGCCGAGATGCATCACGAGATGCTGAAGGATCTGTCGTGGCTTTGGAGACGAGGGGAAACCCATGGAGTGGCGGTGCCGGCAGGTACAAGTGATCCAATTCTCAGCAGGGCTGGAAGGCCTTGGCGGGCATGGTGGTCGGCCCGCTAGCTGGCGCGGTCAGGGCGCAGGCGGCTCGCCTCCCTCAGGTAGGGGTGGCAGGCCTGCCGATCGGCCTCCATCCAGGCGTGGGCCAGCAGGCGGATGCAGCGGCTGAGATCCCCGGCCACCGCCATCTGCTGGCAGTCCAGAAGGGCCACCTGCTCCCAGCCCGCCCGGCGGCGGGCGATGGCGGCGGGAAAGCAGGCGTCCAGGTCGGCGGTGACGGAGAAGGTCACCGACACCACCCGCTGGCCATCGAGGCCGTTGCGCACCACCAGCACCTCCATCAGCTCCGCCACCGCATCGTCGATCGCCTCACTGGTGTTGGCCACGGCGGTGGTGGCGCCGCGCAGCGCGCGCAGCTGCAGGGGGCCGGTCATGGGCGCCAGAGCCAGAGGGGCTGGCCGCTCCAGCTGAGCTCCAGGCTCAGGGCCTGGGCCAGGGCCCGCAGGCTGGAGCGGCCGGGGATCAGGCCGGCGAAGCGCTTCGGTGCGGCGCCGAACTCGCTGGGCCGGCAGCGCTCGGGATCCAGCCCGGCCAGCTCGGCCGCCAGGCGCCGGGCCCGGTCCTCGTCGCCGAGCTCGTCCACCAGCCCCAGCTCCAGGGCCTGGGCACCGCTGAACACCCGGCCGTCGGCGAAGGCTCGCACCGCCTTGCCGCTCAGCCCCCGCCCCTCGGCCACCGCCGCCACGAACTGGTCGTAGCTGGAATCGATCAGGCCCTGCAACAGGTCCCGTTCGGCTTCGGTGAGGCCGCGGTCGGGGGAGAGGATGTCCTTGTAGAGCCCGCTCTTGACGGTTTCAAAGCTCACCCCGAGGCGCTTGAGCAGCTTGGAGAGGTTGTTGCCCCGCAGGATCACCCCGATCGAGCCGGTGATCGTGCCGGGGTTGGCCACCACCTTCTCGGCCGCCACGCCGATGTACACCCCGCCGGAGGCGGAGATGTTGCCGAAGCTGGCCACCACGCGACAGCCTCCCCGGCGCAGCCGCAGCAGGGCGGCGTGGATCTCCTGGCTGTCCCCCACCGTGCCGCCGGGACTGTCGATGCGCAGCAGCAGGGCGGGGCAGTCCCGCTCCTGCACCTGGCGCAGGGCCTTGAGCACCCGCTTGCGGGTACCGCTGGCAATCGGTCCCTCGATGGCGATGCGGGCCAGGGTGCGGCGGGTCTTGCGACGCCAGGGCCAGGCCATGCGCTGTGATTGAAGAGTGGCTGGATCTTAAAAACAGGCCATGGTTCTGCCTTGCGGGCGGTTTGTTCCCGCGCTGCCGGACCCCTGCTCCCTTCGCCGTCCCGCCTGTTGTCTGCCCTGCTGCGGCCCCTGCTGATGCTGCTGCCCTTCGCCCTCTGGGGCACGGCGATGGCGGCGATGCGGCCGCTGCTCGATGGCGGCACCCCCCTCCAGGTGGCCTGCCTGAGGGTGCTGCCCGCCGGCGTGGTGCTGCTGCTGGCGGCCCTGCTGCTGGGCCGCCAGCTGGCGGTGGACCGCCGCGACTGGCCCTGGCTGCTGGCCTTCACCCTGGTGGACGCCAGCCTCTTCCAGGGACTGCTGGCCCGGGGGCTGGGCCAGACCGGCGCCGGCCTGGGATCGGTGCTGATCGACTCCCAGCCCCTGCTGGTGGCGCTGCTGGCCCGCAGCCTGTTCGGCGAGGCCATCAACCCGGTGGGCTGGGTGGGGCTGCTGCTGGGGTTGCTGGCGATCCTCTGCCTCGGCCTGCCGGCCGCCGTGCTCGGCCACTGGTGGCTCCAGGGGCCGGTCGCCACCGGGGTGCGGCCCTGGAGCCACGGGGAACTCTGGATGCTGGCCGCCGCTGCGGCGATGGCGGTGGGCACGGTGCTCTGCCGCTACGCCAGCCGCCACAGCGATGCGCTGGTGATCACCGGCTGGCACCTGCTGCTGGGGGGGCTGCCGCTGCTGCTGCTGGCGGCGCTGCCGGTGGCCTCCGGGGCCGCCTGGCTGCCCCAGTGGTCGGCTGGCGACTGGGGCCTGATGGCCTATGCCGCTCTGCCCGGCAGCGCCCTGGCCTACGGCCTGTTCTTCTGGTTCGCCAGCCGCGGCGACCTCACCGGTTTCACCGCCCTCACCTTTCTCACCCCCGTGTTCGCCCTGCTCTGCGGGGTGCTGTGGCTGCACGAGCAGTTGCTGCCCCTGCAGTGGCTAGGGGTCGCCCTGGCGCTGGTTTCGGTGCTGTTGATCAACCGCCGCCATGTGCTCTGGCGCGGGCTGCCGGCCCCGCTGGGCGCCGGTGAGGGGTCCTGATGCGCGTGCTGGTGGTCAGCACCCCGGTGGGGGCCCTGGGCAGTGGCCGCGGCGGTGGGGTGGAGATCACCGCCCTGGCGCTGGTGGCGGGCCTGCTGGAGCGGGGCCACGAGCTCACGGTGCTGGCGGCCGAGGGCAGCCGGCTGCCGCAGTCCTGCAGCGCTGCGGCCCTCTGGCTCGAAGGCGGGGTCGACCAGCCCAGCTGGCAGCACCGGCCCCGCAGCGCCCCCGTGGAACTGCCGGTCGATGCCTTGCTGGGGCGGCTCTGGGGGCGGGCTCTGAGCCGCCAGGGCGACTTCGAGGTGATCCTCAACCTGGCCTATGACTGGCTGCCCCTCTGGCTCACTCCCCACACCAGCACCCCCCTGGCTCATCTGGTGAGCATGGGCTCGGTGGCCGCGGTGATGGATGGCGTGATCGCCGAGGTCGCCCGCAGCCATCCTCAGCACCTGGCCTTCCACAGCGCCGCCCAGGCGGCCGACTTCGACCTGAGCGAGCCGCCCCGGCTGGTGGGCAACGGCTTCGACCTGGACCGTTACCGCTTCCAGCCGCAACCCGAGCAGCTGCTGGGCTGGGCCGGCCGCATCGCACCGGAGAAGGGTCTCGAGGACGCGGCCGCCGTTGCCGCCCGGCTGGGCCTGCCCCTGGCGGTGTGGGGGCTGGAGGAGGACCCCGCCTATGCCCGGCGGGTGCAGGCCTCGGTGCCGGCGGGCACGCTGCAGTGGCGGGGCTTCCTGCCCACCGAAGGGCTGCAGGCGGAGCTGGGCCGCTGCGCCGTGCTGCTCAACACCCCCAAGTGGAACGAAGCCTTCGGCAACGTGGTGGTGGAGGCCATGGCCTGCGGTGTGCCGGTGGCCGCCTATGCCCGCGGCGGACCCGCCGAGCTGGTGCGGGAGGGCAGCACCGGGGCCCTGGCCGAGCCCGACGACCTGGACTCCCTGCTGGCGGCGGTGAGGCGGGCCGCCAGGCTGGAGCGGTGGAGGTGCCGGCAGTGGGTGGAGGCGCACTGCTCCCAGCAGGCCTTCGCCGCCCGCATCGAGCACTGGCTGGAGGGGGTGCGCGGATCGGCGGCGGGCCACCGATAGGGTCGGATCCGGCTGATGCCCCCCTCGTTCGTGCCACGGTCCTCAGGATTTCGCGATTCGAGGGGCAGCGCCGCCGCCGCCGAGCCGGTGTCCGCCCGCCACGCCCGGCGGGTGGTGGTGGTGAGCCTGGCCCTGGGGCTGCTGCTGTTCGTCTGGCAACTTGGCAGCACCGGGCTGGTGGACGAGACGCCGCCCCTGTTCGCGGCCTCGGCCCGGGGGATGGCCGACAGCGGCGACTGGCTGATCCCCCGGGTCAACGGTCTGCCCCGCTACGACAAGCCGCCGCTGGTGTACTGGGCGATGGGGCTGATCTATGCCCTGCCCGGCCAGAGCCAGTGGGATCCCCTGGGCACCTGGGCGGCGCGGTTGCCCTCGGCCCTGGCCACCGTGGCGGCAATGCAGGGCCTGGTGGTCATCCTGTTGCGCTGGCCCCAGGGCAACAGGCAGCGGGCAGCCACGGCCCTGGGGGCCGCCCTGGCCTTTGCCCTCTCTCCCCTGGTACTGCTCTGGGGGCGTATCGCCGTCAGCGATGCCCTGCTCACCGGCACCCTGGCGTTGAGCCTGCTGCTGGCCTGGCACAGCTATGCCGGCGGCGGCCGCTTCTGGTGGGCCGGCTGGCTGCTGCTCGGCCTGGCGGTGCTGGCCAAGGGGCCGGTGGCGGTGGTGCTGCAGGTGCTCACCCTGGCCCTGTTCGCCACCCTGCAGGGGGACTGGCGGGGGCTGCGGCGCCATCTGCGCCCCCTCTGGGGCCTGCTGCTCACCGCCGCGGTGGCCCTGCCCTGGTACGGGGCTGCCCTGCTGGCGGAGGGGGAGCCGTTCTGGCGCAGCTTCTTCGGCTACCACAACCTGCAGCGCTTCACCAGCGTGGTGAACAACCACCAGGCTCCCTGGTGGTTCTTCCTGCTGGTGCTGGTGCTGGCCAGCCTGCCGCTCACCCCTCTGCTGGTGCTGGCCCTGGTGCGCGCCCCGTGGGGTCCACCGCCGCCGCCGGCCCTTTCGCTGCAGCGGTTTGCGGCCTGCTGGCTGCTGGCGGTGCTGCTGTTCTTCAGCGCCGCGGCCACCAAGCTGCCCAGCTACTGGTTGCCGGCCACCCCGGCGGCAGGGCTGCTGATCGCCCTGGCCGCCCAGCGTCGGCCACGGCTGGCCTGGCGCCTCAGCGCGCTGCTCTCCCTGCTGCTGGCGCTGGCCTTTGCCGCCGCGCCCCTCTGGGTGCCGCTCATCGTCACCCCCGAGATGCCATCGCTGCCGGCGGCCCTGCTGGCCAGCGGCCGGCCGGCTGTGGCAGCGGGCTGTTTCGCCCTGGCAGGCGTGCTGGCCCTGGTGGCCTGGCGGCGTGGCTCAGCGGCGCTGCTGCTGGCGCTGCAGCTGCCGCTGGTGCTGTTCGTGCCCCTGGCGCTGCTGCCCCTCTGGCGCCTGGGCGATCAGCTGCGCGCCGAGCCGGTGCGGCGTCTGGCGGCGGTGGTGGTGCAGCAATCTCCCCGGGGTGATCACGCCGAACCACTGGCCATGGTGGGGATGCTCAAGCCATCCCTGCACTTCTACAGCGGCAGGCTGGTGATCTACGAGGGGGCCGAACCTGCCGGTCTGGTCAACCTGGCCGAGCGTCTGAGCAGTGAACGCCGCCAGGGTCAGCAACCTGCCAGCGCTTCCCAGCAGCCCGAGCTGCTGCTGGTGATCGATGCCGAAACCGCCGCCCAGCCGCACTGGCGGACCCTGGAACCGGAGCTGATCGATGCGGCCGGTATCTATCGCCTCTGGCGCCTCGACCGCCGCCGCCTTGAGCAGCGGGCTGCCCAGTTGCAGGCGGCAGGCGTGCGGGCCGACTGGCGCGATCCCAGGCCCGAGCGCTACTGAAGCGGGCCGGCTTCGGCCTCAGCCGCCAGCTGCCGTCGGCGGCAGAAGCTGCAGTGCCCCCAGCGGGCCATCTCCCCTGCTGGTGCCGGGCAGCCGCAGCGCGGGCAGGCGGCCATGCCGTGCACATCGGCGCGGCTGGGGTGGCGGCCCCAGGCCTGTTCCTCCTCCTGCCGGCCCGGTGGGGCGAGGGCCGTCGGGTGGTGCTGCTCGACGCGCAGATCCCGCAGGGCAAAGCCCGCCGCCCGCAGGGCCCCCAGGAGCTGGTGGCGGTGATACTGAAGAGCCTGCAGCCAGGGGCCAGGCGGCGCTCCCACTGTCAGCAGGGAGCCCTGCAGCCGCAGCGGACGGCAGTGGGGGGCGAGCTGGGCACCGGCCAGCTCGGGCCAGCGCTGCCACAGGGATGCGAGGTGGCCCTGGCGGCCCCAGTTCTGCTGCACGGCCTCGAGGCAGCGGTCCAGGCTGGTGGCCGGGGGCCGCGCCGGCGGCAGCAGCAGCGTCACCTGGCCCACGCGGCGGCCGCGCGGTGCTGCGTCCGCGGACGCTGACCGGCGCCGCCGGCTGCGACCCGGAGTGGTCGGTTCTGCCATGGGCTGCGGTGAGCGGTGCGACGCGGTGATTGTGGTTAGCCTCAAGCATCGCCCCGCTCGCGTCCATGGGCTTTTTCGACCGCCTCAGCCGTCTGTTTCGTGCCAACGCCAACGCGGTGATCAGCACCATGGAGGATCCGGCCAAGATCCTCGACCAGTCGGTGGAGGACATGCAGCGGGATCTGGTGAAGCTGCGCCAGGCCGTGGCCACGGCGATCGCCAGCCAGAAACGGATCCAGAATCAGGCCCAGCAGGCCGAGGCCCAGAGCACTACCTGGTATCAGCGTGCCGAGCTGGCCCTGAAGAAGAACGAGGAGGAGCTGGCCCGCGAAGCCCTCGCCCGGCGCAAGACCTACCAGGACACCGCCACGGCCCTGAACACCCAGCTCACCTCCCAGTCCACCCAGGTGGAGGGGCTCAAGAAGAGTCTGGTGGCCCTCGAGGGCAAGATCGCCGAGGCCAAGACCAAGAAGGACATGCTCAAGGCCCGGGCCCAGGCCGCCAAGGCGCAGGAGCAACTGCAGAGCGCCGTCAGCGGGCTGGGCACCGACAACGCCATGGCCGCCTTCGAGCGGATGGAGGAGAAGGTGCAGACCCTCGAGGCCCGCAGTCAGGCGGCCGCGGAACTGGCCGGTGCCGATCTCGAGAGCCAGTTCGCCGCCCTCCAGGGCAGTGACGTGGACGACGAGCTGGCGGCCCTCAAGAACCGCCTCGCCGGCGTTCCCGAGGAGCCCATCCCCCTGCCGGCCGAGGATGCCCCCCTCCCCCAGCTCGAACCGGCCCAGGTGGCTGAGGTGGACGCCGAACTGCAGGAACTGAGGCGCTCCATCGACCAGCTCTGAGCGCAGCCGGCCCGTCGCCCTGGCTCCATACAATCCAGCTGCGCCGTTTCCGCTCCAGTGCCCGTCGCCCTGCTCACCGACGCCTGCTTCGAGACCGAGGTGTTGCAAGCCTCCGCGCCCTATCTGGTGGATGTCTGGGCCCAGTGGTGCGGTCCCTGCCGCCTGATGGCCCCGCTGATGGACTGGGCCGCCGGCGAGTATCTCGGCCGCCTCACGGTGGGCAAGCTGGAGGCCGATGCCAACCCCTCCAGCCGCGACCTGCTCAAGGTGCAGGGCCTCCCCACCCTGGTGCTGTTCAGGGGTGGAGAGGAGGTGGCCCGCCACGAAGGCGCCATGGCCCAGGCCCAGCTCAAGGCCTTCCTGGATGCCCATCTCTGAACGGCTGAGCCGGCTCGGCAGCGGCGTCTTTGCCCGCAACGACCACCGCAAGGCGCACTACGGCCGCCAGGCGGCCGACCCGTGCTCGGGCCTGCCGCCGCTGCTCGACCTCTCCCTCGGGTCCACCGACCTGCAGCCGCCGGCCGTGGCCCTTGACGCCATCGCCGCCCAGCTGGGACAGCCGCAGAGCGCCGCCTACTGCCTCCATGCCGCCACCGCGCCGTTCCGCCAGGCCGTGGCGGCATGGGCCCGCCGGCGTTTCGCTGTGGCGGTGGACTGGGAGCGGGAGGTGCTGCTGCTGGTGGGGTCTCAGGAGGGGACTGCCCACCTGCCCCTGGCGGTGCTCAACCCCGGTGACGCGGCACTCCTGCTCGACCCCTACTACCCCTCGCACATGGGCGGGCTGCACCTGGCCTCGGCCCGGCCGCTGCTGCTGCCCCTGGATCCGGCCGCGGGCTGGCGGCCGGACTTCGAGCGGCTGCCGGCGGCCCAGTGGGATGCGCTGCGGCTGATGGTGCTCGGCTTTCCCCACAACCCCACCGCCACCACCGGCGAGCAGGCCTGGCTGGATGAGGCGGTGGAGAAGGCCCTGGCCCATGACGTGGTGCTCGCCCACGACAACCCCTACCTCGACCTGGCCCTGGAGGGAGAGGCGCCGGCCCTGCTGCGCAATCCGGCCTGGCGCGCGTGCGGCATCGAGTTCTTCTCCTTCTCCAAGAGCTGGTGTCTGGGGGGCTACCGGCTGGCCTTCGCCATCGGCGCCGAGTGGCTGATCACCGCCCTGCGTCAGCTCAAGGGGGTGGTGGACTTCAACCAGTCCCTGGCGCTGCAGGCCGGAGCGATCGCCGCCATCGAGCAGGCGCCGGAGTGGCCCGCCCGGCTGCGGGGTGTCTACCGCCAGCGTCGTGATGCCATGACCGCTGCCCTGGAGGCCGCCGGCTGGCCCGTACGCCGCCCCTCGATGGCCCTCTACCTCTGGCTGGCGCTGCCGCCCCAGGCCCGGGGCCTGGACTCGGAGGCCTTCTGCGCCGCCCTGCTGGAGGGCACCGGCGTGGCCCTCACCCCCGGCAACGGTTTCGGGCCGGCGGGCGAGGGCTGGGCCCGGCTGGCTCTGGTGCACCCCCAGGCCGAGCTGGAGGGTGGCGCTGAGCGCATCCGCCACTGGCTGGCCAGCCGGTGACCGGCCGGCTGCTGAACAGCTGTGATCCTGGCCCCTGGCATCTGCGCCGCCTGCCGGTGTGCGCTAGCACCGAGCTCGAACTGGAGCGCTGGCTGTGCCGCCGCGGCGCCGGGCCTGTCGCCGGTGAAGCTCCCCTGGCGGTGGTGGCCAGGCGTCAGCGCCACGGCCGCGGCCAGCGGGGCCGGTGCTGGCTGTCGCCTGCCGGGGGGGTGTGGCTGAGTGCTGCCCTGCCCTGGCCCGCCCGGCCGCCGGTCCCCCTGGGGCTGGCGGTGGTGGTGGGCCTGGCGCTGGAGATCGAGGCCCTCGGCCTGCAGCCCCGCATCAAGTGGCCCAATGATCTGCTCCTGGAGGGGCGCAAGCTGGCCGGTGTGCTGCCTCGGCTGCGCCGGCGGGGCGAGCGCGTGCGCTGGGCGCAGGTAGGGGTGGGCATCAACGGGCTCAACGCCGTGCCGGAGGGAGCCATTGCCCTCGGCGAGGCCCTGGGGCAGGGAGCCCGGCACCATCATCCCCAGGCCCGGCCCCGTCGTCTCGAGCGCCGGGTGCTGCGGGCGCTGGCCTGGGCCCGGGATCAGGCCGCCGCCTCGCCAGGCGCGGGCGAAGCGATCCGCCGCCTGGCCGAGAGCCGCCTGCAACCCTGCCCGGAAGGACTGCTCCACGCGGGAGAGCGCTGGCAGGTGGAAGGTCTCAGCGGCGATGGCGCCCTGCGCCTGCGGCGCGGCAGCCTCAGCACCCTGCTGCAGCGCCGCTTCTGAGCCGTCCGTCCTGGGTAGGATCTTCGTCATGGCCAGCTTTGCGATCCATCGGAAGGGCCGCCTGCGCCGGCGCCTGGCGTGCCTGACGGCCCTGTCCAGCGTCGCGGGGCTGGGCCTGGCGCTGGCCCAGGACACTGCCCCGGCACCTGAGGGCGCGATCACCCTGCCGCCGGATTCACCCCTGTCCGCCCCCCTGCCGCCGGCCAAGCCAGCGCTCCTACCCCCTGCCCCCGGGCCGACGGTCGCCCCGGCTGCGCCCGCCCCTCAGCCCCTCCAGTCCCAGCCCGCCCAGCCCCAGCCCGCCCAGCCCCTGGTCGCCCCCCCCGGCCCCCTGCGGGCCGACCCCGGCAGCCTGGCGAGCCCCGAACCCCGTCGCTTCGATCGCTCCCTCGACGAACTCGTGCGGGATGGTGTGGTGACCCAGGCGGAGCGCGATCGCATCCGCAGCGGCGCCATGCGATCCCCGCTGCAGGCCCCGGCCCACCGCCGCGCCTGCCGCAGCGGCGCCCTCTCCCAGGAGGAATGCCGCACCGGTGTGGTGGTGCGCTGGCGTGGGCGGTCCGAAGGCCAGCCCTGGCCCCTGGATCCCAGTGACCCCGCCGCCCTGGAGGCCGCCCGTCGCCAGCTGCAGGCGGGCAGCAGCGGCTGGAGCGGGGCCATGGGGGAGGTGCTCACCACGCCCCTCACCGCCCCGCTCACCGTTCCGGTGGCCTCCCTGATGGCGGGTGACGGCAGCAGTCTGCGGCTCGCCGACGTGTTCGCGATCACCCCCCGGCCCGCTCCGCTGGCCGGCAACGGCAACCGCCGGCTGCTGTTCCCGCTGGTCGGCGCCGGCATCAACACCAGTGGATTCGGCTTCCGGCTGCACCCGATCCTGGGCAGCTGGCTGATGCACACCGGCATCGATCTGGCCGCCCCCAGCGGCACGCCGGTGGTGGCCGTGCTCGGCGGCCAGGTGGTGAGCAGCGGCGGGGCCGGTGGCTACGGCCTGGCGGTGGAGCTGGAGCACGATAGCCCCCGCCGCCGCACGCTCTACGCCCACCTCAGTGAGCTCTACGTGAAGTCGGGCGACCGGGTGCGCCAGGGTGAGGTGATCGGTCGTGTCGGCAGCACTGGCCTCAGCACCGGTCCTCACCTCCACTTCGAGCTGCGCCTGCCCGGCGACGGCGGCTGGGTGGCGGTGGAACCCGGCGGTTTCGAGCCCGGTGGCGATCTGTTCAACCCCCTCGGCAACGATGTCATTGCCCAGTTGATGGGCCAGCTGCTGCACCGCCTCGAGCGCCCGGCCAACCTCGCAACCGACTCCCTGCCCCAGGGGGGCTGAGGCCTGTCGGCTGCCAGTGGCTCAGTCGCTCACGCGTCCGTCGCGGAAGTGCACCACATGATCGGCCCGGGCGGCCACGTTGTCCTCATGGGTCACCATCACCACGGTGATGCCGCCCCGGTGCAACTCATCGACGATGTCGAGCACCTCTTCGGTGGTGTGGGAATCGAGTGCGCCGGTGGGTTCGTCGGCGAGCAGCAGGGCCGGTTCGTTGATGATCGCCCGGGCGATCGCCACCCGCTGCTGCTGGCCGCCGGAGAGCTGGTTGGGCTTGTTCTGCAGCCGCTGCCCCAGACCCACCCGCTGCAGGGCCCGCTCGGCTCGCTCACGCCGCTCCGCCGCAGGAACGCCGGCGTAGATCATCGGCAGCATCACGTTGTCCAGCGCCGTGAGCTGGGGCAGCAGGTGGAATTGCTGAAACACGAAACCGAGTTGGCGGTTGCGCAGATCGGCCAGCTGGTCGTCATCGAGGCTCTCCACCGGCACGCCGTTGAGCCGGTAGCTGCCGCCGCTGGGCCGGTCGAGGCAGCCGATGATGTTCATGGCCGTGCTCTTGCCCGACCCCGACGCCCCCATCACCGCAAGGTAGTCGCCCTGGTTGACGCACAGGTCGAGGCCGTCGAGGGCACGCACCTCGGCATCGCCGCTGCCATAGACCTTCTCCACCCCCAGGAGTTCGGCGACGGGGACTGCGGCGGCAGGCCGTGACTCAGCCAAGGCTGGCCTGCAGGATCGGGGTGCCGGCCACGCTCTGGCTGGCCCAGGTGAACAGCGGGCTGGAGAGAATGCCGCCCACGGCCGTGACGATCACACAGCTCACCAGGGCAGCGCGCAGGGAGGGCAGGCCGGCGAGCGACCAGCTGATTTCCGGGTAGGCCTTGACCACCTCGGAGGCCTCCTGGGGCTCCTTCACCACCATCATCTTGATCACCGAGATGTAGTAGTAGATGGACACCACAGAGGTGAGCAGACCCACCACCACCAGCAGGTACTGGCCATCGGCCCAGCCCGCGAAGAAGAGGTAGATCTTGCCGAAGAAGCCCAGCATCGGCGGGATACCCCCGAGCGACAGCAGGCAGAGGCTGAGCCCGAGGGTGATCAGGGGGTCTTTCTGATACAGGCCCGCGTAGTCGGCGATGCGGTCACTGCCGGTGCGCAGGGAGAACAGGATGATGCAGGCGAAGGCCCCCAGGTTCATGAACAGATAGGCCGCCATGTAGAGCACCATCGCCGAGTAGCCCTCTTCGGTGCCGCACACCAGCCCGATCATCACGAAACCCGCCTGGCCGATGGAGCTGTAGGCCAGCATCCGCTTCATCGAGGTCTGGGCCAGGGCCACCACATTGCCGAGCACCATGCTCAGCACTGCAAGCACGGTGAAGAGCAGCTTCCACTGGGTGTCGAAGCTGCCGAAGCAGCCCACCAGGATGCGCAGTGCCAGGGCGAAACCGGCAGCCTTGGAACCCACCGAGAGGAAGGCCACCACCGGGGTGGGAGAGCCTTCGTAGACGTCGGGAGTCCACTGGTGAAAGGGCACGGCGGCAATCTTGAAGGCCACCGTGGCCAGGATGAACACCAGGGCCAGGGCCGCGATCGGACTGGCGCTGGTTTCCAGGGCGATGGCCACCGCCGCCAGGCTGGTGGAGCCGCCGGTGAGGCCGTAGAGCAGGGAGGCTCCGTAGAGAAACACCGCCGCCGCTGCCGAGCCCACGAGCAGATACTTCAGGGCGGCTTCTGAGCTGCGGGCATCGCGCTTCATGTAGCCCGCGAGCAGGTAGCTGGCCACCGAGAGGGTTTCCAGCGACACGAAGATGCTCACCAGATCGGTGGAGCCGCACAGGAACATGGCGCCGAGCGTGGCGGCCAGCAGAATTGCGGCGTATTCCCCCACCGGCGTGCCGCTGCGCTCCACGTAGCGCCAGCTCAGCATCAGGGTGATCAGACTGGAGGCCGCCACCACGGCCCGGAAGGCGATCGCCAGGTTGTCGGCCAGGAAGCTGCCCAGGAAGGAGGGCTCCAGCGTGGCGGGGCTCCACTGCAGGGCCAGCAGCAGCAGGGAGACCCCCAGGCCGGCATAGCTCAGGGGGGGCACCCAGCGGCTGGCGGCCCGCTCGCCGGCCAGATCCACCAGCAGGCAGGCCAGCAGCGCCACCAGCACGGCGGCCTCCGGCGCGATCGCGCCGGCGTTGAGCTGCATGGCCAGAGAGGGGAAGCCGACGCCGCTGCTGATGGCCGATCCGGCCGCATCGAGAGTGGCTGGCGCTGCCGCGACAGGAGCGCCGGAGAGTGCCATCACGCCGGGCAGAGAGATCACAGCGGCTGCGGGGCCAGGGTTTGCTGTTGGCGACTGTAACCGTGATCCAGGCGTCGCTCCGGCCCGCTGGTGCGATAGAGAGGGTTGAGGTCGTCCACCAGCCTGTGGGTCACACCCTGGTCATTGTCGAGAGCCCCACCAAGGCCCGCACCATCCGCAAGTTCCTGCCCGGGGACTTCCGCGTGGAGGCCTCCATGGGGCACGTGCGCGACCTGCCCAATAACGCCAGCGAGATTCCCGCTGCCCACAAGGGCGAGAAGTGGGCCAACCTCGGCGTCAACACGGCCAGTGCCTTCGAGCCCC
This sequence comes from Cyanobacteria bacterium J06638_7, assembly GCA_039818745.1. Classification (GTDB taxonomy): domain Bacteria; phylum Cyanobacteriota; class Cyanobacteriia; order PCC-6307; family Cyanobiaceae; genus NIES-981. The sequence goes on from JBCBTI010000006.1 coordinate 150,451, forward strand.
TCTATGTGGTTCCGAAGGACAAGAAGAAAGTGGTCAAGGAACTCAAGGACGCCCTCAAGAACGCCGACAGCCTGCTGCTGGCCACCGACGAGGACCGGGAGGGGGAATCGATCAGCTGGCACCTGCTGCAGCTGCTCAACCCCAAGGTGCCGGTGAAGCGGATGGTGTTCCACGAGATCACCAAGGAGGCGATCGGCCGGGCCCTGGAGCAGACCCGGGAGCTCGACATGGAGCTGGTGCATGCCCAGGAAACGCGCCGGATCCTGGATCGGCTCGTGGGCTACACCCTCTCGCCGCTGCTCTGGAAGAAGGTGGCCTGGGGACTCTCGGCCGGTCGCGTGCAGTCGGTGGCAGTGCGCTTGCTGGTGCAGCGGGAGCGCGCCCGGCGGGCCTTCAGGAGCGGCAGTTACTGGGACCTCAAGGCCCAGCTGGAGCAGGCTGGCGCCGGTTTCGAAGCCAGGCTCAGTCATCTGGGCGGCGTGAAGATCGCCGGCGGCGGCGACTTCGACGAGAGCACCGGCGCCCTCAAGGCCGGCAGCAAGGTGCGTCTGCTGGCTGAGGAGGAGGCCCGCTCCCTGCAGCAGGCGGTGCAGCAGGCCCCCTGGCGGGTGGCGGCGGTGGAAGCCAAGCCCGCGGTGCGCAAACCGGTGGCCCCCTTCATCACCAGCACCCTGCAGCAGGAGGCGAACCGCAAGCTGCGCCTCTCGGCCCGCGAGACCATGCGCGTCGCCCAGGGCCTCTACGAGCGTGGTTTCATCACCTACATGCGCACCGATTCGGTGCACCTCAGCGATCAGGCGATCGGCGCCGCCCGCAGCTGCGTGGCCTCCAAGTACGGCCAGGAGTATCTGAGTCCCGCGGCGCGCCAGTTCTCCACCAAGGCGCGCAATGCCCAGGAGGCCCACGAGGCAATCCGCCCGGCGGGCGAGAGCTTCCGCGACCCCTCGGCCACTGGCCTCGACGGCCGCGATCTGGCCCTCTACGAACTGATCTGGAAGCGCACCGTCGCCGGTCAGATGGCCGACGCCCGCCTCACCATGCTCACGGTGGAGCTGGAGGTGGATGGCGGCGCGCTGGGCAGAGCCGGCTTCCGCGCCAATGGCAAGCGCATCGATTTCGCCGGCTTCTTCCGCGCCTATGTGGAGGGCAGTGACGACCCCGATGCCGCCCTGGAGGGTCGGGAGGTGCTGCTGCCGGCTCTGGCGGAGGGCGACAGGCCGGCCTGCAAGGGGGTGGAGGCCCTCGGCCACCAGACCCAGCCCCCGGCCCGCTTCAGCGAGGCGGCCCTGGTCAAGACCCTGGAGAAGGAGGGCATCGGCCGCCCCTCCACCTATGCCTCGATCATCGGCACGATCGTGGATCGCGGCTACGCCACGCTCAGCAACAACGCCCTGACGCCCAGCTTCACGGCCCTGGCGGTCACCGGTCTGCTGGAGGAGCACTTTCCCGATCTGGTGGACACGGGCTTCACGGCCCGGATGGAGACCACCCTCGACGACATCTCCCACGGCAAGGTGCAGTGGCTGCCTTATCTGCAGGGCTTCTACAAGGGGGATCGCGGCCTGGAGACGCAGGTGGCGCAGCGGGAGGGGGACATCGACCCCGGCGCTTCGCGCACCGTGCAGCTGGAGGGCCTGCCCTGTGTGGTGCGCATCGGCCGCTTCGGCGCCTATCTGGAGACCAAGCGGGTGGCCGAGGACGGCAGCGAGGAGCTGCTCAAGGCCACCCTGCCCCAGGAGATCACCCCCGCCGACCTCGATGCCGCCAAGGCGGAGCTGATTCTGCGGCAGAAGGTCGAGGGCCCCGAGGCCCTGGGGGTGGATCCGGAGACGGGCGAAGCGGTGTATCTGCTCTTCGGCCAGTACGGCCCCTACCTGCAGCGGGGCCAGGTGAGCGACGACAACCCCAAGCCCAAGCGCGCCTCGCTGCCCAAGGGCAGCAACCCCGAGCAGCTGAGCCTCGAGGATGCCCTCGGCCTGCTGCGGCTTCCCCGCCAGCTGGGGGAGCACCCCGATGGCGGCAGGGTGGAGGCGGGTCTGGGCCGTTTCGGGCCCTATGTGGTGCACCACAAGGGCAAGGGGGAGAAGGACTACCGCTCCCTCAAGGCCGAGGATGAGGTCCTGGCAGTGGGTCTCAGCCGGGCTCTGGAGCTGCTGGCCATGCCCAAGCGGGGCCGCGGCGGTCGCACCGCCCTCAAGGATCTGGGCACGCCCCAAGGGGCCGAGGAGGGGATCCAGCTGTTTGACGGTCCCTATGGGCTGTACGTGAAGCAGGGCAAGGTGAACGCCTCCCTGCCCGAGGGCGCCAGCGCCGACACCATCACCCTGGAGCAGGCGGTGGAGCTGCTGGCGGCGAAGCAGGCCAGCGGCAAGAAGGCCACGTCCGGCCGCAAGGCCGGCGTCACGGCCCGCAAGCCCGCCGCCCGCAAGGCGGCGGCCAAGAAGCCTCCCGCCACCACCAAGAGCGGCCGCCTGCGGGCCAGCGCCGTGCGGGTGATCCGGGCCGCCGACAGCTGATGGACCCGCTCCGCTGCCGCCCCATCGCTCGCCGCCACTTCGGTCTCGGGCCCCTGGCGCTGGCCATGCCCCTGGCCCTGGTGCTGGCGGCCTGCAGCGGCACCCCCTTCGGCGACCAGCTCAGCGGCAGTTTCCCGGACGGTGAGGCTCCCGCTGCCGGGACCGCCGCCGCTCCGCCGGCCGCCGGAGCCCCCGCCGGCGGCGATCCCGCGCCCGCAGCGGGTCCTGGCGCCGCTGCACCGGGCGCCCCGCAGACCGGGGCGGCGGCATCCCCCCAGCCGGCCGCCCCCGCCGCGGCAGCTCCCCCGCCAGCGGCCCCCGCCGCCCAAGCGGCCGCGGCTGCACCAGCGCCTTACCGCCTCACCCTGCGGCTCACCGCGGCCGATCCCGCAGCTCCCGCCGAAGCGGTCACCCGGGCCCTGCGGACCGCGGGGCTGGCCTTCGAGGTGGAGGTGATCGAGCGCATTCCTGAGGCCGCTGCGCCGGCCGATCCCGCAGCCGCCCCCGCCAGCCGCTGATGCCCCCCTCCCCAGGCGGCCGCCTCAGCCCCCGCCAGGCCAGGCAGCTGATGGATACCGCCTATCTGGCGGCGGCCACTGCCCTGCTCTGGGTGGCGCTCTACTACCTGCCGGTGGGCAGTCCGCTGTTCCGCCTGGCCCTGCCGCTGCCGCTCACCCTGCTGCAGCTCCGCCACGGCTGGCGTTGCGCCTGCGAGGGTCTGGCGGTGGTCACCCTGCTGCTGCTGGCGCTGATGGGGCCGATCCGAGGCCCGCTGGTGGTGTTCCCCTACGGACTGCTGGCCCTCTGGCTGGGCTGGTGCTGGCGCCGGCGCTGCAGCTGGTGGCTGAGCTGGAGCCTGGGCAGCGTGATCGGTGCGGCCGGCTTTCTGGTGCGCGTGGCTGTGCTCTCGGTGCTGGTGGGAGAAAATCTCTGGCTGGTGATCACCAGTGCCGCCGCCGGCCTGCTGGAGCGGCTGGCGGGACTGGTGGGTCTGGCCGCGGCGGTGCAGTTGGACCAGGTGCAATGGGCGGCCGTGCTGCTGGTGTGGGTGCAGAACGTGGTGATTGTGCTCACCCTGCATGCCGTGGCCTACTGGATCTTTCCCCGCTTGCAGGCGCCGATCAGTGAGCCGCCGCCCGCCCTGCGGGCCCTGGTGGCGGTGGACCCGCTCTGAATTCGTCCTTGGGCCCTCCTGAGCAGGTGCTGGACTGGCGGCGCAGCCGGGTGCTGCTGCTGCTGGCGGCCACGGCCACCGCTGCAGTGCCGGGCATCTCCGCGGCCGGTTCCACCCCCGCCGCCCGCCGGGGCACCGCCGCCGCCGATGCCGAGCTGCTCGTGCTGGGGCCGGACCGCCCGCCGGTGCATCCCCTGCCGCCCCTGCCGGCGGGGGTGAGCCCGGCTCTGATCAGCCACGTGGTGCTGTCCCAGCTGGGGCTGCTGTCCCGGCTCTCGGTGGTGGATCTGGGCTGCGCCGTGGCGCCTGTGGTGCCCCACCTGCGGCTGCCGGCCGGCGAGGGTGCTGGGGCGGCAGCCTGTCTGAGCAGTGGCCAGGCCCTGCCGCCAGCCCGGGTGCAGGCCCTGCTGCGGCGGGGGGAGCGCTGGGGAGAGCGGCTGGACCCCGGCGAGCCACTGGTGCTGGCCGAGTGCGTGCCGGGCGGCACGAGCACGGCTCTGGCGGTGTTGCGTGGGCTGGGAATTGCGGCCGACGGCCTGGTGAGCGGCAGCCTGCGGTACAGCGTCCACGAGCTCAAGGCGGCCCTGGTGGCCCGGGGCCTGGCCGCTGCCGGCCTGCCGCCGAGCGGCACCACAGCCGAGCTGGTGCTGGCCGCGCTGGGGGATCCGATGCAGGTTCTGGCGGCGGGCCTGGTGCCAGCCGCGGCGGCGCGGGGCGTGCCGGTGCTGCTGGCCGGTGGCAGCCAGATGGCCGCCGTGCTGGCCCTGGCCCTGGCCCGAACCCCGCCTGAGGGGCGCTGTCAGCTGGCCCGGCGCGTGACGCTGGCCACCACCGCCTGGGTGGCGCAGGAGGACGGCAGCGATCTGCACCGGCTGCTGGCCCTGATCGCGCTGCGCTGGCAGGTCAGCCCGCGCCTGGAGGTGGCGGCCCTGCGGTTTCACGGCTGCAGCAGCGCCTGTCTGCGCGACTACGAGCGGGGCTACGTCAAGGAGGGGGTGGGAGCCGGCGGCCTGGCCTGGCTGTGGCAGCGCTGCGGCCGGGAACCCGCCGAGCTTGCCCGGCTCTGCGATGGCGCCTGCGCCAGCCTGCTCTCCTGGCGCTCCGCGGGTGCCTCCTGAGCCGGTGTCTAGGGTCGGCCCATGACCGCTTCCGAACCCCTTCTGCGCCGCCGTCAGCTGCTGCGGCGGGGGCTTGCCGGAGCCGGGCTGCTGGCCTTGCCCACAGGGCTGACCGGCTGTGGCGGCCAGCCCGCCGCCGTGTTGCTGCACGCCCCCGGCGCACCGCCTGCCGCCTGGCTGCGCCAGCTGCCACGGGGCTGGCGGGCCCAGCCGCTGGCGGAGCCTGCGGCGATCAGCGCCCGGCTGCAATCGGGCGCGGCCGCCGGCGCGGCTCCAGTGGCTCTGGTGGCGCTGGGGGACGGCTGGGCCACGGCCCTGCCCCGTCAGAGCTGGCGACCCCTGCAGGCCGCGGCGCCGCTGGCCGCCCTGGCCGACTGGGCCCAGCCGGCCGCCCGCCTGTTTGCCCCCGAGTCCCAGCCGGCGCTGGCCTTCCCCTGGTCCTTCAGCCCCTGGGTGCTGGTCCTGCGCTCCCGGCCAGCCCTCGCCGCGCGGGCCGCCGAGGGCTGGGACCTGCTGCTGGATCCCAGCCTCCAGGACAAGCTGGTGCTGCCCTCCAGCCCGCGGCTGTGCATGGAGCTGATGGGCCATGATTTCCAGCGCATCCAGGCCCTGCGCCGCCAGCCCCTGGCCTACGACGACCGCCACGCCCTCAGCCTGCTGATGGCCGCTGGGGCGGAGGCGGCGGTGGTGCCCCTGCGCAGCGTGATCCCGCTGCTGCGCCGCGACCCGCGGCTGGCGGTGGTGTTGCCGGCGAGCGGCGCGCCGCTGAGCTGGCAGTTGCTGCTCCGGCCGGGGGCCGGGGAAGACTCGCCCCGGGATCCAGCGCCGGGGGAGGCGATCGTGCCCTGGCTGGGCCTGGCGCTGGAGCCCCCCCTGCTGCCCGATCTGCTGCTGAGCGGCTGGGTGCCCCCCCTGCCGCGATCCCTGCTCGAGCCGCTGATGGCCCCGTTCCCCGGGGCCATCGCCAGCCTGTTGCTGCCGCCTGAGGGCGTGCTGGAGCGCTGCTGGAATCTGGGTCCCCTCAGCCTGCCGGAGCGTCTGGAGCTGCAGACTGTTTGGGATGCCGCCGCGGCGCCCGCCTGATCAGCTCCACAGCCGCCGCCGCGGCGCTGCCGCCAGCCGGCGGTGAGTGTCGGCCAGCAGCTCCGGGATGGGCAGCTGATGGGGGCAGCGGGGCAGGCAGTCGCCGCAGCCCCGGCAGGCTTCGGCGTTGAACTCCTCCCACCAGTGGCCGGCCCGACCGATGAGGTTGTAGCGCTCGGCGGCGAACACGCTCATGCCGTGGCCCAGGGCCAGGTTGCGCAGGCGCAGCAGCTCCGGAATCGTCACGGCGCTGGGGCAGGGCAGGCAGGCGCGGCACTGACCGCAGCGCTCCGCGCCCAGCCGCTCACGGCCCGCCGCCACCAGCTGCTCCAGGGCATGGCGGTGGTGGGCGCTCAGCCAGGGGCCCTCCGGGCTGCAGGGCCCCCATCCGCCCTGGCCCGCCCCGGCCCCGGGCCCGGCCAGGGCAGCGGCCCAGGCCAGATCGCCTGGCTCCTCGGCCCCCAGGCTGAGGGTGGAGATGCCCTGGTCGAGCAGAAAGCGGTAGGCCAGTTCCAGGGGATGGAAGGGGGCGCAGTCCGCCAGCAGAGCCGGCGGCGGGTCGTAGAGGCGGCCGCCCTTGTCCGCCGGCGAGATGGCAAGTACGCCCATGCCCTCGGCCAGGGCGCTGCGGGCCAGGGCCAGCCGGGTCTGATCGAAGAGGTGCAGGTGGAGGCTGCAGAAGCTGAAGCGGCCCGTGGCCAGGGCCTGCTCGATCAGTCCGTTGTCGCCATGGCTGGTGAAGCCCACCTGGCCTGCCAGACCCTCGCCCACCGCCCAGGCCAGCAGTTCGGCGCCGGGCCCGCGGGTGGCCCAGTGCAGGTGGTCCGGGCGGTTGAGGCCATGCACGGCCAGGTTGTCCAGCCGCTCCAGCCCCAGCCGGCCCACCACCGCCCGCAGTTGCCGGCGACCGCTCTCCAGCTCCACCCCCGGCAGCAGCTTGCTGGTGAAGCGCCAGCCCCCCGCCGGTGCCAGCCCCTCCGCGGCCAGGACCGCCAGGGCCTGGCCCAGGAAGGTTTCCGCCGGGCCGTAGGCCGGAGCGCTCTCCAGGTGGTTGATGCCCGCCGCCAGGGCTGCCCGAAGCACCGCCTCCATCTGGGCGGCGCTGGCCAGGGCCCTCATGGTGCCCAGGGTGAACACCGAGACGCCCGCCCCGGCGCCGAAGGACCGCTGCACCCCCGCAGCAGGTGAGCCTGCGTCGCCGGCGGCCTCAGACCGGGCTGGTGCCGGGACTGTCATCGCTGGGTTCGCCGGATTCCTCGCCATCGGACTCCTCCCTGCCGGCTTCAGGCTCGGGCTGGGCCTTGCCTAGGTGCCGCACCAGTTCGGCGGGGCTGACCGAGTCGAGGAAGCGGCGGAAGGCGCTGCTGTCCTCGGCGTCCGCCTCGGCATCCACGGGGATGGACGCATCGGCCACCACCTCCTCCAGCATCCAGATGCCGCTGCCGGTGCGTACCGCCAGGGCGATGGCGTCGCTGGGACGGGCATCCACCTCCAGCTGGCTCTCGTCGTCCTCCTCCTCGGCCAGGGGGCTGAGCCTGAGAACGGCACGGAAGGTGTTGTCCTCGATGGCGTGGATGATCACCCGCTCGAGCTGCAGGTCGCCCGCCCTCAGCAGCGACACCATGAGGTCGTGGCTGAGGGGCCTGGGCGGGGGCTCGTCGGCCACTCCGGCGAGGATGTTCTGGGCCTGGGCCTGATCGATCCAGATCGGCACCTGGCGGCGGCCCGAGGGGTCGCGCAGCAGCACGATCGGACTGCGGCTGGCCGCATCCAGGGCGATGCCGGCGACGCGCATTTCCACCATGGGCCGGATCCCCCCTCTGATCGATTATGACCAGCGGGACGCTGGGCAACGATGTTCACCGGACTGGTGCAGGCCACGGGGGTGATCGAGCGGGCCGGCGGTGGCGTACGTCTGCGCTGGAGTGCCGCCTCCGGCTCCTGGGCTCCGGCGCAGCTGGCGCTGGGCGAAAGCGTGGCGGTGGATGGCGTGTGCCTCACGGTGGCCGAGCGCCTCGGCGATGGCTTCCGGGCCGATGTCAGTGAGGAGACCCTGGCGCGCAGCACCCTGGCGGCCAAGGCCGATCGCCGCGCTGCGGTGAATCTGGAGCCGGCCCTGCGGCTGGTGGACCGGCTGGGGGGCCACCTGGTGAGTGGTCACGTGGATGGCGGCGGGCGGGTGGAGACGATCGAGGCCCGGCAGGACTCCTGGCAGCTCGAGATCCGCTGGCTGGATCCCGCCTATGGCCGCTACGTGTGCGAGAAGGCCAGCGTGGCGGTGGATGGCGTCAGCCTCACCGTGGCCGGCAGCCGCGAGGGCGGCGCCCGCTTCTGGATCGCCGTGATCCCCCACACCTGGACTGGCACCACCCTGCAGTGGCTGCGGCCGGGGGATGGGGTGAACCTGGAGGCCGACCTGCTGGCGAAATACACCGAGAGCCTGCTGCAGGCCCCCCTGCCGCAGCCGCCGGCGGCCTCCAGCCCGCCCCTGGGGCGGGACTGGCTGGCTGAACACGGCTGGGAGACTTAGGTTCGGTTCAAGCCAGCCGTGAGCCCATGACCCGAGCATCCCGTTTGCGCCTGGGCGGTCAGCTGCGCGCTTTCACCCTCTTCGAGGGGGTGCTGATGCTGGTGCTCGGGGTGCTGGCTCTGCTGTTCCCGGTGCTGGCCTCGGTGTGGGCCACGGCGGTGGTGGCCGTGGCCTTTCTGGTGGGCGGCATCGTGGGCTGGATCGACAACCTGATGCGGGCCCGGATGCTCAACCGCTGGCTCACCTTCTGGCGGCTGGTGGTCTCAACCCTGTTCCTGGTGGCGGGGTTCACGATCATTCAGCAACTCGGCTCCGGCCTGGCCGCTGCCGCCGCATCGGTGGCAACCCTGGCCCTGGCGATCGGTCTGGTGTTTCTGGTGGAGGGGGCCGTGGCCGTCGGCGTGTCCCTCTCGCACCGCCGCATCCGCGGCTGGGGCTGGGGCCTGCTCAATGGCCTGGTGACCCTGGTGCTGGGGGTGGTGATCCTGACCATGGACAAGCCGGCCCTGCTCGGCGTGATCGGCGTGCTGGTGGGAGTGAGCTTCCTGTTCAGCGGCATCGACCTGCTCACCTTCAGCGCCAGCTTCCACGCCGAGGATGACCTCGCGGCCGCAGGCGACCCCGACGCCATCGAGCCGGCGCCATCCTCGGATCCGGCCTGAGCCGTGCTCAGCCGACGGGCAGCTCGGTCTGGTCGCCGTGCTGCTGGCCGTCACTGCCCACCCGCGTGAGCCAGATGGCCCCGGTGTCCGGGTGCAGGTCGATGCGGAATTCCTGGCCGGGCTCCAGCCCCAGCAGCCGGGTGTAGGCATTGCCGATGAGCAGATTGCCGTTGCCGTGCACGCGGGTGCGGAATTCGGCCTGGCGACCGCGACTGCCGCCCGATCCGCCGGCCGCAGTGCCGCTGGCCGGCAGCGGGTAGCCCTTCGCTGCCACCAGGGCTCGATAGAAGCTCTTGCGCAACACCCTGCCGCTCGGCCCCACGTAGCCGCAGGCGCGGGCGATCTGCTCTTCAGGCCGGTTGCTCAGGGCCCGAGCCCGCTCCAGCAGGTCCTTGCCCTCCAGCATCTCTCCAGGACCTGGCCCGCTGCCTGAAGCCATGGTTCCGATCCGCTGCCAAGTGCCTGCATGAATTGTGCCCAATCCCAGTGAGGAACGGCAAGCTGGATGGCTGGGAGCGTCCGCAGCCCAGGGTCTGCTCAGAGCAGATAGAGCAGGCCGTAGAGCACCACCCAGATGCCGTCCACGAAGTGCCAGTAGAGCTCGGCCGCCTCCAGGCCGAAGGGGCTGGCGGCGCTGATCCTGCCGCCGCGACGGGACTGCATAGCCACCACGGCGATGCAAATCACCCCCAGGGTCACGTGCAGGCCGTGAAAGCCGGTGAGGGCATAGAAGGTGCTGGCGAACAGGTTGTCGGTGAGCCCGAAGGGCAGACTGAAGTACTCCACCATCTGGCCGGCCAGGAAGGCGACGCCGAGCCCGCCGGTGAGAAGCAGCCAGTTGCGGCAGAGGGCGGGCCTGCCGGCCAGGCAGGCCCGCCCCGCCCGGTGGAAGGTGAGGCTGCTCACCAGCAGCAGCACGGTGTTGATGCTGGGCAACACCAGCTCCAGCTCGTAGGTGCTGCCCTCGGGCAGGGGGTTGACGGCGCGAAAGGTGAGGTAAGCGGCGAAGAACCCGGCGAAGGTCATGCCGTCCGCCACCAGGAAGGTGGCCAGCCCGAACAGGCGCGCGTCGTGGTGCTCAGCCCCGTGGCCATGCTCTTGGCCGGCGGCCGCGGGGTGGGCAGCGGGGGAACCACTGCTGGTGGAGGGGGTGGTGGCGGTCATGGGGCCGGCTCCAGGAGGGTGTCAGCGGGCTGGGGGCTGGTTCCGTAGCCGTAGGGCTCGGTGACCAGGGGGGCTTCACCGATCCAGTTCTCCACCGGTGGCGGCGAGCTGGTGAGCCACTCGGGGGTGAGGGCATTCCAGGGATTGTCGCCGGCTTTCTCGCCGCGGATGCTGGTGATCACCACGTTCAGCAACAGCGGCAGGGTGCTGATCGCCATGATCAGCGCCCCCACACTGCTCACCTGGTTGAGCATCGTGAAGGTGGGGTCGTATTCGGCCACCCGGCGGGGCATGCCGTTGAGGCCCAGCCAGTGCTGGGGAAGGAAGCAGAGGTTGAAGCCGATGAAGGTGAGCACGAAGTGCAGCCGGCCGAGGTCCTCATTGAGCAGGCGGCCGGTGAACTTGGGATACCAGTGGTAGAGGGCGGCAAAAATCACGAACACCGTACCGCCATAGACGATGTAGTGGAAATGCCCCACCACGTAGTAGGTATCGTGAACGTGAATGTCGAAGGGCACCTGGGCCAGGGTGATGCCGGTGATGCCTCCGAACACGAAGTTGAGAATGAAGCCGCAGGAGAACAGCATTGCCGAATTGAGGGCAATCTTGCCGCCCCAGAGCGTGGCCAGCCAGTTGAAGAATTTGATGCCGGTGGGCACGGCGATGAACGAAGTGGCAATCGTGAAGAACAAGCGCATCCATGGCGGAGTGCCACTCGTGAACATGTGGTGGGCCCAGACGATCAAACCAAGCACCACGATGGCCATGATCGAATACACCATGGTGGTGTAACCGAAGAGTGGCTTGCGGGCATGAACCGGCAGGATCTCGCTGACCAGACCGAAGGCCGGCAGCACCATGATGTAGACAGCTGGATGGGAATAGAACCAGAAGAGGTGCTGGTAAACCACCACATTTCCGCCCAGGGCGGGATTGAAAAAGCCCGTGTGGGCGATGATGTCGAAGCTCAGCAGGATCAGCACACCTGCCAGCACCGGGGTGGAGAGCACCACCAGCAGGCTGGTGCCGAGCATGGCCCAGCAGTACATCGGCAGCTGCATCAACTTGAGGCCAGGGCGCCGCAGTTTGAGCACGGTGGCAATGAAGTTCACGGCTCCGAAAATTGAACTGCCCCCCAGCAGCAGCACACTCAGGATCCACACCACCTGGCCTGCGGCCGGAGTGGTGAGGCTGAGGGGTGGATAGGCGGTCCAGCCTGACTGGGAAGCCGCGCCGGCGAGGAAATAACTACTGATCAGCAGGAGCCCAGCCGGGGGAATCATCCAGAAGGCCACCGCATTGAGGCGCGGGAAGGCCATGTCGCGGGCGCCGACATAAAAGGGAATCAGGTAGTTGCCGAAGCCGCCATTAACGACAGGAACGATCCACAAAAAGATCATCACAGTGCCGTGCAAGGTGAGCACTTCGTTGTAGGTGTCACGGCTCACGAAGTCGGCAATCGGACTGGCGAGCTCCGTGCGGATCACACCGGCAAGGGCGCCACCCACGAGATAGAAGAAGAAGCCGCACACCAGATACTGCAGGCCGATCACCTTGTGATCGAGGCTGAAGCTGAAGTAGCGCATCCAGCCGCTTGGCTGCAGAGCGGGAGGGAAGGAGCTGGGCTCGGCAAGGGTCATGGTGAAGGCAGGAACTGCTGGCTCAGGTGCTGATCGCTGGGGTGTTCTGCTGCACCCAGGCAGTGAAGTCGTCGGCTTCATGCACCACCACGGAGGTGCGCATGCCGCCGTGATAGGGACCGCAGAGTTCGGCACAGATCACGGGATAGGTGCCCGGACGCGTGGCGGTGAAGGACAGCAGGGTGGGCTGGCCGGGGATCACGTCCTGCTTGAGACGGAACTGTGGCACCCAGAAGGCGTGGATCACATCGCGGGCTTCCATGCGCAGCTGCACCGGCTGACCCACGGGCACATGCAGTTCGCCGCTGGTGATATCGCCGTCGGGATAGTGAAAGATGAAGGCGAACTGCATCGCCGTCACATCCACGGGCATGGCGGCCACCGGGAGGCCTGCCGTGCCGATGCCGCCCCAGATCCGCTCTGGGGGTGCCTCGAGGGGCGGAGCGTCGAGCGCGCTGGCCGCGATGGCGGTGGCGCCCATCGCGTCGTGCTGCGTGGGGATGGGATCAGCGGAGTGACCCATGGCGCTGTGATCCATGGCGCCGTGTCCCAGGCTGGCCATTCCGCCCATGCGCTCATAGATGTCGTAGCTGTAGATGCCGACAAACAGAATCACGATGGCGGGTACCGCTGTCCAGACGATTTCCAGGGGCAGGTTCCCCTCGATGGCAGGACCGTCCGCCAGCTCCCCCGGTCGGCGCCGGAAGCGCACCAGGCTGTAGAGCAGCACGATCAGGATGCCCAGAAACAGGGTGGTGCCGATGCTGAACAGCACCTGGAAGAGGCTGTCGTAGGGCGGTGCGTTGGTGCTCGCATCCACGGGCAGCAGGTTCACCTTGGTGCTCACCACCAGGCCGGTGCCCACCAAGGCGGTGGTGGCCAGGGCAGCGGTGATGGCAGTGCGGATCTGCACGGATGGTGTGGAGGCGGCGAAGAGGGTTCCAGAGTGTCATCCCGGAGCCGTTGGCGGCGCCCCCGCCAGGGGGGGCGAACGAGGCGGCTGCGCAGGCGGCCTGCAAATGCTGGCAGTGTCAGGCGCCACCCGCGAGGACGGTTCACATTCAATCGAACCCTGGGATCCCGCCTCTGGAGGGCGTTTGAGCACCGATGTGGCGAAATCAAGATCGGCGCTGATCAGCCTCGGTGCGGCCGTCAACCTCTGGCTACGTTGATCCGACCGATCGGGGTGCCATGTACGACAGCCCGCCCCGTCAGGCCTCCCCCCTCGAGACGCTCACCGCTCATCTGGTGGTGGCTGTGGTGGCCCTGATCGTGATCGGTGGTGCCACCCGGGTGATGCAGGCGGGCCTGGCCTGCCCTGACTGGCCCCTCTGCTACGGCCAGTGGTTGCCCGGCGGACGCATGAATCTGCAGGTGTTTCTGGAGTGGTTCCACCGCCTGGACGCCTTTGTGGTGGGGATGGCGCTGCTGGTGCTGAGTGCCGCCAGCTGGCTCGGCAGGCGCCGCCTGCCTGGCTGGCTTCCCTGGTGCGCGGCCGCAGCCCTGCTGCTGGTGGCCGTGCAGGGGGCTCTGGGCGCCCTCACCGTGACCAGGCTGCTGGCCCCCTCCCTGGTCACCGCCCACCTGGGCACGGCTCTGCTGCTGGTGGCCCTCCTCAGCGGCGCGCACCAGGCGCTTGAGCGGCAGCGCCTTGAGGCGCTGCCGCTCTGGTGGCGAGGGCTCACCCTGGTGGCCCTGCTGCTGGTGCTCGGCCAGTGCCTGCTTGGCGGGTCACTGGCGAGCCAGTGGGCGGCCCAGAGCTGTCTGGCCGCCGCTGAGGGCTGCCAATGGCTGCTCCGCCATCGCCTTGGAGCCACCCCCGCCGCTGCAGTCGTGATCCTGCTGCTGCCTGCATCCCTGGCCCTGCCGGCCGCCGAGCGCCACCAGCGCGGCTTCAGCCTGGCGGCGGCCCTGCTGGTGCTGTTGCAGGTGGGGCTCGGGATGGCCACCCTGCGCCTGCAGCTCGCCGTTGCCGCCGTCACGGTGGCCCATCAACTCACGGCTGCCCTGCTGGTGGCGCTGCTGGCGGCCGCGCTGGGCCGCAGCCTCGCCTCCGCGGGCACGGCCGCCGAGCAGCAGCCCAGCTCCGAGCTTCCGCTCCCCTCCCCTACGGCTTCATCCCAGGCCCCGGCCCTCATTTCCAGCGCGGACACCCTTCATGGTTAGCCTCAGCCCCCCCACCGCTGCGAGGGCTGCGGCCGCTGCCAGCGCCGCTGCCCCAACGCGCTCGGCCCCCCAGTCCAAGGCCTCCATGCCGGCCTGGCTGGAGGTGGCCAAACCTCGCCTGATTCCCCTCCTGCTCGCCACCACTCTGGCGGGAATGGCGGTGAGCCCTGGATCCATCGATGCCGTCACCATCGCCTGCACCCTGGTGGGGGGCACCCTGTCGGCGGCGGCGGCCGGCATCCTCAACTGCCTCTGGGAGGAACAGCTCGACGGCCGCATGGCGCGCACCAGCCGCCGTGCTCTGCCCTCCGGCCGTCTGGGCAGTCAGCGGGCCCTGGTGCTGGCGGTGCTGCTCACGAGCGCCGCGGTGCTGGTGCTGGTGCTGGGGGTCAACCCCTTGGCGGCCAGCCTCGCCCTGCTGGGCCTGTGCAGCTATGTGCTGCTCTACACCGTGTGGCTGAAGCCCCGCACGCCCCAGAACATCGTCATCGGCGGGGTGGCGGGGGCAATCCCGCCGCTGGTGGGTGCCGCGGCCGCCAGCGGCCACCTGGGCTGGTCGAGCTGGTGGCTGTTCGCCCTCGTGGTGGTGTGGACACCGGCCCACTTCTGGGCGCTGGCGCTGCTGCTGCGCGACGACTACCGGGCCGTCGGCATCCCCATGCTGCCGGTGGTCAAAGGGGTGGCGGTGACGGCCCGGGGGATCCAGAGCTATGCCCGCGCCACCGCCCTGCTCAGCCTGGCCGGGGTGATGGCCCTGCCGGGCGGCGGATTGCTCTACGGCCTGCTGGTGCTGCCCTTCAACGCCCGCCTGTTGCAGCTCAGTGGCACCCTGGCCCTGGAACCGGAGGACCCGGCCCGGGCCCGGGCCCTGTTCCGCTGGTCGATCCTCTACCTGTTCGGCATCTGCCTGCTGCTGCTGCTGGCGCGGCTGCCCCTGGCCCAGGCCCTGCAGCTGCCGCCCCCGGGCCTGCATCCCGGCCTGCCTACATTGGCCCTCTGACTCCACGGGCGACACCTCTGATGGGTGATGGTGCTGCTGGCGGCGGGCTCATTGAGCTGCGTGACCTGCGCAAGAGCTACGGCCGCGGCGAGGCTGCGGTGATGGCCCTCGACGGGCTCGGCCTGAGCGTTCCCGCCGGAACGCTCTATGGCCTGCTCGGCCCGAACGGCTCGGGCAAGACCACCACCTTGCGCATCCTTTGCACCCTGCTGGCTCCCGACAGCGGCAGCGTGCGGGTGGCGGGCCTCGATGCCCTGGCCGAACCCCGTTGCGTGCGTCGTCTGCTGGGCTACGTGGCCCAGGAGGTGGCCATCGACAAGATCCTCACCGGCCGGGAACTGCTGCAGCTGCAGGGCGATCTGCACCATCTCGAGAGCGGCGAACGCAACCGCCGCATCACCGAGCTGGTGGAGCTGCTGGGTATGGGTGAGTGGATCGACCGCCGCTGCGGCGGCTATTCCGGCGGCATGCGCCGCCGCCTCGATCTCGCCTCCGCCCTGCTGCACCGCCCCAGGGTCCTGGTGCTGGATGAGCCCACGGTGGGTCTCGACATCGAGAGCCGTGCAGCGATCTGGACCGTGCTGCGCCAGCTGCGCGACGGTGGCACCACGGTGCTGCTCAGCAGCCACTACCTGGAGGAGGTGGATGCCCTGGCCGACCGCCTGGCGATCATCGAGCGCGGCCGGGTGATCGCCGAAGGGGTGCCTGCGGCCCTCAAGCGGGCCCTGGGGGGCGACCGCGTCACCCTGCGGGTGCGCGAATTCAGCGATCCCCAGGAGGCGGACCGGGTGCAGCAGCTGTTGCAAGCCTGCCAGGGAGTGCGTCAGGTGGTGGTGAACCGCTCCCAGGGGTACTCCCTCAACCTGGTGGTGGAGCATGACGGAGTGGTGGAGCAGCTGCGCCGGCATCTGGCCGAGGCCGAGCTGCCGGTGTTCGCCCTGGCCCAGAGCCGTCCCAGCCTCGACGATGTCTACCTGCAGGCCACCGGCCGCACCCTGATGGATGCGGAACTGGCCGTGGCGGGACTGCGAGACCCCAAGGCGGAACGCAAGCAGAGCATGCGCTAAGCCAGCCTTCAGCCGATCCAGCCCCCCAGCCCTGCCCCGCCCCGTCCACCAGCCCTCAGCCCCAGCGATGGCGGCTTCTCCCCCATGACGTCAGCCAACCCCAGCCTTCAGTCCCTGCCGGCCGAACCCTCGGCCCTGGCGGAGATCAGCCAGGAAACCCTGGCGCTCACCCGTCGGCTGTTCGTGCAGCTCCAACGCCGACCCTCCTCCCTGGTGGCCGGGGTGCTGCAGCCGCTGATCTGGCTGGTGCTGTTCGGTGCCCTGTTCGCCAAGGCTCCGGAGGGACTGCTGCCGGAGGGCATGAGCTATGGCCGCTTCCTGGGGGCTGGGGTGATCGTGTTCACCGCCTTCAGCGGCGCCCTCAATGCCGGCCTGCCGGTGATGTTCGATCGCGAATTCGGCTTCCTCAACCGGCTGCTGGTGGCACCGCTGCGCTCGCGCAGCTCCATCGTGCTGGCTTCGGTGCTGTTCATCACGGTGATGAGCCTGGTGCAGAGCCTGGCGATCATGGTCACCGCCGCCCTGCTGGGCTATGGCTGGCCCGGCGGCGGCGGGCTGGTGCTGGTGCTGGTGACGCTGCTGCTCCTGGTGTTCGCCGTCACCGCCCTCAGCCTCGGCCTGGCCTTCGCCCTGCCCGGTCACATCGAGCTGATCGCGGTGATCTTCGTTGCCAACCTGCCCCTGCTGTTCGCCAGTACTGCCCTGGCGCCGATCTCCTTCATGCCCTCCTGGCTGGGCTGGCTGGCGGCGCTCAACCCGCTCACCTTCGCGATCGAGCCGATCCGGGCGGCCTACGCCGGCCAGTTCTCCCTCGATGCCGTGGTGCTGCAGGCCCCCTACGGCCAGCTCAGCGCCGCCAGCTGCCTGGGGGTGCTGGCGGCGCTGGCGGTGGGCCTGTTCCTGCTGATCCGGCCCCTGCTCGACCGCAAACTCACCTGAGCCCCGCTGCAGAGCGGCGATGCCCGATCCGCCATGAGCTCCCTCTCCCCTCCCCAGGGACTGATCGTGTCGGTGCAGGCGCCGGTGGGATCGCCGCTGCGCCATCCCGAGGTGATTGCCGCCATGGCGGAGGCCTGCCTGAACAGCGGCGCCAGCGGCGTACGTCTGGAGAGTCCGGAGCACATCGGGGCGGTGCGCCGGCGCTGCCCGCAGGCCCTGATCGTGGGGTTGTGGAAGTGCAGCCACCCCGCCAGTCCTGTGTACATCACTCCAGGCTGGGAGGAGATCCGTGCCGTGTGGGCCGCTGGCGCCGATGTGGTGGCGCTGGATGCCACGACGCGACCGCGGCCAGGTGGCGTGGGTCTGGCTGAGCTGATCGGGCGGGCCCGGCAGGAGCTCGGCGCAACGCTGATGGCCGATGTGGACAGCCTGGCCCATGGCCTGGAAGCCGCCCGGCTGGGTTGCGACTGGGTGGGTACAACGCTCTATGGCTACACCCAGGCCACAGCAGGCTGCCCGCCCCCGGCCTGGGATCTGATCACGCCGCTGCGCCAGCAGCTCCAGCCCGGCACCGTCCTGATCTGCGAAGGGGGAATCGCCAGCCCCGCTGAGGCCGCCCGTGCCCTGGCCCTGGGGGCCGACGCGGTGGTGGTGGGCACGGCGATCACCGGCCTGGAGCAGCAGGTGAGCGCCTACCTCCAGGCCATCGCCTGAGCCAGGGCCAAGTCAACGGCTGCCGGGCGCCGGCCGCAATGCCCGGGAGTGTGGGCCTCAGCTCACATCATTCCGGGCATGCCCATGCCACCCATGCCACCCATACCGCCCATGCCGTCCATGTCACCGCCGCCGGCCGGAGCCGGAGGTTCGGGCTTGTCGGCGATCACGGCCTCGGTGGTGATCAGCAGCGCGGCGATCGACACCGCATCCTGCAGGGCCAGCCGGGTGACCTTGGCTGCATCGATGACGCCGGCCGCCACCAGATCTTCGTAGATGCCGCTCTGGGCGTTGAAGCCCTTGCCCTGGCGCAGAATTTCGGCGCTGGCCACGGCGCCTTCGACACCGGCGTTTTCGGCGATCTGCCGGGCCGGGGCTTCCAGGGCACGGCGCACGATCTCCACCCCGGTGCGCTCGTCGCCAGCGCAGGCGGCCGCCAGAGCATCCAGGTCTGCCGCCAGCTCCAGCAGGGTGGTGCCTCCACCGGCCACGATGCCTTCCTCCACCGCCGCCCGGGTGGCATTGAGGGCATCCTCGATGCGCAGCTTGCGGTGCTTCAGTTCGGTTTCCGTGGGCGCTCCCACCTTGATCACGGCCACGCCGCCGGCCAGCTTGGCGATCCGCTCCTGCAGCTTCTCGCGGTCGTAGTCCGAGTCGGTGCGCTCCAGCTCCCGCTTGATTGCCGCCACCCGTGCCGCCACCGCCTGCTGCTGATCGCCGCTGGCGACGATGGTGGTCTCGTCTTTGGTGAGGGTGAGGCGGCGGGCGCTGCCCAGCTCGCTGAGCTTCACCTTGTCCAGGGTCATGGCCTGGTCCTCGCTCACCACCGTGGCCCCCGTGAGGATGGCGATGTCTTCAAGGCTGGCCTTGCGGCGATCGCCGAATCCCGGCGCCTTCACGGCCGCCACCTGCAGCACGCCGCGGTTCTTGTTCACCACCAGGGTGGCCAGGGCTTCACCTTCCACGTCCTCAGCCACGATCACCAGGGGCTTGCCGGCCTGGCTCACCGCCTCCAGCAGGGGCACGAGGTCGGCGATGGAGCTGATCTTGCGATCGGTGAGCAGGAGCAGGGCGTCGTCGAACACGCACTCCCGCCGTTCCTGATCGGTGATGAAGTAGGGGGAGATGTAGCCGCGATCAAAGGCCATTCCCTCGGTGATCTCCAGTTCGGTGGCCAGGGAATTGGACTCCTCCACCGTGATCACCCCGTCGGCGCTCACCTGGGCCATGGCCTCGGCGATCATGCGGCCGATCTCCTCGTCATTGCCGGCGCTCACGGTGGCCACCTGACGGATGGCGTCACCGGCCACCGCCTGGGAGCGCTGGGCGATGCCCTCCACCACTTGCGCCGCTGCCCGCTCCATTCCGCGGCGCACCCCCACCGGGTTGGCGCCGGCAGCGACGTTGCGCAGACCCTCGTGAACCATGGCCTGGGCCAGCACCGTGGCCGTGGTGGTGCCGTCACCGGCCGAATCCTTCGTCTTGCTGGCCACCTGCTGGATCAGCTTGGCGCCGATGTTCTCGAAGGGATCCTCGAGTTCGATCTCGCGGGCGATGGTGACCCCGTCATTGACGATCTCCGGGGCGCCGAAGGACTTCTCGAGGACCACATTGCGGCCCTTGGGGCCGATGGTCACCCGCACCGCATCTGCGAGAGCGTTGACACCGCGCTCGAGGGCGGCACGGGATGTATCGGAAAAACTGACCAGTTTGGCCATTGATCGTTCGACTGTGCTCGCCATCCAGCGTCCCATGGCGGTGCCCGGCGGCCGGTGGGGAAAGCCGAATCGCCCGGGCCCCTGCCGGGGCCGGATCGCCTGGCTGCCGATAGGGTCTGGGCAGCGATGTGGCGCCGCCGCCGGGACGATGGAGGATCTGTTGCACTCCGCTCTGGAGACGGCCATGGATTCCGCCCTGGATCCGAGCCGGGACGGGACTCAGGCACTGGTGCTCGACCCCACCACCAGTGCCAATGCCATGGTGTTCGTGCTGATCGCCGCCCTTGGGGTGTCGATGGCCCTGATCTACGTGCCCCTGCGGCTCTTTCTCACCCTCACCGCCCGCAGCCGGCGGCTGCGGCTGCTGCAGCAGATTCGCCAGCTGCGTGAGGAGCTGGGCCGGCCTGTGAACGGCTGAAGGCCCCCCAGCACCCAGCCTCGACGCGCCTTCAGCGCATCACCAGGCCGCCATCCACCTGCAGCACCTGGCCGGTGATGTAGGCCGCCGCCGGATCGGCGGCCAGGAAGCGCACGGCGCCGGCCACCTCGGTGGGTTGGCCCATGCGTGCCAGCGGGATCGCGGCCAGGATCGGCTCGCGCTCGAGAGCGGCGGTCATGTCGCTCTCGATGAATCCCGGAGCCACGGCGTTGACCGTGACCCCCCGGCCGGCGAACTCGGCCGCGGTGGAGCGGGTGAAGCCGATCACCCCGGCCTTGGCGGCGCTGTAGTTGGCCTGGCCCGGATTGCCCATCAGGCCCACCACCGAGGTGATGTTGACGATGCGGCCGCTGCGGGCCTTGAGCATGGTGCGGCTGACGGCGCGGGTGCAGAGGAACACGCCGCTGAGATTGAGGTCGATCACGCTCTGCCAGTCGGCGGTCTTCATGCGCATCAGCAGCCCGTCGCGGGTGATGCCGGCATTGTTCACCAGCACGTCGAGGCGGCCCTCCCTCTCCAGCACGGCCTTCACCAGGCCCTCCACCTGCTGCTCATCGGCCACGTCGGCCTGGTGGGCCCAGGCCCGGCCGCCGCCGGCCTCGATCGCTGCCACCACGGTCTCGGCGGCCTGCGGCGAGCGGGCGTAGTTCACCACCACCGTGGCGCCGGCGGCAGCCAGTTCGGCGGCGATGGCCGCGCCGATGCCGCGGCTGGCGCCGGTGACCAGCGCGACCTGACCGTCAAGGGGAGTGGCGGTGAGCATCGGCGCTGGGGCTGGCAGTGGCGCCGATCGTATGGCCCCGGGTGCGGCGGCCTGGGGGGCTGTTCAGCCCAGGCCGAGGGCCTGCAGCACCGCCTCGCCATCAAGCTCCTGCAGCGCTCCGGGGCTGCCGATTCCCTTCACGCCCGGCCGCGCCGGCAGGGTCTGGTCAGTCCGGCCGATGGCCACCAGGGGCACGCCCAGCAGCACGGCCAGTTCGACGCTCAGCGGGTCGCTGGCGAGCACCACATCGGCGCAGGCGATGGCGGCGGCCTGGCGGCGAAGGGACCCCTCGCCAGCGGCACTGGTGCGCAGGCCAGGCAGGCGGCGGCGGATCTGCTCGGGCAGCTCCTGCCAGCGCTCGCTCGGCCAGTCGTCCGGACCGCCGGCGGGGGCCAGCAGCAGCAGGGGGCCGTCGCCGGCCGGCTGACGGCAGGCAGCCTTCTCCAGTTCGGCCTGGGGCAGGGTGAGGCGGAAGCCGCCGGCGTCAAGCGTCACCCCTACCGGCTGCAGGAAGGCCTGCCAGGCCTGGGCGCCCCAGCCATCCCCCTGCTCCGCCACCGTGGCGGTGGCCGAAAATCCGGCCGCCGCCACCCGGGTGGGGATGTGGCTCATCGCCAGCATCAGATCGATCTGGCGGCCCCGGCCGCGGTTGATGCAGAGCTGGAAGTCGGGCTCGCGCACCGAGCCCAGCAGATTGGACCAGTCGGCCAGGGAGGCTCCGCTGAAGGCAAAGGGGATGGCGCGTTCCACCTGGGGATGGAGGCTCCACAGGGCGGCGCTGGCGGTGGGGCAGACCACCTGCACCCGGGCGCCGAGCTGGTTGGCCACTGCTGCCACCGCCGGGAAGGCCTGGAGCTGAACAGCGCCGTCGCCCGGGATCAGAAACAGGGCGCGCATGATGGCGGCTGGGGCACGGCGGCCTGATTGTATGGATCTCCTCTGATCAGGCCCAGCGGCGGGAGTTGTTTGTGCATCTGCTGATCGCCGCCGCCGGCAGTGGCCGCCGCATGGGCGCCGCCGGCAACAAGTTGCTGCTGGAGGTGGCCGGCCGCCCTGTGTTGGCCTGGACCCTCGAGGCCGCCCTGGCCTGCGCGGCGATCCGCTGGATCGGCATCGTCGGCCAGCAGGTGGATGCGGGCGCGGTGGCGGCGATCATCGAGGCCGCCAGGCCCGATCGCCCGGTGCAGTGGATCCTGGGCGGCGACAGCCGCCAGGAGTCGGTGAGCCGGGGCCTGGAGGCCCTGCCTGCCGAGGCCTCCGGGGTGCTGATCCACGATGGCGCCCGCTGCCTGGTGGAGCCGGAGTTGCTGGCGCGCTGCGCCGCGGCGGTGGAGCAGGGCCTGGCGGTGATCGCCGCCGCGCCGGTGACCGACACGATCAAGCAGGTGAACGGCAGTGGCGCCATCCTCGCCACCCCGGAGCGCAGCGGCCTCTGGGCCGCCCAGACGCCCCAGGGGTTTGCCGTGACCGCCCTGCGCCAGGCCCACGCCCGGGCGGCCGCCGAGGGCTGGAGTGTCACCGATGACGCGGCCCTGTTCGAGCGGCTGGGCTGGCCGGTGCAGGTGCTGGAGGCTCCGGCCGCCAACATCAAGCTCACCACGCCGTTTGATCTCACGGTGGCGGCGGCTGTACTGGCGGCCAGGGCCGGGACTGGCAGCGGTGAGCCCAGCCGGCCCTAAACGCAGATCTCCGGGTTGCTGAGCGGACATTGGGATCGCGGCCCAGCTGAATCGGGCAAGGTGAAGCCTTTCAACCGGTGCAGGGTTTCCAGCACATCCATCTTGTTGACTTCGGACTGATCAACTCCGATGTTCTCCATGAAGACACCTCGTAGGTTCTTGGCGCCTCGAATCGATAACAGCGGCGAGACATCAATCATATCGGTTTGGGTTAAGGAAGCTCTGGGCTACGGGGTCCTGAGCGGCATCTGAGGCCTGAAATCCCTAGCTGAGTCTTTGATTGCAATTGGAG